>NZ_AULW01000001.1 GCF_000422485.1 Paenibacillus pasadenensis DSM 19293
CGAGATTGGATTGGTTCTCGCTGATCCAAGGCACTTTGGGTGTCCTGAATTCGAGATTGGATTGGTTCTCGCTGGTTCAAGGCACTTTGGGTGCCTTGGATTCGAGATTGGTTTGGGTTTCGATGATTCAAGGCACTTTGAGTGCCCTGGTTTCGAGATTGGTTTGGGTTTCGCTGTTTCAAGGCACTTTAAGTGCCCTGGATTCGAGATTGGTTTGGGTTTCGCTGGTTCAAGGCACTTTGGGTGCCCTGGATTCGAGATTGGTCTGGGTTTCGCTGGTTCAAGGCACTTTGGATGCCCTGGATCCGAGAGTAAGCTCGTCCTCGCTGATTCAAGGCACTTTGGGTGCCCTGAATTCGAGATCGGGCTCGTCCTCGCTGGTTCAAGGCACTTTGAGTGCCTTGGATTCGAGATTGGGCTCGTCTCGCCCGCCTTTGCTGCCCGCGCGCGGCGTTCAAGTCGCCCTAAAGTCCGACTTCAAGGCATCCCGAAGCCCGACGTCAAGGCATCATTACTGTCGTCGCGTCCCCGCGCAGCTCCTCCCAGCGAAGACGGCGCGTGCAGATGCGCTCGAGCAGCGCCTCGTCGTGGCTGATCGCCAGCACGCCGAGCCCCCGCTCCTGCGCGACGCCGAGCGCCGCGCGCCAAATGCCGGCCTGCGTGAGCGCGTCGAGCATCGCCGTCATCTCGTCGGCGATCAGGACGCGCGTCGCCGGGCCGAGCGCCCGGGCGATGCAGACGCGCTGCAGCTCGCCGCCCGACAGCTCCAAAGGCCAGCGGTCCAGCCAGGAAGGCGCGATCTGCAGCGCCTCCAGCAGGCTCGGCTCCGGCGCTCCCGCTTCGGCGAGGATGCGGCGGATGCGCCAGCGCGGATTGACCGCGCGCTCGGGATGCTGCAGCACGAGCTGCGCCGGATGCGGTCCGCGCCGCGCGGCCGGCCGGCCGCCGTACCGGACCTCCCCTTCGTCCGGAGCCAGATGGCCCGCGAGCATCCGCGCCAGCGTCGATTTGCCGACGCCGCTGTCGCCGCTGATGCCGACCACTTCGCCCGCCTCCAGCGTCAGGCTCATGTCGCGGAGCAGCCAGCGTCCGCCTAGATGAATCCCCACTTTGTCCACTTCCAGCATATCTAGCCTCCTGCCCGGCTCATCCGCCTCGACACGACCGGCGCCTTTTCCGGACCGATCCATGACCATCACTCTGCCCTCATTCCGCCTCGACACGTCCCAACTCCCTTCCAAGCCAAACCGCTCCTCCGCTAACTCACGCGTCCATCCCACCGCCCTCAATCCGAGATCCCCTCCAAGCCAAACCGCTCCGCCGCCACATCGCGCGTCCATTCGACCGTCCTCAGTCCGGCTTGAAGCATCGCACCTGGCCGCCTCTCCACACCCGCATCGCCGGCTTGGCGGCGCGGCACTCCGGCGCGGCCTGCCCGCAGCGGGCGGCGAAGGCGCAGCTGGCCGCGGCTTCCTCGGGCGCCGGCTGCACGCCCGGCAGAGGCCGGAAGCCGTTCGCCGGCAGCGCCTGCCACAGCGCCCGCGTATACGGATGGCGCAGCCGCTCGCCGGCTCCGGCAAAATCGGACGCGGCGGCCAGCTCGACCGCCTCGCCGGCGTACAGCACCGCGACCCGGTCCGCGACGCGCAGCGCCGCCTCGATGTCATGCGTCAGCAGCAGCACGCCGCAGCCGCCGTCCGCCAGCTCGCGCAGCGCCTGCAGCGCTTCCGCCGCCTTGCCCGCCTCCATGCCGGGCGTCGGCTCGTCCGCAACGACGAGGCGCGCGCCGCCGAGCGCCGCGGCGGAGACGAGCACCTTGCGCGCCATGCCGCCGGACAGCTGATGCGGATACAGCCGCTCGGCCCGCTCCGGCAAGCCGAAGCGGGAGAAAACCGCGCGCAGCCGGCTCCGCGCCTGCGGCCCGCGCTGCCGGCCGAGCGCCTGCTCGCCCGCGCGCAGCAGCGGGTCCAGGTACGTGACGCCTTGCGGCACGAGCGCCAGCTCCTTGCCGCGCAGGCGCAGCAGCCTCTCGCCGTCAAGAGGCTCGCCGGCATACCGGATCGAGCCGGATGAGCGGGCATTGTCCGGCAGCAGCCCCATGACGGCATGGGCGAGCAGGCTTTTGCCCGAGCCGCTGGAGCCGACGAGCGCGACGAGCTCGCCCGCTCCTACGCTCAGGTCGACGCCGGCGAGCGCCTGCACGGTCCTTCTTTGCAGCCCGCGACCATACTGCAGGAACGATACGCGCAGCCCTTCGATCTCCAGAAGCGGTGCCGCCGCGCCGAGCGCGGCTTCCTCCGAGCTTGCTCCGCGCCGGGACGCCTCCTGCGCCGGAACACGCTTTGCCCCAATCGCCATCGTCTTCTCCTCCTCGTGCCTCCTCGTGCTTGCCTTTCGTCCGGATGCCGGCCTCACTGCTGCGACCGCCCCGGATCGAGCAGCGCCGACGCCGCATGGCCGAGCCGGTCGAAGGCGCCGACGAGCAGCAGCAGCGCCACGCCCGGGAATACCGCCAGCCACCACAATCCGGCATTGAGATACCGCATCGACTCGGACAAGATGACGCCGATCGCCGGCTGGTCGGGAGGCAGGCCGAGCCCGATGAAGGTGATCGCCGCTTCATGCAGGATCGCATGAGGGAATAGAAGCAGGCAGCCGGTCAGCAGCTGCGGCAGCAGATGGGGCAGCAGATGCCGCGTCATGATCCAGACGCGGGACTTTCCGAGCGACCGCGACACGGCGACATAATCGGCCGACCGCAGCTGCATCGCCTCCGCGCGGATGAGCCTGGCGAGCGAAGGCCAATGGGTCAGGGCGACGCCGATGAGGACGCCGCGCAAGCCGCCTCCGCAAACGAAAGCGATCAGGATCAGCGTCACCAGATGCGGCAGGCTGAGGAACAGATCCATCAGCCAGGAGACGATCCGGTCCGCCGTGCGGCCGAGCAGCGCGGCCGAGAGGCCGGCGGCGGCGGCGATCGCCGTTCCGGCCAACGATGCGAGCAGGCCGACCTGCAGGCTGAGCCACAGCCCTTGCACAGTGCGGACCAGCATGTCGCGTCCGAGCCAGTCCGTGCCGAGCGGATGACCCCAGGACGGCGGCAGGCTGCGCTCGGCCAGATTCGTGCGCAATCCCTCTCCGCCGCCGGAGAGCGACGCCCAGAGGCCGAGCCCCAGCAGAGCGGCGACGAGCAGCGCGGCTCCGACGAGCAGCCGGAGCCGTCCCGACGGCAGGCTTGCCGCCGGGACGGCCTTCCGCTGGGTCGCAGCCTTCATTTCAGGGCGCTCCATCATGATGTACGGCTCCTTTCGCGCAGCCTCGGATCGACCAGCCGATAGCTCAGATCGGCGAGCAGGTTGCCGGCAAAGACGAACAACGCGCTGCCGAGCACGAGCCCCATGAGCAGCGGCACGTCGCCGCGAAGTCCCGCTTGCACCGTCGCCTGGCCGAGCCCCGGATACGAAAACACCTGCTCCGCCAGCACGGCGCCGCCGAACAGCTCGCTGAAGCCGGCCAGCTGCAGCGAGAGCGCCGGCAGGGCGACCGCCCGCAGTCCATGCCTGCGCAGCAGCGCCCAGCCGCGCTCGCCGCGGGAGCGGGCGTACAGCGCATGGTCGCTCGCCAGCACCTCGAGCAGCTTCTGGCGCGTATGGAGCGCGACCGGCGCGATGCCGACGACGCTCAGCGTCAGCGCCGGCAGCGCCATGTGGCGCAGCCGGTCCAGCCAGCCGACCTCCTCCGCCGCCATTCCGGCCGGAGCGGCCAGGCCGATCGGGAACCAGCCGAGCGCGACGCCGAACACCGTGAGCAGCAGCAGCGCCAGCCAGAACGGCGGCGTCGAGGCGAGCAGATAGCAGCAGCGGCGGATGAGCCGATCCGGCCAGCGGCCATGCGCCATCGCGGCCGCGATGCCGGCGGAGAAGCCGAGCGCGCCGGACAGCAGCCACGCCGCGGCCATCAGCAGCGCCGAGCTCGCGAAGCGCTCCGCGATCACGTCCGCCACCGGCTCGCGGTAGATCATCGACGTGCCGAGGTCGCCGCTCAGCAGCGCCCCGACCCAGCGGAAAAACCGCTCGAGCGGAGGCTCGTCCAGCCCCCAGTAGGCGGCGATCTGCGCCTGCTGCTCCGGTCCGACGCGGAGGATGTCGGCGCCGATGTACGCCCGCACCGGATCGACCGGCGAATGGCTGACGAGCGTGAACGTGACGGCGCTCACCGCCGCGAGCAGCAGGATGAGCCGGAGCGCCTTTCCAAGGAGGTACAAGCCCCAGCCGCCCTTGATGCCTTCGCCTCCCGAAGCGGACTGCGCCGCCTCTGCTCCGGCCCCGCGCCTCCGCCCGTCTTGGATGTCCGCGCTCAGCTTTTCCATGTCCAGTCCGCGATGTTGTCGGTAATCGGCCAGCCGTGTCCATGCGGCTGGATGCGCTGCTTGCCGACGTCCAGCTTGTCGCTCACGAGATACAGATGGTCGAGGTTGACGAGCCAAGCCCATGGCGCGTCGCCTAGCGCGCTGAAGCCCGTCTCGCCGTCCCACTGCGCCTTCTTCCAGAACTCCAGCGCTTCGGTCTCGGACGGCGCGGCAAGAGCTTTGTCCATCCAGGCTTCGACGGTCTTGTTGGCGTAATAGCCGGCGTTGTAGTAGCCGACGCCGCCGGACGCGCCGCGGAACAAATGGTCCATCTCCAGCGGATCATGGCTCCCCCAGCCGAACAGCGTCGCATCCGCATGCATGCGCTTCTCGATCTCCTCCCAGCTCTTGCCGTCCGGGCGGATCTCGATGCCTGCCTCCCGCACCATGTCCGCCGCGGCCAGCGCGAGCGACTGGCGGGTCACGTCTCCGGCGGGATAGAGCAGCGTGAATTCCGCCCGTCGGCCGTCCTTGTCCAAAATGCCGTCGCCGTCGGGATCGCTCCAGCCGCCCTGCTCCAGCAGCTGCCGCGCAGCGGCGGGATCTCCGTCCGGCACCGTCGTATCCGGGTTCCACCAAGGCAGACCGTCGCTCGGAGAATAGGCGGGAGAGCCGTAGCCGTCCAGCACGCCGTCGACGAGCGCCTGCCGGTCGATCGCCGCGTTCACCGCTTTGCGGATCGCCGGGTCGGACGTCACGTCGTTGCCGATCGGATCGCCGCCTGACGTCTTGCCGCCGGCGGGCTTGTAGGGGAATTGGATGCCGCGATTGTCCACCGACTTCACGTCGACGAGCGTCATGCCCGCCACCGGCTGACGGCTGAACGACGACGGGATGTAGGCGACGTCCGCCTCCCCGGCCTTGGCGGCCGCGAACGCCGCGTCCTCGCCGAGAAACAGGAACGTCAAGCGCTTGAAGGACGGCTTGCGCCCGTAATAATTGGGATTGGCCTCTACGATCAGCTGCTGGCCCTTGTCCCACTGCACAAGCTGGAACGGCCCCGAGCCGATCGGCTGCTCGGCGTAGCTCGGGCCATACGCATGCTTCGGCACGATGCCGGTGGAGACGAGCAGGCTGACGAACGTCGACTGCGGCGAATGGAGGCGGAATACGACCACATCCACGGCCGGGGCTTCCACGGCCTCGAGATTCGTCAGATCGACGGCCGCCCCGCTCTTCGCCGTCTGCTCGAATGTGAACGCCACATCTTCGGCCGTCACCGGCACGCCGTCCGTGAAGACAGCGTCTCCCCGCAGCTTGACGGTCCACTCCAGTCCGTCGCCGCTGACCTCGTAGCCGGTCGCCAGATCGTTCACGATGTTCAAGTCGTCGTCGCGCTTCAGCAAGGTGCTCTGGAAAAGCGGCGAGCCGTATCGGCCCCAGCCGGTGACCGGGTCGAACCCCGTCTCCGGCTCCGAGCCGACAGCCAGGATAAGGCTGTCCTTCGCCTGGGCTGCGGCTTGCCCGGCGTTGCCGCCCGTCTCCGCGCCGGCCCCTGCCGGCTTGGCCGAAGGCGCCGGCGTTCCTTCCGCTCCAGCGCAGCCTGCTAGCGCGACGGCGATGAGCGCGGCTGCGACAGCCGGCCTCAGCTTTCGGCGCTTTTCCCGGCGGATGCCGGCTCCGCTCCCGTTCCTGACGTCCTGCCTTCCCCGATCATGCCTCATGTTCTCTCCCCCATTTTCCGCTGCACGGCTCCTGTGTGTTACGATTCCTCCCGATTGTAGCACACGATGCCGGATCTGCCTATGAAAAACTGCCTCTTTACGTCATATTATCTGACATATAGACGGATAGGGAAAACGAAAAAGACTGCCCGCAGGTCCGCCGACGCGACCTGGAGCAGCCGTGAGTTGTCCTGGCGCCAACGCGGAACGCTCGCCGCGCGGGACCGAACGAGAACGAAGCGCAGCCAGCCGAATCTCCCCGCGCTCGATCTCCTATTCCAAAAACGTGACCGACATTTCCGCGACCTGCACGCCTTTCTGCGCCTGGATCGCCCCATGGAGCCTGCGCAGCCTCTCCACGCGCCCGCGGATGAGGATGATCTCCATGCACTGATGATGCGTCAGATGGACATGCATCGTGCTGATGATCTCTTCGTGGTAGTCATGCTGCAGCTCGGTCAGCAGCAGCGGCAGCTCCCGCACATGATGGTCGTACACGAGCGAGATCGTGCCCGCGACCGCCGTCTCCGGCGCGATCCCCTCGTCCTCCAGCATGGCCTTGCGGGCCATGTCCCGGATCGCCTCCGAGCGGTTCGTATAGCCCTTCGCCTCGATATAGCCGTCGAACCGCTCGATCAGCGGCGCCGGAAATGCGACGCCGAACCGGACGAGCTCTTCTTTTTCCGCCATGCTCTCCCTCCTCTTGCCTTCGATTTTAGCATAGCGGGAGATTTTTAAGCGAACGCATGTATAAGCGGCGCGCCGGGCGGACATCCTTGTACTACCGGCGTCGAGAGATGCCGTAGACACCGCGGAGAAGGCTTACGTTTCCCCATAAGCTCTTCGTCCGGTTTCTCCTCTCCCATGAAAGAGGCCCCCGCAAGGGGGCCTCGCTTTTTTTGTTGTAAAACCTTATATATCAAGGACTTTTTCGTTTTATCGCAGCTGTTCATCATGACGATTTTGAGAGCTGGGCACCAATTGGGCACCAAATTATCCAAGCCAATTTAAAAAGCCCTGCTTTGGAATCAGAATCTTCTTCCTTTTTAGCCCCTATCCGAACTTGGACAGCACACCCCTTATTCCGATACACTAAAATCAATCGGAGGGGAAGACGGATGGAGAGAAAACGGTACGATCTGAATTTCAAAAAAATGGTGGTAGCCAAAGGCCTGGAGACGGGGAACATGACGGCGGTCGCCAGGCAGCATGAGCTTGATCCCAAAATGGTGCTGCGCTGGGCGAAAGAGCTGAAGCGAAGCGACCTGGGACAGTTGGACGGAGAGGCGTTGAAACAAGCGGCGTTCATTCCTTCTTCGTCAGACTACGCGGCCTTGGAAAAAGAACACGAGAAGCTCAAAAAGCTGTATGCGGAGCAGGCGCTGGAGAGGGAAATCCTCCGTGACCTGTTAAAAAAAACGAACCCTCACTTGCGGATAAAATAGCTCTTGCGCAGACCTACATTCTGCGCGGCCATTCCATCTGTCTCGTGCTCCGCATCCTGGACGTGGAGCGATCCACGTATTATGCCCATGTGAGTCGATCGGCGCCGAAGCAGGAGCGAATCTACACGGGCGGGCGCCCTGCGCCGGGCTACTCCTGCACGCAAGAGGGAAAGCGCATCAGCGATGAACAAATCAGCGAATGGATCATGGAGGCGTTGGCGGACGTTTCGACCGGGCCGTGGTCGCCTGTTATCACGGCTTGTCCTGCGAAGCCAAGGATCTGGTTCGAATCACGCAGGAAGCGCTCATGAGGCGCCAACTCTTTGACAAAGCGAATCGGCCCGTCATTCGATCGGACAATGGCCCCTAGTTCATCAGCCACCGGTTTGAAGAGGCCTGTGGACAGGTTGAAATGGTGCACGAACGCATCCCGCCGAAGACGCCGAATAAGAACGCTCACATCGAATCCTTCCATGCCATTCTGGAAGCAGAGTGTTACCAACGACATGAATTTGAGAGTTATCAACATGCGTACGAGGTCGTCAGCGGCTTTATCGACAACTACAATCGTCATCGCATGCACGGCAGCTTGTACGATCTGTCGCCGTACGAGTATCGGAAAGCGATTGGAGAAGGTGTTGTGGAGCCGAAGGTGATCAAAGTTTAGCCAAGCGTAAACCGACGAAAACAGGCGTAAAATCGTGTTATTCTACGTGCTCAATCGAATAAGAGGTGCGTGGTCCTGATTTAAGGGTTTGAACCGGCTCGATCAGCGTTAGGAGCAGACCCATGAAACCCAAAAAAACCTTACAGACTAATTTTATTCCCGGTCCTGGCGATGAAGCAGCGATCAGCACCTGCTACGCTTATCCTCGTAAGAAAGCTCGAATAGAATTAGAAAGAAACAATCTGACCCACACAAGAAATGACAACTTCTTATATGCTCATAAATTCTTATATCAACCTTCCGTTAAAGGCATAAAAAGAAGCAATGTTAAGTGAGCACTTGACCTTCAACTTTAGTCGGGGTATATTTGCTTACAAGAATTTGGTTGTTACAGGCGTTGGTTCGAATCCAACACTTGCCGAAGGAATGATTCAGACAATGCAGAACCCATTTTCCAACATGCTCGCATCCGGTGCTGTTGGTTGGGCTCTTTCATATCTGCTTCCTCTTATTTCTCCTGAGGGGATGATGCTTATGAGCATATTCATTATTTCGCTGTCCCTGGCAGCACGTGGCAAGAATGGAGCCTTATACAATATGTGGTGCAGGGACCGCGGGGCATTATCCACAAACGGATGATGCCTTTTCAATTTTCACTCTTCTTTCAGTACCTGCGACGTTGCTGCATCAAATAAAAAAACACCCTCATTGGGGTGCTTTCAACCTCATCTGTCTTATTACGTGCCAATCCTCACTCGCTGGAGCAAGAATATTGACTCTATAATCATCCAATTCGAAAATATTCTCGATACAGCCTATTGCTAAAATGATGCTTTGGATCAAATGGAATCTTATTGAGTAATCGGCTTCCTCATCATATACGTACTTATTGAATGTGAATGTGTCATCTTGTTGTTCTCCGTGCAAGTTTCTTGTGTTAGGACTAAAGTGGACAAATCCGCTCATTAAGGTGTACAACTCAACATAAAAATCATAACGTCCCACCTCTTTAGCAAGCAGGTAGACTTTTTTTAATTTATTGGGAACATTAGGTTCTTTCTTTCCAGCATAATGATTTTTGATAACATCTAAATAATCTTGATGAATGTCCGTTTCCAAAGACCAATAGTGGTAATACTTCCCTAAATTAAACAACTCAAGTTTGGCTAAATTCTCATATTGAGAAGCAATCAATCTCATTCTACTCTTATTTTTGTTTATGTAAGCAATGTGGAAATATGATTCAACAATAATTCGTAAAAGAGGAATGGTTTCGATGTAGCTATTTTTAATATCACTCTTCAAAATAACATCAATTGATTTGAAGGTTCTTTTAATTTTAGAGTATAGATGATAAACATACTTCGATATTACAAGGTCGGAATTTTTGAATTTTGAATCAGCCTCTAACTTAGACATAAGAAAATGAACTTGCTCGTTGAATTTTATTGTTCGATCGATTTTCCTCAAAACTTCCACCCCCATCTCATCAGTATGCAAGATCTTCCAAATATCTGCAATAGTCTGTTGTATTGGGAATCATCAAAAAGCTTGAATCGACATTCTGCCTTATCAATATTTAGTAATTTGGATTATTTGAAGTTTGTGTGCTAAAATGAAGCTCTTGGTGAAAGGCCCTCCTATAATGAGAGGAGTCAATCCATGAATATCAACATTTATCTTAGTACAGCAGATTTAGCTATTTGTTTTATTGGAATTCTAGCAATCCTTATCTTGAAACGGTGGACTAAAAAAACTATTACTAAGGATGTTATCAAGGCAAGCAAACAAAACTAGCCAGGCTAATTGGGTCTAACACCGAGCGGACCTTCCTTAAAGGGAGAACTCCGCTCGTCATAAAAATAAAAAATGCAAATCAATGAAAAAAGAGCTCAAGTTTTTTCTTTTCAAACCAAGCCCCCCCCTTTACACAAAGGCATACTGTGACTTGCTACAGACAATGTGTTCATGCTAGATACCGTAAGAGACTTTGCTGCAATGGGGCTTTCACAGTTACACTTCCGCCCCATACGAAAAAACCACTTCCGCTTTGGAGGTGGTTTTTTCGTATGTCTTCATACGGACGTTAGATGAAGTGATAAATAAAAACCGCCCCATTCTGGACTACCAGAAGCGGAAGTGATTTTTTGAATTTGCGACTAGCCGGGTTCGGGGGTCCATCGCACCCGCCGGGGGTCAGGGTCGCCAGGAGGAACCGCCTTGCCTGATTTTCGCCACGATTCGACATGAATCTCGTATAATTCGACAGGTAAACGACATGAATGTATGCTAGTTGCCATACGAGTCGGCTGTTCTTCTGTCAGCAACCTAATCCCGAGATCGGCTTCGATTGCATCGTATGTCGCTTTGATTCTATCGTCAATCTCCCACTGCAATGCCTTGTCATCCCGTGCTATCTCATTGAACTTTCCCAGGTAGTCCACTCTGACGAGGATAATGTCTACGATCTCATCAATGCTCTTCTCTTTCTCCTTGCGGATGTTGTTCGGTGGCTGTAAGATCTAAGGGCAAACAAAAAGGCCACTCTATTGAGTGACCAAAAATTAATTACTGATTACCAAATTTTTGAATTTACTATCAAATGCCCAAAATTCTTTGAGTTCATCAACAAACAAACTTTCATCAATCCCTTCTAAAAAATTGTATTCGTGTAGAATGTACTTCAAACCTACATCATAAGAGTGACAGTAGTAGAAAAGAAAGATTTTCTCGTGATCACCAAATTGTGTCTTGTAAAAATCAAGATACTGTCGCTTTGATGTATAAGTTAATGAGGATTGAGACTTTACAAAATCAACTATTGTAACAGTAGTTTTTATGAAGTTATCAAATGCCAAATTGGATTCCTCATATACCTGCTTAAATGTAACGATGCTATTGTCGGTAAGTCTGGTTCTCATTTTGGTATGAAACTTTTTAAATACCTGATGTCCTTTAATGTTATCTGGGTATTCTAAGCTTTCTAGAACTTGTGAATGCAACGACAATAAATTGAAGAACGTATTGTCAAATTGCTGTTTAGCCATCAATTCCTTTTGCCCAGCAAGTTCGTCCGTTGATTTACTAATCTCTTCTCTTTGTAGGACCAACTCATCCCTCTGAAGGGCGAGCTCTTTGCGCTGCATTTGTATGGTGTAAATGATTCCTGCAAAAGCCAAGCCAGAAAACAAGGCATTCACGGCTCCGAACATATCACCAAATACTCCTCGCCCTTGCGACCACTCATCCTTTGTAAAGATCAAGAATGTGCTCGCCCATAGTACAATAACGAGCAATACGCTCCAGTAGAAGCTCTTTAGTCTCTCCACTTCTTTTCCCCCATTAATCCATAATGAGGGAATTATAGACTGGTATGTGCTTCCTGTACAGCATAAAAACCAGCTAATGTTTGTCAAGCTTGGGCCGCTTGGTCTTATGAAGAAAAGTTGATATAATTTCTGTACACACCAAATAACCTCCATTGGCGTGGAGGGTGTTGGTTAAATATGGGTTACGTTTGATAGGGCTGGCTCTTCTTTAAGATGGCGTTAATGTGATGCAGTAGCTTGTTGGCGCAAGCAATCACCGTCACCTTATAGGGCTTGCCCTCTTCTCTTTTCCTATCGTAATACATCCTTAATTTCACGTTCACACCGCCTCGAATGCCGCATAACACCGCCAAGTACAACGCTCTTCGTAATCGTTTTGAGCCGCGTTTAGTGATCCGATTACGGGAAAGGCGGCTGTCGCCCGCTCTCCCCAGGGCTCCCATTTTATCCGTGTCCGCGGAGCTGCGCCAGAGCGCAGGCGCCTATCCTTTTAGGCCGGAGGTGGCGATGCCCTCGACGAAATGCTTCTGCGCCAGGAAGAAAATGAGCACCGGCGGAAGCACGGACAAGAGCGACATCGCCAGCAGCTGGCCCCAGGCGACGGCGGACTGCGTGTCGATGAACATGCGCAGGGCGAGCGGAACGGTGTACTTGTCCACGGTATTGAGGTAGATCAGCGGGCCGAAGTAGTCGTCCCATCCCCAGATGAACGAGAAGATCATGACCGTGATCAGCGCCGGCACGGTCAGCGGCATGACGATCCGCGCGTAGATGCCGAACCAGGAGCAGCCGTCGATCTTCGCCGACTCGTCGAGCTCTCGCGGGATGCCCCGGATGAACTGCACGAGGAGGAAGATGAAGAACGCTCCGCCCATCGCGGACGGCACGATCAGCGGCAAATACGTGTTGATCCAATCAAAGGCGTGGAACATCGTATACTGCGGAATCAGCGTCACTTGGCCCGGCAGCATCAAGGTGAGCAGCAGGATCGAGAACCACATGCCCTTGAGCGGAAAGGTCAGCCTCGCGAAGCCGAAGGCGACGAGGCTGGCCGAGACGACATGCAGCAGCGTCGTCGTGGCGTTCAGCAGGAGGCTGTTCTCGAAAAACCGCGTGAAGGTGTATTGCGGCAGGGCGACCCAGCCGTCGGAGTAGTTTCGCCAGAGCCACTGCTCGGGAAACAAGCCGGGATTGCCGAGCTCCGCCGCCGATTTGAACGACGCGCCGATCCACCACAGCAGAGGATAGGACATGACCAGGCAAGCGGCGATCATGACCAGATGGACGAGCAGGTTGCTTTTGCGAGGCTTGCCGTTCATTTTCGTCCCTCCGTTTCATAGAACACCCAATACTTCGACGCGACGAAGTTGAGCGCCGTCACGACACCGATGATGACGAGCAGAATCCAGGCCAGCGCCGAGGCGTATCCCATCTGCAGCGAGCCGAACGCCTTGTTGTACAGGAACAGCGCGAACATCTCCGTGGAGTTGACCGGGCCGCCGTTCGTGACGATGTAGGCGGACGTGAACATCTGGAAGGCGTTGATGATGCCCATGACGAGGTTGAACAGGATGACCGGCGACAGCATCGGCAGCGTGATCCGCGCGAACTTGCGCAGCCTCGACGCGCCGTCGACCGAGGCGGCCTCGTACAGCTCGGACGGAATCTGCTTGAGTCCGGCGAGGAAGATGATCATCGCGGAGCCGAACTGCCAGGCGGTCAGAAGCACCAGCGTGCCGAGCGCGGTGGACGGCGTGCCGATCCAGTTCTTGGGATCGATGCCGACCAGGACGGCCAGCTGGTTGACGAAGCCGTTGAGGCCGAAAATATTGCGCCACAGCACGGCCACGGCCAGGCTGCCTCCGATCAGGGAAGGCAGATAGACGAGGGTGCGGTAGAACGAGATGCCCCGGATCTGCCGGTTCAGCAGCATGGCGATCAGCAGGGCGGCGATCAGCTTGAGCGGCACCGAGGCGGCGACATAAACGAAGGTGACACGAAGCGAATTGAAGAACAAGCGGTCCTGCGAGATGTCCCGGTAGTTGTCGAGGCCGATCCAGCGGGCCGGCTCCAGCAGCGAGAACTCGGTCATCGACAGATAGAAGGACTGGATGATCGGCCATAGCTGCAGGATGAGAAAGCCGAGCAGCCAAGGAGCGATGAACAGATAGCCGACGACTGGCGCGTTCCAGCGCTGCCCGGCCTTTTTGGTAATCGCTTTCACATCGGGTCGCGCGCGGGCTGGATCGGCAGGTTGAAGGGAAGGCAAGTCCATGAATTCACCTCTCGCTAGTGGATGAGGCTAGTATAGAGGATGAGGACTCGGGGCTGTAGGCGGCGATCGTACGAATTCTTTCACGATTGACCGATCGGGGGCGGACGAGCCCGTCCTCGGCGATGCCCGGACGCGAGATCGGCGCTCCGGCCCGGCATGGAACGCAAAAACGGGACGAAACGGTGTGGATCTCCGCTTCGTCCCGTTCGCCGGGAGCATGATCGTTCATCGGCCGCAGCCGTCCGGCAGACCCGTCGGTCATGCCTGCACGTCCGGCAAAGCCGCCCTTACGCCGTCCAAAGCCTCCTGCTCCGTGCGCGCCCGCACGAGCCGCTCCCGCTCCTGGTCGTAGCGGTCCGCTCCATGCTCGTAGCGCGGATCGTAATAATGCTCCAGCAGCAGCTCGGCCGCGACGTCGAAGCGGTCCTGCTCGATGCTCTGCTGGATCTCCTTCGCCACGGGAGTGTGCATGCGCGGCTTGATGATCTTGAACGCATGCAGGCAGGCTTCCTTGTGCTCCGCGGGCCGATAGTCCTGCACGATATGCCGCACGCGCGCCGGCATCGGCAGCTCGAGCCGGATCGGCACGCCGCTCTCCTTGGCGTCCATGAGGAACTGCGGCATCGTGCATTTGCCGATGCGCCGGCTCTCCGCCTCCATGATGACATAAGGAGCCCGCTCGAAGCGCAGCAGCGTCTCCAGCAGCTCGGCGTCGAACGTCTTCTGGTTGCTCCCCCGCAGGCCGACGTCGCCGAAGATCGAGCCCCGATGGCACGCGAAGCCCTCGAGATCGAGCACCGGATAGCCTTCCTCGGCAAGCTGGCGGAGGATGGCCGTCTTGCCGGTGCCGGTATTGCCGTGCAGCACGTAGGCCGGCTTGTCCAGCCGGTACGTCTCCAGCGTCTCCACGACCCAGCGGCGGTACTCGCGGTAGCCGCCGGCCACCCGGTAGCAGTGGATGTCCATGAGGCCGAGCAGCGTCGCCGTCGTGCGGCTGCGGCCGCCGCCGCGCCAGCAGAACAGCGCGATCTTGCCCGGCAGCGCCGCGAATTCGGCGATGAACGCCGGCAGCTTGGCGCTCATGAGCTCGAGCCCGCGCCGCTTGGCCTCGGCCATGCCGCGCTGCTTGTAGAGCGTGCCGATCTCCGCCCGTTCGGCGTCGTCGAAGAACGGGATGTTGACGCTGCCGGGAATCGTCGCGTCCGCGAATTCCGAGGGCGAGCGGACGTCGACGATCGTCAGCTCCTTGCGGTCCCTCATGTCCCGCAGCTCGGGTACGGTCAAGTCTTGAAACATCGCCATTCCTTCTCTCTCTTATACGGTCCGGATGCGTCCGGCCTGCTCGGCCGACGCCTCGCCGATGATGGCGGCGTCGACGCCGCCCTCGCGCAGCTCACCGAGCAGCGCCTGCGCCTGCTCCGCAGCGACGGCGATCAGCAGGCCGCCCGACGTGACCGCGTCGCACAGGATGAAGCGGTCGATCTCGTCATGCTGGTCGGCAAAATCGACCGAAGGGCTCACATGCGCATGGTTGTTGCGCGTGCCGCCGGGGATGAAGCCGGCTTCGGCCAGCTCGCGGGCGCGCGGCAGCACCGGCACGGCGTTCTTGACGATCGTCAGGCCGACGCCGCTTCCCTTGGCCATCTCCATCGCGTGGCCGAGCAGGCCGAAGCCGGTCACGTCCGTGCACGCATGCACGTCGTAGCCGTCCATGATCTCGGCGGCGCGGCGGTTCAGCGTCGACATGACGCGCGTCACTTGCGCGACCTCGTCCGGCGAGAGCTGGTCCTTCTTGATCGAGGTCGTGTAGATGCCGACGCCGATCGGCTTCGTCAGCAGCAGCGCGTCGCCCGGCTTCGCCCCGGCGTTGGTCCGCACCCGGTCCGGATGCACGAGGCCGGTGACGGCCATGCCGAACTTCGGCTCCTTGTCGTCGATCGAGTGGCCGCCGAGCAGCGTCGCGCCGGACTCGGCCAGCTTGTCGCCCGCTCCGCGCAGGATGTCGGCCAAAATGGCCTTGTCCAGCGTCTGGATCGGGAACGCGACGATGTTGAGCGCCGTCAGCGGCTTGCCGCCCATCGCATAGATGTCGCTGATCGCATTGGCCGCGGCGATCTGCCCGAACGCATACGGGTCGTCGACGATCGGCGTGAAGAAATCGACCGTCTGCACGAGCGCCATGTCGGCGCTCAGCCGGTAGACGCCGGCGTCGTCGCTCGTATCGAGCCCGACGAGCAGGTCGGGATTGGGCACCGACGGAGGGAGCTGGCGCAGCACCTGCGACAGGTCGGCCGGTCCGATCTTGCAGCCGCAGCCGCCCTTGCTGGACAAGGACGTCAGTTTGACGCTTGGAGTTTTCGACATCGGTTTCCCTCTTTTCCGTAAGCTATCGTTCAACCCATCCATTATACGACAAGCTCGGTCCGGCTCCAACTCCGGCCGGCCGCCGCCTGGCGCTTCGCTTCCGCTTCCGCTTTTGGAGCGCTGTGCTATAATAGTCGAGCATCTGACACCATTCTAGGAGGTTATTCCGTCTTGAGCCCTTCTTCCCCCATGCCCTCCGGGCAGCAGAACGACGGCCGCAAAGCGCTGTGGCTCGCCGTCCTGTTCATCCTCATCGCCGCCGCCGGCCTGACCTACATCAAGTGGTGGCCCTACTACGGCAAGGCGATCAAGGCGATCACCGAGCATACGATTGGCAGCTCGATCCTGACCGGCGGCCAGGAAGCGATTCCGAATCCTTCCTGGCAGTCCGCATGGGACTATGCCGTCGTCTACTATAAAGCCGTATGGAAAGCCGCCGTATTCGGCATCCTGCTCGGCTCGCTCGTGCAGGTGCTGCTGCCCGCGAACTGGCTTATGCGCGTGCTCGGCCAGCGCACGTTCCGCAGCACCGTATGGGGCGGCGTCGCCTCGCTGCCCGGCATGATGTGCTCCTGCTGCGCCGCGCCGATCGCCGCCGGCCTGCGCAAGAAAAACGTCTCCGTCGGAGCCGCGCTCGCGTTCTGGCTCGGCAATCCGCTGCTCAATCCGGCGACGCTGATCTTCATGTTCTTCGTGCTCGGCTGGGACTTCACGCTGCTGCGCCTCGCCTTCGGCCTGGCGATCACGTTCGGCGTCAGCTACTTGGCGAACCGCTTCGCGGGAGACGCGTCCGTCTCCGAGGACAAGCTGCCGGCCGAGGCGCTCGCTCCAGCCCAGGCGGACGACCGGCCGTTCCTCGTCCGCTGGGGACGCAGCCTCGGCACGATGCTGCTGAACGTCATCCCGGCGTACATCCTCGCCGTGCTGCTGCTCGGCGCCGCGCGCGCCTGGCTGTTCCCGACGCTCGGCGAAGGAGCCGGCACGACGGTGCTGGCGCTGATCCTGTTCGCGATCGCGGGCACGCTGTTCGTCATTCCGACGGCGGCGGAAATTCCGATCGTACAGTCGTTCCTGTCGCTCGGCTACGGCGGCGCGGCCGCCGGCGCCCTGCTCGTCACGCTGCCGACGGTCAGCCTGCCCTCGCTGCTCATGCTGCGCCGCGCCTTCCCGGCGCGCGTGCTCTGGCTCGTGTTCGGCTCCGTCGTCGCGTCCGGCCTCTTGAGCGGGCTGATCGGCGCGTTCCTGTTCTAATCGGCTGCATGTAAAAAAAGACGGAAGCCCGGCTGCGGCCGGAAGCTTCCGTCTTTTTTATTTCGAGTAGGGATCAGGCCATCCCGACGCTCAGCCGCCGTCCGGCTCCAGGCAGGCGGCCGCTTCGCTGCGCTTTTCCCGAGCGAGGCGGCCGAGCAGCCGTACGACGACGATGAACAGCGCGAGGGCGAACAGCACTGATGCAAAAGGATGCTCCGGCAACGCCATATAGCCGAACATCGGCCCCATCAGGCCGCCCATCGCGCCGCCGAGCAGACCTTCCAGCGCCGGCGCGGCTCCGTGGCGGCTGCCCGCCGCATAGCCGGCCCAGGCTGCGGCGGCTCCCGCGCCGATCGCAGGAAGCGTGAACTGGCCGAGCAGCACCGACAGGATCGTGCCGCCGGCCAGTCCGGCCGCCATCGAAAAGCCCATGCAGCACATCATGAGCGGCATCTCGGCCGGCCGCTCCATGTATCGCAGCCGCAGCATCTGGCGGATCGTCAAGGCGCCGATCAGCAGCAGCGCCAAGATTTCGAACACGGCCGCAGCGAGCGGCCAGCCCTGCAGCGGCGCCTGCAGCCCGCCGCCCGCCGTTCCACCGCCGTGACTCATGCCATGGCTGGCGGGAGCCGAATCCGGAGCCGGCGCTTGCTGCACGGCTACAACCTGGGTCGTCTGCCGGATCGGATCGGCGCCGGCCGCTTTCGCCGTCCCCGCCATCCCGGCCGATCCGCAGCCGAGGGCGAGCCAAAGCAGCAAGCCCGCCGCGGCGGCGATCAGCCCTTTTGCGGCAGCGCGGACAGCCATGCCGCGCCGATGCTCCGGCAGCCGTCCGTCTGCGGCTTGTCCCGCGTCGGCGGCTGTCCGTCTCGGGGCGGCAATCCTTTTTCGCATCCCATTCCCTCCTCTGGCCCGGTGAGCGAAGTCCATCTCTCATCTGTATGAACCTTGAGGCGGGGCTAGAAGCGGTCGGCGTCCTTTCCAGTTCCTGGTCTTCCCAAACGTACGTTCCCTGTTATACTGGAGACAAGCTCCGTACAGGAGAGAACCGACCAGGAGGACGACCATGACCCGCACCGACAGACGACCGCTTCGCCTGCTCTTCTCCCTGCTCGCCGCGCTGCTGCTGGCGGCGCTGCTCGGCGGCTGCTCGTTCGAGCTCAAGCTGCCGCAGCCATCCGCCGCGCCCTCCGGCCATGACGCGACGATTTATTTCCCGTCCGAGCGGTATCCCGATACGGCCGAGCATATCCGAGCCGCGATCGCCGCCGGCGCCTCGGCCATCTGCACGATCGACCGGGACGGAGCGGACGCCAACCGCCGCGAGTCGCTCCAGGGCATCCCGACGCGCAAGAAATACGACCGGGACGAGTGGCCGATGGCGATGTGCCGCGAAGGCGGAGCCGGCGCGGATGTCGCCTACGTCAAGTCCTCCGACAACCGCGGCGCCGGCTCCTGGATCGGCAACCAGCTGCGGGGCTACGAGGACGGGACGCGCATCCGCTTCGTCGTGCCTTGACCCATGGCGCCGCGGCCCGGATCGAGCCGCATCCGGCGCCGGCCGCGACGCTCCGGCGCAGCTCGAGCGATCTGCTTCCGCCGGTCCAAATGCAAAAAGCCCGCTCCGTCCGACTAGTCGGATGAAGCGGGCTTTTTGCCGCTGAAGCCTCGTTTTACAGCACCTTTTCAAGGAAGCTGATCGTCCGCTCCTGGCGCGGCCGTCCGAACAGCTCCTCCGGCGGGCCTTCCTCGACGATGTAGCCGCCGTCCATGAAGATGACCCGGTCGGCGACCTCGCGGGCGAAGCCCATCTCATGCGTCACGACCATCATCGTCATGCCCTCGCTCGCCAGGCTCTTCATGACGCCGAGCACCTCGCCGACCATCTCCGGATCGAGCGCCGACGTCGGCTCGTCGAACAGCATGATGTCGGGGTTCATCGCCAGCGCCCGGGCGATCGCCACGCGCTGCTTCTGGCCGCCGGACAGCTGCGCCGGGTAAGCGTCCGCCTTGTCGGAGAGCCCGACCCGCTCGAGCAGCCGCAGCGCGGTCTGCCGGGCCGCCGCCTCGTCCAGCTTGCCGAGCTCCGTCGGAGCGAAGGCGATGTTGCGAAGGACGTTGAAGTGTGGGAACAGGTTGAAATGCTGGAACACCATGCCGATGTTTTCGCGCACCTTGTTGATGTCCGTATCCTTGGCGTTGATGTCGACGTCGTCGACGACGACGCTGCCGGCGGTGATGTCCTCCAGCCGGTTCATGCAGCGCAGCAGCGTGCTTTTGCCGGAGCCGGACGGTCCGATGACGCAGACGACCTCGCCGGGCTGCACTTGCAGGTCGATTCCTTTCAGCACCTCGTTCGAGCCGAAGCTCTTCTTCAGCCCCTCGACGCGGATCTTACCCATGGCGCACCTTCCTTTCCATGCGCTCCGCCAGCTTCGTCAGCGCGATGATGACGATCAGGTAGAGCACCATGACCGTCGTCCAGATCGTGAACGACTCGAACGTGCGGGCGATGATGATCTTGCCGGACTGGGTCAGCTCGACGAGGCCGATGACCGACAGGATCGACGTATCCTTGAGCGTGATGACCATCTGGTTGATGAAAGACGGCACCATGACGCGGATCGCCTGCGGCAGGATGATCTTGCGCATCGCCTTGCCGTAAGGCAGGCCGAGCGAGCGCGCCGCCTCCATCTGGCCGCGGTCGATCGACTGGATGCCGCCGCGGATGATCTCGGTCACGTACGCGCCGGCGTTGAGGCTGAGCGTCAGGATCGCCGCCAGGAACAGCGGCATCGTGAAGCCGAACGCCTGCGGGATGCCGAAGTAGATGAAGAAGGCCAGCACGATGAGCGGGATGCCGCGGAACACGTCGACGTACACCGTCGCCACGCCTCGCAGGAAGCGGCTGCCGCCGACCTTCATGAAGGCGAACAGCAAGCCGAGCAGGAAGGCGAAAAACAGCGAGACGATCGTATACAGGAGCGTTTTGCCCAGCCCTTCAAGTAAGTACGGCAGCGACTCGGTGATCAGGTTCCAGCCGCCTCCGCTCGCCTGCTGCGCGCCCTCGCCCAGATAGGCTTCCTGAATGCGGGCATGCTCGCCGCTGTTTTTCAGGTTGGCGAGGCCGTCGTTGAACATGCGCAGCAGCTCGGCGTTCTGCCCCTTGCGCACGGCGAAGCCGTAGGAAGCTCCGGCCACCTTCTCCTCGTCAGTCAGCTGCAGCCCGTTGCCCTGCTGGATGCCGTAGGCGATGACCGGAAAATCGTCGAAGCACGCGACCGAATTGCCGCCTTTGACATCGTCGTACATCTGCGCCGAGTCGTCGAACGGCACGATCGTGAAGCCATACTCGCCGGCGATCGACTCCGCGTAGCGGTAGCCCTCGGTTCCGGTCTTGACGGCGACCTTCTTGCCCCGCAGATCCTCGTACGTCCGCGTCTGGCTGTCGTTCTCGCGCACCGCCATGATGACGCCGGAGTCGAAGTACGGCTCCGAAAAATCGAACTTGAGCTTGCGCTCGTCCGTGATGCTCATGCCGGCGATGACGCCGTCCACCTGGCCGGACTCCAGCGCCTGCACGGCGGCATTGAAGCCGAGCGGCTTGATCTCGTAGCGGAAGCCTTGATCGCGGGCGATCGCCTCCATCAGATCCATGTCGATGCCGACGAACTTGCCGCTCGCATCCTGGAACTCGAACGGCGCGAATGTGACGTCCGTTCCGATCTGATACACCTTGCCGGCGGCCGGCTCCGACGCCGAAGCGGTTCCGGTCCATCCGGCCGCGCCCGTCACCGTCAGGATCAGGAGCAGCCATGCCAGCCCAAGCGCGCGAATCGTTCTCATAGTGACCTCCCTTGATGTGTCAACTCCGATGTTTGTTACCCACCAAAAGAACTTTCGTAACAGGCTGAGCTCCATTCGATGGCGGAGGCGGTTGTTCGATTAGAATATCCAGATCGAAAAAAGGGATTCCCGTCCGGCGTGATGCCGGGCAGAAATCCCTGGCTTGCAAGTCCAGCCGCGCTCAGGAGGCGGAGCAGTGGGGCATGGCGAGGCCGCCTAGCGGCAGACCCGCACGAGCAGCGCTCAGTAGGCGGAGGAGCGATCGAGCAAGGCGAGGCCGCCTAGCGGACCTGCGCGTGCAGAAAATACAAGAATTCCGCAAGGCGAGGCCGCCTAGCGGACCTGCGCGTGCAGCGAGTGCGGGATCGAGCCAGGCGAGGCCGCCTAACGGACTCGTACGAGCAGCGCGTTGCTGAGCAGGCGTCCCGGGCGGGTGAGGTAGCTGCCGTTGTAATAAAGGCCGCTCGATGCGCCGCCGTCGAGGTTCATCGCCTGCCAAGCGCCCGCCGCCTTCATGATCGAGGCGAGCTGCGGAATCGTCGCGCCGCCGACGGTGAGCAGCAGCAGCTCGTGTTCCTTCGTCAGGCCGAGCGCGCTGCGCGCCCCGCCGCCCGTCAGGATTTTCGGATCGCGGAAGCCTTCCGTCTTCGGATCGAGCTTCGTCTCGCCGTTCACGAGCAGACGCGGACCGGCCTGGAGCGCGCCGTCAATGTCCTCGCCGATCCGCTCCGCGAAGTCGAGGCCCGGCAGCAGCTCGGCCAGATGGTTGGCGTCGTAGGTGAACACCGTCTTTTTGTCGCCGCTGCTCTTGTACAGCATGCTGCCGCCGTTGAACAGATAGCCGTACGGGTTTTTGACGGCGCCGTCGGTGTAGGCGTCGAAAAACGTGCCGTTCACGGCGAGCAGCGCTCCGCCGCGCCGCGCGATGGAGGCGAGCTCCTCGGTGCTGCCGATTTTGTCCTTGGCCGCCGCCACCTCCAGATCGACCCGCGGGTCGAGCAGCGACACGGTCGCCAGCTGGACGGAGAAGCTGCGGCCGGCTGCCCGGATCGTCCGGCTCTCGACCTTAACCGGCTTGCGGGCCAGACTGACCGAGCCGCGCGGAGCGACGGGCACGCGAAGCTGCGCTTCCCCTTTGCCGAGCACGATCGAGCCGGAGGACGGCTCCTGCTTCACGCTCACGCCGAACCGCTCGATCAGCAGCCGCACCGGCACATAGGCCGTTCCTCCGTCGAGGAAAGGCGCACGCGCCAGCGCGAAGCTCTCACCGCCGGAGCGGGCCGTCTTCGAGCCGATCGTGACGGTCGCGCTCCTCTCCTGCTCCGCGATCGAGGCCGTCTTTGACGCCGCGTCCCAAGCGACGCTCAGGCCGGGCAGCTGCTTGACCGCGCGCAGCGGCACATAGCTGGAGCCTTCCTCAGCGTAAGCGAATGTTTTTTCGGCGGCGGCGGCAGGCGCCGCGCCCAGGACGAGGGCGGGCAGCATGCTCGCGGCGACCGCGGCGGCGATCATTTTAGCGGCGCTATGCGCCTTGCTGGCGGCGCTATGCGCCTTGCTGGCGGCGCCATGCGCCTTGCTGGCGGCGCCATGCGCCTTGCTGGCGGCGCCATGCGCCTTACTGGCGGCGCCATGCGCCTTACTGGCGGCGCCATGCGCCTTACTGGCGGCGCTATGCGCCTTACTGGCGGCGCTTTGCGCCTTACTGGGTAATCGGTTCATTTCGGTCCAAGCTCCTTCTCGACATCGTGAAATCGTGGAATGGCATGCATCCTAACGATATCGGCCGCTGCCTCCGTCGACGTTAGCTTGCGGCGATGCGGCGGCGTCCGGCTCGCCTGCTCGCTTATCGCACTCCGAGCCGAATGCCGCTCGGCCCCATCCAAGGCACATTTCTGCCCTGGATCCTCAAATTCCGGCCGCCCATCCGAATCCAAGGCACATTTCTGCCTTGGATCCCCAAATTCCGGCCGCCCGCCCAATCCAAGGCACATTTCTGCCTTGGATCCTCAAAATCCGGCCCGATCAGCCCCATCCAAGGCACATTTCTGCCTTGGATCCCCAAATTCCGGCCGCCCGGCCCAATCCAAGGCACATTTCTGCCCTGGATCCGCGAATCCCGGCCGATCGGTCCCATCCAAGGCACATTTCTGCCTTGGATCCCCAAATTCCGGCCGCCCATCCGAATCCAAGGCACATTTCTGCCCTGGATCCTCAAATTCCGGCCGCTCGGCCCCATCCAAGGCACATTTCTGCCTTGGATCCGCAAAATCCCGGCCGCTCGGCCCCATCCAAGGCACATTCCTGCCCCGGATCCTCATAATCCCGGCCGCTCGGCCGAAGCCGGCCGTCTCCCTCCCATCGGCCGGCTGCAACGAGCAAAAAAGCCCTCTTCCGCGGATCGAAATCGCACGGAAGAGGACTTCGCCCCAACTTTTCCCCGCCGCCAACTCGGCAAGACCGCCAGGACGCGGATCAGACCGCTTCCGCCGCGTCGCCGACCAGCTCGCCGCGGACATGCCAGCTATGCGCCTCGGTCACCTTGACCTGGACGAGCCGGCCGACCAGCGAGCGCGGACCGTCCAGATGGACCAGCTTGTTCGTGCGCGTGCGGCCGGAGAGGACGTCCGGGCGGGTCTTGCTCTCGCCCTCGACGAGCACCTCGACCGTCTGCCCGACCATCGCCTCGTTCGCCTCGCGCCCGAGGACGGCCAGCAGGTCGTTGAGCCGGCGGAGACGTTCTTTTTTGACCGCTTCCGGCACGTTGTCCTCCATCCCCGCCGCCGGCGTGCCGGCGCGCGGAGAGTAGATGAACGTATAGGCGGAATCGAAGCGGACCTCGCGCACGAGCGACATCGTCTCCTCGAACTGCTCGTTCGTCTCGCCGGGGAAGCCGACGATGATGTCGCTCGTCAGCGACGCGCCCGGGATGGCCGCCTTGATCTTGCGCACGAGCTCCAAGTAGGACTCGCGCGTATACTTGCGGCTCATCCGCTTCAGCACCTCGGTGCTGCCGGACTGCACCGGCAAATGGATATGCTCCGCCAGATTGCCGCCTTGGGCGAGCACCTGTATGAGCCGGTCGTCGAAATCGCGCGGATGCGAGGTCGTGAAGCGGACGCGCGGCACCGCGATCCGCGAGATGTCGTGCATGAGGTCGCCAAAGCGGTACGTCCGGTCCTCGAAATCCTTGCCGTAGGCGTTGACGTTCTGCCCGAGCAGCGTAATCTCCTGAAAGCCCTGGCGAGCCAGCTCGCGCACCTCGGCCAGCACGTCCTCGGGCCGGCGGCTGCGCTCCTTGCCCCGGGTATAGGGGACGATGCAGTACGTGCAGAACTTGTCGCAGCCGTACATGATGTTCACCCAAGCGCGCAGCCCTTCCCGCTTCTTGGGCAGGTTCTCGATGATGTCGCCTTCCTTGGACCAGACCTCCACGACGAGCTCGCGGCTATGCGCCGCATCCCGCAGCAGCTCGGGCAGCCGGTGGATGTTGTGCGTGCCGAAGACGAGGTCGACGAACGCATGCTTCTGCAGGATGCGGCTGACGACCGTCTCCTCCTGCGACATGCAGCCGCAGACGCCGAGCAGCAGCCCGGGCCGCTCGGTCTTGAGCTTCTTCAAATGGCCGAGCTCGCCGAACACTTTGTCCTCCGCGTTCTCGCGGATCGCGCAGGTGTTGAGCAGGATGACGTCCGCCTGCGCATACTCGTCCGCCTGCTCGTAGCCCATCGCCTCGAACATGCCGCGCATGACCTCGGTGTCGTGCTCGTTCATCTGGCAGCCGTAGGTGCGGATATGATAGCTCTTGCCGCGGCCGAAGCCGGCCATGTCTTCCGGGATGCCGAAGCCGCGGTGCACCTCGACCTCCTGCTTGCCGCGCTTCTTCTCGTCGCGATGCGAAGGAGCGCTGCTGACCTGGATCGTGCGCCCGTTGATCCGATAGGCTGTCTTTCCGTCTTCTTCCCGGATGATCTTGGCGGTCGAAAAGTCAAAATACTTGGCATAGTCCTTCGCTTCTCCGGCCGTCGCGCCGGATCGATTCGAGCTGTCGCGTTCCATGGTTCAGTTCTCCCTTCTGGAAATCAAGCATTCGCCGGCAGAGCTTCTCTGCGAGCGGCGATCAGGAAAAGACGAGGCGCAGCTGCACGACCTCGGAGCGGCTGCCCAGGCGGATCGGCGGTCCCCAGAAGCCGAAGCCCGAGGTGACGACGGACGTCATCTGCTCCTTGCGCAGCACGCCCCAGTCGTTCTCGTAGATCGCGCCCGTGATCAGATGGCCCGGAGCAATCTGGCCGCGATGCGTATGGCCCGACACCATCAGGTCGATGCCGCTGCGCGCGGCGATGTCCAGCTCGTACGGCTGGTGATCCAGCAGGAGGAGCGGCTTCGACGGATCGGCCTGCGCGGCCAGCTCCGCGAGCGGCGCCCGGTCCTGCTCGGTGCGGTCCTTGCGGCCGATCAGCGTCAGCTTGTCCTCGATCGTCACGACCTCGTCGTACAGCACCTGCATGCCGCTCGCTTCGAGCGACTCGATGATGCGCTCCGTCGGGCCGTCGAACTTGTCATGGTTGCCGAGCGTCGCATAGACGCCGTACGGAGCTTGGATCCTGGCGAGGATCTCGCCGATGCCGCTGCTCTCGTACAGCTCGAGATCGTCGTCGATGATGTCTCCCGGGAACAGCACGAGATCCGGCTGCAGCTTCTCGATCTCCCGCACGAGACGCTCGGCGTGGGCCGGACCGGAAAGCAAGCCGAAATGCATGTCCGCCGCCATGACGACGTTCAGCTCCTCGAGCCCTCCCGCCGGCTTGTCGACGCGCACCTCATAGGTGCGGACGACCGGGCTGTACGCTTGGTACGAGCCGAAGGCGAGCAGGCCGAGCAGCACGGCCAGCGTGAGCGCTCCGCCCCATTTTTCCGCCCGATGGCGGGGAATCCGCGTAAGCCTCAGCAGAAGCAGCAGCAGCTGCGCGACCGGCAGCACCATGAGCAGCAGCGCGAACAGCGCGAGCCAGTACGAGCCGATGCGGCTGATCAGAGCTTGTTCGGGGAAAAAGCGCCCGAGAAAAAACGACAGCGCCAGAAACGACAGTCCGGCGATGTAAAGGACGCGGAACCAGGCGGCCGCGGCCGGCCTCAGCCAGCGCCAGCCGCTCCAGCCGACATACCAGACCAGCCCTCCGTAAAGAAGCAGAAAAACGATTCCAAGCATGATGTGCACCAGCTGCAGCTCTCCTTTGATCGCATGTTCTCCATCTATCGTACAGGATCGGCGGAGGCGCGGTCAAAAAACGGGCTTGCAAAAACTAATACAATTAGTTAAAGTAAAGCTAATCGGATTAGCAAACCCCGAAACGGAGGTTTTTCCCATGAAAATGACCCGCTCGAACGGCATCGTTCAGCTGGCTTTCCTGCCGCGCTTGTTTCCTGTCAACGCCTATCTGGTCGAGGAGGAGGACGGCCTGACGCTGATCGACGCCGCCTTGCCCTACAGCGCCAAAGCCATTTTGGACGCCGCCCGCGCGCTCGGCCAGCCGATCGCGCGCATCGTCCTGACGCATGCCCACGGCGACCATGTCGGAGCGCTCGACGCGCTCAAGGCCGCGCTGCCGGACGTTCCGGTGCACTTGTCGGCGCGGGACGCGCGCCTGCTGGACGGCGACCGCTCGCTCGATCCGAACGAGCCCCCGTCCCCGATCCGCGGCGACGTGCCGCGCAAGCTGCGCACGCGTCCCGATGTCCTGCTGCAAGACGGCGACCGAATCGGATCGCTGCTCGCCGTTGCGGCTCCGGGCCATACGCCGGGCTCGATGGCCTTTTTCGATACGCGCAGCAAAGCGCTCGTCTGCGGCGACGCTTTTCAGGTGCGAGGCGGGTTCGCCGTCAGCGGCCAGGTGCAGTGGCGCTTCCCATTCCCCGGGATGGCGACCTGGAATGCCGCGACCGCGCTCGCATCCGCCCGCAGGCTGGCGAAGCTCGGTCCGTCGCTGCTGGCCGCCGGGCACGGCCGCATGCTGGAGCGGCCGGAGGCAGCGCTCGAAAAAGCGATCCGCGCCGCCGCCGCGGCGCTCGAAGGAGGCTTCGGCGATGCCGCGCATCGGGCTTGATCGGGATACGCTGCTCGCCGCTGCCGCGGAGCTGGCCGACGAGCGCGGCTTCGAGGCGCTGGCGCTGAACGCGCTCGCGCTTAAGCTTGGCGTCCGCTCGCCTTCCCTGTACAATCACGTCTCCGGGCTGCCGGAGCTGCGCCGCCTGCTCGCCATCCGCGCGGTCGAGCGGCTGACGGCAACGCTGGAAGCGGCCGCATCGAGAGCGAACGAAGACGCCGCATCCGCCATTTCACTCGCCTATCTTGCGTTCGCGCGTGCCTATCCGGGCCAGTACGAGGCGATCCAGCGGGCTCCCGAGCCGGACGATGCCGACCTGCAGGCCGCCGCCGATCGGCTCGTCCAGCTCATAATCCGCATCTTGTCCGGCTACGGATTGGCGGAGGACGAGTTGATCCACGCCGTGCGCGGCATCCGCAGCCTGCTGCACGGCTTCGTCTCGCTGGAGCGGATCGGCGCCTTCGGGATGCCGCAGGATCGGGACGCCAGCTTCCGCTTCATGCTGCATGCGTACCTGTACGGCTTGAGCCGCGGCGGCGGGGAGTAGAGGCGGAGAGTACAGGCCGGCGATGACGGGGGAGAACCATTTCCAGGCCGCTGTGCTTTCTGCAAAAGAACGGACTTGACCCCATGGCCTCCTGCGCCTGGGTTCAAGTCCGTTTTTACTCCTCATTCGGCCGTTCTGCCGCATCTTCAGCGCGGGAGCTGAAGATGGCCTCCTATTGTATGCGGTCCCGCTTGATGCAGTCCCGTTTGATGCAGTCCCGCCGCTGCTCAGCGCAGGCCGTACAGCCTGCGGGCATTGCCCGCCAGAGCCTCGGCCGTCTCCCGCTCGCCGAGCCCGCGCAGGCGGGCGATTTCGCGCGCCGCCTCGCGCACCAGGAGCGGATGCGTCGGCTGCCCCGCGAACGGACCTTCGAACGGCCAAGGGCCGTCCGTCTCGGTCATCAGCTGTCCGAGCGGATAGCTCGCCGCCAGCTCGCGGATTTCCGGCTCGTACAGCACGTCGGGCGTCACCGACACGCTCCAGCCGGCCTGCGCCAGAACGCCCGTCGTTTCCGCATCTCCCTTGTACCAATGGAAATGCGCCCGGCGTACTCCATGTCGGAGCAGCAGCTTCGCCGCCTTGAAGGCGTCCTCGTAGACGGCATGCAGGACGAGCGGCCGATCCAGCTCGGCCGCCAGCGCCGCGAAGCGGTCCAGCGTCCCGATATAGCCGCGCTCGTCGAACGAGCCCCCGGCGCTTTCCACCTCGGATCGCGTGTAATAGGGCAGGCCGACTTCCCCGATCGCGAACCGTTCGCCGTCCGCATGCCGCTCCCGAATCCAGCCGATCAGCTCGTCCAGCTCCCCATCCTGCAGCAGCGGCTGCTCCGGATGCCAGCCGTACGCCGGCAGCACGAGCTCCGGATGGCGCAGCGCCAGCTCCCGGGTGCGGCGGCTCGACGCCAAATCCATCGAGACGGCGACGATGCCGCGCACCCCCTCCCGCCTGGCCTCCTCCAGCATCGACTCCCGTTCCTGCTCGCCGTATTGCTCCAGATGCAGATGCGTGTCGTACAGCGCCGCGGCCGCCGCTCCACGCTCCGCCTGCCCGCCGGCTTGTCCTTGCTTCGCCTGCCCGGGGGCTTGTCCTTCCTTGCCGATGCCTTCCATTCAATCCGCTCCTCTCGTCCGCTCCAAAAAGCGCCCGGCTTCCGCCGAGCGCTTCTAATTAGTACTCCCTCACAGCTGGCTTCCCGGCGTCAGCCGTCAAGCCCGGCCTTCGCCGGACCCGCCCCGCTCGCGGCGGAGCGCCTGGTACAGCTCCTCCTTGAGCTCGCCGAACGCGGACTCGCTCCACAGCTGCCGCCGGCGCGGCCGCCCGAACGGCACGGCCAGCTCCCGCACGATCGTCGCCGGTGCGGACGAGAGCACGAGGATGCGGTCCGACAGCAGCAGCGCCTCCTCGATCGAATGCGTGACGAGCAGCACCGAGCGCCGGTCCTGCTCCCAGAGCGACAGTAGCCACTCCTGCATCTCCTGCCGCGTCAGCGCGTCGAGCGCGCCGAACGGCTCGTCGAGCAGCATGAGCGGCTGCGGCGACAGCAGCGCGCGCAGGAACGAGACGCGCTGCTGCATGCCGCCGGACAGCACCTGCGGATAGCTGCGCGCATGACGCTCCAGGCCGAGCCGCTCCAGCCCCTCGCGCGCCAGCCGCCGCGCCTCCTCCCGACTGCGCCCGGCGATGCGCAGCGCCAGCTCGATGTTGCCCTGCACGGTGCGCCAGGGCAGCAGCGCCGCCTGCTGCGGCATGTAGGCCGCGAGGCCCGGGCGGCTGCCGGCAGGCTCGCCGGCGACGAGGATGCGGCCTGAATCCGGCCGCTCCAGCCCGCCGACGAGCCCGAGCAGCGTCGTCTTGCCGCTGCCGGACGGGCCGAGCAGCGACACGAACTCGCCCGCGCCCACGCTCAGGCTGACGCCGCCGAGCACCTGCGTCCGCCCCGCGGCCTGCGGATAGGACAGCGCGACCCGGTCGACCTCAAGCACGAGGGGAGCGGACGGCGACGCTCCGTTCGATCGCTTCCTGTTCATGCCGCTCCCCCTCTCTCCGAGCGCCAGCGCAGCGCGAGCCGCTCCGCCCCCGCGACGGCGGCGACGAGCAGCAGGCTGAGCGCGACGACGATGGCGACGCCCGCGAACACGAGCGACGTCTTGAAGCCTTTGGACGACAGCAGCATGAAATAGCCGAGCCCGCGGTCCGAGCCGATCCATTCGGCGACGACCGCGCTCGTCACGCTGTACGATGCCGCCAGCTTGAGCCCGGAGAACAGATGCGGCGCGGAGCTCGGCAGCTCGAGGCTGGCGAAGCGCCGCCAGCGGCCGGCCCCGATCATGCGCAGATAGCGCTCCAGCGCCGGATCCGCGCCGCGCAGCCCGCCGAGCATCGCGACGCAGACGGGGAAGAAGCAGACGAGCATGACGAGCAGCAGCTTCGGCAGCAGCCCGAAGCCGAACCAGATGACGAGCAGCGGCCCGAGCGCGATGATCGGCACGTTTTGCGACAGCACGAGCAGCGGGTAGACGCCGGCGCGGACGAGCGGCAGCAGATGCAGCAAGGCGGCGAGCGCGAAGCCCGCCGCCGATCCTCCCGCGAAGCCGAGCAGCGTCAGGCTCAGCGTCGCGCCGGCATGGCCGGCGAGCCGCTCTCGCGCTTCCCACGCATCGGACAGGATGCGGCCCGGCGAAGGCATGAGCCATGCCTCGACGCCCCACAGCCGCACTGCCGCCTCCCAGAGCAGCAGCAGCGCCGCGAGCACGGCGAGCGGCGGCCACGCCGCCTTCAGCCGCGCGCGCGTTCGGCCGCCGGCCCGCGCACGCGCCGACTTAGCGCCATTGGCCGCCGCTCCAGCCCGCTCCGACGCCGCGCCATCGGCTGCCGCTCCGGCCCGCTCCGACGCCGCGCCATCCGCCGCCGCTCCAGCCCGCTCCGACGCCGCGCCATCGGCTGCCGCGTCGCGCCGGACGGCTTCGCGTCCGTCCGCCTCGTTCCGATCCGGCCCGCGATGGCCGCTACCGGCCATCCGGATATTTTTCGAGCAGGCGGTCCATCGAGGCTCCGCTGCCCGGATTGTAGTAGATTTTCACCTGGGAGATGACGGACGGGCAGCCGAGCTCGGCCAGCGCCTCGCTCATGCGGGCGACGACCGCGAGCAGCTGCTGCAGGTCGCCCTCCATCGTCGTCTCCAGCGGAGCGACGCGATAAGGCACGCCGGCCTCCTTGATGATGTCGATCGCCCGGTCGACGTACGGCAGGACGCTTTCTCCTCCCGGCGTCGTCGGCAAAATCTGGATGCTTACCAGCGCGTTGGCCATGTCGATGCTCTCCTCTCGTTCGAAACAGGGATCAATTTCCGTCTGCGGGCAGGAACTCGTTCGTGAACGCCTTCGCCAGGTCCGGCTTGGCGTCCATCAGGCCGTGCTCGACCATCCAGTCGGCGTACCCGTTCCACACCTCGGCCTTCTGCTCGCCCCAGCGGGCGGCGTCATCCTGGTATTTCGGGCTCAGCCACTTCTGGCTGGCGCGCACGAGCTCCGGGTTCAGATCGGGCACGGCCGCGATCAACGTTTCCGCCGCGCCTTCCGGATCGCGGATCGCGTCCTCGTAGCCGGCTGCCGCGCCGGCGACGAACGCGCGCACGAGCTCCGGCCGCTCGGCGATCAGCTTCTCGCTCGTCTGCAGCAGCGGCGTATAGTAGTCGAGCTTGTCGCTATAGTCGGTCAGATAGACCATGTTCAGCTGCTCGCCGCGCAGCTCCGCCTCGACGCCCGTCCATCCGTAGAAGATCCAGGCGAAGTCGATGTCGCGCTTGACGGCGGTGAAGAAGTCGGCGTTGCCCATGTTGACGATCTTGACCTGGCCGACATCCGCCTGCTGCTCCTGCATGAGCGAGGCGAGCACCTCCTGCTCGACCGGCGCTCCCCAGCCGCCGTACGTCTTGCCCTCGAAGTCCTTGGGCTCCTTGATGCCCTTGTCCGCCGGCGAGGCGAAGCCCGACGTATTGTGCTGGATGACCGCCGCGACCGAGACGAGCGGCAGCTCTTGCGTGCGCGCGAGCGTCAGGTTTTCCTGATAGCCGATGCCGAACTCCGCCTCGCCCTTGGCGACGAGCGTATCGGCGGCCGTCCCTTCGGGCGGCTGCACGATCTCGACGTCGAGCCCTTGCTCCTTGAAGTACCCCTTGTCGCGCGCCACATAAAGGCCGGTATGGTTCGTATTCGGCGTCCAGTCGAGCACGACCTTCACCTTTTGCAGCGGCGCGTCCGTCGCCGCCGCTCCGCCGTTCTCCTGCTCGGCGCTGCCGCCGCAGGCGGCCAGCGCGAGCGCCAGCGCCGCCGTCAGCATGCCGCTTGTCCATCTTGTCTTGCTCCCCATGTCTCTCCCCTGCTTTCTTCTCTCTCATGCCCGCATCGCCTTCGTCGCCGTCCGCCGTCCGATCCGCGCAGCCGATCCCGCCCGAACAAAAAAAGACGTCTCCCCAAGGAAGACGTCGTGATGGATCGCAGATCGAGACTTGCCGTACGGAAGCTCCCGAAAGGGCTGCTCCGCGGCGAGTCGGCTGCATACGGTTCCTACGCTGGCATTATCCAGATCAGGTGTACGGGTCGGGATGCTTCTCCCCTCTCAGCCGGCGTGCGCCAGCTCCCCAGCTATGCGGTTGTCAATAGTGCCATTATAGCAGAGCTCGGGCCGATTGCAACCGGATTGAAAAAGGACGCGGCCGGATTGCGGCAAGTCCGCAAGCCTGCAAGCCCGCAGGCCCGTCAGCGCCCTCCCGGCCGGACGCCGCTTTTGTCAGAGCCACTCCAGCTCGACGCGGACGCCCGCAGGGCGGCCTTCGTGGCGCAGCAGCAGCGTGGACGAGGCGGCATGGAACTCCGCCTCTACCGCATGGCCGCCGGATGCGTCAGCGCCCGGCCCGGCCAGCGGGGTATCCGCCGCGCAGGCGCGGATGCGGCTCGGCATGGAACAAGCGCGCAGCCTCGTGCTCACCGTCATCTCGGACGGCGACTCCGACACGTAGCGGAACCGTCCGCCTTCCCGAGCCGCGTCCCGGACGCGGGAGGAGCTGACAAGCACGGAGGCGCGCCGCGCCGCCTCCGCCGCTCCCGGGCCGGCGTGCGCAGAGCCTGCCTGTGCCGCTCCCGCTCCCGGGCCGCCGTGCGCGGACCCCGCCTCCGCCTCTCCCGCTCCCGGGCCGCCGTGCGCGGACCCCGCCTCCTCCGCTCCCGCTCCCGGGCCGCCGTGCGCGGAGCCCGCCTGCGCCGGCTCCCCCTCGCCCCGGCCGCCGGCCGCTTCGCCCAGATCGTACAGCAGGGCGTCCTCGCCCGGCGCGAGCTCGATCCGATTCCGCACCGTCAGCTCCGCGTCGAACAGATCGACAAACGCTCCCTCGAGCACGGCCGAGCCGCCTGCCGCTTCGCTCTCGTCCAGCGCATGCGCGATCACATAAGGACCGCGCCGGATGCGCAGCAAGCCGCTCTCGCGGTAGTCGTCCGCCTCGCCGCGCAGCTCCAGCGCGCGCCGGATCGCGCCGAGCACGCGCTCCGCGCCTGCCGCGGAGCGCGACAGCTCGGCCGGATGGCAGCGCAGATGCAGCAGCGCGCCCTCCCCGACGGCATGCTCGCCCGGCTCCGGTTCCCGGCCTAGCCCCATCGCCTCGAACAGATGCTGCTCGGGACGCTCGTAGACGCGGCTTCCCGCCCCGCGATTCCACCATTCGCGCACGCCGTGGAACGGATCCGAGCCGTCGCCGGCATAGATCAGCACGCCGCCCTCCCGCGCCCATTGGGCGAGCGCCTGATGGATGCCGGGATGCTCCGGCTTCATGAACTCGTAGCTGAGCAGCAGGACGCGGTAGCCCTCGAGATAGCCGGGGAACGTCAGGATGTTGTCGAGCTGGACCGGGCGCAGCGGGATGCCCTTCTTGACCGGCGGCAGCGCCAGTCCGTAAAAGGCCGAGAAGTCCAGCAGCTCCAGCTGCCGCGTCGTCAGTCCGTCCGCCGCCTTCGTGCCGTCGTAGTTGAACTCGCCTCCGTCCTCTCCCTCCCCGAGCACGTCGCCCCGCTGGTACATGGACGAGTTGGCCAGGCAGAGGCCGATGCCGGACGGTCCGGCCCCGGCGCCGGACGGATCGGGAGCCTCCTCGTGGCGATGCATGTCTCGCAGCAGGTTCATGACGGTCAGCAGCTCCGTCTTGTAGGCTTCGGGGATCGGCTCCTTGCCGCTGCCGTCCTCGGTCGGATAGTCCAGCTCGAACACCCGCCACGGCCACGGGCACACCTCGTACTGCTTCACGTCCGGATGCAGCAGGGAGGCGACGACCGTCGCCCGGTAGTTGCGGCGGTAGTCGCTCCAGCTGTAGCGCGGATTGTCCTCGATCGGATCGTGCAGGAACCACATCTCGCGGCCGGTGCCGCGCGTCAGCTCCTGCATGATGCCATATTCCAAATAGGCCGTCTCGAACGTGCGCTCGCGGCGCACGCCCCGATAGACGTTGGCCGTGCGCGCCGTGCCGGTCCAGATCTGGGCGATATAGCCGTCGCATGACGGCATCGAGACGAGCAGCGCCTCCGGGCTGACGATCCGCCACTGGGCGTAGTTGATCAGGCTGTGCGTCGGCACGTAGAAGCGGATCGCCCGATCATAGGCGACGAGCGCGTATTCCTTCATCTCGCCGCAGATGCGCTCGAGCGTGCGCGCGTACATCGCCGCCTTCAGCTTCGAGGCCCGGTACTGGGCGTCCGGCGAGCGATGCGGCTCCTGCCAGTCCTCGCCGTAATAGCTCCGCCACTCCCGCTTGAACGCCTCCTCGTAGCCCGACTGCGCCCAGAACTCCGGCTCCTCCAGATGGATCGCCTCGACGCCGCAGTCGATCGCCCGGCGGATCTGCTCCGCCAAATACCGGGCGAACGAGATCGTCGGCGCCATGTACGGCACGTCCTTGCCGTGCAGCATCGGGTCGCCGGAGCGCAGCGTCTGCGCCTCGTCCCAGTGCTCCCGCCCGTCGAACCTGCCGTACAGGTAATCCTGGTACTCGCCCCACGAGACGCCGGTCATGAGATGGATCGTGTAGCCGGCCTTCCTCCAGCCCTCGATCCGCTCGGGCAGATCGTCCGAAATGCCGTACACCATGACGAAATCCGTCCGCAGATCGTACTTGGGCCCGTACGGACGGGATTCCTGGAATCCCGTCCGCTCCTGCCGGCCCGCTTCCTCCCGCTTCATGTCGCGGCCTCCTTTCAGGCAAGCGCCCGGATCAGTTCGGCATCTGCAGCTGCACGACTTCCTTGCCCTTCAGGTTCTCGTTCACATACTGGATCGCCTCCGGATAGCCGGTCTTCTTGATCTGCTCGCGCAGCGCGCCGATGATGTCCAGCGCCGCTTCGTCGGACTTGGCGAATACCGCTTCCTTCCAGACGTCGCCGATTTTGTCCATCGACGGCTTGAGCTCCTCCCACTGCGGCGACTTGGCCATGACGTCGGCGGCGTTGTAGGCCGAGATGACGGAGATGCCGTTCGGACGGAGGATTTTGCGCGCGCTTTCCATCTTGGCGATCCGCTCCTGGTCCGCCCAGATGTCGCCGCCGAGCGTGTTCGTCCGGTCCTGGCCGGTCATGTCCTCGAAGCCGGTCGCGAAGCCCTCGTTTTTCTTGGCCTTGCCCGTCGTGTCGGCCGCGAACTTGTCGAAGAACTCCGCCTTGGCGACCGGCTTGCCGTCCACCATGTCGTAATGCGTGCCCTCGATGCCGTAGCGGACGAGCTTGAAGCCTTCCTCCGAGGCGAGGAACTCCAGCAGCTTGAGCGCCGCGTCGACATTTTTGCATGCCTTGGTGATGACGGTGACGTTGTTGCCCTGGATGCCGAGATCGACGGGACGATCCGGCTCGGCGCCGGCCCGCTCCAGCGGCCCGATCGGCACGTAGTCGCTGCCTGGATGCGCTTTCACATAATCCTTGGAGGCGTCGATGATCGCCGGCAGATGCGCCGCCAGCACGGCGATGCGGCCCTGCTTGATCTTTTCCTGGGCGATCGGATCGGTCTGCGTGAACGCCTCCGGATCGAGCAGTCCCTCGGCCAGCAGCTTGCGGTAATACAGCGTGTAGTCCTCGTACGGCTTGGTGAAGAACACATGCTCGAGCGTGCCGCCGCCCTGGTCCAAATACTCCGTGCCGTAGAACATCGTGTTGCCGATGCCGACGGCCCAGCCGTTGGAGAAGCCGCCGAGCGGGAACACCGGCATGCCGTTCTCCTTCAGATCCGCGTCCTTGATCTTCTTGAGGAAGGCGTACAGATCGTCCTTCGTCCGGACCGACTGCGGATCGACGCCGACCTGATCGGCGATGTCCTTGCGGACGTAAAAGCCGTACAGCCAATCCATGGCGTCCTTGTCCGTCAGCGGCTGGTTTTGGAACAGCATGTAGCTCTGGTCGCCGAAGGCTCCGATCGCCTTCTCGTACAGCGCCGGCGGCACGTTTTCCTTGGCGATCGCCCGGGACAGGTTCGGATACGCGTCCAGCTTGCCCGACAGGTCGACGAGCTGGTCCTCGCGCGCCGCCTTGACGATGCCGTCCAGCTCCCCGCCCCAGGCCGGTCCGGTGTAGATGTCGGGCAGGTCCTGCGTCGCGAAGATCTGGTTCACCTTTTCGACCTCGCTGCCCTTCGTGTAGTCCATCTTCACCTTGACGCCGGTCTTCGCCTGGATCGCCTTGGCGATCGGCGTCAAGTCCGCCTCCACGTCGCCCGCGCCGGAGCCGTTCCAGTTGTGCAGAATCTTCAGCGTCACCTCGCCGCCGTCGCCGCTGTTCCCTCCGCCGCCCCCGTCGCTGCATCCGATGAGCGAGCCGCCCATCGCCATCGCCGCCAGCAGCGCCGCGGCGGCCTTGATCCGCTTGTTCCTCATGAGAACCCCTCCCGATCGTCGTAAGTGGTATATGACAAAGTCCGGCGGCTGCGGCGGACCCGCCGCCCGCAGCCGCTTGCGGACGTTCATCCTAGCCTTTGACCGAACCCATCATGACGCCCTTGACGAAGTACTTCTGCAGAAAAGGATAGATGCACAGGATCGGAAACACGGTGACGACGAGCAGCGCCATCCGCAGCGACTCCGGCGTCGATCCGGCCGCGCCGGTGTTGATCGTCTGCCCGCCCTGCTGGGCGGCCCGCTGCATCGAGGACGAGAGCGCCTCGGCCTCGGTGAGCATCTGCTGCAGCAGCGTCTGCACGGGAATGAGGCTCTTGTCGGAGACGTAATAGGCTCCGGTGAACCAGTCGTTCCAGTGGGCGACGCCGATGAACAGCGAGATCGTCGCCAGCACCGGCCCCGACAGCGGCAGGACGATCTTGAGGAAGATCTGGAAGTCGCCGTAGCCGTCGATGCGCGCCGACTCCTCCAGCTCCTCCGGGATGCCCTGCAGGAACGTGCGGATGATGACGATGTGGAAGAAGCTGAACAGCATCGGAATGACGTACACCCAGAAGCTGTTGATGAGCTGAAGCTTCTGCAGCGTGATGAAGTAAGGGATGAAGCCCGCGCTGAAGATCGTCGGCAGGAAGATGTAGAAGGTGAAGAACGTCCGTCCCGGCAGCGTCTTTTTGGACAGCGCGTAGGCGGTCAGCGTGCATAGCGCCACATGCAGCGCCGTGCCGAGCGCCGTGCGCAGCAGCGTGATCTTGTACGCCTGCCAGATTTTCGCGTTGTCGAAGATCTGGGCGTAGTTGTCGAGCGTGAACTGCCGAGGGTAGAAGTAGAGCGCTCCGAGCATCGAGTCCTTGCCGTCGTTCAGCGAGTAGACGAGGATGTAGATGAACGGATAGATCATCGTGAAGCCGAACAGCGCGAGCAGCGTGTAGTTGGCCGCGCTGAACAGCGAGAGCTTGCGCCTTCCCATGCGGATGCTCCTTTCGGGTTAGAAAAGGGATACGTCGCTGACCTTGCGGGCGATCCGGTTGACCGCCAGGATGAGGACGAGCGCGATCGCGCTCTGGAACAGGCCGACCGCGGCCGCGTAGCTGAGCCGCCCCTCGCCGATGCCGGCGCCGATGACATGCACGTCGAGCACGCTGCCGATCGCGGCGGTCGCCGGTCCGTTCAGCAGCAGCAGCTGCTCGTAGCCGGCGCTCATGAGGCTGCCCGCCGCGAGGATGAACAGGATGACGGCGATGTTGCGCACGCCCGGCAGCGTCACATGCCACATCTGGCGGAACCGCCCGGCTCCGTCGATTTTCGCCGCCTCGTACAGCTGCTGGTCGATGCCGGCGATCGCCGCCATGTAGATGATGGAGTTCCAGCCGATGTTCTTCCAGATGTCCGAGCCGATGACGATCTGGTAGAACCAGCTCGTATTGTTGAGGAACTGGATCGGGTCCTTGAGCAGGCCCGACGAGACGAGCAGGTCGTTCACCGGTCCGCCGTAAGGCGTGAGCAGGCGCTGCATGAGGGTGACGACGACGACCCAGGAGACGAAGTACGGGAGATAAGAAAGCGTTTGCAAAGTTTTCTTGAACTTGAGGTTCCGGATCTCGTTGAGCAGGATCGCCAGCACGATCGGCATCGCGAAGCCGATCGTCAGCTTCAAGCCGCTGATGAGTATCGTGTTGCGGATCAGCTGGCTGGACTGATAATAATCGAAAAACTGGCGGAAGTACTTCAGGCCGGCCCAGGGGCTGCCGGTGAAGCCGCCGGAAAAGCGGAAATCGCGGAACGCGATCTGGATGCCGTACAAAGGAACGTAGGAGAACAGGAAAAACCAGACGACCGCCGGCAGCAGGAACAGATAGAGCAGGCGATGCCGCCAGATCCGCTTCAGGAGCGGGTTCGTCCTCATAGGCTTCGACCTCCTTGTCGGATGAAAATCAAGCCGGATGCGGCGGCGCCCTCCCGCATGCAGAAAGCGCCGCTTCTCCGGATGGCGCCTGGCTCGGAGCCTGGCCTCAGCTCCGCGTCAGCTTGAGCGTCTTGACCTCGAACGGGCCGAACTCCAGCTCCACCGCGCCGCCGCCGAGGTCGAGCGGCTCCTCGTCCCGCTCCAGCAGGTCGGCGAGCCGCGCCGCGGACACCGGGAAGCCGGGCCGCAGCTTCGTCCGCAGCCTCGTGCCGGCCGTTTCGTACAGCCGCACGACCAGCTCGTCGCCGTCCTCCGCCCGCTTGACCGCCTCCGCCATCACATGGGGATGGTCCAGCTCCAGGAACGAAGCGCCCTCCCGCCAGCCGGCCGCCGCAGATCCCGCTGCGGCAGAGGCCGGATCGACGAGGCGCAGCGGCACGTTGAGCTCGTACCCGCGCCGGCATACCTGCGCCTGCACATGATCGCCGGGATGCGGATAGAGGGAGTAGAGGAACTCATGCTCGGCCCGGTCGGCCTCGGGATCCGGGTAGGACGGGCTGCGCAGCAGGTTGAGGTCGAGCTCGCCGCCCTCCGCGCGATGCCCGTACTTGCAGTCGTTGAGCAGCGCCGCGCCGTAGTCCGGCTCGGACAGGTCCGCGTACTGATGCGCGCAGATCTCGTCCTTGGCGTAGTCCCACATCGTGTTGCGATGCGTCGGCCGCCGCAGGTAGCCGAACTGGATGTCGCAGCTGGCGTGGTCGGCCCGGATCGCCAGCGGAAACGAGGCGCGCAGCATCTTGCCGGACTCCCGCCAGTCGACCTTGGTGTCGAAGTCGAGCCGGCGGCTGCCGTCCGTCAGCGCCACCCGCTGCGTCAGCGTCGACTCGCCGGTCGCCCAGGTGAGCATCAGGCCGGCCACCGGCCCGTCCGCGAACGCCTCCAGCCGCAGCAGCGACAGCTCCGCGCCGCCTCCCGCCCGGTAGTCCTGGCGGAAATCCCAGGCGTCTCCGTCGTCGGCGTAGACGCGCAGCGCATTCGCCTCGCGGCCCGCCTGCACGAGCTCCCGGCCCGCCTCCTTGTCGACGATCGAGACGATGCCGCCGCTTGCGCCGAGCGCGACCTTGAGCAGGCCGTTCTCGATCGTCCGCTCCTCGGCCGACACCTTCAGGCCGGGGAAGGCCGGCTCCGGCTCGTCTGCGCCGGCCGCCGCATCCACCGCGGCGAAGCCCATTGGTGGCACCGCCACGCGCCGCCAGCGGCCGCCGATCCGCAGCCACTCCTCCCGTTCCCACGGAAGCGAGTTGAACACGGCGGTGCCGGCCGCGCCGGCCGCCGCCGCGGCGTAGGCTTCGCCGAGCATCCGCTCGACCTGCCGCAGCAGCGCCTCGTACCGCTCGAGCGACTCGTCGTACACCCGCTTGATCGAGGAGCCGGGCAGGATGTCGTGGAACTGGTAAAGGAGCACTTCCTTCCACACCGCCTCCAGCTCCGCGGCCGGGTACGGCCGTCCTGCCGCCGTCTCCGCCAGCGCGGCGGCGAACTCCAGCTCGCGCAGCGACTTCTCCAGCTTGCGGTTGTAGCGCTTGCTGCGCCCTTGGCTCGTCAGCGTGCCCTGATGCTTCTCCAGGTACAGCTCTCCGCGCCACGTCTCGTAGCGCTCCGCTCCTTCCGCAAGGCGCTCGAAAAAGCGCGACGACGGCTCCTGCTCCACCGGACTGAGGCCGAGCAGGTCCTTCTCCCGGGCGAGCCGCTCCAGATGCTCCTCCCCGGGACCGCCGCCGCCGTCGCCGATGCCGAACAGCATCAACGCGCGGTCCGAGACGCCCTTGTCGAGGTAGTCCTGCTCCGCCTTGACGATCGAGCGCGGCGCCGCCGGACTGTTGTAGGTATCCTCCGGCGGCATATGCGTCAGCACGCGCGAGCCGTCGATCCCCTCCCAGTGGAACGTGTGGTGCGGATGCTTGTTGTAGACGCTCCAGCTCAGCTTCTGGGTCATCATGTAGTCGACGCCGGCCTTCTTGAGCAGCTGCGGAAGGCTCGCCGTATAGCCGAACACGTCCGGCATCCACAGCGACTTCATCTCCTGCCCGAACTCCTGCTGGAAATACCGCTTGCCGTAAAGCAGCTGGCGGACGAGCGACTCGCCTCCGGGCACGTTCGTATCCGACTCGACCCACATCGCCCCCTGCGGCTCCCAGCGCCCCTCGGCGACGCGTTCCTTGATCTCGCGATACAGCTTCGGATAATGGCGCTTCATCCAATCGTACAGCTGCGGCTGGCTCGCGCCGAACACGTAGTCCGGGTAGCGCTCCATCATCCGCAGCGCCGTGGAGAACGTGCGCGCGCCCTTGCGGATCGTCTCCCGGATCGGCCACAGCCAGGCCAGGTCGATATGCGCGTGGCCGATCGCGCTGATCGTCAGCACGGGATCCCCGCCCCGCTTGGCCAGCAGCTCGGCCAGCATGCGGCGCGCCTCGGCGATCCGCTCGTCCGTCAGGCTCGCGAGCCGATGCGAGACGTCATGCAGCGTCCGGAAAATCCGCTCCTTGCGCGCGGATCCGGCCGGCAGCCGCTCGGCCGTCTCCAGCAGCACCTCGAAGTCGTAGTACAGCTGCCGCAGCTCCTCCCGGCATGTCGCCACGACCGCTTCCTTGAGCGTGCCGCTGCGATATCGGCCGAACAGATCGTTGCAGCCCGCGTCGGCCCACAGGTCGATCGTCTCCGAGCCGCTCGCGCGCTCGCTCACGAGCACGACCCGCTTCCCCGGGAGCCCGAGCGAGAAGTCGAACTCGGAATTGATGTTGGTCAGGCCCTGAACCGGGGAGCCTTCCTCGTCGACGAGGCACAGCTCGCCGTTCACGTCGATCAGCAGCACGACGTTGGCGTCCTTGGCGCTCTCGGGCACGCGTCCGGAAAAATGGAACCAGGCGCAGTCCCACAGCTCGCCCCAGCGGTCGCCGGGCTGCAGCCGCAGCGGCCGTCCGGAGCTCCGTTCCCCATAGGGCACCGGCTCCGGGGTGACCCAGGCCGATACGCTCAGCTCGGCGATCGGCTCGTAAATGCCCGCCCGCAGGCGCTCCAGCACGCCCTTCAACTGCTCAGGCCGGATGACTTCATATGGCATGCGTTCATCGTCTCCTTTTTGGCGAGCCCGCCCTCAAGCTCCACTTTCTTCCCCCCAACTATAATCGATGCATTGTATATGTTCAATATATTTTTATAAACCACAAAAAAACCGGCTCCCTGAGGAGCCGGCTGGCGTTTCTCGCTTGATCAAGCTAAACGGCGTCCGCCGCAGGCGGCGGTCCGGACGTCTGGCGGACGACCAGCTCGGGCTCGAGCAGCGTCTTCGCGTAGCGTCCGCCCGCCCCGCCGCCCGCCTGGATGACCTCCAGCAGCTTGTCGGCGGCCTGCGCGCCCATGTCGGACTCGAATTGGCGGATATGGGTGAACAGGCTGAACTCGTCCACGATCGAGGTCGGATCGTCGAAGCTGACGATCGACAGATCCTCCGGCACGCGCAGCCCCGCCTGCTTCGCCATCTGGTAGATCTGCACGGCGAGGCGGCCGTTCAGCGTAATGTAGGCGGTCGCCATCCGGTTGCGAATATACCGGAACAGCGGATGCGACTCCGCTTCCTTGAGGCTGTCCACCCGGAACCCGCTGATCATATGCGCGGGATTGATGAGCGCGCCCTTGCGCCGCAAGCCGTCGATATACCCTTCGATCCGCTCCTGCACGGTGACGGTCTGGATCGGCGAGTCGGAGCAGATGGCGATCTCGCGGTGGCCGAGCTCCCACAGATGGTCGACGGCGAGCGAGGTGCCGAGCCGCCCGTCGGCGGCGATGTAATTCGTCTCCACGCCGGGCAGGTAGCGGTCCATCAGCACGAACGGGAAGCCCGCGAACTTCATCGCGAGGATCTCCTCGTTGTACTGCTCCTCGTCCACGGGGAAGATGAGCAGCCCCTCGGCACCGATCTCCTTCAGCGTCTTGATCGCTTCCTTCTCCTGCTCCAGCTGGCCGCCGGACAGCAGGATGACGCTCCGGTAGCCGCGCCGCTCGAGCGCCCTGCGGGCGCCGTCGATGAGCCGGATCGCAAAATAGTCGTCGATGGACGGCATGACGAGCCCGATCAGCCCGGTCCGCCCGCGCGGGGCTGCGGCCGGCGAGGCGTCATGCGGCGCCAGGCCGGCGGGCGCGCCGGCGGCTGCGGCCCCTGCCGTCCGGTCGCTCACGAAGCTGCCCCGCCCCGGCACGCGGGTGATCCACCTTTCGTTGGCGAGGCCCGAGAGGGCGTTGACGACCGTGATCTTGCTGACGTTGAACTGCTCCATCAGCTCTTTTTCCGTCGGGATGCGGTCGCCGGCCTTGAGGCCTTCGCTTTCGATCCGCTCGCGGATGTAGTCTTGAATTTTCTGGTACAGCGGCGTTCGTTCGGTCGAGCTCATCGTTCCATCACCAGTTTCGGTTCGAGATTTGTATATATGATATAGGCTGAGTCCTCGAGAAGCAACCGCCGCCCTCCGGCGACATGGGCTCAAAGCCGCATCCCGCGCCGTTTTCTCGTATGACGATGGTCCTGGCCGGGCGCCCTTCGATGCATTTTGCGCTCCGAATTTGTCGAAGCCCTTGAATCATATATGTAAAATATATTAAATATAAATGCAAGCGATTTCAGTCCTCCATTCTCCGCCGAGGAGGTGAAGGCAAGCTTGCGGCCTCGCCGGCCGCGACATCCCGCCCTTGTTTCGCCATTCTGAGAAAAAGAGGTGCTTTTGTTAATGAAACGCAAGCTTACCGCCGCCGCTCTCGCGCTTGCCTGCTTCGGATCGTTCGGCCTCGGCGCGTCCGCCGAGCCCGGCCCTGCGGATGCCGCGGCCGGAGCCGCCAAGCCGCCGTCCGGCTCCATCTCCTGGCCCGCGCAGCAGCAGCTGCCCCGCTTCGCGAAGGTCAAGCAGCTCGAGGTCGCGGACATCTACGACGCCCCGGGCGACGTCAAGCTGCTTTTCGCTACGCTGCAGGGCCTCGTCAACCGCAGCGAGCCGCGCATTTACCTGCTTGAGAACAAGGAAGAGGGCAAGTTCGCCTGGCTGAACGAGCTGGACGTCCCCTACAAGGTCCGCGACAGCGAATGGTCGATTCTCGACAAGTTCAAGCAGGACGTCAAAGGAATCATCGTCTACGATCCGCAGCTGCCCGATTCGATCAACGTCGCCACGACGCTCGCCGGAATCAAAAGCGCCGTCGTCGCCAGCCCCGAGCTGGCCGAGAAGCTGACCGCCCCGCCGTATGCCTTCCCCGTGCTGGACGATCTGCGGGGACGCTTCAAGGACCGTCTCGACGCCTACGCCTGGCAGTACGAGCAGCTGTGGAGCCGGACGACGCGGCGCATGCTCGTCGGACTGAGCCCGGATACGTCCGTCCGCCTGCCGGAGAGCGGCATCCCGTCCTCGTTCAAGACGGTCGCCGAGGAGACGGCGCAGGAGCGGGACGCGGCCAACCGCAAGGTGTACGAGCTGGATTTGTCGCCGTTCCTCGGCCAGGAATCGGTCTACCTGCGCTTCGACGACGCCTTCCCGCAGGACGGCTGGGGCCCTGCCGTCCATGAGGTGGCGGTCCAGGCCGACGGGCAGGAGATCGCCCGCTTCGTCGCCGGCACTCCGCAGGAGCAGCCTTATCTGTACGACGCCCAGCAGTCGCAAGCATCGGAAGGCAGCGGCGGCCACCGCTTCGCCGACAACGGACGCTACTTCGTCTACCGCTTCACGCCGCCCGCAGGCGCCAAAAAGCTGACCGCCGCCGTCGAGATGTGGAACCAGTTCAAGGTCAGCGCCGGCAGCGCGCAGCCGCCCACGTCCGAGCAGAAGGAGCCGTACGGCTACCTGCGGGACTATGCCGTCGCCAACAAGGCGATGGTGTTCTGGCTCGACCCGAACCTCCCCCGGGAGCGGGAGCTGTTCGAGCGCATTCTCGCGGATACCGCCCCCGGCACGCCCTACCTCGGCTGGTTCAGCAACGATACGGCCGGAGAGTTCAGCGGCGTGGAGATCGCTTCGCGGCATAGCGTCTACGTGCTCGCCGCCGACTGGTTCAGCAACCTGACCGTCTTCTCCGGCGAGCGCCCGATCGGCGCGCCGCTCAAGCCCGCCAAGGCGCCGAAGCTCCAGAACAAGATCTACGTCAGCTATACGTTCAGCGAAGGCGACAACTTCCAGTACAACCAGCACCGGATGCGCGTCCTTTGGGACGATCCCGCGCGCGGCCAGGTGCCGATCAACTGGACGTCAAGCCCGCTGCTGCTGGACGGCGCGCCGGCGATGCTCCAGTATTACCTGAAGACGGCGACGCCGAACGACCAGCTCGTCTCCGGTCCTTCCGGAGCCGGCTACTTCTATCCCGAAGCCTGGCCGGACAGCACGTTCGCGTCCTTCCTGAAGCAGACGTATCCGTATCTGAAAAAGACCGGCATGACGATTCCCTACGTGCTCAACCGCATCGACAGCGACAACGTGCCGCTCAGCGCCGCCAAGGCGAGCGCCTATGCCGACGAGTACGATGCTCCCGGCCTGTTCCTCAGCTGGGAGGACCGGTTCGGCGTCGAGATCGCCCAAAACAAGCTGCCGATCTCGACGATCCAAGGCATCGGCACGGTCGACGACGGGAAGCGGGTCCTCGCCGCGGCCAAGGCAGGCTGGGACGGCAAGTCGCCGCTCTTCGTCTCGCTCGGCCTGCTCGCCTGGAGCTTGACGCCGACGGACGTCGCCGCCCTGAACGGCTCCCTCGGACCGGAATTCGAGGCGGTCCTCGCCGATCCGTATTTCTCGCTCGTGCGCGAGGCGAACGGCCTCAAGCGCTGATCCGCCGCATGGCGTGATCCGCCGCATGGCGCCCCTGCCCCTGCCCGGCCCGCCGCCGTTCGCGTCCGTTTTCCGTGCGCGGACGCGGGCAGCGCGGCCGGCCGAGGCGGCGCAGCGCCAAAAAAGCCCTTGGACGCGTCCAAGGGCTTTTTCGCTTGCGAACCAAGGACCGGGCTCAAGACGAGGATCGCGGCTCCCCGCCGCTTCGGCTTCCGCCCTTCGCTCCGTCCGCTCCGCCGGCCTTGCCTGCGCCGGTCTTGCCTGCGCCGGCTCGGCCTCCCTCCGCGCGCTGCCGCTCCGCCTTGCGCTTCACCCAGCCGATGCCCATGACGAGCATGAGCGCCGGGAGCAGCAGCTGGTAGATCGGCGTCAGCTTGAGCGACAGCTCCAGACCGAGCCACAGATGGAACGTGTTCGTCGGCTCCAGGAACGCCGCCCCGTAGATGATCGGTCCGATCATCAGGGCGCCGGCCGGCAGCGGCAAGCCGCAGGCGGAGCGCAGCAGCAGCGCGGACGCCAGATAGAGGGCCGAGATCTTGACGTACAGGCCGATGTAGAGCAGCAGCGTGACGAGGATGTCGAGCCGCTCGATGAAGCTGGCCAGCCGGATCAGCTCGACCGCCTCCAGCGTCGGCAGCGCCTTGATCGAGGCGATGGCCGGGCCGAGCACCATCATGATGACGGCGTTGACGGCGACCAGGAACAGAGCCACGACGGCGTAGGCGCCGTAGCTGGCCGCGCCCGCCCGCTTGCTGGCGGCGGCGTATTTCCAATAGACGAGCAGCACGATCGTCTGGCTGAACGGAAAGGCGAGCAGGTCGGGAAACGCCGTATCCAGCACCGGACCGAGGCCGTTCTCCAGCATCGGCCGCAGCCGGTCCGGCTCGATCCGCCCGGAGGCCAGCAGCAGCACGAGCAGCAGCACGTAGCTGCCCGCGAGCGCAGGCAGCAGAATCTGCGTGATCCGGAAAAACGTCTCGACCCCTTTGGTGACGGTATAAAACGCGATGCCCGTAATAAGCAGCATGACGCACCAGATCGGCGTTTCCGGCAGCAGCGTCATGCTCGTCAGCTCGCCGAAGTCGCGGACGTTCCGCATCGACTCGTAGGCGAGCAGCAAGCCCATCGCCAGCCCGAGCGCCGTGCCGATCGCCCGGCCGAAATGCAGCTTGAACAGCCCGGCGAGATCTTCCTCCGGAGCCCGGTTTTGCAGCGTCCGGTAGCCCCACAGCACGCCCAGGCCGGCGATCGCGGCGGCGCCGAGGGCGATCCACGAATCCTGCCTCGCGTCGATGCCGAGCTCGAACATCGGCGTGCTGCCGATGCAGAATAGGATCAGGAAGATCCCGATCTGCCCGGCGCTTATTCCTTCCGGCTTGCTCATGCCGCCCTCACTCCTTCCCGCGGCTGTCCTCGGCCGCCTGCTCATAGGAGCCGTTGCTCCGTCCGGTCCGGACGATCGATACGGCGACGTCCAGCTGGGTCTCGAGCTGCGGGAACAGCCTGTCGTTCCATTCCTGCTCGAGCGCCTTCCATTCCTTCGGATAGCGGAGCCTCAGCTCGTTGCCGAAGCCGGTCAGGTCCGTCCCCAGCCTCTGCGAGGCCTTGATGCCGTCCTCCATGTCCGACTTGAGCTCCTGCGCGATCCGCAGCTCCAGCTCCAGCAGGTCGGCGGGCTTGTCGAGCGCTCCCTTGCAGTTGTACTCGAGCAGCGTGCCGGCCGCCTCGGCCTTCACCCGCATGAGCCAGCCCCCGTCCGGCTTGCGCGTCGGAATCACCTGCGTCCGGACCTGCTTGAGGCGGATGCTGTTGCGCTTCAGCCTGGCGTCCGGACAGCCGAAGGAGACGGTCGTCTCCCGTTCCTTTCCCTTGACCCACATGAGGCCGCGCGTCTCATGCGTGGAGAGCCAGCCGACGAGCCGGTCCTCCTTGAAGACGCCGAGCTTCTGCAGCCTTACCTTGGCGCCGGTATGCGTCATCTTGGCCGCATCCACGGTGTCCACCGGCTCGTCCGATCCGCTCAGTCCGATGCCCGGCACGCCGGTCGTGCGGATCGGACTGAGCAGCTCCTGCGCGACGTCGAACACCGTCATCTGGCGGAAGTTGCCTCCCTGCTTCTCCTCCTGCGTGATGAGCCGGACGATGCCCGCCCCGGAAATCTTCTCCATCGGCAGCAGCTGCTCGAGAACCAAGCGCGCGCTGCCCTCCGTGACGAACATCATGACGGTCTCGCGCGAGTCGCCGTTGCGCATGTAAGCTTCGATCAGCTCGGCGATGCCCTTGCGGGCGGCCGCTTCGCCGACGATGACGACCTGGTTGTGGGCGAAATAAAGCCGCCGCGACATCTCCTGGGTCGCCTTGGACACCGCGCCCCGGAAGCTGTCGCCTTCGGTCGTGAACACATTGACCGGCGCATGGCCCGTGCCCACATACGAGCCCTGGGCCGAGATCGCGCTCGGGATGACGAGCTGATAGCTGAGCTTCCAGCGCCCGCTCTCCGTCACGTCTACCCCGGTCGCCGAGATGATGCCGAGCTCGTTGAGCTCCTGCCGGTCCCAGCAGCCCGCCGCGCCGAGCGGGAGCAGCGCGAGCAGCAGCGCGAGCGCCGCGAGCCGCCTCATGGCTTGCCGCCGGCCTGCCGCTTGCGGCTTCCTTTGCGGGCCAGCGCGGGACGCAGCGTCATGCTCCAGCGCGGCATGCGCAGGATCGTATCCCGCCAGCTTCCTTTGACCCAGGGCGCCATCGGCGCGAGGTACGGAATCCCGAACGAATGCAGCCCCGCCAAGTGGATGATGAGGATAAGGTCCAGGGAGATGATGCCGACGAACCCGAGCACGCCCGCGCTCAGCATGAACAGGAAGCGCATCAGGCGGGCGGCGTTCGCGATGTTGACCTGCGGCGCGACGAAGCTCGAGATCGCCGTGAAGGCGACGATGATGACCATCGCGGCGGAGACGAGCCCCGCCTGCACGGTCGCCGTGCCGATGACGAGCGCGCCGACGATCGAGATCGCCGGTCCGATCGCCCTCGGCATGCGCACGCCCGCCTCGCGCAGCACCTCGAACGTCAGCTCCATCAGCAGCGCCTCCACGAGCGCCGGGAACGGAACGCCCTCCCTCTGGGCGGACAGGCTGATGAGCAGATTGGTCGGCATCATTTCCTGATGGAAGGTCGTGATCGCAATGTACAGCGCCGGCAGGTGCAGGGAAATCAGAAAGGCGCCCATGCGTATGAGGCGCAGGAAGCTGGCGATGTCGAAGCGCTGGTAATAGTCCTCCGGCGACTGGAAGAAGCGGTACAGCGTGACCGGCGCGAGCAGCGCGAACGGGCTTCCGTCGGAGAGGATCGCCACATGGCCCTCCAGTAGGTAGGCGGCCGTCTGGTCCGGCCGCTCCGTATTGAGCAGCGTCGGAAAAAACGTGAACGTCTTGTCCTGGATATACTCCTCGAGGTAGCCGCTGTCGATGACGCCGTCGACGTCGATCGCCGCCAGCCGGCGCCGCGCCTCCTCGACCAGCTCCGGACGGGCCGTGTCCTTGAGGTAGACGAGCGCCACCTCCGTGCAGGTCTGGCGGCCGATGCGCCGCGACTCCACGATCAGCCGCTCCGAGCGGATGATGCGGCGCAGCTGGCCGAGATTCGTGCCGATCGACTCCGTGAAGCCCTGCTGCGGCCCGCGGATGACCGTCTGCGAGATCGGCTCCCCGACCGGGCGCCGCTCTCCCCCGTCGGCGTCGGCGGCGAGCGCCGTGCCGCTGCCGTCGATCAGGATGAGGCAGCAGCCGAGCAGCAGCGAGTCGAGCGCCTTCTCGATCGTCGCCACCGGCTCGGTCAGGCCGGCGGTGATGACGCCCGCGCGCAGCCGCTCCGTCGCCTCGGCCAGCCCGCCGCGGTCTGCGCGGCGGCCTTCCTCCGCGGGCGGAGGCGCCGATTGCAGCTTGTCGAGAATGCTCTCGCGGATGCCGTTCTCGTCCACGATGCCCTGCAGGTAGAGCACGGCGAGGCGGACGCCCGGAAAAGCCGGCGATTCCGTCATCCGCAGCCGCAGATCGGCGGAATCGCCGAATTGGCGGCGAATCGCCTGCGCGTTCGCCGCCAGCGACGCGCTGAGCGGCGTCGCGCTTTTGCGCCGGCCGGGCGAAGGGGCCGCCTTCAGCGGGCCCCCCGTCCGCTTCTCCGCTCCGCCGCCGCTCCGGTCCGCGGCGCTTGTATCGCCGGCGCCGCTCCGCGCGCCGCCGCTTCCCGCTCCGGTTCCGTCCGACGCTCCCGGACCGGATCCGGCCGTCTTGTTTCCGCCGCCGCTTTCCATCTCTTGTCCCTCCTTTGCCAAGTCGTCCTTATTTTGGGCCAGGAACAGGAAAATTATGTCCGCTCCATGCTGCGGCTCGCTCCTCGCTTTTTCGAACGTTTCCGGGGAACTATGGAGGACGCGCGCTGCGCTGGCTTCGCGCGGTTTTTCCGCGCGCAGGGCGCCCCAGCGACTCCTCCAGTGGTACATTTACCATTGACGCGCGCTTTCTCCGCCCCAGCGGCTCCTCCAGTGGTACATTTACCGTTGATGCGCGCTTTTTCCACCCCAAGCGCTCCGCCTCGTCTAACCGAATGGACGGCGAGACGGACTCTGGGGCCGCTTGCAGAAGTCCTTTGACGAAAAACTCGGGCTGCAGACTCCCTGGCACGCGATGCCAAGGCTGCAGCCCGAAAAACGGGGCAAGGCCTCCCCTGTTCGTTCCATCCCCTAACCCGCCTGCGAAGATAGGACCGCTTTAACGCCAAAAAACCTTGCCGCCGCTCGAGGCGAAGGCAAGGCCAGACGGGACGACTGCAACGATTGCAACGGCTGGACCGATTGGAACGGCTGGAACCCGGACTGCGGCTCCCGGCGACCGCCGGCTGGACGCCTCCAGCGGCGGGCGGACACCAGCTGGACGGCTCAGCGGCGAGCGGACGCTAACCGACGTCTCCACCGGCAGGCGACCGCCAGCCGGACATCTCCAGCGGCGAGCGGCCGCTAGCCGGACGCCTCCGGCTGCTCCGGCGGCAGCAGCCGCAGCCGGTACAGCGCCGACTGCTCCTCCGCCCAGCCGTCGAACGCCAGCCCGTCCTGCAGCAGCGACGCTCCGGACCGCAGGAGCGGCTCCGACGTCCCTCCGAGCTCCCGCAGCTCGTAGGCTCCGTCCGGCCGCAAGCCCCGGAGCCGGACGACTCGGCTCGCCTCGCCGCCTTCCAGGCGGAAGACGGCCAGCAGATGCTCCTCGCCGAGCGCGTACTGGAACGCCGCCCAGCGGCTGCCTCGTCCATCGCGCAGCGGCTGCGCCGTCAGCCGGTACAGATCCGCTTCGCGCACGAAGCGGCTGACCTGCTCGCGGTAATCGCGGACATGGACGGCCAACCTTTCCGCCAGCCGCCGCGGAAGCTCGGGCAGCTTTTGCGAGACGCCGAACGCGCCGAGCATGCCAATGCGCGTATAGTAGTCGAAGCGGACTTCCGACAGCGTCGGATCCTGCGGATCGAAGCGCTGCTTGGCGAAGTCGCCGAGCCAGTGCGAATAGCTCCAATGCAGCGCGCGCTCGGGCGCGAGGAACGTGCTGGCGCCCCAGAACACCTGCAAGCTGTGCTCCGGCCAGTCGGGATCGCTGAGAAACGACAGATGCGTGACGCGGGCCATGCCGAGATCGAGCCGCAGCCCGCCCGAGGAGCAGTTTTCCAGCAGCACCTCCGGATGGACGGCGCGCAGCCGCTCCAGCACCTCGTACAGGCCGCGCACATGCTCGAACAGCCCGTCTCCCTCGCCATGCCCGTGATCGGTACGGTCGCAGCCCCCGAGCGGATCGACGTTGAAATCGAGCTTCACCCATTCGCAGCCGCTCTCGCGGATGAGGCGGTCTAGCTCGGCGAACGCCCACTCGCGCGCTTGCGGATTGCCGAGGCAGACGTAGCCGAGCGGCTCGCCCTCGCGCCGCGCCGGGAAGTCCGGCCTGCGCCCCGCGAGCTCCGCGTGCCGGCCCAGCCCTTCGATCTCGCACCACAGGCCGAAGCGCATCCCGAGCCGCCGAGCCTCGTCCGCGCACTCCCGCACTCCACCCGGAAACCGCATGCGGTTGACCTTGTCCCAATCGCCGCGCTGCTCGTGCCAGCCGCCTTCCGCATCCTCGCTTCCGAACCAGCCCGCGTCGAGCGTGCAGACGCCGAAGCCGAGCTCCGCCGCGGCCGCCGCGTTCGCCTTGAACGTCGCGGCGTCGATCTGCGTGTCTTCGTAGCTCCACCAATGGTTCCACTCGGCGGGCAGCTCGCGGCTCACCGCGTTGTCCGGGTACCAGTGGCGGCGTCCGACCCGCGCCAGCGGCAGCGAGAGCGCATGCCAGTCTCCCCCTTCCCCGGCGACGACCGCGACGGACGGCGTCCGCATCGACTCGCCCGGCTGAAGCGTCTTGAAAAACGCCCACTCGTTCAATCCGGCTCCGGCGTCGATGCCGCTCGGCGTCCGCCGGCAGGAGGCCGACCAGTTGCCGGACCAGATCGGCGACAGATGCACCAGGCGGCCGTCCGAGCGCTCCAGCGTCAGCCAGGGATGCATGCCCTTCGACGAGCGTCCCCAGCGCGTCTGCGCGATAAACTCGACATCCAGCTTTTCCGAGCGCGGCTCGAATTCCGCTCCCCAGTCGCTGTCAAACGCATGGACGATGTACTCGCCATCCTCCAGCCTCAGCCGCATCGGCTCGATCCGCTCGATCCGGAGCGGCTGATCGCCGGCGTTGCGGATGTCCAGCCAGCGCTCCGCCACCGCTTCGCCCTCATAAAATACCGTATGGCAAACGATATCGAGGCCCGCCCCGGCAAGCCGGGCCGACTCCCGCCAGCGACCCTCCTCCTGCCGCGTCTCCGTGCCGAGAGGCTGCAGCAGGGGAGACAGGCCGGTCAGCTCGGCTCCCCCGGCCGTCAGGCGAAACCCCTCTCCCGCGTCGCTCTCTGCGCCGAACAGGCCGATGCCCGTACCGAGCCGATGCGCGCTTCGCGACAGCAGCCGGCCCGGCTCGCTGTCTGCTCCTCTTGCCTTCATCCTCCGCTTCCTCCTTCCGGTTCGCTCGCTTCGATTGGTTCGACCGCCGTCCGGCCCTGTCCAGGCCTATCCAGCCTATCCGGACCTGTCAAAGCCAAATCCAGTCCTATCCGGCCCTACCCGGCCCTAACCGGACCGGCCCGGGCTCAAGCGCCGCCCGTTGCCGACCGGCGGATCCGCCGCACCGTGAGCGGCGTGCCGCCCCGGGCTTCCAGCCGCAGCTCGCCGTCGGCGCGGCCGACGATGCGGCAGTCCGCCCCGGCGGCCTCGACCTCCTCCCGCTCGCCGCAAGGCAAGGAGAGCTGCATCGTCCAGTCCGGAGCGCTCAGCTCGATGCGGTATTCGTCACCGTCCTCCCCGAGCCGGATGGCCATCGCCAGCTCGATGCCGTCCTGCTCGCCGCCGAGCAGGAGCCGGTCCAGCGAAGCCTCCTTCCAGGCTTCGGGCAGACGGGGCCTCAGCTCGACCCGCCGCTCATGGGCGCGCGGCGTCACGCCGAAGAACTGGCGCACGAGCGGGTAGTGCAGGCCGTAGCCCGTCCACGCCTGGACGAAGCAGCCGTAGTCCGGCGACATCTCGCTGATCGAGCCCGGCAGACGCCGGCCCAGCGTGCCGGCGATCTTGCCCATATTGCGCAGCGCCTCGTCCATCCGGCCGTAGCGCGCTTCCGCCACCGCCTGCACGGCGGTCGAGATCGTCATCATCTGCGTGCGGTACATGCCCGACAGATACATGCCGTCCGGGCCGGAGAACTCCTCGCCCGCCAGCCGGTCCAGCGCCCGCAGCGCCTTCTCCCGCGGAGCGAGCCCCGCCTCAAGAGGGGTGTTGACGACCCAATTCTTGAACAGCCAGGCACGCCGCTCGTCTGCGGGCGCCTCCTCGATCGACGCCAGCAGCCGCTCGAGCTCGCGCGCGGCCGCCGGCGCCTCCATCGCGTCGGCGCGGGCGACATGTACCGGCAGCCGCTCGCGCACCTCGCCGACCGACGCGACGGCATCGGCGTACAGCCCTTCCTCCTCGAGCCACAGCTCCTCGTCGATCTGCCGCTCCAGCCGATCCGCCAGCCGCCTCCAGCGCCGCGCCTCCTCGCCTTCGCCGACAAGCTCCGCCATCTCCGCGCCGTCCTTCAGCGCCTTCCAGGCGTAGACCGCCGTATCGACGAGCCGCACGTTCAAGCCTTCGATCTCGATGATGCCGTAGCCGAGAGGCAGCAGGTCGTCCGTCTCCTCCTTGCCGGCGAACAGCCATTCCAGCCCGTCCCGGACGGCCGGATAAGAGCGCTGCAAATACGCCCGGTCCCCGGTCCAGCAGAAGATTTCCCAGACGCAGGAGATGAAATGCGGCGTTTCCTGCGCGTTGCCCGGATGGGCCGCGACGCCGAGCGTCGTCAGCTCGTGCAGGATGCGCCCGTTGCCGTTCGCCTTGGCGGAGGCTTCGCGGATCAGCTCCGACGTCTCGATCGCGAGCGACTGGCGGCCGATCGTCAGCAGCGCCGGCAAGGCGTAGCTGTTGTCGCAGCCGAACCACCACGGATACTCCGGTATGCCCGCCGCCAGTCCGCGGCCGACGCCGGGAACGTCGACATGCAGCCACTCGGCATGGACCTTCGCCCAATCGAACGCCTCGACCAGCCGCTCGTCGGGCAGCTCGACCGTCGTGCGCCCCGCGTATTCCTCGTAGCGAAGCCGCTTCTGGCCGCGCAGCTCGGCATGCCGCTCGCGGATCGTACGGAACGAGGCGAGCGCCTCCTCCTCGGAGACGGACGAGCCCGCCACGAAATAGCGCAGCCGCGCCGTCCCTCCAGCGGCAAGCTCGATCCGCCGCTTCACATGCCCCGCCGCTCCCGGTCCGGCGGTGCGCGGCGCGTCCGGACCGTAGTCCCCGACCGCCGCCTCCGCCTCATCCGTCTCCGCGCCGAATACGACGGTCCACGGATGAGCCGTGTCGCGAGCCGCGATGCCGATGCCGGGAACCGCCGCCGCCTCATCCGGGGCGTCCTCGACGCCGGCCTGCTCGCTGAACCAGACGGGACGCAGGTCGGAGCGCGCCTGAAACACGACTTCCAGCTCCCGGCTCCGGCCGCTGCGATCGCGCAGCTCGAGCTCTACGACCAGTCCCGCCAGCCCGTCGGGGCAAAACTGCGAGCGGACAGCCTCCAGCTCCAGCGCCGGCAGCGTGTAGACATGCTCGTTGAAATAAGCGTAGTTGCGGAACTGCTCCGCCTTTTGCAGCCATTCGCCGCCGGCCGATCCGCCAGCGCCAGCTTCGGCCACATGCACCCAGAAGCCGTCCAGCAGCTTGATCGGATGCGCCCACAGCCCGCCCATCTCGTCCGGAATATGATGGCCGAAATCGGGAAAGCCGCCGTCCTGCGCGCCGATCAGCATGCTGCGCGTTCCGGCCGCGACGAACAGATCGAGCGGCTCTCCCTCGCGATTGCGGCGGCTCGCCTGCAGCCCGCGCAGCCGCTCCGCTCCCGCGGTCCGTTCCGCCCCTTCGGTCCGCTCTACTCCCGCGGTCCGTTCCGCTCCCGCGAACGGCTCGTTGTCTCTATCGGTTGACATGGGCCCCTCCCCTTTCCTTGGCTTTCGACGCTTCCCCGCGCCCGAAGCGCGCGGCGGGAAGCAGCAGCAAGTAGCATAGGCATGCGGCCGCCAGCGTCCAGCGCAAGCCCGCCGTCAGCGCCAGCGCGGCGCCGAGCCAGGAGCCCCACAGCCCCGCGATGCCGGAGACGGCGAACAGCAGCGGCGAGCTGCCCGGCCGGCGCCGCTCGGCGACGGCCAGGCGCTGCGGCAGCGGCACGCCGGCCAGCAGGCCGATCGCCGCGCCCGCCAGCCCGAGCGCCCCGAGCCGGGCCGCGGCCGGCAGCGCCGTCAGGCTGCCGCCCCACAGCGCCTCGGCGGCGGTCAGCGCGGCGATCAGCAGCGCCGCCCCGATCGCCGCCGCCGATTCCGGCAGGCGGCGCCCGGCGAGCCGGCTGCCGAGGCTGCCCCCGGCCAGCATCGCCGCCAGCACGATCGCGGCCGCCAGCGCCGGACTGCCGGCATATTTGAGCGCCTTTTGGATCAGCGCCGCCTGCAGCAGCATATAGCCGGCTCCGGCCAGCACGGCGACGAGCAGGCTCGCCTGGTCCGCCCGCGCTCCGGACGGACCGGCCGCCCGGGACAGCGCGCGCTCGCGCCTCCAGATCCAGACGCCGAGCAGCGCGGTGAGCAGCGCGACGGCCGCCAGCCACGTCCGCAGCGATGCCGGCAGTCCCGGCGTCAGCAAGTAGAAGAACGGCCGGTCGTCGACCGTCGGATAGACGTTGTAGTCCGAGTCGGCGACAAACCGATCGAACGGCATGGCGCCGTCGATGAGCGGCTTCAGCAGCTGCTCGCTGCTCCCCGGCAGGAACAGCGTCTGCAGCTTCAGCGCCTGCGCTCCCGCGAGCAGCGTATCGAGCTGCTTCTGCTGCAGCGGCTGCCGCTGCAGCACCGTCAGCGCCAGCCCCGGCGACTTCGATTCGGGCGAAGCGAGCAGCAGCGCGGCGTGGCGCACCGCCTCCGCCGGCTTCGCTCCGGTCAGCTCCATATGCGCCGCAAGCGCCGTATAAAAGGCGCGTACGCCCTCGATGCCCTGATGCGAGACGACGATCAAGCGGCCGTTTTCGTTCAGCTTCTGCATATAGGCTTGAAACGCTTCCCGCGTGAACGCGTAATTTTCGCTCAGCGCGTGCCCGTTCGTCCCTCCGACCTGGGAGTAGACCAAATCGAGCGCGATCAGGTCGAAGCCGCCGTCCGAGCGCTCCAGCACGCTGCGCCCGTCGCCGACGACGACCTCGACTCCGGGCTCGGCCAGCAGGGCTCGGCCGAACTGCTCGTCCTCGCGCATCGCCTGGACGAGCGAGCCGCTCATCTCGACCGCGGTCACCGACTTCGCGCCGGCGAGCAGCGCGTACAGGATGTCGCGCCCGCCGCCGGAGCCGACGATTGCCGTCTTGCCGGCCGGACCGGCGGCGAACGGCAGGAACTCGATGTCGCCGGCCAGAGAGGCGACCGAGCGCAGGTTCCCGTCGTAGCGGTACATGTAGCTGCCCGCTCCGCCGTCGACGAATACCGTCTTGCGGTCCGCTTCCGCGCCGCCGACGACGTCGGCGCGCGCGAACGCGTCCCAGTAGGAGCGCTCCAGCTCCGCTCCCGGCTGCCGCAGCGCGGCGACGATCGTTTTGTCCGGAGCGGCCCCCGACAGTCCCGCGAAGTTGATCTGCCACAGGCCGGGCCCGCCTGCCGCGGCGACCAGCGGCACGGCCGCGAGCAGCAGCGCCGCCGTCCAGCGGCGCTGCGCCGGCCTGCGCTCCGGCCTGCCGCCGGGCAGCAGCAGCGCCGCGGCGAATGCCGGCGCGGCCAGCGCGAACAGCGCCGCCAGCCCGCCCAGCAGCTGCAGCAAGCCGTAGGCGGCGGCGACGCCGAGCGCGGCGCCGAGCAGGTCGGCCGCATACAGGCGGCGAGGCTCGGCTCCGGACGACAGCGCCTTGCCCATGCACCAGCCGAACAGCACGAACGGCACGGACGCCGCCAGCGCATAAAGCGGCAGCTGGCCGACATAGGGGTAGCGGGCAAGCGCGAAGCTCAGCAGCGCCGCGTAGAGGCCGGTCGCGAGCGCCGCTCCCGCGGCGGACGAGCCGGGCCGCTCCGGCAGCGCCCGCGCCGCGTAGCCGCCGATGCCGATGCCCAGCACCGCGAGCGAGACGACGAGCGAGACGTAGTGATATTGCAGCAGCACGCCGAATACGCGGGTGAGCGCGATTTCCAGCCCGAGCGCCGACGCCGACAGGCAGCCGATGCCGAGCATCCAGCGCAGAGAGGCAGGGCGGGCGTTCGCGGGAGCCACGATCGATCTCATCCTTTCATGCCGGTCAGCGTGATGCTTTCGACGAAGTATTTCTGTCCGATGAAATAAAACACGAGCGAAGGCAGCATCGTGACGACCGAGGCGGCCATCAGGAAGTTCCACTGCACGTCGTTCTGGCTCTTGAAGAAGTTGATGCCGAGCGAGAGCGTATACAGGTCCGGCTTGCTCAAATACAAAATCGGCTGCATGAAATCTTTCCAGGAATCGTTGAACTGGAAAATCGCGATCGTCACGATGGCCGGAACGGTCAGAGGGAGGATGATCCGCAGCAGGATGCCGAACGTGGACGCGCCGTCGATCTTGGCCGCTTCCTCGAGGTCGGCAGGGATGGAGAGGAAAAACTGCCTAAGCAGAAAGATGAAGTAGGCCTTGCCGAAAAACAGCGGCACGATGAGCGGATAAAACGTGTTGATCCAGCCGAACTCGCTGAACAGATAGAACTTCGGAATCATCGTGACCGTGTCCGGCAGCATCATCGTCGCCAGCGTCAGCAGGAACAGCGCGTTGCGTCCGCGCGCGCGGAAGCGGGCGAAGCCGTACGAGACGACGATGCAGGAGACGACGGCGCCGACGATCGACAGCGACGTGATGAGAAGCGTGTTGTTGAACCAGGTGCCGAACGGCAGCGAGGTGAACGTCGTTTTGTAGTTGCTCCAGCGGATCGGATCCGGCACCCACTTCGGCGGCCAGGCGAACACCTGGTACGATTCCTTGAGCGAGGTGGACAGCATCCAGGCGAACGGCACGAGCATGACGAGGGAGCCGAGCGCCAGCAGGAAATAGACGGGCGCTTGCCGCAGCAGCGCGCGGATGGGATTCGTTTTGGCCATGGCGGCTCAGCTCCTTTCTCCTTCGTAATAGACCCAGGCGGCGGATGAGCGGACGACGAGCGCCGTCAGGCCGAGGATCAGCACGAACAGCACCCAGGCAAGCGCGGAGGCGTAGCCCATGCGGAAGTTCTGGAAGGCGTGGTCGAACAGGTAGAAGTTGAAGAACAGCGTCGAGTTCATCGGTCCGCCCTTGGTCATGACGTACGCTTCGCCGAACGCCTGCATCGCCCCGATGATGCCCATGACGAGGTTGAAAAAGATCGTCGGCGTCAGCATCGGCACGGTGACGCACCAAAACTTCTGCAGCGGTCCGGCGCCGTCCAGCTCCGCCGCCTCGTACAGCGTCGACGGAATGCCCTTGAGCCCGGCCAGCCAGATGATGACGCTGCCGCCGACCGACGACCAAAGGCTCATGATGACCATCGACGGCAGCGCCCAGTCGGGGTCGAAGATCCAGCCCGGGCCTTCGATGCCGAACGCGCCGAGCACCATGTTGATGAGTCCGATCTGCGGGTTGAAGATCCACATCCACAGCACCATGACCGAGACGCCGCTGACGACCGACGGCAGGTAGAAGATCGTGCGGAACAGGCGCATGCCGCGTACGGCCTGGTTGAGCAGCAGCGACAGCAGCAGCGAGAAGACGAGGCCTAGCGGCACCGAGAACAGCGCGTACAGCGTCGTCACCTTGAGCGACTGCCAAAACAGCGGATCGCCGGTGAACGCCTGGGTGTAGTTGCGCAGGCCGACGAACTCGGCCGGCGTCAGCATGTCCCAGCGGGTCAGGCTGATGCCGAGCGAGACCGCCATCGGCACGGCGAAAAAGACGGCGAGGCCGATCAGCCAAGGCCCGGTCAACGCGTAGAACGCCAGCTCCTCCTTGCGCTCCGCGCGCGTCAGCCGCCGCTTCGTACGCTTGCCGCTCCCAGCTTCGCTTGCGGGTTGCGTTTTCATGGACAGACACCTTCTTTCCTAGGCTGCGACCGGTAGACCGCCCGTTGGCGGGTCTGCCGGAGAGAAATGCGGCGGGAAGCCGCTTCGAGGCTTCCCGCCGGATCGTTACTGCTGCTGCGCCGTCGCCAGATCGGCGGTCGCCTGCTTGGCCGCGGCGTCCAGCTCGCTCTTGATGTCGAGCGGCTTGCCGAGCATCATTTTGTCGAGCACCGTCTGCATCGCCTTGCCTCCCGAAGCGCTGAAGTGCTCGCTCGTCTTTTCCGGGAATTCCTTGATGTTCGGGATGTCGTCGAGGAACGGCTTCAGATGCTCGTTGGACGACTGGCCGAGCTTCTCGGTCGTCGACTTGACGGCGGTGAACGCGTACTGCGCCATGATTTCCTGGCCTTGCGGGCCGGTCAGGTACTTCAGGTAGTCCCAGGCCGCATCCTTGTTCGCCGACTTGGAATAGAGGCCGTAGCCGGAGTAGCAGATCGTGTTCGCCGCTCCCGCAGGTCCGGCCGGCATTTGCGCGACGCCGAAGTCGAGCTCCGGATTTTTCTCGTATTCCGCGACCGGCCAGCGTCCCGTCACCGTCATCGCGACCTTGCCGGCGGCGAACAGGTCGACGCCCTGGAAGGCGGCCGAATCGGTGCTGGAAGGCGTGATCTTATCCTTCAGGTACATGTCCTGGTACAGCTCGAGCGCCTTGACGGTGCCGTCGCTGTTCATATAGCCGTCGTACGACTTGCCGTCGGGGCTGATGACGCTGCCGCCGTAGCTGTGGATCAGCGGCAGAATCGCGCGCAGCCACGTGCCGGGCAGATTGGCCCCCCACTGCGTCGTCTTTTCGCCCTTTTTGACGGTCAGCTGCTTCGCCGTCGCATAAAAGTCGTCCCACGTCCAGCCCGCCTGCGGATAAGCGACGCCCGCCTCGTCGAACAGCTTCTTGTTGTAGTAGACCGCGATGTCGGAATAGTCCTTCGGCAGCGTGTAGTACTGGTCGCCGAGCTTGCCGACGTCGAGCACGCTTTCAAAATAGTCCTGCAGATCGATGCCCGAGGAGCCGCCGATATACGGCGTCAGATCCTCCAGCGCGCCTTTTTGCATGAACATCTTCACGTCGCCGTCGCCGACCTGGAACACGTCGGGCGCCTGGCCGGCGGCTACTTGCGTCAGCAGCTTCGTGCCGTATTGGTCCGGCACCGACTCGATGGCGATTTTGACGTTCGGGTGCTCCTTCATATAGTTGTCTGCGATCTGCTGCTGCTGCTTCAAGCCGTCGCCGCCATCCCAGGTGCCGATGCGAAGCGTTACGTTCTCGGCCTTCGGCGCGGCCGAGCCGTTCTCGGAAGCGCTTGCACTTGGCGCCGGAGTCGATGCTCCCGTGTCTCCGATGCTGTTGCCTCCGCTGCAGCCGGACAAAGCGACCGTAGCGGCCAATCCGAGCGCGGTGAATGCTGTTCCCCTTTTTCTCATGCCCAAAACACTCCTTTTTTGGATGGTGTCGGTATGTGTTTCAAAGGCTGCCGCCGCCCAGGGCGGCGGAGCCTGAAAAACCTTCGGTTAAACGGTCCGCGGAGCTCAGACCGGGGCCGCGGCCGCCGCCTCGCAGCGGACGGCGAGCCCGGTCGTGTTGGCGGTGACGACGGCGCGGAAGCCGTCCCTCTCGCGGCGCACCTCCACGTCGAGCCGTCCTTTGCCGATGCGGATTCCTTTCGCCTCCAGCCGGTCCATGCCGTCCGGCAGCGACGGAGACAGCGTCACGACGCCGTCTGCGCAGTCGGGGCGAAGGCCCAGCATCGCCGTCAGCATGACGAGCGGCGTGCCCGCCGCCCACGCCTGCGGCGAGCAGGCGACCGGATAGCGCACCGGCTTGCCGGCGTCGCGGCCGTAGCCGCAAAACAGCTCCGGCAGCCGCGCGCCTTCGAAATGGGCGGCAGAGGCGAGCAGCCCCTCGACGACGGTCGCGGCTTCTGCCGCGAAGCCTTGCTCGGCCAAGCCGAGCAGGCACATGGAATTGTCATGGGGCCAGACGCTGCCGTCGTGATAGCTCATCGGATTGTAGCCGGTCTGCCCGGCGGCCATCGTGCGGATGCCGTAGCCGCTGAACAAATCCGGCGCGACGAGCCGCCGTGCGACGGCTGCCGCCCGCTCCGGCGCGAACAGTCCGGATGACAGCGCATGGCCCGGGTTCGAGGTGACCGACCGCACCGGACGCCCGTCGCGGTCGAGTGCGATCGCGTAGTACGACTCGTCCTCGAGCCAGAATGCCGCCTCGAACCGCTGCCGCAGCGCCTCCGCCTCCGCCTCCAGCCGCCGGGCCCATTCGTCCCATCCGTCGCCCGGTCCCTCGCTCAGTCCGGCGAACTGCCGGGCGAGCTGCGACTTGGCGCGGTAGACGTAGCCCTGCACCTCGACGAGGGCGATCGGCGTCGCCGCGTACTCTCCCTCGCAGTGCACGATCGAATCGGCGGAGTCCTTCCAGCCTTGATTGGCGATGCCCTTGGCCGACTCGCTGTGATAGGAGACGAAGCCTCCGTAGCGGGCGGCGTTGTCGTCGACCCATTGCAGCGCCCGCTCCAGATGCGGCTTCAGCTCGCGCAGCGCCTCGGCCTCGCCGGTCCAGCGGACGTATTCGGCGGCCAGCAGCAGGAACAGCGGCGTCGCGTCGACCGTGCCGTAATACGGAGAGAACGGCACCTGATCGGTGGCGGCCAGCTCTCCGCGCCGCAGCTCGTGCATGATCTTGCCGGGCTGCTCGTCGCGCCAGGCGTCGTGGCGGTCGCCTTGCCAGCGGGCCATCATGCGCAGCGTCGCCAGCGCCGTTTCCGGACGGATCGGCAGCAGCTGCAGCGCCGTGATGAGGCTGTCGCGGCCGAACAGCACGGCGTACCACGGCAAGCCGGCGACCGGGAAGCGGCCGAGCCCCTCGTCGTTCAGCAGCACGCGCAGATCCATCAGCCCCCGCTCGTAGAGCGCGTCGAGCAGCGGACGGTCGCTGCGGACGGAGCAGCTGCCGTCCCTCCAGTCGGCGTACTCCGCCTCCAGCCGAGCCAGCGCCTCGGCCGGCCGCAGCGGCGACGGCTCGACCCCCGCCAGCGAAGGCAGCAGCCGCAGCGACAGCTCGGCGCTCGCTCCCGGAGCGAGCGACACCGGCCGGCGCAGGACGCCGTCCGCGCCGGCGACGGCCGCCGCGTCGTCCCAGACGACGCGCAGCGCCCGGGCGATGCCGTCGGAGCCGTCATAGGCGAAGCGCAGCTCGCCGGGAGCGGCCTGCGGCGGATGCGCGACGCCGAGCTTGCCGCCCATGAAGCCGCGCACGACGAACATGTCGGTGAAGTCGGCCTCGAAGCGGATCGCCAGCTCGAAGTCCAGCGGCTGCGGGCTGAAATTCGTCATCCGCACGGTCTCATACAGCACGTCTCCGTAAATGAAGCGCTCTCGCCGCAGCTCCACCGACTCGCGCCACAAGATCAGCTTGCCGTCCTCCTCCATATGCGGATTCGTCAGCACGACCGTCGCCGCGTAGTTCTGATCCGCCTCCGAGGCGAGCACGATCGGCCTGCGTCCGTTGACGAGCAGCTCCATCCGGCTCAAGAAGCGGGTATCGCTCCGGTACAGGCCGTATCCGGTCAGCTGCTCCTCGCCCGCCGTCTGCTCGGGCGTGACGTCGCCCGCCAGATTCGTCAGGAGGAACAGATCGTTTTCTTTCAGGACCCGGTAGTTCATGTTCATTCTCCTTCGTCGGCCGCATCGCTCGGGATGATGCCGCCCTTCATTTCTAGGAGCGCTCGTACCGCTCCAGCTTTATCCAAAACGTTTCGGATTTGATGGAAACGAAACCGCCTCGCACAGGCGGCATCTCCATTTGAAGCCGTTACTCCTTGCAAGGCGCCGTGCTTTTGCGGACGACCAGCTCGGAATGAAGAACGATCTTGCGGCCGACCTCCCGCTGCTCCAGCATGTCGATCAGCAGCTGCGCCGACTGGTAGCCCATCTCGTAGCGGTCCTGGCGGATCGTCGTGAGCGGCGGCGAGCAATGCGCGGCGATGGCGATGTCGTCGTAGCCGACGATCGACATCTGCTCCGGCGCCTTGCGTCCCATCCGCTCGAGCGCCCGCAGCGCCCCGAGCACCATCAGGTCGCTCGCCGAGAAGACGGCGGTGACGTCCTTACGGTTGTAGCCGATCTCGTACATTGCCTCGAAGCCGCCCTCCTCGCGGAAGCCGCCGTTGTAGACGAGCTGCGGATCGAACGGAATGCCGGCCCCTTCCAGCGCCCGCCGGTATCCCTCCAGCCGATCCCGGCTGACCGCCGCCTCGTCATGCCCGTTGATCATCGCGATGCGCCGGTGCCCCAGCCCGATCAGATGGCCGACCGCCGCAGCCGCTCCCTTCACGTTGTCGGTCGTCACGTGGCCGACCTCGCGGCTTTCCAGCGGGATGTCGATCAGCACGCACGGGAAGTCGGTATCGTGCACGACCTCCTCCAGGTACGGATCATGCAGCCGCAGCCCCGACAGGATCGCGCCGTCTACGTTGCGCTCCTTGCACAGGTCGGCGTAGGACTTGGACTTCTGCTTCTTGGAGCTGGTGCTGAACAGCAGGATGTCGTAGTCCAGCTCCGTCGCCCGGTCGTTGATGCCGCACAGCGTCTCGAATGCGAGCGAGTCCTTCGCGCCCTCGCGGTTGATCTCGGACAGGATGACGCCGATCGTGCGCGTCTTTTTCGTCACCAGGCTGCGGGCTACGGCATTGGGCCGATAGCTCAGCTTCTCCGCGATCGCCTGGATTTTCTGCCTCGTCTTTTCGTTCACGTCGTAATAGCCGTTGAGCGCCCGGGATACGGTCGTGACGGATACGCCTGCCGCCTTCGCGATGTCTTTGATCGTTGTCAAACGTACCCCCCTCATCTTTCCAAAACGTTTCGGAAACCTGTGAGCTCATTATAGGCGGAGATGTAAGCCTTTGCAACCCTTTTTTTCCCCGCCGCAAGCAGCCCCGGTCAAGGGGCTCCCTCCGTCCCTCGCTTTTTCTTGCCGTCATCCTTCATCCGCTCGGCCAGCTCCGCCGCATACCGGGTCAGGCGCCAGCTGATCTCCGAGCGCATCACCTCGCGGGTCATGCCGAAGTGCTCCTCGTAGCCCCGGCAGTAGTAGCGATGATGGACGATCGAGGACGACTGCTCCTCCGCGACGATGCGGATGTTGCGGGCCTTCAGCTCGCGGCGCAGCGCGTACTGGTCCTGCATGATCCGGTTCAGCACGAGCTGGCCGGCGGTGCCGTACAGCCGCCGCAGCATGTTGCCGGAATGCTCGAGCTCGGCGAGGCTCTTCTCGACCATGACGGCCATATGGGGAAGGAGGATGGAGTCGCGGATCATGACGCGCTCCTCCGCCGTCGTCACCTTGGCCTCCGCTCCCGCCTGGCTCCGGTCATACTGCTCCACATGCTCGGTCAGCAGCATCTTGGACTTCCAGCGCTCGTTGCCGTCCAGCTTGCTCATCGGTAATGCCCCCCAATCTGTTCGGCGCGCTCGCGCGCCACTCCCGCTTCCAGCAGCGACGACGCCCGCATGATGGCGTCCGCTCCGAACCGTTCCTTGATGCGGTCGATCGTCTGCTCCTTGCGATAAGCCCGGTCCCGGTCCTCGAACAGCGTCAGCTGCATGACGCCGTCGTCCGTCAGTCCCGAGACGGTCACGCTCAGCCGCCCGACCGGCAGGCCGCTCCAGTGGCGCGCGAACAGCTCGCGCGCCGCCGCGGCGACCTCATGCGTCAGCGACGTCGGCTGCCCCAGCGTCAGCTGGCGGCTGAAGCCGCCCGTCCGCTCGCCGTCGGTCTCCGTCGCGGACACCGCGACGACCGTTCCCATGCAGCCGTGCCTCCGCATGCGCTGGCACACCTCGAGGACGAGCTCGAGCAGCACGACCTCGATATCCGCCCGGCAGCGGTACATCCGCCAGCGCAGCGCCTTGCCGTGGCCGACGGACTTCAGCTGGTGGCGGATGCCGGAGACGACCGGGCTCGGGTCGATGCCGCGCGCCGTCTGCCAGTAGTAGCCGGCCTGGATGTCGCTCTGCCGCCCCATCTCGAGCCGCATGCGCCGCTTGAACTCCGGGAACTCCAGCCGCGCGATGTCGCCGATCGTCGTCAGCCCCATCCGGTTGAAGTGCCGGGTCATCCGCGAGGCGACCATGAACATTTGATGCACCGGCAGCGTCCACAGCGTCGCGTCCAGCGTCTCCGGCCTCAGCTCGAACACGCCCTCCGGACTCTTCTTGGCGTAATTGTCGGCGGCCATCTTGGCCAGAATCTTCGTCGGGCCGATCCCGATCCGGGACTTGATGCCCGTCGACAGCAGGATATGGTTCTGGATGTCGCGCGCCGTCCGCCTCGGCCCGCCGTAGTAGGCCGCGGAGCCCGTGACGTCGAGGAACTGCTCGTCGATGCTGTAGGGCTCGACCTGATCCGTGTACCGTTTGAAAATCTGCGTGATGAACAGCGACACCTCGATGTAGCGCTGCATCCGCGGCCGGATGACGACCAGCTCCGGACAAAGCGTCAGCGCCTCTCCGACCCGCGAGGCCGTCGTCACGCCGCGCGCTTTGGCGAGCGGGCACGCCGCCAGCACGATGCCGCTCCTCCGCGACGGATCGCCGACGGCGACCGGCTGGTCGCGATATTCGGGATGCGCCGCCTTTTCCGCCGAGGCATAGAACGACTGGCAGTCCGCCAGCAGGATCGCTCTCTCCACCGGGCATACCTCCTGCTCTCTAGGGATCGGGCCTGCGAAGAGCCGGCCGCGAGCCCTGTTGCTCGTTGATCGAATATATGTTCGCATTTCGCTCTAAACGTATTATATACCGAATGTATGTTCCCTATGCAAGAGGGAAAATAAGGAAGCGCAAGCAGCCCGCAAGCCTCTGCAGAGGCTTGCGGGCTGAAAGGGCGGCGGGCGAAGAGCGGACGGCGGACGAGAGCGGGAAGCGGGCCGGGCGCTGCGAGCGAAGGCGGACACGGCGAGCGGACGGGCACGGGCCGCGGACGGCGAACGAGAGCGGGAAGCGGGATAGCGAGCCGGGCGCGGGTGAGCGAAGGCGGACAAGGCGAGCGGACAGGCACGGGCCGCGGACGGCGAGCGGCGAGGCGCTATCGGCTCCACGAGGGAGCCGAATGTTCCTTGATTCGACGATCTCCGGCGCTTCGGCTCCACGAGGGAGCCGAAGGTTCCTTGATTCGACGTTATCCGGCGCTTCGGCTCACGGGGGAGCCGAAGGTTCCTTGATTCGACGTTATCCGGCGCTTCGGCTCCATGAGGGAGCTGAATGTTCCTTGATTCGACGTCACCCGGCGCTTCGGCTCCACGAGGGAGCCGAATGTTCCTTGATTCGACGATCACTGGCGCTTCGGCTCGACGAGGGAACCGAATGTTCCTTGATTCGACGTTATCCGGCGCTTCGGCTCCACGAGGGAGCCGAAGGTTCCTTGATTCGACGATCTCCGGCGCTTCGGCTCCACGAGGGAGCCGAAGGTTCCTTGGCTCGCGCCAGCGCTTTGAATAAACGCCCTAACCCGCCGATCATGAATCCTTAGCCGCTTCAACCGCATGCTTCAACAATATAGAACTGGCAATAGGTCCTGTTCTGCCTGGAACCAGCGTTATTGCACTTGGCAGGTCCAAGCAGCCCTCGTAGTCGACATCATGCAAATTTGATGTCCGCGATCACGCCCGCCGGCTCGAAGCCGAGGCGGCGGTAGACGCGGTTGGAGTCGGGATAGGCGCAGTCGGCATAGAGCATCGGCACGAGCCCTTGGCCAGCGATGCGGCCGGCAACGCCGGCGACGAGCGCGCTCCCGTAGCCTCTGCGCCTGCGGTCCGGGGGCGTGTACACGGCGTTGATGCGCCCGTGCCGCGGCGAGGCGCCGCCGTAGCCCGCCATCGCGGACGGCTCGCCGCCGTCTTCCCACAGGTAGAGCTTGGCCGCGCGGATGAGCGTGTCGGCCGTGGCCAGCTGGCCGGCGGCGTCAGCCGGCTCGCCGTACACGTCGCGGACCATGCCGGCGAGGAATTCCGCCGCGAGCCCCCGCTCGTCCGCCCCGAACAGGCGCATCCGTCCGGAGACGCCGGTCGGCGGAAGGAGGGCCGGCGCCGCGTAGGCTTCCATGACCATGCCGACCCGCGTTCCCCTCCCCGTGCGCTCCCCGTGCCGCGCCGCGAAGCTTGGCGCCGCGTCCGGCGAGCCGGATACGCCTGGCAGCAGCTCGTCCGCCAGCGCTTCGTCCAGCTCGCCCAGCAGGCGCTCCCGCTCCGGCGGCTCGAGCTCCGGAGACAGCCAGAGCCAGCCGTTGCGGCCTGGCGACTGGGCGAACACGAGCCGTCCGTCGCCCGAGCGCAGCCGCCTCGATTCCGGCGCCGCGCTGATGGTGTGGATCAGATTGAAAGCCGTCTCTTCCCGCACGAACGCTTTCTGCTCCAGCGTGCCGTCTCCCGGCAGAAACGATTGCAGCATGGCCGATCCCCTCCTTTCATGTCTGGCTCCGGCGGGAGCCAGGCGGGCCGTCAGCCCGATTCGCCGTCTCCGGCCCGCCCGTCCTCCAGGGCGTCGCGGAGCGCGCCAAGCGCCTGCTCCCAGCGCCGCTTCATGAGCTCACGCTCGGCGGGACCGGCCAGCCGCTCCTGATGGAAGCTCACCGCCGTCCGGCCCTCGCCGGAGGGCAGCAAGCGGATCTGCAGCGTCGAAGGCTCGTCCCATTCCGGCAGCCGCCAGCGAAGCCGCAGCTGGCGCCCGGGCTTCACGACGACGAAGCGGCTCTCGATGCCTTCCGAAGAGACAAGCTCGCTTCCCGGCTCCAGCTCCCGAGGCCGCGCGTCTCCGAGCCACAGCGCGAGGCCTGCCTCTGTCCCCGTCAGATGCCGCCAGATGCGCTCGGCGGAAGCGCCGAGCGTGCGGCGCACGCCGATCTGCCAGCCCGCATCCGCCGTAAGGCCGACGGGCCGTCCCTCGGCCTGATCCGCATTCCGATCCATCTCTTCCCCTCCTAAAATCGGACGTTTTTTCCAGCTTACCTCGTTCGCCGGCGGCTGTAAATGCTCGCCTCCGCCGGATCCCCGCTTCCAGCCGGGAAGGATCGGAAGCGCTGCCCGCCGCGCGCCTCGGCCGAAGCGCTGCCCGCGCCTCGACTCCGCTTGCCGGCAGAGCCGGGGGAGCGGCCGATCAGCGCCATGCCGAGCATGACGAGCAAGCCGCCGCTCCACTGCGTCCAGCCGGCATGCTCGCCGAGCACGAGCACCGACAGCAGCAGCGCGCTGAACGGCATCATCCCGGAGCAGGCCGCCGCCGTCGACGCCGGGCAGCGCCGGATGCCGGCGTACCACAGGCCGAACGCCGCCGCCGTCACGACCGGGCCGTACCAGAGAAGCGCCAGCCACTCGGTCGCGCCGAGCGCGGCGAATGCTCCGAGCGGCCGCTCGAAGGCGGCGAGCGGCAGGCTGAGCAGCAGCGCCATGCCGGCGACGAGCGCCGTCTGCAGCGCCGGACGGAGCGGCGCCTCCGCGCCCTCGGCCGGTTGCGCCGCCGCCCCGGACGGCTCGCCCGCGTCCCCGCTGCTACCCGCCCCCGCCTCTGCAGACGGCCGTCCTACGGCCCCGCTCCCGCTCGCCGCCTCTGCAGACGACCGGCCCGCGTCCCCGCTGCTGCCCGCCGCCGCCTCTGCAGACAACCGGCCCGTGTCCCCGCTGCCGCTCGCCTCCGCCGCCCCGGACGGCTCGCCCGCGGCCCCGCTCCCGCTCGCCTCCGCCTCCCCGGACGGCCGTCCTACGGCCCCGCTCCCGCTCGCCTCCGCGCCGCACGCCGCACGCCCCCCGGCCCGGCCGGCCGCCGTCCAGCGCGACAGCACGCTGAACAGCGCCTCGCTCCCGGCAGCTCCGAGCACCCACAGATTGCCGGCCAGATGCGCCGCCGTCAGCGCGCCTCCGCCGGCCGATGCCGCTCCCTGGATGAGCATGACGCCGAGCACGGTCGCCAGCACGCCGCCCAGCCGCGCCGGACCGCTGCGCTCGCGCAGCAGCAGCCAGGCGATTCCGACGGTCAGCGCGGGCGTCGCGCCGATCATGATGCCCGCCTCCGCGGAACTCGTCCGCTCCAGGCCCAGCTGCAGGCAGACGCGGAACAGCACGATGCCGAACGCCGCCTGTCCGGCCAGCTGCAGCCATTGTCCTCGCGACAGGCGGCGCAGCGAGGCGATCGCGCTGCGTCCGAGCGCGGGCAGCAGGCAGAGCAGCGACAGCAGCAGGCTCGCCGCCGTCAGCGTGAACGGCTGCAGATGCCTGCCGAGCAGCGCCGCCGCGATGACGGAGCTGCCGGCCAGGCTGAACGAGGCGAGCAGCAGCAGCATGCCTGTTCTCGATGATCGATCCATGCGCTTCCCCTCCTTTTTCTGCCATCTTAGTCCAGAAGCTGGTATGATGAAAGAGCCAGTCGGGCCCGGCATCGGCCGGACCAGTGACAAGAGAACGGAATGGGGGCATGAGGGCGATGTGGGGAATCCGCCTGGACCGGGACGGCGACATGCCGATGAAGCGCCAGCTGTTCGCCGCGCTGCGGGAGCGGATCTGGTCGGGAGCGCTCGCCGCCGGCGAGGAGCTGCCGTCGACGCGGCGGCTCGCGGAGGCGCTCGGCGTCTCGCGCAATACGGTGAACGAGGCGTTCGAGATGCTGCTCGCGGAAGGCTACGCAGTCAGCCGTCAGGGGGCGCCGACGCGGATCGCCGACGGCGTGCGGCTGGACCCTCGGTCCGCGTCAGCGCCGCGTCCGCCCGCCCCTCCGCCCGCGCGGCTGCTGGCGGACTTCCGCACGGGGCAGCCGGACCTGCGGACGTTCCCCCGCTACTTGTGGCAGCAGCTCGCCGCCAAGGCGATGCGCGACATGCCGGAGCCGTGGCTCGGCTATACGGGCCCGCAAGGGCTGCCGCGGCTGCGCGAGGAGATCGCCGCCTGGCTGCTGCGCAGCAAGGGGCTGCAGGCCGATCCTTCCGACCTGTTCATCACGGCGGGAGCGACGCACGCCCTGCATCTGGCCGCCGACCTGCTGTACGAGCCGGGGCTCGATCTCATCACCGAGGATCCGTGCCATGCGGAGATGATCCGCGTCTTTCTGGAAAAGGGCTACGCCGCCAAGCGCATCCCCGTGGACGAGCACGGCATGGTCACGTCGCGGCTCGGAGGGCGCCCGGGCAGCCCGATCTACGTGACGCCGTCCCACCAGTTCCCGCTCGGCGGCATCCTGCCTGCCGCGCGGCGGGCGGAGCTGCTGCGCTTCGCGCGCGAGAGCGGCAGCTACATCCTCGAGGACGACTACGACAGCGAGTTCCGCTACTACGGCGATCCGGCGACACCGCTGGCCGCGATGGACGCGGAGCGGGTCGTCTACATCGGCACGTTCAGCAAGGCGCTCTTCCCCGCCCTGCGCATCGGCTACGCGATCGTGCCGCGCGCGCTCCAGAGCCGCTGGACGTACGCCCGCCTGCATGTCGACGTCCAGAACCCGGCGTTCGACCAGGCGGTGCTGGCCGAATTCCTCGCCGCCCGCAAGCTCGACCGCCACGTCGCCCGCATGCGCCGCCTGTACCGCGAGCGCCGGCAGGCGCTGCTGGAGGCGCTGTCCGAGCAGTTCGGGGACCGCTGGCGCTGCTGGGGCGACGCGGCGGGGCTGCATCTCGCCGTCGAATTCCCCGGACGCCGCTTCGGCGAGACGTTCCGCGAGCTCGCGCTGCTGCGCGGCATCCGCATCGTCCCGCTGGAGCAGCATTGCCTCCAGAAAGGCCGGCACGAGAGCAAGCTGCTGTTCGGCTACGGCCATCTCGAGCCGGAGGAGATCACCGCGGGGATGCGAGCGCTGAAGGCGCTGCTGGACGAAGCCGGAAGCTGATCCGCACCGCCATGCCCTGCGCCGCGGGATCGGCCGCGCTCCTCGCCGCTCCTGCCCCCATGCGCCCCAAGGCGAAAGGCAAAGCGAATCCAAGGCACATTTAAGCCTTGGTTGATGCGGAATCCGCGATTCAAAAAGCCGCCGGCCGCTCCCGAAGGAGCCGCCGGCGGCCGAGAACAAGAAAAAGGGGTCGCCCCCGGGTCCGTCGAAACGGCTCCCGGAGGCGGCCCCTTGCGGCTTTCACAAACCGATCCGGCAGGCCGGATCAGCCCTTGGACGCGCCGGACATCATGCCCTGCACGAGGAAGCGCTGCAGGAAGAAGAACAGCAGCGTGATCGGCACGGCGATCAGCACCGCGCCGGCGGCGAACAGCGTAAAGTTGCTGTTCTGGAAGGAGTTGACGAGATCCCACATGCCGACGGCGAGCGTCCAGTTCTCTTTCGTGCGCAGCACGAGCCGGGCGAAGATGAAGTCCACCCACGCGCCGGTGAAGGTCGTCAGCGCGACGTAGGTGAGCATCGGCTTGGACAGCGGCAGCATGATCTTCAGGAACACCTGCAGATGCGTCGCCCCGTCGATGCGGGCCGCCTCGTCGAGGCTGCGCGGAATCGTGTCGTAGAAGCCCTTGACGACGAAGCCGCCGAGCACCGAGCCCGCCGAGTAGACGAGGATGAGCGCCGCGTGCGTGTCGAGCAGGTTGAGCTGCAGCAGGAAGATGAAGATCGCGATCATGCTCATGAAGCCCGGGAACATGCCGAGCACGAGCATCGTCGTGAGGATGTTCTGCCGGCCGCGGAAGCGGAAGCGGGACAGCGCGTACATGCTCAGCGTGATCAGGATCGTCGAGAAGACCATGGTCAGCGTCGCGATCTTGAGCGTATTCAGGTACCAGCGGCCGTACTGGAAGCTCGGGTTGTTGAACAGCTCCTTGTAGTGCGCGATCGTGAACGTTTCCGGAATCAAGGTCTCGCTGTACAGCGACGTGCCGGGACGGAACGAGGAGAGCAGGATCCAGAGCGCCGGATAGATCGCAATGACCGCGATCGCGATCAGCAGCAAGTATTTAAGCACGAGAAAGATCGTCGAGCGCGTTTTCATTGGATCATGTCCTCCTCTTTGAACGACCGCGTGCGTCTGTAGTTCCAGATGGAGAACGACGCCACGATCAGGAATATGATGATGCCGATGGCCGAGGCCATGTTGAACTGGCTGTTGTTGAGCGTCAGCTTATACAGCCAGGTGACGAGCAGGTCGGTGCTGCCGGCGTACTGGTAGCTGCCGTTGACCGGATCGCCGTTCGTGAGCAGGAAGATGACGTTGAAGTTGTTGATGTTGCCCGCGAACTGCGTGATGAGGATCGGCGCGGTCGAGAACAGGATGAACGGCATCGTGATGATGCGGAATTTCTGGAAGCCGGTCGCTCCGTCCACGTCCGCCGCCTCGTACATGTCCTTCGGAATCGCCGTCAGGATGCCGAGGATGAGCACCATCGTCACCGGGATGCCGATCCACATGTTGACGAGGATGACCGTCGCCTTGGCCCAGAGCGGATCGGTCAGCCACGGCAGCTTGCCGAGGCCGAAGTAGCCGAGATACTGGTTGATCGGACCGAACTGGCCGTTGAACAGGTTGCGCATGGCGAGCAGCGAGATGAGCTGCGGGATCGCATACGGCAGGATGAAGATCGTGCGCCACAGCTTCTTGAAGCGCACGCCCTTGGACTCGATGAGCAGCGCGACGAGGATGCCGCCGAAATACGTCGTGACCGTCGCGACGACGGCCCAGACGATCGTCCAGGTGAAGACGCCGACGAACGTGCCGCTCCAGGTCTTGAGCGTGAGCAGGTTGGCGAACGTGCCGAAGCCGACCCAGTCGACGAGCGACTTCGGCGGGATATGGTTCGGCGAGGCGTAGTTGGTGAACGCCAGCATGATCATGAACACGATCGGCATGATCGTCAGGAACAGCACCCCGGCCGCCGGCAGCGCCAGCATGAGATGCGGGAACTTCTTATCCGTCACATAAGCGAACGTCTGCTTGAACGAGGCCGGCTTCGCTCCCGCTTCGCGGGCAGCTCCCGTCCGGTAGGCGTCGCGGATATTCATGATATAGATGATGAGGAAAATCGCGAACAGGAACAGCGTGATCAGTCCGCTGATCAGCAGATAGATCGAGTGGTCCCCTTCGACGCGGACCGTGACCCTGCCGACCTTTTCGAATCCTTGCGTCTTCTCTCCGAGCGTGTACACGCCCCAGATCGCCTTGCCGAGGCTCGGCAAGAACGTGAAAATAGCCAGCGCTTCAACGGCTGCTAGCAGCAGGCCCTTGAGGTATTGGCGGTTGTACAGCTGTCCGAGGCCCATGAAGAGCGTGGACAGCACAGCTGCGAGGCTACGATGGCGCATCCTGCCGGCTCCCTCCCTTGTCTATCTAGGCTCCATGTGAATGAACAGGGCCCGCCGGCAGCTTGCGCTGGCCGGCGGGCTTGCTCAGTCGATTGTTCCGTTCCGCCAGCTTACTTCGGAGCGGCTCCGTTGTTGGCGTCTTTGATTTGCTGCACGGCGTTGTCGAGCGCCGTCTTGGCGTCCTTGCCCTCGTTCCATACGTCGGACAGAGCGGCGCCGACCGGGCTCCATACGTTGCCCATTTCCGGGATGGAAGGCATCGGAGTCGATTGGTTGAACTGCTCGAGGAAGCCTTTGACGATCTCGTTGCTCTGCACGGAAGGATCGTTCGCCGCTTCCTTGTTGGCCGGCAGCGCGCCCGTCATCTCGAAGTTCTTGAGCTGGGCTTCCTTCGTCGACGTGAAGTGCGCGAACAGGCGAGCCGCGTTCGGGTACTTGGAGAAGGAGTTGACGTACCAAGCCTTGACGCCGGAGAAGGAAGATGCCGGCTGGCCGTTGATCGACGGCAGCGGAGCGACTCCGAAGTCGAGGCCGGCATTGCGGTACTCGGCCGTCGTCCAAGGACCGTTGATGTCCATCGCCAGCGTGCCGTTCATGAACAGGCCCTTCTTGATGTCGTAGGTGATGTCGCCGGAGTTCAGCGGCAGCAGCTTGTTTTTCAGCGAGCCGTAGTACGTCATGCCTTGGACTGCGCCTTCGTTGTTCAGGCCGATGTCTTCCTTGTTCTGGCCGTTGTCGCCGTAGATGTAGCCGCCGGTGGACAGGAACGGATAGTTGAAGTACAGGTTGCCGACTTCCCACATGATGGCGAATTTGTTCGCTTTCGGATCATTGTAGGTTTTGGCGAAGGCTTCGACTTCCTCGAACGTCTTCGGAGGCGTCGGCACGAGCTTCTTGTTGTAGAACAGCGCGTACGTCTCGACCGAGCGCGGGTAGCCGTACAGCATGCCGTCATAAGTGACGGCGTTCAGCGCGATTTCGGAGCTGGCCGCTTTGGTCTCTTCCTCGTAGTAGTCGTTCGGCAGAACGAGGCCGGCGGATACCGCCTTGCCGAGGTTGTCATGCGGGAACAGCACGACGTCGGCGCCGAGGCCGGCCGGACCGTCGTTGATCAGCTTGTTGACCTGGTCGCCCGCGCCCAGCTCCTCGAATTTCACTTGAACGCCGTACTTCTCGGTGAACTCCTTGGCGATCGCCTCGACGAACGGACGCTCCTCCTTGCTCTCCCAGACGAGCAGGGAAGCGCCTTCCTCCGGCTGGAGCTCCTCGGCTGCCGCGCCTCCGGCGTCCGCGTTCGCGGCCGGGCTCGGAGCGGTGCTGGCCGCAGGCTCTGCCGAGTTTCCTCCGTTGCCGCCGTTGTTGCCGCATGCCGATACGAGCGCCATCGCCGCGACCATCGTCCATACATAAGCCTTTTTCATGTTCGTACTGACCCCTTTCGTATGTTCCAGCTTAATGATCAGGGAAAGAAAGACCGAAATCCGCCAAAACGCGCAAACGTTTGCCAAATTTGCGAAACTTGTCGAACGGATCTTTCTTTCCCCTGACTTGCGTTTTGACCGCCTTTCATGAAAGCGGTTCATTCATTAACCTCATCCATCATACATCAGCAAAACCGGTTTGTTAAATCGTTTGCACTGCTTGTTTTCCGCCTATAATCGCTCGTTTACAGTATTTTTCCCTTAATACCTCTGTTTTACGCAGGATATCTCTTTTTTTGATCCGTTTGTCCCTCCCGCACGCGGGACGAGCCTACTGCCACGTATAGACGACAGTATCGGCCGAGCCGGATGTCGGCGCAGTGAACGTGCGGTTCGATCCGCCTTCCCAGACGACATTGCCGCTCGCGTCCTTTTTGACGAACTTGAACTGGAACGTCGCGCCCTTCGGCACGCTGACCGGCAGGAACCAGACCGGATAGTTCGGGTTCATCATCGCTTCGGTGGACTTGGCCGCATCCCAGCTGCCGAGCTCCGCGATGCTGCCGACAAGATGGATGTTCTGTCCCGGCGTGGTCGTCGCGTTCACCTTGAAGATGACCTGCACCTGATCGTCAGTCAGCACCTCATAGGCGAACGTATTGCTGACGCTGCTGCCCTTGGTCACGGTAATCGTCTGCGGGCCTGCGGCGACGCTTGGCACGACCGCTTCGATGAACGTATCGCTGCTGCTGACGACGGTCGCCGTCGTCGCGCCGAACTTCACGACCGGCGAGCCGCCGAGTCCGGTGCCGTAGATGTAGACCGTATTGCCCGGACGGCCGGAGGTCGAGACGACGTCGCCGATGCGCGGCACGGTCGTGCCGAGGGAAGGATTGTACGACCAGACGTTCACTTGGCCGCCGGCGAGCGTGAAGCTGCCGATCTTGTTCTGGCCGGAGACGTTCGTCACGCTGGCCGAAGCGCCGGACAGCAGTCCGCCAAGCGTGTCGGCATAGGTGCCGGCAGGCAGCGTCGTGTTGATCGCCGGCACGGTGAAGCTCGAGTTCGGCTGGCGGTTCACGGCGACGACGACCTGCTTGTCGTAGAACTGGCGCTGGTAGACGAGCACGTCGTTCGTGCTGTACAGCACCGACGTCGTGCCGTAGGCGACCGCCTCGTTGGACTGGCGCAGCGCCGACAGGCTCTTGATGACCTTGTACGCCGTCGAGTTCTGGTTGAACGACGCGGCCTTCTCCATGAACACGCGGCCCGCGATGTCGCTGCTGTCCGCCGACGACAGGTACTGCTCCGTGCCGTAGTAGATGTTCGGCGTGCCGCGGCTCGTCATGAGCGTCGCCAGCGCGGCATGGTACGGCTTGTCGTTCGGCTGGATGTAGCGGAAGCGCGTGACGTCGTGGTTGTCGAGGAACGTCACCGCCTGGTTCTCGTAGGTGTAGTCCGCGCTCGTCGTCAGCAGCATGTTGCCGAAGCTGCTCATCGTCTCGGAGAAGTTGCCGAACGCGTTGGTCGACGCGCGGAAATACTCGAAGTCGAGGTTGTTCACGCCGGTACGGTCCGGGAACGTCCGGTACTCGTCGTACTTCGGATCGGGACGCGAGATGAAGAATTCGCCGAAATGCGTCATCGGACCGCCGGAGGCGGAGTCGATCGCGTCTTTCAGCCCTTTCGTGAAGGCCGGGTTCATATGCAGCGTCGCGTCATGCCGGAAGCCGTCAACGCCCTTGGACTTCCAGAACGTCGCCGCTTTTTCCAGATGGGCGATGACCGCGCTGTTCTCCTGCGAGAAGTCGGCGAGCGAGCCGAGATCCTTGTGGCGGAAGCCGTAGCGGGAGCTGTCGGCGCCGCGGTCGCCGAGCCCGTGGAACCAGCCGTTCACGTCGTTGTGCGGATCGGCGAGCAGGTTGTCCGTCTTGCCGTCGCCGTTGGCGTCGAGCAGGTCGCCGGCGGCATTGAACTGATAGGCGCCCGCTGCGTTTTTGTCCGGCTCGTACAGCTTGCCGTCCTCGGCGCTGTAGCCGCTTGTCGGGTTCTGCCAGCGGCTCGTATGGTTCGTGACGAAGTCGATGACGAGCTTGATGCCCTGGGCGTGCAGCGCGTCGCGCAGCCCCTCGAAGTCCTTCATCAGGCCGAAATGCTTGTTCGTCGCGAAGTAGTTGCGCACATGGTAGCCGTGGAAGCTCGTCCAGCGGTTGATGGCGCCGCCCGCCTGATAGTCGTTGATGGCGGTATCGCGGTTGGAGTAAGGCGCGGAGATCCAGACGGCCGTGACGCCCATGTTTTTCAAATAGGGGATCTTGTCGATGATGCCCTTCCAATCGCCGCCCTGATACAGCTTGAGATCGTTGCCGTCGCCGCGCCCGTCGCCGTTCGCGTCGTCGAACAGCGTCGGGTCGAAGCCCGCCGGCTTGTTGTTGCTCGTATCGCCGTCTACGAAACGGTCCGTAATGATCTGATAGACCGTGTCCTTCGGCGTGACCGGGCTGAGCGCCCCGGAAGCCGTAAGCGCTTCCGCTTTAGGCGGGTGGATCGCTCCGGACGGCAGCAACAGGCCGCCTGCCAGCACCGCGATCGTCAATTTTTTCCATACCTTCACTCGTCAACACTCCCCGCTAGAATGGATGGTCGAACAAGAGCTCCTTCCGAGCTCCGGGTTCCCGAACGGTTCCCCCCACCTCCTTTCATCGTTCGGGTCCGGTTCGAATCCATCCGTCCTAGGCCGGCCGGGAGCGCGGGCCTGGACGCTGCCCCTCCGGGACTAGCGGGAAGGCGGCGCCGTGCTTTGGCGCGGCACGAGCTCGACGCCGAGCGTCACGCGCCGCTCCGCGAGCGGCTCCCGCTCCAGCTGGGCCGTCAGCAGGCGGACCGCGGTCCGCCCTTTTTCTACGATGTCCTGGCGCACCGTCGTCAGCGCGGGGATGCAATAGCGCGCCCGCTCGTCATCGTCGAAGCCGACGACCGAGATGTCGCGGGGCACGACGATTCCGAGATCGTGCAGCCCCTTGACGAGGCCGATCGCCGCCATGTCGGACAGGGCGAATACGGCGGTGATGCCGCCCGTCTTGGCCCCGATGCGCGAGGCGGCGCGGTAGCCGCCGAGCGAGGAGGTCGGCTCCTCGTAGACGAGCTCCGGCCGATAAGGCACTCCCGCCTCCTCCAGCGCCCGCCGGTACCCCTGCCAGCGGCAGTAGTTGACGCCGCCTTCGAGCAGCACGCCGGTCAGCAGCGCGATCCGCTCGTGGCCGAGCGACAGCAGATGCTTCGTGCCGATGTAGCCGCCGAGCTCGTCGTCGAGCGCGACCTGGTAGAAGGACGGATCGTCGACGAGGCTGTCCATGAAGACGCACGGTACCCCGAGGCGCAGCATGCTTTCCACAAGCTCCGTGCGGGCGAACGCGCCGACGAAGATCAGGCCGTCCAGATGCTGCTCGCGCACGAACGAGAACGTCTCGTCCGGGCCGATGCCGACGAGGATGACATGCAGCTTGACGCCGCGCGCGCTCTCCTCGATGCCCCGGACGAGATGCCAGTAGAACGGGTTGTCCTGCAAGCGGCCCTTCTCCAGCAGCGGGACGACGACGGCGATCAGCGACGATTTCTTGTCCTTGAGGTTGCGCGCCGACGCGCTCGGCGCGAAGTCGAGCTGGCCGATCGCCTGCTCCACCTTGCGCTGGGTTTCCGGGGAGACGCGCCCCGTGCCGTTGATGACGTTGGATACGGTCGCGATGGACACTTGGGCCAGCTTGGCGACATCCTTGATCGTAACGCGACTGGCGCTCATGCTTGAAGCTCCTTGCTCTTTGGATTAAACGTTTCATCGCATGAAGCAACGACCCCTTCACCGATACCAAAACAGACATGTTGCAGCTTTGACTTGTCTATGATTAAACGTTTCACACCCTGATCATAATCGGCGTCCCGAATTTTGTCAACGAGAAAATGAAAGCGTATTCTATCGAAGGATCGCCGCCGCTTCGCCCGGCCGAGGCGCTTCGGCCCCCCTCGCGAAAAGGGCGCTTGCCGGTTAGCTCGGCAAGCGCCCCTTCCATCAGGACTCGCTTGTGCGGATCCGCACGCTGCGCACGACGAAGCCGTCGCCCGCGGCGTTCGGCCGCGAAGGAAGCGCGCGGATATAGCGGCCCTGCACCATGACGCCGCGCTGGGACAGCTTGAGGCCCGGACTGCGGCCGTCAACCCGGCAGCGGCGGAACGGCAGCGGCGTGATGCGCGCGAAGGTCGCGATGTCTCCGCCGATCTGCGGCGCCTCGACAATCCATTCGGCCGAGCGCTGCGGGCCGCGATACGTCTGGACGGTGCGGAACGTCCAGCCGCGCGTGACGTTGCGCAGCGCGATCGACCAGCGGCCGCGGCTCACGCGGGCGATGCGGGCGGCCATGACGTCGCCGGGGCGGACCGGATGCGGGATGCGCGTCTCCGAGGCGGGCAGGATTTCCCACCAGGCGTAATACTCTGCACGGCCGTCGACATAGTCGTGGGCGGTGCCGGTCTGGATCAGATCGCTGTTGCTGTAGCCGTCGATGCCGATCCAGGCCGACGAATAAGTGGATTGGGACGTCGGGCGCGCGACCGGGACGGTCCAGCGGGCGGAAATGCTGGAGAAGGCGCCTCGCGATCCTTCGATCGCGTAGCCGCTCCAGTTGCCGGAGCTCCAGTTGGAGCGCCCGGCTTTCTTTTGATCGCGCAGCCTGCGGCAAGGCGGATGCAGGCTGGCGCTGCGTGTACGGACAGGCATCGTTTCACATCCTTAGCGGAAGGATGCTCTATTCGATGCGCCGGACGCCGCGTCCGCCTGTACGGACGCCCTTGGCGGGCTCGGCTTTTTTGCGCCGCTACGCTCCGTCCGCGGGCCGGCCGATCCGGCCGAGGAACAGCCAGGCGCCCGAGACCCCGTCCTCGATCGCGAGGAAAAACGGCCGGTCCGCCCGGAATTCGAACGGATCGCTCGGGGGCGCCGCGCCGCCTTCCGCCATCAGCGTCGCCGCGGCCGCTTCCGTCCCCTTCTCGTTCACCTCCAGCACGACCTGCTGCAGGACGAGGCTGAGCTGGAGGTCCGGGCTGCCCTCCAGCATGCCGCCGAAGTCGGCGCCCGGCGCGAACGCCTGCCGCATGCCGAGCTGCCGCAGCGGCTCGTTCAGCACGCTGCGGACCGCGGCCTTGAAGCGCGGCAGCGCGACGCTGCCGGCCTTGGCCTGCAGCTCGTCCTGCCACTCCTCGTAGCGCTCCAAGTCCGGCAGCAGGTCATCCACGCCGAGCCCGCGAGCCGGCAGGACGAGCAGCAGCCGGTATCCGCCCTTCAGCCCGTACGGCAGGCGCACCGCCTCGAAGCGCTCCGTCCGCAGGTGCGGATAGCTGCCGCCCCGCTGCATCATCGCGACATCGAGCCGCTCGCCGCCGTCCATCGCGAACGCGGCCTGCTCCGTCCGCGCCGGATCGAACTCGTCCTGCCAGCCGCCCTTGAAATAAACCGTGTTCAGCAGCACGGCGAGCGTCTCCGGATCAAGCGGCTCGTTCGAATCGACGATTTGCGGGATCATGCCCTCGGTATGCCGGTCGACCCAGCGGTTCATGCGCTCCGCCGCTTCCGCGCCGCCGCCAGCGAAGTCCGCCGTCTCGAGCTCGGCTCCGTAATCCGCTTGCAGCGTCTTGCGGTAGGACGGCAGCGGCTCCCGCCGGACGTCATGGACGTCATCGACGTCGCTTTTGGCCGCTGGCTGAGACCAGCCGCGCCGAGCGGGCCGCAGGGCCGGGCCGTCAGCCCGGCTTCGGGCCGAAGCCCGAGCCGGAGGCCGCCAGCACGGCGAGCTCCACCTTGCCGAGCGCGATGCGGTAGTCCGCCGTCAGCTCGAACCGATCCGGCACCGGCAGCGCCCGGAAATACGGCAGCACGTCCTCCGGCCCTTTGAACCAGTCGCCCGGCTCCGGGTCGTCCACCGGCCGGTCCGCCCAGGCGGCCGACAGCGGCGGGCTGTACAGCGGCTCCGCTCCCGGCAGCAGCCTGCCGCCGCGCAGCCGCTCGCGGTAGGCGGCGCCGGGAGCCCCGTGCCGTACCGGCGCGTACAGCTCCGGCGCGTAATCCGATCTCGATCCGGTATGGCGCGTCGCCTTGACGAAGGCGAGGGCGCCTTTCGCGACGCCCGGAACCGCGAACAGCATCGCATACAGCCGCTTGCCGAACTCGATGCGCTCGGCCAGGTCGGAGAAGTCCTCGAGGATGAGTCCCGCGACGAGCGGATCGCCGCCCTCGTCCTTGCCGTACGGGAACAGGACCTGGTTGAGCTGCAGCACCGACTGCATGCCGAAGAAGAACGTGTTCAGCACCTTTCGCCGATAATACGGATTTTGCACGACCCGCTCCTCGATGAAATGCTGCTCGTTGACGATCAGGCCGACCGTCAGCGGCACCGCGTCGCCTGTGCGCAGGAACTGCTGCCAGACGGGACGCATGAACGCGGACACGCCGAGCTGCGGCAGCAGATGCAGCAGATTGCGCCTCGTGCGGCGGCATTCCTCATAGAGCAGCAGCTGCGGATAGGCGTCGTGGAAAATGAGCGCGTTCGCCCGCTCCAGCATGCCGAACGTGCAGCGGCGCTTGTGTAGGTCGAGCAGCCGGGGCAGCCACTCGCCCTGCAGATCGGACATGTTCCAGCCGCCGTTGCGCGAGACGAGATGCGCGAGCAGCGCCCAGTGCACCTCCGGCCGACGCAAATAAAACGCGCGGTATGCCTCCGTGCGCGTCACGTTGTTGCGATTGAGACGCGCCGTCTCCGCGCGCAGCCGCTGCACGAGCGCGGCATCGCCGGCCGGGCCGGCCGGCAGCGCCGGCGGCGCGCCGAGGGCGGCCGCCGCCTCTGCGCTCCAGGCAGGGCTCGCCTTCGGCAGCCCCGCCCATGCGGCGGCCTTGCCGCCCGCAGGCGCGCTCGGCGCCGGAGCGGCCGCGGCTGCCGCGGCTTTAGCCTTGGCGGCGGCGCGCTCGAGCTTGCGCCACGCGGCGCGCAGCTCCGCGACGGCCGGCGCCGCCAGCGCGAGCGGCGGCGAGCCTGCCGCCAGCGCCGCGGCCGCCTTGCGGCTGCGACGCTTGCCGGCGGCATACGCATAGGCTGCCGCCGGCAGCGCCGCCGGCAGCAGCAGCAGCTCCAGCAGCCGGCGGCGCTGCGGCGGGGCAGCCTTTGCCGATGCGGAAGGCCGCTCCTGCCTGCCGCTTCCTTGCCCGTTTTCCGAACCCGATCCAGCCTCCATGACTCTCTTCCTCCCGCTCTGACGATCTGTTAGAAGTATAGTCGGGAAGAAGGCCGCTTAACCCCCGGACGGGCATGCGCTATACTAGGAGCAACGAGAGTGAGCGAAAGGAGCGGGAGACGATGTGCGGACGCTACACGCTGACCGTCACGCTCGAGGAGCTGATGCTGCGCTTCCTGATCGGCGAGGCGGGGCTGGGGGACTACGAGCCGAGGTACAATATCGCGCCGGCCCAGATGGTGCTGGCGATCATTCATGACGGGGAGAAAAATCGGCTCGGCGAGCTCAAGTGGGGGCTCGTGCCGCCGTGGGCCGACGATCCGAAGATCGGCAGCCGCATGCTGAACGCCCGCTCCGAGACGGCCGCCGCCAAGCCCGCCTTCCGCGAGGCGCTGCGGCGCAAGCGCTGCCTCATTCCGGCGGACGGCTTTTACGAATGGCAGCAGCAGGACGGGGCCAAGCAGCCGCTGCGCGTCACGCTGAAGAGCGGCGCGCCGTTCGCCATGGCCGGCCTGTACGAGACATGGATCTCGCCGGCCGGCGAGAAGCTGTCCACCTGCACCGTGCTGACGACGGAGCCGAACGAGCTGATGCGCCCGATCCATGACCGGATGCCGGTCATCCTGCGTCCCGAGGACGAGGCGCTCTGGCTCGACCGCGGCCTGCGCGATCCGCAGCGGCTGCAGCCGCTGCTCCGCCCTTATCCGCCGGAGGAGATGCGCGCGTACCCGGTCCGCCGCGAGGTCGGCAGCGTGCGCAGCCAAGGCCCGGTCTGCATCGAGCCGCTGTCCGACTGAGCTCGACTGCATGGAGGACAGTCCGATTCGGCGGATCCAAGGCACATTTGTGCCCTGGTTGTCCGTTGCAAGCCCAATTTCGGGCGAATCCAAGGCACATTTGTGCCTTGGTTGTCCGTTCCTAGCCCGATTCGGCGAATCCAAGGCACATTTGTGCCCTGGTTGTCCGTTCCTAGCCCGATTCGGGCGAATCCAAGGCACATTTGTGCCTTGGTTGTCCGTTCCTAGCCCGATTCGGCGAATCCAAGGCACATTTGTGCCCTGGTTGTCCGTTCCTAGCCCGATTCGGGCGAATCCAAGGCACATTTATGCCCTGGTTCCCAGTTCCAAGCCCGATTCGGCGAATCCAAGGCACATTTATGCCCTGGTTGTCCGTTCCAAGCCCGATTCGGCGGTTCCAAGGCAGGAGCAGCCGCGAATCGCAAAGCGGATGGCAAAGCAAAAGCTCCTTTCCCCTCGGACAAGCGGGGAAAGGAGCTTTTGCTTTTTGCGAGAAGGCGCTTCTTCGTCGTTCGCGCCTCCGGCTCGCGAGCGCCTTCAGCCGTCGACCTGCCGAGAGATCCCGCTCAGCTCCCGTCCTAGGCGCCGGCCGGATCGAGCTGCGGCCGCGGACCGCCCGCCGTGCGGGTGCGGCTCTGCTTGCCCTCCACGCTGACCGGCACGTCGCCCGCCAGCGTCACGCGGCGCACGATGCGGCGCTGCTCGCCGTAGTCGTTGACCGCCACATGCTGCGTCGCGCGATTGTCCCAGATGACGACGTCGCCTTCCTCCCAGCGCCAGCGCACCGTATGGTTCAGCCGCACGACATGCTCCTGGAACAGCTCGAGCAGCTGCCGGGACGCCGAAGTGGATACGTTCAGGATGCGCTTGGCGAAGCTGCCAAGCACGAGCGCCTTTTCGCCCGTATCGGGCAGCACGCGGACGAGCGGATGCTCCGTCTCGTAGACGGTGGACGCGAACACCTGGCGGTAATCGCGCTCCTGCTCCAGCGGCACGCCCTTGCGCTGAGCCGCCACCGCATAGTCGAAGTCGTTGCTGTGCACCGCCCACAGCCGCTCGGCCAGCTCCTTCAGCTCCTGCGGAAGGCTCTCGTAGGCCGCGGCCGTATTCGCCCATACGGTGTCGCCGCCGGCCTCCGGAACGACGACCGCGCGCAGGATCGACGCCGACGGATACGCATCAAGGAACGTGATGTCCGTATGCCACTGGTCCGCCCGGCCGCCATGCTGCGAGTCGACGTCAAGGATGTAGCCCGTCCCTTCCTTGGAAGGGACCGTCGGATGGGCGAACGGCTGCCCGAGCCGGGCGGCGAACGCCTCCTGCGCGGCGTCGTCCAGATGGCCCTGGCCGCGGAAGAACAGCACCTTATGCCGCGCGAGCGCCTCGCGCAGCCGGACGATATCCTCCTCGCCGAGCCGATCCGACAGCACCACTCCGCTCACTTCCGCTCCCGTCGCCGGCGTGACCGGCCGGATTTCCCATGCTCCACTCTGCTCTGCCTGCTGCTGCTCGCTCATCCTTTTCATCCTCCTGTTGCCCTTCTGCCTGGAAAAAAAGCCAAAAAGGCCCACGACAGCTCCTGTACGCTGTCATGGACCTCCGGTTTGACCGGCGGGCCTATTCCCAAGTTTCCCGGGCTATTTATTTGGTCTTTCTGCATTCATCCTACCGCTCGATGCAGCAGCTGTCAATCTATATTTTTATATTCCTACCCGAATAGTGTGAATAGGTGGATTCCAGCCGCTTTTTCATCGCGATGCCCGCCAGCGGCTCCAGCTCCGGACCCAGCTTGCGCAGGATCCGGTACGGCTCCCAGCCCAGTCCGCTGTAAAGCAGCAGCGCCTTGGCATTCGGGCTATGGCAGACGAGATGCAGCTCGTCCGCGCCTAGCCTTTCCCCGGCGTCCCGGCACAGCTTCAGCAGCAGCGCCTCGGCGGCGCCTCGCCCCCGCAGCTCGGGATTCACGATGACGTTGCCGATCCACCATTGCCCCTCGTCCTCATACACGTTGGCGTAGGCGGCCGGCGTCCCAGAGGCGTCCAGCATCAGCGTCGGCAGCCGGCGCTCCGCGGCGCGCGCCTGCAGCCGCTCCGCCCGCAGCGGCCAGCCGCCGCTCGGGAACATGTAGTACGCTTCCGATCGGCTGCGCGGCCAGCCTGCGATCTTCTCGAAGTCGGCCGCCTCCGGCTCGCGGCTGCCGTAGCGGCGCAGCTCGCAGCGCCAGCGCTCGCGGCCGGGATGGAGCTCGCCGAGCGGACGCGCCGTGCAGCCGATGCGCCGATAAAAGCCGACGGCGTCGTCGTCCGTCTCGGCGACGAGCCGGCCTGCCGCGGAGCGCTCGAGCGCATGCCGGACGAGCCTGCGGCCGATGCCGCAGCGCTCCGCCTCGGGCAGCACCGCCAGATGCCGCAGCTCGACGCCGCCGTCCGCCTCCCTCCGCCACCCGGCCAGTCCGACGAGCCTTCCTTGCTCGATCCGTCCGGCCAGCTCCAGCTCCGGCTCGCTTTCGTAGCGGGCTGCGATCTCCGCGGCCCGGCCGGGATCGAACAGCGAGCGGGCGAGCAGCGCGTTCCGCTCCTCCCGAGGCCCGGTCCGCAGATCGATCCATCCGCCCTTCCCCTCCGGCGCCGTCAGATCGCCTGCACCGCCTTCAGCCAAGCCTCGGCGATCAGCGCCGCGCCCGCCGCGGACGGGTGAACGCCGTCCGGAGCCCAATAGGCCGGACCGGTCCGAGCCGCCGCTTGCGCGAACAGGCCGTCCAGCGGCACATAGAGCGTCTTGTACTCGCCGGCCAGCTCGCGGACGGCCTGGATTTTCGGATCGAGATCTTCCCGCCACGCCTTCTGCCCTTCGTTCACGGGCAGCACGAACGGCTCGACGAGCACGAGCCGCGGCGAAGAAGCCTCGAGCGCCCGCTCGATCAGCCGGCGATAGCCGTCCTTGTACGCCTGCGCGGTCGTCGGCGAGCCGCTGTCGTACCGGCGCCAGGTGTCGTTGATGCCGATGTAGATCGACAGCCAGTCCGGACGCAGCTCCAGGCAGTCCCGCTCCCAGCGCTCCTGCAGGTCAGCGACACGATCGCCTCCGATGCCCCGATTGAGGAAGCGCACCCCCTTCTCCGCATGCAGGCTGCCGAACCGGCCCGCCGCCAGAAGCGCGTAGCCCGCACCGAGGCTTGCCGCGTCGCCGCGGTCGCGTCCCGCGTCGGTAATGCTGTCTCCCTGGAACAATACGAGCGAATGCTCTTGAATAAGCGTCGTCATCTGTGCAAAGCACCTCCAAGAGCCAGTATAAACCGGGGCCGCTGGAAAAGGATACCGTGAAAATCGGACGTTTCGCCGAAACGCCCGATGCGCTCTCCTGGCTCATGCCCGCTCCGGAGACGGAATCTCGTTCCGCTTCGAAACGGCAGGCTTTCGGCCCGCTCATCCTCCCAGTCCGAACAAGCGGACGAGGCCGTAGCCGAGCGCGGCCAGCAGCAGCGAGCCGATCAGGCCGGCGGCGAACACGCGCCCGCCCAGCCGGCGGAACGTGGCGAAGTCGACGCCGAGCCCGAGGCCCGCCATCCCCATCGCGATCAGCAGGTAGGCGGCCGTCGTCATGCCTTGCGCGGCCGCCTGCGGCACGATGCCGAGCGTATGGACGCCGCTCATCGCCAGGAAGCCGAGGATGAACCACGGCGCCGCCACGCGCGTCCGTCCTGCGCCGCCGCCAGCCGAAGCGTCCTGCGCGGCGGCGCGCCGCGACTCGCGGCGCTGCGCCCACAGCCCGATCAGCAGCGCCGCCGGCACGAGCATCGCGACCCGCGTCAGCTTCACGAGCACGGCCATGTCCAGCGCCTCCTGGCCGAACGGCTCCGCCGCCGCCAGCGCATGGGCGACCTCGTGCAGCGTCGATCCGGCCCAGGCGCCGTAAGCGGCCGGGGCGAGCTGCAGCAGCGGCTGCAGCAGCGTGTACGCGATCGTGAAGATCGTGCCGAGGATGGCGACCGTCGCGGCCGCGACAGCGGTCTCCTCGCCCCTCGCCTTCAGCTGCGGCGAGATCGCCGCGACAGCGGCGGCGCCGCAGATCGCCGTGCCGCAGGCGGTCAGCAGAGCGAGCCTGCGGTCCGCTCCGAGCCTGCCCGCCAGCCAGCAGACGAACGGGATCGTCAGCGCGACATGGATCGCATCGATCGCCAGCACGCCGGGACCTGCCGCGACGATGTCTCCGAGATCGAGGCGCATGCCGAGCAGCACGATGCCGAGGCGCAGCAGCTGCTTGGAGGAAAAGGCGATGCCGGCGGCCGCGCTCAGCGGCACGCCTCCCAGCCATTCGCGGTAGGCCATGCCGAGCAGGATGGCCAGCACGAGCGGCCCCAGCACGCCGAAGCCCGGCAGCTCGCCGAGCATCCTGCCGGCGGCGGCCAGCAGCGCGGTCAGGAACAATCCCGGCAGCAGGCTCGGCCTGCGCCAGGCAGCGCCTTGCCTCCGCGTCGGGCGAAATGCCTTCGTCTCCAACCGCATCCGCGCCCTGCCGTCCGCCTTCGCCTCGGCTGGCATCCGCGCCGCCGCGCTCCGTGCGCCTGCGCTCCTCTCGAGCCCGACTGCTATTTTCCCGACATTGCCCGCCATGCGCCTCGCCTCCAGCCCGCTCTTGCTTGTTGCTATCCACGATACCGCAGAGGGGCCGGAATTCCCAATCCGAATGTCCGATGCGATCGATCAGCAAATCTTATAAGCGGCGCAGGAACGCGGTCACCTCCTCGATGAAGGCGGATTCCATCTCCACATTCGGCAGATGGGCGGAGGGCAGGACAAGCAGCTCTGCGCCCGGTATCGTCTTGGCCAGCAGCTCTCCGTGCTCGGGCAGCGTCACCGGATCCTGCTCGCCGGCGATGACCAGCGTCGGCCGGTCGATGAGCGAGGCCGTCCGGCGCAGGTCCATGTCGCGGATGGCAGCCCAGCTTCCCGCGATTCCCTGCGGACGGGTAGCGAGCACCATCTCGCGGAACGACTTGACGATCGGATTGTCCGGCGTCAGCATGGACGAGGGGAACCAGTTCTTCATGAACGACTCCGCGGTCTCAGGCATGCTGCCCGGCTTCAGCACGGACGCGATCAGGCCTTCCCACAGCTCGGGCGAACCGAGATGAGCGGCGGTATTGCTCAGGATGAGCCGATCGATCCGCTCCGGCGCGTGGATCGCCACCCATTGCGCGACGATGCCGCCGAGCGACAGCCCCAGAAAATGGACCCGATCGATCCGAAGCGCGTCGAGCAGCTCGACGGCATCCCTTCCCAATCGGTCGAGCGAGTAAGGGCCAGCAGGCGTATCCGAGCCTCCATGCCCCCGATAATCATAGCGCAGCAGCCGGAAATGCTCCTTCAGCCGGGCAGCCTGCCCTTCCCACATGTCCATCGAAGTCGCGATCGAGTTCGCCAGCAGCAGCACCGGCTTATCCACCGATCCGTCGAGCCGGTACGCGATCCGCACGCCGTCTCCCGTCGTGAACTCGAGCGCGCCTTGCTTCGTTTCAAGTGTCGCCATCGTCCTTCACTCCCTCTTTCGTTGATAGTGACAGTTTACGGAACCGGCACTACAATCGAAATAAGAAATCAACGGAGTTCGAGGGCTGAATCTTTATTTCTATCGTACGTTCAGGCCCTTGCCCGATAAAAACGAGGTGGCTCAGCATGGATTCGATCGATTTCAAGATTTTGGCCATTCTGCACGACAATGCCAGGATCACAGTCTCGGAGATAGGCCGGATGATCGCGATGTCGCAGCCTGCCGTGACCGAAAGACTGCGCAAGCTGGAGGAGCGCGAAGTGATCACGGGGTACGGAGCCAAACTGTCGCCGTCCAAGCTAGGCAAGCATGCGGCCGCGTTCGTCCTGTTCAAGACCGCTTCGTGCAAGGACTTCGAAGCTTTTGCCGATACGGCCCCCGAGATCGTCGACCTCTACCGGACGAGCGGGGAGTACAACTATTTGATGAAGGTCATGACCGAAACGGGCGAGTCGCTGGAAGCGTTTCTGGAAACTTGCCACGCCTTCGGCTTCTCCTCGACTCTGGTCGTCCTTTCGACCCGATTCGAAGACCGAAGCCTCGTCGCCGGCCGCGAAGCGCCCAACTAAGCGAGAGAAATAAAAGCGGCTCCGCCCGAAGGCGGAGCCGCTTGGCGTTCGAGGCGCCTCCGCCCGTTCAGCGGAACATGCCCCACAGCTTGATGAGATGGAACGTATTGTTCGGATCGATCTTCTGGCCGAGCACGAACTGCACGAGCTGCTCCTCCTGCGTGTCCGTCAGCTTCTCGTGCAGGATGCTCGCCGCGCTCTTGACGAGCTTGCGCACTTTGGCGCGGTCGGCGAGATCGTACTTGGTCAGCCCGTTCACGAGCAGCTTGATCCGCTCCTTGACGGCCGGGTTTTTCAGCTTCAGCTTGACGCGTTCGACGAATTCGGGCCGGATTCCGTATTTGACGTAGCTCATGCAGCAGGGCACCTCCATCGATTTGGTCGGGCTTCCGCCCCTAACCACCGATGTTACTATATGCCCTCGTCTGCCCGGAGTTGCCTCCTCCGCATTCGTCCATGCCGATTCAGTCGAGCTGGCTGCCCTGGAAAATCGGATCCTTGGCGAGGATCGCGCGCAGCGGCGCGTATTCCTCCTCCGTCCAGAATCCGTCCTCGGCGGCCAGCTCCGCCGCGTCCTCGCGGGCCGCCTCCAGCACGGCGAAGTCCGCCGCCATGTCGGCCAGCTTGAAGTCCGGCATGCCGCTTTGCTTGGTGCCGAAAAAATCTCCCGGTCCGCGCAGCTCCAGGTCGCGGCGGGCCACCTCGAAGCCGTCGTCGGTCTCCTGCATGACCGCCATCCGCTCCTTGCCGGTCTCCGTCTTGGGATCCGCGACGAGCACGCAGTACGACGCATGGGCGCCGCGTCCGACGCGTCCGCGCAGCTGATGCAGCTGCGACAGCCCGAAGCGCTCCGCGTCCATGATGATCATGAGCGTCGCGTTCGGCACGTCGACGCCGACCTCGACGACCGTCGTGGCGACGAGCACCTGCACGTCCGCCGCGGCGAACGCCGCCATGACCTCGTCCTTTTCCGATGCCGTCATGCGCCCGTGCAGCAGCCCGATCCGCAGATCGGGAAACGCCTGCTGCAGCTGCACGAACTGGTCGATCGCGTTCTGCACGTCGAGCTTCTCCGATTCCTCGATGAGCGGGCAGATGACGTACGCCTGCCGGCCGCCGTCGATCTCGCGCCGGATGAAGCCGTACACGCGGTCCATCATGCCGTGCTTGACCCAGTACGTCTGGATCGGGATGCGCCCCTTCGGCCGCTCCTTGATCGTCGAGACGTCCATGTCGCCGAACGCCGTGATCGCCAGCGTCCGCGGAATCGGCGTCGCCGTCATCGTCAGCACGTCGGGGCTCGGCCCTTTGCGCCGCAGCACGCTGCGCTGGTTGACGCCGAAGCGATGCTGCTCGTCGGTGACGACGAGGCCGAGCGAGCGGAATTCCACATCGTCCTGGATGAGCGCATGCGTGCCGATGAGCACGTCGATCAGCCCCATCTGCAGGCCGGCGAGCAGGTCCCGGCGCTTCTTGTCGCTGACGCTGCCTGTCAGCAGCGCCGTCTGCAGCCCCGTCCCTTCGTACAGGCGCGTCAAGGAGCGCATGTGCTGCTCGGCTAAAATCTCGGTCGGCACCATGAGCGCGCCTTGATGGCCCGCCTTGACGGCGGCGAGCAGCGCGATCGCGGCGACGACGGTTTTGCCGGCGCCGACGTCGCCCTGCAGCAGCCGGTTCATCGCCGACGGCTGGCGCATGTCGGCGAGAATCTCGTTGACGACCTTCTTCTGCGCATCGGTCAGCTCGAACGGCAGCGAGGCCGCGAACTGCCGGATGATCTCCGGGTCGACGCGATGCACGATGCCGTCCGCCTTGCGCCGGTTCAGCATGCGGTACGCCTGCAGCTTGAGCTGGAACAGGAACAGCTCCTCGTAGACGAGCCGCCGCCGCGCGCCCTGGCCGTCCTTCGGATCGTCGGGATGATGGATGTGATAGACCGCCTCGCTTCTCGGCATGAGGCGGTATTTGCGCAGCAGCCGCTCCGGCAGGTTCTCCTCCAGCAGCGGCCCGAACTGCTCCAGCGCCTGGCGGATCGTCTTGCGCATCCACGATTGCGTGATCGTGCCGCCGACGGAATAGACCGGCTGCAGCGTGCCGGTCTTGGCCGTTCCCTTGTCCGGAAACTCCGAATCGGTGACGGTGATCTGCATGCGCCGCGCATCCCACTTGCCGGTCAGCGTAATTTCCCGACCGAGCTGCAGCTGGTCCTTGATGAACATGCGGTTGAACCAGACGGCGGTGATCAGCTGCCCGTCCGCCTCCGTCTTCGCGGTGATGCGCGTCTTGCCCTTGCCGAAGCGGGCGACCATCGGCAGGCCGCGCACGATGCCTTGGATCGTGATCTTCTCTCCGTCCTTGACCTCGGCCAGCGAGCGCAGCCGGTAGTCCTCATAGCGGAACGGGAAGTAGTTCAGCAGATCCAGCACGGTATAGATGCCAAAGGCGTGAAGCTCCTGCTCCTTCGGAGCGCTCACGCCTTTGATTTGCCTCGCCGGAACGGATTCCGGCAGGGCAGATGGAGGATTCATTTGCGGTGCATGAACACGGCGACAGTGCCGGGACCGACATGGGCGCCGACGACCGGACCGAGCGTCGTGATGGAAGTCGACTGCACGTTGAAGCTCGACGTGATCGCCTCCTGCAGGTCCAGAGCGGAGCCTCTCTGATGCGTCCAGGCGAAGTGAACGGCGACCGGCTGCTCCGGCGGGAACTTCTCGCGAAGCATGTCGACGATGCGCTGGATCGCTTTTTTGGAGCCGCGCACCTTGTCTACCGGCGTGATCACGCCGGTAGGGTCGATCGTCAGGATCGGCTTGATATTTAGGATAGAGCCGATGAGTGCGGAAGCCTTGCCGATCCGTCCGCCTTTTTGGAGGTATTCGAGCGTGTCGACGAGGAAGTACAGCTCCGTCTCGCTGCGCATGCGCTCGATCTCGGCCAGGATCTCGTCCTTGGAGCTGCCCTCGCGGGCCATCTGCGCGGCGCGGATGACGAGCATGCCGATGCCGCAGGAAGCCGAACGGGAGTCGAACACGGCGATGTCCGCCTCGCGCTCGAGCATCGTGCTCGCGAGCAGCGCCGACTGGTACGTGCCGCTGAACTGCGAGGACAGATGGATGGAGAGGATCGGCGCGTCCGGCGTCTCGTCCAGCAGCCGCTCGTAGACGACCATGAATTCGGCCGGCGACGGCTGGGAGGTCGTCGGCAGGCCGCTGAATTCGACCAGCTTGTCGTAGAACGCCTCCGACTTCAGCGTGATCGAGTCCAGAAAGGCTTCCGTGCCGAACAGGACCTGCAGCGGCACCATCTCGATGCCGAGCTCCCTTCGGATCTCCTCCGGAATATCCGACGTGCTGTCGGTTACGATGCGAACCTGAGTCATAGGGCTACCTCCACGGCCCTGCGTCCCGCTGTCGGGGAACGCAAGGAATGATATGCCGCTCCGGCGGCGCGGCTTCGATTATTCGAGGGCGAATAAATACGGATAAAGAGGCTGTCCGCCCTCATGCACTTCAAGCTCGATGTCCGGATAGGTCTCGGAGACCCAGCTCGCCAGCTCGTCCGTGCCGGACGGCTCGGAGCCCTCGCCGGTGAGGATCGTCAGCAGGTCTCCGCCGTTCTCGAGCAGCTGGCCGATGAGGCCGCGGCACGCTTCCTGGAGGTCCGGCTCGGAGATGACGATCCGTTTTTCGACGATGCCGATGTAGTCGCCCTCCTGCACCTCGACGCCGTCGATCTCCGTCTGGCGCACCGCCTGGGTGACGCTGCCGGAGCGGACCGCTTCCGCGGCGCCGGCCATGAGGGCCGTATTGCGCTCCGGCGTCTCGCTCTCCTTGAAGGCGAGCACGGCGGCGAGCCCTTGGGGCACCGTGCGGGTCGGGATGACGGATACGGAGCGTTCGGACAGCTCGGCCGCCTGCTCCGCCGCCAGAATGATGTTGCCGTTGTTGGGCAGCAGGAAGATATGCTCCGCCGGCAGCGAGTCGATCGCCTTGAGGAAGTCCTCCGTGCTCGGGTTCATCGTCTGGCCGCCCGAGAGGACGACGTCGACGTTGTTGTCGCTGAAAATGCCGGAGATGCCGTCGCCGATCGCGACCGCGACGATGCCGTACGGCGCCCATTCATAAGCGGCCTCGGCGATGCCCTGCGGCGAGGCGCCGGTCAGCACCTCGGCGACGGCCAGCGCCTCATCCGGCGCAAGGTCGGAGCCGAGAGCGCTGAAGTCGATCTCCTCGCCGACGATCTCCCGATGCTGCTCGCGCATGTTGAGGATATGCAGCTCGGTCAGCTCGCCGTACTGGTACGCCAGGTTGAGCACGTCGCCGGGACGGCGGGAATGCACGTGCACCTTGACGATCTCGTCGTCGGCGATCACGATGATGGAGTCCCCGTCCACGGCGAGCGCCCGCCGGAACGCGTCCTCGTCGAACGCCGGAGCTCCCGGAGGCGCGAGCCGGCGCTTGATGAAGAACTCCATGTCGTAGAAGAACTCGATCTCGCTCGTCGACAGCTGGGCCTGGGCATTGCCACCCGCGGAAGGGATGGACGGCCTGGCCGGCTCGGCGGCGCGCGGAGCGTCCGCCAGGTAGCGGAACGACTCCGCCGGAGCCGCCTCGCTCGCCGTGTCGCCCGTCTCCGCCGGGCTGCCGGCAAGGTACTCGAGAAAGCCTTCGTAAATGAGCACGAGGCCCTGGCCTCCGGAGTCGACGACGCCGACCTGCTTGAGCACCGGGAGCAGCTCCGGCGTGCGCTGCAGCGATTCGTTCGCCGCCGCGTACACCTCCTGCAGCAGCGACTCCATGTCAGGCGCCCGGCGGGCGGCCTGCTGGGCATGCCGCGCCGTCTCGCGCGCGACGGTGAGGATCGTGCCCTCCACCGGCTTGACGACGGCCTTGTAGGCCATGTCGACGCCTTGCTGGAGAGCCGCCGCGAATTGGCTCGGGTCGGCCTCGTCGAGTCCGGACAGCGCCTTGGCCGTGCCGCGGAACAGCTGGGACAGAATGACGCCGGAGTTGCCGCGAGCGCCCATCAGCAGTCCCTTGGACAGCGCCTCCGCCGTACGGCCGACCGAGTCCGAGCGCTTGCTCTGCAGCTCGCGCACCCCCGAGGCCATCGTTAAGTTCATGTTCGTTCCCGTATCGCCGTCCGGAACGGGAAATACATTCAGAGCGTTGACGCGCTCCGCGCCGCGCTGCAGCTTCTCCGCACCGAGCAAAGCCATACCGGCGAAGTCCGAACCATTAATAAAGCGCTTTCCCAAGCAAAATTTCCCCTTCCTGACTAACGGATGACCCGCACGCCCTGGACAAAAATATGGACATGGTCGACCTTCAGGCCGATCACTTCATTCAGTACGTATTTGACCTTGGTCTGGATGTTGTGGGCAACCTCGGAAATCCGGGTGCCGTAGCCGACGATGATGTGCAGGTCGATATGCGTCTCCTCGTTCTCGCGCCGCACCTCGACGCCTCTCGAGAGGTTGTCCCGCTTGAGCAATTCGGCGATTCCGTCCTTGAGCTGCTTGCGGGATGCCATGCCGACAAGGCCGTAGCATTCCAGCGCCGCCGAGCCCGCGATGACGGCGATTACATCGTCTGTTACGTTGATTTTACCTAATTCGTTGGCAAGCTGCATAGGCATGGCCGGTCACACGCTCCTTCTCTGCGGGCCGTTCGGCTGATGCCGACTGCGCCCAAAGCCCCGATTTGGCCGGGACTGACCTTCATTGTACTATAAACGGAGCCGTTTATGAAGTCTGAAACGCCGTTCTCTTCCGTTTTCGCGTATTTGCGCCGTTTTCCCGCCCGCGTCTCCTGCCAAACGATGGTTGATGAGACGGACGTTCTATGATAAGATAACCAAGTATGTTTGCCTACGGAATCCTTCGGTTTCGTACTTGCAACCTGCAAGCTGCAAAGGAGGTGTACTGCATGTCTCGCAAATGCTTCGTTACGGGTAAGGCACCCGGCACAGGAAACCATGTTTCCCACGCGAATAACCGCAACCGCCGCACTTGGGGCGTCAACGTTCAGAAGGTCCGCATTCTGGTCGACGGCAAGCCAAAACGCGTTTGGGTCAGCACCCGCGCACTGAAATCCGGCAAAGTCACTCGTGTATAACCGCAAAAACAGCGTTCCGCCGTTCACCAGACGGCAGGAACGCTGTTTTTTTTCGCCCTGCGGCGGCTTGCCCCTGCCGCGGCACGCGAAAAAGAGCGTGCGCCGTGCCGGCGCGGCGCTCTCTGACGCTCGGGATCGAAAGTCGGGCGGCCGGCAGCCGCAGTCGCCATCGCTCAGCTTTTCTGGAAGGTGTTCAGGATCGCCTTGACGAATCCGCCCAAAAACTTCGGCAGCTTGATCGTATAGAACTTCATGCTTCATCCCTCCTCGAGATCGCTGATCGTTGACGGGCAGCACTGCCGGGCCTGCATGTTCATCCCCGTTTCAGGCCGCACGGGCCCATTCCCTCGAAAGCAAAAAAGGCTACAAGAACCTAGGTTCATGTAACCATCCTATGCGGACCCGCGATGTCCTATTCCGGGGGCCGAGCCCAAGTTGCCAGCGAGAAGGCGCCGCATGCCGGCGCTCCGCTGCCTCGTCCCGGCCGTGAAGCCGCTAGGGCGCGGTCGGCATGCCGTCGCGGATGAACATCACCATCGTGACGAACAGCACGATCAGGAAGAAGAAAACGAGCGCGGAAACGACGAAGCCGATGCGGCGCCAGAGCGATTCGTGGCTGCGGAAGAAGCGCACGCCGAGCCAAAGCGCGATCAGCGAGAAGACGAAGCGGAGCATGCTCTGGACGAGCACGAACATCGCCAGCAGCGCTCCGCCGAGCAGCGCGTAGCCGGCGACGACCGCGATGGTTTTCAGCCTCTCTCTCATCCGGCCTACCTCAGCGCGGCGATCGCCGCGGCAGGCGACTGATGGCCGAAGACGAAGCTGCCGGCGACGAGCACGTTCGCGCCGGCCTCGCGCACGAGCGCCGAGGTCGACGGATTGATGCCTCCGTCCACCTGGACGGAGACGCCGCTCAGGCCGCGCTCGTGCAGCCGCGAGCGCAGGTCGCGCAGCTTCTGCAGCGAGTACGGGATGAACGACTGGCCGCCGAAGCCGGGATTGACCGTCATGACGAGCACGAGGTCGACATCCTCCAGCACCGGCTCCAGCAGGCTGATCGGCGTCGCCGGATTGATCGCGACTCCGGCCGGAAGCCCGAGCTCCTTGATCTGATGCAGCGTGCGGTGCAGATGCGTGCAAGCCTCGAGATGCACGGTGATGCGGTCCGCGCCGGCCGCCGCGTAATCGGCGATGCTGCGCTCCGGCTGCTCGATCATCAGATGCACGTCGAAGGGAAGCTTCGTCGCTCCCCTCACGGCGGAGATGACCGGCGGGCCGAACGTCAGGTTCGGCACGAACCGGCCGTCCATGACGTCGACGTGGATCCAGTCGGCGCCGGCCTGCTCGATCGCGGCGATCTCATCGCCGAGCTTGGCAAAATCAGCGGATAGAATCGAGGGTGCGATGATGGTCATGGTCAGTACCTCCGCTTTTTCTCTTTCATCTCGCCCAGGAACTGGACGTAGCTGTCATGCCGGCTTTGCGCCGCCTCGCCCGCCGCCAGCGCCGCCAGCACGGCGCAGTCCGGCTCATGCGTATGCGTGCAGCCCCGGAACTTGCAGCCTGCGGACAGCGCCCGGAACTCGCGGAAGCCGTAGCCGAGGTCCTCGATGCCGAGCTCCTGAAAATCGAGCTGGCTGAAGCCCGGCGTATCCGCTACATGGCCGCTGCCGACGCGCACCAGCTCGACGTGCCGGGTCGTATGCCGTCCGCGGCCGAGCCGGGCGCTGATCTCGCTCGTCTCCAGCTCGAGCCCGGGCAGCAGCGCGTTGAGCAGCGAGGACTTGCCGACGCCGGACTGTCCGGCGAACAGCGCGAGCCGCCCTTCGAGCGTCCCGCGCAGCTCCTCGAGGCCGGAGCCTTGACGCGAGCTCGTGCCGATGACCCGGTAGCCGATGCGTCCGTAGATCCGCTGCACCGTCTCCGCCGCCTCGATCGCCTCCTTGCGGCCCTCCTCCGACAAGTCCTGCTTGCTGAGGCAGAGCACCGCCTCCAGCCCCGCATGCTCGATGTGCACGAGGAACTTGTCCAGCAGCGTCAGGCTGAGCGAAGGCTCCGTGACCGAAAAGACGAGCACGGCCAGATCGGCGTTGGCGACCGGCGGCCGCACGAGCTCCGTCGTCCGCGGATGGATCGCCTCGACCGTGCCTTCTCCCGTGCCGCTGACGCTGAAGTCGACGCGATCGCCGACGAGCGGCGACTCGCCGCGCTTCTTGAAAATGCCGCGCGCGCGGCATTGGATCGGCTGCTCCGAGCCGCCGTCCTCCGCCACATAATAGTAGCCGCTCAGAGCTTTGACGATCAGTCCTTGGCCCTCGCGGGCCGAGCCGTCCTTAGTCATCGTGTCCGTCCTCCCCGTCGCCGCTGCCGAATGCGGTCTCCTGGCCGTCGCTCTGCCCGTCGGGGCTCGCGGCCGCGTTCGGATCGGCCGACGGGCTCGTTTCCGGCGAGGCGACAGGCGGCGGGCTCGGCTCGGAACCCGGCACGGTCGTCGGACCGCTGTCGGCGCCGCTCTTCACCTCGTCGTAAGTGCGGGAGAACGTGTCGGCGAGCTGGCCGTCGCGGTAGACGCTGACGAACGCCTCCGTGTTCGGCGCGAGCACGACCTTCACCGGGAAGCTGCGCGTATCCTTGATCGCGCGCTTGTGGGCCTCGATGTCCTTGCCGGTCGCGTCGGTGTAGACGATGCGGATCTCGCTCGCCTTGCCGGCCCGAGCCGGAGAGATGAGCAGGTCGAACGTGTACTCCAGCGCGTCCTTCGGCAGGCCCGAGCTGACGGTGATCGACACCTGCTCGCCCTTGCGGGCCGGACTGCCGGCATCGTAAGGGAACTGCGAGAGCACTTCGCCCTCCGGCCTGTAGCTGCCTTCCTTGACGATGTTGTCTTCTCGAAGCTGCAAGCCCGCGTCCGCGATGAGCTTGCGGGCCTCCTCGGTCGTCTTGCCGACGAGATCCGGCATCTTCACCGTCTCCGGACCTTTGCTGACGGTCAGCGTCACCGTATCGACGAGCGGATCAAGCTGGCTGTTCGCGCCCGGCTCCTGGCTCAGCACGACGCCCGGCTCCGCCGAATCGTCGGCGACCTCGTTCAGGCGGATCGATCCTTCCGGGAAGCCGAGCGCCCGAAGCGCCGCGACGACGTCGGAGGCCTTCTGCCCCTTGTAGTCCCCGAGCTGCTTGAGCTCAGGCCCGTCGCTGATCGACAGCCGGACCCTCGAGCCGGTCTTCACGCGCATGTTGGACTTGGACTGGGCGAATACCTGATCCTTCGGCACGTCCGGCTTGAACGCCCGGATGGACGGCTCCTCCAGCAGCAGCCCCTTTGCCTCGAGCGCGGCTTTGGCGTCCGTCTCGGTCATGCCGACGACATAAGGCACGTCGACCTCCGCGACGTCGAGCGAGCCGGAGACGAGCCGGAACACGCCGTAGACGACGGCCAGCACGGCCAGCGTCGAGAGCACGATGACGAGCGGCTTCACCCAGCCGCGCCGGCGCGCCGGCTCCTCGTCCTGTTCTTCGTCGACGGCCTCCTGGCGAGCGGTCGCCTGTCCGTCCTCCGGCAGCGGAGGCGGCTCTGCGCCCGCACGGACCGGCTCCTTGAGCCCGAGGCCCGGCCGGATCGCCGGCATGACGCGCGTCTCGTCGAAGTCGCCGCCGCCGAACTGCAGCTTCGGCTCGTTGCGGCGCGCAGGCGACAGCGCCGTCTCCAGATCCTCCAGCATCTCGCCCGCCGAGCGGTAGCGCTCGGACGGATTTTTGCGCAGCGCCTTGATGATGATGTTCTCGACGCTCTGCGGCACAAGCGGATTGACCGTGCGAGGATCCTCCAGCGGCTCCTGCAGATGCTTGAGCGCGACGCTGATCGGGCTCTCTCCGAGGAAAGGCAGCTTGCCGGTCACCATCTGATAGAGCACGATGCCGAGCGAGTAGATGTCGGATTTCTCGCCGGCGCTGACGCCCTTGGCATGCTCCGGCGAGAAGTAATGCACCGAGCCGATGACGGAGCCCGTCTGGGTGATCGTCGACGAGGTGACGGCGCGCGCGATGCCGAAGTCCGTCACCTTGACGCGGCCGTTCTTGCCGATCAGGATGTTGTGCGGCTTGATGTCCCGATGGATGATATGGTTCTGATGGGCATGGTCGAGGGCGTCGGCGATCTGCGCCGCGATGCGCACCGCCTCGTCCGCCTGGAGCGGCGCGCGCTCCTGGATGACCTCGTTGAGGTTTTGGCCGTCGACGCATTCCATGACGATATAGTGGATCTCTTCTTCCTGGCCGACATCGTAGATGCTGACGACGTTCGGATGGGACAGCGCCGCCGCCGACTGGGCTTCCCGCCGGAAGCGGCGGATGAACTCCTCGTCGTGCACGTACTGCTGCCGCAGCACCTTGACCGCGACGTTGCGGCTGAGCAGCAGGTCATGGGCCTTGTAGACGAGCGCCATGCCCCCGCCGCCGATGCGCGTCAGAATCTCGTAGCGGCCCCCTAGTTCTCTTCCGATCATGATGAAGTCCTCACTCCTCCCCGTCCGCTGCGGCGCCGGATTGCATCAGGACTACCGTGATATTGTCGTCTCCGCCGGCGGCGAGCGCGAGCGAGATGAGGCGGTCCGCCTTGGCCTCGAGGCTCAGGCCGGCCTCTCCCGCCACTTGCAGCAGCTCGCTGTCGTCCAGCATGCCGCTCAGGCCGTCGCTGCACAGCAGCAGGATGTCGCCCGGCTGCCAGTCGAGCATCCGGACGTCCAGCTCCACCTCCTCGTCGGTGCCGAGCGCCCGCGTCAGCACGTTGCGGCGCGGATGATGGGCCGCCTCCTCGAAGCTGATCTGGCCGGAGCGCACGAGCTCGTTGACGAGCGTGTGGTCCTCGGTCAGCTGGGCGATGCCCTGCTCCGAGATCCGGTACGCGCGGCTGTCGCCGATATGGCCGAGGATGAGGCGGCTGTCCTCGACGAACAGGGCCGCGACGACCGTCGTGCCCATGTTGTGGTACTGCTCGTTGCGGGACGCCATGTCGTACACGACCTCGTTGGCGCGCCGGATCGCCTCCTGCAGCATGCGGCTCGCCTCGTCGGCGGATACCCCCGCCGGAAGCGGCTCCATCGCCTCGCGGAAGGCGTCGACGGCGAGCTGGCTGGCGACGTCGCCGGCCTGATGGCCGCCCATGCCGTCGGCCACGATCGCAAGCGTCAGCCCTCCGGCCGTCACGCCTGCCCAGGAACGATCCTCGTTGGCCATCCGGATGCGGCCGATATCACTGCGGTTCACTGTCAACATCCCGTCACCTCGTTACGTTAGTTCCATATGTTTCGCTCGAAGCTGCCCGCAGGCAGCGGCGATGTCATGGCCCTGCTCGCGACGGATCGTCGCGTTGATGCCGTTTTTCTCGAGAATGCGCTGGAACTCGAAAATATCCTCCCGCGGCGTGCGCACGTACTTGCGCTCCGGCACATGGTTGACCGGGATGAGGTTGACGTGGCAAAGCATGCCCTGCAGCACCTCGGCGAGCTCCTGCGCATGCTCGGGACGGTCGTTCGTGCCGCCGATGAGCGCGTACTCGAACGTGATGCGGCGCCCGGTCTTGGCGATGTAGTTGCGGCAGGCGTCGATGACCTCCTGGAACGGATAGCGGCGGTTGACCGGCATCAGCTTGGAGCGCAGCTCGTCGTTCGGGGCATGGATCGAGATCGCGAGGTTGATCTGCGTGTTCTCCTCCGTGAACTTGTACATGCTCGGCACGATGCCGCTCGTGGAGACGGTGATGTGGCGCTGGCCGATGTTCAGTCCCTTCGGATGGATCATCATGCGCAGGAACGCCATCGTCGCCTCGTAGTTCTCGAACGGCTCGCCGGAGCCCATGATGACGATGCTCGACACCCGCTGATCCTCCGGATCGAGCATCTGCTGCGCCTTGACGACCTGCGCGACGATCTCGCCCGACGTCAGGTTGCGCTTGAGGCCGCCGAGCGTCGAGGCGCAGAACGTGCAGCCGATCCGGCAGCCGACCTGCGTCGTGACGCAGACGCTGTTGCCGTAGTTGTGGCGCATGATGACCGTCTCGATCGCATGGTTGTCATGCAGGCCGAACAGGAACTTGACCGTGCCGTCCTTGGACTCGAAGCGGGTGATCTCGTTCAGGGTGATGAACTGGAACGAGGCCGCCAGCTTGTCCCTCAGCGGCTTCGGCAGATTCGTCATCTCGTCGAACGAGGAGACGCGCTTGACATAGAGCCAGTCGAACAGCTGGCCGGCCCGGAAGGCGGGCTCTCCCTGCTCCTTCATCCAGTCCTGCAGCTGCTCCAGGGAATAGTCATATATAAAGGGTGTTTCCACGATATAAGGCTGATCGAATGCTTTCATCTCAATGCTTCATCTCATTTCATCGTTCTTGGAGCGCCGTCCGGCACTGCCTCCGCAGGACGCTCGTCGCTCTAGTTTACCACAAACGTCCATTCCAAGACCACAGCCATGCCTGGCCCGGGCTCGCTGCCGCTGGCCGCCCGCGCGAGGACGGGCGGAAGAAGCCGGCTCGAGACGGCCCGGCGCAACAAGAAAGGACGGAGCCGCCGCTCCGTCCATCCTTGCTCCCGCCTTAGCTTCCTTCCCCGAACAGCAGCTCCTTGGCGTACCCTTGGCCTTCGAGCAGGTCGAACTGGATCATGCGGTAGTCGTCCAGCAGGCGCTGCTGCTCCTCCGTCAGCGCCGCCTTGTCGAGCGCCGCGCCTCCGGCGCCCAGCGTCACCTTTTTGCCGAGGCCGGGCAGCTGCTGCCGCACCGCCTCGAGCAGCTTGTAGAAAGCCGGCTGCGGAAGTCCCGCATAACGCAGCGCGAGCGGTCCGGCGAACGACGGGCTGATCGTCCCGAGCGGCTCGCGTCCGAGCTCGTAGTTGGCCAGCAGCAGCAGCGGCGTCTCATGGCGCAGGCGCTCGTCGGTCCAGCCGGCATCCTCGTAGATTTTCGCCGGAAGCCCCGGCAGATGGTCGCCCCAGAGCACGACGAGCGTCGGCCGGTCCAACTTCTGGATCGCTTCGTTCAGGTAGCGGAGCGCGCCGTCCGTCTGCTTGATGCCCTCGACGTACGTCTCCAGCTGGTCCTTCAGCGCCGGATCGACGCCTTCGGCCTCGATCGAGTTGCCGCCGTGGATCTCCTTGTTCGTATACGGGTAATGGTTCTGCATCGTGACCAGATGCAGGAACAACGGCTTGCCGTCCGCCTTCTCCAGCTCCTGCGCCGCTTCCTTCATCGCCGCCATGTCGGACAGATAGCTGCGCGAGCCGAGCCACTCGCGGTTTTTCATGTCGTCCTGCCCGATGAACCGCTCGAAGCCGAGCATCGGATAGACCTGGTTGCGGCTGTAGAACGTCTTGTCGTACGGGTGGAGAGCGAGCGCGTCGTAGCCCCGGCTCTTGAGGATGCTCACGACCGAGGGCAGATCCGTCTGCTTCGTCAGATTTTGCTGGAACGGCACCGCGCCGTCATGAAGCAGCGACATCGACAGCCCCGTCAGCGCCTCGAACTCGACGTTCGCCGTGCTGCCGCCGAATTCAGGAGAAAGGACGTAGCCCGACGGCCGGGACTGCTGCGCGCCATGCCAAAACGGCAGCGGATCCTCGGCGAGCTTGTATTCCGTCAGCCGCGTCGCGTCGAACAGCGCCTCGTTCATGACGAACACGATGTTCGGAGGCTCGGACGGCGATGCCGCCGGCGGAGCCTCGGGCAGCGAGCCGTAGCGCTCCGCGATGGCCTCCACCGCCTCCCTCCCGTAGCCTTCCGGCTCGTCGATCAGCGTCTGGTTCAGGTTGGAGGCGAAGGCGAGCACGAACCCGTTGTAGCGGTAGTTCGCCTTTTGATCCCAGAAAATGTTCTGGTAGCTGAGCTTGTCGAGCAGCGCCGGATATTTGCCCCCTGCGGTCTGCACGAACAGCGCGACCGCCGTGATCGACGCGGCGGCGAGCGCGACGCGCAGCACGAGCGGAAAACGCAGCTTCGGAAGCTTGAAGATGAGCCAGCCGAGGCCGGCCAGCACGAGCGCGGTGAGGATGAGCACGACCGGCGAGAACAGGCCGTCGGCCATCGAGACCATCTCGGACATGTTCTTCAGCTGCATGAGATCCCAAGGGAACAGCGGCTCCCCGGTCGCTTTCATCTTTTCGTAAACGGCCAGGCCGGTCAGGCCGGCGACGGCGCCGACGAGCAGCGAGCCTCCGTACACGTTGCGGAACAAGGCCGCCGCCCCGCACAGCAGGAAAAAGAAAAACGTGCTGCCCCAAAAGAACATCGGCAGCTGTCCGGCCGCCCAGTCCCAGGCGGCGCCGGCGTCGAAGCCGAGCGCCGAGGCCTGGATATAGAAATGAATGATCATGCCGAAACCGTAAAGGCCGAGCAGCGTGGACAAATATCGGATGCTCCGGCGGAACTTGCTCTTCATGCGCATCTTCTCCTGTAAGCGGTCTTCGCGAGCTTTCCTTTTACGATAGTTTAATATAAACCGCTCCGAGGCGCCAATGAAAAAGCGCTCGCGAACCGGTTCGCGAGCGCGGAAAGCGACGGCTGCGGCGCCGGCGCGCGGCCTCAGGCGCGCAAAAAAAACCTCGCTCCGACGGTCGGAGCGAGGAAGGCTAGCGGTGATCTCCCCGGCGCAAGCGGGCGATATAGAAGCCGTCGCTGCCGAAATGATGCGGCAGCAGCTGCAGCGAGCCGTCGAAGCGGCCGGCATCCGCGTCGCCGATGCCGGCGGCGCGCAGAGGAGCGAGCACGGACTCCGGCCAGCCGGCCGGATCGAGCGCGAACGCCGGATGCCGCTCCAGGAAGGAAGCGATCTGCGCGGAGTTCTCCTCGCCGGCGATCGTGCAGGTGCTGTAGAGCAGCGTGCCGCCGGGCTTCACGAGCTCGGCCGCCGCGTCCAGCAGACGCTCCTGGACGGCGGCGATGGCCTCGATGTCGGCCGGCGACTTGGTCCATTTGATTTCCGGCTTGCGGCGGATGACGCCGAGGCCGGAGCATGGAGCGTCGAGCAGCACGAGATCGAACGAGCCGGGCGCGAAATGCTCCGGCAGCTCCACCGCATCGCCGGCGACCGCATGGATGAGGCCGAGGCCGAGGCGGGCGGCCTGGCTTTCGACGAGAGCCTTTTTATGCGGATGCAGGTCGTTGGCGACGATCTCGCCGCGCCCGTCCATCAGCTCGCCGAGATGCGCCGACTTGCCGCCCGGAGCGGCGCAGCAGTCGAGCACGCGGAAGCCGGGCTGAGGCGCGGCCGCGGCGGCGACGATCATCGAGCTCTCGTCCTGGATCGACCAGAGCCCCTCCGTATAGCCGTCCGTGCCGGCCAGATTGCCGCCGCGGTCGACGACGACGCCCGCCCATGGGGCGGCGGCGGACGGACGGGCGTCGAGCCCCGCCTGCCGCAGCCGCTCCAGCGCCTGCTGCGGCGAGAGCCGCAGCCGGTTGACGCGCAGGCTGCCCTGCGGCGCCTCGTTGCCGGCGCTCATCATCGCCTCGGCTGTGTCCTCGCCGTATGCCGCGATCCACCGCTCGGCCAGCCATTCCGGGTAGGAATGACGCAGCGACAGCCGCCGCGCGGCATCCGGCTCGGAGGCGAAGTCCTCCGCCTTGAGCTGCGGCAGCTGGCGGACGGCGCTGCGCAGCACGCCGTTCAGCATGCCCGCGATGCCGGCATGTCCGCGGCGGCGGCCGATCTCGACCGCCTCGTTGACCGCCGCATGAGGCGGCACGCGGTCGAGGTAGACGAGCTGGTACAGGCTCATCCGCAGCAGCGACAGCACCCATGGCTCCAGCTTGGCGAAGCCTTTGGCCACGAATTGGCGCAGCCAGCGGTCGAGCGTCAGCTGCCGCTGCAGCGTGCCGTAGACGAGCTCGGTCGCGAGCCCGGCGTCGGCGCGCGACAGCTCGGCCTCCTGCAGCGCGTGATGCAGCTGCAGGTTGCTGTACGCGCCGCTCGTCGCGACGCGGACGAGCGCGTCCAGCGCGAGCTCGCGCGCGCTGCGGCGCCTCCGCGCCGGCGGCTGCGCGGCGCGCGGCTTGCCGCCGGGAGCAGCGCCCCGGCGGGACGCGCCTGCGGCGCCGGCTTTGCCCGGCGCCGCGCCCTGGCGGCGGCCGCCTTGCGGGCCGCCGCTCATCGGCGGCCGCCTTCGCCGGCGGCCGCGTCTGCCGCGCCCGGCTCCGCCGCGGGCGCGCCGAGCACGGTGCCCGCTGCGAGCCGGGCACCCTTGAGCCATTCGGCAGCGGGCATCGCCCGCTTGCCGGCCGGCTGAATTTCCGTCAGCCGCAGCACGCCGCTGCCGGTCATGACGCGGATGCCGTCCGGCCCGGCATCCAGCACCTGCCCCGGCGCCGCGCCTGCCGGCCCGGGCTTGTCCTCGGGCGCGCAGGCGCGCACCTTGAACGGCTCGCCGCCGAGCAGCGTGAAGCCGCCGGCCATCGGCGACAGGCCGCGCACCTGCAGCCACAGCTCGCGCGCGCCGCGCGTCCAGTCGAGGCGCTCGTCCTCGCGCGTCAGGTTCGGCGCATGCGTCGCCTGCGAGTCATCCTGCGGCACGCGCGGAGCTCGTCCCTCAAGCAGCTCCGGCAGCGTCTCGGCGAGCAGCCGCGCGCCGGCCTCGCTCAGCTTGGCGAACATCGTGCCGGAGTCGTCGGCGTCCGTGATCGGCACCTCGACGCGGCTGATCATGTCGCCCGTGTCGAGCCCTTCGGCCATGTACATGATCGTCACGCCCGTCTTGTCCTCGCCGTTCATGATCGAACGCTGGATCGGCGCTCCGCCCCGGTACTTCGGCAGCAGCGAGCCGTGCACGTTGATGCAGCCCAGGCGCGGCATCTCCAGCACCGACAGCGGCAGGATCTGGCCATACGCCGCCGTCACGATCAGCTCCGGCGCAAGCCCCTTCAGCTCCTCGACCGCTTCCGCGCGGCGCAGCCGCTCCGGCTGCAGCACGGGCAGCCCGTACTCCAGCGCGGCCGCCTTGACCGGCGTCGGCGCGAGCTCCTTCTTGCGTCCCTTCGGACGGTCGGGCTGGGAGACGACGCCGACGACCTCGACGCCGAGCGCTTTCGCCTCCTCGCCCATCAGCCAATGCAGCGAAGGCACGGCGAACTCCGGCGTGCCCATGAATACGACGCGCATCGGCCTCACTCCTCGCCTTCGCGGCGGTCGCGCGCGGAGCCGTCGTACAGCTCTTCCGCGAGGTCGATGAACAGGATGCCGTTCAGATGATCCACCTCATGCTGGAACGCCCGCGCGAGGAAGCCTTCCGCCTCCAGCTCGAATGTCTCGCCGTCGCGGTTCTGGCCGCGCACGCGGATTTTGTTCGCCCGGCGCACGTCGCCGTTCAGGTTCTGGATGCTCAGGCAGCCCTCCGGACCGAACTGCTCGCCCTCGCGCTCGACGATCTCCGGGTTCACCATCTCGATCAGCCCGTTGTCGTCTCCGACATCGACGACGATGACGCGCTTGGAGATGCCGATCTGCGGCGCGGCGAGTCCGACGCCTTCGGCGTGGTACATCGTATCGGCCATATTGTCCAGCAGCTTGTGCAGGTTGGCGTTGAACTTCGTGACTTCCTTGGCGACCTCGCGCAGGACGGGGTCGGGATTTTGAACGATAAGACGGATTGCCATGAGGCATGCACCTTCCTTGGATGAAATCGAACGTTATAAAATCATATGCGGATCGACATCGACGCTGAACAGCACGCCGCTGCGCGGCGCCTCGGCCTCGGCCTGCCGGATCGCCTCCGAGACGAGCTCGGCGGCCGGCACCGCTCCGCGGTATTTGACCATGCACTGGAACCGGTACCGGTCCTTGATGCGGGAAATCGGCGAGGCGACCGGACCGAGCAGCTCGAGCGCCCGCGCGCCGCTGCCGTGCAGCGGCTGCAGCACGCCGCGCTGGCCGGCCAGCTCGATCAGCCGGCGGGCGAAGCGGTCGCTCGCCGCCGACAGCGTCGCGAGCTGCTCATGGGACATCGTCACGAGGATGAGCCGGCAGAACGGCGGATAGCCCATCATCCGGCGATGCTTCATCTCTTCCGCGACGAAGCCCTCGTAATCATGCCGCTGCGAGGCGATGACCGCATAATGCTCCGGGTTGTACGTCTGGATGATGACCTCTCCCGGCAGATGATGGCGCCCCGCGCGCCCGGCCACCTGCGTCAGCAGCTGGAACGTCCGCTCCGCCGCCCGGAAGTCGGGCAGGTTGAGCGACGTATCCGCCGCGATGACGCCGACGAGCGTCACATAAGGGAAGTCGAGCCCTTTGGCGACCATCTGCGTGCCGAGCAGCACGTCGGCCTTGCGCTCGCCGAACAGCTTGAGCCATTTTTCATGCGCGTTCTTCTCCGTCGTCGTGTCGACGTCCATGCGGATGACGCGGATGCCGGGGAACAGCTTGGCCAGCTCCTCCTCGACCTTTTGCGTGCCCGCGCCGAAATAGCGGATCTGCTCGCTCTCGCAGGACGGGCAGGCGCTCGGCGCGAGCTCCGCATGGCCGCAGTAATGGCAGCGCATCGCCCGCGTCTTTTGGTGGTAGGTGAGCGAAATGTCGCAGTGCGGGCAGAGCGCCGTATAGCCGCAGGAGCGGCAAATGACGAACGTCGAGTAGCCGCGCCGGTTCAGCAGCAGCACCGACTGCTCGCCGCGCTCGAGCCGCGCCTGCAGCGCCTCGTGCAGCGCGCGGCTGAACATGGAGCGGTTGCCGCTCTTGAGCTCGTCGCGCATGTCGGTCACCGTCACGGGCGGAAGAGCGCTGGCGACGGCGCGCTCGGACAGGCGCAGCAGCGCGCCGCCCGCCCCGTCCCGCGCCGCGGCCGCGTACGTCTCCAGCGACGGCGTCGCCGAGCCGAGCACGACGACGGCGCCGTGCTGGCGGGCCCGCTGCACGGCGACGTCCCGGGCGTGGTATTTGGGCGTCTCCTCCTGCTTGTAGCTCGACTCATGCTCCTCGTCGATGACGATGAGGCCGAGCCGGGCAAACGGAGCGAACACCGCCGAGCGCGCCCCGATCGCCACCTTGGCGCCGCCGCGGCGGATGCGCCGCCACTCGTCGTAGCGCTCGCCGCTCGAGAGGCGGCTGTGCAGGACGGCCACCTCGTCGCCGAAGCGGCCTTTGAAGCGCTCGACCATCTGCGGCGTCAGCGAGATCTCGGGCACGAGCACGATTGCCTCGCGGCCGAGCTCCAGCGCGCGCTGGATGGACTGCATGTAGATCTCGGTCTTGCCGCTGCCGGTCACTCCCTGCAGCAGGAACGTCGCGGGAGCCGTCCGCTCCACCGCATCCCGGATGCGCACGAATACCTCGCGCTGCGCGTCCGTCAGCGGCAGCGGCTCGGAGCGGCGGAACTCGCGTCCGGCGTACGGGTCGCGCTGCTGCTCCGCCTCCTCGACGAGGATGTAGCCCTTGTCCGCCAAAGCCTTGGCCGACGAGGCGCTGGCGCCGGTGTCGGCCAGCATCGCCTGCAGCGTCACCGGCCCTTCGAGCGCGAGCACGTAAAGGAGCAGCTCCTTTTGCCGCTTGGCCGTGCCGGGCAGCGCCTCCAGCGCCGCCTGCGCCGCTTCGCGGTCCAGCGGCGGATAGACGGTGAGCTGCGTGCGCACGCCGATGCGGTCGCGGATCGACGTCTCCTCGATCAGCACGCCTTGCGCGAGCGCGCGCTTGATCGCGCCGCCCGCCTCCGGCCATCGCTGCCGCGCCGCTTCCAGCTTCAGGCTGCCGTGGCGGCGCAGCTCGCGGACGAGCTCCTGCGGCAGCGTCTCGGACGGCGGCAGCTCCGGAGCCGCCTCTCCCGGCATGGCCCAAAACGCCTCCGGCCGGCCGTCATCGGACCGCGCCGCAGCCGACTCGGCCGCAGCTTCGGCAGCCGGCTCGTCTGCGCCCTCTGCCAGCCGCAGATGCCGCTCCGCCTTGCCCTTGATCGCCGAAGGCACCATCGCCTGCAGCGCCGCCGTCCATGTGCAGCAATATTTCTCGCTGATCCACCGCGCCAGCTCCACCAGATCCGGCAGCAGCGGCGGCAGCGGATCGAGCAGCTCCGCGATCGGCTTGAGCTTGGCCGGGCCTTCGGCCGGAGGCTCGTCCGCCAGGCTGACGACGAACCCTTGCAGCGTGCGGCCGGCGAACGGCACGCCGACGCGGCTGCCGGGCTCGATCCACGCCCGCATGTCCGCCGGCACGGCATAGCTGAACGGCCGGTCCGTGCTGCGGCTCGGCACGTCGACGATGACGCCGGCGACGCGGCTCATCGCGAGCCCTCCGGCGACGCGCCTCCGAGCCGCGAGGCGACGAGTCCGAGCAGCCTTTCGGCCGTCTCGCGCTTGCTCTGCACCGGCAGCGAAAGCGCCGCGCCGTCCCGGTCGAACACCTGCACCGCGTTCGTATCGCCGCCGAAGCCCGCGCCTTCCATCGTCACGTCGTTGGCGACGATCAGATCGCAGTTTTTGCGGCGCAGCTTGTCCATCGCATGCTCCGCCAGCCGCTCGGTCTCCGCCGCGAAGCCGACGAGGAACTGGCCGCTTTTGCGGCGGCCGAGCTCCGCCAGGATGTCCGTCGTTTTTTCCAGCTCCAGCGTAAGCGTGCCGGCCGACTTCTTGAGCTTGGAGGCATGGCGCTCGACCGGCCGGTAGTCGGCGACGGCGGCCGCCTTGACGACGATGTCCGCCTCCGCATAGCGGGACAGCACCGCCTCCAGCATCTGCTCCGCCGACTCGACGCGCACGAGCTCCACGCCGCCGGGCGCCGGCACGTCCGTGCGGGCGGCGACGACCGTCACCTCGGCGCCCATGTCGCGTGCCGCCTCCGCGATCGCGAAGCCCATCTTGCCGGAGGAATCATTGGTCAGGTAGCGCACCGGATCGAAGCGCTCCACCGTGCCGCCGGCCGTGACGAGCAGCCGCTTGCCGGCCAGCAGCGTCCGCGAGGCGAAGAACTTCTCGACCGCGAGCACGATCTCCTCCGGCTCGGCGAGCCGTCCCTTGGCGACATAGCCGCAGGCAAGCTGGCCCGTGCCCGGATCGAGGAAGCGAACGCCCCGCCGGCCGAGCGTCTCCATGTTGGCGACCGTCGCCGGATGCTCGTACATGTGCACGTTCATCGCAGGCGCGGCGATGATCGGCGCCGTCGCCGCGAGCAGCGTCGTCGACAGCATGTCGTCGGCGAGCCCTGCGGCCAGCTTGGCCAGCGAATTCGCCGTCGCCGGCGCGATCAGGATGAGGTCGGCGCGGTCCGCGAGGTCGATGTGCGTCACGACGGCCGGATCCTTCTCGTCGAACGTATCGAGATGCACCGGGTGGCGCGAGAGCGTCTGCAGCGTGAGCGGCGCGATGAAGCGGACCGCCGATTCCGTCATGATGACATGGACCTCGGCGCCCTTCTGCACGAGCTTGCTGCACAAGGCGGCCGCCTTGTAGGCGGCGATGCCGCCGGTGACGCCGAGTAGGATCGTTTTGCCGCGTAGCATGTCCGCAGCTCCTTTCTGCTATCTGCCTGTTTTGCCTGGCGATAAAAAAATAACAACCGCAAGGGTTGTTAATTCATGCGCTATGCGGCTGCTGGCTCCGCCGGGCCGAGGGGCCAGGCGGACCGATCCGAAAAGCCGGCTAGTCCTCGTTGCGCTGCTCGACCTGCAGAAGATCGTGGTAGATCTCCTCGAGAGCGACGCCGACCTGCTTATGGGACTTGGCCCCTTTGAGCTCGCTCTTCTCTCCGTCGCGCAGGGAGCGCGCGCGGCGGCTTGCCGCTACGACCAGAGAATACTTGCTGTCGACCTTCTTCATCATTTCGTCAATGGATGGATACAACATCGTTCGAATCACTCCGTTCAGGCTTTTTCGGATGCGGCGGTCTTCACGGTCTCCGGCAGATTGGCGAGGAAGCGCTCCTTGCGGCAGTGCTCGGCCGTGACGATGCTCTGGATGCGGTGGCAGGCAGCCTCGATCTCGTCGTTGACGACCGCGTAGTCATAGTAGCGGATGAGTCCGATCTCCTCGGCGGCGACCGACATGCGCGAGTCGATCACGTCCTGGCTCTCGGTGCCGCGGCCGACGATGCGCTGCTTGAGCACGTCGAGCGAAGGCGGCATCAGGAAAATGAAGACGCCCTGCGGGAACGTCTCCTTGACCTTGAGCGCCCCCTGCACCTCGATCTCGAGGATGATGTCCTTGCCGCTGTTGATCGTCTGCTCGACGAAATCGCGCGGCGTGCCGTAGTAGTTGCCGACGTACTCCGCGTGCTCCAGCATGGCTCCGCGCGCGATCATCTCCTGGAACTGGTCGCGCGACTTGAAGAAATAGTTGATGCCGTCCGTCTCGCCCTGGCGCGGCGAGCGCGTCGTGGCCGAGACGGAGTAGACGAGCTCCGGCATCTTGTGGCGGAGCACCGAGCAGACCGTGCCCTTGCCGACTCCCGAAGGGCCGGACAATACAATCAATAATCCCTTGTTCATAGTACTCCCCGCTATTATTCGTCGTGATCGTCGTCCTTGGCGGACAGACGGTGCGCGACCGTCTCCGGCTGGACTGCCGACAGGATGACATGATCGCTGTCCGTGATGATGACCGCGCGAGTACGCCTGCCGTAGGTCGCGTCGATCAGCATGTGGCGGTCGCGCGCCTCCTGGATGATCCTCTTGATCGGCGCCGATTCCGGGCTGACGATCGAGATGATCCGGTTCGCCGATACGATGTTCCCGAAGCCGATATTGATGAGCTTGATAGCCATGTCAGGTTCTCCCTCCGGACGATATGGAACAGGATCGGACGCCTGTCTCCGGGTCCATCCTCTGGCAATGGGCAGAACCATTGCAACTAGTGTTGACACAAATTCCACGGCCCAAACTCCGGCCGCCGCTCGCGGGCAGCCCGCTCCCGCTTGCCCTGTCCGCTCCGGCTGCGGCCGGGCGGGCATTCGTGTACCTATTCTAATCGATAATCGGTCCGCGAACAAGGCACAATGCGAAATCCGGAGCGAAAGGGCGATTCGCGCGCTTTTTCGGCTATTGGCGGGACAGCCGCAAAAAGCGGAAAAGCCCTCTCCCGCATGGGGAGAGGGCCGACAAAGCAGATGCGCCGCGCCACGCGCTTGGCGATTACGGATGAAGCTCCTTGCCGAGCTTCTCGACGGCGGCGAAGATCTGGTCGCCGTAGCCCCAGTACGCGTTGAAGTCGATGAAGTAGACGCGCTTGTTCTTGATGGCGGAGATGTCCTTGAGCGCCTCGTTGGCGTAGAACGACTCGAGCGTCTTCTCCTTGGCCGGCGAGCCCGTGTAGATCGTCACGAGCAGCACGTCGGGGTTCAAGGCGACGAGCTCCTCGACGCTGGCCTCGTCCGAAGGCATGTCGGCAAAGCCGTTCTTCAGCTTGAGCAGGCTCAGCGCGTCGGCCTGGAACGTATCGGTGATGCCGCTGTACGGAGCGATCGCGCCCTCTCCCGGATCGGAGGCGAAGGCGAAGGTCAGCTCGTCCTGCGCGGCATACGCCTGCTTGATCGACTCCGCATGGGCCTTCAGCTTCGCCACATGGGCGGCCGCGCTTTCCTGGACATCGAAGATCTGTCCGATCTTGTCGACATCGTCGTAAAGGCTGTCCAGCGTCGCGCCCTTGATGCTCGTCGTGTTCACGAAGGTGTTGATGCCGAGCTCGTTGAGGCCGTCCACCGTGCCTACGCCCCAGTCCGCGTCGGCGAACAGGCCGCCGCGGCCCATGACCAGATCCGGATCGGCCGCCACGACCGGCTCCTTGCTCACATAATCCTTGGACAGCACCGGCACCTTGGCGAACGCCTCGGCCACCTCCGGATCCAGCTCCCCGTAGAGGGCGGCGACGCCGACCAGCTTGTCCGCGAGACCCAGCTTGATCATCAGCTCGGCGATCGGCTGCGTATTGACGACGACGCGCTCGGGCGCCTTGTCGAAGGTCTGATCCTTGGCCTCCCACTCTCCGCCCTCCGCTTTCAGCGTGAAGTTCTGGATCGTCAGCGGATACGCCGTCTTGGCGGCGGCAGGCGACGGAGACGCGGAGGCGGCCGGCGGAGCCGAGGATGGAGACGGCGTGGCCGAAGAGGCGGGAGCGTTGTCCCCGTTCGCCGAGCAGGCGGACAGCAGCAATGTCGCGAGCAGGATGGAGCCGGCTTTGAAGCGGGCGGAAACGGATGTGGAAGCGTTCATGAATAGACCCCTTTTGTCGTGAGTTTATTGAGAATGATTATCATTTTCGCCTCGGAGACTCCCCTTGTCAACTCTTTTTTCTAATGTTGACAACGATAATCGTTCTCATTTACTCTCGATAGATAGCTTCATCCCGAGTCTATCGCTTCTGGAGAAAGGATCGATCCGCTTGTCCATGCCCTCTGCCGTTCCCAAACGCCGCTTCGCCGCCTTGCCTTCCGGCAAGGCCGGCTTCGCCCTGCTGCAGCTGCTGCTCGCCGGCTTCACGCTGCTGTCCATCGGCATCGCCGTCTCGCTCGGACAGGTCGACGTCCCGCTCGGACAGTCGTTCCAGATTCTCGCCCATCGCTTGTTCGGCCTGACCATCGGCGATTCCGCCGACATCCTGAGCGGGCCGAACGCCAACATCATCTGGACGATCCGCTTTCCCCGCGTGCTGCTCGCGCTCCTCGTCGGAGCCGGACTCAGCCTGTGCGGCACGATCATGCAGGCGTCCGTCCAGAATCCGCTCGCCGATCCGTACATTCTCGGCATCTCGTCGGGCGCCTCGCTCGGCGCCACCTTCTCCATCATGATCGGCTTCGGAGCCGGAGGCGTGCTCGGACAGCTCGGCCTCGCCTTCTGGGCGTTCGCCGGCGCGATCGGCGCTTCCGTGCTCGTGCTCGCCCTGTCCGGCATCGGCAGCCGGATGACCTCCGCCAAGCTCGTGCTGTCGGGCATGGTCATCCATGCGCTCTGCACGGCGTTCGCCAATTCCATCATCTATTTCGCCAACAACACGGAGGGCATCCGCACCGTCACCTTCTGGACGATGGGCAGCCTCGCGGCGGCCAAATGGGACCGCCTCCCGCTCGTCGCGGCGGCGGTGCTGCTGGCGGCGCTGTTCTTCCTGCTGCAGTCGCGCATCCTCAATACGATGCTGCTTGGCGAGGAGGCGGCCGTCACGCTCGGCGTCAACCTCAACCGGCATCGCCGCTTCTATCTGATCGCCACGGCGCTGCTGACCGGCGTCCTCGTCTCGAGCTGCGGGATGATCGGCTTTGTCGGCCTGATCATCCCGCACATGGTCCGGGCCGCCGTCGGCTCGGACCACCGCCGGCTGCTGCCGCTGTCGATCTGGGCGGGCGGACTGTTCCTGATCTGGACCGACATCATCGCCCGCACCGCCATCCCGAAGGTCGAGCTGCCGATCGGCATCATCACGGCGCTGATCGGGGCCCCGCTGTTCATGTACATGCTCATCAAAAAAGGCTACGAGTTCGGAGGGAAATGACATGCAGCTCGATGTGAACGACGTATCCGTAACGCTGGCGCGCGCCGACATCGTGAAAAGCGTAAGCCTCCGCGTCGAGGACGGCCGCTTCGTCGGCCTGATCGGGCCGAACGGCTGCGGCAAGTCGACTCTGCTCAAGAGCATCTACAAGGTCGTGCAGCCGTCCGCCGGCAGCGTCGTCCTCGGCGGCGCCGACGTGCTACGCGCCTCGCCCAAGACCGTCGCCCGCATGATGGGCGTCGTCGGCCAGTTCAACGAGCTCAGCTTCGACTTCACCGTGCGCGAGATGGTCATGATGGGCCGGACGCCGCATAAGAAGCTGCTGGACGCGGACAGCGCGGAAGACGAGCGCCTCGTGGAGGAGGCGCTGCTCACGGTCGGCATGCTGCCGATGGCCGGACGCAGCTTCCTCTCCTTGTCCGGCGGCGAGAAGCAGCGGGTCGTCCTCGCCCGCGCCTTGGCCCAGCAGCCCCGCTTCCTCGTCCTGGACGAGCCGACCAACCATCTGGACATCAAGTACCAGCTGCAGATTCTCTCGCTCGTGAAGTCGCTCGGCATCGGCGTCCTGGCGGCGCTGCACGACCTGGAGCTGGCCGCAGCCTACTGCGATCATCTCTATCTCGTCAAGCAAGGCCGCATCTACGCCGAAGGGCCTCCCCGCAGCGTCCTCACCCGCGAGATCATCTCCGAGGTGTTCGAGGTGGACTGCCAGATCTACGAGAACCCGGTTACCGGCGGGCTCGGCATCGCCTACCTGGAGTCCGGGCCGAGCGCGGCGGCGGAAGCCGCCGCGGCGCGGGCCGGGAGCTGAGCTTTTTCGGGAGCCGCCTGCGCGGGCCTCTCGTCGCCGCCAGACGCAAGAAAAACCCCCTCCGTCTTCCTGCGAAGACGGAGGGGGTTTTGTTCATTCGGCCGCAGCTGCCTGTCGGCTCGCGCGAGGCGTCCGCCGGCTGGCCCGCCTGCCCGGCCGGATCGGCGCGCCCTTACAGCTCGCCGCGGAACACTTCCGCCGCCGGACCGGTCATGTACACATGATTGTCGCTCTCGCTCCACTCGATATGCAGGTCGCCGCCCTTGAGGGAGACGACCGCCTTGCGGTCGGTGAGGCCGTTCAGCACGGAGGAGACGAGCGTAGCGCAGGCGCCGGTGCCGCAGGCGAGCGTCGGACCCGCTCCACGCTCCCAGACGCGCATGTCCGCCTGCTCGCGGCTGTTCACCGTGACGAACTCGACGTTCGTCTTGCGCGGGAACATCGGATGCGTCTCCAGCTTGGGCCCCCACTCGGCGAGGTCGAACGATGCCGCGTCGTCGACATAGATGACCGCATGCGGGTTGCCCATGGAGACGGCGGTGAAGCGGAACTCGCGCCCGCCCGCTTCGATCGGGTGGGAGACGACGCGCTCGGCGTCGATCGTCGTCGGCACCTGCAGGCCGCTCAGGATCGGCTCGCCCATGTCGACGCGCACGAGCTCGACCTTGCCGTCCCGAGTCGTCAGCTCGACCTGCTGCACGCCGGCGCCGAGCGTCTCGATCGTCAGCGACTCCTTGTCGGCATGGCCGTGGTCGTAGACGTACTTGGCGACGCAGCGGATCGCGTTGCCGCACTGCTCCGCCTCGGAGCCGTCCGAGTTGATGATGCGCATGCGGAAGTCCGCGCGCTCCGACGGCAGGATGTAGACGAGCCCGTCGGCGCCGATGCCGAAGTAGCGGTTGCACAGCTCCACCGCCAGCTTGTCCACGCCGGCCGGCAGGTCGCGCTCGCCGTAGACGACGATGAAGTCGTTTCCGAGTCCGTTCATTTTGGTGAATTGCATCTCTATGCACGCTCCTTGAATGGTGGAAGTAAAGGTAGGGAACGGCGGCACCGCCGCCTGTTGACGATTTCTTTAGCATAGCTCATCCGGGTCCGGCACGCTATTCCCAAATGCGTCGAAGATTTGCACTTTTAAGCGAAAAAGCCGCTCCCCCGAGCGTCCGCGCGGAGCGGAGCCCAGAGGAGCGGCCGATGGTCAGCGGAGCGAAGGCTGGCTGCCGCCGCTCGTGTAGCTGATGCGCGACTTCGGCTTGCGCTTCTTGGACGAGCCGAGCACGCTGCCGATGCCCATGACGAACGTCGGGATGCCGGCGGCGACGAGCGAGAGGCACCATTCGCGCAGTCCGATCGGCACCGTCTTGAAGATCGGCTGCAAGGCAGGCACGTACAGGACGGCCAGCATGAGGCCGAGCGACGAGAGCACGGCGAGCACGAGGTACTTGTTCTGCAGGATGTTGCGATGGAAGATCGAGCGCGAGCTGCGGCAGTCGAACACATGGATCAGCTGCGCCATGACGAGCGTGACGAAAGCGACGGTCTGCGCAAGAGCGAGGCCGGCCGCTCCCTCCGGAGCGCTCCTCAGCGTGATCCAGAACGCGCCGAGCGTGCAGACGCCGATCAGGATGCCGCGGCTGACGATCTTCCAGCCGAGCCGCCGGGCGAAGATGCTCTCGCGCGCCGAACGCGGCTTCTGCGTCATCAGGTCGTTCTCCGCCTGGTCGACGCCGAGCGCCATCGCCGGCAGTCCGTCGGTGACGAGATTCACCCACAGGATCTGGATCGGCAGCAGCGGCAGCGGCAGGCCCGCCATCATCGCGAGGAACATCGTCAGGATCTCGCCGACGTTGGAGGCGAGCAGGTAGCGGATGAACTTGCGGATGTTCTCGTAGATGCTGCGCCCTTCCTCGATCGCCGACACGATGCTGGCGAAATTGTCGTCGCCGAGCACGAGCGAGGACGCCTCCTTGGACACGTCGGTGCCCGAGATGCCCATCGCGATGCCGATGTCGGCCGCCTTGATCGCCGGCGCGTCGTTCACGCCGTCGCCGGTCATCGCCACGACATGGCCCTTGCGCTGCAGCGACTTGACGATGCGCAGCTTGTGCTCCGGCGAGACGCGGGCGTAGACGTAGATGTTGTCGACGACCTTGTCGAGCTCCTCGTCCGACATCGCGGCGAGCTCGCGCCCGCTGACCGACAGCCCGCCTCGCGGCATGATGCCGAGCTGCGCGGCGATCGCCTCGGCCGTCAGCTGATGGTCTCCGGTGATCATCACCGTCTTGATGCCGGCGCGGCGGCAGGTCGCGATCGCGGCCTGCACCTCGCGGCGCGGCGGGTCGATCATGCCGGCGAGGCCGGCGAAGACGAGCTGGCATTCCGCCTCCTCCGCCGTCTCGCAGCTCTCGTGCGGCTTGAGCTCGCGATAGGCGAGGCCGAGCACGCGCAGCGCCGACTGCGCCATCGCTTCCTGCGCCTGCTGCACCTTCGTGCGGAGCGTGCCGGTGAACGGCACGACCTTGCCGTCCCAGAGGATGTACGCGCAGCGCTCCAGCAGCAGATCGGGCGCGCCCTTGACGCAAGCGAGGCGGCCGCCCTGATGGCTGACGACGACCGACATGCGCTTGCGCTCCGAGTCGAACGGGAACTCCTGCTCCCGCTTGTACAGCCCTTCCAAGGAGGAGGCGGAAAGGCCCATCTTCGCCGCCAGCACGACGAGCGCGCCCTCCGTCGGATCGCCCTTCAGCTCCCACGCCTCCTCCGGCTCCGGCGCGCTCGAGCGGACCGCAGCGGCCGGCTCGGCCGTCCGCTGCAGCACGGCGTTGTTGCACAGCGCCGCTATTTGCAGCACGCGCCGCAGCGACGCGTCGTCCTTGGCCTCGACCGGCTTGCCGCCGTCGAAGCAGCCTCCCTGAGGCACATAGCCCTCGCCGGTCACCTCCAGCTCGCGGCTGCCAGTCCATACCCGGGTCACCGTCATCTTGTTCTGCGTCAGCGTGCCGGTCTTGTCGGAGCAGATGACCGACGCGCAGCCGAGCGTCTCGACCGAAGGCAGCTTGCGCACGATCGCCTTGCGCCGGATCATCCGCTGCACGCCGAGCGCGAGCGCGACGGTGACGATCGCGGGCAGCCCTTCCGGGATGGCCGCCACCGCGAGGCTGACGCCCGCCAGGAACATGCCGTAGGCCGGCTGGCCGTGCAGGATGCCGGCGACGACGACCATGACGGTCAGGCCGAGCGCGACGACGATCAGAATCTTGCCGAGCTGCTCGAGCCGGCGCTGCAGCGGAGTCTCCATTTCCTCCGTCTGCTGGATGAGGTCGGCGATCTTGCCCATCTCCGTGCCCATCCCCGTGCGCACGACGACGCCGCGCGCGGTGCCGCTGGTCAGCAGCGTGCCGAGGAAGGCCATGTTGCGCCGGTCGCCGAGCGGCAGATCGTCCTCGTCGATCGGATCGGCATGCTTCGATACCGGCACGGACTCGCCGGTCAGGGCGGATTCCTCGGCCTGGCAGCCGTTCGCGCTCAGCAGCCGCAGGTCGGCCGGCACGCGATCTCCGCTCTGCAGCAGCACGATATCTCCCGGCACGAGCTCGCTCGCCGCCACGGAGACGATGCTCCCTCCCCTCAGCGCATGCGCCGTCGGCGCCGACAGCTCCTTGAGCGCCCGCAGCGAGCGCTCGGCGCGGAACTCCTGGATGAAGCCGAGCACGGCGTTGATGACGATGATCGCCAAAATGGTGATCGCGTCGAGGTATTCGCCGAGCAGGCCGGAAATCAGCGTCGCGCCGATCAGCACGAGCACCATGAAGTCCTTGAACTGATTCAGGAACAGCTTGGCCGGCGACAGCTTCTCGCCCTCCGACAGCTCGTTGCGGCCATGCTCCGCGAGCCGCCTCGCCGCCTCGTCCGGAGCCAGCCCGCTTTCCGGCGAGCAGCCGAGCCGGGCCAGCAGCTCTTCTTCCGACAGCCGATGCCAATTCGTATTTTCCATTCGACTCTTCTCCCTCCCGCTGCCCGCACTCATGCTGCCGCCAGCATCCGCAAGGCTCTAGGACACTATATGAGGACAATCTCCGAATTATCCCTTGTCCGGCGAGCCGGCCAGGCTGCCGGATGCCATGCGCCGCAGGGTGTGGTACACTTGAGGACGCATCGATCCATCCATCCGCGCGCGCCCGGCGCTTCTTCTCTTCCGCACGCCGCGCCCATTCGCAAAAAGGAGAACGACCCGACATGGCCCTAGACGGATTCGTCCTGCGCGCCGCCGCGCATGAGCTGCAGCAGCTCGTCGGCAGCCGCATCCATAAGATCCACCAGCCCTCTGCCCACGATCTCGTGCTGCAGACCCGCGGCGCCGGCGGCGGCAAGCGGCTGCTGCTGTCCGCCAACCCGACCTACCCGCGCGTCCATCTGACCGAGCGGACTTATCAGAACCCGATGGAGCCGCCGATGTTCTGCATGCTGCTCCGCAAATACTGCGAAGGCGGCCAGATCGAGTCGATCCGCCAGATCGGCATGGAGCGCGTCCTGCACATCGAGATCCGCCAGCGCGACGAGCTCGGCGACCTGTCGCTCAAGACGATCATCGTCGAGCTGATGGGCCGCCACAGCAACATCATCCTGACCGACTCCGCCAGCGGTACGATCCACGACGGCATCCACCATGTCACGCCGGCGATCAGCGCCTACCGCATCGTCATGCCCGGCTCCCGCTACACGGCTCCGCCGGAGCAAGGCAAGCAGGACCCGCTCGGCATCGTCACCCGGGAGCAGTTCGAAGCCGCGTTGGAAGCGGTCGAGGCCCGCGCCGACGCGGATGCCGAGGCGCCGCGTCCCGCGCCCGCGCCGGAGAAGCGGCTCGTCGCCGCCTTCAGCGGCTTCAGCCCGCTGCTCGGCCGCGAGCTCGCCTACCGCGCCTCCAAGGCGGCGGGCACGGACCCGGCCGAGGCGCTGTGGACGGAGTTCGACCGGTTCCTGAACGCCGCGCGCGATCATGACGACGAGCCGGGCATCGTCGAGCAGCCGGACGGCAAGGCGCTCTTTTCGATCACTCCGCTCACTCATGCCGCCGGCGAGCGCCGAGCGTTCGCCACCATCAGCGAGTGCCTGGAGGCGTACTACGGCGACAAGGCCGGCCGCGACGCCGTCAAGCAGCGCGTCTCCGACATGCTGCAGTTCCTGCACAACGAACGCGCCAAAAACGTCAAGAAGCTCGAGAAGCAAGCCGCGACGCTTGAAGAAGCCAAGGACGCGGACAAGCACCGCAAGCTCGGCGAGCTGCTCACGACGTACATGCATTCGTTCCAAAAAGGCGACCGCTCGGTCACCGTCGTCGACTACTATGACGAGAACGGCGCCGAGATCGACATCGAGCTCGATCCGCAGCTGAGCCCGTCGGACAACGCCCAGCGGTACTTCCGCCGCTACGCCAAAGCCCGCAACAGCACCGGCGCGGTGCTGGAGCAGATGGAGCTGGCGCGCGAGGAGATCCGCTACCTCGACTCGCTGCTGCAGCAGCTCGGCTCCGCCTCCCTGCAGGATGTCGAGGAGATCCGCGACGAGCTCGTCGCCGGAGGCTACCTGCGCGCGCGAGAGAAGCGCGGCGCCAAGCGCAAGAAGCCGGCCCGTCCGTCGCTGCTCTGCTACACCTCCTCCGAGGGGCTGCCGATTTATGTGGGCAAGAACAATACGCAGAACGAGCATCTGACCAACAAGCTGGCCGCCTCCGGCGACACCTGGCTGCATACGAAGGACATCCCCGGCTCCCACGTCGTCATCCGCGCGGCCGAGTTCGGCGATCCGACGCTGGAGGAAGCCGCGATGCTGGCGGCCCACTACAGCCAGGCCCAAGGCTCGAGCATGATCCCGGTCGACTACACGCTGATCCGCCACGTGCACAAGCCGAGCGGCGCCAAGCCCGGATTCGTCATCTACGACCGGCAGAAAACGCTGTTCATCACCCCCGACGAGGAGCGCATCAAGGCGCTGCCGTCGACGATCAAAAGCTGATACGCGAAAAACAAAAAAGCATCCCCCAGGTCCGTGAATGGACCCGGGGGATGCTTTTTTGTTCCTGCTGTCGCCGCGGATGGCGGCATCGACGGCGGCATCGACGGCGGCATCGACGGCTTCCGCCCGTCAAGCAGACGGCGTCCAGCGGGGCCTAGCCTACAGCCGCGCCGCGAGCCGCTCCAGGAGCGGAGCGGCATCGGCGGTCTTGGCCCCGACCGCGCTGTGGCGCTGCTCTCCTCCGCGATTCCCGTGATAGTCGGAGCCGCCCGTCGCGAACAGGCCGAACCGATCCGCGATCGCCGCGTAGCGCTGCTCCTGCCGTTCGTCATGGCTCGGATGGCTCGTCTCGATGCCGGCGAGGCGGCCGCCGGACGCCAGCCGCTTCACGATGTCGTCGCGGCCGTACAGGCCCGGATGGGCGAGCACGGGGACGCCGCCCGCCTCGATAATCCATTCGACCGCCTCCTCCGGCGCGATGCGCGGCAGCGCCGCATATCCCGGAGCGCCTTCGCCGAGATATCGGTCGAACGCATCGCGGATGCTCGCCGCCGCTCCTTTGGCGACGAGCACCGACGCCAGATGCGGGCGGCCGAGGCTGGCCGGCTCCGCGCCGGCCGCCCGAGCGGCCTCCATCGCCTCCTCGAGCGTAAGCTCGATGCCGAGCGCCTGCAGCCGCTCGACCATCCGCTCGTTGCGCCGCGTGCGCGCGCTGCCCTGGAGCAGCAGCCGCTCGCGCCAGAGCGGATCGTCGGCGTCCATGCCGTAGCCGAGCACATGAATGTCGATGCCGTCCTCGGAAGCGCTCAGCTCGATGCCGGGCAGCACCAGCAGGCCGAGCCGCTTCCCTTCGCGGACCGCCTCCTCGACGCCGGCCATCGTATCGTGATCGGTGATCGCCAGCGCATCGAGTCCGGCCTCGGCCGCCATCCGCGCGACGGACGCCGGCGAGTCGACGCCGTCGGAGGCGTTCGTATGCGCATGCAGATCCGCTCGAATCACAGCCACTGGCTCAGGTCCCTCCCCCGCAGGAAATTCAGCAGCGAGACGGCCGGCAGCGGCAGCACCGCCGACTTGAGATAGATGGAATAGAACTTGCGGCTGAAGTCGGCGTCGACGATCCGGACCGTCTCCAGCAGGCCGAGCGACAGCTCATGCTTGATCGACGAGGCCGATACGAACGACATGCCGATGCCCGCCTCGACCGCCGACTTGACCGCCCCCGTGCTGCCGAGCTCCATGACGATCTGCAGATCCTGCGGATGGATCGCCTGCAGCGTCATCTGATCCTCCATCACCTGACGGGTGCCGGAGCCCTCCTCGCGCAGCACGAGCGGGTACCCGATCGCCTCCGCCAGCGTCACCTCGCCTCGTCCCGCGAGCGGATGGCGGCGGCCGACGATGAGCTGCAGCTCGTCGCTCAGCACCGGCTCCGTCTGCAGGTCGGGATGGGTGATCGGCGCTTCGATCAAGCCGAAGTCGAGCTGATGGTTCTGGATGTGGTCCATGATCTGCGTCGTGTTCATCACCTTCATCCGGATCGAGATGTCGGGATGCTCCCGATTGAAAGGACCGAGCAGCCGCGGCAGGATGTAGTCGCCGATCGTCAGGCTCGCGCCGAGCTGCAGCCGGCCCTTGAGGCCGCTGGCGTAACGGGCCATCGCGCCTTCGGCCTCGCGGATGAGGTCCATGCTCCGCCGGGCGTACGGCATGAGCACGCTGCCGGCGTCGGTCAGCTCGATGCGCTTCGTGCTCCGCAGCAGCAGCTTCGTCCCGAGCAGCTCCTCGAGCGACTGCACCTGCATCGTCACGGCAGGCTGCGTCATGTGCAGCGCCTGCGCCGCCGCCGAGAAGCTTCCTTTTTCGGCAACGGTATGGAAGATATGCAGCTGATGAAAATTGAGAGCCACCGGTTTCGCCTCCTTAAGCGACATTATACCGCAAACCGTGCCTTTGGGCATTTTCATAGGAAAAAGATTAAACCAACAAAAACAAGCCTTTTCATCGGGGGCTGAAAGGCTTGTTTTAATCCAAAGAAATCCATATTTGACTGAGGTTAGTCAAATTATTCTTTTTATCTGCGTTTCCGGCTGCTTTTTATCAGCGTCATCCGCCTGGAATGCCTGAGCCAGGAATAATAGGACTTCAAGTCCCTCAATTCGATCGTTTCCGACATCCGGCCCAGGAACGTGACGACAATCATCTTGTGCAGAGGCGTGCCCGCGAGGTCGAAATCCTTTTCGGAATCGGTGAATTCCGCGACGAACACGAGATCGTCGTCGATCAGATACACGTCCTCTTCCTTGCGGTAGTAGGGCTCGACCCTTCCCTGCTTGAGGCACTGCCAGATGAAGTCTGCGATATCCTCGTAGCCGGTCTTCTGGCTCTCCACCCGATCCGTCCAACGGTCGCGGGCATGGTTCGTAATGATGATGTCCGCCACGCGCTTGTCGCCGAGCTGCACGTGGAACGTCTCGTAGGTGCTCCATCTCTCCGTTACTCGATCCTTCACCTTGTCCACTCCTTCTGAGGAAGCAGGCCTTTATATCTATATATAGTTTAGGCTTATTCTACCATGACTATTTCCTTTTTCAAATATAAAATAAGTCCTCCCCATTATTGGCACATTTTGGATTATCAAGCGAGGCCTCTCCTCCTCTAGACGATTCGGCAAGCAAAAAAGCCTTCGCTCCCGAATCGGGAGCGAAGGCTTGAAGGCGCGCATCCGATCGTCCGCGCCAAACGGGAGGCTACATGCTGTAGAAGCGCGTCTTGTCCTCGGATTCCTTGGTGTACTCCGTCTTGAGCTCGCTGCGCAGCGAGCGCTCGATCTTCTTCACGTAAGGAAGCCGCTGCAGGTTGCGAAGCGTCTCTTCCTCGCGGTCCGCGTCCACGTAGACGACCGCATAGTGGAGGCGGCGGGAAATGAAGTGGACGTTGCCGTATTTCTCCAAACTGCGGGCGGCCTTGACGTCGCTCACCCAGACGATATGTCCCTTTCTCTGTTCCGAAAGCATGCTAGGATTCACCGTCCTGATCCTGTGTAAATGTCGGTCCGGCCTTAAAAATTCGGTCACATCTGCTTCCTTCGGGGCATGCAGACACGCCCTAGCCGCAGCCGCCGCTTCCGCAGCTGCAGGAGCCGCCGCTTCCGCAGCCGCCCGTCGGCAGCGGGTTGTTGCTCGGCACCTTGATCGCGCTCGACACCGATTCGGCGATGAGCAGCGACACGTCGTAGAGCAGCGCGTCCACCTCCGCCTCCGTCTCCTTGTAGCGGCGGATGCTCTCCACCTCGGCCATCTCGGCCTCGACTTTTTTGACGGCGTCCTTGGCCGCATGGTAATCGGGGTGGAAGCGTCCGAAGCGCTCGCATTCGGCGAACAGCTCCTTGGCCTTGGCGAATTCCCGCTTCAGCCGAAGCGCCTCCGGGTCCTGTTCCACGCGGTCCTTCCAATATAGATATTCGGCGACAAGCGCCGACTGATTGATCGAATCGCCGAGCTCGTAGGCGCGCAGCACGAGCGGCGCCATGTCCAGCGGGGCAGGCTCCGCGAGGGAAAGATCCTGCATCATCCGCGATCACTCCTTTCCGCAGCTGCAGCCGCTTATCGCTTATCATAGCACAACCGCGAGCGAATCGGATACTGCCGCCGGCGGACTTTCCCGGCCGTCCGGCTGCCGAGGGCGGGCCTGTCCCGCAGCCAGGCCGCTGCGCAGGAGCTTGATCCCGGCGAAAGGATGCGGACGGGACTCAGCGCGGGAGAAGCAGGCGCAGCGCCGCCTTGTCCGCGGAATCCAGCTTGCCCGCCCCGGCGGGACAACCGCCGCTGTCGCGGAATCTGCCGCCGGCCGTCCAGCCGCCGCCCGGCTCGCGCTCGACCCGCTCCGGCACGAAAATGTGCCGGCCTTCGGCGGTCGACAGCTCGACCGGCAGTCCGATCCGCAGCGCGCTCTCGAGCAGCTGCAGCGCGGTCGAGGCGTGATAGCGGCGCGGCTTCTCGCACCAGGCGGCCGGCAGTCCCGGGCGCGACCGCTCCAGCTCGGTCCGCCCTTGCCGCGTAGGCTCGGCTGCCGGCAGCTGCTGGAGACCGAACGGATCCTCCGCCTGGGCGCAGGCCTGGCGCAGCTGGCCGCGCGCGGCGGCCGCCCCGGCGGGCGTGGCGGCCGGCTGCGGCAGCAGGCCCATGCAGCCCGCCCAAAACTTGTCCTCGCCGGACTCGGCGGCAAATGCGCGGACGCGCTCCGCACCGCCCGCAGCGACCGCTTCGCTACTCGCCGTCCATTCCCGGATCGCGCCGAGCGTTGCGGCCGGCAGCGGGCAGCCGCAGGCCTGCTCCAGCAGGCTCGCCAGCCCGCTTCCGTCCCCGCCTTGGCCGAGCCTCGCCAGCGAGCGCGGCGTCAGCCGGTAAGAGGTCAGCTCGCGCAGCTCCCCCCGCTCGGCGACCAGCTCCAGCAGCCAGATTGCGCGGTAGTCCGACCAGCTCGCCGCCCACAGCTCGCCTCCCGGCTGCGCCAGCAGCGGCTCGCAATCCGCCGTTTCCCCGTCCTGTCCGTCAAAAGCAAGCTGCATCCGCAGGACCGGCTCGCCATCATGCGTCTCGGCGAGCTCCGCCCAGCCGCAAGAGCGCAGCAGCTCGAGCCAGGCGCGCAAGCAGCGCTGCGCCGCCTCCGGCTCGCCGCGGACGCTCGCGGCCTGTTCCAGCTCCCGGATCCGGTACCAGCGGTCCGGCTCCAGCCCCGCCGTGGCGGAAGCGGCGGCAGCCTCGCTCGGCCCCTTTCGCAGCGCCCGGCGGGTCAGCGCGCGCAGCAGCGAGCTTTCGCGCTGCAGCATCGGCCGCTCGAGCCAGCCGCGCAGGCGCTCGCCGTCCAGCAGCCAGCCTTCGCCGCTCGCGGAGAGCCAGCCATGCTCCGCCATCAGATCGAGCGCAAGCGCGAGCGGCGGCTCATACTCCAGCGTCCAGGCAGGCGGCAGCCGCAGCAGGCTCAGCCCTTCCTCCGGCAGCCGCAGCTCTTCCTCCAGGCTCCGGCACAGCTTGCGGTGCAGCCGTCCCTTGGCGGTGACGGCGAAGCCGTCGCGCGCCAGCTGCGCCGCCGCTCCGAGCAGCACCCGCGACAGCAGCCGCGTGCTGGCGCCGCCCGGCAGCTCCCGCACGCCTTGCTGCAGCGGCAGCGGCTCCGCCTGCGCGGGAAACTCCCGCTGCAGCAGGGCGAGCGCGTCCGCCTCGGGCACATGCACGATCCGCTCGCCCCAGAATCGGGCGCGCACCTGGGCGTCGCCGGATCGCGCAAGCGCCTCCAGCGCCGCCTCCGCTTCGAGGCTGGACCATGCATGCTCGGCGCAAGCGGCCTCCAGCAGCCGCCCCTCCTCCGCTCCGGCAAGCCCGTAGCGGCGAAGCAGCAGCCGCAGCAGCCGCGCAGCCGGCCGGCTGCGCTCCTCGGCGGCGCTGCCGGAGCGCCCGGTCGCCCCCTCCGCAGGAGCGCCCGTCAGGCCGGCAAGCGCGCTCCATCCCGCATCGTCAGCGGACGGAGACGGCTGCGCTTCCGCCGCCGCTCCGGCGCCGTGAAGCGCCCCGCCAGACTTCTCGACGGGCGCGCCGCCCGCACGAACGGCCGGTCGGCTTCGTTCCCACGGCTTGCTGCCGCTCATCCGCTCCATCCCCTTTCCGCCGTTTCCGGTCCAATCGTCTCGTACGCATAGCCCTGCTCCACCATGAACAGCTGCCGCTTGAGCGCGAACTCCGTCTCCTTGGTGCCCGCGCTGACAACCGTATAAAACAGCGACGGCATGCCGTCCGCCTTCGGACGGAGCAGGCGCCCGATGCGCTGCGCCTCCTCCTGGCGCGAGCCGAACGTCCCCGACACCTGCACCGCGAGCGAGGCGTCCGGCAGATCGACCGCGAAGTTCGCGACGCGGGAGACGACGAGCCGCCGCAGCTCGCCGGCATTGAAGCGGCGGAACAGCTCCTCGCGCTCCGGCGCCGGCGTGCTGCCGCACAGCACCGGCGCCTCGAGCGCCTGGCCGAGGGCATGCAGCTGGTCCAGATACTGGCCGATGATGAGCGCGGGACGGTCCGGATGAGCGCCGAGCACCCGGTTCACCGCCTCCAGCTTCGCCGGATTCGAGCTCGCCAGGCGCAGCTTCGTCTTGCGGTCCGCGCGCTCGTATCGCTCGGCGATCGAGTCGCACAGCGGCACGCGCAGCTCGCGGCAGCGCACGCCCGCGATCCAGCCCTGGCGCTCCAGCGTCCGCCACGGCAGCTCGTACAGCTTCGGACCGATGAGCGAGAACACGTCCTCCGCCCGGCCGTCCTCGCGCACGAGCGTCGCCGTCAGGCCGAGCCGGCGCGTCGCCTGCAGCTCCGCTGTGAGACGAAAGACGGGCGCCGGCAGCAGATGGACTTCATCATAGATGATCAGGCCCCAGTCGCGGCTGCCGAACAGGTCGAAGTGGCCTCCGTCCGCCCGGGCTCCCGACGCGCCCTTGCCATGGGCGACGATCTGGTACGAGGCGACGGTGACCGGGCGGATCTGCTTGAGATCGCCCGTGTATTCCCCGATGTCGCTCTCCCGCAGCGTCGTTTTTTCCAGCAGCTCTCTTTTCCACTGCCGAACCGAGGTCGAGCCCGACGTCAGCACGAGCGTCGCCTGGCCGAGCCGGGCGAGCGCCGCCGCGCCGACGACCGTCTTGCCCGCTCCGCACGGCAGCACGACGACGCCGCTGCCGCCGGCTCCGTCCTCGCGGCAAAAGCGGTCCACCGCCTCCGCCTGATAGTCCCGCAGCTCGAACGACCGCCCGCCCGCCAGCTCGCCGCGCAGGCGGATGTCAAGCGACTCGCCTGCCCGGTAGCCCGCCCGATCCTTCACCGGCAAGCCGAGCCGCAGCAGCTCGCGCTTCAGCTCTCCGCGCCGGTCGGCGGGCAGCTCCCATCCCTGCTCCGTCCGCCGGGCCGCATGCGATTGAAAAAACGGCTCCGGCAGCTCCTCCAGGAGCGCCTGCTCCCCGACGAGCAGCAGAGCTCCCTCCCGGCCGCTCCGCAGCTCGAGTCCGCCGCAGCGCCCGACCCACTGCCGGATCTGCTCCGCCAAAGCGGCCGGCACCGGGTAGCGGGCATGACGCCGCAGCGGCTCCAGCATCTGCTCCGCCGTCATTCCTTGCGAAGCCGCATTCCAGACCGGAAGCGGCCCGATTCGATAGTGATGAAGCGTGCCCGGCCGTTTGACGAGCTCGGCGAACCGTCCGAGCGCTTCCCTCGCCTCCTCCGCTGCCGGATGCGACTCGTCCAGCAGCACCGTGCCGTCCGCCTGCACGACCAATGGGCCGCTGCTTCGTTTCAGCATCGCCAGGGCTCCTTTCCCCAATCCTGTTTTTGACAGTATGGGGCAGCGAAGCCTGATTTTATGCCCTCTGTGCGCCCCTCCCTCCGCCGCGGCGCGCCAAAAAGCCCTTCTCCCCGCCTGTGCAGGCAGAAAAAAGGGCCGAGGGCCGCCGTACGGCGCTGCGGCGCCAGGCGCCGCGAAAAAGTCAGCCGTTCGCGTCTGCGAACGACTCCGCGCAGCCGATGAGCAGCAAGGCGGCCTGCTTCATCGAGCTCTCGTCGATGTCGAAGCGCGGATGATGATGCGGGTAGACGGCGCCAAGCTCCGGATTGCCGGCTCCGACGAAGACGAAGCAGCCGGGAATCCGCTCGAGATAGTAGGCGAAATCCTCGCCCGCCGTAATGAGCTCCGACAGGCCCGCGGCGTCCTCGCCGAACAGCATCGCCGCCGTCCGCAGGCAGCGCGCGGCTTCCGCCTCGTCGTTGATGACCGGCGGATAGCCTTCGCGGTAGTCGAGCCGCCCCTCGGTGCCGTAGCCGGCGCAGACGCTGCGCGTCAGCTCCCGGATGCGGGCGCGGATCTGATCGCGCACGCCGAGGTCGAACGTACGCACCGTCCCTTTGAGCCGGCAGTGGCCGGCGATGATGTTGCTCGCTTCTCCGGCCTGGAACGAGCCGATCGTCACGACCGCCGTCTCGAGCGGACTGACGTTGCGGCTGACGATCGTCTGCAGCGCCGTCACGAGCGCCGCGCCGGCGACGATCGCGTCCGCCGTATGCTGCGGCATGCCGCCGTGGCCGCCGCGACCGACGATGTCGATCGTGAACTCGTCCACTCCGGCCATGAACGCGCCGGCTCTCGTCTCGACCCGGCCCGCCGGCAGCGGGCTCCACAGATGCACGCCGTAGATGGCGTCGACTCCGCTCAGCGCGCCGGCCTCGATCATCGGCTTCGCTCCGCCCGGCGTCAGCTCCTCCGCCGGCTGGAACAGCAGGCGCCGCGTCCCCTTGAAGGCGCCCTGCAGCGACTCGTAGTAGGCCGCGACGCCGAGCAGGCCGGCCGTGTGCGCGTCATGGCCGCAAGCGTGCATGACGCCCGGCACGGTCGAGGCGTAGTCCGCTCCCGTCTCCTCCTCGATCGGCAGCGCGTCCATGTCGGCCCGCAGCGCGACCGTAGGACCTGGCTCGAGACCCGTCCACTCCGCGACGATGCCGAAGCCGCCGACGGCGGTCCGCACGCTGCCGCAGCCGATGTCGGCCAGCCGCTCCGCGATCCAGGACGATGTCCGCGCCTCCTGGAAGCTCAGCTCCGGATGGCGGTGAAGATGGCGCCGATGCTCCACCATCCGCGGCATGAGCCGCTCCAGCGTCCGCTCCGCCTCCAGACGTCTTTGGTTGTCCATTCCCATCTCCTCCTTGCTCTCACGGACTAGTGTACCAGAAGGCCGGCCGGGGGAGATAGAGCGCCGTTTCAAAAAAAGCCGCGCCCTTGCGCTCGACTTTGAAACATACTAATATGAATGATGAACGTGCATACAGTCTTTGCCAAGCTGCTGAGGAGGATATTCATGATTATTGAAAACACCGGCCTTGACGGAATGAAGAGCGATCTGGCTCACCTGGACGAGAGCGCGGAAAGTCTCGGATTCGTCCGCTGGCAGTGGGAATATTACCGGGCTACATACGACCTTAAGTTCGTCGACCGCAGCACGGACTTCGAGTACTTCCTGCGCTTGAATACCCGCGCCGTCGAAGGCAAGCTGGAAAACCCGGCCGCCGTGCTTGCGATCGAGCATGTCTACATCGGCCGCGCCACCTTCCCCCACGGAATGGAATATGAATCTGCCGTACCGCAGCCGATCCTGAGCGCCGCCAAGCAAAAGCTGGCCGAGCTGAAGCAAAAGCTGGCCGAATAAGGTGATGGTATGAAATGAAAGCAAACCCGGAAAGCCGCCGCGGCCGACCGGACTTCCTGCTTCTCATCCTGACGCTGGCGCTGGTCGGCTTCGGCCTCGTCATGGTTTTCAGCGCCAGCGCCAGCATCGCAGAGGTGGACAGGCGGTACGGATACGATCCGCTGCACTTTTTCAAGAAACAGCTTCTATTCGCCGGTCTCGGCACGGGATTGATGCTCCTTTTGATGAACTTCCGCTATCAGTTCTTCAAGAAGGGCTTCATCCTTTTTTTCATTCCGGCCATGCTCATGCTGCTCCTCGTGCCCTTCGTGGCGGATGAGATCAACGGGGCGAGAAGCTGGATCAACCTGTTCGGCTTCACCATCCAGCCGACCGAGTTCGCCAAGATCGCCCTCATCCTTTATCTCGGCTCGCTCATCGCCAAAAAGGGCGAGCGGTTCCGCAGCTTCAAGCGCGGCCTCGTGCCGGTCATCGTCATCGTCGCCGTCGTCTGCGGCATGATCATGCTGCAGCCCGACATGGGCTCCTGCCTCGTCATCTGCGCCTGCGCGATGATGATGATTTTCGCCGGAGGCGCCAACCTGCGCCAGCTCGTCGCCTCGGGGTTTTTCGGCGCCATCGCCATCGCGATCGTCATCGCGATCAGCTTCCTCGTCGACAGCGACGGCTGGGCATATCGGCTGGAGCGGTTCACCAGCTACCGCGATCCGCTCGCCCACGCGCTCGAATCCGGCATGCAGGTGAGCCGCTCGCTGATGGCGCTCGGACATGGCGGCTTCACCGGAGCCGGCCTCGGCCATAGCGTGCAAAAGGTCCAGTACCTGCCCTTCGCCTACAACGACTTCATCTTCGCGATCATCGGCGAGGAGCTGGGCTTCCTGGGCAGCAGCCTGTTCCTGCTCGTCTTCCTGATGTTCCTGTGGCGCGGCATCATCGTGGCGCTCCGCTGCCCGGACATCTACGGCACCGTCGTCGGAGCCGGCATCGTCTCGCTGTTCGCCATCCAGGCGTTCGTCAACATCGGCGGCGTCACCGGCGCGATCCCGCTGACCGGCGTCACGCTGCCGTTCATCAGCTACGGCGGATCGTCGCTGCTCGCCTCGCTCATCGCGATGGGCGTCATGCTGAGCATCTCCCGCGAGGCCAATCGGGATCCGGCGATCCAGACGTCGCCGAACGCGCGGCCTCGATCTGCGAAGCAGCCGATGCTGTCCGAAAACTAACGCTTTCGTCCTTCTCGGCGCCTCTGCCCGAATCACCGGCAGAGGCGCTTTTGCCTGCTCTTTTCGCTGTCTCCCCTCCGCCTTCCGCTCCTCGCCTGCGAGCGGCCACGCCGTCGGATCAAAAAAAAGCCTGTCCCGCTCGAGCGGGACAAGCAAAGGCGAAGCTATTTGATCGCACGGCTGGCGCCGGAAGCCGGCTCCTCCGCCGTCTCTTCCTTGAACATGACGCCGTCGACCTTGACGTTCACCTCGACGACATGAAGGCCGGTCATGTTCTCGACCGCCTCCCGTACGCCGAGCTGCAGCTGCCGGCATACTTCCTGGATCGGAATCCCATACTGCACGATGACGCGCAGGTCGATCGCAGCCTCCAGCTGTCCGACCTCGACCGTCACGCCCTTCTGGGCGTTCTTTCCGCTCAGCCGCTTGGCCAGCCCTTCGGAGATGCCGCCCGACATGGCGGCGATCCCCGGCGTCTCGAGCGCGGCGAGTCCTGCGATCGTTGCGACTACGTCATCTGAAATCCGAATCATTCCTGTTTCAAGATCTTCCGCCACGACGCTCCACCCCTTCGTTTGACTCCACTTTCATCCATTGTAAAGGATGCGCTCTCGGAAATGCAAGACAGTCCGGAAGCCGCTCGCCTCCGTTTACTTTAGTCCTTGAATTGGGTATAGTAAGATACATATTTTGCCGGGTCCCGACCCGGCTCATCCTTGCCAAAGAGGTGCATTATGGCCAAGCGTCGCCAGCTGTTCTTCGCCGGGCTCATCCTCACGTTCGTCGTGAGCGGACTCGCCCATTATCTCCACTGGAACGAGATGCTCCAGTTCGCCGTATCGGCGATCTCGGTCATCTTCGTCGCCGGCTTTCTCGGCCAGGCGACGGAATCGGTCGCCCATTACGCCGGCCAGCGGCTCGGAGGCTTCCTCAACGCCACGTTCGGCAACGCGGCGGAGCTGATCATCGCCATCTTCCTCGTGAAAGCCGGCTCGTTCGAGACGGTCAAGGCCAGCCTGACCGGCTCGATCATCGGCAACCTGCTGCTCGTGCTCGGCCTCAGCATCCTGCTGGGCGGCCTCAAGTTCAAGGAGCAGCGCTACAACGTGCAGCTCGCCACCCACAACTCCACGCTGATGATCCTGGCCGTCGTCGCCCTGTTCATTCCGGCGACGTTCGTCACGTCCGAGCATTTCAGCTTCCGCCAGGACCAGATCCTGAGCATCACGGTCGCGATCATCCTGATCGTCAGCTACCTGCTCTGGCTCGTGTTCTCGATGGTCACCCACAAGGACATGCTGTCCGAGATGGAGGACAAGGCCGAGGCCGGAGCGGACGCGCATGAGGAAAAGCCGCTCTGGTCCCTCAAGCGCTCGGTGCTCTACCTCGTCGTCGCGACCGTCATGGTCGCATTCGTCAGCGAATGGCTCGTCGGCACGCTGCACGGCGTATCGGAGCGCTTCGGCCTGTCCGAGCTGTTCATCGGCGCCTTCGTCGTCGCGATCGTCGGCAACGCGGCCGAGCACAGCGCGGCCATCATGCTCGCGATGAAAAACAAGATGGGCGCCGCCGTCGAGATCGCCGTCGGCTCGAGCCTGCAGATCGCGCTGTTCGTGGCGCCGGTGCTCGTCCTCATCAGCGGCTTTTTCGGCCCGACGATGGACATTGTCTTCACGCCGATCGAGCTTGCCGCCATCGCCGTCTCGGTGTTCATCGCCAAGGCGGTTTCGAGCGACGGACGCACGAACTGGTACGAGGGCTTCCTGCTCGTCATGGTGTACATCATTCTCGGCTTCGCGTTCTACCTCGTGTAGCGCATCTAAGCAAAAAAGCGGCACCGCTGTCTGTCGACGCGGCGCCGCTTTTTCATTTGCCTTCGGTCCATCCTATAGAAGCTGGGATTTTTGGTCCAGCGCTTCGTACAATTGAGCCAAGTTGCGCTCCAGCTTGCTGATGATGGCCTTCCCTGCCGATTCCTCGATCAGGCCAGCCCGCACCGCAAAGTCTACTTCCCGGGAAAAACCGTACATCTGGGTATCCAGAACCTCTTCGTACAGAGGACATTTGCGGGTCGCAAGATTTTCCATCTGCACTTCGATGAGCTTCTCGATCTTGTTTGCGTCATCCTGCAGCAGTAGAACCGCCTTCTGATGCAGATGGACCAGAACTTCCGGTGAAGACATAGTTTCCCCCCCTGTGCGGATGTCTCGCCGTTGTTGTCATTGGTTTGCCTAATATCTCTAATAGTAGACGATTCGGGGGGAATACACAAGGACAAACAAAGAAGGCGACTCCGCCCGCATGACGGGTAGAGTCGCCCTTCGCCGGCATCTATTCGCCGATGATCGTAATGTTGAGATTGTGCTTGGCGAATACTTCGGCAAGCGCCTTTTTCGCCTCGTCGGCGTCAGGCCCGTGGACGTGAAGCTCGTAGGAATGCGTACCCACCAACGTCGTGAACAGGCCGAGGATGCTCTTCACGTCGATGTACTTGTTTTCGGCTTGAAGCACGATCGACGAGCGGAACCGGCTGGCAACTTGGGAAATTTCTACGATAGCCGCATTGTTGGACATGGGTATTCCTCCCTGTTAAAAAACTTAAGAAAACGTTTCCTCCATCATACTCCGAAACGCTCCCCCGTTCAAGATGAACAGGATATTTTTACCCGGAAGCCCATCTGCGGAATCCGCTTATTTCAATCGCTCGGGATTGAGCCCTTCCAGCTCCGGCAGCACGAACAGCCCGTCCTTGCGGATCAGCACGTCGTCGAAATAGATCTCGCCGCCGCCGTACTCGGGACGCTGGATCAGGACGAGATCCCAGTGGACCGCGGACCGGTTGCCGTTGTCCGCTTCCTCGTAAGCCTGTCCCGGGGTGAAGTGCAGCGAGCCGGCGATCTTCTCGTCGAACAGCGTATCGTTCATCGGGTGCAGGATGTACGGGTTGAAGCCGAGGCTGAACTCGCCGATGTAGCGGGCTCCTTCGTCCGTGTCGAGAATCTCGTTGATCCGGTCCGTATCGCTGCTCGTCGCCTTGACGATGCGGCCGTTCTCGAACGTGAAGGAGATGTTGTCGAACGTCACGCCCGAGTTGACGCTCGACGTGTTGTACGTGATCGTGCCCTGCACGGAGTCGCGGATCGGCGCCGTGTACAGCTCTCCGTCCGGAATATTGCGCTCGCCGGCGCATTTGACGGAGCCGATGCCCTTGATCGAGAAGCTCAGGTCCGTGCCCGGTCCGACGATGCGGACCTTGTCCGTGCGGTCCATCAGCTGCTGGAGCGGCGTCATCGCCTCCTCCATGCGGCTGTAGTCGAGGTTGCACACGTCGAAGTAGAAGTCCTCGAACGCCTCGGTGCTCATTTTGGCGAGCTGGGACATCGAGGCGTTCGGATAGCGCAGCACGACCCACTTCGTCTTCTTGACGCGGATCTCAGAGTGCACCGGATGGGAGTAGAGCTGCTGGTACAGCTTCATCTTGTCCTCCGGCACGTCCGACAGCTCGTTGACGTTTTCACCCGATCGGATCCCTATGTACCCTTGCATCTGCTTCATGCGCTCCTGGTCGAGCTTCGACCACAGCCCGATCTGCTCCGGCGTCGCGTGCAGCAGCATCGAGCGCAGCACGGAACGGTCGCTCGTCTCGACGAACGGACGGCCGCCGGCGCGGGCCACTTCTTCCACGAGGCATTTGGCCAGTTCCCGCTCCGGGCCGATCATGTCGATCAGGATGTTCTCGCCAGGCTGGACGCGCACGGAGTGGCGGACCAGATTGGCGGCTAATGTTTGCAGGCGCGGATCGCGCATGGCTGCATACCTCCTCGAATAGATGAATTCCGTTCCCATCCTATCACGAGCGTTCCTGCTTCTGCACGGCTCCGCGTCATCGCATCACGGTTCCGTCTCGAAGCGGAACCGCAGCGACCGCTCCTCCTCGACCCGCTTTCCGCCGTCGGCAAAAACCAGCCTGGACCGCTCCGTCAGCTCCACCGGCACGAGCCGATGCCGATCCACGACAAGCTCGCAGCGCATGTCGGCCGCCTGCAGCGGACGGGCCGCGGAGCTTGGCTCGGCCTGCGAGCGCAGCCGCTTGCTCCAGAGGCCCGACGCGAAGCTCGCACTAGGCTTGATGAGCAGCACTGCCTCTCCTCCGTCCGAGCGGGCCTCGTCCAGCCGGACGCTCGCCGCTCCATCCAGCAGCCCCTCCAGCAGCGCCGAAGGGTTGTAGCTGTCCTCGCCGTACCGGTCGCTCCCGTCGATCCGGACCGCCGCTCCCGCTCCGCTGGTCAACAGGCGAAGTCCGTCATGCCGGCGCACTTCGCCCTTCCACTCCTCCTGCCGCGCCGCTCCGGCACCGGACGGATCGGTCTCGATCAACGCGAAGCGATAGCTTTCCGGGACGGACAGCCCCGATACGGCGAGGCGCAGCAGCTCCCGCGGCGAGCGCTCCGCGGACGTTGCCGCGCAGCCGGCGAGCAGCGACGCCGCGGCGAGCAGCGCCAGCAGCGTATGAATTCGCTTTATGGGGATGCGGAAGGTCATCAAAAGCACTCCTCTCATTCCTGCGTTCCGTAGGATTTTCCCTCGCTTGCCCTTCCCTTATGCAGAAGCGGCGATTCCCTTGACATGTCGAGCATGAATCCTTTAAAATTAGTTGTTGAATATAGGCCAAAGGTTTTGTGACACCCTCATGGGTGCTGCAGCTGCGGGGGCAGCGGCTGAACTTCCCCTTCAGGTCATGGCTCGTCCATGTTCATGCAGCATTCGGCGAAACGTTGGACCCTTTTCAAACATTCCATTTGAAGAAGGAGCTACACCCAATATGTCACGTTATACAGGTCCCAAGTTTAAACTCAGCCGCCGCCTCGGCATCTCCCTGAGCGGCACCGGCAAAGAACTCGCGAAGCGCGCTTTCCCTCCGGGTCAGCACGGCCAAGCGAGCCAGCGCAAAAAAGTGAGCGGCTACGGCCTCCAGCTCGCGGAAAAGCAAAAGCTGCGCCACATGTACGGCGTGAACGAAAAGCAATTCCGCAACCTGTTCGACAAAGCTTCGAAAATCAAAGGTATCTCCGGCGAGAACTTCATGTTCCTGCTTGAGAGCCGCCTGGACAACCTCGTGTACCGTCTTGCTTTCGCCAACTCCCGTGCAGGCGCTCGCCAGCTCGTAGCGCATGGCCACGTGACGGTGAACGGCAAGAAGGTCGACATCGCTTCCTACCAAGTCCAGCCTGGCGATGTGATCGGCCTGCGTGAGCGCAGCCGTTCCCTCAAGCTGGTCAAAGAAGCTATGGAAGGCCGCCATCACCTGCCGGCGTACCTGGAATTCAACGAGCAAGCTCTCGAAGGCAAGTACATCCGCCTGCCAGAGCGCGGCGAGCTGAGCTCCGACATCGACGAAAAGCAAATCGTCGAGTTCTACAGCCGTTAATCCGACTTCGGATCAGCAGCCTCAAAAGCCTCGCGGCATATGCCGCGAGGCTTTTTTGCGCGCTCCTTGCTAGACGAAAAAAGCCGTTCCCGCCGCTAGGGCGGAAACGGCTCGCATTCCAGCATGAATGCGGAGGATCAGGACTTGCTCGGCGCCTCGGCTGCGGCCGCGCTCAGCGCAGCCGCGGCGGGCAGCGCCGGCTCGGCCTTCGGAAGCGACGCCGCAGCTGCCGGCGACGCCGATCGGGACGTCAGGCTGCGCATCAGCTCGTTGACGTCGATGCCGGCGACGCTCTTGAGCATCTCGGGAGCGGTCGCCATCAGGTCGGTCACGTAGTTGGAGAGGCGCGCCGCTCCGGCGCCGTTGCCGGTATCGACGACCGTCAGCTTGTCGATCGACTTGATCGGCTCCGCGACGTTCGCAGCCAGCTCCGGCAGCATCTTGACGATGATGTCGAGGACGGCTGCCTCGCCGAACTTCTCGAACGCCAGGGCGAGCTTTTCCTTCGCCTCGGCTTCGGCGAGACCGCGCAGCCGGATGACTTCGGCTTCCGCCGTACCTTTGGCGCGCTCGGCGTCGGCTTGCGCCTGGCCCTCGAGCCGCTTCTGCTCGGCCATCGCGTGAGCTTCCGCCTCGATGCGATATTTGAGCGCATCGGCAGCGCGGTACTGCCGCTCCTTCTCCGCCTCGGCGGCCTGCACGACGGCATACCGGTCGGCGTCGGCCTTTTTCTTGACCTCGGAGTCGTACTGCTTCTCGCGGCGCAGGATCTCCTTCGTCTCCAGATCGATCTCGCGCTCCTTGCGGACCAGCTCGACCTTCATCTGCTCCTCGACGACCTGCTGCTTGATGCGGGCTTCCTGGATCGTATACGCCTGATCCGCCTCTGCCTTGGCCGTATCCTGCTCCTTCTTGAACTCGGCCACCTTCAGCTGGTTCTGCTTGGACGCCTCGGCGATGTTCGTGTCGCGCAGCAGCTCGGCCTTCTGGCCTTCTTCCTCCGCCGCCGCCTTCTGAATCCGCGAGTCACGGAGCGCCTGAGCCTCGGCGATTTCCGCATCCCGCTTGACGGCGGCGATGCGCGGCTTGCCGAGAGCGTCCAGATAGCCGTGCTTGTCGCGCAGATCCTTGATCGTGAACGAGACGATCTGCAGCCCCATCTTTTTCAAATCCTTCGCCGCGACCGACTGCACCTCCTGCGCGAACTTGTCGCGGTTGCGGTACACTTCTTCGACCGTCATCGAGCCGAGGATCGCCCGCAGATGGCCCTCCAGCACTTCCTGAGCCTCGCTCTTGAGCGCCTCGACCGGCTTGCCCATGAACTGCTCGGCCGCCGTCGCGACATCCTCGATCGAGCCGCCGATCTTGATGATGGCGACGCCGTCGGCCATGACCGGCACGCCCTGCTCCGTGTACACCTCCGGCGTGGAGACGTCGAGCTTCATCGACAGCAGCGACAGGAACTCCACCCGCTGGAACACCGGCAGGATGAACGCGCCCCCGCCGCGGACGATCTTGATGCTCCGGCCGGAATCATCCGACGCGACATTGCTCGCGCCGAGGAAAGAACCGGTGACGACCATCGCCTCGTCCGGGCTCGCCGTCTTGTAGCGAGCCCAGAAAGCGAGGCCCAGCAAGACGATGACGCCGACGACAATCGAAGGAATTACGAGAAATTCTGGCATTACAGGTCTCCTCTCTCATTCATCATGGCGACCGAAAGCGCGTCCGGCTTCACCTCGACGACGACGACACGGCTGCCGGACGGAATGTCCCGGCTCTCAAAGCTCTCCGCCGTATGGTTCGTAACGCCTGCGCCGATCCGGATCAGCACCTCGCCGCATCCATGGGCGGGGATCGGAGTGATGACCTCGCCGATCATCCCGCCCAGCTCCCGGACCGAGTAGCCCGACGACACCTCACTGTTCCTCATCGGCTTCACATAAAGGAAGAACATCGCCACGGAGCCGGCGATCGCGAGCAGAACCGACAGGCTCGCCGTCGCTCCCGCGCCAAGCTCGGTGTACTTCTCCAGCATGAGGCCGGCCCCGCCGAACGCGGTGATCCCGCCCGCCAGCGCCGCCGGCTGGAAAATGCCGCCGGCATCCGCCGAGAGGAAATCCAGCGCTCCGTCAAGCGCCGAGCCGAGCAGATCGCCAAGCACGACGCTGACGAGCGCGAACAGCACGCCGAAAGCCAAGCAGGATAAATATAGCGTCTCCATTTCACTCACCCCCCATTATTGGAAGCGATTGTAACCGCCTGGTCTTCTATACGCCCGATTCAAGGAAATGTTTCACTACTTTGACAAATGACCGGTCAACTTTTATCGAAGCGGATCCGCGCCATCCTCCGGCGTCCGACCTGAACGACATCCCCATCCCGGGGACGCAGCTCCGCGGACGCATCGTCCAGCCGCTCTCCGTTGATCCGGACAGCGCCTTGCTGCACGCTCCGGCGCGCCTCGCTGCCGGATTCGGACAGTCCGAGGACGGTCAGCAGCCGGGACAGCCGGATCGCTCCGTCCTCCAGCTCCGCTGCGGGCAGAAACGCTTCCTCGATCTCCTCCGGGAGCTCCCGCTGCTGGAATACCTCGCGGAACCGCTCGGCCGCTGCGTCGGCCGCTGCGGCGCCGTGGTACTGGCGGACGAGCGTCCAGGCGAGGCGCTGCTTCGCTTCCATCGGATGGAGAGCTCCGCTCTCCAATCCGTCGCGGATTCCGGCCTGCTCGGCTTCGTCCAGATCGGTCGCCAGCAGGAAGTATTTCGCCATCAGCTCGTCGGGGATGCTCATCGCCTTGCCGAACATGTCGGAAGGCTCGTCGGAGATGCCGATGTAGTTGCCGAGGCTCTTGCTCATCTTCTGCACGCCGTCGAGGCCTTCGAGGATCGGCATCGTGATCGCGATCTGGCGGCGCTTGCCGTACTCTTTTTGCAGCTGGCGTCCCATGAGCAGGTTGAACGTCTGGTCGGTGCCGCCAAGCTCGACGTCCGTATCGAGCGCGACGGAATCGTAGCCCTGCATCAGCGGGTAGAAGAACTCATGGATGCCGATCGGCTGGCCCGCCCGATGCCGCTTGGTGAAGTCGTCCCGCTCCAGCATGCGCGCGACCGTCGACTTGGCCGCCAGCCCCAGAATGTCGCCGAACTGGAGCGGAGACAGCCATTCGGAATTGTAGTACAGCTTGGTCCGCTCAGGATCGAGAACCTGGAACATCTGATCCTGGTACGTCTGCGCGTTGCGCCGCACGTCCGCCTCCGACAGCGGCTTGCGCGTCTCCGACTTGCCCGTCGGATCGCCGATGCGGCCGGTAAAGTCGCCGATAATGAGCTGGACCTGATGGCCCAGGCTCTGGAACTGGCGCAGCTTCTGCAGCACGACCGTATGGCCGATATGGATGTCCGGCGCCGACGGGTCGAGGCCGAGCTTCACGTTGAGCGGCCTGCCCTCGAGCACCGACTGCTCCAGCTTCTCCCGCAGCCCGTCCGCCGGGACGATCTCCGCCGCTCCACGGGCGAGAATGTCCAGCTGGCGCCTGACCTCCTCCTGCTGCGCCTCCGACAAGCGCTTCTTCTCCTGCTCCTTCTGCTCCTCAACGCTCATGATGGGGGTCCCCTTTCTTAAATGAAATGCAAAAAGATCCTTCTTGTCCGAAGGGACGAGAAGGATCAGCTCGCGGTACCACCCTTGTTGGAGCGGCGGCTTCTCCATTCGGAAAAGCCAAAACTGCCCCCACTTCGTTGAAGATAACGGAAGACTGCTTCCGGGACCGGACTACATGCCGATCGCTCAGCCTCGTCCAGCCGGCTCCGGGCGGTAATTCGCCAAGACGCTGCGCACCGGTTCGCACCACCCACCGGCTCTCTGATCCGCTTCGACGTCCGGCTACTGGAGGCCCATCCATGCCGTTCACGCTATGCGCTTCCGCGGACCGGGCCGGGATGCGGTTTGTTGCTGCAAGTTATATCATGCCCCTGGCGCGGCTGTCAACCCGCAGCATTTTCCGACAGCAGACGGCAGGCGGCGAATCGCAGCGAACGCTGTCCGGCCGTGCCGATTCAGGAAGCATGTGATATAATAGCTCTGTTCATTTGGAGGAGGATACGTACATATGGCTCAAGACCAGGAACAGCTCCGCAAGCCGCGCAGCGGCTGGAGGACCTTCGGCCTTGTCGTCTGGATAACGGTCAAATGGCTCGTTATATTCGGCATCACGGGCGCCTTGTTCGCGGGAGGCATCGCCACCGGCTATGTCGCCGCGCTCGTCAAGGACGATCCGGTGCGGCCGGGCAGCGAGCTCGAAGCCAAGGTCAACGAAAACGCCTTGACCGGCTTCGTCTACTTCAACGACGGCACGACGCCGGTCGGCCAACTGAGGACCGACGAGGATCGCCGGCTCGTCGACCTGTCGAACATCCCGCAGTCCGTCATCGACGCCCTGCTTTCGACCGAAGACAGCAATTTTTATAATCATATCGGAGTCGACTACAAAGGCCTCGGCAGAGCGGTCAAGGAAAAGCTGCTGAACGAGGACCGGCAGACCGGGGGCAGCACGCTGACCCAGCAGGTCGCCCGCCGCGTCTTTCTCAGCCTCGACCGCACGGACAGCCGCAAGTTCAAGGAGATCCTGCTGTCCATCCGGATGGAGCGCTACCTGACCAAGGAGCAGATCCTGGCCGCGTACCTCAACAAGATGCCGTTCGGCAACGGCTCGTCCGGCTACAACCTGTACGGCATCAAGTCGGCCTCGATCGGCATCTTCAACATCGCCGACCTGAACAAGCTCAATCTGGCGCAGTCGGCCTATCTTGCCGGCCTGCCGCAGCTGCCGTCCGCCTACTCGGCGTTCAACGGCAAGGGCCAGTTCAACGAGTCCGGCTTCAACCGGGCGATCTCCCGCCAGAAGTTCGTCCTCTCCCGCATGCTGGAGACCGGCCGCATCACGCAGGCCGAGTACGACGAGGCGCTCGCCTTCGACATCAAGGGCTCGCTCGCGCCGCATCGCGAGAAGGCGTACAACACGTTCCCGTACCTGATGCTCGAGACGGAGCGGGAGGCGGCCGAGCTCATCGCCCTCAAGCAGAACCCGAATCTCCAAAAAGCGGATCTCGCCAAAAGCGAGAACGCCGAAATCGTGCAGGCGGCGCGCGAGCAGCTGCTCCGCTCGGGCTACCGCATCTACACGACGATCGACAAGGTCATCTACAACAACATGCGCGAGATCGGCAACGATCCCGACAACTTCGGCCCGACGAGCAAGTCCAAAGGACCGGAGCAGGCGGCCGCGATCATGATCGACCATCATACGGGAGCGATCCTCGGCATGCTGGAAGGGCGCGACTTCAACATCGAGCAGATGAACTACGCGACCCAGATGACCCGCCAGCCCGGCTCGACGATGAAGCCCATCTCGGCCTACCTGCCGGCGCTAGAAGCCGGGCTCGTACAGCCGGCAAGCGTGCTGGACGATTCGCCGATCATCCTCAAGGACGGCCAGAAGGGCTACCATATCCCGATGAACGCCAACAAGAAGTTCAACGGCCTCGTCACGGCGAGGGATGCGCTCAACCGCTCGCTGAACATCCCGGCGCTCAAGCTGTTCCTCGACAAGGTGACGATCGAGAAGGCGTGGGAATTTTCCCGCTCGCTCGGCATCACGACGCTGCAGCCGGAGGACGACAACGCCCAGACCGGCGTCATCGGCGGACTGAGCAAAGGCGTTTCCGTCAAAGAGCTGACAAACGCGTACGCGACGATTCCTAACGGCGGCAAGTACAACGAGCCGTATCTCATCAGCAAGATTGTCGACGCCTCCGGCCATATCGTCTATGAGCACAAGCTGGCGCCGAAGCAGGTATACTCGGAGCAGACGGCGTTCCTCATGACGGACATGCTGCGCACCGTCATCGCCGACCGGAGCGGCACGGGCCACAGCGTAGCGAGCAGCTTCGACGCCTACGGCAAGATTCCGATCGCCGGCAAGACCGGCTCGACGCAAAGCTACGGCGACGTCTGGTTCATGGGCTTCAGCCCCGACATCACGCTTGGCGTCTGGGTCGGCTACAAGGAGCAGAAAAATACGCTCGTCAAAGCCTCCCAGTCCAGGGCGCGCACGCTCTGGTCCAAAATCATGAACGAAACGGTCAAGGACCGTCCGGACATCTTCAAGACCGACGCGTTCCCGCAGCCGGGCGGGCTCGTCAAGGCGACCGTATCGAGCGTCAGCGGCCTGCTGCCGAGTCCGCTGATCCGCTCGAGCGGCCTGCTCACGACCGACTGGTTCAACAAAAAATACCTTCCGGTCAAAGTCGACGACGTGCTCGGCGCGATGAGCTTCATCCGCTACAACGGCGTCAACTACATCGCCCAGGACGGCACGCCTGCCGACTTCGTGTTCACGAAGACGACGATCCGGCGCGAGAAGCCGCTCGGCGATCTGATCGAGGAGATCAACAAGGCGCAGGCCGTCATGCCGGCCGAATACCGCAAGCCGATCTCCGCGTTCATCCCTAAAGACGCCGAGAGCGAGGCTCCGTCGAGGCTCGATCCGCGGCAGGATGACGGAGCGGCGCCGTCCGCGCCGTCCAATGTCGTGCTGGAGTCGCTGAGCGGCGCCTACCGCATCACCTTCTCGGCGAGCCCGCAAAACGACGTCGTCGGCTACCGCCTCTACCGCTCGTCGGGCGGCGACTTCGCCAAGGTCGGCGATTCCATCCTGGCCGGCGACGCCACAGCATTCGTCGACCGCTCCGGCGGCTTCGGCAGCACGTATTACGTCACCGCGGTCGACGTCGCGGGGCATGAGTCCGAGCGCAGCCAGACGGTAAGCCCTGGCGGCTCGATCACGCTGCCGGGCCTTCCGGGCTTCCCGGGCACGGGCAACGGCTCCGGAGACGGCGAAGCTCCTCCAGCTACGGAGCAGCCCGGCAACGAGCAGCAGCAGCCTGCAGCGATGAAGCCGTCCGGTCCGAGCGGGCTCAAGGCTTCCGGCACCGGCACCGGCGTCAAGCTCGAATGGAGCGGCAACAGCGCCGCGGAAGGAGTCACCTCGTATCAGGTGTACTTCAGCGCCGGCAACGACGGCAGCTTCCAGAACATCGGCTCGACCGGCGGCACGAGCTTCGAATACGTCGCTCCGATCAGTACCGGCACGTTCCGGATCACGGCCGTCAATGCGGCCGGAGAGTCGGACTTTTCCCAAGCGGTCACCTGGTCGGCCCGCTGATCCTTCTTGCCAAGCTTGCGGACAGCTTCCTCGGTCCGCAAGCTTTTTTTCTAGACAAAAACACGAAGAAGCCCTGCTCCGATCGGAGCAGGGCTTCTTCGTGTGCGGCATGAAGGATAACGGGGATCAGTCCTCGATCGTCGACAGGTCGCCCGTCGGCAGGTTCAGCTCCCAAGCCTTGAGGACGCGGCGCATGATCTTGCCGCTGCGCGTTTTCGGCAGCTTGTCTTTGAACTCGATCTCGCGCGGCGACGCGTGCGCGGACAGCCCTTCCTTGACGAAGCGGGCGATGTCCGCCTTGAGCTCGTCGGAAGGCTCGAAGCCTTCGCGCAGGGAGATGAACGCCTTGATGATCTCGCCGCGCATCGGATCGGGCTTGCCGATGACGCCGGCCTCGGCGACGGCGGGATGCTCCACCAGCTTGCTCTCGACCTCGAACGGTCCGACCCGCTCGCCCGCCGTGTTGATGACGTCGTCGATGCGGCCTTGGAACCAGAAGTAGCCGTCCTCGTCGCGGTAGGCGGAGTCGCCGGAGATGTACCAGCCCGGAATGCGGAAGTACTCCTCGTACTTGGCCGGATTGTTCCAGATCTTGCGCATCATCGACGGCCAAGGCGTGCGTACCGCCAGATTGCCCATGCGGTACGGCGGCAGCTCGTTGCCGGCATCGTCGATGATGGCGGCTTCGACGCCTGGAATCGGGCGTCCCATCGAGCCCGGCTTGATCTCCATCGACGGGTAGTTGCAGATGAGCTGTCCGCCCGTCTCCGTCATCCACCACGTATCGTGGATGCGCTGGCCGTACACTTTGAGTCCCCAGCGGACGACCTCGGGATTGAGCGGCTCGCCCACGCTCAGCACATGGCGCAGGCTGGAAAGATCGTATTGAGCGACGCTGTCGTCGCCTGCGCCCATCAGCATGCGGAACGCCGTCGGCGCGCTGTACCAGACGGTCACGCCGTAGCGCTGGAGCGTCGTGTACCAGTCCTGCGGACTGAAGCGGCCGCCGCGGATGACGTTCGTGGCGCCGTTCAGCCAAGGCGCGAAAATGCCGTACGACGTGCCCGTCACCCAGCCCGGGTCGGCGGTGCACCAGTAGACGTCGTCTTCCTTCAGGTCGAGGACGACCCGTCCCGTATGGTAATGCTGCAGCATCGCGTTCTGCACGTGGAAGACGCCCTTGGGCTTGCCGGTGGAGCCGGACGTGTAGTGGATGAGCAGCCCGTCCTCGCGGTCCAGCCATTCGATCTGCGCCTCTTCGGAAGCGGCGGCCATCTCGTCCTTGTAGGAGACCGTGCCCTCCGGCACGTCTTCATCGGATACGACGATGACATGCTTCAGGTCCGGCAGCTCGTCGCGCTTGATCCGGGGCAGCAGCGCCGGCGTCGTCACGATCGCCGTCGCCGTGCTGTCGAGCAGCCGGTCCTTGACCGCCGTCTCCATGAACGCCTCGAACAGAGGGCCGACGACGACGCCGACCTTGAGCGAGCCGAGCAGCGCCACGTAGAGCTCCGGAGAGCGGGGCATGAAAATGAACAGCCGCTCGCCCTTGCTGAGGCCCAGCTTGCGGAGGACGTTGGAGAAGCGGTTCGACAGGCGGCTCAGCTGCTCGAACGTATAGGATTCATCCCGCTTCGGATCGCTGTAGAGCAGAGCGGTCTTCTGCCCCCGGCCCTCGGCCAGATGGCGGTCGATCGCCTCGTGCGCCATGTTGACCTTGCCCGTCTCATGCCAGGTGAAATGCTTCTCTACCTCGCTCCAGTCAAACGAAGCATGCTCTTCCTCATAGCTGCCCATATTCGGAGAAGCAGCGGAAACCGCGATCTTTTCCTTGTGGTCAATCGACATGCTAATCACCTTCCATCGTCATCATCGTAGTGTACTGCAACGGATCGGATGCGCTTACAAGCCAAGGATGAATCGGAATTCATGTTCTTCCAGTATAGCATATGGAAATGTATGCGCCTACTTTTCGCCTATTTTTACCCCTGTTCGACTAAAAAGTCGCCCTCCGGGCGTGACGCTTGTCCTTTCCATCCCGCTTTTTTTCTGCTATAAGTGATAAGAGGCGCGGACCGCCTATTTTTGGTCTGCCGCCATTTCGCTTTGGAGGTGCGATCACGTTGGAGCCTATCAAGCGCCACCATTCCCTTGTCGTTCCTTTCGGCAATCGGGAGCTCGTGCTCGAAGGGCCGGTCGATCCGTCCCGGCTCGCCGACTGTACGATGCATCCCGGCCTGGATGCCTTCCGCCGGCCGAAGGACCAGCTGGAAGCGTTGATCGAGATCGCCGGCCTCGAGGAAGGCCGCATCATCATAACCCGCGACGGAGACATGATCGTCGGCTACGTCACCTTCCATTATCCGGACGAGCTGGAGCGCTGGTCCGAAGGCGGCATGGACGATCTGATCGAGCTCGGCGCCGTCGAAGTGGCAAAGGACTACCGCTCCGTCGGACTCGGCAAAAAAATGATCGCGCTCGCATTCGAGGACGGGCAGCTGGAGAACTTCATCGTCTACACGACCGAGTACTATTGGCACTGGGATCTGGAGGGCACCGGCCTCGGCATCTGGGACTACCGCCGCATGATGGAGAAGCTGATGAAATCGGTCGGCATGGTCTGGTTCGCCACCGACGACCCGGAGATCTGCTCCCATCCGGCCAACTGCCTCATGGTGCGCATCGGCAAGCAGGTCCCGCTGTCGTCGGTCGAGCAGTTCGACCGCGTCCGGTTCCGGCAGCGATTCATGTACTGATCGATTCAGGAGGAAGAACATGAAGGATAAAGCCGTCTATGTCCGCTCGACCGGCGCAAGCCCGTATAGGTTCAACGATGAGCATCCGTTCAGCCCGCTGCGCGTGGAGCTCGCCGAGACGCTGCTCGAAGCGAGCGGGGCTCTGCCTTCCGAATCCGTCTTGAAAGCGGATACGGCCCTGGATGAGCAGCTCGCGCTCATCCACCGCCCCGACTACATCGAGGCGGTGCGCGGCCTCAGCCAGCCGGTTCCGCCGGCCAGCGCCGCGGGACTCGCCCGCCGCTTCGGCCTCGATTCCGAGGATACGCCCTATTTCACCGGCATGCATGAGGCGGCGTCCGCCATCGTCGGCGGCTCGATCGCGGCGGCGGACGCGGTTCTGTCGGGACGCGCCCTTCACGCCTATCATATGGGCGGCGGGCTGCATCACGCCTTTCCCGGCCATGGCTCCGGCTTCTGCGTCTACAACGACGCCGCAATCGCCATCGCCGCGATGCGGCGCAAGCACGGCGCGCGCGTGCTCTACATCGACACGGACGTCCATCACGGCGACGGCGTGCAGTACGCGTTTTACGAGGATCCGGACGTGTTCACCTACTCGATCCACGAGACCGGCAAGTATTTGTTCCCCGGCACCGGCTTCACCCATGAAAAAGGCATCGACAAAGGCTTCGGCGCCTGCTGCAACGTGCCCGTGCAGCCGTATACCGAGGACGAGTCGTGGCTGGAGTGCTTCACGGAGACCGTCACGCGCATCGCCCGCGCCTTCAAGCCTGACCTCATCGTCAGCCAGCACGGTTGCGACGCGCATGCGTTCGATCCGCTGTCGCATGTGCATTGCAGCATGCGGATCTATCTGGAGATGCCCCGGCTGATCCGCCAGCTTGCCCATGAGCTGTGCGGCGGACGGTGGGTGGCGCTCGGCGGCGGCGGCTACGACCCGTGGCGCGTCGTCCCGCGCGCATGGTCGCTCGTCTGGCTCGTCATGTCCGGCCACCCGCTCGCTTCCCGGCTGCAGGAGCCGCAAGGCGGCCTCTCCCTTCTGCCCCAAGCCTGGCTTGACCGCTGGCAGCCTCAGGCTCCGGTCGCGCTGCCCCTCCACTGGCTCGACGATACGTCGGCCTGGAGCCCGATGCCGCGGCGCGCCGAGATTACGCTCCAAAACCGGCGGACATGGGAGCTTTCGGCCCAGGACTATTGATGTCGACATGGCAAAAAGCAGCCGCCGGCCTCCTCTCGGAGACCGGCGGCTGCTGGTCTAGAAATCGCGCTCAGCCTTGGCTGAGGCGGCGGATCATCGCGTCGATGACTTCGAACGACTGGTTCGCGGCCAGCATCGTGAATTCCTCGAAATTCATATGCGCGCTGCCGTCCGCCTGATCGGACATCGACCGGATGACGACATACGGCACCTCGTTGAGATGGCAAACTTGAGCGACCGCCGCGCCCTCCATCTCGGCGCAGGCTCCGCCGAAGCTGTCGCGCAGCTGCTGCACCTTGTCCCGGCTGGCGATGAACTGGTCGCCCGACAGCACGATGCCGCGGATCGCCTTGCCCTTGGCGGCCGACTGGCCGGCTTCCGCCGCCAGCTCGACCAGCTCCGCGTCGGCGGGGAAGACCGATACTTCCTGATACGGAATGACGCCCGGTCCGAAGCCGAGGGCGGTCACGTCCATATCATGCTGGATGCAGGCCGTCGACACGACGATGTCGCCGATGCGCAGCTCGGGATCGATCGCGCCGGCCACGCCGGTGAACAGGACGCAGTCCGCGCCGAGATCGACAAGAGCCTGCGTGCAGACGGCGGCGTTCACCTTGCCGACGCCCGACTTGACGGCGAGGATCGGCTGTCCGTGCAGCGTGCCGCGACGAAACGTCATGCCCGCCTTGCGCGTCTCCTCGCCCATTTCGGCGCTGCGGAAGAGCAGCTCGAGCTCCTCCGCCATCGCGCCGATGATTCCGATCGTTCCGTACGTCATGCTTTTGCCGCTCCGGCCGAGTTCCGCTTGACGATGTCATGAGGCAGGACGACCTTCGCCTGCTCGACCGGCTCCTTTTTCATCAGCTTGGTGAGCAGGCGCATCGATACGGCGCCGATATCGTACATCGGCTGGGCGACGGCAGACAGCGTCGGACGGACCATCTCCGCCATGCGGCTGTTGTCGACGCTGATGACCGAGATGTCGCCGGGCACGGCGAGGCCCTTGTCCTGGATCGCATGGATGGCGCCGATCGCCATCTCGTCCGTCGCCGCGAAGACGGCGGTCGGCAGCTTGTCCAGCTCGAGGAAATGGCCCATCGCCTCGACGCCGGACTCGTACCGGTAATTGCCGATGCGCACGAAGTCTTCGCGCTCCGCGATGCCGGCTTCCTGCAAGGCGCGCTTGTAGCCTTGGTAGCGGGCGTAGCCGTTCGACGGATCCTGCAGCGTGCCGCTGATCATCGCGATGTCGCGATGGCCTTGGCCGATCAGCGTCTTGACGGCGTCGTAGGCGGCCGCCTCATGATCGATGTCGACGGACGGAATCTCGTTCTGCTCGTCCGTCGTCGCGCACAGCACGACCGGCACGTTGGCCGTCTTGAACGCCTGCTTGTGCTCCTCCGTCACCGCGCCGCCCATGAAGAGGAGGCCGTCGACCTGCTTCTCCAGCAGCGTGTTGATGACGCGGATCTCCTTTTCCTTGCGCTTGTCGGCGCTGCACAGGATGATATTGTAGTGATACATGTTGGCGATATCCTCGATGCCCCGCGCGACCTCGGCGAAGTTCGAGTTGGAGATGTCGGGGATGACGACGCCGACGGTCGTCGTCTTCTTGCTGGCGAGTCCGCGCGCGACCGCGTTCGGGCGGTAGCCGAGCCTTTCGATCGCCTCGTACACCTTCTTGCGCGTTTGCGGCTTGACGTTGGGATTGTTGTTGACGACGCGGGAGACTGTAGCCATGGACACTCCCGCTTCTCTTGCAACATCGTAAATGGTTACAGTCACGGTTCCTTCTCTCCAATATGATGAATTATTTGGCAGCATGATACCCCTTTACGTTACGGCTATCATACGACAAACGCAGGGGCGGTTGCAATGTCAGCGGGCGTTCTCGGCCAGCGAGGACTCCGTAATGTTCCAGTGCGAGGCGTTCCACTCGGCCTTGCCGTCCTTCACCAGAATCGCCTGCGGCGAAGCGTGCTTGACGCCGAGGCTCTCCTCGATGGCGTTCGATACCGGACGCTCCTCGACGACGCGCACGAGCGCCGTCTCCACGCCCTCGTCCTTGGCCGTACGCGTCCAGCTCTCCCAAGCTTCATGCGCCTCCGCGCTGACCGAGCAGCGCGTGCTGTGCTTGAACACCAGCACCGGCTTCTCATGCGACTTTTCGAGCACGCGGTTCCAATCCTCTAGCGTCTGAAGGGAAATGAAGCTCATCGGTTCCCACTCTCCTATTCGTTCGATAGTCAGCTCTTGTTCTTATGTATGCAAGGTGCAGCGGCTCAGCTGGGCGAGCCTTTTCTCGATATCCTGCCTCCACGCCTCGTCTCCGACCGATCCGGCCAGCAGCAGCAGCTCCAGCAGGCTGTCGATGCGCTCGTCTACGATCTGCTGGACGGCGGCGCCGTTCGGCGTCTTGCGGGTGGCGGAAGCCTCTAGCAGTAAATCTGCCCACTCGTTCAGCTCGTTAAACAAAAGCGTCTGCTTGGCCGGCTCTTCGCCGAGCTGGCCGATCAGGCCCGTCAGGTCGGGCTTCACTTCCGGCAGCACCTCGCTGCGGCTGCAGGAAGGGCAGGAATAGATCGGAACATTGTCGATTTCGACCTTGCCGGAGTAAATGACGGTGCGCAGCTTCATCGTCATCGTCTGTCCGCAAGTACAGGTTTTGTGCATGATTGGTCCACTCCTTCGTCATCGGCAGCATGGCCGCCCGGCCCGGCAGCGGCGAATCCGCTTGCTCGGCGCCCGGGCTCCGCTCTGCCCGGCGGCGCTGGGAGGCACGTCGTTCCCGTCCGTGCTCGCTTTTGCTTACTTCGACCTTTTTCGCGAAAATTCCTGCTGACGCGCGGCAAGCATTTTCTGTCAGCGGTTTCGCCGCGCCCGTCCGTTTGATTTGTCCCGTCTCCCTGCCTTACAATGGCTGCTAGAGGAGAGTGATCGAACATGACGCTGCAAGGAAAACGAGTCATCTGCCTCCTGGATGACGAATTCGAGGATCTCGAGCTGTGGTATCCCGTCTATCGCGTCCGTGAGGAGGGAGCTCTCGTGGAATTCGCCGGTCCGTCGAAAGGCAAGACCCATATCGGCAAGTACGGCGTGCCCGCGACCGCCGATCTCGCCTACGAGGAGGTCGACGCCTCGCAGGTGGACGGGCTGCTCGTGCCCGGCGGCTGGGCGCCGGACAAGATCCGCCGCTATCCCGAGGTGCTTCGCCTCGTGCAGGAGATGGACCGCGACGGCAAGCCGATCGGCCAGATCTGCCATGCCGGCTGGGTGCTCATTTCCGCCAAGATCCTGCAGGGCCGCCAAGTGACCTCCACGCCCGGCATCCGGGACGACATGGAGAACGCCGGAGCGGTCTGGCATGACGAGGCCGTCGTCGTGGACGGCAACCTGATCTCGGCGCGCCGTCCGCCGGATCTGCCGCCCTATGCCAAAGCGTTCGTCGATGCGCTGAAAAGCCGCTGAAGACGAGTGCCGCCCCAAGCAAAAGCCTTGCCGGAAACGTTCCGGCAAGGCTTTTTTGGTCGTCCGCCTATCCGTTGCAGCGCCGGCCGTCGGCCAGCTCCGGCGTCTCGCGCTCGTCGACCTCGCGCTTGAAGCGCTGCAGCTGCAGCTTCGCCTCGGCCGCCGTGCTGCTCGCCATCACATGCTCCAGCGCGGCGCGGCTCTCTTCCTGGCTCGTGCGCAGCAGCCGCTCCTTGACCTGCAGGATCGAATGCGACGACATGCTCAGCCCGTCGACGTTGAGCCCGAGCCAGATCGGCAGCGCCGCCGGATCGCCGGCCATCTCGCCGCATACGCCGACCGTGATGCCCTGCCTCCGCCCGGCCTCCACCGTCGTGCGCAGCATGCGCAGCACCGCCGGATGGTAAGGCTCGTAGAGATGCGAGATCTTGTCGTTCATCCGGTCGACGGCGAGCGTGAACTGAACGAGGTCGTTCGTGCCGATGCTGAAAAAGTCGACCTCTCTGGCCAGCAGCTCCGCGATCATGACGGCGGCCGGCAGCTCGATCATGACGCCGGTCTCCATCGCTCGATTGAACGGCTTGCCTTCCGCCTCGAGCTCCGCCATCGCCTCGCGCAGCAGCCGGTTCGCCTCCCGCACCTCCTCGACCGAGGAGATGAGCGGGTACATCACCTTGACGTCTCCATAGTGAGAGGCGCGGAGGATGGCGCGCAGCTGCGTGCGGAACAGGTCCTTGCGGTCGAGGCTGATGCGGATCGCGCGATAGCCGAGAAAAGGATTCTCCTCCTCCGGCAGCTCGAAGTAGTCGAGATGCTTGTCGCCGCCGATGTCGAGCGTGCGGATGACGAGCGGACCGCCGTCCAGCTTTTCGGCGACGCTGCGATACACCTCGAACTGCTCCTCTTCCTTGGGAAAGCGGGTCCGGTCCATGTAGAGGAACTCCGTGCGGAACAGCCCGACGCCGTGCGCTCCGCTCGACAAGGCGATCTCCAGCTCCTTGAGGGAGCTGATGTTGGCCGACAGCCGCAGCCGCTTGCCGTCCGGCGTCGACGGATCGACATGGGCCAGGCCGCGCAGCCGTGCCTTCTCCTCCTCCTGCTCCTGCTTGAGCCGGGCATAGGCCGCGACGAGCTCCGCCGAAGGGCTCAGCTCCACGAAGCCGCTCCCGCCGTCCAGCAGCAGGACGTCGCCGGTCTGCACGCGCTCCTCCAGGTCGTCGTCGACCGCGACGACGAGCGGGATGCCGAGCGCCCGGGCCATGATCGCCGAATGCGACGTCGTGCTGCCGCCGAAGGTGACGATGCCGAGCACGTTGCGCGGATTGAGATGGGCGAGCTGCGAAGGAGACAGCTCCTTGGCCACGAGGACGTAAGGCTGCGTATCGGAAGGAAGGGTGATCTCGGGCGCGCCGAGCAGATGCTTGAGCAGCCGGTTGCCGACATCGCGGATGTCGAGCGCCCGCTCCTTCATATACTCGTCGTCCAGCAGGTCGAACATCGTCACGAAGTGGTCGATCGCTTCCTTGACCGCCACCTCCGCCGCCTTGTACTGCCGCTCGATCATGCCCTGGATCTCGTTCATGAAGACCGGATCGTCCAGAATCGCCAGATGGGCGTCGAAAATGCTCCTCTCGTCGGGACCGACAACCTCGCTGAGCTCGTCTTTCATCTGCTCGATCTCGACCTTGGAGGTGCGGATGCCCTCGTAAAGGCGCTCGAACTCCCGCGCCAGGTCGGCGACGTCGATCTTCTGCTCCGGCAGGTCCCATTCCCAGTTCGGGAGCACGAAGCACTTGCCGATCGCGATTCCCGCCGAAGCTCCAATTCCCTGTGTCATGAGCGTTTCCCTCCAGCCTGACTGTCCTTGGATTCGCGGAGCATGACGGACATGACGGCCGTCTGGCCCCGCTTCACCGTCTTGAATGGTCCGAAGCCCCACGAACGGACGAGCTGCGGATTCGTGATGAGCATCGGCGTCGCCAGCGACTTGCCCGCCTTGCGCAGCCGCTGGATGTCGAACGAGATGAGCAGCTGGCCGGGGATGACCTCATCCCCTTCCTTGACCGCCGCATGGAAATAGCCGTCCAAGGACGACGTATCGATGCCGATATGCATCAATACCTCCAAGCCCTCCGGCGTACGCAGGCCGATGGCGTGCATCGTCGGATAGAGCAGGATGACCTCGCCCTTGACCGGGGCGACGAGCTCTCCGCGCTCCGGCAGGAACGCCGCCCCGTCGCCGACGAGCTTGCCCGCGAAGATCGGATCGGGCACCTCGTCCAGCGGGATCATCCGGCCCTGGACCGGCGAGCTGAACAGCACCTGCGCGCGGTCGCGCTGCATCGTCTTGAGCATCTCCTCGCGGATCAGCTCGGAGAACGTGCCGAAGACGACCTGCACGTTGCCGCCGCCGAGTCGGATGACGCCGGCCGCGCCGAGATCGCGCAGCGCCGCGTTGTCGAGCAGCTTGTCGTTGCGCACCTTGATCCGCAGCCGAGTGATGCAGGCCTCGAGCGTCTCGACGTTCTCCTTGCCGCCGATCGCCTGCAGGATGAGCGGCGCGCGGTACGGGATGTCGCCGGCCCACTCGTCGAGCGCCGAGCCTTCCTCGCGTCCCGGCGTCGGAATCTGGAAGCGGCGGATCGCCCAGCGGAAAAGTCCATAATACAGCAGAAACACGACGATGCCCAGAGGAAGAAGCAGCCAGCCCTTGGTCGCCAGATGCATGTTGATGACGTAGTCGATCGCGCCGCCGGAGAACGAGAAGCCGTGCCGGATGCCGAGCTCGTACGCGGCCCACATGATGAGGCCGGACAGCACGGAATGGATGACGAACAGATAGGGCGCGACGAACAGGAAGGCGAACTCCACCGGCTCCGAGACGCCGGTCAGGAACGAGGCGAGCGCCGCCGACAGGAACGTGCGCTTGATCTTCGGCTTGAGATCCTCCCGCGCCTCCTGGATGATCGCCAGCGCGATCGCCGGCAGGGCGAACATCATCGTCGGATACAGCCCGGCCATGAACGCCCCCGCAGTCGGGTCGCCCGCGAAGAAGCGCGGCAGGTCGCCGTACACCATCTCGCCTCCGTCCATCCGGTAGCCGCCGATCTGAAACCAGAACACATGGTTGAGCAGATGATGCAGGCCGAATACGACGAGAATGCGGTGCAGGAAGCCGTACAGGAACACGCCGAAGCCTCCGGCCGAGGCGACGACGTCGCCGAGCCAGAGCAGGCCGCGGCTCAGCGAAGGAGCCGCCGCGACCATGAACAGCGAGAACAGGATGCAGACGAAGCTGACGAACAGCGGCACGAACCGCGGACCCCCGAAAAACTGGATCGACTCGGGCAGCCGGATCGACTTGAACCGCTCGTAGCTGTATCCGGCGAGCATGCCGATCAGCGCGCCGATCAGCACCGTCGGCTCGATGTCGTAGCTGCTCGACTGCACGATGCCCGAGTAGATGAACATGCCGGCCAGCGCGGACAGGCTCGCCGCTCCCCCGTTGCTCGAGGTGCCCCAGGCGACTCCGGCGGCGAACAGATAGGGCAGGAAGAGGAACAGCGAGCGGCCGGCGATCTGCAGGTACTCCGCCATCGCCGGCAGGCCCGCCGCATCCCACGGAAGCTGCGCCAGGCTCATGCAGATCGCCGCGGCAGGCAGCACGATCATCGGCAGCATGACGGCCCGGCCGAGCTGCTGCAAGTTGCCCATGAAGTTCAAGCCTGCTCCTCCTTTCTTGCTACCGATCTAGATTACGCCGCGCGCCCTATCCTTGTCAAAAGAAAGAAGGCAGGCCGGCTCGGCCTGCCTCCGCGCTTGTCCGGACGGCTGCTCGGCAGCGTCCGCCTCAGCGGATTCGGGGCTGGAGGATGGAGTCCTCCACCTTGATGCAGCGGTCCATCACGACGTCGAGCCCGCCCTGGCGGGCGATCTCGGCCGCTTCCTCGCTGTAGACGCCGAGCTGCAGCCAGAGCACCTTGGCTCCGGCTGCGACCGCCTCGCGCGCGATGTCGGGCGTGAACTCGCTGCGCCGGAACACGTTGACGATGCCGATCGGCTCCGGCACGGAGGCGAGGTCGGGGTAGCAGCGCTCCCCCAAAATGTCGCCTTGCACCGCCGGATTGACCGGAATGATGCGGTAGCCCCGCTGCTGCATCGCCTGCGAGACGGCATGGGACGTGCGGTCCGGCTTGTCGGAGAGGCCGACGACCGCGACGGTCGTGTGCGCCTCGAGCAGGCTCTTGATCTGTTCGCGTTCGGGATTGGCAAACGGCATGGCGTACGATTCCTCCTCGGCATGGGTAAGGATGGGTTGCGTCAAGATATACGTTGCCCCGAGCGGCGGGCGCTTACGCTACTCCTGCCACTGCACGTTCGCGCCGAGCGCCTGCAGATGGTCGAAGAAGATCGGGTACGACTTGGCGACATGATGCGCGTCGCGGATGCGCAGCGGCTGGCGGCAGCGCAGGCCGACGACCGTCAGCGCCATGATGACGCGGTGGTCGTAGTGGGCGTTGATCTCGACGCCGCCCTCCAGACCTTCCGGCTTGCCGTGCACGATGATCTCGTCGCGCTTCTCCTCGACGTCCGCTCCCGCCTTGCGCAGCTCCGCCAGGTAGTCGGTGATGCGGTCGCATTCCTTGTAGCGCAGGTTCTCGACGTTGTAAAAGCGGGACGTGCCCTCGGCGTACACGGCCGCCGCGACCATCGCCAGCACCGCGTCGGTGGCCGCGTCCCCGTCGAATTCGACCGCCTTGAGCTTGCCGTTGCCGCGCACGGTAATGTCGTCGCCGTCATGCACGAGCGGCGTCTCCATCATGCGCAGCACGTCGACGACGGCGCGCTCGCCCTGGCGGCTCTTCTCCGGCAGGCCGTGGATCGTCACCTCGGAGCGCGTGACCGCCGCTGCGGCCAGCACCGCCGCCGAGCCCGGATAATCGCCCTGCACCCGGTAGGTGCGGGCCTGGTAGCGCTGGCCGCCCGGCACGCGATAGCGCATCAGGTCCTCGGACGCTTCGATGACGATGCCCGCCTGCTCCAGCACCTCCAGCGTCTGGCCGACGACGACCTTGGACTTGAGGTCGTCCAGCACCTCGATCTCGCTGTCCTCCTCCAGCAGCGGCGCGAGGAACAGCAGCGCGCTCAGGAACTGCGAGCTGACGTTGCCCGATACGGTGATGTTGCCGCCCTTCGGCGCGCCGCCGCGGATCGTGATCGGCAGCTTGCCCTCATGGTCGTCGACCTCGACGCCGAGCTGGCGCAGCGAGACGATCAGATCGTCGTGCGGGCGCTTGCCGAGCGAGTCCGGGTACGCATTGACGAACGTCACGTCCGGACAAAGCGCGGCGACCGCCATCAGGAAGCGCAGCACGGCGCCGGCATTGCCGACATTGAGCTCGCGCACGTCGCGCGGCTTGCTGCCGAAGCCCTTGATGACGATCTTCTCGCCATCCTCCTCCAGCTCTGCGCCGAGGTCGCGGATGCAGCGCCGCATCGCGTCGCTGTCCTCGCTGTGCGCCGGATGATAGATCGTGCTCGTGCCTTCCGCCAGCGCGGCCACGAGCAGGTAGCGGGTCGTGTAGTTTTTGGAGGATAGAGCCTGGATGCTGCCCTTCAGCTCCGGTGTCGGCGTTACCACTACGTCCATGTTCGTCATACCCCTTTGTCTGTTGGTTGAAAATTTGTCTGCCGGAGGGCTACAGGTCGGAAGCGCGGTAAAGCCTTGAAGCGTCTTGATACGCCAAGGCTACCGCCTCCGCCGCCTGCTCCGGGGAAAGTCCGTCCGTCATCACCTGCAGAGGCGCGAAATCGTACGCCCCCCGGCGCTTCTCCAGCAGCTCGCGGACTTTGGCGGCCGGATCGCCCGCCAGCAGCGGACGGCCCTGGTCATGGCGCACCCGCTCCACGATGACGGCCTCGGAAGCCTGCAGCGCCGCGACGAACGCGCCGCCCAGCATGAGCTGCCGGTTGCGCTCGCGCAGCACCGCTCCGCCGCCGGTCGCGATGACGAGCGGATCTCCGCATGCCAGCAGCCGCTCGAGCGCTCTTGTCTCCGCGTCGCGGAAGAAGGCTTCTCCGCGCGTCGCGAACAGCTCGGCGATCGAGCTGCCTTGCTCCCGCACGACCTCGGCATCGGTATCGGCGCATCGCCAGCCGAGCCGCTCGGCCAGCATGGCGGCTACCGTCGATTTGCCCGTGCCCATGAAGCCGATGAGGACGATTTTGTCCCTATCCTGTTCTGCCTGGCGCATCGTGTCTGTCTTCCCACCCTTGCGGTCGTTTTCCTTCCGAATATCATATCATCAATTGCTAGAGACGGGGTATAAAAATCTCTATTTTTCATAAGGATTGAATAGAGAACGAGAACGGCATAAGGAGGCGGTTCCATGACCGGCCGCAGCTTGGATCCAGGGGCCGCCGAACGGCGGATGAGCCGGATCGTCGGGTCCGGCGAGACGCTCTCGCGGGAGGACGTCATCTGGGCGCTCGATTATATCCGAAAAAAAGTGGCTGACGGCGCCCCTGCCTTGCAGGGGCTGCCGCAGCCACGTTGGTTGACTTGCTTCGAGGGCTTCGCCGAGGCCTCCATGAGCCTGCTGCGCTCGCCGCGCAGCGGCCCGCTGGAGGCGGACCGGCTGCGCCGGAAGCTGCGCGAGGCGCTGGAAGCGCTGGAGCCGGATCGGCCTTAGCCTTCGCTGGAGTCCATCCACTCGAAGTGGAAGGCGCCTTCCTTGTCCGTGCGCTGGAACGTATGCGCGCCGAAGTAGTCGCGCTGCGCCTGCAGCAGGTTCGCCGGCAGGCGCTCCGTGCGGTAGCTGTCGAAGTACGCCAGCGCGCTGGAGAAGCCCGGCACCGGGATGCCGCTCGCCACGGCCGCCGTGATCACTTCGCGCCAAGCTCCCTGGTACGATTCGACGATGTTCTTGAAGTACTCGTCGAGCAGCAGGTTCCGGAGCTCCGGATCGCGGTCGTAGGCGTCCTTGATGTTCTGCAGGAAGCGGGCGCGGATGATGCAGCCGCCGCGGAAGATCATCGCGATGTCGCCGTAGCGCAGGTTCCAGCCGAACTCGTCGGATGCCGCGCGCATCTGGGCGAAGCCCTGCGCGTAGGAGCAGATCTTGCTCGCGAACAGCGCCTTGCGCACCGCTTCGACGAAGGCGGCCTTGTCGCCTGCATACGGAGCCGGCTTCGGTCCGCTCAGCACCTTGCTCGCGGCGACGCGCTCTTCCTTCATCGCGGACAGGAAGCGCGAGAAGACGGACTGCGTGATGATCGACAGCGGCACGCCGAGGTCGAGGGCGCTTTGGCTCGTCCATTTGCCCGTGCCCTTCTGGCCGGCGGAGTCGAGGATGACGTCGACCATCGGCAGGCCCGTCTCCGGATCCTTCTTGGAGAAGATGTCGGCCGTGATCTCGATCAGGTAGCTGTCGAGCTCGCCTTTGTTCCACTCGGTGAAGATCTCGTGCAGCTCGTCGGTCGACAGCCCCAGCACCGAGCTCAGCAGATGGTACGCCTCGGTGATGAGCTGCATGTCGCCGTATTCGATGCCGTTATGCACCATCTTGACGTAGTGGCCGGCGCCGCCAGGCCCGATGTACGTGCAGCAAGGGTCGCCGTTCACTTTGGCGGAGATGCCCGTCAGGATCGGCTCGACCAGCTTGTAGGCCGATTCCGGACCGCCCGGCATGATCGAAGGCCCTTTGAGCGCGCCTTCCTCCCCGCCCGATACGCCCGTGCCGACGAAGCGGAAGCCTTGGGCTTCAAGCGCCTTGCTGCGGCGCTCGGTGTCCGGGAAGTAGGCGTTGCCGCCGTCGATGATGATGTCTCCCTGCTCCAGATGAGGCACGAGCTCGTCGATGACCGCGTCCGTAGGACCGCCCGCCTTGACCATGATGAGGATTTTGCGCGGCACTTCCAGGGAAGCGACGAATTCCTCGATCGTGTAGGCCGGATGAAGGTTCTTGCCCGGCGATTCGGCCAGAAGCTCGTCCGTCTTCTCGCGGGAACGGTTGTATACCGATACGGTGAAGCCTTTGCTCTCGATGTTAAGCGCGAGGTTCTTGCCCATGACGGCGAGACCGACGACGCCGATTTGCTGTTTCGACATGAATGACCATTCCTTTGCTGAGTTAGTCCCGATATGCATCTTGCCCTAGTGTACCCTTTTTGATCGGTTATGCAAATGATTGTACCACGAACGATTCGCCGTGCGGAACGCCCGCTACATGAATATTGGATGAACGGCGGACGGAACGCTTCAGCGGCTGTCCGCTCCCGCCCGCTGGATGTCCGCCAGCTCGCGGAACGTTCCGGCCAGCCGGCCGAACACCGGGCGGTAGATCCCGTACAGGCGGTCGTAGGTCAAGCCGGCGGCCGGATCGGGCTCGCGCCGATCGGTGATCGGCACCTCGGGCGCCGCCTCCCCGCCGCGGCCGAGCGCCTCGAGCGCGAGCCGGCCCGCTCCGACGGAGGAGGCTTCCGCCGTGTCCGTGAGCAGCACGGGCAGCCCCGTCATGTCCGCGAGCATCTGGCGCAGCGGCGCGGAGCGGAGCAGGCCGCCGCTGGCGCGGATCTCGCGCAGCGGGCCGGCCGTCTCCCGCAGCGCTTCCAGCACCGAGCGCAGGCCGTACAGGATGCCCTCCAGGGCGGCGCGGATCAGGTGGCGGCGGTCATGCTCCAGCGACAAGCCGACGAAGACGCCCCGGGCATCCTCGTTCCAATGCGGAGCCCGCTCGCCCGCCAGATGCGGCAGGCAGAGCAGGCCGTCCGCCCCCGGCGGCGTCTGCAGCGCCAGCTCGACCAGGTAGGAGTAAGGGTCCATTCCTTTGCGCTCCGCTTCCTCCGCGATGCCGGGAAACAGCTTGTCCCGCACCCAGCGGAACACGACGCCGCCGCTGTTGACCGGGCCGCCCGCGATCCATCGCCCTTCGCCGAGCTCGTAGCAGAACAGCCTCCCCTCGGCGTCCGCCGCCGGGCGGCTCACCGCCGCCCGCACCGCGCCGCTCGTGCCGACGGTGACCGAGGCGATGCCGTCCTGCACCGCTCCCGCGCCGAGATTGGCGAGCACGCCGTCCGCGCCGCCGAGCACGAGCGGCGTGCCCGCAGGCAGGCCGAGGCGCTCCGCCGCTTCTTCGCTCAAGCCTTGCCGATCGATCCAGGCTGCCGGCGCCAGCTCGGGCAGGCGATCGGCTCCGATGCCCGCGAGCTCCAGCGCTTCGGCATCCCAGCGGCGTCCCTGCAGGTCATACAGGCCGGTGCCGCCCGCGATCGACGGATCGACGCGGCAAGGACGCCCCGTCCAGCCGCGCATCACATACTCGCGGATGCCGACGAAGCAGGCCGCCTCGCGATGCAGCTGCGGCCGCTGCTCGCGCATCCAGACGAGCTTGCACAGCGGCAGCATCGCATGGACGGGCACGCCGATTCGGCCGCGCAGCCCCTGCAGCGCCTCGTCCTCGCGCAGCCGCCGCGCCTGCTCCGCCGCCCGCTGGTCGGCCCAGGTGATGCAGGGCGTAAGCGCCCTGCCTTGTCCATCGAGCGCGATGAGCGAGTGCATCGCGCTGCTGAACGATAGCGCCAGCACCTGCAGCGGGCGGCCTGCCAGCGCCTGCAGCGCTTGCCGCAGCGCCTGCTCCGCCGCCTCGCGGATCTGATCCGGATCCTGCTCCGCCCAGCCGGGCTCGGCGGCAAGCAGCGGATAGCCGCAGTCGGCGGCGGCCTCGACCGTCAGCCGGCCGCCCGACGCATTCATCAGCACCGCCTTCGCGCTCGTCGTCCCGAGATCGATCGCCGCCACCAGCTCCAGCCGGTCCCCGGGACCGCTAACCCTACCATCCATCGTTCGTTCTCCCCCCGAAGTCGCTTCCGAACCGCTTGGCTCAAGCGGCCTTCCTCTAATAGTAGACCGGGCAGCCGTCAAACGCAAAGCCGGAACGGACGCGAAAAAGCCCGTCCGGCGGCGGACGGGCCTCGAGCACGGCCTTCAAGCGGAACAAGACGGAGCGCTGATCCAAGCGGATCCGCGTCTCCGTCTTCCGGCCGGCTTCAGCTCGCGGCGATGCCGCCGCCAAGCTTCGATTCCGGTCCGCTTGTCACCTTTTGTCACCTTGCCGAATAAGATGGGCTTAACCGCTCGCCTAGTGACTCGCGTGGTTAAAGCTCGTCAATTGACTTACAGCTCCCTGCCCGCGTAACCGCTCGCCTGACCGGTTCGCGTGGTTACAGCTCTCTGTTCGCGTAACCGCTCACCTGACCGGTTCGCGAGGTTACAGCTCTAGCTGAAGCATTTCCCCACGCATCTGGACGAGGCGGTCGCGGCTGTCTTCCGCGGCCTGGCTGTCGCCTGCCTGCAGCGCGTCGTAGAGGACGCACAGCTCGTAATCCAGCTCGTAGCGGAGCACCGCTGCCCGCTCCTCCGCTCGGGTCGACTGGAAGGCTTTCGTAATTTCCTCCAGGGTGACGACAGGCTTCTTCTGATAAATAATCCGATGCTCCATCCCTGACACCTCCACGAGTCGAATGATTTCGCCGAACATAATATTTTCAATGACGATCTGACGGTCCTTCATCCGTTTTACGACCGCATGGCCGCGCGTATCGCCGATCAGCTTCTCGATCAGCTCCGACAGCTTTTCGTCCTTGATGATGTAGTCGCCCACGATCTTGTACCGGTTCTTCATTTTTTGGAACCTGAGCTTCACCAGCTTGCGGCCCGTGCGGATCGAGATCAAAAATTGGGCCTCGGTCTCGCTCCAGTAGAGGGAGTAGCCTTCATGGATCAAATCGCGGATGAGATTCTGGATTTGCCGGCGGTCAAATCTCAGCTCCAAGTTGCAATATTCCACTTCGTAGCTTTTATTCACGGCAATCCCTCCCCTGCTTTAGGTTGTTTTGACTAAATGTTCAGACAATTTGATCTTACCCGTAGTTTATACTCCATCTTATGTGATGGCAACTTGGTTTATTGACTAATTTTGAAGAAAAGGGCGCAAGCCTGTTCGGAATGACAGCGCTCCCAATGTCGACTTACGCCGCTCGCGTCCGCCGCGCCTGTCCGGCACGCGGTCTTTCCGCTAAAAGGGAGACTTGTCCAGCCTCGATGCACGCTGTGATATACTATATGGACGACGATCCGTCCTGATGACCGGGAGCCGGTTCGTCCGCGAACTTTTCATTTACGAAAGGACAACAAGCCTATGACCCAACCTCCATCCCGCGGATCCAGCGCCTCGGCACTGGACGAGCGCCATAAGGACTTCCCCGGCTTCGGACCGGCCGATTTCGACGTTTTCGCCATCGACGGCCTGGAGCCGCGCATGTCGGCCCTCATCTCGGGCATCCGCCCCAAGCTGGAGGAGCTCGGCAGCCGCCTCTCCCCCGAGCTGTCCGTCCTGTCCGGCACGGAGTTCCACCCTCACGTCGCCAAGCACGCCCGGCGCACGGTCAATCCGCCGAGCGACACCTGGGTCGCCTTTGCCGCCAACAAGCGGGGCTACAAGGCGCATCCCCATTTTCAGATCGGCCTGTGGGGCACCCATGCCTTCATCCAGTTCGCCGTCATCTACGAGGCGGAAGGCAAGGCCGAGTTCGCGAGACGCGCCCTCGAGAGGCTGGACGCGATCTACGCCCTGCCTCCGGCCGGACAAGGCTACGTCTGGTCCGGCGACCATACCCGGCCGGAAGCCGCGCCGCATGACGGCATGAGCCGGGACGAGCTGCGGGCGTTGTTCGAGCGCTTGCGCACGGTCAAAGCCGCCGAGCTGCTCTGCGGCGTCCATCTGGACCGCAGCGACCCGCTGCTGCAGGACGGCGAGGCGTTCGTGCGCAAGGCCGAATCGGTGTTCCAGACGCTCATGCCGCTCTACCTGCTGGCGTCTCGCTAAATTCGGACGCGCGCCGGGCGGAAGCCCGCGCTCCGGAACGACAAAGGGGCTGTCCCCAAAGCAAATGGAGACACTCCAAAATCTCCAAAAGAAACAAAGACCTCGAATGAAGCATGAAGCCAGCTGCCTCGGCTCCATTTCCATTCGGGGTCTTTGTGCATCCACAGCTGCCCTCTTCAGTAGATTGTGGGCAAGGGAAGGCCACCCGACCTCCAAGCTTGCTTTTGGTAAGCCGCGAAGCAGAAAACACCGGAACCTCGGGAACCCCCCGGGGCTGACATTGATTTCTCGGTTTCCTTCCGCTTTCGTGCAGGTTGGTTTCCGGCGTGCCGGATCCAAGGCACATTTCTGCCTTGGTTGGCCCGCTTCCCGGCCGGCGTGCCGGATCCAAGGCACATTTCTGCCTTGGTTGGCCCGCTTCCCGGCCGGCGTGCCGGATCCAAGGCACATTTCTGCCTTGGTTGGCCCGCTTCCCGGCCGGCGTGCCGGATCCAAGGCACATTTCTGCCTTGATTGGCCCGCTTCCCGGCCGGCGTGCCGGATCCAAGGCATATTTCTGCCTTGGTTGGCCCGCTTCCCGGCCGGCGAGCCGGATCCAAGGCACATTTCTGCCTTGGTTGGCCCGCTTCCCGGCCGGCGTGCCGGATCCAAGGCACATTTCTGCCTTGGTTGGCCCGCTTCCCGAAGGCGGTTCGCGAGAACATCCCATTCATGCAGCTGTCTCGGCAAACATCTTGTCGTTCATGCGGCCCACCGCCGCCGCATTCACGACACGAACGAGGCGGATTTCGGGGAGTCCTCGACAAATCCATGGGCAGGGCAAGCGGATCCGTGGTCTGCTGGATGCCCAAAAAAAATCTTCCTTTCTGGCCCATGTTGGGTGATGCCTGCATCTTGCCAGAGGAAGATTTTTTTTGTGTACAACCCATTTAGAAGATGTTGTCCCTAGTAAGCCAAGGTGTCGGAATCCCCTCTTTTGGTGCGTCACGGGCCTGCAGCTGCGCTCTAAGCGAGAGAGATGCGTCCCCGGCGGATGATGAGCAGATGCAGGACGAACAGCACGACGAGCGAGGCGCCGCTGATGAGGAACGGCGCGTGCGGACCGAAGCTGTCCCACAGGCGGCCGGAGAGGATCGAGCCGAACACCATGCCGAGTCCCTCGATCGTCAGGAAGAAGCCCCAGACGGCGCCGCGCTCCTCCTTCGGAATCGCCTTGGCGATGAGCGCGTTCCACGCCGGGATGATGCAGGCGTAGCCGAGCCCGACGACGGCGACGACAACGAGCACGAGCGGCAGGTAGCGCATGTAGCCGAGCACCGGCAGCGACACCGCGGCAAGCAGGAAGCCCGCGTGCAGGAACCAGCGGGTGCCGTAGCGGTCGACGCCGCGCCCGATCGGAATGAGGCCGAGCACGGTGATCGCGCCTCCGGCGAGCAGGAAATAGCTGTACTGCTGCGGCGACAGATGCAGCACCGTCCGCGCGTACTGGGTCAGCACCGGCGTCAGCAGCCCGAGCGCGAAGTTTTGGATGAACATCGCGGGATAGAGCAGGCGGCTCGCATGCAGCGACTGTCCGACCTTGCGGAAGTACGCCCGGATCCGCTCCGGCAGCGGCTCGGAGCTTTTGCTCGGCGCTTCGTCCGCCAGGCGGCCTTCGATTTCCCGAGAGGCCCGCCGGCCCGGCAGCGTCATCGTCACGGCGACGATCGCCGCCATGATCGCGCCCATCAGCCAGAACGCCGGCTCGTAGCGGCTGATGATGAAGAAGTTGATGACGATCGGGCCCATGCCGACGCCGACGAGCCAGCTCATGTAGATGACGCTCATCATGCTGCCGCCGGCCTCGTCGCCGGCGACCGCCGTCGCCCCGGTGATGACGCACGGCCAGAGCGGCGAGGTGCCGATGCCGAGCAGCACGCAGGCGACGATGATCCAGCCCGTCTGGTCGGTCAGCGCGATGACGAGCACGGACAGTCCCGTGAACAGCACGCCGAGCAGCATGACCGTGCGGTAGCCGATGCGGTCGATGATCCAGCCGAGCGGGCTGCGGAAGAAATTGTCGCCGATGTACTGGCTCGCCAGCGCCCATCCGACCGCGTAGGCGGTCAGGCCGAGCTCGTCCCTCATATAGACGGGCAGCACGGAGACGAGCATCGCCCCCTTGACGAATTCGACGCCGAACATGATGATCAATAGCTTGATGACAAACGGAGAGCGGATAATCTTCTTGCTGTTTTTCGGCAGGCTCAGCTTCACGGATCGACAAGCTCCTTTCCCAGTTCGGGCGGGGGAATCCGCAGGCTTGCAATCCCCCCCGTACATGCTATACTCAACCTTGTTTGTTATCCTTGAATCCGAATCTGAAAGGCTGTGGATGAATACGGTGGACCATAACCGCACCCCTCTCTTCAGCGCGCTCCGCCGCCATGCGGAGAACAACCCGCTGCAATTCCATATTCCCGGGCACAAAAAAGGCGCTGGAACCGACTCTGAATTTCGCTCCTTCATCGGCGACAACGCCTTGTCGATCGATTTGATCAATATAGCTCCGCTGGACGACCTGCATCAGCCGACCGGCGTCATCGAGGAAAGCCAGAAATTGGCTGCCGATGCGTTCGGAGCCGATTATACCTTTTTTTCCGTCCAAGGCACAAGCGGCGCCATCATGACGATGATCCTCTCGGTATGCGCGCCGGGAGACAAGATCATCGTGCCGCGCAACGTCCATAAGTCCGTCATGTCGGCGATCATCTTCGCCGGAGCCCGTCCCGTCTTCATCTCTCCGGCGCGCGACGGCAACCTCGGCATCGACCACGGCATCACGACGCGCTCCGTGCGGCGCGCGCTCGAGCGCCATCCCGACGCCAAGGCCGTGCTCGTCATCAACCCGACCTACTTCGGCATCTGCGCCGACCTCAAGGAAATCGTCGATCTCGTCCACAGCTACGACATCCCGGTGCTGGTCGACGAGGCGCACGGCGTGCTGATCCATTTCAGCGACCGGCTGCCGATGAGCGCCATGCAGGCCGGAGCCGACATGGCGGCGACGAGCGTGCACAAGCTCGGCGGCTCGATGACGCAGAGCTCGGTGCTCAACCTGAGGGCGGGACGCGTCAATCCTCAGCGCGTGCAGACGATCATCAGCATGCTGACGACGACGTCGACCTCGTACATCCTGCTCGCCTCGCTCGATACGTCGCGCCGCAATCTGGCCGTGAACGGCCAGGCGATGGCGGAGAAGGCGATCGGCCTCGCCGAGTTTGCCCGCGAGGCGATCAACGCGATTCCCGGTCTGTACTGCTTCGGCAAGGAGATTCTCGGCGGCGAGGCGACGTTCGACTACGATCCGACCAAGCTGACGATCCATGTCCGCCATCTCGGCATCACCGGCTACGAGGCGGAGAACTGGCTGCGCGACAACTTCAATCTCGAGGTCGAGCTGTCGGATATGTACAACATCCTCTGCCTGATCACGCCGGGCGACTCCGAGGACACGGTCGGCCAGCTGCTCGGCGCGCTGCGCGCGATGGTGGAGCGCTATCCGCAGGTGGACGAGGTGCAGGAGCTCGTCGTCAAGATCCCCGAGATCCCGCAGCTGTCGCTGACGCCGCGCGAGGCTTTCTACGGCGAGACCGAGGTGCTGCCGTTCAAGGAATCGGCCGGCCGCATCATCGCGGAATTCATCTACGTCTACCCTCCGGGCATCCCGATCCTGCTGCCGGGCGAGGTCATCTCGCAGTCCAACATCGACTACATCGTCGATCATGTCGAGGTCGGCCTGCCGGTCAAAGGCCCCGAGGATCGCAGCATCCAGTTCGTCAAGGTCATCGTCGAGGAATCCGCCATTTTCTAAAGCTGTTCGAGCCGCCCCGGCCAAGGGGCGGCTTTTTTTGCGAACGCCGGGCGAAACGTCAAAAAGCCCGGCCGCAACGGCCGGGCTTGACAGGCTTGGAAAGCTGGGCTCAGCCCTGCTTTTCGTTCTCTTGACGCGCGAATTCCTCGTAGATCGCCGTGACGCGCTCCCACTCGGCATCATCCTCGATGCCGACGAGGAAAGCTTCGTCGTCCTCTTCCTCGACGCGCAGGATCAGCCCGTCCTCTTCGGGATTGTTGCGGTCCAGAAGAACGGCATACGCCTGGTTGTCGGATTCGAACTGGTACACCATCACCATCTCGCGCTCGACGCCCTCTTCGTCGGAAACGACGAATACCGGCTCTTCGTGGTCATGGTCATGGCCGCAGCCGCAGTTGTCGTCATGCTTGTGCTCGCTCATATCTATCCCTGCTTTCATCAGTGCTCTCGAATTAACTCTGGTATCGTACCATGAGCCGCCTCACGGGTCAAATCGGGATTACTTGGCAAGCAGATTCTTCTCGGACACGACGCTCCAATCGTCTGCGGCCGCCAGCCGGATCGAAAAACGGACCGAATACTTGCCCGCGCTGTCGAAGCTGTATTTGAAATCATCCGTCAGAAACCAGAAGTTGTCCTTGCTCGCCTTCATCGTATCCTGCTGGATCAAAGACTCCTTGCCGGACGGGTCGGTGATGGTGATCCGAAACGAATGGATGTCCGTCGTCAGCGTGTCGATCTGCGCGAAAACGCTGAACGTGACCTTCTTGCCGACTTCGACGCCGCCGAAGGTGGACTTGTCCGGCTTGAACAGAAACATATGTACGTTGGGCTTGATGATCGATGCCTTCTTGCCGTTTTCGTCCCAAAGGACGAGCGCCTGCATCTGGCTCGCCAGCTGTCTAAGCGGGAGGTAGCTCTTGCCTTCGCTCATGATGCCGCCCTCGGACAGCTCGCTGCCGTTGAGCGCCACCCGGATCGCTTGCGAGGCCGAGTTCGCGAAAATCATCGTCCCGCCCCAAAGCGCCATGGCCAGCGTCAGCACCAGAACCTTCTTCCCTTTCATGAATATCCCCTCTTCCGGAACCAGTTGAACAGTTATACTCATCGCTTGAGCCAAAGTTGCGGGAGGCGGCGCAACCATTTGCTCGGCTTGAGCCAAAGTTGCGGGAGGCGGCGCAACCATTTGCTCGGCTTGATCCAAAGTTGCGGGAGGCGGCGCAACCATTTGCTCGGCTTGAGCCAAAGTTGCGGGAGGCGGCGCAACCATCTGCTCGGCTCCGGGAATTCCGCATCCTCTTCGGCGCGGGGAGCGTCTTGTCGGAAGATGCGGTATTTTGCGCTTGCCCGGGAAATACCGTGCCGCCGGCGCTCAGCCGTAGGTGCGGGTAAGGACGCACGGCACGCCTTTGCCGAGCGCTCCCGGCTGGCGCATCCGGGCCAGATACTGCTGTCCGCGGGAGCAGGGAGTCTTGCATACCGCGCATGTGTCGGACAGGACCAGCTTCATCTGGACCTGCCGACGGTCGGATGCGGGCGCCTTTTTCTTCGCGGTCTTCGTCTTGGAGCCGCCTTTGCTCATGCTGCCATTCTCCTTCCGGGCGTCCCGCTGCAGGACGCTTCCCCGCTATCCTATGCAGCGGTCCGGCGGATGGCCCGCCCGCGGACGGGCAGAGACAGCAAAAAAGCGCGCCTCCGCCAGCCAGCGGAAAACGCGCGGTTCGAGCTGTCCGAAGGCTCGTCAGAAGAGCGGCAGCTGATCCAGGTTGTTGGTCGGGTCTCCGTCCGCGTCTCCGCGCAGGTAGTGGCCGCCATCCTTGCCCTTGAACACGTTCACGCCGGCGAGCAGGCCCTGGTTCGCCTCGGCGATCGCCTGGTCGTACGCGAGCACGCGGCCGCTGTCGGTTTTGAACGAGGTCAGATCGCCGTCGCCGTTTTTCTGCACGGCAACGATGCTTTCGCGCTTCTGCGCTTCTCCGTTTCCGATCTCCATGGGGGATTCCCCTCCTTTTCATGTAGGGAAGCGGAACGATCCGCTTGCAGGTTCAGCTTTCCCTCGCCGCCCCTTTTTTATCCGCGAGTAGCCCGTGCCGCCCAGATGCGGTATGATGAAGGCATGACTGCACGCCCGCAAAGCGGCGGGCGGACTCGGGAAGAGGTGACGTTGACATGGGCATGGGAGGCGTGCTGTTCCTTTCCGGCTTGATGGTAGCGCTGATGATCTGGCTGCTGCTGGCCGTAACCAAAAAAGCCTACTCCAAAAAATGGGACGAGGAATGATTTCCTCGTCCCATTTTTCCGTCTCAATAAGCCTGCTTCCACGTCCGGTCCCGGTCATGGCGCCGCTGCGGAGCGAGTCCGCCGTCCGACGACGGCCGCTCTCCGTAGAGGGCCGATCGGACCGACTCCGGATAAAGGGCGGAGCGGACCGATTCCGTTCTGCCCTGCGTCGGCTCCGCCGCGCCGCGCAGCGTCCAAGCTCCTTGGCAGCCGGCGGCCAATCCGAGCAGCGCCGCCAGCAAGGCCGCTTGTCCCAACTTATTTTTCACGAGGCGTCGGCTTCCTTTCTACGAGCTGATCTTGCGATCAGTATCGCCCTATCGCCCCGTTCCTTATTCCGGCTTGCCGTTTCTTTCGGAACGGTCCAGCTCCTCCCCGTACCCGACCCACACATACGTCCGGTCATATTTGTACGAATCCCATCGGATCAGCCGGCTGAGCGGATAGACCGCCGTTCCGACCAAAGCCGCCAAGCCGAGCAGCCAAATTGCCAGCTCCGCCGTCCATACCGCCGCATTGCCCATCGCTTCAGCTCTCCTCCCCGTCTTTGCGAACCGCTTCCCTCGTCTGCTTGAACAGCTGATGGCCGTAAACGGATACGGCTCCGCACAGCAGCCCTTGCAGCGCCACCTCCAACGTGAAGCCCTGGAGCGCCATCGCAAGCAAGATCGCCGCTCCCGACACGATGTAGACGATGGTCCAGTTCGGAATTTGAGGCGTCCCCTTCAAGATCATGCCGATGACCCAGCACGCGGCGACGACAATGGTCAGCTCGGGATCGATCATCTCAGATAGCGCTTCGACCGTCATCCTCGTCCCCCCTCTCTTCCTTGGCAAGCTACTATATGATGGAAGCGGGACAAATATGACGAGCGGTCGGCGGAAAAACGCAAAAAAGCCGCAGCGCGAGGCTGCGGCGGTCGATCGTCGATTAGTGGCGTTCCGGATTGCGCGAGCGCATCCCGGCCAGACCGAACAGGCCGAGCAGGCCAAGCCAGCCCCAGCCGGCATGGCTGCGCGTGTTGGTCGTAGCGGCAGCCGTGTAGTGGCCTGTCGTGCCGACATTGTGCGCGCGGTACGTTCCTGCCGCCATGCCGTCGTAGGTTCCGGCGCGGTAGCCGGTCGGGCTCGTCACCGTGCCGTTTGTGTTGATGCGGTGATGGCGGTTCAGATCCAGATCGTTCTCCAGACGGTTCACGCCGCGTTCCAGATGGTGCATGCCGCGGTTCGCTCCGCGCTCCAGACCGGTCATGCCGCGGTTCATGCCGCGCTCTACATCCGTCGTGACGGATGACGGGTTAAGGTTCTGGCCGATGTTGCGGGTCATGTCCTTCATGTTGGCATGAGCAGGAACGCTCAGCATGGAAGCCAGCACGGCTACGGAAGCTAGGGATGTCATCGTTTTTTTCACAGGTCAGACCTCCAGGTTCGCTAATGGGATGGGATGAAACGGCCAAGTGGAACAGCCGCAAAAGGAAGCCCTCCTAGCATCCCCCCGGAGGCGATCCGCAACCCCGTCAACCGTTGGCTCGTCTGGTCCTCCTTGGACGGAAAGAGCAAACTCTCCAGCGATGAAGGGTCCGCCGCATCAATCGCGCTCGGCAATGGCCGCAGAAGCCGCCGGGACGAGTTCCGTCACAGGCGCCCGCCGCTTGTTCGCGAGGAAGAACGACAGCGCCAGCGCGACCGTCGCGAACCCGATGATCCAGACGTAGGCGTCGTTGATGCCTTGAATCGAGGCTTCCACGATCATCTGTTCCTTGGTGAGCGCTCCGCCTGCCGCAAGCTCGCCGATATGGACTTTCGTGCGATCGGTCATGATCGTGACGAGCAGCGACGTGCCGACCGCTCCCGCGACCTGGCGGACGGTATTGGAGATGGCCGTGCCATGGGGGTTCAGGCGCGAGGGCAGCTCGTTCAGCCCGGCGGTCTGGATCGGCATCGTGAGCAGCGCCATGCCGATCCGCCGGCCCGTCGACAGAAGCAGCAGGTCCATATAGCTTGTCGAATCGGTCAGGTTGATGAAGCTGAACGTCGTCCCGATCGTAACGACAAGGCCGATGACGGCCAGCCATTTGACGCCAAAACGGTCGAACAGCTTGCCCGCGACCGGCATGAGCACGCCCATGACGAGCGCGCCCGGAAGCATCAGCAGGCCGGTCTCCAGCGCCGTATAGCCGCGCGCGTTTTGCAAATAAAGCGGAAGCAGCATCATGTCGGCATACATGACCATCGTGACGGCTACTTGGATGAGCGTCGTCAGCGCGAACTGCCGATAACGGAATGCGCGCAGATCAAGAAGCGGAGCCTTCAAGATGAGCTGCCTCCAGATAAAGGCGCCCAGCGCCAGCGCTCCGCCGCCGATTGTGACGAGAACCTCGGCGCTTGCCCATCCCGCGCTCGCGGCGCGGCTGAAGCCGTAGAGCATGCCTCCGAAGCCGATCGTCGACAGGATGACGCTCCCGATGTCGAGGCGGGCGTCGATTTTTTCCGAAACGTTCCTTAAATAAATGAAGCCGCATCCGATGGCGATGAGCGCCAGCGGAATCATGCCGTAGAACATGACCTCCCAATCGTAGCTCTCCAAAATATAGCCCGCCAGCACCGGACCGATCGCCGGAGCGAAGATGATCGCGAGTCCGACCATGCCCATCGCGGCTCCGCGGTTGTCCGCCGGGAAGATCGTCAGGATGACGTTCATCAGCAGCGGCATGATGATGCCTGCTCCCGCGGCCTGCACCATGCGCCCGGTCAGCAGCAGCGGGAAATCCGTCGAAATCGCCGAGATGACGGTGCCCGCCAGAAAAATCCACATCGAGGCCTGGAACAGCTGACGCGTCGAGAAGCGCTGCATGAAAAACGCCGTGATCGGAATAAGCACTCCGTTCACCAGCATGTAGCCCGTCGTCAGCCATTGCGCCGTCGATGCTTCGATGCCGAACTCCACGATTAGCTTTGGGATCGCTACCGTCATGACCGTCTGGTTCAGCGTCGCCAGAAACGCTCCGAGAATCATGACGAACAAAATCGGTCCCTTTTTGATTCCATCCCTTTCTCCTGCATGGCTGTCGCCCATTCTCCATCACCCTCCGCCGACTCTGGAATCTTTTTTACACAGTGTTGTATACTAAACACGGCATAAAGGAGATTATAGTCCGTTTCAACGGAGGTTCAAGCGACAGAATCCATCGATCTGTAAAGAAAATCCGATTGAAAACGCTCGCTGTCGTTTTGATGGATGATATTAAACATTTACCACTAAATTGTTTAGGAGGGGCGGAAATGGCGGAAACGGGGCCTCGTGTCGATCCCCGCATCCTGCGCACGCGCCAGCTGCTGAAGGATGCCTTTATCGAGCTGCTCGGAGAAACGGAGCTTGATAAAATTACGGTGCAGCGGCTGACCCAGCGCGCTTCGATCAACCGGGTGACGTTTTATTTGCATTACCGGGACATTCCGGATCTGATGGATCGGCTGGCGGAAGAAATGGCCGAGCAGATCCGGCTGATCCTGTTCGCCTCCTCTTCCCAGGAAACGGAGGAGCTCGAGCAGACGTTGATCGACCTGCTGGAGCATATCGCCATGCACTCCTCCTTTTACAAAGCCGTGCTCGCCGCGCGCCTCATGCCGGCTTTCGCCGATAGGCTGCTGCAGCTCCTGTCGGAGCTTATTACCAGCCGCATGCAATGGAAGGCGGAGCAGTCGGGCGAAGAACCGGCTGTTCCGAAGGATATCGTCATCTGGTACGGCTCGTCCGCGCTGATCGGATTGATCGTCTCGTGGCTCCGTAGAGACATGCCCTATACCCCCCGCTTTCTTGCTAAGCAATTCATGCTTCTGACCAAGCGCAAAGGAGCCTGAAGCCGCAAGAAGAGCCAGAGCGAGAACGCTCGCTCTGGCTTCTTTGGCCGATCAGGCGTTATAAGGGCTGCTTGCTCCTGGAATCCCGCAACGCTCCATTTAACTCCGGCGGGGAGTCAGGACCAGAACATGAACGGAGTGGGGCGGGATGTCGATCGCCAGCGGTCCGCTTTCCGATAGGTCGAGCTCCCGCTCCATCACTCGGATATCATCGGGACAATGCACGTCGTTATAAGCGTCCTTGCCGGGCGCTACGATGCTGTGCAGTACGGCCGATGCCGCATCCCCCGGCATGCCGAGCGCTGTCAGATCGAGCGGCACCGCCTTGTCCGGATGGCGGTTGACGACAGCCAGACGGAGCGATTCGTCCTCCGAGGATACGGTCGCAGCGACATCCAGTGCCGGAACCCGGATCGCCTGGCCCTTGCGGTCAACGCTCCCGAAGTCCTCATTGCCGTCCAGCCAGCTGTCCACGACCCGGTCGCCGAGCAGCTTGCCGTACAGCTGGAACACGAAGTAGGTCGAGCGCAGCACGATGCCATTCTCGTGGGCATAGATGGCACCGCGCGTATTGACGGTCGGGGCAAAGTTGGCCATGCCAACTGCATCGCAATGCTTCAGGCACTGATTCAGGAAGCAGGCGTTGAAAACCGCGTCCGCCATCGTATAGCTGTCGTTCCGGTTGTTCAGCTTGCGGGGCGTCAAATAATCCTCCGTCGCCGAATCGACATGCGGGTGATGCCATCCGCGAAGATTCCACTCATCGAACGCGATGCGGATTTTTCCGAGGTATCCGAATGCGCCCAGCATGTGCTTCGTAGTGACGATGCGGTTCTCAATCTCCAGCGAGTATGCCATGCAAGTCTCGTACGAGGACAAATCGTTGTTCTGCCATCTCTCGTCCCAGTAGCCATGGATGGAGATCCAGTCGAGATAGCTCCCTGCTTCCTGCAGGAGATGCCGGTTCCATTCGAGATCGGGAACGCTGGCTGCAAGCACCTCGATGGTCGGATCGACGCGCTTCATCATCTTGGCCGATTCCCGTACGAATACCCCCCACTCCAGCGGCGTCTTGGCTCCGATTTCCCCGGGCAGATAATTCTCGTTCCCGATGCTCCAGTACTTCACCTTGAACGGCTCGACATGACCGTTGGCGATCCGCTTCCTGGCGTATTTTCCTTCACTGCGCAGATTGCAATATTCCACCCAGTTGCTCATTTCCTCCGGAGTCCCCGTGCCGGCGTTCGTGCAGATGTAGGGCTCCGCGCCGATCCTCCGGCATAACGCGATGAACTCGTCCGTTCCGAACGTATTCGGGTCCTCCACCCGCCAGGCCTTATCGAAGGACGGCTGGCGCTCCGGTCCGACTCCGTCTTCCCAGTGGTAGGCGGAGACAAAGCAGCCCCCGGGCCAGCGCACGACGGGAGGATTCAAAGCCGCGATAGCCTCCGTCACGTCCATGCGCAGGCCGCTCTCATCGGAGAGAGGCGAATCCGGCTTGTAAACGCCTCCATAAATCTGATCATCGAAATGCTCTATAAACTGCCCGAACAGGTTCGGGTCCTTCGTCCCCAAGCTTCGATTCACCTGAATGACGGCTTTGATCGGCTTCAATGGCTCATCTCCGTTCTACGGCATGAATTTCCTGGCCTCAGTCCAACCCAGTGTAGCTGATCCATCAGCACGCATCAATGCTCGTTTGCTGTGCGACATCTAGGAATGCATTTCAATGTGTCCAGCCCCAATTATTGCATAAAGAATTTAGGGAATCTGCATAATACCTCAAAAGAGGTGGTTGATGTTGCAGTATTTGGATCAAGACTATGCTCAAAGCTTGGAGAGCGAGCTGCAGGAACGACTTCATCAAAGAGCGGATTTTCTATGCAAGCACGTTGTCATTGCAGGAGAGAAATTTAAAGGCTATTATCTGCGAACTCTAGTAAACTTGCCGGTGACGCTGTCGATTCTAAATCAAATCGTCATGGATAAAAATAATGACTTGAAATGGGATGCGCTCCATTCGATGGAAGTGGATGCTTCGGGATCGCTGAATGCCTTGTTTGATTATGTGCTGAAAGGAAAGCTTATCCTTTTTGGCCAAGAGGGATTTTTCGCCATCATTGAACCTGAGGGGGCGGAGCTCTCCAGGGCTGTCATGAGTCCCAACAGCGAAAATCCCCTGCAGTCGGCATTTGATGCCTTTACGGAAGATCTGGATACCAATATCGGGTTGATTCAAAAAAAAATGATCTCGGACCAATTAGTGATCGAAACTCGATCCGTCGGCAACCGAGCCTTAAAGAAAATCGCCATGGTTTATCTAAAAGGAACAACACTTCCGGAAGTAATTGAATCAGTGAAGAAAAAGCTGGATGAAAATGCCCATTTAGAGCTTTCCACCGTACGGGATTTGACCCGAATTCTGGGACATCCTAAACTCACTCTTATTCCAACTTATATTTCCTCGGAATTGCCCGAGGAGACGGTGCAAAATCTGCTCAATGGCAAAGTGGTTATTTTAATGGACCAATTTTCCTTTGCTTTCGCATTTCCCGCTATCGTCAGCGATTTATGGTCCACTACCCTGGATGTCCAATACCCGCTTCTGTTTCAAGTGTTTCTTCGTGCCATTCGCGGCGCATCCTTGTTGCTATCCGTCACGCTTCCAGGCTTATACGTTGTTCTCAACTCCGTGAATCCGGAGCTGCTCCGCATCCAGCTGGCCATTACCGTAGCCAAGAGCAGGGAGGGCGTGCCGTATCCATCGCTCATTGAAGCACTGTTGGTGTTATTGTTGCTGGAGATGATTATAGAAGCGACAATAAGGCTGCCCAAAAACATTGGTCCGACGATAACGATGATTGGCGGCATCTTGCTGGGACAGGCCATCGTTCAGGCTAAACTGGTCAGTAATTTGCTTATTATTATTTTAGTTGCGTCTGCCATTTCAAATTTTGCCTTGACGAGCTACATGAATGCGGTCGGAGTAAGACTATACAAGTATGTGGTGTTGGTTGTCAGTTCCATCTTCGGCATTTGGGGTCTAGAGGCTGCCCTGGTTTGGGTCATTCTTTACTTTGCATCGTTGACGACCTGTGCGGTGCCTTACTTGAGCTGGAGTGTGAAGGGAAGGATGGCTGATGAATAAATTCCAGACGATTATCCTTTTCTTCTTGCTGCATCTAGCTTCCATATTCGCCATCTTTCCGGAGCGAATGATAGCTTCCGCCTCCAAAGGACACTGGATGCCGGTTGCGATCATTTTTTTGGCGGAGCTGCTGGTATTGTGGCTCTACCTGAAGGCTATGTCAAAATTTCCAGAAAAAACGGTCATGGAGCTTTGCTCGGATTCTATCGGAAAATGGGGGGCCGGGCTGATCGTGCTCCCGCTGTTGGTTTTTCTATTTCTAGAAGTAGTCCTGCTTACTTATTACCTGTCTTCAGAGATCCGAACTGTCCTGCTCCCAGAAACACCTGCATACGCTACTTCGGCCATTTTTGTCGCCATCTGTTTCTACGGAGCCTGGACGGGACTAGCCGCAATGATTCGGGCGAGTATGGGATGGTTTATTTTGTTCATGCCTTTCATCCTTTTCTCCTTGCTGATCAGCATAGGCAACTTTAATTTCCACTACATTTTCCCGGTTTGGGACAGCCAGTTTTCGTTCCTGTTGCGGCCGGATTTTTATGTGGGGACCATTATTTTCGCAGGGTTTCTGTTTCTTGGCATGACTCCGTCCCATTTAAGGATCCGTTTTGGCACTGCTGCTGCGCTAGTCGGAGTTATCTTCCTGATTGCGCTGACCTCCGTCTACGTCCCTCTGCTCATTTTTGGACAGGAAACGGCCATTCATTTTCAATATCCGATGCTCATGGCCTCCGATACCGTCGATTTGGAATGGGTCGTTTTTGACTGGCTTCCGAGTTTTTATGTCGTTTCTTCCAGCGGGTTGGGATTAATAAAAGTTGCTGTTCTGCTCTGGATGTTCACGTCTATGCTGAAACAGCTCTATTTGCCTAAGGCGAAAAGTCGATGGATCCTGGCCGTTGTATGCCTGTTCCTGTATGCCGCCAGTCAGTGGATTCCTAACATTATGGCTCTCGATAAATTTCTTTATATCAACGCTTGCTTATGCTTGTATTCCACCGTTGGTTTTCCAATTATCGTCTACTTGTCGACATTGTGGCGCAGAAAGGAGGTCCGCGCATGATAAGCTTAAGGATGAAGATTGTTGCCGTCATGATTGGAATGATGATCTTGTTGGAAGGATGCTGGGATACGAAAGATATTAACAAGCAGTATCTTCCGGTCGTTATGGGGATCGGGAAGGGTTCGAATGAAAAATACAACATTATTTTAGAAATCCCGGATGCAGCAGGAAAAATTCAGTTTTTGGAAAAGGAAGCCAAATCTATCAGTAAAGCGATTGATCTCATTCGTACCGATTCCGAAAAAAGCATCAATTTGGTGCATTTAAGGCTCTTATTGTTCGATTACAAGATTGCCGGCGAAGGTATTCGAGACATTATCGATTATGCCGTCAGAGCAAACGACCTTTCAATTAAAGGCATGGTCGCCATTGTCGATGGCGATTTCGACAAGACGATGTATCATGTTATCTCGCCAACACCAGAAATATCTACCTATGATTTTTTCAACAAAGAAGCAGGCTGGACTCCAAACCAATCCCTTTTACGGATATGGGAAGCTTATCGCAGCCAGAATTCCTATTCCGAAGACATGGCCATACCCTTGCTTCAAAATGGTGAACGCACCATGTATAAGTTTAAAGGAACAGCCGTCATGCGTGAGGACCGCATGGTTGGGAGGCTGAATCGAGAAGAGACGTTTCTGTACAATTTATTTAAAGGCGAATATACGGGAGGAACGATTGAGATTGCAGAGAATACAAGCGTTCTCATCAAAAATGTAAAAATAAGACATTATCCCCGCTGGTCGGCTAAAGGGCCCTCATTAAGAACGGATATCACCCTTGATGTTACCATTGCTGAAGGCCCTAGCGGAAAAAGCAATATGGAGATTGAAAGAGAGGTTCGCAAGCAGTTAAATCGAAACTTTGAAAAGACCGTCAAAAAATTAGAGCTTCTTCGCTCAGATGTGCTAGGCGTCGGCGTTATTTACCGTCCACAGCTATCGGAAGAGCAGCTAAAAAATTGGAAATCAGAATGGTTTCCTAAGCTTGAGCAGAAAATCAATGTTCAAGTTAACGTCATCAACGATATCTTCATTAAAAATGAAATTCAAAAGGATAAGACCTTAATTCGATAAAAACGTTCTCAGGTCACATTTATAGCCACGTTGTTGACCAGGGCATGATCTGTCCTCGGACGCCGGACGCTTATCCATACAAGAGGAACACTGATATCGCTTTCTTCCTCAAAATGAAAAAAACCCTTGCTCCGCAAGGGTTTTTGGTATGATCTGTAGTGGGCTCGAACCACTGACCCCCACCCTGTCAAGATGGTGCTCTCCCAGCTGAGCTAACAGATCATGTTTAGAAGGGATATTTCTTTCTTTCATCTCGTCCGCGTTTGTCCCGCGAACAATTAATACTATACCAGCTCGACCAAACATCGTCAACACTTTTTTCAAAAAAAGTTTCCGGCCTGTTTCGCAGGCGATTCCATCGGCTATACTGCAAACCAAACGGCCAACGAAAAGGAGTGATCCGCCGCCATGCCGACAAAACCGAATCCTCATCCTCTGCGCCTAGCCGCCGTGCTTGCCTGGGCCGGCCTCCTGCTCATGCTCACCGGCACGGAAAGCCTCCGTCAGCTCCTCCTTCATCGGGAGCTGGTTTTCTCCTTCGATCTTTCTCCCGACTTCCGGCCGTTTTTCCATTGGGCGGACATCCGCTCCATCCATAGCGAATGGCTGCTCGTCAAGCTCGGCCACTTTCTCGGCTTCGCGGTGCTCGACCTGCTGCTCATGCTGTGGTTAGGACGCAAGCTCCCGGCGCTGGCTCTTTCGCTGCTGTTCGCGTTGGCGACGGAAGCGCTGCAGCTGTTTCAGCATCGGGACGGCAGGCTGTACGACGTGATCATCGATCTGTCGGGAGCCCTGACCGCAGCCTTTTTACTCGTCTGTTTTGCCGCCTTGTCCAAAAAAGACCGGTGACCCCTGTTTCAAACCGAGTTCAATCGCTTTAAGAATAGTCATAGAGAGTGGCAATATATAGTAAATTATGCATAAGTTGTCGACATCATCCATCAATTTTTCTAAGGATGTGACTGACCATGTCGAAAAAGACCGAGATCATGAAGGATATCGAACGGTTGCGCGAAGCCCTCAATAAGGCTCCCGTAAGCTCTTCTGGATACAGTCTGGAGCTAAGCAGACGTTTGGACGAATTGATCGTTTCTTTTTATAAAGCAGGCTGATTCCGTATAATCGTTCTTTCGTCCTATTGCCTCTTCCATTCTACAGGCCTTTTATGATACAATTCGTATCATAGTAGATTGGTTTAGGGGTTGCTGTCATGCTAGTGCTGAGGCTGCTGAGCGAGCCGGCCCATTTCCAGCAGGCCGTCGACGAAGGATGGACCGTGTCCGTTTACAAGGATTCCCGCCTGATCCTAAGCGGCCATCCGATCGAGATGTTCAATCGCGATACGGTGAAAATTGCCGGAACTTATTTTTTCATGGAACAATGCAAGTTCGAGGGCTGCCGCACCGTCCTTCCGCATCGCCCTGCAGTCGAATCGCTCGCGCCGCGCGTCCGCAGGCGCAAGCAGCCCCCTCCTTCGCTGCACCAAGCATCCGACTCCTAAATAAAACGAAATCGACCGCGATGGTCCGCCGGCAGGGGACGATCGCGGTCTTTTGACGATGGGCCATGGAAGCCTCTCGGCGGCGGCAGGAGCGCCCGCAGGAACGCCTGCCTCATCCTTGCCCAAAACCTAGGCGCGCCGCGCGTTCCACCAGATCGGGATGCGCAGCAGCAGATTGAGCAGCAGGACGACGATCAGCAGCACGGCAGCCGCATGCGAAGCGATGTCAGCGGCGTCCGGCACGATCGCCTCGGATTGCACGTACCAGAGATGCACGGCCAGCGTCGCTCCCGGCGACATCGGATCGAAGTCCCACATGAGCCCTGAGGTGGAGACGCCCGATACGAGCACGATGACGGCGCTCTCTCCGAACGCGCGTCCCGCCGTCAGGCTGATGCCGGTCATGATGCTGGACAAGGCGGCCGGCAAGCACACCTTGAAGATCGTCTGCGTATGCGTCGCGCCAAGCGCCAGCGAGCCTTGCTTGTACTCCGGCGGCACCGAGCGCATCGCCTCCTCCGTCACCCGCGTCAGCAGCGGCAGATTGAGCAGCGCGAGCGTCACGGCCCCGCCGATGATTGTCAGACCGATGCCCATGCCCTCCACGAACAGCGCGATGCCGAACAGGCCGAAAATAAGCGACGGCACGGACGCCAGTCCCTCGACGCAGATGCGGATGAGGCCGATCGCGCGGTTGTCGGGAGCAAACTCCGCCAGATAGATGCCGGAAGCAAGGCCGAGCGGAATCGAGATGAGCAGCGAGAGCACGAGAATATACAGCGAGTTGAACAGCGCCGGTCCGATGCCGCCTCCTTCCTCGATCTCGCTTGGCAAGCCGAGCACGAAGCTCCACGACAATCCCGGAAGCCCCTCCGCCAAAATCGTGCCGAGCAGCGCGAGCGTGAACAGCACGCAGCCGAGGCCGACGGACCAGACGACGGCGGTGAACGCCTTGTCGGCGCGACGGCTGCGGCGGAGCGCGGTGCGCCGCGCTTGATTCGCAGCTTGACTCATGCCGCATTCTCCCCTTTCTTCTGCAGCATCCGGACGACGCCGATCATCAGCAGCGAGATCGCGAGCAGCAGGAAGCCCATCATGTACAGCGCGTTGTTCCAGGTCGAGTCGAAAGGCACGTTCGGCAGCTGCATGACGATATTGCTCGTCAGCACCGACGTCGGCTTGAGCAGGCTGTCCGCCAGCTGCGGCGTATTGCCGATGACCATGACGACGGCCATCGTCTCGCCGATCGCGCGCGCCATGCCGAGGATGACCGCCTGCACGATGCCGCGGCCGGCGGCCGGCAGGATGACGCCCGTGACGGTCTGAAAGCGCGTCGCACCGAGCGCGAACGAGCCCTGGACATACTTGCGCGGCACGGCGCGCAGCGCGTCGTCGCTGATGCGCGTAATCGTCGGCAGCACCATGACCGCCAGCACGAGCGATGCCGCCAGCACGCCGTCGCCCAGATTCGAGCCGGTGACCGCGCGCAGCGCCGGAATGAGCAGCGTCAGGCCCATATAGCCGTACACGACGGACGGGATGCCGACGAGCAGGTCAAGGATCGGACGCACGACTCGGCTGAGCCGCTGCGGAGCGAGCTCGGCCAGGAACAGCGCCGCCAGCAGCGAGATCGGCACGGCGATGAGCAGCGTCAGGCCCGTCACCGCGAACGTGCCGAGAATGAAGACGAGCGCGCCGTACTTCTCGTTTTCCGGCTCCCAGGCCGTAGACAGGAAAAACTCGCTGACCGGGACGTCGCGGAACGTCAGCACGCCGGTGCGGAACATGAAGAACAGCATCGCCAGCAGCACGCCGCAGACGAGCACGGCCGATGACGCGCACAGCAGCCGGAACGAGCGATGCTCCAGCCTCAGGCGCAGCCTGCGGACGCTGGAGCTGCGCGAAGGGCGCTGCGGGGCGGATAGGGTTGGAATGGTTTTGCTCATGGGCGGACGATCCTCTCCGAGAGATGAAAAGCATCCCCGGAAGCCGGCCTCCCGGGACGTGTTTGCAAACCGGCTTAGGAGCCTTGCAAACACGCCCTGGGCGCGGTTTCCGGGGAGCGGGTTAAGCGGGAATGACACCGGAATGGAAGGCGAGATTATTACTCGCCTTTCATTGCCGTAATCGGGATGAACTTCAGCTTCTTCAGCGAGCCGTTTTGGAACTTGGCGCTCTGGATGTACTCGATGAACGCTTTCGTCGCGCCGGTCGGCTGGCCCTTCGTCATGTAGTAGCCGTAGCTCCACACCTTGTACTTGCCGTTGATGACGTTGTCCGTCGTCGGAGCGACGTTGTCGATTTTGACGGCGTTCATCTTGTCCGTCACGTAGACGAGGTCGATGTAGCCGATCGCGTTCGGCGTCGTCTCGACGGCCGTTTTCATGTCGCCGCTCGATTTGACTTCTTTATAGTTGTCGCCTTTGGAGATGAAGTCGGTGCCCTTGAGCGCCTTCAGCTGGAAGTTGACGCGCGTGCCGGAGCCGAAGGCGCGGTTGACGACGACGATGTCGGCATCCTTGCCGCCTACTTCCTTCCAGTTTGTCACCTTGCCGGAGAAGATGTCCTGCAGCTCTTTCGTCGACAGCTCGGTCACGCCCGTGCTTTTGTTGACGATCGCCGCGAACGGGATGACCGCCACTTTATTGGCGACCTGGCCGTCGAACTTCTTGAAGCCCGGAACGTCCGTGGAGGCGTCCCAGTCGCAAGCGCCGATGTCGGCGATGCCTTTGCGGACCGATTGAGGACCGGTCACGGAGCCCGCGGCGGAGGCGGAGATGCGCACCTTCGGATGCAGCTTCTTGAATTCGCTCGCAGCTTGCAGCGACAGCGGCAGCAGCGCGGAGGAGCCGTTGATGACGATTTTGCCGCTCAGTTTGGAGGCGGCCGCCGTGGCGGAGCCGGAGTAGGAGCCGAGCAGCAGCGTCGCCGCCAGCGTGATCGTAGTCATTTTGCCGAACCATTTCATGTGGAAGTTTCCCCTTTCGATTGGACCCGTAAAAATTGGCCGTCAGGCCGTGCTTGCCGCTTACTTGCTGAGAGTTGTCCAGCGTCCGTCCGCGCCGAGCGACTGCAGCCGTCCGTCCGCGATCAGCGCGGCGCGCTTGCCGTCCTTGGACAGCGTCAGGCCGTAGGCGCCTTCCGGAGCGGCAGCCAGCTTCGTCACCGCTTCGGTGGACTCGTCCAGCACGTAGACCGACGTTTCGGTCAGGATGCCGATGAAGCTGCCCGCCTGGACGGCTTCCAGCACGTCCTCTTTGTCGAAGGCGGTTTTCGCTTGCTCGCCTTTTTGCGAGACGAGCGTGGAGATCGTCTTCTCGTCGCCGGCCTTCACATAATAAACAGTGCCGGATGCGGAGCGCTGGATGAACAGCTTGTCCTCGTCGCCCTTGGTCAGAGCGGCCGGCTTGGCGTCAGCGGCGCCAAGCGCCAGATCGAACAGCTGCGGGCTCGTGCCGGCCAAGTCGATCGCGACATCGTCGAGGCTGACGTCCTTGTTCGCATCGGCGGTCACCTTGCCGGTCTTCACGACCGAATACGTCAGGCCCGCTCCGTTCACGGACAGGTCGCCCTTGTACTCGACCTTGTCGTCCAGCACCTTGGACACTTTGCCGTCTTCGAGGGAAATCGCCGCGATGACAGAGGTTTTGTCGCCTTGCAGGAAGAACAGGCTCTTGCCGTCCGGCGCCCATTGCAGATTGCTCTTGATGCTCGTGTCCGTGCCGAGCTTGCGCATCGTCCGCGCCGCCAGATCGACGATCCGCACGACGCCGTCAGCATCCGCGAACGCCGCCGAGGCGCCGTCCGGCGAGACGACCAGCTCGGAAGCGCCGTTCGAGGTGAGCAGCTGTGTCCGCGCTCCGGTCGCCGGGTCGACGATGTAGTCGAGGCGGCCGTCCTCCGTCGTGACGGATGCGATCAGTCCGCTGCCTGCCCATTGGACCGAGTCGACCGCATCGAGCAGGTCGAGCGTCTCGATCGACCAGCCGTCCGCTCCGCCCTTCCACGTCGCTCCGAGAGCGGCCGCATAGGCGCCAGGCTCGATGTAGTTGACCTGCTTCCAGCTCGTGACGGCGCTGGACAGAGCGACCGGACCTTCGTCCGTCTGGATCTGCTTGGAGCCGGCTTGCAGCAGCAGCGTGCGGTCTCCGAGCGTGACGCGCACGCCGGCTCCGCCGGGAAGAACCTCCAGCTCGGCGCCGAGAGCATGGGCGAGATCAGCGGCGGACAGCAGCTGGCTGCCCCCCTGGACGATCGAGCGTACGATCACTTCGTTTCCATTGACGCTGATCGTGGCTTGCTTCGCTTCGGCCGCGGACACCGCTGTTGCCGCACCGGCTCCGATCGCGGCGACCAGCGCCGCTGCAATTGCTTTAGATCCTCTGTTCATGGTTGGCTCTTCACCCTTCTTTGCGACTATTGTCCCGTACAAGCTGATCCTAAGGCATAATTGTTTAGGCTATATTTGGAATTTTTAACGATTATGTAAAGGAAAGACCCAGGCGAAAGGGGGCTTCGGTCGCATATGCTACCGGGAAGGGAGAAGGTCCGCATGCCTAAATACCGCATCATCGTCGATCTGTCCGATCGCGCGCTCTATCTGCTGGACGGAGATATTGTCGTGAGGCAGTTTCCGATTGCTGTCGGCAAGATGCTGACCCGGACTCCGACCGGAGAGTACACGATCATCAACAAGCAGCTGAATCCGGGCGGGCCGTTCGGAGCGCTATGGATGGGGCTGTCGAAGCCTCACTACGGCATTCATGGCACGAACGATCCCGCCTCCATCGGGCGCGCAGTCTCTCATGGCTGCATCCGCATGCACAACGAGGACGTGCTCGAGCTTTCGGCGCTCGTGCCGCTCGGGACCAGAGTCACGATCCGTCCCTGAGCCGCAACCATTCGCTCCTGGACTGCGTCTGTAACGGCAGAATGGTCTTTGCTTGCCGGGCCGAGTTTTGGGCCAACCTACAGATAGCGGAATCGAGAAGGGAGCGAGGGAAGATGACGAGGAATAGAAAGAAAAGCCGGCTGCTGGCCGGCGGTCTGGCAGCGGCGCTGCTGCTGGCGGCCGCGCCGCTCCATGCCGGCGCTTTTGCCGATGTGGAAGCGGATCCGAACGCGGCCGCCATCCGCAGCTTGGAACAGGCCGGGCTGCTGAGCGGCGGAGACGGCAAGTTCCGGCCGGCGGAGGCGCTGACGAATGCGGAAGGAATAGCTCTGCTCGTGAAGGCGTTCGGACTCAATCTGGACCGGATCCGGTTCATTCAGGCTCCGCAGGCGAGCCAGTACTATCCGGGCATGAGCGACAGCGCATGGTATTCGGAGTCGTTTCTGATCGGCGCGGCGCTCGGCGTCGGGCTGCCGAAGGACGTGAAGCCGGGCGCGCCGATGTCCCGCGAGACGTTCGCGGCGCTGCTGCTGCAGGCGATGAAGGCGGCTGACGGCGGGTGGAGCGGAGCAAAAGGCGAGGCGCCCGAGGACGATTCCGCGGTCGGAAGCGCCTATCGGGACAGCGTGCTCGAGCTGATCGGCGCGGGTCTGCCGCTGCTCGATCCGTCGGGAAATTTCCAGCCCAAAAAGGCCGTCTCGCGCAGCGACGCGGCAGCCTGGGTCGAAGGAGGAAGGAAGCTCGTGAAAGGCATAAAACCGGAAAGCGAATCTCCCTCTCCCGTCTCGCCGCTTGCAGGCGTCGAGCTGACGACGGCGAAGCTGGCGGACGGCGTCGTCAAAGTGACCGTATCCGCTCAAGCACCGAATCCCGGCTACGGCATCCGGATCGCCTCGATCCGCTTCGACGGCGGACAGGCGATCGTGAGCGTCGCCGTCGTACGGCCGAAGCCGGGCCAGATGTACCCGCAGGTCATCACCGAGGTGAGCGCCGACACGTATGTCGACGAAGCTTATACGGCCGTGCTCGACGAAGCGGCGGCCAGCAGCGGCGAGCCGCTCAAGGGAGGAATCCTGCCCGGGAAAAATGCACGCTGACGTCCGGGCTTGCCAGCAGCGACTCATAGAACCGGTCCGCGGCGGCCGGCGCATAGTCGGCCTCGAGGCCGAGGGAACGGTACTGCTCCCTCATGCCGAGCTGGCCGGAGCGCCGGCCGCCGCTGCCGTCTCCGCGGTGGAAGTCGTCGACGACGATGCGCGGCGCCTCGCGGACGAGACGGCTTGCGAACCGCTCCGTATGGGGCAGCAGCGGCGAGACGGCCGCCTGCACGGGAATGCCCGCCTCGCGCAGCTCCTTCAGCGCGCGCCAGCGGGCGGCGAGCGGCGGCGCCTGCGGCGTGAACCGGCGGCGCATCGCCTCGTCGTCCGTCTCGATCGTCACGCTCGCGCGCAGCCTGCCGCCGAAGCGGGCCAGCAGCTCCTTGTCCCGCAGGATCAAGGCGCTGCGCGTCTGCAGCAGGATGAACTCCGGCGGGCGCTCCAGCATGAGCTCGAGCAGCGAAGCGGTCGTGCGCGCCTGCGCCTCCGCGGGCTGGTACGGATCGGTCGCCGAGCCGAAAAAGAGCCGGATCGGTCCTTTGTCTGATTCGCGGCTCCATTCGCGCCGGAACGAGGCCGCATCGAGCTTCTTGACGTCGACCCAGCTGCCCCACGGCTCGGCCCGGAACAGTCCGACCGGCATCCGGCGGACATAGCAGTAGCTGCAGCCGAAGCTGCAGCCCGTGTACGGATTGAGCGTATGCGTATAGCCTTCGAGATAGCCTGCCGCAGGATTGAGCCAGCGGGCCGGCCGTTTCGCCGGGCCGCTCATCGGGCGCCGCGCTCGTGCCCGGCGGCGGCTTCGTCGCGAGCGGCCGGCTCGGCCGTCCGGCACCAATCGATCGGCTCCATGCCGTGCTTTTCCAAAAAAGCGTTCGCCTTGGAGAAGGGCCGGCTGCCCAGGAAGCCGCGATGGGCCGAGAACGGACTCGGATGCGGCGTAGACAGCAGCAGATGCCGGCTCCCGTCCAGAAAAGCGGCCTTGTTCTGCGCATGCTTGCCCCAGAGCAGGAACACCGCCGGACGCTCCCTTTCGCCGATCAGCCGCACGATGCGGTCCGTGAACCGCTCCCAGCCGAGCCCCTGATGCGAAGCGGCTTGTCCCCGCCGCACGGTGAGCACGTTGTTGAGCAGCAGCACGCCCTGGCGCGCCCAGCCGCGCAGGTCGCCGCTCTCGGGCAACGGACAGCCGATGTCGTCCTGAAGCTCCTTGTAGATGTTTTGCAGCGACGGCGGGATGCGCACGCCCGGCTGTACGGAGAAGCTGAGGCCATGCGCCTGGCCGGGGCCGTGATACGGGTCCTGGCCGAGGATGACGACCTTCGTGTCTGCGAGCGAGGTCAGATGCAGCGCGTTGAAAATATCATGCATGTCGGGATAGACCGGACCGCTGCGGTATTCCTCCGCCAGCCGGCCTCGCAGCTCGCGGTAATACGGCTGCTGCATCTCCTCCCGGATAAACGGCTCCCAGTCGTTGCGGAACGTCACGGTCATTTGACATCGCCCTCCGTAGAAAGTAAAATTGATTAGCCCATATCGAAGAAAGTCGCAGGTGATGGCCATGAGTTACCGTCCGCTCGTAACGAACGTCAAGCTCGCGGAGCGCAACGACTCCACCCAGCTGTACCAGGTCGTCGTAAAGCTCAAGGACGGCGGAGAATGCCGCCTGTTCTACGGCCCGGAAGGCACCAAGATCAATCGTCTCCAGACGACGCCTTGTCCGGTATGCCGCCGAGACTACTACTGCAACTGCATGGACAAGTTCATCGAGGAAATCAGCAGCCAGGTCGACCTGGAAGAGCTGAAGGCTGCCGAGCCGGCAGCGAAGTAAGAGGCCTCCAGGGGCTTCTTTTTTTCTGTCTCCAGTGTACTGGATTCAGCCAAGCCGGGCAATCCGGCGTTATTTTTCACGCTGATCCGTTTAATGGAATGAAAAAACCTGCCGATATAGTTCGTATCCACGGGAGGGAGCGTGATTGCCATGCGCTTGGCTACAGCCGTCGGCTGGATGATGGCTCCGTTCGTCATGCTGCCGGCCAGATGGAGCAAGCTGTCTGCGACGAGCCGCCTGGTCGGCGCCGTCTGGTCCTCCGCTCTGCTGCTGTCGCTGCTCGCTCTGGCGATGCCCCACGGCGCGCCGAGCAATCCGGCCCAGCAGGTGCAGGCCAAGGTCGTTCCCGCCGCCGCAAGTCCGGCCGCTCCTGCCACGCCGGATTCGGACGAGCTTCCTTGATCGGCCGCGCGAAAGCATGATCCACGCAAAAAAGCAGCCCGAGGGCTGCTTTTTTGCGTATGATGCCGAAGACCGGACTCGAACCGGTACGGGGTTGCCCCCGACAGATTTTAAGTCTGTTGTGTCTGCCATTCCACCACTCCGGCAAGACGAGATGCGCCGTATGAGCGACATGACGAAAGACAGCTTACCATACTTCGCCAGCGCGCGTCAACGGATTGTCCGGACCGCCGGGAAATAAAAAACCGCCTCGCATCGCGAGGCGGTCCGTTCGTTCTGATTGGTGGGCCCTGCAGGACTCGAACCTGCGACCAATCGGTTATGAGCCGACCGCTCTAACCAACTGAGCTAAGGGCCCTTTTGAGGGATAGGTTGACTCGCATAAGGGCGAATAAGTTGCGGGGGCAGGATTTGAACCTGCGGCCTTCGGGTTATGAGCCCGACGAGCTACCGGGCTGCTCCACCCCGCGTCAAAAATCACGGTTCCGCTTGGGAACACAAACATAAATATACTACAGCCGCTCTGGCAAAGTCAACCTGCCGGCCGGCGGGCTTTGATTCGATGCAAACTCTCGCAAATCGCAATTGACGACTCTAGCAGGAATTGGTAAGATCACCCTATAAATCATGCGTCAAAAGGCCCATATATACCGATTTTTATCGGTTTATAGGACCTATGACCTTGTTTATATCCATCACCTGATAGGAGGGGTAGAATGAAGAAAAAAGCAACGCTGCTCGTTGCCGCTGCAATCGCGGTCCAAACGCTGCTCGCTGGAAGCGCCTTTGCCGCCTACAAGCCTGAACAGGACATTACCGTCGGCATCAACCTGCTGCCAAGCGTCATCAAGCCTTCGGGCGCACTGGGCGAAGCGACCTTCAATCTGCAAGAAGACGTGCATGGGACGGTAACCGGCCTCACCGGCCTTTCCATCGATCATTCCTACGCCATGGTCAAGCTGAACGGCTTCTCCCTGCTGGCCGTCGATCCGCCCCTGGCGCTGATCAACAGGCCAAAAACGTAAAACCTGCCTGGCTGCGGGCTCTCTCGAGAGCTCGGGGCCAGGCAGGTTTTTTTATAGCTGATGCGCCAGCTTGAAAAAGGCGTCCATGACATCGGGATGATATTTTCCGCGGGAGCGCTCCATCTCTTCCCATGCCTGCTCCTTGGGCACGGCTGCCTTGTAGACGCGCTGGGCCGTGATCGCATCGTAGGAATCGACGACGGCGACGATCGCCGAGCCGATGTGGATGCTGCCGCCCTTCAAGCCATACGGATAGCCGCTGCCGTCGAATCGCTCGTGATGCTGCTCCACGATGAGCCCGGCCGCCTTCAGATGGGTCATCCCGGTTTCGTTCAGGATGCTGCGCCCTAGCGCCGCATGGGTCTTCATGATTTCGTATTCCTCGCTCGTCAGCTTGCCGGGCTTGCCTAAGATGCTGGCCGGCACCCTCGTCTTGCCGATGTCATGAAAGAACGAGCCGTAATTCAGCTCCATCAGCTGGGCGGAGGTGAGGCCCATGCTCTCCCCGATCATCATCGCCATCCTCATGATCGTGTAGCAATGGTCGGCGGTGTAGCCGTCTTTCTGCTCGATGTCGACAGCCAGCCTCATGAGCTCCTTGGCATTTTCGCTATAGTGGTGGAACACGGGCTGCGAAGCGACATACAAAAACTCGCAATCCGTCTCGGCGATGAAAATCGTCTCGTCCCGAACCGGCTCTCCGGAGACGGAGTCCCCGCTCCTCAGCACATGGTCGCCCGACGGAGAATGCCAGATCAACGAGCCCGTCAGCACGTAGACGAACTCCAGCGCTTCCCATCCGTCGGCGGGATACAACGCCCAGCGGCTTCCGGCCTTCAGCCGGTGGTGAATGATCTCGGTGCCGTCGCCGGATGCGATCAGCTTCAGCTCCAAGCCGCTGCTCGTCAGCGAGACCGTCTCCATGGGCTGGTCGAAGCTCCGAATCGTCAAGCCGGACTGGCTTTCCTTCATGCGCGCCCCTCCCTTCGCTCTCTGCCAAGCTGACGTTTGAACGCGTCATTCGGCTTCATGCTACCGCTATTCTATCGCGTTCAATTTCCGGCTGCAACGAGATTTTGGAGAGCGGCCCCGAGCAGGCTCAGGGCATGTAGCGGACGCCGTACTTTCCCCGTTTCGATTGAAACACTTCGATTTCCTTCGGGCATTCGTAGCCGTAAATCCACCAATCGTTCTCCATCCGCTTGACGAGGCAGCCCGCCTGGAACTTGCTGTCGTACAGGCGTCCCCAATAAATCCATCTTGTCATCGCTGTCATCGCGTCGCTCGCATCCTTTCGTCGTCGGGCGGCTCCTGCCTGTCGTCCGAGCCTCTTTATCGTCATCGTTCCCCTGATGTACGCGCTTCATTCCGGATGCACGCGCGAAAACGGCAGGATTGCCGGACGCGCCTTCCGTCCGTTAAGATGAAGGAAACCGCGCATGACATGGCCAGGCATTCGCCTGGCTGACGCAGAGGAGGCTACCATGGAACCGACATCGTTGCAGCTGTCCGTCCTCGTCCTCTGCTCCATCCTCATCGGCTTTTCCAAAACCGGCATGCCGACGCTCGGCTTGTTCGTCGCCGCCGTCATGGCGAGCGTCTATCCGGCACGGGAATCCGTCGGCCTGATCACGCCGGTGCTTATCATCGGCGACATCATCGCGATCCTCTATTACCGCAAGGAGGTCGTCTGGCGGCATCTGGCGACGCTGCTGCCGTGGGTGTTCGCCGGCTTGATCGGCGGCTTCCTCGTGCTCGGGCGCATCCATGACCGGCCGCTCTCGATTCTGCTCGGCAGCCTCGTGCTCGCCTTGCTGCTGCTGCATCTGTTCAAGAACCGCATCGAAAGCGCCGCGTCCGTCTCGCTGAGCTCCGCTCCGGCGTTCAACAACAGCCTCGGCGTGCTGGCGGGCTTCACGACGATGATCGGCAACGCCGCCGGCAGCATCATGTCGATCTACCTGCTCGCCAAGGGCATGGACAAAATGCGCTTCGTCGGCACGAACGCCATGTTCTTCTTCATCGTCAACGTCGCTAAAGTGCCGTTCACCGCCTCGCTCGGGCTGATCACGGCCGATACGCTCGTCCTGAACGCGTGGATGATTCCGGCGGTCGCCGCCGGCGCCTGGGTCGGCATCAAGCTGCTGCCGCTCATTCCGCAAAAGCTGTTCCAAGCGCTGATCCTCGGGCTTGCCGCGCTTGGCGGCCTCAATCTGATCCTTTTCTAGGACGCAACGCATCCCGCAGGACAAAAAGGGACGAAGCGCAGCGATGCGCGCTTCGTCCCTTTTTGACGCCTGCCGGAACGATCCGGCCGGCAGTCCGACAATCGCCGGCTCGGCTCGGGACGCCGCCCCGAGAGCCGGCGGATTCGAATGCCTTCCGTCAGCCGGCCGGCAGAACCTCCACCGCTCCTCCGTCCGTGCTTCCGCCTTCCTTGCCTTCCGGACTGTTCGTCGGGTTCGTCTTCAGCTTCGCCAGCAAAGCGTTGCCCTTCGTCGCCCAGTCCTTGACCGCTTCCTCGGCCGTCATCTTGCCGCTGAGCGCCTGCTGGAACGACTGCTGTCCAATCGATTGCACCTCGTAGATGCCCGGCTTCTTGCGCGCGAGCTCTTCCATCGCGCTGCTCGTCGGCGGCACCGGCTTCAGCGAGTAGAACGCCTTGATGTTGTACTGCATGCCGTCGATCGGCTTGATGAACTCCGCGCGCGCCGGAATTTCATAGGTGCTGCGCGATTTCAGCTTCGCCCATTCGCGGCTGTTGAGGAACTTGATGAATTCCCAAGCGCCGTCCGGATTCTGCGCCTTGGCGTTGATGCCCATCGGCTGGCCGAGGTAGGAGTTGCCGCCGACATCCGGGTGCTCCTCGAACACCGGCACCGTCACGACGTCCCAGTCGATCGGCTTCATGTTTTTGTTCGTCGCGGCCGCATCCTTGATGTTCTTGAGCTCCATGATGTAGTTGTAGTCGGCGATCGTCATCGCGACGTTGCCGGAGTTGAACAGGTCGTTCTGGTACATGAACGAGTTCTGGTCCTTTTCCCGCTGCTTCTGCTGCGCTTCGTTGATTTTCTGGATCTTCTCCTGCGTCGGCAGGACGTCCTCCTTGTACAGCTTGAGGATCGTATCCCAGGCGTTGGACCAGGCCGGTCCGCTGTCGACGAGCATTTTCTCGCCCTTATCGTCAAACATCTTAAGCTGCAGCGGAGCGATATACGTCTGAAGGTCGCTGAACGGATCGCCGCCGCTCCAGCGGTTCATCGTCAGGCCGAACACCTGCTTCTCCCCCGTGCCGCCCTTCACCTTGCGGGCGAGGTCGAACACCTGGTTCCATGTCATCTTGTCGGTCGGCGGCTGCACGCCGGCGTCCGAGAAAATCTTCTTGTTGTAGAACAGGGCGGAGCCGGAGAAGGTCGGCGTCAGCACGTAGATCTTGGAGTCTCCGGCCGCCTTGATGCCGTCGATGACCGTCGGCACGTAGTCGCTGATATCGAACTTATCCTTGGCGATGAGCGGGTCGAGCTGCTGCAGCAGGCCGTCCTGCACCATCCGCTGGAGCTGGTAATAGTCGACCATCACGACGTCGACCGGATTTTGTCCGGTCAGCAGCTCCTGCATCTTCTCGTACGGATCCGGCTGCTCCTTCTGCTGGTCGCCGTTCGTGTAGCGCATGTCGTTGTAATTGTTCGCATAGACGATTTCCAAGCTGACGTTCGGATGCGTGAACTCGAACGTATCGGTGTACTGCTGGCGGAACCACGAGTCATTGTCCGGCGAGCCGTACAGCATGCCGATGCGCAGCACGCTCTGCTCCGCCTGCTCCGACGAGGAGCCGCTGCAGCCTACAAGCGTTCCCGCGGCCAGTGCCGCCGCCATCGCGGCCAAGCCGGCCGCGCGCAGGCGCGTCCCCTTCTTTTTTACCACGGCGTTTTCTCCAAGCTCCTTCATGCCTGTTCCCCCTCAATTAGCTTCGGTTTCGTAATGATGATGCGCTCCCCGTCGAACTCCATCGACGCCTTGCCTGTAATGCCGAGCGCGGTCAGGTACTCCTTGGGCACTTGCAGCCGCCCGGCCCGGTCCACGACGGCGAAAGCCTCGTGCACGTCCTGCAGGCCGCCCTGTCCGAAGCCGGTCGCTTCGTCGAGATGCGTGTTGCGCCGCAGGAACTCGGTGCTCGTGAGGCCGTCGCGGATGGCGACGACCCGGTCGACCTTGCCCGCGAGCGACAGGTCATGGGTGACGATGACGATCGTCAGGCCGAGCTCGCGGTTGAGCGTGCGGAAAATGTCCATGATAAGGTCGCTCGTGCGGCTGTCGACGGAGCCGGTCGGCTCGTCGGCGAGCAGCATCTGCGGCCGGTTGGACAGCGAGATCGCGATCGCGACCCGCTGCTGCTCCCCGCCGGACAGCTGATGCAGCTTGTTGTGCATCCGCTCCTTCAGACCGACCCACTCCAGCAGCTGCCGAGAATAGGCGCGGTCCACCTTGCCGCGCAGCATCATCGGCATCTCGACGTTTTCGATCGCCGACAGGTACGGCAGCAGGTTGCGGGCGTTGTTTTGCCAGATGAAGCCGACCGTCTCCCGCTTGTACTTGACGAGCTGCTCGTCGGTGATCTTGAGCAGATCCCACGGGCCGACGCGCACCGTTCCGGCCGACGGCCGGTCGAGGCCGCCGAGGATGTTGAGCAGCGTCGACTTGCCGCTGCCGCTGTTGCCGATGATCGCCATCAGCTCGCCGTCCTTGACGCTGAGGTTGAGCCCCTGCAGGGCGACGACCTCGAGATCGTCGGTCTTGTAGATCTTGACCAGCCCTTCGCAATCAATCATGACCCATCATCGCTCCTCTCCCATCTTGACCGCCTGATGCACCCGCAGCCTGCGGATATGGAGCATCAGCAGCAGCGCGCCGACGAGCATCATGAAGGCGACGACGACGTACAGCTGCATCGTATCCTGACTGTTGAACACGACGCGGAAAGGAGGCACGTTGCCCGATGCGTTGTCCGCCGTCTGCAGGAACGGCAGGAACAGCAGGCTCGCGATTTTGCCGATCGCGACGCCGAGCCCGATGCTGAGGCCGGCGGTGAACAGCTGCTCGAGCAGCAGCATCCCGGTCAGCTGGCGCTTGGACAGCCCCATCGCCCGCAGCACGCCGAACTGCACGACCCGTCCCGACAGGTTGAAGAACCAGTACAGGATGTAGCCGGTCAGCGTGACGATGACGGAGACGAGGAAGCCGAGGCTCAGGATGCCGAACACGCCGCCGCGCGTCGGCAGCTTGCTCTGGGCGATCAGCGCCGAGCGCACGTCCTTGACGCTCGCCAGCTCGATGCCGTGCTGCTGAAGCTCGGTCATGAGCGGGGCGACCTTGGCGTCCGGCTTCATCTTGAGCCAGACCTCGTACGGAAGGAGCGGCACCTGATCGTAGATGTAGTCCAGGTTGGCGATCAGGAACGGCGATTCGTCCGGATACTGCGACGGCCAGTACGGCAGGATGCCGACGACCGCGAAGTCGATCATGCCGTCGGAAAGCCCCATCGAGATCGTATCGCCGAGCTTGAGCTGATACTTCTCGGCGAGGCCGGACGGGACGATCGCTCCGGCGCCTTCGGCATAGATGCCGAGGTTGTTGAGATAATGGTTCGGATGGACCGGATACAAATCGTCCCGGAACCAGCCCACCTTGGCGAAGTCGACATTGTCGATGCCCATCAGCGTGCCCTGGCCGATCGAGCGGCCGGAGACGACGAGGTTGCCTTTGGCCTGCAGCACGCGGGCCGCCGCCTCGACGCCGTCCAGCGATCGGAACACCTCGAACGGCGGCTCCGAATACCGGACCTTGACCGGCTGCTGGCCGCCTCCGCCCGGATTGCCGCCTCCGCCGCCGCCGTTGCCGCCGCCATTGCCGTTTCCGCCGTTGCCGCCGTTTCCTCCATTGCCGCCTCCGCCATTGCCGCCGTTGCCGCCGTTGCCTCCGCCTCCGTTGCCGCCCTGGCCGGGCTGCAGCTCCGGCGTGCTGGACCATACGGTCTGCATGACGACGTCGGTGCCGTATTGGTAGAGCGTGCGCTCGGTCGAGTTGAGGTCGATCGTGCGCGCGGCCGAGGCGTTGTAGACGCCGAGCCCGAGCGTCAGGATGAGCAGGATCATGAGCGGATAATAGCCTTGGGACGAGCGCGACAGCTGCGTCAGCGTCAAGTAGAGCGGCACCGGCAGCAGCTTGCGGCCGAGCCAGTTGAACAGCCGCAGCAGCCACGGGAACAGCCGCAGGAAGAACAGGCCGAGCGAGAAGATCGCCAGCGCCGGCACGAAGAACAGGAACGGCTGCACGTTCAGCTGATCCGTCGTCATTCCGGTCTGGAACGTCAGCATCTGGCGCTCGCTCAGCAGGTACCAGCCGTAGCCGCTCGCGCCGAGCAGCAGCACGTCGAGGAACCAGCGCTGCCAGAACGGCGCGCGGTCCGAGCGCGCCAGCTTCTGCTTGTAGCCGACGATCGACGCCCGCGCGTAGACGACGGCCGGGATGACCGTCGCCAGCACGGCCAGCAGCACGGCCGCGCTGCCGGCGATGATCGCATCGGTCGTGAAGCCGACCGGAATCGACTTGCGGTCGACGAATTCAAGGAAGCCGTTGGCCGAGCCGATGCTCTTGGCCATGAACCAGCCGAGCAGCGGGCCGAGCACGAACGCCGCGCCGCCGAGCAGCAGGCTCTCCAGCAGATAGAGCCCGATGATCTGCCGGGTGCCGGCGCCGCGGCTGCGCAGCACGGCGATGTCGCTGCGCTGCTTGTCGAGCGCCTGGCGGGCGTTCATCGCGATGAAATAGAACACCATCGCGATCATCGGCGCGGCGAGCGTGAACAGCAGCGTCTGCAGCTGCAGGCTCGTCGTCCGGAACTGCTGCAGGATCGACGCGAAGCTGATCTCGACGCGCGTATCCGGCAGCTTTTGGTACAGCTCGATGTTCAGCCTCTCCAGCGTGCGGCTCAGCGGAGCGAGCTCGCCGGTGCGAATCTCGCGCAGGTCGAACGCGTAGTACCAGGTGCCGCTGTGGAGCGGCAGCTTGCGGTCTTTCAGGATGCCGTCCGTCATGGCGGGCTCGCTCGTGAGGAAGGTGTTCATCATCCCTTCGAGGCCCTGGTACCAGAACGGATCCGTATCCTGCTTCGGCTTGAACGTGCCGACGATCTGGACGCGCAGCGTCTGGTTCGAGCCGCCTCCGTAGGCCGGGTAAAGGAACACGTCGCCTACGTGCATGTCGGCGCGGTACAGCGCCTCCTCCAGCACGACCGCCTCGATCGTATCCCCGCCGCCCTTGCCGGGCACGAACCAGCGCCCCTGCGTCAGCTCGGCCTTGCCCTCGAGCCCCGTCAGCGCCTGCAGCGAGAACTTGCGGCTGACGCTGGCGCTGACCTTGGTCGGGTCCTCCGGCGTGATGTCGGCGCTGCGGATCGAGTAGCTGCGCGTCGCCGTCTCGATCGGGAAGCCGATCTGAGCCGGGACGTCGTCGCGGATGTAGCCGTCGACGCTGCCGAGCGCGGCCAGATCGGTCGGGCCCGGGCTTGCATTGTAGCGCATGAGCAGGGAGCCGGCCGGCAGCCCCTCGCTCTCCTCCTGCAGCGATTGCGTGACGACGCGCTTCAGCGAGCCGTCCGCGTACATCGGGATGCTGACCGCGAACGCGACCGCCAGCACGAGGCCGGCGAGCGAGCTGAGCGTCAGCCATCTGGTGTTCCACATCTTGCGGAACAGGAATCGGATCAGCAGCACGTTACCTGCCCACCACTTTCATCCCGGGCTCGAGGCCCTTCAGAATCTCGACCGCAGTCGCCGTCTGCTCGCCGACCTCCACGTCCACCTCCCGCTTCGTCTCGCCCTCGACGACCTGCACGTAGGTGCGGGAGCCGATGCTGCGCAGCGTGGACGGCGGGATGACGATGGCGTTCGGCTTGCTTTTGACGACGATGCTGACGGAGAGCATCGTGCCGCGCGCCACGTTCGCCGGCACCTTGTCGAGCTGGATGAGCAGGAAGTCCTCCGGACGCTCCGGCGTGGACGCGCCTCCGTTGCCTCCATTGCCTCCGTTTCCGTTGCCGCCGTTGTCGTCAGGCTGCGCCACCGGCAAAGCGGTGATCTTGCCGCTGACCTCGCCGACGCCGTTGATGTCGACGACAGCCTTCATGCCGACCGTCACCTGCTCCAGCTCGTCGGCGTCGAGCTTGATGCCGGGCACGAGCTGGCCCGTATCGGCGATGACGCAGATCGGATCGTAGGCCTTGATCGCGTCTCCCTTCTGCACCGGCAGCTGCACGACCGTGCCGGCGAACGGCGCGACGAGCGTCGCCTTGCCGATCTCCTCCTCCAGGTCGCCGATCGCCTGGCGCTTCTCCTCGAAGGCGATGACGGCCGCCTCGAAGTCGACCGGCGGCATTTCGTCCTTCTTTCGCAGCGTCTCCTTCATCGCGACTTCGTCCTTGCGGAACTGCAGGCGCTGGTCGCGCAGCTGCTTCTGCATGTCCTCGACGTCGAGCGACGCGATCGGATCGCCTTTCTTCACTTTTTGTCCGGGTTTTATGTACAAGTCCTTGAGCCGTTTTCCATCCAGCGTGTAATAGAGCGTCTCCTCGCGCAGCGAGATCAGCTTGCCGGCGGCCTCGACGCGCGTCTCCAGCGTCTGCGTCGTGACCTCGTACTCCGGCTTCTTGGAAATCTGCGGCGGAGCGATGGTCGGCAGCACCTCTTCCTCCGGCTCGGCCGGCAGCAGCGAGCAGCCGGCGGAGAGCGCCAACGAGCAGCCCAGCAGCAGAGCGGCGGCACGCTTAGATGAACGTCCCGTCCACCATTTCGTAAACATGATCGGCAACCTCCAAAATCGTAGGATCGTGAGTCGTCATGCAGATCGTGACGCCCTCGGATTGAATCATTGTGCGGAATACGGACATGATCTGCGCCGACATCTGCGTGTCGAGCTCCGCGGTCGGCTCGTCGGCCAGCAGCAGGCGCGGCCGATGGGCGATCGCCTTGGCGATGGCGACCCGCTGCTGCTCGCCGCCGGACATCTCGAACGGGCGGTGCTTCATGCGGCGCTCGAGGCCGACCATCGCGAGGCAATGCTCCACGCGGCCCTTCCACTCGGAGCGGGGCGTTCCGGCCATGCGCAGCGACAGCTCGACGTTCTCGTACGCGGACAGCAGCGGCATGAGCGCGAACGCTTGGAAGATGAAGCCCATCCGCTCGCGCCGGATAACCGTGCGCTTGTCGTCGCCGAGCTTGTGGATCGGCTCACCGTCGAACCAGATCTCGCCGCTGGACGGCGTATCGAGTCCCCCGATCAGATTGAGCAGCGTCGTCTTGCCGGAGCCCGAGCGGCCCTTGAGCATGACGAGGCGGCGATGCGGCACCTCCATCGTGATGCCCTTGAGCACATGGATGGGACCGCCCGAGGCCGGAAAGCTGCGCTGGACGCCGCTGACCTGAAGCAGCGGCTCGCCGGACAGGACGTCCGTTTCCGCTGCCGCGGCTTCGATGCGGCCGGCGGCAGCGCCCGAATGCGTGCCGCCCTGGAGCCCGGCGGGATCGGCCGGATGCGTGCCGCCCTGGAGCCCGGCGGGATCGGCCAGTCCGACCGCCTCGACAAGCTCGCCTTCGGCGGTCGGTTCCGGCGACAGTTCATCCGGCGGCGCCTGAGCAGGAGAATCTTTTTTCTTCTTTTTCCAGATCATGGTGAATCTCGACCCTCCATTTTCTCATCTTTCTCATTTTTCCTGTAGACGGATGGAAATGCTTAAAGGTTACACCGGAAATTGCCTTTTTCGAAAAAAAACCAAAAAACGCGACAAAAGTCCCGTTTCAGATGCGGCTTCCCGGGCTAAAGCTCCGGACTTGAACGTCCGAGTGACGGAGACTCTTCTCGATCTTCGTGGAGCCCAAAGCCACGATTTCCCTTTTCCGGCACAAGCGCCGGTCCGGCAAGCTCCTCGAGAACGGAGGCATCTTACAGCCGCTTCCATTTGTGTTGTCCGCATCCTTGGAGGGCTAACAATACGGAGAGACGCTATTTCGCCGAAAACCGCCTTTCTGAACTTTTAACGAAACTGACGAGCGCTATGGGGCCTTCAACTCCGAAAAATCGGTGTTGAAGCCTTCAATAGCACTTCTCAGTATCGTTACAATTTTATTTGCGCCTATTTCGGACAAATAACGTTCCTCAGTTTCGTTAGCTCCGCCCGCGCCTCCCGGCCGCCCGCACCGCTCGCGTCCCGCCTTGCACATCCCGCGCTCCCGCTGCCTGCATCCTCGCCTCCGCAGCCCGCACTCCCCCACGCCGTCCGCGTCCCGCTCGAATGCCACCGTTTGCATTCTCCGCTCGCGCCCCCCCGCTCGCGCCCCCCGACCGACGCCGCCCGAGCTCAGCAGCCCGCACACGTCTCCTCGTCTCCACACCCCAGTTGCTCGGTTTTTCCGCGTATCTCCCCCCGTCTACTCGTCTTCGCACCCGAGCTACTCGGTTTTTCCGCGCATCTCCGTCGTTTCTCCAACTGTCCTCCAGGTAACATGATTTTTTCGACTTCATGCCTCGATCACGCTCCTCCGTTCACCAGCTAGCTTCGCCAATGGCTGGCTGACGAGGCAGTAGGGTCGGCAGCTTGGCAGATCATAGCCTGCTTAGAAGTCGACGCGGGTTGGGCGGACGCGGAGATGGAGCAAAGCCGAGCTAGCTTGGCGAGCGCTGGGCACAGTCGAGGCTGCCGTCTCCCAGGTTTGCGGGAGACGGCCCTCCCCCCTAAAAAAAGGGGAAGCGGGCGGCGGACGAAGGGAGCGAAGCGAGACGATGCCTTTCGGAGAAGCGGCAGCGGTCCTCTTGGAAGACGGATGGCCTCCGAATAGGAGGTCAGGGGATCAAGCCATCCGGCTTCCAGTGGAATCGGAGAGAGGCTCGGCTCGCGCAGCGACCTGTTCGTCCCACAGGCTTGGCTCGGCTCACACAGCGGCCTATTCGTCCCACAGGCTTGGCTTGGCTCGGCTCGCGCAGCGGCCTGTTCGTCCCAGTCAGCCCGCACAGCGGCTTGTCCGCCCCCGAACGCCAGTCCCCTTATCCCGCACACAAAAAGAAGCCGTCCCCAACCGGCGCGCAGCCGGCCTGGAAGCAGCCTCTTCCCTCATCTCTTGTACCCTTGATTCGCGCCGCCCCTGCCCTTACGCCCGGTCCGCCGGGAACACAAGCCCGATCTGGCGGCGCGCCTCGTCCATGACCTCCATCACGGCGAGCGACAGCTCGAACGTGTTGATGTCCGACTCGGTCCGGCCTTCGGCGATCAGCCGTACGAAAGCCTCGATCTCGTACTGCATCGTATTGGCTGCCTGCGGCCGGCTCAAGTCCTCTTCCGGCCCGCCGCGGAGCTGCAGCCGAACGGACGCCGGCTGGCTGATCCGCTCAATGCGCATGACGCCCTGCTCCCCCTGAATCTCGGCCGGCAGCGACGAATCGCTGATCTTGGAGTGCGCGATCAGCGCCTCCATCCCCGGATAGCCGAGCAGCAGGCTGCCGCGGCCGTCGACGCCGGTATCCAGCATGACGGCGCTCGCCTGCACCGTCTGCGGCTTGCCGAACAGCGCTACGAGCGGATACAGGCAGTAGACGCCGATATCCATCAGCGAGCCGTTGGACAGCTCCGGCTTGAAGGCGTTCAGCACCTCGCCCGCCTTGTAGCGGTCATAGCGCGAGGAATACTGGCAGAACGAAGCGAAATACTGCCGCACCTCGCCAAGACGGCCGAGGTTGTCCCGGATCGCGGCGAAGTTCGGCAGGAACGTCGACTTCATCGCCTCGAGCAGCAGCACTCCATGCTCCCTGGAGGCGGCGATCATCTCCCGCAGCTCGCGGCTGTTGGAGGCGATCGGCTTCTCGCACAGCACATGCTTGCCGCGCTTCATGAACAAGACCGCCTGCTCCGCATGCAGCGAGTTCGGGCTGGCGATGTAGACGGCGTCGAGCTCGCGGCTCGCCGCCATCTCCTCGAGATCCGTGAACCGGCACGGGATGCCGTGCTTGTCCGCAAATTCCGCCCCCCGCTCGGCGCTCCGCGAATAATGGGCCGCGAGCTGCAGCCCGTCGACATGCCGAGCCGCGTCGATGAACGTTTCCGTGATGAAATTGGAGCCGATGATTCCGATACGCAGCATGCTTGTTCCTCCTTGGATCTGGATCGTATCCAGTCTATCACAGAGCGGCCTTAGGCAGATAGAAAAGCCCGCCTCCGAATTCGGAGACGGGCGGGCGGCGACCGGCATCATCGAACGGGCTCCTCTGCGATCGGGCCGCTCATCGAACGACCTCCTCTGCTCGAGCCGCTCATCGGACGGGCTCCTCTGCGATCGGGCCGCTCATCGCCCGGCGCGGCTCACGCCGGAGCGCCGGCTCCGAGCAGCCTTCGGATATGGCTCTCGATCTTCTCCGGCTTGTCGGTCGGCGCGAAGCGCTGCACGACGCGGCCGTCCCGGTCGACGAGGAACTTCGTGAAGTTCCACTTGATCGCCTTCGTGCCGAGAAAGCCCTTGGCCTCGCTCGTCAAGTATTGAAACAGCGGCGACGCGCCGTCGCCGTTCACGTCGACCTTGGCGTACAGCGGAAACGTGACGCCGAAGTTGATGCGGCACGCCTCCTGGATCTGATCGTCGCCGCCGGGTTCCTGATTGGCGAACTGGCCGCACGGAAAGCCGAGCACGGCCAGCCCTTCGTCCTTATACGTCTGATGCAGCTTCTCCAAGCCGTCGAACTGCGGCGCCAGCCCGCATTTGGTCGCCGTATTGACGATCAGCATCACCTTGCCGCGATAGGGCTCCAGCGTCGTCTGCTCCCCGCCGGACTTCTCCACTGGAATCTCATAGATCAACATCGGCATCGCCTCCCAATTAAATCGTTTCTGATTCAATTGTATAAAATTAATTCAATGCCGTCAACGCGACGATCCTCCCCAGCCGAGATCCTCCAGCCAGCTCCGGGAAAGCTCCAGCCAGCCGCCGGCGCGGCGGTCGTCCGCCGCCATGCCGATGCCGTGCCGCCCGCGCTGATACACATGGAGGTCGTAGGAGACGCCGTGCTCCGCCAGCGCCATCGCGAATCGGAGGCTGTTGCGAGAAGAGACGCCTTCATCCTCCGCCGTATGCCACAGGAACGTCGGCGGCGTATCCGGGCCGACCTGCTCGTCCGCGCTCAGCAGCGCCTCCAGCTCCGGATCGGGCCGCTCGCCGAGCAGGTTGCGCCGCGATCCGCCATGCGTCACGTCCGGGCGCATGCTGATGACCGGATAGCAGAGCAGCAGCGCGTCCGGGCGGCAGCCGATCCGCCGGATCGGGTCGTCCGACAGCGGGTCGCCGTCGTTGCTGAGCGTGCCTGCGCTCGCCGCCACATGCCCGCCTGCCGAAAAACCGAGCAGCGCGATCCGCTCCGGATCGACGCCCCACTCCTGCGCGTGCAGCCGTACGAGACGGATCGCCTGCTGGGCGTCCTCCAGCGCGCTCGGATAGGCGTACGGGGCGACGCGATAATGCAGGACGAACGCGTGGAAGCCGCGTTCCTGGTACCAGGCCGCGATCGGGTCGGCCTCATGTCCGGCCCGCATCGCGTAGCCTCCTCCGGGGCAGACGACGACGGCCCCTCTCGCTGCCGTGCCGGCCGCGGGGAAGCGCAGCAGATGCGGCCGATCCTCCTCTTGCGTGCCGAGCGCGCCCGGCGCTCCTTGCGGCCATAGCTCGATTTTTTCCATGATGCATGCTCCTCTCGAGTGCTGATGCGGCGTTTCGTTTCCTTAATGCCTTATACCCTCTTCCTCGCCGCTCTGCCGTTCTCCTCCCTCTTCTCTACCCCATATCGGGCCGGTCGATTATACTAGCAGAAGCATGCCCCACCCGAAGGAGGAATCGACGGTGACGAAAGTCGGTCTCGTCATGAGAAAAATTCAATTCGCGGAGGCCCAGGGCCCCCGCATCTATGCCGAAAGGCTGCAGGCGCTCAGCCGCGAGCTCGGCGTCGAGATCGTGTTCGTCGCGCCGGACCGCCATGTGAGCGGATACGACCAGGCGCCCGGCTACGAGTACGAAAAAGGCGATCTCGTCAACTACGACCTCGTGCTGGAGCAGCTCGACCGGGAGCGGATCGAGCATGTCATCTACACGGTATCCGGGTTCACGTTCCTCAAGATGTTCCGCGACAAGGCGGTGCTGTTCCCGCACAGCTACCCGCATCCCGACCTGACCGGCTACGAGATGATGAAGCCGTTCTACTCGATCGTGGACAAGGCGGTCGTGCATACGGACTATCTGAAAGGCCTGTTCCGCGCCGATTGGGGCGTCACGGACGTGGACGTCATCCCGATCGGCTTCGAGGAGGAGCTCGCCGAGCGCCATTACGACCCGTCGCAGGTGGTCGAGAACCGCATCCTGTGGATCGGGCGCGACGAGCCGAACCGCCGTCCCGACCTGCCGCTCGAGTACGCGCGCCGCAATCCGGACAAGGACGTCGTGATGGCGATGGGCGGCCTCCGCTACCGCGAGAGCATGAAGCGCTACGACATCCCGTCCAACGTGACGCTGAAGTTCGCGCTGTCCAGGGACGAGGTGTTCGAGCTGATGAATTCGGCAAAGGTGTACTGGAGCAGCAGCCGCTTCGACACGTTCTCGATGCCGCTCGCGGAGGCGATGGCGATGGGCAAGCTCGTCGTCAAGCCCGAGCATCCTTGCTACGGGCATATCGCGTCGACGCATACGTTCGCCGGCAGCGAGTCCAACTGGTTCGAGCTGCTGAACATGGCGGCCGCGCATCCGCGCCGGGTGTCCGAGGACAACCGCGACCAGGCGTTCAGCCGCTTCGGCGGACGCGTCATGAAGGCCGGCTACGAGAAATTCTACTCCGGCTGGCTGTAGGCATTCGCTGGCCGCAGCCATTCCGCCGGCTGGACGTCAGCTCCTCATCGCCATCCGGTTGCCCGAGCTGTAGCGCCGCAGGCCCGCATAGAACAGTCCGAGCGACAGCGCCGCCAGCAGCAGCAGCATGCCGGCTGCCGCCAGCATGAACGATCCGTCCCAGCCGCGCAGCAGGCCGATCGGCATGTAGCTGATGAAGCCCGCCGGAACGATCGTGAACAGCAGCAGCCGGCCGAGCCCTTTGAAGATGTCCGCCGGGTAGGTCGTGAACGCGAGGAAGCTGTTGAACAGCTGGAAGGCGATGCCCTCGGCGTTGCCGAAGAAAAACGCCAGCGAGCCGGCCGCGAGCGTGAAGAACAGGAAGAACAGGCCGGACATCAGCAGCGCGAGCAGGAAAGAGGCCAGCCCTGTCCAGCTATGGTCGCCGACGTACGCATAAATCGCCGCGCCGAACAGGAAGTCGCCGATCGCCGTCAGCGACATGCGGCTCGCCAGCACGTTCAGCAGCAGCGGCTTCGGCTGGGTCAGGTAGACGTCCAGCTCCCCGTTCGCCGTCAGATAGGCGATGCGCGTGAAGTTGCCGAGCAGCACGCTCGCCCAGCCGAAGCCGCCTGCGCTGACCGCCCAGAGCAGCATGACGTCCTTCAGCTCCCAGCCGGCGACATCCGGGAAGCGGTCGAAAAAGATGCCCCAGAACAGCAGCCAGATGACGTTGTTCAGGAACATCATGCCGGCGGTCATGAGGAAGCTCAGGCGGAACTCCATCGCGCCGGCGAGATTCAGCTTCCAGCAGGTGAGCAGGAACGGCAGCGTGCCTCGCCAAAACGTTCCTTTGCGCCGGTCCGCGGCCGCCGCGGAAGCGGCCATGGTCGCGGCCCGGGTCGGCGCGGCCGCCGACGCGGACCGCTCGGCCGGCTTGCGATCAGCCTCCATTGGCATTCAGCCTCCTTATGCCCCGCGAATAGATCCAGGCGCACAGCGCCGCCATGACGGCGATCCAGCCGAGCTGCTGCGCCACGTAGGCGCCCAGCTCCGCCCCGCCGCTGACGGCCGACTTGGCCGGAAAATACAGCACCGCCTGGAACGGCAGCCAGGCGCATATCTGCTGCAGCCAGTGCGGCATCAGGTCGAGCGGGATGAGCATGCCGCCGACGGTGAACTGCAGCTTTTGCAGGATGAACTCCAGTCCCCGCGTCTCCTCCACCCAAAAGGAGCAGAGCGCGATCGACAGGTTGAGCAGGAACGCCAGCGTGAAGCTGCCGAGCCCGAGCACCGCGATCGAGGACCAGCCGGCTCCGAGCTCCGGCGGGCCGACGAGCATCCAGCCGATGAGGCTGCCGCAGGCCAGATTGACGACGAACCGCAGCGCCGCCTCCCCGAGATAGGACGCGTACTGGTAGCCGGCGTACGAGATCGGCGTCAGCAGGCGGACGGCGATGCCGCCGCTCTTGACCTCCTCCTCGATGCGCGTGCACAGCTGCGGAAACGCCATCGTGAACGCCTCGGTCAGCACGAGGTACCAGATGATGTCCTTGAGCCGGAAGCCGGCGATCTCCGCGCCCTCGCCCTGGCCGCTGTACGCCGCCGACCAGAGCTGCATGAACACGTAGAGGATGAGCAGCAGGAACAGCGAGCGCATGAGGAAGTCCATCCGGTAAGCGGTCTGCTGTTTGAGCGTGATGCGGACGACGGCGGCGTATTTCGCGCCTTTGGCGGCGATCATGGCGCATCCTCCTCTCGCGCGGCCACGCCTTCGTCCCGGCCTCGGGCGAACAGCGTCTTGATGACCTCTTCCATCGGCGGGTCTTCGATCGTCACGTCCGCGATCGCCAGCGTCGACATGAGCCCTTGCAGCACCTGCTCGACGCCGATCTCCGTCAGATCGACCGACAGCCGCAGCTGGCCGGCGTCGGCCGGCAGCCGCCGCGCCCCGGGAGGCAGCGGCAGCAACTCGGCGGGCGGGGACGACTCGGCGAGCCGCACGGCGACCGTCTTGTAGCGGAGGATGTCGCGCTTCAGCCGCTGCACGGAGCCGTCGACCATGATGCCGCCGTGATGGATGACGACCGCCCGCCGGCACAGCCGCTCGATGTCGCCCGCGTCATGGGACGTCAGGAACACCGTCGTCCCCTCCTCCCGGTTCAGCTCCGCGATCAGCTCGCGGATCCGCTCCTTGATCATGGCGTCGAGGCCGATCGTCGGCTCGTCGAGGAACAGCAGGCGCGGCCGGTGCAGGAACGAGCAGGCGATCTCGCAGCGCATCCTTTCGCCCAGCGACAGACGCCGCACGGCCGTATCGAGGTACGGCCCGAGCTCGAAGCGCTCGATCAGCAGGTCGCGCCGGCGGCGGTAGTCGTCCCGGTCGAGCTCGTAGATGCGGCTCATCAGCTCGAACGTGTCGCTCGGCGGCAGATGGTACCACAGCTGCGACTTCTGCCCGAAGACGGTGCCGATCCGGTAGGCGAGCTGCTTGCGCTCCTGCCACGGCACATGGCCGAGCACGGTCGCCTCGCCGCCGCTCGGATGCAGGATGCCGGTCAGCATCTTGATCGTCGTCGACTTGCCGGCTCCGTTCGGACCGAGGAAAGCGATCGTCTCCCCCTCCTCGACCGCGAGGTCGATGCCCGACACCGCTTCCTTCTCGCTCCAGCTCGGCGCCCACAGCGAGCGGAGGCTCGCCGCGAATCCCGGCTCCTTGCGCTTGACGCGGAACGTCTTCCGCAGTCCCTTCGTCTCCAATACGTTCATGCTCTCCGCTCCCTTCGTCCCTGTTGTCTGAGCTGCCTCCGCACGCCGATGGAGGTCGCGCCGGCCTCGGCCGGAATCGGCAAAAAGACCTTCGGAAAGCCGGCCGGCACAGGCGTGCAGGCGGAACTTTCCGAAGGTCTTTTATCCCTTACGGTGTACGCGGCCTATGGCGCCGCGCCGGTCTCGCTCGGTTCGGTCGAAGAGGGCCGCATCGGCGCGGCCGCTTCCCGGATCCCTAGAAACCCTTCCGTTTGATGATTCATCTTACACGGAAGGGAAGGTTTGGTAAAGGCTTTTTTCACCATACCTGATCCAGCTTGTCCGCATAAAAACGGATCGCCCGCGCATAATCCCGCACGCCGGCGGCGGAGCTGCTGTCCGCCAGCTCGCGCAGCAGCAGCTCCATCGCGCGGGCGGCCTCGCCTTCGTTGTACAGCGCCATCGCCAGGAACACGCGAAATTCCGCCCGCTCCGGGTACCGCTGCGCCGACGCCTCCAGCAGCTGCCGCGCCTCGGCGTAGCGGCCGAGCGTCCGCAGCGTGCTCCCGAGTCCGAGCCTCGCTCCCGCATCGTCTCCCGGCTCCGCCAGTCCGATCGAGAGCGCCCGCTCGTAATGCGGCACCGCCTCCCGCTCCAGTCCGAGCGAGTCATGCGCCCAGGCGAGCTGGTACTGCAGTTCGGCGTCATCCTCGGCATGCTCCGCCAGCGCCTTCAGCAGCCGCAGCGCTTCCTCGCCCTGGCCTTCGCCGCGCAAGCGCGCCGCGGCGCGGATCGTTTCCTCTCGATTCATCTGGGCCTGCCTCCTTCTTCCGCTTCACTTAAAAAAGCCCATCCGACAATGCGGACGGGCTCGGTTCCTATACGCTTGCCGCGGTCTGCTGCAGCAGCGCGGTCAGCTCGGCGTTGCCGAGCTCCTTGGCAAGATCCAGCGGCGTTTTTTCCGTAGACGGATTTTTCTTGTTCGGGTCGGCGCCCTTGGCGAGCAGCAGCTTGACGATGTCCAGCGCCTCGGCGTCGACTGCCTCGTACAGCGCATGATCCCGCTTCGGATCGGCTCCATGCTGGAGCAGCAGCTCGACGACGCGGGCTTCCGGCTTGTAGGCGATGCCGTCATCCTGGGCGTCGTACAGCATGCCGCTCGCGAGCTCAAGCGGCGTGTAGCTCTCCTTGACGTCGCAGTTGCAGTCGTTCGGATCGGCGCCGTTCTTGAGCAGCAGCTCCATCATGGCGTACGCGCGGCTGCCGTCAGCGCCGACATAGCCGGCAGCGGCGGCGAGCGGCGCAGCGAATTGCTGCTTGCCGTCGGACTTGGCGCTCGCTCCGGCCGCCAGCAGCTCCTTCACGATCTCCAGGCGTCCGGCGTGGATCGCCGTCCAGACGAGGTTGCCGTTCTCCTGCTCGAGGCCGGCGATGTCCGGCTTGGCGGAGAGCAGCAGCCGCAAGAGCTCCAGATCGGACGCCTCGGTCGTTGCCGGATATTCCCCGTCCGCCGTCTCGCGGTAAGGCAACGTCGCCGCTTCGACGAGCGCGATGGCGTCGCCCTCTTCCATCGTGACGATCATGTTGACGTCGGCTCCGTTGTCGAGGAACAGCTTGACGATGTCCTTGTTTTTGGTGAAGACGCTCGTGATGAACGCCTGCTCGCTGAGCGCCGGCTTCCAGCCTGCGGCAAGCATCGCCTTGAGCTTGTCCAGCTTGCCGGCCCAGGCGAAGCTGTTGGCCTTGTCCGCCCAGCGCGCCTGCAGCTCGGCGCCTTGGAGCGGAGCGACCGTCACCTGCTGCTTGGCGGCGTTCCAGCCGACCTTGCTGTCAAGCGCTTCGCCGATGAAGCGAAGCGGCACGAGCGTGCGTCCTTTGAGCACGAGCGAAGGCTGGGACAGCTCGACCTTCTGGCCGTCGACGAGCGCCCAGTTCTGGCCGATCGTATGGACGATCGTCGTGAAGCCCTTCGTCGCGGTGATCTGCTTGCCGCTGACGGACACTTTGGCGCCGAGCCCTTCGAAAATGCCGCGCAGCGGCACGAGCGTCGAGCCGTTCACGATGACCGGCGGCTGATCGTACTTCTGCGTCTTGCCGTTCAGCACGACGCTGATCGCCGGCTTGGCGGCGGCCGCCGCGGCCGAATCGGCCGCGCCGCTTCCGAGACTCGTCGCGATGACGGCCGCAGCGATTGCCGTGGCGGCAAGACCTTTCCAATGGTTCATGATTGGCATTCCCCTGACCTCGATTATGTAAGCTCCACGTATGGAAAACTTCAACTCTATTATCGGAGGTCGGCCTCGCCTTGTCTATCGGAAAATCAACGGGGGCCGGAAGTCCCGGCACCCGCGTCGGAGCGGGGAAGATCCATCGACAGCCGAATCATGTCGACGCACGGAATTCCATTCTCCACGATCGGCTCGTCGTAGTGGCGCACGAAAAAATCGCGGTCGACGCCCGCGATGCGGAAGCCGCAGCGCTGATAGAGCGCCAGCTGGCCGATGCTGGAGTTGCCCGTGCCGACCTCGAGCGTCGCCGCCCCGAGCTCGCGGGCGCGCTCGACCGCATGGAGCACGAGCCGCTTGCCGAGGCCTTGGCCCTGGCGCTCCTCGGCGACCGCCACATTGACGAGCTCCAGCGTCGCCGGCCTCGTCGGCAGCAGCATGTACGCGCCGATCGGCGGTTCGTCGCCGTCGGCCAGCAGCCAGCATTCACCGCGCTCCGCGTAGGAAGCGACCATCTCGGCGGACGGGTCGGAGAGCAGCAGCAGCTCCATCGGCAGCGGCTCTTCCGGATTTCGTTTACGAATGATGATCATAGGGTTGGCGCCTCCTTGTCGACTCTGTGCCTGCGGACACGGGCTAGACGGAACGGCAGCCGCAGCGCCAGCAGCTCGGCGATGCCGAGCAGGAGGACGCCGCCTCCATACCAGACCCACCACTGCAGCTCCTCTAGATTGAACTGGAACGGATAGAACACCAGCAGGACAAAAGCGAGCAGCGCATAAAACGTCCGCCTGCCTCCGGCCTGATGCTGGATATCCCTCGCTTTCGCCTTGGATGCCGCCTCGCGCAGCCCTGTGCAAAGCAGCACGATCAGCACGGCGTGAAGCGCCAGCATCAGCTGGCCGTACAGCTGGACCGGCAGCGGCAGCTGCGAGATTCCCTCCGTCGGATTCATGGTATACGGCATGAGCACAGCCGGGAGCGAGACGGCCGCCAGCCCCCAGGCGAGCCGCCCGGCGCGGCGCATAGCGGGAAACTCGCTGCCGAGCCGCAGCGATCCCGACGCCGCCATCATATAGCCCACGAAGTCCGGCAGCCAGTCGATGCCCGCGATCCGCACGTCGAGCAGCACGAGGAGGAGGCCCCAGCCGATGCGGCGAAGCGGCTTTCGCCAGGATACATTCATCGCGAGCTCCCTCCGTTCATGGCCGGATGCGGCTCGCTTCCTTTTCGAAGCTGCTTCACCAGCGCCGTCAAGTCGTTCTCGTCGATGGCCAAGTTCGGAAAAGCAAGCGGCTCCCGCTCCCGGATGATCCGGCCGTCCTCCGTCCGGAACGTCAGCTCCAGGCCCATCTCGTAATAATGGGCTCCGCGAAGGCTGTTCCCGCCGTCAGGCGCGAACGACCAGTCGATCCGGATCGTCTCCCCTTTGGTCAGCGCGACCGGCGGCTGCAGCGACTTAGCCCCGAAGCCGTAAGGCTTCAACCGGATCGAGTCGCCAAGCTCAGCAGGAACGACTTCGATTCTTTCGAGCGTGCAGTCGCAAGCGGCTGCGCCGTTTACGGAACCGTTGTCGGACCCGCCCCCCTTGCCCTTGATGCCTAGAACCGACTCCTCGCGCTTGCGCAGCGTGCCGGCCCGGACCTGCTTTATGGTTCCATTGCGGTAATGTACGGTCAACGTTATCGGCTGCGGCTCCTTGAGCTGTTCATAGGCCTCTTGATCCACTTCCCAACTGGCATAGGCCGTCAGCTGGCGCTGGTAGCGGAAGCCCATCGTCTCTTGCAGCACGATGGCAGCATCGGGCCGCTCGTTCCATTGCACGAATAGGACGGAATTCCGCTCTCGGCGATTTTCCAAGTAAGGGATGTAGAGCTGATTGGTGCCGGGATGGACGAGCTGATCCTGCGTGAAAAAATAAGGCTCTTCCAATAGCTGCGTGCCGCGATAGAGCAGATTCCCGGTCCAGCTCGCCGCGATCAGCACGACCGCCGCCGCTGCCGCCGTCCACGGACGGCGCTTGATCCAGCCTAGCATTGCGCGTCTCCTCCTTCAACCTGCCTATCATAGCATGATCCAGGAGTATTTTGGGAAAGTATGCAAAAAATCCCCGGAACCGTTCGGTCGGCACCGGGGAGGGAAGACAGCTTATTTGGCTGGATGCAGTTCCTTGAGCTGGAGCGCCTTGGCCGTAGAGGCCTCGATCTGCGCGATCAGCTGCGGGTGCTGGAGAAGCTTGAGGCCGTAGGAAGGGATCATTTGCTTGATCTTCGGCTCCCATGCCTTGAGCTGCTGCGGGAAGCATTTTTCAATGACCTCCAGCATGACGGAAACCGCAGTCGATGCTCCCGGCGAGGCGCCAAGCAGCGCCGCGATCGAGCCGTCGGCCGCGCTTACGACTTCCGTACCGAATTGCAGGATGCCTTTGCCCGCCGGCGTATCCTTGATGACCTGCACGCGCTGGCCGGCTACGACGAGCTCCCAGTCCTCGCTCTTGGCTTCCGGAACGAACTCGCGCAGCGCGTTCATCCGCTGCTCCTTGGACAGCGACAGCTCCTTGAGCAGGTACTTCACGAGCGGCACGTTCTTGGCGCCGGAAGCGAGCATCGTCACCAGGTTGTTCGGCTTGACGGACGTGATCAGATCGAGCATCGAGCCGTTCTTGAGAAACTTCGGCGAGAAGCCGGCGAAAGGTCCGAAGAACAGCATTTCCTTGCCCTCGATATAACGCTTGTCAAGATGAGGCACGGACATCGGCGGCGCGCCGACGGCGGCCTTGCCGTACACCTTGGCGTGATGCCGGGAGACGACCTCCGGATTTTGGCATACCATGAAGATGCCGCTGATCGGGAAGCCGCCGATGGCGCGTCCTTCTGGAATGCCGGACTTCTGCAGCAGATGCAGGCTGCCGCCGCCGCCGCCGAGGAAGACGAACTTGGCGTTATGGCGTTCGACCGCTCCTCGGCCGTCGCGCACCTTGATCTCCCAGCTGCCGTCGCCGGCACGCTTCACGTCGTCGACCTGATGGTTGTAGCGGACATCGACGCCTTGCCTTTGCAGATGGGCGAACAGCATGCGCGTTAAAGCGCCAAAGTTGACGTCCGTTCCGGAGTCGATCTTCGTCGCCGCAATCGGCTCGTCGACCTTGCGTCCGTCCATGATGAGCGGAATCCACTGCTTGAGCTGGTCGGGACGGTCGGAATACTCCATACCCCGGAACAGCGGGTTGTCCTTGAGCGCTTCGTGGCGCTTGCGGAGGAAGTTGACGTTGTTCTGCCCGAACACGAGGCTCATATGCGGCAGCGCCTTGATGAACTCCTGAGGATGCTGGATAAGTCCGCTTGCCGCCAGATGCGCCCAGAACTGCTTGGATACCTGGAATTCCTCGTTGACCTTGACCGCCTTGCTGATGTCGATCGAGCCGTCGGCCTTCTCGGTCGTGTAGTTGAGCTCGCACAGGGAGGAGTGGCCCGTACCGGCATTGTTCCATTCGTTCGAGCTTTCCTCGCCTGCCGAGGCGAGCTTTTCGAACACTTTGATGTTCCAGTCCGGCGCAAGCTCCTTCAGCAAGGCGCCAAGGGTGGCGCTCATGATGCCGGCGCCGATCAAGATCACGTCAGTTGCAGGTTGTCGATTGCTCAATGTTATCGGTCCTTACCCATGAATTTTTTAAAGCCGGATCGACTCGGATCCACAATCACTCCCTCTAGTATAGCACGATTCGACGGCGCTTTGTAATGACCGCTCGAGTCCTATCTTCGCTTGTCGGAGCGCGGACACCGGGACCGATCCGCTTCGCGGAGCGGGGACTCGTTCCGATCTTCCTAGAGCCCAGATTCCTCTGATTCCATTCTCCAGCAGGGGTGGAACCCGGCCTCCAAGGGACCCGCGGCCGCTTCTTCGCGAGTCTCCCGTCCGCTTCGCTCCTGGTCCTGGCATATTGCTCACGCTTCGCGCATGTTGCACGGTTCCGCGCCTGTTGCAACAAGTGCAGCATCTTACTTCTGCATTCAGATGCGCAACCAGACCGCTCCACCAACCGCCCCTGAACTTCCAGCTCCACAGCCGCACCGAGTTGCTCGATTTTTCCGCGCAGCTCGCTCCGTTTCGCTCCGTGGACACTCGAGTTACTCGGTTTTTCCGCACAACTCGTTCCGTTTCTCCCCCTGGACACCCGAGTTACTCGGTTTTTCCGCGCAACTCGCCCCGTTTCTCCCCCGGGCACCCGAGTTGCTCGGTTTTTCCGTGCAACTCGTTCCGTTTCTCCCCCTGGACGCCCGAGTTACTCGGTTTTTCCGCGCAACTCGTTCCGTTTCTCCCCCTGGACGCCCGAGTTACTCGGTTTTTCCGCGCAGCTCGCCTATGTAATTGGTCGAGCAGGGCTGGGATGGTTTGTGCAGGCAGCTTTGCCTGCTTGCTGGCTCGGTCTGTTTTAAGGCCAGTTTGTTGGCCGCGCGAAGCGCTGTCGTCTCCCAGTATTCGGGAGACGGTCCTCCCTCCTAATAAGAAGGGGGGAGGGAGCAAGCTTGCGGGGCGAGGCAGAGCGGAGCGAGACGATGCCTTTCGGAGAAGCGGCAGCGGTCCTCTTGGAAGACGGATGGCCTCCGAATAGGAGGTCGGGAAATCAGGGCATCCGGCTTCCAGTGGAATCGGAGAAAGGCTCGGCTCGCGCAGCGGGCTTCCTGCCCCTCAGGGTCTGCTTCTCCGGCTTCACCGGAGAAAGGCTCCTCCCCCTCAGCCCGCGCAGCGGCCCTCCTGCCCAAACAGCGAAAAGGACGGTCGGCCTCATGCGCCGTCCCGCCCCTCTATCGCTCTGCCTCGGCGCGAGGCCGATCTCGCCGCCTACTTGCCGTAGCTGGCCGGGTCCTCTCGCCACGCCTGCAGCGACGCGAGCTGCCCGCTCTGCACGATGCCGCGCTCGGCCGCCACGTCGATCAGCGCCGAGTAGCCCGACAGCGTGCGCAGCGGCACGCCCGCCTCCGCGAAAGCCTTCTCGGCGCTCGCGAACTGATACGAGAAGATGGCGACGACCGCCAGCACCTCGCCGCCCGCCTCGGCGACCGCCTGCGCCGCCTTGATCGAGCTGCCGCCGGTCGAGATCAGATCCTCGATGACGACGACCTTCTGCCCCGCGGCGATGCGGCCTTCGATCTGGTTCTGCTTGCCGTGGCCCTTGGCCTTGTCGCGGATGTAGGCCATCGGCAGGTTCAGCTTCTGCGCGACCCAGGCGGCATGCGGGATGCCCGCCGTCGCCGTGCCGGCGATGACGTCGGCGTCCGGATAGCTCTCGCGAATGACCGCGGCAAAGCCCTCCGCCACGAGGTCGCGGATATCCGGGTAGGACATCGTCAGCCGGTTGTCGCAGTAGATCGGCGACTTCAGCCCGCTCGTCCAGGTGAACGGCTCCTCCGGCCGCAGCGCGACCGCTCCGATGTCCAGCAGCTTGGCCGCGATCTCGCGCGGAAGGCTTTCGACTTGAAGCATGCTCATGCTTGGATCAGCTCCTCGATAATGGATTCAATGGCGGCGCGCGGATCGGCCGCCCGGGTGATCGGCCGTCCGATCACCATGTAGTCGGTGCCGGCGCGAAGCGCGTCCTGCGGCGTCATGACGCGCGTCTGGTCGCCGACATCGGCGCCGGCCGGACGGATGCCCGGCGTGACCGTCTGGAACGCCGGTCCGCAGGTGTCCTTGACGAGCTGCACCTCATGCGGCGAGGCGACGACGCCGTCGAGGCCGGACGCGATTGCGAGCAGCGCGTAGCGGGCGACCGCCTCCTCGACCGTGCCGGGGATGCCGATCTCGTCGTTGAGCATCTCCTCGCTCGTGCTCGTCAGCTGCGTGACGGCGATGACCGTCGGGCGGGGCAGCGAAGGATCGGCGGCGAGCGCCTCCTCGACGCCGTCCATCGCCGCCTCCATCATGTCGCGGCCGCCGGCGGCATGCACGTTGAACATGTCGACGCCGAGCCTCGCGATGCTGCTCGCTCCGCCTTTGACGGTGTTGGGAATATCATGCATCTTCACGTCGAGGAACACGCGGTAGCCGCGCTCCTTGAGACGGCGGACGAAGTCCAGTCCGGCGGCGTAGAAAAGCTGCATGCCGACCTTCATGTAGCAGGGGATGCCTTGGAGCTGCTCCAGCAGCTGCTCGGCGGAGGCGGCGTCCGGGTAATCCAGCGCCACCATCACCTTGGCTGCCGCCTGCTCGCGGCTCAGGGCCGTTGTGCTCATCGCTTGCTCCTCCTTGTGATCGATCTGTTCGGTCGACTGGGCATAGAGAAAGGCCATCCGCCAGAAGCGCGCCGCCGGCAGCGCCTAGGAAGGCGGTGCTGGAGACGGCGCGCTCATCGGCGCTGGCCGTGCTTCATCGGATTATTGCAGGACCGGCATCGGGTTCGAGCTGAAGTTGATCGTCTGCAGCATGTTCAGCAGCGCCCGCACCGTATCGAGCGACGTCATGCAGACGACGCCGTTCTCGACCGCCTCGCGGCGGATGCGGAAGCCGTCGCGCTCCGGCGTCTTGCCCTTGGTCAGCGTGTTGAAGACGAACTGCGCCTGGCCGCTGCGGATCAGGTCGAGGATGTTCGGCGAGCCTTCGCTCAGCTTGTTGACGCGCTGCACGACGATGCCCTCGGCCTCGAGCGCGGCGGCCGTGCCGCCGGTCGCGATGATCTTGTAGCCGATCGCATAGAAGCCCTTCAGCAGCTCAAGCGCCTCTCCCTTGTCCTTGTCGGACACGGTCGCCACGATGGAGCCTTGCAGCGGTATCTTCATGCCGGCGCCGATCAAGCCCTTGTACAGCGCCTTGGCGTACTGCTCGTCGCGGCCCATGACCTCGCCCGTCGACTTCATCTCCGGCGTCAGCGTCGGATCGACGCGGCGCAGCTTGGCGAAGCTGAACACCGGCACCTTGACGCTGACGAACTTGTCCTCCGGCCAGAGGCCGTCGACATGGCCGAGCTCGGCCAGCTTCGTGCCGAGGATGGCGCGCGTCGCCAGGTTCGCCATCGGCAGGCCCGTCACCTTGCTGAGGAACGGCACCGTGCGCGAGGAGCGCGGGTTGACCTCGATGACATACGCCTTGTCGTTATGGATGACGAACTGGATGTTGACCAGGCCGACCACCTTCAGCGCCTTGGCGATCTTGATCGTGATGTCGATGATCTGCTCCTTGATGTCCGCGGACAGCGACTGCGGCGGGTACACCGCGATGGAGTCGCCGGAGTGCACGCCTGCGCGTTCGACATGCTCCATGATGCCCGGGATGACGACCGTCTCGCCGTCGCAGATCGCGTCGACCTCGGCTTCCCTGCCGAGCATGTAGCGGTCGATCAGCACCGGATGCTCCGGATTGATCTTGACCGCCTCGGCCATGTAGCCGACCAGCTCCTCGTCGGAGTAGACGATTTCCATCGCGCGGCCGCCGAGGACGTACGACGGACGCACGAGCACCGGGTAGCTGAGGCGGTTCGCCGTGACGATCGCCTCCTCGAGGTTCGTCACCGTGCTGCCTTCCGGCTGCGCGATGTCGAGGCCGCGCAGCAGCGCCTCGAACTTCTTGCGGTCCTCGGCGGTGTCGATGCTCTCGAGGCTGGAGCCGAGGATGCGCACGCCCGCCTTCGCCAGCGGAGCGGCGAGGTTGATCGCCGTCTGGCCGCCGAACTGCACGATGACGCCGATCGGCTGCTCCTGCTCGATGACGTTCAGCACGTCCTCCAGGAACAGCGGCTCGAAGTAGAGCCGGTCGGAGGTGCTGAAGTCGGTCGATACCGTCTCCGGGTTGTTGTTGATGATGACGGCTTCGTAGCCGGCGTTCTGGATCGCCCAGACGGCATGCACGGTCGAGTAGTCGAACTCGATGCCCTGGCCGATGCGGATCGGGCCGGAGCCGAGCACGAGCACCTTCTGCTTGTCCGTCTCGGTCACTTCGTTCTCCACCTCGTAGGTGGAGTAGTAGTACGGCGTGCTCGCCTCGAACTCGGCGGCGCAGGTGTCGACCATCTTGTAGACCGGACGCAGCCCCTGCTCCAGGCGGAACGTGCGCACCGCATGCTCGTCCGTCAGCGTCTGCTGGCTGCCCTCGCGGCGCAGCTCGGCGATGGAGCGGTCGGAGAAGCCGCGGCGCTTGGCCGCGTAGAGCAGCTCCTTGGTCAGGCCGGGAGCGCGGCGCAGCTCGTCCTCGAAGGCGACGATGCTCTCGATCTTGTCGAGGAACCACCAGTCGACCTTGGTCAGGTCCTGGATGTCGGCGAGCGTCCAGCCGCGGCGGAACGCCTCGGCGATCAGGAACATGCGCTCGTCGTCCGGCTTGGCCAGGCGGGTGCGGAGCGTCTCGTCGCCCAGCTCATGCGCGTCCTTGAGATGGAAGCGATGCGTGCCGATCTCCAGCGAGCGGATCGCCTTGTGCATCGACTCCTCGAACGTGCGGCCGATCGCCATCACTTCGCCGGTCGCCTTCATCTGCGTGCCGAGCTTGCGGTTGGCGCCCGTGAACTTGTCGAACGGCCAGCGCGGAATTTTGGACACGATGTAGTCGAGCGTCGGCTCGAAGCAGGCGTACGTCTGGCCCGTGACCGGGTTGACGATCTCGTCGAGCGTGTAGCCGACGGCGATCTTCGCGGCCATCTTGGCGATCGGGTAGCCCGTCGCCTTGGAGGCGAGCGCCGAGGAGCGGCTGACGCGCGGGTTGACCTCGATGACATAGTATTGGAAGCTGAACGGATCCAGCGCGAACTGCACGTTGCAGCCGCCCTCGATGTTCAGAGCGCGGATGATCTTGAGCGACGCGGAGCGCAGCATCTGGTACTCGCGGTCCGACAGCGTCTGGCTCGGCGCCACGACGATCGAGTCGCCGGTGTGCACGCCGACGGGATCGAAGTTCTCCATGTTGCAGACGACGATGCAGTTGTCGTTCGCGTCGCGCATGACCTCGTACTCGACTTCCTTCATGCCGGCGATCGACTTCTCGATCAGGCACTGGCCGATCGGGCTGTAGCGGATGCCGGAGGCGACCGTCTCCAGCAGCTCGGCCTCGGTCGCGCAGATGCCGCCGCCCGTGCCGCCGAGCGTATACGCCGGGCGAACGATGATCGGGTAGCCGATCTCATTGGCAAAATCGACCGCTTCCTCGACCGTCGTGACGATGACGCTCTCCGGCACCGGCTGCTCCAGCTCGCGCATGAGCTCGCGGAACAGGTCGCGGTCCTCGGCTTTCTCGATCGCCGTCAGCTGCGTGCCGAGCAGCTGCACGTTCTCGCGCTCGAGCACGCCGGCGCGCGCCAGCTCGACCGCCATGTTGAGGCCGGTCTGGCCTCCGAGCGTCGGCAGCAGGCCGTCCGGACGCTCCTGGCGGATGATCTGGGAGACGAAGTCGAGCGTGATCGGCTCGATGTACACTTTGTCGGCCATGTTCGTATCGGTCATGATCGTCGCAGGGTTGCTGTTGATGAGGACGACCTCGTAGCCCTCTTCCTTCAGCGCCTGGCAAGCCTGCGTGCCGGCATAGTCGAACTCGGCGGCCTGGCCGATGACGATCGGGCCGGAGCCGATGACGAGGATCTTCTTGAGCAGGTTATTTCTGGGCATACAGCAGCTCTCCTTTGGACGCTTCCGACAGTTGGGCTTGACGCGGCTTGGAAGGGTTAGTGCGGCGATGGGTGCGGATCAGCTCCAGGAATTCGTCGAACAGGTAGCTGGAATCGAACGGCCCCGGGGCCGCCTCCGGATGGTATTGGACCGAGAAGGCCGGATGCTGATTATGCTTCAGCCCTTCGACCGTCTTGTCGTTGTTGTTGATATGGGTCACGGTCAGCTCGGTGCCGGCGATGCTGGACTCCGGCACGGTGTAGCCGTGGTTCTGGCTCGTAATGTAGCAGCGTCCCGTGGAAAGCTCCTTGACCGGGTGGTTGCCGCCGCGATGGCCGAACTTGAGCTTCTCCGTATCCGCGCCGCAAGCGAGCGCGAACAGCTGGTGGCCGAGGCAGATGCCGAAGATCGGGTATTCGCCGAGCAGCTCGCGGATCGTCGCGACCGCATGCGGCACGTCCTGCGGGTCGCCAGGGCCGTTGGACAGCTGGATGCCGTCCGGATTGAGGCGGCGGATCGTCTCCGCGGACGTGTCATGCGGCACGACGACGACGTCGCAGCCGCGCTTGGTCAGCTCGCGCAGGATGCCGGTCTTGGCGCCGTAGTCGATCAGCACGATGCGCTCGCCGAAGCCCGGGCTCGTGAACACCTGCTTCGTCGACGTGCGGGCGACCTGGTCGCGCAGCAGCGGCGTGCCGGTCAGCTGCTCGACGATCGCCTCGACGCGCTCGCTGCCGGTCGTGATGACGCCGCGCATCGTGCCGAAGTGGCGCAGCTTGCGGGTCAGCATGCGCGTGTCGATCTCGCTGATCGCCGGGATTCCGTGCTCCTTGAGCAGCCAGTCCAGCGACACCTGGGCGCGCCAGTTGCTCGGGATCGGCTCGTGGCGGCGTACGGCGAAGCCGTGGATGAACGGCGCCACCGTCTCGAAATCGTCGCGGGTGATGCCGTAGTTCCCGATCAGCGGGTACGTCATGGTGACGATCTGTCCGCAGTACGACGGATCGGAGAGCACCTCCTGGTAGCCGGTAATGCCGGTGTTGAATACGACCTCGCCGGGCTTGAACGTCTCGGCGCCGAACGACTGGCCCGCAAATACGGTTCCATCCTCAAGAATCAGTCTCGCTTGCATCCGTATCACTCCTTATGCGCTTTGGTGGGACCAGACGACGCTGCCGGCGACGACGGTGGCTTCGGGCCATCCGTAGAGCTTCCAGCCGCCGAAAGGCGTGTTGCTGCTTTTGGAAAGGAAGGCAGAGGGATCGACCTCGCGCTTCTCCTCCAGCTCGACGACGGTCAGATCCGCCGGAGCTCCGACTTCCAGCCGCCCCGAGTCGAGGCGGAAGACGGAAGCGGGAATTCGGGTCATGCGGTTCAGCAGGAAGCCGAGCGACCATTTGCCCGTGCGGACGAAGGCGGTGTACAGCAGCGGGAACGCCGTCTCGAAGCCGACGATGCCGAACGGCGCGAGCTGCATGCCGCGGGCTTTTTCCTCGGCGCTGTGCGGGGCGTGGTCGGTGACGATCATGTCGATCGTGCCGTCCTCGAGGCCTTGGATGACCGCCTCGACATCGCGCGGCGTGCGCAGCGGCGGGTTCATCTTCCAGTTGGAATCCATGCCGGGGATGTCCTCGTCGCTCAGCACCAGATGATGCGGGCACACCTCGGCGGTGATGCGGACTCCGACCGACTTGGCGAGCCGGATCAGGCGCACCGACTGCTCGGTGCTCACGTGGCAGACGTGGTAATGGACGCCGGTCGATTCCGCCAGCAGCGCGTCGCGGCCGACATGGATCGCCTCGGACTCGTTCGGGATGCCCTTGATGCCGTTGTCGCGGGCGAACTTGCCCTCGGAGACGTACAGCCCTTCGACGAGGCTGTCATCCTCGCAGTGGGCGATGATCGGCATGTCGAGCGACTGCGCCAGCTCCATCGCGTCCTTCATCGTCTGCGCGCGCTGCACGCCGACGCCGTCGTCGGTGAAGCCGATCGCGCCGGCCGCCTTCAGCGCCGCGAAGTCGGTCAGCTCGCGGCCGAGCTGGTTTTTGGAGATGGCCGCGTAGGGCAGCACCTTCACGCCGTTTCCTTGCTCGCGGGCTTTGTCGATCACATAGCGCACCGTCTCCGGCGTGTCGATCGAAGGCCGCGTGTTCGGCATGCAGGCGATCGTGGTGAAGCCGCCCGCCGCCGCCGAGGCGGTGCCGGTGACGATATCCTCCTTGTGCTCGAAGCCCGGGTCGCGCAGATGCACGTGCATGTCGATGAAGCCCGCCGAGACCAGCCTTCCTCGCGCGTCCAGCACGCCCTCGCCTGCCGCCGCCGGCGCGTCGCCGGCCTTGATCTCGGCGATCCGGCCGTCCTCGATGCGGATATGCCTCGTCTCCAGCTCGCCGCTCTCCTCGTTCCAGATCCGTCCGTTCACGATCCATTCCACAGCTGCCATTGCTTGATCCGTCCCCTTTCGCAGCGAATGCCGCCTTGCCTGCCTGCTTCCGTCGTCCTTGCTTCCTGGCGGCGCTCGCCGCCTCTATCCTCTCAGCGCCCGTTCGATGACGGCCATGCGCACCGGCACGCCGTTCTGCATCTGCGGGAAAATTCTCGACTGCGGATGCTCGACCAGATCGCCGTCGATCTCGACGTCGCGGTTGACCGGCGCCGGATGCATGATGATCGCATGCGGCGCAAGGCGCGCCGCCCGTTCCGCCGTCAGACCGTACTGCTCGCGGTACTCTTCCGCGGAGCGGAGCATGCCGCCCTCATGCCGCTCGAGCTGCACGCGCAGCATCATGACGACGTCGGCTTCGAGCGCTTCTTCCATGCTCACGTAGGCCACATCCAGCTCGTTCTCGCGCATGTTTTCCGGCGCGCAGAAGCGCACCTGCGCTCCGAACTGCTTCAGCCCCCAGTAGTTGGAGCGGGCCACCCGGCTGTGCTTGATGTCGCCGATGATCGAGACGCGCAGCCCCGAAAGCGATCCGAACTGCTGCCGCATCGTGTACAGGTCGAGCAGCGCCTGCGTCGGATGCTCGTTGTTGCCGTCTCCTGCGTTGATGAGCGGCACCTGGATGCGCTCCGCGAGCTCCTCGAGCACTCCGGCCGGCTTGAGCCGGATGATGCCGGCGTCGATGCCCATCGACTCCAGCGTCCGCACCGTGTCGTAGATCGACTCGCCCTTCTGCACGCTCGATTCCGCCGCCGAGAAGTTCAGCACCTCGGCTCCGAGCCGCTTTTCCGCCACCTCGAAGCTGAACCGCGTGCGCGTGCTGTTCTCGAAGAACATGTTGGCGACGAAGCTTCCCGCGAGCACGGGCTGCACCTTCTGCTCTTGCCGCTCCCAGTGGGCCGCGCGCGAGAGGATCGACTCCAGCTCCTCGCGCCCCATTCCTTTCAAGCCAAGCAGGCTTTTTTGCCGCAGCTGCAATGCCGTCATCCTGATCATCCTCCCTGTCTTTCCGTGATGGTGACGTTGTCTTCTCCATCCACTTCCTGAAGGGAGACGCGGATGCTCTCCTGCTTGGAGGTCGGCACGTTCTTGCCCACATAATCCGGCCGGATCGGCAGCTCTCGGTGGCCGCGGTCGAGCAGCACGGCCAGCTGGATCGACTGCGGACGTCCCTGATCCATCAAGGCGTCCATCGCCGCGCGGATCGTCCGGCCCGTGTAGAGCACGTCGTCGACCAGGATGACGCGCTTGTCGTGGACCGGGATCGGCTGGCCGCCGGCATCGGGCACCGCGATGGCTCCCCGCTGGCCGTCCGGCGAGCGGTCGTCGCGGTAGCCGGTGATGTCCAGCTCGCCGCAAGCGACAGGCGTTCCCTCGATCTCGCGGATCTGCTCGGCGAGGCGGCGAGCCAGGTAGACGCCGCGCGTCCGGATGCCGACCAGCACGCAGCCTTCGATGCCTTTGTTCTTTTCGACGATCTCATGGGCGATCCGGGTCAGGCCTCTCCGTATGGCGGTATCGTCCATGATGGCGCGCTTCTCGCCTTCTGACATGGGTGATCGAGCTCCTTCAGCGTCCGGCCGCAGCCGCTGCGCATGGGTAGTGTACGGCTTTATCCTCCCTCGGCAGGGCAAAAAAAAACTCCCTGCTGAACGCTCAGCAAGGAGAGGGAAAGAAGCATGTGCCGTCTTGAAGAAGAGCAAGCGGGCGGATCCCTCTCCGGCGGCGGGCAGGCGCAAGGACGCGCCGAGCCGGCCGCGCGGAGGCAAGGACTCCGAGCTGGCTGACAAGCTTCATCGACGACGGCACATATCACGCTACCTTGCCAGCCTCTCTGGACTGAGTTAAAGGTACTGCCGTTATCGGATACGATTATCCCATGCGAGGCCGATGAAGTCAACCCCGACCCTGTTCCTTGGTTGTGTTGTATTAATATTCAACTTACTGAATAATAATAACACCTTATCCCGGAAAGGGCAATGGCCGGGCAAAGAAAAAGCCGGTCCGCTTGGCGGACCGGCTGTCGAATCGGCTTACAGGCTGAGGCCGCGGATGCGCTCCACGGCTTTTTCGGTGTTCTCGCGGCTGCCGAACGCCGTCAGGCGGAAGTAGCCCTGGCCGCTGCGGCCGAAGCCGACGCCCGGCGTGCCGACGATGTTCGCCTCGGACAGCAGCTTGTCGAAGAACGCCCACGAATCGAGGCCCTTCGGCGTCTTGAGCCAAATGTACGGCGCGTTGACGCCGCCGAATACGTCCAGCCCAAGCGACGCAAGGCCGTCGCGGATGATGCCGGCATTGGTCATGTAGTAGTCGACGAGGCCGCGGATCTGCTCCTTGCCCTCCGGCGAGTAGATCGCCTCCGCGCCGCGCTGGGTCACGTAGGAGACGCCATTGAACTTGGTCGTGTGGCGGCGGTTCCACAGGTCGTTGATGACGACGGAGTTGCCGTCCTTGTCGAGGCCCTTCAGCTCGCGCGGCACGACCGTGTACGCGCAGCGGACGCCGGTGAAGCCGGCCGTCTTGGAGAAGCTGCGGAACTCGATCGCGACCTCGCGCGCTCCCTCGACTTCATAGATGCTGTGCGGCACGTCGGCTTCAGTGATGAACGACTCATACGCCGAGTCGAACAGGATGAGGCAGTTGTTCGCGCGAGCGTAGTCGACCCATACTTTGAGCTCGTCCTTCGTGAGCGTCATGCCGGTCGGGTTGTTCGGGTAGCACAGGTAAATGAGGTCGACCTTGCGGTCCGGCAGCGACGGCTTGAAGCCGTTCTCCGCCGTGCAGTCGAGGTAGACGATGTTCTCGTAGCGGCCGAGCTCGCTGTTGAACGAACCCGAACGGCCCGCCATGACGTTGGTGTCGACGTAGACCGGATAGACCGGATCCTGGACGGCGACGACGGCATCCTGGCTGAAGATCTCCTGGATGTTGCCGACGTCGCACTTGGAGCCGTCGCTGACGAACACTTCGTTGGCGGCGATGTCGACGCCGCGCGCCTTGTAGTCGTTCTCGATGATCGCCTGGATGAGGAAGTCGTAGCCCTGCTCCGGGCCGTAGCCGCGGAAGCTGCCCGGCACGGCCAGCTCGTCGACGGCGGCGTGCATCGCCTTGGTGACGGCTTCCGGCAGGCCGCGCGTCACGTCGCCGATGCCGAGGCTGATGATCTCGGCTTGCGGGTTGTCCTGGATGAACTTCGTGCGCCGCTTGGCGATTTCCGAGAACAGGTAGCTGCCTTGCAGGTTCAAATAATTGGAATTGATCGAGGTCATGGGATCGGATCCCCTTTCGGTTTCATGAATGGACCCGGGAGCGGAAGGCCGCGCCCGGGTCGTGGAGGTCTCATGCTGGCACGGCCGCTTCCGGAGGGTCGCGGCGCGCGAGTGCAGCCTGTTTCAGCATAGCGCAAGGCGCTTGCCGTGCTAATGGAACATTGCGCGAAAAATTTGCATTTTTCGCATCGTCCGCAAATGCCCGGAGCGTCAAGGCCGGCACAGCTGCCGCTAGCGGTTCCGCAAGCTCGTCAGCACATGCTGCATGTCGTCCGGGATCGGCGCCTCGAACTCGAGCCGCTCGCCCGTGCGCGGATGGGTGAAGCCGAGCGCCGCCGCATGGAGCGCTTGTCCTCCCAGCGCGACGGTCTTGTTGCGCCCATAGACCGGATCGCCCGCGAGCGGATGGCCGATGTACTTGAGGTGGACGCGGATCTGATGGGTCCGGCCCGTCTCCAGCTGCAGCTCGACCAGCGTATAGTCGCCGATCCGCTCGATCACCTGGAAATGCGTCACCGCATGCTTGCTGCCTTTGGTGGTGACCGTGAACATCTTGCGGTCCTTTTCGTCCCGTCCGATCGGCGCGTCGATCGTGCCGATGTCATGATGCAGGTTGTCGTGCACGAGCGCGACATACTTGCGCGTCACGCTATGCTCCTTGAGCTGCTCGGCGAGCGACAGATGGGCCAGATCGTTTTTGGCCGCCATGAGCAGGCCGGACGTGTCCTTGTCGATGCGATGCACGATGCCCGGACGGAGCACGCCGTTGATGCCCGACAGGTCGCGGCAATGATGCATGAGCGCGTTCACGACCGTGCCGCCGGAGTGGCCCGGCGCCGGATGCACGACCATGCCCCGCGGCTTGTTGATGACGATGACGTCGGAGTCCTCGTACACGATGTCGAGCGGGATGTCCTCCGGCACGATCGCCGCGTCCTCCGGCTCCGGCACCGTCACGGAGAGCGAGTCGCCTGCGGAGAGCTTGTAGTTCGCCTTGACGGCGCGGCCTCCGACCGATGCGGCGCCGGACGCGATCCAGTCCTGGACCTGCGTGCGCGAGATGGCGGGATCGGCGAGCTGGTCGGTAATGAACTTGTCGATGCGCTGTCCCGCCTGCTCCGGCGCGATCGTCCATTCGAGCTGCCGTTCGTCGTCTTGCTCGACGACATGTTCAAGCGGGTTGTTTTGGAATGTCATAAGGCGAAGTCAGTCCTCTGTATGCAATATTTCCTTCGGCTGCTCCGGGTCGCGGCCTTCCTTGGCCGCCGCCCGCGCGCGGCGGTCCTCCCGCAGCGTGTCGATGATGATCATGATGACGCCGATCGTGATCGCCGAATCGGCGATGTTGAACACCGCGAACGAATAGGAGCCGAAATTGAAGGATAGGAAGTCGACGACATGCCCGTAGAGCAGCCGGTCGATAAAGTTGCCGAGCGCTCCGCCGAGCACGAGGCCCAGCGCGGTCAGCAGCCAGACGTTGCCGGATCGGCGCTGCTGGTGGATGTACCAGGCGATGCCCGCCGCGACGATCGGCGTGATGATGAGGAAGAACAGTTGTTTCCCCTCCAGCATGCTGAAGGCCGCTCCCGTGTTGCGGATGGAGGTGATGATGAAGAAATCTCCGATGACTTTGATCTGCTCGTAGAGCTCGAGCCGGTTCATGATGATGATTTTGGTGATCTGGTCGAGCAAGATGGCGGCCAGCGCCACCACGTATGAATACCCCTTGACCTTCAAGCTTTTCCCTCCTCGTCCGTCTCATTGTAGCATAACCGTTCCGGGCGGAGCCAGCGCTCAGGCATGCCTGGCAGCAGGCTTCAGGACAGCTTCGAGGCAAGCGTTGGAGCCGGTGCCGGGACGGCGATAAGGACGGATTCGGGACGGCGCGGCGCCGGCCCGCAAGCCATTGGCCGGAGGCTCCTCGCTTCCAGAGAACCCCATCTGTAATCCGGCTGCAAGTCGTCCACACTAACAGCAGCAATTCCAGTCCCCTCGCAGCCTGCGCGGCTGCCGAAAGGTGTGTGCGACATGACTCATTCCCCAGCTCTCATCGGGCGGTTGAAGCAAAGGCTGCTCCGGCAGCGCGAGGAGCTGATCCGCCGCGACGTGGAGTCCGATCACGACGGCTTGCAGGAGTCGCTGCGCGACGAGACCGGCGAGCTCAGCACGATCGACAACCACCCTGCGGACATAGCGACGGAAATGTTCGAGCGCGGCAAGGATATCGCGCTTCAGGAGCAGATGGACCTGCATCGCGAGCGCATAGATGCCGCCCTGGCGGCGATGATCGACGGCAGCTACGGCCGCTGCGCGGTCTGCGGCGAAGACATTCCGGAAAAGCGGCTGTCGGCGCTTCCCGATACGCTTTATTGCATCCAGCATTCCCCGCGGCAGCATGTGTCCCACCGCCGTCCGGCCGAGGAGGCGGTGCTGCGTCCTCCGTTCGGCGATTCCGACCGCGACGGCAAGGACGATCCCGGATTCGACGGCGAGGATGCGTGGCAGACCGTCGAGCACTGGGGCACGTCGACCTCTCCGGCCATGGACGAGATGCCGGGAGACAGCTACCAGAGCATCGGCATCGAGTCCGACGAGAATGTCGGCTACGTCGAAGACATCGAAAGCTTCCTTGCGACAGACATGACCGGCCGCCATGTGAGCGTCGTGCGCAACCGCGAGTACAAGAACTACATGGACAGCGGCCGGGGAGAAGAGCTGCCGTCCGACTGATCCGCCTCGTTCAATACTGCTTGCCCTCCAGCTGGATCTGCACGATGCGCACGAGGTCGGCGATGTAGTCGCCGATGATCGGCAGGTTGAGCTGTCCGAGCGCCTGCAGCAGATACAGGATCGCGGTCGTGAAGAAGGCGATGCCGATCGCGTAGCCGACGCCGCGCGAGACGCCTGCGACCAGATTCCGGCGGATGAGCTTCCACGGCCGATTGAGCAGATCGACGTATTCGGCCATCTGGGACCGCTCCAGATCGGCGGCGATCTTCTCCAGCCGATCCTGGAGCAGGCTGATCCGCTCCTGCTCGCTCGCCTTGTTCCTCCGATGCTCTTCGCCCATGCCGCTCCTCCTTCCGTATGTTCAGGCTCAAGAATTCCCCGCTAGTATGTCCCGGAAAATGCTGGCGGATTCCACAGGAAAAGGCTCCTTTCTCCCGTCCGGGAGAAAGGAGCCTTTTTGTCCGTCCATCCTGCCGCTGACGCGACGCCTGGCCTCGCGGCCCGAATCAGCCGCGGATCAGCAGGCCGAGCGAGCGCTCGCCAAGCTGCACGCGCTCCATGCCGGCCTCGCTGCCGTAGCTGACGCTGCTCAGCAGCACGCTGCTCTGAAGCAGCTCGTCGTTCTCCTGCAGCGCCGCCGTCAGCTCGGCGTCGGCGTCCAGCACGAGCTCGACCCGCTTCTCGATCGGCAGGTCGAGCTTTTTGCGGGTATCCTGCACGGCGCGGATGACCTCGCGTACCCAGCCTTCCCGCTCGAGCTCCGGCGTGATGTCGGTATTGAGCGCCACGGTCACGCCGCCGCCGGAAGCGGAGGCGAAGCCCGCCTTGGCCTGCTTCTCGACGAGCAGCTCTTCGAGCGCGACCGTCGCTTCCTCGCCGTCCGGCGAGGCGAAGACGAAGCTGCCGCCCGTCACGATCGCGCGAGCGCCATCGACGTCCAATCCTTTGAGGTAGGCTTGGATCGGACCGACGTTTTTGCCGAACTTCTTGCCCGCGACCTTGAGGTTCAGCTTGAGGGCGAAGTCGACGAAGCCGCTGTCGCTCGTCTCGACCCGGATCGCCTTGACGTTGATCTCGTCCTTGACGATCTCCTCGTAGTCCGTCAGCGCGAACTCGCCGCTCAGCGAGACGATGAGCTCGGACAGCGGCTGACGCGTCTTGATGCCGGTCTCGTTGCGCACGTTGCGCGCCAGCTCGACGATCGTGCGGGCCGTCTCCATGTCGCGCTCGAGCTCGGCGTCGATCGCCGATTCGTCGACAGTCGGATAGTCGGCCAGATGGACGCTGCCTTTGCCGCCGAGGTTGCCGTAAACATCCTCCGCCAGCAGCGGCGCATACGGCGCGATGAGGCGGGAGAGCGTCAGCAGCACGTCGCGCAGCGTCGCGTACGCGTTCAGCTTGTCGTCGGTCAGGCCGCTGCCCCAGAAGCGGTCGCGCGAGCGGCGGATGTACCAGTTGCTGAGCTCGTCGACGAACGCCTCGATCGCTTTGGCCGAGTTGAGGAAGTCCCAGCTTTCCAGGCCGGTCACGACCGTGCGGACGAGCGTGTTGAGGCGGGAGACGATCCAGCGGTCCAGCTTGGCCGCGGAGACGCGTCCTTGATGCTCGGACGGATCGAAGCCGTCGATGCTCGCGTACAGCGCGAAGAACGCATGCGTGTTGACGATCGTATCGATGACCTTGGACTTCGCTTCGCCGACGATGCCGCGCGAGAACTTCTTGCTGTTCCACGGCGCGCTGTCCGCGAGCAGCGCCCAGCGGAACGCGTCGGTGCCGTACTCGTCGATGATTTCCCAAGGGTCGATGACATTGCCCTTGGACTTGCTCATCTTCTGGCCGTTCTCGTCGAGCACATGGCCGGTCGAGATGACCGCCTTGTACGGAGCTTGCCCGTTGTACAGCGTCGAGACCGCCAGCAGGCTGAAGAACCAGCCGCGCGTCTGGTCGATGCCCTCGCAGATGATGTCGGCCGGATACTGCTCGGCGAAGCGGCCTTCGTTCTCAAACGGATAATGCTGCTGCGCGAACGGCATCGAGCCGCTGTCGAACCAGACGTCGATGACCTCCGGCGTGCGGGTCATGACCGCGCCTTCGGCGAACGGACTGCGCAGCTTCACTTCGTCCACATACGGCTTGTGCAGCTCGAAGTCCTCCGGCAGCTCCGTCACGGAGCGCTCGCGCAGGTCGGCCAGGCTGGACGGCGCGTACTCCTTGCCCGTCGCCTCGCACACCCAGACGTTGAGCGGCGTGCCCCAGTAGCGGTTGCGGCTGATGTTCCAGTCGACGAGGTCCTCGAGGAACTTGCCGAAGCGGCCCTCGCGGATATGGCCCGGGTACCAGTCGACGCCGCTGTTGTTCGCGATCAGCTGCTCCTTGACGGCGGTCGTCTCGATGAACCAGCTCTCGGTCGCGTAATAGATGAGCGGCGATTTGCAGCGCCAGCAGAACGGATAGCTATGCTCGTATTTCTCTTTGGAGAAGAGCAGCCCTTTCTCGCTCAGCATCTTGACGATCTCGATGTCGACCTCGCCGTCCTTGACGAAGCGTCCGGCCAGATCCGTCACCTCGTCGACATAGCGGCCCTGGTTGTTGACGACGGCCAGCAGGCTGATGCCGTTTTTGCGGGCGGTCTTATAGTCGTCGTCGCCGTGCGCCGGCGCGATGTGGACCATGCCCGTGCCGCTCGTGTCGCTGACGAAGTCCGCGCCGATGACGACATGGCCCTTATCGACCGGAACATAGTCGAACGGAGCGCGGTAGGCGAGGCCGACAAGCTCGGCGCCCTTCACGCTGCCGACGATTTCCGGCTTGTCGTCGCCCTTGAACACGCTGTCCACGAGCGCCTCGGCGACGAAGTATACCTCGCCGTCTTTTTTCGCCTTGACGTAGGTCAAATCCGGGTTGACCGCGATCGCCGTATTGGCCGGCAGCGTCCATGGCGTCGTCGTCCAGGCGAGCAGATGGCCTTCGCCGTTCTCCAGCGGGAACTTGACCGTGGCGCTGAGATCCTTGACGTCCTCGTAGCCTTGGGCGACCTCATGCGAGCTGAGCGTCGTCTGGCAGCACGGGCAGTACGGACTGACGCGGTGGCCGCGGTACAGCAGCCCTTTGCCATGGATCGTCGAGAGGATATGCCAGACGCTCTCGATATAGCTGTTCTTGAGCGTGATGTACGGATCGTCCATGTCGGTCCAGTAGCCGATCGCTTCGGTCAGCTCGCGCCATTGGCGCTCGTATTCGAACACGCTCGCCTGGCACTTTTTGACGAATGCCTCGACGCCGTAGTTCTCGATCTCCTGCTTGCCGGAGATGCCGAGCTCCTTCTCCACGCCGAGCTCGACCGGGAGGCCGTGCGTATCCCAGCCGGCCTTGCGCACGACGCGGTAGCCGGACATCGTCTTGTAGCGGCCGATGAAGTCCTTGATGACGCGGCCGAGCACATGCCCGATATGCGGCTTGCCGTTCGCCGTCGGCGGTCCCTCGTAGAACACGAAGTTCGGCTTGCCTGCGCGGTTGTCGATGGAAGCCTTGAACGTCTCCTCCGTCTTCCACTTGTCCAGCACGCGCAGCTCGCGCGCGCGGGCCTTCTCCTTCACATCCACTCTTTGCATCGCTCAACACTCCTCTTGGAAAATAAGCTCTTGAAAATAAAAAAGCCCGCCCCTTGGAAAGGGACGAGCGTAAACTCGCGATACCACCCTGATTCGAACGCATCGACAGCGGCCTGTCGATCCCGACAGCCGTCAGCGCGAGCGCTCCTCGGCAGCGGATCGAACCTGCGCAATCCGCGTTCCCTGTAACGGAGGACATCCGGCGGCGCTTACTGGGACCGTCCAGCCCTGGGGGCCGAAGCGGCCGATTCGGCGGCGCTTCTCGGAGAGGATGCACGTCTGGGTTCCGAACGCCGGCTTGCAGCTCTGGGCCGGCTCTCTGGGGATCTTCCCCGCAGGGCGCGTGTTCTCGTCAATGAAGTTGCTATAGTTACGGTCGGTCTATCATCGGCATTTCTATACTAGGTTATACCTCATACCGGCAAAAGGTGTCAACCGTCCGTCTGCGGCTGCCGCTATTGCTTGCGGTGCACGCCCGCGGCGCCGAGCGCCGAGCCGATGATGCGGATCGGCACGTCCGCCGTCTTGCGGGTGCCGTTGCGGTACACAACCTCGAAGCGGATCGTATAGTCGCCCTTGGACAGTCCATCCGTCAGATGCGCCCACCGCTCGTGATGCAGCTCGCCCGCATAATGGCGATCGGCCGTCACCGGCTTCAGGATGGAGCGTGCGTCCAGCCCGCCTCCGGCCGTCAAGCTTGCCGTCACCTGCAGCACCGGAGCCGGGACCGGATAGCCTTGCACGATCAGCTTCTCCCCGGCATAAAACTCCTTCGGATGCTGCGCCGTCTCGTGGCCGAGCCGGTCATGGATTTCCTTCCAGTCCGCCGTATGGCCGACATCGGCGCTCAGTCCAAGCGGCACGACCGGGATCGGCTTCGCCGCCGTCGCTTCCGCCTTGCCGTCGCTGACCGTCAGCGTCACCTGATAGGTGCCGGGCAAGGACCGTTCAAGGAGCGGCGGAGCCGCATGCAAGCTCGTCCGGCCCGACGGGTCGAGCACGGTCCATTTCGCCGTAAGCGCGTCTCCGTCCGGATCGGACGAGCGGTCGAGCAGCTGGATCGGGTCGCCTTCGTAGACCGGCTTCGGCGTCCAGTCGAAGTCCGCTGCCGGCGGGCGGTTCGTCTCGATGTAGAAGAACTTCGGCGCGCTCTCCCCCCAATCGAAGCCGTCCAAAACTTTGACCACGATGTAAAGATTCGTGTACTCCGGAAGATCGGCTGCGGGAATGTAGGTTTCGTCGCTCCCGTTCTTGATGCCCGAATCGTGGACGATGACGCCCCCATAGCGGTAAATCTTCACCTGGTACTTTGCTTGCGGATCGCTGTCCGCATCGCCATAGGTCCATTTGAATTTCGGGCGGAACTCAGTCAGCTTTTCCGGCTTCGTCTGATCGGCAGACGAAGGAGCGAAGATGTCCGCGGTCGGGATCCGATTGACGACTTGGACCGTTTTTGAAACCGTATCGGTCTGGCCCAGCTTGTCCTCCACCACCTGACGGATTCGGAAAGTTCCCATCGTGCTGAACGTCTTGGTCCAAATCGTTCGGCTTTGGCTGGCCATCATTTCCGTCCCGCCGTCCAAATTGCGGATGAAGTAGTCATGGGGAAGATTTTGCCGCGCCCCGTCTTCCTTGTCCCAGGCCGTTGAATCCATGCTGATCTCGACGCCTCGATACGTCGTCGTGCGGCTCAGGTTGAAGCCGGCGTGCGGAGGCTCGTCCGGCTGCGGCAGCGTGCCGACGTAGACGGTTTTCTCCGTGTAATCGCTCCAGGCTTCGTATTCATCCTTCACCGCCAGGCCAACCGTATATTCTCCGATTTCATCCGGGGTAACCAACTTGGTTCGAACGAATTTGCCCGATGGAGAGATATAATAAAACTTCTTCTCCAGCACGCCTTTTGTCCGGAAGTAGTCGATGCCCGTCGCTTCGGTCGAGTAATGGCTGCTCGACAAATACCGATCGGGGTCCCGGCTGCGGTCCGTCCACAAGACAGTCCCGTTCGATGCGAGCGAGACATCGAAATCGGAAATTGGCGGCCGGTGGATGATGACATCGCGTACCGACTCGTTGCTCTCCTTGCGGTATTCGTCGAAGTCCATCTTCGGATAGAAATAGTCAGGATGCGGATCATCCTTGGACTTGTAGCTGATTCGATACAAGCCCACCTTGTCGATGATAGCAGCAGGCGCTGTAAACCATTTCCCGCTCAAGGCAGAAGCTCCTGATTTGCCGTCCTGGGCATCGAGGAATTTCTGGGACAGCTGGACGTACTTCCATGAGGTCAGGTCCTTGATTAACGGATCGTTCTCCGTGTCCGTGTTCCGGATCGTATAGATCAGCGGTTTCCCGACGAGGCCGACGCCGTTCAGCACGGTCGCCGTACTGATTGGGGTCAGGTCCGTATAGCTCACCTGGAAAAATTCCGTTTTGGGAATCTCGGCGAACGGCCCAAACTTTCCTTCTGTGTACGTAGTCTCGTTGATGTCAATGACAGGCGTGCCGTCTACATAGACCTTGATCTTTCCGTCGAGAACTTGAATCTTAAACGTGTACTTTTGGGCCAGATTGATTGGATAGGATGCGCTTTGAAGCACCTTCCTCGTTCCTCCGGCGACCTGGACCAGGCTGACTGAGTCATGATTGACCTCGACGCGGTACATGTTCCGGTTATCCTGCGCGTGGAACGAATAGCCCGAATAGAGATACGACGGAGCTGACATGTTAAGCTTCATCTTGAAACTGTACGAGACATTCTTCATCTTTGCTTGACCGAGCAGTTGGTTGTGGGAAGAGATATAGGCTCCTTCCGGCCGACTTTCGCGAGGCGCATAGACTTCTGTTCGCCGGTCGTTGGTTGCCACCGTAAAAGCACCGTTGTTGATCGGCACGGCGAAATTGCCTACGGCCGCCAGCTGCGTGAGCGAGAAGTCGGACGTGCTGATCTTGTATAGCGTCTCCCGGTCTTGGAAGACGAAGTTGTTCTGATTATCAATCCGTATGTTTCTATAAATGGACTGCAGCTGAGGATAATCTCGGATGGTCGTTATCGTTCCGTTATCTTGAATTCGGATCAGCTTTGCCCCTCGCTCGTAGTTGTCCAGCAAAGCGTAGTTCGTATCGGTCACGTGCATGACTCGGGTCCCATAGTCAAAGCTGGAGATTGGATCCGCGTAGGAGTAGGGATGGTTCCGATCATAAACACCCGTGTTGGTTACGACCCATTTTCCATCAAACGTGACAAAGATACGGTCGTCTGGTGTACGAATAAGGTTCTGGTACCGGTCCGTGTCATCCTCCAGATTCCGGCTAAAATAGACTTTCGATGAACTGGAGAAGGTACGGTACGACGAGGTGACATAGTTCATGTCTTTATCGACGCTGCCGGCGACAATGGACTCGGCTCCGAGAATATAGTTATGCTCATATTCGGTGTTGTTGTACCATTGCTTTTCGCTCTTCACTCCGTCCCATGTGAACGATGTTTTTAGTGGAGTTCCGTTGCTGCTGTTCTGGTACTCCGCATAGTAGTAGAGATGGTCGGAAAAAGCTGTCGGCACGCTGCCTGCATTCAGGTTCGGCGTCGTTCCCAGTACCGTAGGGTAATCGACTTTGATCCATTTGCCGTTGGCATACACTTCTCCCCGTATGGCAAACGGGGTTCCGGCAGGATTAAGGAAGGAATCGGCGTAGTAACTTCTGATTTTGCTGGCATCGCCATACAGCCGGGTGTGCACAATCCCCGTGTACAGATCAACTGCAACGATGCCTTCTAGTCCCGTTCGGCTGCCGATTTTCACTCCATCCCGATAAAAATCGTACGTGTAGACGTACGTATTTTTATCGTAGTTGGAGATGGCCGTGACGCCGCCAGATAAAAGGGCTGACTGCATGAAACCGGTAAAGGAACGATCATCGACCGGATTGCTGCGTACGGTCCGAGGATATCCGTCGTTTCCAACCATGAAGAGCTCCGCGCGGTTGAACGTCGCCCACGGGGCAGCCAAGGCTCCATTTGCTGGATTGTAGACCCAGGAAGAAATTTTTGTCTCGGCTCCAAAGTTGCTGTTTCCCCACTTGGTGCGATCTTCTGCCATTGTTTTCGTGCTGATCGGTACCGACACAAGGGGTTCAGGCTCCAGGCTTTCGGAAGTGACGTCGAATGATACCTGCGGGGCGTCGTTGATGACCTCAAAGTCAAAGTAGCCTGTAGCCTCCTTGCCGTAGTCTTCTTTTACATACACTTTGAATCGATACCGGCCGACTTTGGCTCCTTTGAAGTCAAACGTCTTGTCTGCTCGCATGGTGATGGTGACTTCGGGTTCGGAGTAGTTGCCGTCATTATTCGCATCGTAGCGATACGCCACCTGGTTCAGGACGATATTGTCTCCGTCCGGAGAGTAGCTGGTGTTTTTGAACGCGACGCTTGCATTCCGTAGCGCTGGACTCGGAAACTCCAGCTTGGGAACCGGCGGCATGTCTTCGAGGACAGTAAGCATCTTTTCGGCCGGCTGAAGCGATTTCAAGCCTAAGCTGTCATAGACATCCAGCTTGATCTTGTACTCGCCCGGCGTGTCGTAGATTTCTCTGATGCCAGACCACTCGTCGCGAGCGTGGTCAATGGTCCGCCCTTTGATTGGACTGTAGCTGCTGTTAGCGTCAAATTTAGGGGAGTAGGGCCGGTCTTCCCGGATTTGAGATGGACCATTGATGATCGGAATCGGGTTGGGCGGCACGACATTGATGCTGGTGCATCCGCTGCCGGTGGCTCCCCACTGGTCCCGGACGGTGGCGCAGATGGAATAAAATCCATTCTGATCCATCGTGACGTTTGGATACTCCCACATCATCGTCTCGCCGCCGAATCGATTCGGAAGATTGCGAATCCATTCGCTGGAACTCCCGGAGAAGTCATAGCCTTCAAATGTTACGCTGTCCCCTGGATCGGGATCCGAAATGCTGAGCACGTTCAAGGTCAGACGCTCATTCTGCGGCGTTGAAGAGACCGGTTTCGTCGGATCACCGGACGGATCGATCCATCCGATTTTGATGACCGGCGGGCTGTTCTTGGACGGGCCGGTAATGGTCAACATCTTGGGGCCGACCTCGGCTTCCCCGCAGCTTGTCTTAAGGATCATGTACACCTGGAAGGTGCCGACGCCTAGAAGAGAAGGCCATCTCTCGAACGAATACGACGTCTCCGTGGAATAGTTGTAATACGCCGGGCTTGTATAGGTGTACGGCCCCTGCTTGATTTGCCAGGTATGAGAAACATAGGTGCACTGGTTCAGGACAAAATCTTTGGGTTTTAAAGAGAAGGTGTCCCGATAGGCGATAACCGGTTTTATGACGTCAAAATCGCCCGTGAAGCTTTTAGGCGCTTCCTCGTAAAAAAAGGATAAGTAAGCTTTAGGAACAGCTTTCGTCAGTTGTACTTGTTGATCCGGCTTGCTCGTCGGTATAGAGTCGAATGTTGTATACGAAAGATTAGATCCGATCAGGGTGCCGTAGCTCGTCGTTGCAGTATACGTCTTTGAGTAAGGAAGTGGGGATGCTTCCAAGCTTTCTTCGTTTTTATTGACGTAAGCTCCGGTCGGACCGGCTCGAACCATGTGACGGATATTCACTTCTCCTGCTGCTGGGTCTCCGCCTGATGTCTTTTTCTTGTAGTAAAGATTCAAGTTATAGGTGTCAAATAGTCCATTATAGGTAAACTTGCTCGGATTGCCCGATACAATTCCTCCTTCAGGCGCACCTCCAGTCGTGCTTTTCTTGTGTCCCACATATTCGTACTCTGCATGTGACTGAGGATTTCCCGTAGGGTATTGATTTCCTACCGTCATCCGATAGCTCTGAGCTGGGAAAACTTCATTAATCTTCGTGCCGTCCGTCAAATAATGATTTACGTTTACTTGTCCGTCTAGCTCAAATTCGAAGAGAACGGGGAAAAAGTATTTATAAGCTTTTACACCACTATTACAGGTACTGCAAGATCCATCGTTAGTCCTAGAGTCGTAGTTCTCTGGAGAATCCAGATCCCCCACGATTTTTAGATGGAATGTTACCGTACTTGTTCCAATTCCTCCTCGGTTAGTCACCTGAGGAGTTCCGTTCTTATCTCGAGTATTTGGGACATACCGTACATAATCAGGCCATGTCTTCTTATCTGGTTTATTTGAAGCGATGTCCATCCTTGAATTATTAAAATAGTCTATATTTTCTCCGGTATAAGAAAAGCTCAATACATTGACAGTTTTAATCGACCTTCCGGGAAATGAGAATCTATAATCGTCTTCCATAACTCGATTTGCACCACCGGGTTTGTCTTGACCACTCCAGCTTCCTCCAGAATTAGACATGATCTCGTAAGACATAAATCCTACCCCGTACCACTTGTTTTTACTCGAATTATACACTGGCTGTATATTAGCACTACCGTCAACATCGGCACTAGCTTTCTGAATCGGGTAGAAAGGTAACGCAGTCATTAATAGAAAGAATATTAAAATTCGCGTTAGATTTTTCACCTTCTATGCACCCCGCAACTTATTTCCAAGGATTTTTTGAAATTACTGCCACATCACTAAATGCCGTTAAATAAACGTAGGAAGGTTTAGAGGGATCAAATCTCTCCCAATCCTTATCATCATAATTTTCCATATCCACACTTGCAATTTTGGGGAAATAGTTTATTACCGAAGTATTCCCTAGTGATCGCATTGCTCTTATCTCGGTTCTTGTTCTAGGTTTTTTATCGGTTTCCAGAAAACTGATACTCATTGGGAATGAACCCCTATAAGAAGTATAAAGAGCAAGGTAATCCTCGTTTTTCGAGTTAACCGTCTTTTCTGCACGATAGAACACCCTTCCGTCAGCATTAAACGGGTAATCACTTCTATCGACTAAATAAACCTTTACATACTCGCCTTCCTTTAGTGGGTTATTAATCATGAACGGGTATTTGTACAAGTAGGAATAGAATTCCTTTCCCGATTTCAACTCTCCGACTGCATCTATCTGAGGGATATCTTTATTCCCAATCCAAACAAACTGATTCGTACTGTCCCACTCCACGACTTCCCCGAAGCTCTCCGAAATCACCCGAATTGGGACCATCGTCGAACCTGCAGAGGTGAACGACGCCCCGATGTCTGTCAGTGCCTTATCGTTTACAAGGACCCGCTTCGTTCCAATCGTAAGCTGAATTTTCTTGCCCTCTTTGGTGATTGTCACTTCTTTCCCGGAATAAGCCACCTTGGCACCCAGCGTCTCGGATACGGCCCGGATCGGAACGAAAACGGAACCATCTTTGAGCTGCGCTTTGCCTCCTGGCGTTTCGATCTTCCTCGCGTTATACAAGACCTCTACCTGCACCTTCGGCTTGATGACCGTATAGTCGAATCCCGCATAGGCAGGATCAGCAAAAATGAATCCGCTTCCTGCCACGACTGATAATGAAATTACGCTCGAAATGGCTTTAAGCACTGCATTGTTGGCACCTCTAACCGCTCCGGTCCGTCCTGCCTTAACAACTGTCTTTTTCATCTTCTTCACTCACCCTTCTCCACCTTTTGTATATGCGGCCGCTTGCCTTCCGCCGGCTATTCTTTATGCTCCAAAACTCTTGAATCCCCTTCGCTCATCCTCCTTTATCGGCAGCTCGGAGACGCCTGGACATAATTCCAAGGAAGTTTAACCCAGAAAAAAGGCAAAAAGCACCCGTTCGCGTGTTGCTCGTGCGAACGGGTGCTTCCCGTAGCGGATGGCTATGCGGTTGAACTCAGCGGCTCGAATGCTCGATCGACAGCGTGCTCGATGCGCTCTCAAGCTTGTCCCAGCCGTCTTGGGACAGCAGCTCCAGCTGCGCCTCGACGAGCGTGCGGAACCGCGTGCGGTAGATGGAGGCCTGCTTCTTAAGCTCCTCGACCTCTAGGCTCACCTTGCGGGACTTCATCAGCGAATCGTTGACGATGCGGTCCGCATTCTTCTCCGCTTCCTTGATGATGAGCTGGGCTTCCTTCTTGGCGTTGCCCTTGACTTCGTCGGCCGCTTCCTGCGCCACGATGATAGTCTTGCTGAGCGTTTCCTCAATATTGGCGAAATGATTCAGCTTCTCCTGCAGGTTGAGAATTTGGTTTTGCAGGTCCTTGTTTTCCCGGATCAGCGCCTCGTAATCCTTGATGACCTGATCGAGGAACTCGTTGACCTCATCCTCGTCATACCCGCGAAGTCTCCGGCCGAACTCCTTGTTATGTATGTCCAATGGCGTCAGCGGCATTGGGGCACCTCCTGCTTGGTTGGATTCCTGATGTCTTGGCCGTCCATGGTGTGGCTTATTAATTTCGACAGGTAAAGGCATTTTCCTGCAAAATCCACACGCCGCGAAAAAAAAGACGTCCTTTTTACTATCGGCAAAAACAGACCCCTTCAACAGAGCCTTCGCCCTGTAAAAAAAAGGATGACCCCGGCCTGTCCTGCATTCGCGGCGGCGGGTCATCCAGCGCGCCATCCGGCGACGCTTCCTGCTTTGCTAAACGTATTTGCCCGCGCGCACGCGGATGCGGCCTTTTTTGGTGACGCCGTCGACCTCAAGCAGCTTGAATCGCCCCAGCCCCTTGATGGAGACGACGTCCCCTTCGCGCAGCGGCTTGGACGGGTCCTCCTCGGTGCGCCAGTTGACGCGGCAGCGGCCGGCGCGGATCGGATCGACGATCTTCGTCCGGCTGATCCGGAAGACGTCGCTGGCGACGCCGTCCAGCCGCAGCGAGGCGACGGTGAACGTCATCTCGTCCATCTCCACGGCGACGGGGCGCAGCGCCTCCAACGGCTTGGCGGAGGTCAGCACGTTCACCCGGTGGACTTGACGCAGATGGACGTTAAGAAAATCGGCGATGTCCGACGCCACGAGCAGCTGCGCGCCCTCGTCGCCGACGTGGATGTCGCCGATGCGGTCGCGCTTGATGCCGAGGCCGAGCACCGCGCCCAGATAATCGCCGTGATCGAGCTCCAGCCGCCCGCCGGACGGCGCTTCGATGTCGAGCACGACGATGGCGATGTCCTCCGCATCGAGGTATCGGTACTCGGGCGCGATGAGCGCTCTCCGGCGCTCCGCGCCCTCGTAGCCTCCGTCGAGCCGAACCGTCACCGCCGGCTCGCGATTGGCCAGAGACAGCAGGATGCTCTGCTGGCGCGGATCTAAAAAATCGGTCCGCTTGAGCTCATGGAGCTCCGCGGACCGCTCGATCCATTCCAGCACGCGATCCACGAAGGGCCGCTCTTCCGGAAGGAAATGATCGTAAAACCCCGACATCATCCTAGCGTCCGATCAGGAAATCCAGAACTCCGATCAGCCCGTACGCGACGAAGCGAAGCGCGAACAGGGCGACGATCGGGCTGATGTCGAGCATGCCGCCGATCGGCGGGATGAAGCGGCGGAAAATGCTCAGGTAGGGCTCGACCAGCTTGCCCAGAAACTCGCCGATAAAGCTCTCGCGCGCGTTGGGCAGCCAGGAGAGCAGAATATAGCCGATGATCATGAAGCTGTAGATCGTCTCAAGCGTATTGATGAGACGGACGTAGTCGAATCCCAACGGTTAGGTCACCTCATCTTTTTCTGAAGTCTTCTTCTGCCAGCATTTCCGTTATGGTGCCCTGAACATCGACTGAATCCGGCGTGCACAAGAAAATATTTGGACCGAGCTTGGAAATATGCCCGTTCAGCGCATAGACCGTGCCGCTCAGGAAATCGACGATGCGGACGGCGAGGTCCGTGCGGACGCGCTGCAGGTTCACGATGACCGAGCGCCGGTTGCGCAGATGGTCCGCGATTTCCTGAGCCTCGTCGTAGGAACGCGGCTCGTTCAGCACGACCCGCATGTTCTTCTGGGAATGGATGCTGACGATGTTGCTGCCTTTGGATTGCTTACGCGTTTCGGCCGGTGAGGTTTCAACTTCCTGCTCGTCATGCGCCTGTACGGTCTCGCGCTCGATGATCTCCTCCTCGTCCTGCAGGCCGAGGAAATTCATGAACCGGTTCATCACCTTCACACACGCTCCTCCTCATGGCCCACCAGGACGGTTCCAAGCCTCACCCGGGTGGCGCCTTCCTCAATCGCGATCTCGAAATCGTTGGACATGCCCATCGACAGCTCTCTCAGCGGCTCCGCGAACCAGCCCTTGGCGTTGGCCTCGTCGCGCAGCTCGCGCAGCCGGCGGAATACCGGCCGAGTCGCCTCCGGGTCCTCCTCATGCGGAGCCATCGTCATCAGCCCGACCGGGAGGACGGACGGATAATCCCGCAGCCCCCTCGCCAGCTCCTCCAGATCCGCCGGCTCCAGGCCGTGCTTGGACAGCTCGCCGGAGACGTTCACCTGGATGAAGCAGGGCACCTGGATGCCGAGCGCGGCCGCCTTGCGGTGTATCGCCTCCGCCAGCGGGAGCCTGTCCAGCGAATGGATGTATGTAAACTTGCCTACGACGTCCTTGGCCTTGTTGGTCTGCAGCGAGCCGATGAAATGCCACTCGACAGATTCTCCCGTCCGGTCCGCTCCGTACTCCTCCGCCAGCGCCTCCCACTTGGCGCGGGCGTCCTGCCAGCGGTTCTCGCCGAGCTGGCGGCAGCCCGCCGCCAGCGCCTCGCGCGTCCGTTCCAGCGAGACATACTTGGTGACCGCGATGACGCTCACCTCGCGGGGATCGCGCCCCGCACGGCGGCACGCCTCCGCGATCCTCCGGTCTACTTGCGCCTTGCGCTCCAAGAGCGGCATCGGCGTCACCTGCCCTTCATGCCGATCCAGCTCGCCATCCTTCCCGTACGCCCTCCCTCCATGCGGTGGGAGAAGAACAGGTCGCGGCGGCAGCCGGTGCACCACTCCGAACATTCGATACGGGTCGGCAAAATTCCTGCTTTTATCATAATCTGTCGGTTCAGCTCTTTCAAGTTCAGGCGGCCGTGCCCTGGCGACGACGGCTCGATCGTCTCGGCCAGCCGGACGATGCCCGCCTCCGCCAGCTCTGCGAGCAGCGGCCGGACGCGCTCGAGCACCGGCTCATCCACCTCGTAGCAGCACGGACCGATGGACGGACCGATCGCCGCGCGGATGTCCGCCGGCACGCTGCCGTAACGCTCCGCCATCGCCTCGACCGTGCGGCGGGCGATCTCGAGCACGGTGCCTTTCCAGCCGGCATGGGCCAGCGCGACCGCCTCTCGGACGGGGTCCCAGAAATAAAGCGGCACGCAGTCGGCATACAAGGAGACGAGCAGCACGCCGGGCTCATCCGTCATGAGCGCGTCGGTGTCCGGCACGGCCGTCGCACGGCTCGACAAGCCCCGCCCCGCGTCCGCCGCACCGACCGCCTGCACCGCGCAGCCGTGCACCTGCTCGCCGCAGACGAACGCCTCCGCCGGCCAGCCGAGAGCCTCCGTCAGCCGGCGGCGGTTGTCGACGACGTCCGCATCGCGGTCGCCGACATGCAGGCCGAGGTTGAGCGACGCCCACGGCTCCCCGCTCTTCCCGCCGCCTCGTCCCGTGAAGCCGGCCGTAAGTCCGTCCTTTTCCTTTACCCATGATTCCAACAAAAAAAGCGAAGCTTCCTTCGCCTCATCCCGTCTATGTCGCTGAACGAACGGCTCCATCCGATCCTCACCTCGTCGTCTAGTGTAGCACGAGCCGCTCCGTCCCCGCTACGGCTCCCGCCGCTGCAGCGGCTTCACCTGAATGTCGTCGTCCTCCAGATACGTCTTCGCGCCGGCATTCTCCATGCGCACGAGCACGACGTCGGCTCCGATCTTGACGATGTTGCGCCATGGGATGACGAGCTCGCTGCCGTTGCCGAACATGCCGAAAAACTTCGTGTAATGCGGCACGACGATCGATTCGATCCGCCCCTGCCGAAGGTCGATCTCCATGTCGGTGATCTGGCCCAGACGCTTGCCGTCGATGATATTGATGACATCCTTCGTCTGAAAGTCGGAGATTTTCATGATCATGAGGCGCACTTCCCGTCCTAGGATGGTTTCGGTCCCTTCCATGTATATGTTCCGGACGAGGCGAACAGCCCTCCGGACGCGGAAAAAAAGGCGCCGATCGGCGCCCTTTGAGTTCTGAATCCGCTATTCAGGTCTTCACATGCTTCTGCAGCTGCTGGATGGCCGACTTCTCGAGGCGCGACACCTGAGCCTGGCTGATGCCGATCTCGTCCGCGACCTCCATCTGCGTCTTGCCCTCGAAAAACCTCATGGAGAGGATCATCTTCTCGCGCTGGGCGAGCTTGTGCATCGCCTCGCGCAGCGCGATCTCCTCGATCCAGCCGACATCCTTGTTGCGGTCGTCGCTGATCTGGTCCATGACGTAGATCGGATCGCCGCCGTCGTGGTAGATCGGCTCGAACAGCGAGACCGGATCCTGGATCGCGTCCAGCGCGAACACGACATCCTCCTTGGGCACGCCGAGCGCCTCGGAAATCTCGAAAATCGTCGGCTCGCGGGAATTCTGGTTCGTCAGCGCGTCGCGCACCTGCAGCGCCTTGTAGGCGATGTCGCGCAGGGAGCGGGAGACGCGGATCGGATTGTTGTCCCGCAAATAGCGCCGGATCTCGCCGATGATCATCGGCACGGCGTAGGTCGAGAACTTGACGTTCTGACCGAGATCAAAGTTATCGATGGCCTTCATCAGCCCGATGCAGCCGACCTGGAACAGATCGTCCACGAACTCTCCGCGATTGTTGAACCGCTGGATGACGCTGAGCACCAGCCGCAGGTTTCCATTCACCAGCTTCTCTCTGGCCGACCACTCGTTTTTCGTCTGAAGAGCGGTGAACAGCTCTCTCATTTCAACATTGGTAAGGACGGGGAGTTTGGCGGTATCCACTCCACAGATCTCGACTTTATTTCGGGTCAACGTGACTACCTCCCAAGGAGAAACATTAATAAGCATTATCTCCTCGGGCTTCATTTTTATTCCTGCCGGAAGCTCCGTCCGCATCCCCCGAGAGCATCCGGTAAGCGCCTTCAGGCAGGCGCCGGAAGGGTTTCCCCATCGCCAGCGCGAGATAAAAAAAAACGGGGCAGGATTGCCCCGGCTTGGGCCGGCATAGACGGTTCATTTCCCATAGAAATTCAAGGAGAAATACTTGTAGTCGACCGGCTCCGCGCGCGGATCGGCCTGCTCCACGCTGCCCCGGTACAGGACGCGGCGCGAAGCTTCGTCGTAGACGACGACGGTCGGTTTTTTGCCGGCCAAGAAGTTGTCGTAGATCCGGCCGTCCTGCAGCCTGACGCTCCGTTGCGGAATGTCGGACTCTTCGAGCGGAAGCGGCTCCGCAGCCGCCTCTCCCGAGCGCGGGTCGAGGAAGTGGATGACCGGCTTTTCAATGTGCTCCTTGAAAGCATAGAGAATTCCGCCGTGCAGGCGCGGCTCCAGCCCTTGCTTGAGCCGATCCATGCCCGCCTTGGGCAGCTCCCAGGTCTCGCCGCTGGCATAATCGTAGCCGACGAGGCGCCACTCCTGCAGCAATGGCGGCGACGGCTGTTCCTGGTTCGTCCCATCATCATGCTTGAGCCGCTTCACGTTCAGCATGACGATGCCGGAGGCGTCCATTTGCCGCACTTCCTCGATGAGCTCCACAGTCGTTTCGCGAGGCAGCTCCGTTTCAGGCGCATTACGGAAAACCTCGACCGTGCCGACACGCTCTCCGGAGGCGCTGTCTACAATGTGGTCCTCGTAAACCCACAGACGCTGCCCCTCCGTCAACGGCGAGTAGTCGCCGCGGACCAAAAGATGGATCCGTCCGTTCTCCAGCTGCACGTCCACGATGCTGCGGTTGTAAGAATGAAAATCAGACTGCTTCGTTCCTGCCGGAAGCTCGATCGGAACCTCGAGCTCGCGGACGCCGCCGCTCGCCCGGTCAAGCAGGCGGACGTCGATCGTCGAGCGCTCGTCGTCCAGATCGGCTCCGATGACCGTAGCGTCATCCCGATAGTACGAATCATCCATCCGATGGCCCCTCATGAACGAGCGATGGGCGAGAATGAGCTCGTTCCGCTCCGAGTAGTAGTGGTCCGGCTCCATCAAGTCATGGAACGGCGCGGAAAGGAACCTGCTGCCGGTCCGCTCTCTGCCGCCGTCAGCCGTCAATCGGGAGCCGAGGCCGTCCAGGACGAAGCCGTTCATGACCGCTGCGTCCCCCTCCTCCGTCGTCAGCCGGTAAGGAGGCTTGCGATCCGCTGACGCCGCGGCAACGTAACCGATCAGGACGAGCGCGCTGAGCGCCGCCAGTCCGATGCTGTATCCGTATTTTTTCATAAGTCCTCCTTAGACCGAGACCTTGCCGCGCAGCAGACGCCAGCCGAGCCAGAGGGCCGCTGCCGCGCTGACGAGCAGCACGCCGATGAAGAGCGCCAGCAGCTCGGTAGGGTAAAGAAAGCTGCCCCTGTCCTCCGCCCCTGCCCATAGCCAGACGAGCAGCACGAACGCCGCCGCGCTGAGCGCCAAGCCTCCGAGCAGTCCTTTGAGCCGGTAGCTGCGCTCGAGCAGCGCCGTCGTGAACAGCAGCAGCACGATGACGAGGCCGAGGCCGTACACGAGCAGGAATTCCGTCAGCCGCACCGGAATGAAGATGACGAGATCCGTGCTTCGGATCGTATCGATGAACGTTCGTTCGATGCGCAGCTGGTGCGGAATCTGGACGTGGTACAGCAGCATCTGTCCGGCGACGATGACGATCTGCCAAGCGAACAGGCTGAAGACGAACGTCAGGATCGCCGCCAGCTTGGACAGATAGAGCAGGAAACGGGGATGAGGCAGCATGAGCAGCCGGTAGGCGAAGCTCGCCCGGCCGAACCAATCCCGGTACCAGATGATCAGCGTGTAGGCGGCGACGACGACGATGCAGCAGGCGATCGCGACGCCCGTAACGCCGTCCAGCTCTCCAAGCAGCTCCAGCAGGGAAAGGCCGCTGTTTTGGAGCTTGAATTCGGCGAGCGTCATGCCGCTCCGCTCGATCTGGCTTTCGATCTGGCTGAGCCGGGTTCGGGTCACCATCGACAGCCCGCCAAGCTGGATCAGCGCGACGAGCGCCATCAAGCCGAGGAGAATGCCGCGGAACCGGCGGATTTCCAGATCCGCCAGCTTGAGCAGCGCAATCAGATTCGTCTTCATCCCCGGTACACCTCCCTCATGACGTCGATGACCGACTTGCCGTGCTCCTCGCGCATCTGCTCGCAGTCGAAGTCGCGGACGACGCGGCCTTGATCCAGCAGCACCGCATGGTCGATCAGATGCTCGATGTCGCCGATCTCATGCGTCGTGATGAGCACGCCCCGGTCCTCGACGAGCTGGCTCGTGAACACCTCGGCGATCAGCTCGCGGCTGAACAGGTCGATGCCGGAGAAGGGCTCGTCCATGAGCACGTAGTCGACGTCCTGCGCCATGCCGAGCACGAGGTTGAACTTCATCGCCGTGCCCTTGGACAGGCGGCCGATCTTCTCTCCCCGCTCCAGGCGGAAAAAGCTCATCAGATCCTCGGCTCGCGCCGGATTCCAGCGCGGATAGAAGTCGGCCATGAACTGCAGGCCGTCGCGCAGCCGCATCGAGCCCGGCATCGTCAGCCGGTCGGGGATGAAGGCGATCGTATTGTATGCCGCGGGCGAGATCGCCTGGCCGCCGATGCGGATGCTCCCGCCGTCGATCGGCGTCAGCCCCATGATCGCCTTCAGCACCGTCGACTTGCCGGCGCCGTTCAGTCCGATCAGGCTGGTGATCTGCCCCTTCTGCGCCTGGAACGAGACGCCGCCGAGCACTTGCTTGCGCCGGTATTTCTTGCGGATGTCGCTGACCTCGATCATGGCAGCGGCCCTCCCTCGCTCGGCTCAGCCGCTGCTTCGCCCCGCCCGTATTTCTCGCGCACGAGCTCGACCAGCTCCTCGACCGGAGCGTCCAGACGGCGCACCGATTCGACGAATGCCTGAACCGCCTCGCCGAGCAGCTCGGAGCGGATGCTTCTCAGCGTGGCCGCGTCGCTGGTGATCCGGCTGGGAGAATTGCCTTCCGTGACGATCAATTGCTGTTCCTCCATTTCCTTGTACGCCTTCTGGGCCGTATTGGGGTTGATCTTCATCCGCGCCGCGAGCTCCCTGCGGGAAGGCACATGCTGTCCCGCCTCCAGCCAGCCGGTCGCGATCAGCTCCTTGAAGTGCCGGACGACCTGCAGGTAGACCGGATCGCGGCTGTTCATGGCCAGCTCCGGCCATTCGTCGATGCCCATCTCACACCTCGCTTCTAAGTGTGTGTACTACTTGGTTCATACACGATCTATGTGTATTATGCGCATCATACACCTGACTGTCAATGGCTTGCAAAAAAATAGCCGCCCTCCACGATGGGAAGGCGGCGTTTCGAACTTGCCGAGATTCGTCTTACGCCTGGCTCATCTGGGCGACATGCAGGCGGCTGTAGATGCCTCCGGCCGCGACCAGTTCCTGATGCCGGCCTTCCTCGGCGATGCCGCTGCTGTTGACGACGAGGATGCGGTCGGCGCTCCGCACCGTGCTGAGGCGATGCGCGATGACCAGCGTCGTGCGGCCGACGGACAGCTCCGCCAGCGCCGCCTGGATCGCCGCCTCCGTCTCGGTGTCGAGCGCGGAGGTCGCCTCGTCGAGGATGAGGATCGGCGGGTTTTTGAGGAACATGCGGGCGATGCTCATCCGCTGCTTCTGCCCGCCGGACAGCTTGACGCCGCGCTCGCCGATGACCGTGTCCATGCCGTCCGGCAGCGAGCGGATCAGCTCGTCGAGCGACGCCCGGCGCGCGGCGTCCCATACCTGCTCGTCGGTCGCGCCCAGGTCGCCGTAGGCGATGTTCTCGCGGATCGTGCCCGAGAACAGGAACACGTCCTGCTGCACGATGCCGATGTTGCGACGCAGCGACTCCACCGTCACGTCGCGGATGTCATGGCCGTCGACGGTGATCGAGCCGCCGTCGACCTCGTAGAAGCGCGGCAGCAGGCTGCAGATCGTCGTCTTGCCGGCTCCGGAGGGACCGACGAAGGCGACCGTCTCGCCCGGCCGGATCGTCAGGTCGATGCCCTTCAGGATCGGGCGGCCCGGCTCGTAGCTGAAGCTTACGTTCTTGAACTCGATCGCGCCCTTCGCCCGCTCGAGGACGGCGGCGTCCGGCTTGTCCTTGATGTCCGGATCGGTGTCCATGATCTCGCAGTAGCGGCCGAAGCCGGCGATGCCCTTGGGATAGCTCTCGATGATGGCGTTGATCTTCTCGATCGGACGGAAGAACACGTTGGAGAGCAGCAGGAACGCCAGGAACTCGCCCATCTCGATGCGGCCATCGATATAGAACCAGGCTCCGAACAGCAGGATCAGCACCGTGATGAGCCGCATCATCACGTAGTTGAGCGTCATGCTGGCGGACAGCGTCTTGTAGGCGATCAGCTTGGTCTGGCGGTAGTTCGCGTTCTCGACCGCGAACAGCTTGTTCTCATGCTCCTCGTTGGCGAACGACTGCACGACGCGGATGCCGCCGACGTTGTCCTCGATACGGGCGTTGAAGTTGCCGACGTTGCCGAACATCCGGCCGTACGTCTGCCCCATCCGCTTGCCGAAGTAGATGATCATCCAGGCGAGCACCGGCACGATGATGAAGCTGATGATCGCCAGCTCCAGGTTGAGGTACGCCATCAGGCCGAACGCCCCGACGAGCGTCATGACGGCGATGAACGCATCCTCCGGACCGTGATGCGCGAGCTCGCCGATGTCGTTGAGGTCGTTGGTCATGCGGCCGATCAGATGCCCGGTCTTGTTGTTGTCGAAAAAGCGGAAGCTGAGCTTCTGCACATGGCCGAACAGGTTGCGCCGCATGTCGGTCTCGATGTTGATGCCGAGCATATGGCCCCAGTAGGTGACGATGTAGTTCAGCAGCGCCGTGACGCCATAGACGGCCAGCAGGCCGACCGACGCCCAGACGATGAGGCTCCAGTTGCCGGTAGGCAGCAGGTCGTCCGTGAAGCGGCCGACGGCGATCGGGAACGCGAGCTCCAGCAGGCCGGCGATGACGGCGCAGGTGAAGTCGAGGATGAACAGTCCTTTGTACGGACGATAGTACGAGAAGAATCGGCGGAGCATTTCTTCACTCATTTCTGCGTTGAATTATGAAAGGAAAACCTATACAAACATTGTAGTGAGACTCGTTCTCAAAATCAAAGCTTTTTTTCATTAAAGTTGTTTTTTCCGAAAAAGCCGCGAAAAAACCGGCATCTGCAGCGATGCCGGCCGTCCTCATTCCGTCTGCCCTCCGCCTCGAGCCGCTTGGCGCCGGGCCGGGCTCAGACCATCTTGTTGAACTCCTTGCGCAGCCGCTTGATGATCCGCTTCTCCAGCCGCGAGATGTACGACTGCGAGATGCCGAGCTGGTCGGCGACGTCCTTCTGCGTCTTCTCTTCCCCGTCGGCAAGGCCGAAGCGCAGCTCCATGATGATGCGCTCGCGCTCGGTGAGCTTGTCAAGCGCCTTGTGCAGCAGCTTGCGGTCGACCTGCTCCTCGATGTTGCGGTAGATCGTGTCGTTCTCCGTGCCGAGCACGTCCGACAGCAGCAGCTCGTTGCCGTCCCAGTCGATGTTGAGCGGCTCGTCGAAGCTGACTTCCGTCCGCGTCTTGCTGTTGCGCCGCAGGAACATGAGGATCTCGTTCTCGATGCAGCGGGAGGCGTACGTCGCGAGCTTGATCTTCTTCTCGGGATCGAACGTATTGACCGCCTTGATCAGTCCGATCGCTCCGATCGACACGAGATCCTCGATGTGGATGCCGGTGTTCTCGAATTTGCGCGCGATGTAGACGACGAGCCGCAAATTGCGCTCGATGAGCATCGCCCGGATCGCGCTGTCGCCGGACGGCAGCCGCTCCAGCAAATACTCCTCCTCTTCCCGGGTGAGCGGGGGAGGCAGCGCCTCGCTGCCTCCGATGTAGTAGATTTCCTGGCTTTTCAGCCCGAGCAGGAACAGCAGCCGGTAATAGTACAGATGCAGGTTCAAGCGCAGCTTCACCATCATGGGGTCTCCATCTCCTTCGATTCTGGGATCGTCGTTCAGCCCGCCTGGCTCTCGACCAGGGAGGGATGTATGATGGCGCGGTACGAGCCGTCCGCGACCAGCCTGCCTCCGTCCAGCCCGATCAGCACCTTGCTCGACTCGCTCCGGCTGCCTTCCCGTTCGATGACGACGCCGTCGGGCTTGAGCGCGAGCATGAACTGGGTGCCCTTGTTGATGCCGCGATAAGGAACGAGCCGGATCCGGTCCTGCCATTTGAATTCTTCCTCGCCAAGCTCGGCCACCAGCCGGTCGACCTGGCCGTCCCGGATGCCCTTCATCCATCCGGGCGGGATCTCGTCCTCCCAGAGCGACGCCTCCATGACCATGACCGGCGTTCTCGACAACGGATCGTACAGCTGGTTGCCCGTATCGACGAGGCCGGTGCAGCGATGCTCCGACTCCCCGATGCGGACGGTCACCTCGGCCAGATGGGAAAGCACCAGCTCCTTCTGCCGCCTGCCGGCGACGACCGAGCGCATGAGATACAGGCCGATCGCCGCGACGCTGACGACGAACCATAGGCTCGTCTGCAGCTCGACCGCCATGCCGTCCTGCAGGAAGCGCATCGTCCGCCACACCTCGTCCGATCCGGACATCAGCATGTAGTGGATGCCGAGCACGGCTCCGGCCGCGACGAAGTTGACGGCGTAGAACGCGCCGATGAAGCGCAGAAAGCTCCGCGTATCGCGGAACCCGAAGGCGACGTACAGCATCGCAAGCGAGATGCCGGCCTTGATCGCGATCGTATAGAGGAAGGACAGCGGCGGAAACAGCATCAGCACGACATAGGCCGCGCCGATCGACGCCGCGGCCAGCACGCGGACCGGCCTCGCCTTCACTCCCCGGATCCAGGCGGTCAGTAGCAGCATCGAGCCGTCTACGAGCAGCTCTCTCAAAAAAAGGACGTCGACGTAAACGGCCAGCGAAGCTCACCTTCCTTGGTCCGCGGCGTAGCTTGAACCCGGAGAACGAATGAACCCAGTATAGTCCAGCCCCCCTCTCGATGTCTGTCTAATCCTGCCGCTTCGGCCGCTCTAGTTTTGTCGGATCGGGCGGATGCCGCGACGACAAAAAACCGCCCCTTCCGGTTGGAAGGGGCGGCTGTTCGGCCTGGTTCGAATGGCCCTAGCGGTCGCCGCGCGGGCGGTTGCGCAGGAAGGCCGGAATTTCCAGCTGATCGCTGGAAGCGTTGTTGAACGGCTTCGGCGAGGCAGACGTCTGGCGAGGCTCGGCAGCCTCCGGAGCCGGAGCATGGCTGACGGGACGGCGTACCGGAGCGGGACTCGCCGCCTTGTGCTCGAAGCCGGTGGCGATGACCGTCACCTTGATCTCGTCCTTGAGGTCCTCGTTGATGCTCGCGCCGAAGATCATGTTCACCTCGGGATCGGATGCCTCGATGACGATCTCGGCCGCTTCGTTGACCTCGTACAGCGACAGGTTGTTGCCGCCGGTGATGTTCATGATGACGCCGCGAGCGCCGTCGATCGACGTCTCGAGCAGCGGGCTCTGGATCGCCTTGCGCGCCGCTTCGGCGGCGCGGTTCTCGCCGGTCGCGATGCCGATGCCCATCAGCGCGGAGCCGCGCTCGGTCATGATCGTCTTCACGTCGGCGAAGTCAAGGTTGATGAGCGCCGGCTCCGCGATCAGGTCGGAGATGCCCTGCACCGCCTGCCGCAGCACGTTGTCGGCCTCGCGGAACGCCTCGAGCATCGGCGTCTTTTTGTCGACGATCTCGAGCAGGCGGTCGTTCGGGATGATGATCAGCGTGTCGACCTTTTCCTTGAGCGCCTCGATGCCGAGCTCGGCCTGGTTGGAGCGCTTGCGTCCTTCGAACGTGAACGGACGCGTCACGACGCCGACGGTCAGCGCGCCGCATTCGCGGGCGATCTCGGCGATGACGGGAGCCGCGCCCGTGCCGGTGCCGCCGCCCATGCCCGCCGTGACGAACACCATGTCGGAGCCCTTGAGCGTGCCGGCGACGAGGTCGCGGGACTCCTCGGCGGCTTTTTTGCCGACCTCCGGATTGGCGCCGGCGCCGAGGCCGCGCGTCAGCTTCTCGCCGATCTGCAGCTTATGCTCCGACTTCGCCAGATGGAGCGCCTGGGCGTCGGTGTTCACGGTGATGAACTCCACTCCCTTGACGCCGTTGTCGATCATCCGGTTGACCGCGTTGCTGCCGCCGCCTCCGACACCGATGACTTTGATCTGAGCCAGTTGTTCCAGGTCAATATCGAATTCCAACATTCTATTTCCCCCGATCAGATGAATTCACTGAACATATTCTTGATTCGTTCAATCATGCCGGGTTTAGCGGGGGCGGCGGTTCCCGTCTTGCGGCTTGCCTGCTTCTTGACCGCTCCCGAGTTGCGAATCGTCATGTGCTTGCTGACGTACTGGATCATGCCGACACCGCTGCCGAATGCCGGATCCCGCACGCCGATGAAGTCCGGCACGGCGATGCGCACCGTGGACTCCAGCTCTTGCTGGGCGACCGTGAGGGTGCCCGGCATGTTGACGGATCCGCCCGTCAACACATAGCCTTGGACCTTGGCGCCGTATCCGAGGCGGCGCACTTCCTGCCGGATCAGATAGAAGATCTCCGCCATCCGCGGCTCGACGATGTTGGCGAGATCCACCTGGGAGAACTCCTTCTCGACGTTGGAGCCGAGGCGCGTGATCTTGAAGCGCTGATCCTCCGCGGAGTCGGTCACGGACGCGCAGCCGTACTTGAGCTTGATCTTCTCCGCCTGGTCGGTCTGCGTCCGCAGGCCGTACGAGATGTCGTTCGTGACGAACTCGCCGCCGACCGGCAGCGTCGACGTCGCGACGAGCCCGCCCTGCTCGAAGATCGCGAGCGTCGTCGAGCCCGCTCCGATGTCCACCAGCACGGTGCCCATCGTCTTCTCGTCCTTGCTCAGCGACATCATGCCGGAGGCGAGGGACATGAGGATGATGCCCGAGATGTGGAGGCCGGCCTTCTCGACGCAGCGGATCAGATTATGTATGGCCGTCTTGGCGCCGGTCACGATCGTCGCTTCCACCTCGAGGCGGACGCCGATCATCCCGCGAGGGTCGGAGATGCCTTCCAGCCCGTCGACGAGAAACTGCTTGGGCACGAGATTGATGATCTCGCGCTCCGGCGGCAGCGCGACGACCTTGGCCGCCTGCAGCACGCGCTCGATGTCCTCGTCGCCGATCTCGCGGTCCTCGTTCGACACCGCGACGACGCCGTGGTTGCTCTGGAGGGCGATATGGTTGCCCTGCACGCCTACGTAGATCTCGGAAATCTCGATATCGACCATGCGCTCGGCATGCTCGACCGCGCTGCGGATCGACTTGACCGTCTGGTCGATGTCGACGATCGCTCCTTTGCGAATGCCTTCCGAGTCGGCGGATCCAACTCCAATTATATTAATGGCTCCGTTGGCCACTTCGCCAATAATAACTCGAACCTTGGATGTACCGATGTCCAAACTGACGATGATGTCGTTGCTGCTCAATTGCGCGGCACCTCCGTTCCGGGTCGCTAGTTTCTATCGCCTGTCGTGAATATATCTGTCGTACATATTCCACGCTTCTGATATTTTCCCTCTTTTTTCTACATTTTTTTCACGAGGAAATTCATCCCAGCGCTGGCATTTTGCATGAAAGGCGCCTTCTCCAACTTGAAAAAAAGCCTATCTTAAATTCTACCATTCTTTGAAGCGAAATAAAAGGGCGGGCTTGCTCGGCGAGCGTCAGCGGGAGCCGCCCGCGCTCCCTTCGTCCGCGCTCTCCTCGGCCGATCCGAACGGCATGTACGTATCGGCGAGCAGCAGCGTCGCGCGCCCCGGCGAGCGCTCCTCGACGACCGAGTTGATCGTCGGCAGCTTGTCCTTCAGCAGCGAGACGGCGGTGACGATCTCGAAGCCGGAGCGGGTATAGATGCGGATGCGGTCCGGATAAGACTCGGTCGGGCTCGGACTGATCTCCGACAGATGGTCCAGGTCCTCGGCGCGGATGTCGGCGAGCGCCTCGCACAGCTTCTTCTTGACCGGATCGTCCTTGCGCCAGCCGGACAGCACGGGCTTGTCCACGACGGCGCTGCCGGCGTCGGCCTCCAGAATCTTGCCGCTGGCGAGAATGGCGCTCAGCTTGCCCGCATCGTCCATCTCGAACGCGACGGGCGGGTACTCCTCCACGATGATCCGCACCTCGCCGGGAAACTTCTTCTCGACCGTCGTCCGCTTGATCGAGCCGAGCGCGTCGACGCGCTTCTCCACCGTGCCGGCCACCGTGCCGAAAAACGCATCCCCGGGGCGCACGCTCGCCGCCTCCTTGATGACGGCCTCCGGCGTGAACTGCTCGCCCGAGACGGTGACGGCGGAAACCTTGCTGATCGCGGAATTAAAGAAAAGAATGGACAATAGAATAAGGAAAAGAAGCACCAGGATCAGGATCAGCTTGCGGCTGCCCCGTTTTTTCGGCGGCGGCTCCTTCAGAAGCGGTATGAGTTCGGCCACGCTTGTCCCTCCTCAAGCTGTAAAGCCGGCCCATCCCCGCAAAAGCGGCGGATGGACCGTCGATGAATCGCCTGCCGGTGCTACCGTCCGCGGCCGGTTCAGCCCGGCACCGCCCCGTTGTCCGGCACCGGCGCGCTGCGCGCGATGCGGGCTCCGAGACGGCTCAGCATCGATTCGATGCTGTCGTAGCCGCGGTCGATATGGTGCACCTGCTCGACGATCGTCCGTCCTTGGGCGGCGAGCCCCGCGATGACGAGCGCGGCTCCGGCCCGCAGGTCCGTCGCCTCCACCGTCGCCCCGTACAGGCGCGGCACGCCCCGGATGATCGCCGCTCCGAGATCGACGCGGATATCCGCTCCCATCCGGCTCAGCTCGCCGACATGCTTGAAGCGGCCTTCGAAAATCGTCTCCTTCATGATGCTGACGCCGTCGGCCAGCGCGAGCAGCACCATGACCGGCGACTGCAGGTCCGTCGGAAAAGCGGGATAAGGCGACGTGACGATGCGCTCCACCGCCTTCGGACGAGACGAGGCGCTGACGGTCATGACGTCGCCGTCGATGGCGACGTTCGTGCCGGCGCGCCGCAGCACATGCACGAGCGAGGACAGATGCGCCGGACGCGTGTTCGTCAGCGTCACCTTGCCCTTCGTCGCCGCGGCGGCCACGAGCAGCGTGCCCGCGACGATGCGGTCCGGGATGACGCGGTAGGAGCACGGGCTCAGCGACTCGACGCCGTCGATCGTGATCGTGTCCGTGCCGGCGCCCATGATGCGGGCTCCCATCGCGTTCAGGAAGCTCTGCAGGTCCTGGATCTCCGGCTCGCGCGCCGCGCCGACGATCGTCGTGCGGCCTTCGGCCAGCGCGGCCGCCATCATGATGTTCTCCGTCGCGCCTACGCTCGGGAAGCTCAGATGGATGTCCGCTCCGATCAGCTTGTCGGCCCGGCAGGAGATCCGATCTCCATTCTCTTCAAATTCGGCGCCGAGCGCGCGAAGCCCTTCCAGATGGAGATCGAATTTGCGCTCGCCGATGGCGCAGCCGCCCGGCTGGTAGATATGCACCTCGCCGAAACGGGCTAGCAGCGGCCCCATTAGGAAAATCGAGGAGCGCATCTGGCTCATCAGCTTCTCCGGAATTTGGACATGATAGGCGGTCGCCGTATTCAGCGTGACCGTTTCTCCCTCATGCTCGGCGCGGCAGCCGAGCTCGCGCAGAATTTGCAGCATGACTTCGATATCGAGCAGCTGCGGCACGGATTCGATCGTCACTGTGCCGCAGGCGAGCACGCTGGCTGCCAAAATCGGCAGGGCCGCGTTTTTCGCCCCTTGGATAGCAATGGTTCCTGAGAGAGGTTGCCCGCCTTCAATCACCAATTTGTCCAAACCTACACCTCCAAGTTACCGCTCACCCACCACCAATACTTCGGGCATCAGTTCAATTCCCGTGCGGTTCTTGACCGTGCTGCGGATATGGGCGATCAGGGTGAGGACGTCTTCTGCCGTCGCCTGCCCGGTGTTGACAATGAAATTGGCGTGCATGGGCGATACTTGCGCGCCGCCGATCGAGAAGCCCTTGAGGCCGCTCTCCTCGATCAGCTTGGCGGCATGATGGCCCGGCGGGTTGCGGAACACGCTGCCGCAGCTCGGCTGCTGCAGCGGCTGGGTGCGCCGGCGGCGCTCCTTGTGCGTCGCCAGCGCCGCGGCGATCTCCTTGCGGTCGCCATGCGCGAGCTGCAGCGTCGCTTCCAGCACGACGCCCCGGCTGCCCGGATCCTGCAGGCGCGAGTGGCGATAGCGGAACGCCATCTCCTCCGGCCCCCATACGGCCAATTCCCCTGTCTCCAGCACGATTTCGGCGGAGTTGAATATATGCGACATGTCAGACCCGTGGGCACCCGCATTCATATAGACGGCGCCTCCGACCGTGCCCGGAATTCCCCCGGCGAACTCCAGTCCGGTCAGTCCCTGCTTGCCGGCCATCACTGTCAGCTTGATGATCGAATACGCGGCGCCGGCGCGCACGAGCGTGCCGTCGAATTCCGCGTAGTCCAGCGCTTCTCCCGCCTTGATGACGACGCCCCGGATGCCTTTGTCGCTCACCAGCATGTTGGAGCCTTTGCCGATGATCGTCCACGGCACGCCGCGGCGGTTCAGGATCGCCATCGTCCGGATCATTTCCGGCTTGCCTGACGGAGTCAGCAGGACGTCCGCCGGGCCTCCGATCTTCCAGGTGGTGTGCCTGGCAAGCGGCACATGCTTCTGGATGCCGCCGATCGCGGCGTCCTCCAGCTCTGCCATCCATGCCTCCATGGTCGTTCCTCCTTTATGTCGGGGACTCGCGGCAAGCCATCCTCAAGCTGCAGCCCGGAGCCGCTCTCCGGCTCCGACGAATGCCACTCTCCCTTGCGGAAAAGGTAACCGGCCGCCCTCAAGCTGACGGACACGATTATGCAGTATCCTATGCCCAGCCGGACGCCGTGGTGACAGCCGCCCGGCGCCGCGAGTCCCTTGCTGCTTGCCGGCAGGGCTTGGCAGCCCGCCGGCGATGAGGCCGCGCCCCAGCCCCGGCATGCCGGGGCTGGGGCGCGGCCTGATTCATGCGGCGCAGCCGCGCCGCCTTACCTATCGCATCGATCCGCTTCGGCCGAAGCGGATCGCGATGTTCGAATTGGAGTCCGCCCGAAAGCCGCTGCGGCCGCGCAGCCGCGCCCGCAGCGACCGGGAATGCCCGGCCCGCCTCATCGGGAATAGCGGGACAGGCTCAGCAGGATGCCGAGCGCGGTGAGCAGCAGCGTCAGCGACGAGCCGCCGTAGCTGACGAGCGGGAGCGTGATGCCCGTCACGGGCATGAGCCCGATGACGACGCCGATATTGATCAGCACCTGGACGGCGACGATGCCGGTAATGCCCGCGCCGAGCAGGCTGCCGAACGTGTCCGGCGCGTAGATCGCCGCGCGCATCCCTCTCCAGATCAGGATGAGGAACAGCAGGATCAGCAGCGCGCCGCCGATGAAGCCGAGCTCCTCCGCCAGAATCGAGAAGATGAAGTCGGTCTGCGGCTCCGGCAGGTAGCTGTACTTCTGCCGGCTCATGCCGAGGCCGAGCCCGACCAGCCCGCCCGGCGCGATCGCGTACAGCGACTGGATGATCTGGTAGCCCGCGCCGAGCGGGTCGGACCAAGGGTCCATGAACGAGGTGATCCTCGCCAGCCGGTACGGCGCCGCCAGGATGAGGCCGACGAGGCCGATCGCCCCGACGGCGGCCAAGCCGCCCAGATGCTTCATCCGCGCTCCCGCAACGAACAGCACGAGCAGCGAGGCGCCCATCATGACGGAGCCCGTCCCGAGGTCGGGCTGCAGCATGATGAGGCCGAAAGCCGCTCCCATCAAGGCAAGCGGCGGCAGCAGTCCGCGGGCGAACTGCGTCACCCGCTGCTGGTTGTCGGAGAGCATCTTGGCGAGGAACAGGATCATGCCGAGCTTCATGAACTCCGACGGCTGGATGCCCAGCGAGCTGATGCCGAGCCAGCTGCGCGCGCCGCCCCGCACCGCGCCGATGCCGGGCACCAGCACGAGCACGAGCAGCGCGAAGCAGACCAGCAGCAGCGGCTTGGCGTATTTCTTCCATACATGGTAGTCCGTATTGGCCGTGAACACCATCGCGCCGATGCCGAGAGCGGCGAACAGCGACTGGCGCTTCACGTAGTAGAACTTGTCGCCGAAGTCCTGAAACGCCCGCACCGCGCTCGCGCTGTAGACCATGATCAGACCGATGGCGAGGATAAGGGCGATGGAACCGATCAGCCATGCGTCCGGAGCGGACCGGGCTTTGGGCATGACGCAACACCTCTGGCATGGGAAAGTAGGGACGAGCCCCCTACTTACAAGGTATGCGCCGAATCCTTAAACATGTCCCCGCGGACTTCGTACGAGGGGAACATATCCCAGCTCGCGCAGGCCGGCGACAGCAGCACGGCGTCGCCCGGCTCCGCCAGCGACGCGGCGAGCCGCACCGCCTGGGCGACCGAGGATTCGGCGTCCTCCCCAGCATCGGCCACGCGCGAGCCCGGCATACCCGCCAGCTCCGCGACGCGCGCCAGCTTGGCTCTCGTCTGGCCGAGCACGACGAGCCCCTTGAGCCGCGAGCGGAACAGCGGCAGCAGCTCCATGTAGTCGGAGCCGCGGTCGAGGCCGCCGGCGATCAGCACGATCGGCCGGTCGAGCGAGCGGACCGCCGTCGTCGTCGCCGTCGGGTTCGTCGCCTTGGAGTCGTTGTAATAGCGGACGCCGTCCGCCTCGCGAACGAATTCCAGCCGGTGCTCGACGCCGCTGAAGCGGCGCAGCGGCTGCGCCAGCGCCTGCGGATCGGCGCCGATGGCGATGCAGGCGGCCGCAGCGGCCAGCGCGTTGGCCAGGTTGTGGCGGCCCGGTAGGATGACTTCCGCTGCCGGCAGCAGCGGCAGCTCTCCCCCGCTGCCGTCGCGGTAGACGATCATGCGCTGCGGCTCGGCCGCGGCCTCGTCCGCCTGACCGTCAGCCGGGAACGGCGGCTCGACGCAGACGCCCCGCTCCAGCCGCTGCTTCAGCGAGAACGGCAGCAGCCGCGCGCGCAGGCGCGGAGCGAGCTCGGCGCAGAACGGATCGTCGGCGTTCAGCACCGCGACGTCCTCCTCCGTCTGATGGGCGAACAGCTTCGCCTTGGAGGCGGCGTAGTCGTCCATCGAGCCGTGGTAGTCCAGATGCGTCTCGGCCAGATTGAGCAGCAGCGCCACGCGCGGGCGGAACGAGGTCGTGCCCTTGAGCTGGAAGCTGCTCAGCTCGGCGACGAGCACGTCGTCCGCGGATACCTCCTGCGCCGCCTCGCAGAGCGGGCGGCCGATATTGCCGGCGACGACCGGCTTGCGCCCTGCCGCCTTCAGCATCTCGCCGATCCAGGTCGTCGTCGTCGTCTTGCCGTTGGAGCCGGTGATGCCGATGATCGGCGCCGCCGACAGATGCCCGGCGACCTCGACCTCGGTGACGACCTCGACGCCGAGCTCCAGCGCCGCCGCCACCGGAGGCGCGCTATACGGAATCCCCGGATTCTTCACCAGCAGCGCCGTTGTTGAACCAACCAATTCCTGGGGATGGCTGCCGCAGACGACCGGGATGCCGAGCGCCTCGAGCTCTCCCGCCTCCGGACTGTCCTCCCGCGGCTTGCGGTCGTTCACGACGACGTCCGCTCCGAGCCGGTGGAACAGCTTGGCGACGGCGACGCCGCTGCGCGCCAGGCCAAGCACGACGACCTTGCGATCGCGGTATGCAGATGGATGATCCATCCAAATCCTCTCCTTATGCAGCAAAACGGCTTGCCGTCCCTTCGGACGGCTGCCGTTTGCGTGGAATATGCCGATCAGCCTCCGCCGATCCGGTACAGCGCGAGGCCGGCGGTCGCCAGCGCGAGGCCGACCGCCCAGAACACCGTGACGACCTTCCATTCCGACCAGCCGGACAGCTCGAAATGGTGGTGGATCGGACTCATCTTGAAGATGCGCTTGCCGCGCAGCTTGAACGAGCCGACCTGCAGGATGACGGAGATCATCTCGACGACGAACACGCCGCCGATCAGGACGAGCAGAATTTCCGTCTTGGTGAGGATCGCCGCCGCGGCCAGTCCGCCGCCGATGCCGAGCGAGCCGGAATCCCCCATGAACACCTTGGCCGGGTGCGCGTTGAAGATCAGGAAGCCGAGCACCGCGCCGACAAGCGCCGCCGTGAACACCGCGCTCTCATGCTCGGTCGCCTGCATGGCGATGATCGTGAACGCCCCCGCGGCGATCGCGCTCGTGCCGGACAGCAGGCCGTCCACGCCGTCGGTGAAGTTGACCGCGTTGGTCGTGCCGAAAAAGATGATGATGACGAACGGATAGTAGAACCAGCCGAAGTCCAGGCTGAAGCTCGTGCCCGGAACGGACACCGCCGTGCTGTGTCCCATCTGGTAGAGCAAGACGCAGACGATGAGGCTGAACAGCAGCTGCCCGAACAGCTTCTGCTTGGCCGTCAGGCCGAGCGAGCGCTTGAGGGCGATCTTGATGTAGTCGTCGAGGAAGCCGACGAGCCCGAAGCCGAGCGCGCCGACGAGCAGCACCCAGAACTCCGTCGTCTTCTCCGAGAAGCGGAGGAACGCGACAGTGACCGCCAGCAGGATGATGATGCCGCCCATCGTCGGAGTGCCGGATTTTTTGAGATGGCTCTGCGGTCCGTCCGTGCGCACCTGCTGCCCGAATTTGAGCCGCCGGAGCAGCGGGATGCACAGCGGTCCGAGAATGACCGCGAGCAGGAACGAGACGCCGATTGTCATGAGTATCGCGAGCATGTCCATGCCTTCCACCCTGCCGCCTCAGCGCTGAAGCGCTTCGACGACCCTTTCCATATGCATCGTGCGGGAGCCCTTGACCAGCACCAGATCCCGCGGATCGAGCTCCTCGCGTATCGCTAGAATGAGAGACTCCTGGGAGTCGAAATGGCGCACCGCCTCCGCGGCCCGCTCGCCGAAAGCCTCCGCGGCCCCGGCCGACGTGTAGGCCGACAGCTCTCCCCACGTCAGGACGGCGTCCGCCTTGTCCGGCGTAATGTAGGCGCCGGTCTCGCGATGCAGCTCCTGCTCCGTCTCGCCGAGCTCGCGCATGTCCGACAGCACGATCCACTTGCGGCGATAGCCGGTCAGGCCGGCGACGAGGTCGACGGCGGCGCGCACCGCGGTCGGATTGGCATTGTAGGCGTCGTTGAGGATCATCGCGCCGCATGCCGCCGCGACCGGCTGGATGCGCATGCCGGTCAGCTGCATCGCGCGCAGCCCGGAGGCGACGGCCTCCGCCGGCACGCCGACGGCGGTCGCCGCGGCGATCGCCGCCAGCGCGTTGTGCACGTTATGCACGCCCGGCACGGGAATTTCGATGCGCACCTGCGGGAAGCAGCTTTCGCAAGCCTCTTCCGCAGGCGCAGCGGTCTCGTCCGCAGCAGGGCGCGGACCGGGCGCCGCGGCCAGCCGGAAGCCGGCGGCCGGACCGGCCTTGACCGTGAAGGCGCAGGACTGCGCGCCGACCTCGATGCCGGCCGCTCGCCAGTCGCTGCGCGGCGAGGCGCCGAACGTGCGCACCTGCGCGCCGCGCGGCAGCGTCGTCCGCCCCAGCTCGGCGGCGATGAGCGGCTCGTCGGCGCTGACGAGCAGCAGTCCGCCCGGACGCAGCCCCTCGACGATCTCCAGCTTGGCGCGGGCGATCATCTCGCGCGAGCCGAGCTGGAGCAGATGGGCGTCGCCGATGTTCGTGATGATGGCGATGTCCGGACGGGCGATATTCGTGAGCAGCGCGATCTCGCGCAGGCCGCTCATGCCCATCTCGAGCACGGCCGCCTCCGCGTCCTCCGGCAGCTCCAGCACGGTCAGCGGCAGCCCGATGTGGTTGTTGAGGTTGCCGGCGGTCTTGTGCACGCGCATGACGGAGCCGAGCGCGGCCGCCGTCATGTCCTTCGTCGTCGTCTTGCCGTTGCTGCCGGTGATGCCGACGATGAGCGTGCGCAGCTCGGCGCGGTAGGCGGCGGCGAGGTTTTGCAGCGCCTCCAGCGGATCCTCGACGAGCACGAGCGGCTTGCCGGCCAGCGACGCCGGCAGCTCGCGGTCGAGGCTCCAAAGCGCGGCGGCCGCTCCTTGGCGGAACGCCGCCTCCACGTAATCGTGGCCGTCGAACGAATCGCCCGTCAGCGGCACGAACAGCTGGCCCTCGCCGATGCGGCGGGAATCCGTCGTCACGCCCTGGACGAGCAGGTCGGTCCAGCCGCCCGCGGGCAGCTCCAGGCTGGAGGGCTCCGCGCCCTCCGGAACGTCTATGTAACCGGGCCCCAGGCGGCCCGAGCTCATTTCAGCGATCGTGCTGAGCTTGCGTCTGATCAATTGCGTATTCCCCTTATCGCGTCTTGGGCGGCCAGCCGATCATCGAAGTCATGCGACGTCTTTCCGATGATCTGATAGGTCTCATGGCCCTTCCCCGCAATCAATACTACATCCCCCGGGCTTGCCATTTCAACCGCTTTTTCAATGGCCTCGCGGCGGTCGACGAGCAGCTCGTAGCGGTCCTGGGGAACATCCGCCTTCTGCAGTCCGACCTCGATGTCGAGCAGGATCGTCTCCGGATTCTCGGTGCGCGGATTGTCGGAGGTGACGATCGTATAGTCCGAGTAGCGCGAGGCGATCTCGCCCATGATCGGCCGCTTCGTGCGGTCGCGGTCGCCGCCGCAGCCGAACACGGTGATGATCCGCTTCGCGGCGAATTCCTTGACCGCCCGCAGCACGTTCTCCAGTCCGTCCGGCGTATGGGCGTAGTCGACGATGACGGCGAAGTCCTGGCCCGCGTCGACGGATTCGACCCGGCCCGGCACGCCCGGCACGCCTTCGAGGCTTGCCTTGGCCTGCGCCAGCGTGACGCCCTCGAGCAGCCCGGCGCACAGCGCCGCCAGCGCGTTGTAGACGTTGAACTTGCCGACCATCCGCAGCGTGATATCGGCCTCGCCGGCGAAGCTGCTCACATGGAAGGAGGTGCCGCCTGCGTCGATGCGGATGTTCGAAGCGCGCACGTCCGCCTCGGCGTCGACGCCGTAGGTGACGACCTCCGCCGCGGTCAGCTGGCGGAACCGCTCCGCCGCCGGATCGTCGGCATTGAGCACGGCATAACGCGTCTCGCCGTCGCCGTAGCCGTTGCCGAGGCGGGCGAACAGCAGCCCTTTCGCCTCGCGGTACACGTCCATCGTGCCGTGATAGTCCAGATGGTCCTGCGTCAGGTTGGTGAACACCGCCGTGCGGTACTCGACGCCCTTTACGCGGCCCTGCTCCAGCGCATGGGAGGAAACCTCCATCGCCACATGCGTCGTGCCGGCCTCGCGCATCGCGGCGAGGTCCCGGTGCAGGTCGAGCGCCTCCGGCGTCGTGCCGCTCATCGGGAACGAGCGTCCGCCGTAGCGCATCTCGATCGTGCCGATGACGCCCGGCGCGCGGCCGGCGTCGGCGAGGATGCGCTCGATCAGGTACGTCGTCGTCGTCTTGCCGTTCGTGCCGGTCACGCCGATGACGCGCAGGTCCCGGCTCGGATGGCCGTAAAAAGCGTCCGCCAGCACCGCCATCGCGTGGCGGCTGCTGCGTACGATCAGCTGCGGCACGGCCAGCGGCAGCGGGCGCTCGACGACGAGCGCCGCCGCTCCGGCCGACACCGCTTGCGGCGCGAAGTCATGCCCGTCCACCGTATGTCCGGGCAGGCAGAGGAACAGATCCCCGGGCTTTACGGCCCGGGAGTCCCTTTCCACCCCTGTGATCTCCGTCGCTCCGTCTCCTGCGAGGCGGGCGGTCTTAAGCTGCGATGCCAGTTGCTCCAAGCGCATCGTTCTCTCTCCTCTCTGTCATGCGTCAATGGCTATGCCCGTCCCCGGTCGGCTGCGGCAGATCCGCGTCGCTGCCGAGATAGATGCGGATCGTCGAGCCTTTGTCCACGCGGGCCCCGGCCTCCGGCGCCTGCCGGATGACGGTGCTGCCGCTGCCGGCGGAGACGAGATTGAAGTTCATGTTCATATCCTCGTAGATGTCCGAAACGGTCTTGCCGACGAGATTCGGGACGGTGACCGTCGCCGTCTCGCCGTATTTGTACTTCTTGCCGATCTGATCGGCGCTCTTGGGCACGCCCATGTACTGCAGCGAGTCCTCGAGGATGCCCTTGACGATCGGCGCGGCGACGACGCCGCCGAACTGGATGCCCTGCGGATTGTCGACGGCGACGTAGACGACGATGCGCGGATTGTCGGCCGGCGCGATGCCGATGAACGAGACGATGTGCTCGTTGGCCGAATAACGGCCATTGATGACCTTCTGCGCGGTGCCCGTCTTGCCGCCGACGCGGTAGCCGTCGAGGAAGGCGTTGCCGCCGGTGCCGAGCGCGACGACGCTCTCGAGCGCCTCGCGCACTTGCGCGCTGGTCTTTTCGGAAATGACCTTGCGCACCGCCTCCGGCTCGATCCGCTCGACCACCTCGCCCGTCTCGGGCTTGATCCACGCCTTGGCCAGATGAGGCTTGTAGAGCGTGCCGCCGTTGACCGCCGCGGACACCGCCGCGATCTGCTGGATCGGCGTCACCGATACGCCCTGCCCGAACGCGGTCGTCGCCAGCTCCACCGGTCCGACCTGACTGGGCTTGAACAGGATGCCGTTCTCCTCGCCGCCGATGTCGATGCCGGTCTTCTTCCCGAAGCCGAAGTCCTTAATATACTTGAATAGCGTCTCTTTGCCAAGCCGGTTGCCGAGCGCGACGAAGCCGGGGTTGCAGGAGTTCTGCACGACCTCGAGGAACGTCTGGCTGCCGTGGCCGCCCTTTTTCCAGCAGCGCAGCCTCGCGCCGCCGATCTCGACCGCTCCGGGGTCGTAGAAATGCTCGTTCTTCAGGTTGACCTTGCCTTCCTCCAGCGCCGCCGACAAGGTGATGATCTTGAACGTCGAGCCCGGCTCGTACGTCATCCAGATCGGCAGGATGCGGTTGTACACCTCCGCCGGATAGGCGTTGTAGTTGCCCGGCTCGAACGTCGGACGGCTGGCCATGCCGAGCACCTCGCCGTTGTTCGGATCCATGGCGATCGCAATCGCGCTGTTCGGCTTGTACTTGGCCATCGCCTGGTCAAGCTCGCGCTCCATGATGCTCTGGATCTGCCGGTCGATCGTCAGCTGCAGGTTCAGCCCGTCCTGGGGCTCGTCGAGCTTGTCGGTCGAGCCGGGCATGAGATGGCCGCTCGCGTCCGACAGGTAGGAGACGCTTCCCTTTACTCCCTTGAGGTAGGAATCGTATTTCTTCTCGACGCCGGTCAGGCCGCCGTCGATGCCGGTGATGCCGAGCACGCTGGCGGCCAGCTCGCCGAACGGATAGTAGCGCTTGTTGTCCTCCGCCACGACGATGCCCGGCAGCTCCAGCTTGCGCACCTCCATCGCCTTCTCCAGCGTGATCTTGCGTCCCTCGGGCTTGATGAACACGCTGCTCGCCCGCTTCTTGAGCAAGCCGAGCAGCTTCTGCTCGTCGATGCCGAGCACGGGGGCCAGCTTGCGGGCGGTGCCCTCCTTGTCCTTGATCTGGACCGGGATGGCCACGATCGTAGGCGAGCTGACGTTGTAGGCGAGCTGCTCGCCGCTGCGGTCGAGGATATCGCCGCGGCGCGGCGCGAAGTCGACCTCGCGGCGCCAGTTGTCCTCCGCCTTGGCCGACAGCTCGCCTCCGCGCGCCAGCTGGACATAGGCAAGGCGCGCGATGAGCGCGCCGAATCCGATGATGACGATGACCAGCGCCAGGAACAGGCGCCGGCGCAAGGTGACGTGGGACACCTTCATCCGCTCGTTCCCCTCTCCGTTCGAACTTGGGAGGACAGCCAGAGTCTGTCCGTACACGTTACCCTATTCGATGAAGAGAGGTTGTAGAACAAGCCCGGAGGCCGGGCCCGACCTCGCGAGCCGCAGAGCCGCGGCCGCTCAGCCTCCTGGCGACCGGTCCGGCCCGCTGCCGGCTGTTTCCGTATCCGCAGAGCCTTCCTTCGGCTTCTTCTCGCCGTCCGCTGCCGCGTCTGCGGCGCTTCCGTCGGCGGACTCGGCCGCCGCCTCGCCCGGAGGCTTCAACGTCAGCTTGACGACCGGCTCGCCGTTCAGGCGCGCATCGCTCTGAGCGACGACATAGCCTTCGCCCTCGGTGACGCAGCGCTTGCCGGCCGAGGAGCAGAGCTGCAGCGCGTCCCGCAGCGACAGTCCGGCGAGCGACGGCAGCGCCAGCTCGCTCTCCTTCTCGGTGAGCAGGTAGACGCGCTGCTTTTCCGCCAGCACCGCTCCGGCCGGCGGCATCTGCTGCAGCACCTTCGCACCTTTGCCGACCAGCTTCGACTCGAGGCCGCGCTTCTTCAGCTCCGCCTGCGCCTCGGCCGCTCCGAGCCCTTTCAGGTCGGGCACGGTCAGCGCCGCCTGCCCGGAGGAGGCCGTCGTCTCGACCGACGGCTTGACGCCCATGTAGCGCAGGCTGTTGCCGACGATTTCCTTGAACACCGGCGCCGCGACGGTGCCGCCGCCGACCATCGGGTTGTTCGGCGAGTCGACGAGCACGTAGACGACGATGCGCGGATTTTCGACCGGCGCGTAGCCGATGAAGGAGACGACGTATTTATCCGACGAGTAGCCTTTGCCGACGACCTTCTGCGCGGTGCCGGTCTTGCCGGCGATGCGGTAGCCGGCGATCGCGGCGTTTTTGCCGCTGCCGATCTCCTTGTCGGAGACGACCTGCTCGAGGTACTCGCCGACCTTGCGCGACGTCTCGGCGCTGATGACCTGCCGCACGACCTCCGGCTTCGTCTCCGTCACCTTGCCGGTCTTGGGATCCTCGACCGACTTGACGATATGCGGCTTCATCAGCTTGCCGCCGTTGGCGACGGCCGCGACGGCCGTGACCTGCTGGATCGGCGTCACCGCCACCGGTCCCTGGCCGAATGTCGCGCGGGCGACGTCGGACGGATAGATGATGTTGAGCACGCCCCTGGACTCGTTGCCGAGCTCGACGCCGGTGCGCTTGCCGAAGCCGAAGTTCTCGATGTAGTCGACGAGCTTCTCCTTGCCGAGCATCTCGTAGCCGAGCTTGACGAAGGCGACGTTGGAGGAGCGCTTGAGCCCTTCCAGATAGCTGATCTCGCCCCATCCGCCGCGGCGGATGTCGCGCACCGTGTTGCCCGGCACTTTGATCGAGCCGGACTTATAGGTGGCGTTCGGGTTGAACACGCCTTCCTGCACCGCGCTCGCCAGCGTCACGATCTTGAACGTCGAGCCCGGCTCGTACAGCGAGCTGACCGCATGGTTGTAGAAATTGCCGACCTTGTACTTGGAGTAGTCGTTCGGATCGTAGGAAGGCAGGCTGCCCATGCCGAGGATCTCCATCGTGTTCGGATCGGCGGCGATCGCCGTGACGCTCTCCGGCTTGTACTCGTCGTACACTTTCTGGATCGCGTCCTGCAGGAAGTTCTGGATCTCGGCATCGAGCGTCAGCTTCAGCTTGCCGCCGTTCACCGCCGGCTGCACCTCGGCCCTGCCGCTCGCCACCTGGACGCGGTTGCCGTCCTTCTCGTAGACGATCTTGCCGTCCTGGCCCTTGAGCAGGTCGTTAAAGCCCGCCTCGAGGCCGGTGACCGGCTGGCCTTCCTTGTTCATATAGCCGAGCACATGCGCCGCGAGAAAATTGTTCGGGTAGTAGCGCTTCGAGCTTTCCTCGAGCACGATGCCGACCGAGCCCTCGCGCAGCGTCTTGCCCGTGCGCTTCTTGTAGCTCTCGGCGAGCGCCTTGCGCAGCGCCAGCACCTCGTCGGCCTTCGCCTTGTCGATCTGATAGCCCTGCGGACGGAGCATGCGGTACTGCACGAGCTCGCCCTTGTCATTGCGGTAGGTCGCTTGCTGCAGCACCTCCGCCTCCGGCTTGCCGAGCACCTTGGCCAGCCCTTGAGACGCTTCCGCGGCCAGTCCGACCTTGTCCAGCATCTTCGGATCGACGACGACGGAATAGGCCGGGATGTTCATCGCCAGCAGCGTGCCGTTGCGGTCGCTGATCGTGCCCCGCTCGGCCGGAATCGTGTCCTGGGCCGTCCAGATCTTTTTCGCCTCGTCCAGCCAGAAGTCCGCTTTCACGACCTGGACCCAGAACAACCGGCTCAGCAGAATAAGAAAAAGGAGGGTAATAAGCCCTCCGACAACGACGGTACGCATTTTGATCCGCTTTACGGTTTGAAAAGCATGGTTCGCCTTCATCGCTTACCGCCCTGTTTCTTGGCCTTCGTCCGCCTTGTCCGCTCCGGCCGGAGTCATGCCGAGCTCTTTCGCTTTTTTGGCGATGACGGCGGGATCGGACAGCTTGGCCACTTCGCCCTGCAGCACTTTGACTTCGACGGCCGCTTGCTTGTAGCTGGAGTTCAGCTCCTTGATCTGGAGCTCCATCCGGTAATCCTGCGCGTAGCGGAACAGGATCAGCACGAGCACGCCGACGACCGCCAGCACAGACGCCATGTAGCGCAGCATTTCCCTCGGCGGGATCGTCCTCCGGACCTTGACGACTCGTTTCGTTTCCTTTACCGGCTGCTGCTGCGGTTTTCGTTTGGGCTGCAAAGCCAAATTGCCATTCGTGTAAGCCAAAGCGGGCTCCCCTCCTGCGGTTTCATCTGATCTGCCGGCATGATGATCGGGCATCGAATTTTTGTTGGGTCGGTTCCAGGTTCGAGATTTCTTGCTTGGGGCAGCCTCAGGCGTCAAGCTTCTCCGCCACCCTCAGCTTCGCCGAGCGGGAGCGGGGATTCGCCTCCAGCTCCTCCTCCGACGGCAGCACCGGCTTGCGCGTCACGAGCTTCAGCTCGCCTTTGTTGCCGCAGACGCATTGGGGAAAATCGGGCGGGCATGTGCAGCGGGCGAGATGCCCGGCGAACAGCTGCTTGCAGATCCGGTCCTCGAGCGAATGGAACGTGATGACCGATATCCTGCCGCCCGGCGCCGTGCAGGCGACGGCCTGCTCCAGCGCTTCCTCCTCCGCGCCGAGCTCGTCGTTGACCGCGATCCGCAGCGCCTGGAAGCTGCGCTTGGCCGGATGGCCGCCCGTGCGCCTCGCCGCCGCGGGGATGCCGGACTTGACCAGCTCCGCCAGCTCTCCTGTCGTCGAGATGTCGCCCTCGGCGCGCTTCTTCACGATGGCGCGCGCGATCTGCCGGGAGAACTTTTCCTCGCCGTACACGAACAGAATGCGGGCAAGCTCCTTCTCGTCCCAGGTGTTGACGACTTCATGCGCGGTCAGCTCCGACTCCCGGTCCATCCGCATGTCGAGCGGAGCGTCATGGTTGTAGCTGAAGCCTCTCTCGGCCTCGTCCAGCTGCGGGCTGGACACGCCGAGATCGAACAGGATGCCGTCGACCTGCGGAACGCCGTTCGTCTTGGGCACCTCGGGCAGCAGCATCAGCTGCTCCTGCAGGTAGCGGAAGTTGCTGCGCACGAGCGTCACGCGATCGAGATAGGGAGCGAGCCGGACGCGGGCATTTTCATGCGCCCAATCGTCCTGGTCGAACGCGATCAGCCGGCCGCCCGGGCCGAGCCTCGAGGCGATCAGCTCGCTGTGCCCGGCTCCGCCGAGCGTGCAGTCGACATAGATGCCGTCCGGCTTGATCGCCAAGCCGTCCACGGCTTCTTCTCTCAATACCGTAATGTGATGAAACAATGTCTGTTCCTCCTGATCCCTTGGTGACTGACCTTGGTGACTGTTCGATCCTTAATCCAAATTGAATGATGTGAATCAGAATTGAATGTCGAAATCCACCAGCTTCTCCGCGATCTCGTTGAAAGTTTCCTCCGACTGCTCGTAGTAGCCTTCCCACAGCGGCTTGCTCCAGATTTCGACCCGGCTCGACACGCCGAGCACCATGCAATCCTTTTCCAGCTTCGCATACTCCGTCAAGTGATTGGGCAAATTTACCCTTCCCTGTTTGTCGAGCTCCAATTCGACCGCCCCCGAAAAGAAAAAACGGCTGAACGCTCGCGCGTCCGCCTTCATGAGGGGGAGCTGGCGAATTTTCTGCTCAAGCTGCTTCCACTCTTCCATCGGATACACAAACAGGCAGTTGTCCAAGCCGCGGGTCGCGATGAAAGCCGGGCCGAGATGCTCGCGGAACTTGGCAGGAATCGTAAGGCGGCCTTTGTCGTCCAAGCTGTGCTGATGCTCTCCCAGAAACATAGGCTTGCCCCACTCCCTTCCCCCAACGCTCCACTTTGCCCCACTTTCTCCCACTCGGGAATTGGTATTCGGCGTATCGCGTCCTTTTCCTGCTAGATGAGGACGTTTTTCATAATCTTTTTGTCCCTTTTTTCACGGGTCCGATAAAACTTTCTGCGGCCGCGAGTCGTCTATCGGCATCGCAAATTCAAATGTCGGAAAAGCGCGAAAAAGCCAGACGGCTAAGCCGTCTGGCTTCACGTTCGGCAGGTTCCTCTTACGACGACCAGCTGTCCAGGTACTGCTTCTGCTCTTCGGTGAGCGCGTCGATGTGGATGCCGAGCGCCTCCAGCTTCGTGCGCGCCACGCGCTCGTCGAGCTCATACGGGACGCTGACGACGCCCGGGCCGAGCTCCTTGTAGCTGTCGTTGACATACTTGAGCGCGACCGCCTGGAGCGCGAACGTCATGTCCATGATCTCGGCCGGATGGCCGTCGCCGGCCGCGAGATTGACGAGACGGCCTTCGGCGAGCACGTAGATCGAGCGGCCGTCATGCAGCCGGTATTCCTCGATGTTTTTGCGCACCGTGCGGATCTCCTTGGTGAGCGCGGCCAGATCCGGCTTGCTGAACTCGACGTCGAAATGGCCCGCATTGGCGAGGATCGCGCCGTTTTTCATCTGCGGATAGTGCTCGCCGTTGATGACGTACTTGTTGCCGGTCACGGTGATGAACATGTCGCCGTGCTTGGCGGCCTCGGCCATCGGCATCACCTGGAAGCCGTCCATATGGGCTTCGACGGCCTTGATCGCGTCGACCTCGGTGACGATGACGTTCGCGCCGAGTCCTTTGGCCCGCATCGCGACCCCTTTGCCGCACCAGCCGTAGCCGACGACGACGACCGTCTTGCCGGTCACGATCAGGTTCGTCGTGCGGATGAGGCCGTCCCAGGCCGACTGTCCGGTGCCGTAGCGGTTGTCGAACAGATGCTTGCAGTAGGCGTCGTTGACGGCGACCATCGGGAATTTGAGCGCGCCTTCCTTTTGCAGCGCCTTGAGCTTGATGATGCCGGTCGTCGTCTCCTCCGCGCCGCCGCGCAGATTCTCCATCAGATCCGGGCGCTCGGCATGCAGGATCGTCGCGAAGTCGCCGCCGTCGTCGATGATGAGGTCCGGCTTGCTCTCCAGCGCGCGCACCATGAGCTGCTTGAACTCCTGCGGATCCGGGTTGTACTTGGCGAACACCGTGATGCCGTCCTCGACGAGAGCCGCGCACACGTCGTCCTGCGTGGACAGCGGGTTGCTGCCGGTGATCGTCACTTCCGCTCCGCCGGCCTGTACGACCTTGGCCAGATAGGCCGTCTTCGCCTCCAGATGAAGGCAGATCGACACCTTCAGTCCCTTGAACGGCTGCTCCTTCTCGAACTGCTCGCGGATCTGGTTCAGCACCGGCATATGCGCCTGCACCCAGTCGATTTTCAGCTTGCCTTCCGCAGCGAGGCTCCTATCGGCCACGATGCTCGTTTCCTTCGCTTTCACGCTCATTGATCTGCCTCTTTTCTTCAGTGGTTTCCCTCGATCAGAGCCGCATGACGCCGTGCTTGGCGCAGGGCTCGTACGGCTCCGCCAGCAGCCGGTCCAGCCAGCCTCTTCCATAGCGGTTCATGAAATAGACCGCCGCCAGCACCCGCTCCTGCGGACGGCCTTCCGGCACGGCCGACAGCTCGAGCCCGGCCAGCCGCTCCAGCTCCGTCCGCTCGCGGCTTTCGAGCGCCTGCAGCGTTTTGGCCTGCATGTAGCCGATTTCCCGCGCGATCCGCTCCCAATTCGTCCGGCCGAGCTCCTCCAGGCCGCGCTCCTGTCCGGCCGCCAGCGCCAGCGCGGGCCGATACGCCTCGCGCATCGCCTGCAGCGCCTGCTCGAAGCCGCCGCGGATGTCCGCCGCTCCCTGCCGGTCGAGCAGCTCCGCCTTGACGCCGCCGAGACCGGCGAGCACCTGCTCCAGCTGCAGCGAATGCCGCGCCATCGTCTTGACGGCATGCGGCTCCAGCAGCGTGAAGCTCAGGCGCGGCGTGACGATCGGCATCTGCATGCCGAGCCGTCCGAACGCTTCGGCCGTCTGCGCCCAGTAGGCGATCTCGCCCGGTCCGAGCACGGTGGAAAGGACGGGGAACAAATAATCCTGCATGAGCGGACGGGTAAGCACGTTATTGCTCAGCCGCTCCGGATGCGCCTCGGCCAGCTCCAGCAGCTCGGCCTCGCTCAGCGACACGAGGCCGCGGCGGTCGCGGAAGCGTCCGCCGGCGCGCTGCAGCAGCAGCCGCTCGCCGGCGCGCGGCTCCTCCGCGAACAAGAACAGGTTGGCGGCGTCCTCCGCCGCCTCGGCCTGCGCCTTGTAGCCGAGCGCCTCGACCCGGCGGGTCGAGGCGGCGTACGCTGCGGCAAGCTCGCCGGACGATTCCGCCAGCCGCCGGAACATCGGCCCTTCCAGCCGGCGAAGCGCCGGATGGTCGGCGTCGGCAAGCAGCAAGCCGGACTCTCCGAGCCAGTCCGTCAGCAGCGCCGCGAACAGCTCGGTCAGCGTCGCGCAGCCGGCCGCCCGGGCGCGGAGCGAGCGCAGCAGCTCCGGCTTGAACGGCGTGTCGGCGAGCCCCGCTTCCAGCTCGGCCAGCGCCGCCTCGAGGTCGGAGCCGCCGAGCCGGGTGCGGCTGACCGACGTCGCTGGGCCGGGCGGACGCGGCATGGAGAGCCGCCGGAGTTCCGGCGCGTCCACCGGCGAGGGCAGGCAGGCGAGGCAAGCCTCGTCCCAGTCATGGTCCTCGCCCGCGATCCAGAATACCGGCACGACCGGCACCCCGAGCCTTTTGGAAGCGGCTTCGGCGGCCTGCAGGATCGTCACCGCCTTATAAAGGATCATGAGCGGCCCGGTCCATAGGATGGCCTGCTGGCCGCCGACGACGACGGGAGCGCCGTCCGCGAGCCGCTCCAAATTCCGCTCGGCCGCCTCCGAGATGCCGAGCGGCTGCTGGAAAGCGCGCAGCGCGCCGGCCAGCTCGCGGCTGCCGGCGCGCCGATCGGCCGAGCCGTTCAAATAATCGAGCCGCCTGCGCCAGGAGGAGCCGTCGGCCGGATGATGGCCGAACAGCTCTTCCAGCGCAGGGTCGCGGCGCTGTATGTATGCATCTGCAAGGGGCTGCCCGAAAGGCAGCTCCATTCGAACGATGTCCATGACCCGAATCGGCCTCCCCGAGATCCTACCATTCTTTCGCTACGATTGTACACAATGACGGTACGACCGTCAAAACCGTAACTGAAAGTATAACAGATTGGCGCCGGCCGGGCTACAGCCTCAGCAGATGCTGCGTGATGCCGGTCGCCATCAGCACCACATAGAGGAAGCCCATAACGAAAAAGCCCGCTCTCCAGACGGCTCGGAACGCCTTGGCCGCGTCGATTTCGCCGCGCTTGCGATGCTGGAGATTGCCGATGAGGCCGCCTCCGAGCAGCATCAGGAGCAGGATGCCGTACAAGCCGAAAGAGTTGGAGAAGACGCGGTTGAACAGCACCGCCACGCAGCCGATGAGCAGCAGCGTCGTGACATCCATCGCCAGCCGGAACGACCGGCCCTTGTCGCCCGTCAGCATGCGGCTGCCGAGATAGACGGCCGCGAACGGGAGGAACGGCGCCGCGGCCAGCACGGCGTAGATCGTCTTCAACAGGTCCCAAAGAAACATAGGCTTCACCTGACCTCTCTGGAGCGTCATTCGAGCGCATGCACCAGCGCCGCGGCCGCCTCGTTCAGCGGCGCCGGCACGCCGTGCCGTGCCGCCAGGCGCGCCAGCTCCCCGTTGATGCTGGCGATCTCCGTCGGGCGGCCGGCCCGGACGTCGGCCAGCATCGACGACGTATTGGCGGCCGTCCTGCGGCATACGTCCAGCAGCCGCTCCCACTCCTCGCCCGTCGCAGCGAAGCCAGCGCTCACGAGGATCGAGAGGCTCTCCTCATGCAGCGCCTTCATGAGGCGGCTGCCCTGCGGATGCTCGGGCAGCCGGCCGTTCGGAACGTCGAGCAGCGCGGTGAGCGGGTTGATGACGGCGTTCAGGAGAAGCTTCCGGTAGATGCGGTCTTCCACGTCATTCGACAAAAAAGCGGCGATTCCTGCCCGTTGCAGCGCTTGCCTCCAACCGGCGAGCAGCGGGTCCGCGGAGGCGCTTCCATCCGCTCCCGGCGCCGGGCCGTAATGCAGCTCGCCCGCCCCGGCATGGACAACCTCGCGCGCGCCGACGCGCAGCGCCCCCTCGCTCGTCATGCCGGCATAAAGGCGGATTCCCGGCAGCGTCCGCGCCAGCTGCTCGAGATGCCCGATTCCGTTCTGCAGGCAGAGCAGGCTGTCTCCGGGCCGCAGGAGCGCCGCCAGCTGCCGCAGCAGCTCCGGGCCGAGCGCCGTCTGCTTGACCGCCAGCACATGCCAGCGCCCTTCGCGCTCGTTCCGGCCTGCTTCAGCCTTTGCCGCGTCTTGCAGTGCGGACGCTTCGCCTCTAGCCATTGCCACCTTATGCAGCGCGGACGCCTCAGCCTCTGCCGTTGCCGCGTCATGCAGCGCGGACGCCTCAGCCTCTGCCGTTGCCGCATCATTCAGCGCGGACGCCTCGGCCTCTGCCGTTGCCGCGTCATGCAGCGTGGACGCCTCGACCGCGACGTCAAGCGCCTCCCCGCCTCGGCTGAGGCGGATGCCATCCCGCGCCAGCAGCTCCGCCTGTTCCTTGCCGCGCGTCAGCATCCGCACCTGCGCGCCGCCGAGCGCCAGCCTCGCCCCGTGCAGCAGCCCGACGGCTCCGGCTCCGATGATCTCGATCTTCATCGTCATCCTCCTTCTTCACAGGGGCATTTTAGCAGAAGGACGGGAGGCTTGGACAGCACAAAATGGGACGCTTGACCGGAAAGCGGGATTGAAACGGCCCCGCTTCGCGGAGCCGACATCGCAGGCCGGGACCGCAACCCGCTTTTCGGGGCGGCAGGCCGGAGATCGCCCCCCGCTTCACGGGGCCGGGGATCGTTCCGATCTCCTTGGGTCCAGATCCCTTAAATCGCATTCTCCAGAACTCTCAAAAGCTTCTTGATCCCGCTGAACCCTGAGTTACTCGGTTTTTCCGCGCAACTCCGCCTGTTTCTCCTGCTCCGTACCTGAGTTACTCGGTTTATCCGCGCAACTCTGCCCGCTCCCCCTTCTGCGTACCCGAGTTACTCGGTTTTTCCGCGCAACTCTGCCCGTTTCTCCTTCTGCGTACCTGAGTTACTCGGTTTTTCCGCGCAACTCTGCCCGCTCCCCCTTCTGCGTACCTGAGTTACTCGGTTTATCCGCGCAACTCCGCCCGCTCCCCCTTCTGCGTACCTGAGTTACTCGGTTTCTCCGCGCAACTCTGCCCGCTCCCCCTTCTGCGTACCCGAGTTACTCGGTTTTTCCGCGCAACTCCGCCCGTTCCCCCTTCTGCGTACCCAAGTTACTCGGTTTTTCCGCGCAACTCCGAGCGTTGCGACGCTAGCGCCTTCCAACTAACTCGATTTTTCGACTTGTTGGCTTTACTTCATAGCGTGGTCAGGCGATGAGCGCGAATGAGCATTGCCGTCTCCCGGGTATGCGGGAGACGCTCCCCTCCCCCCAAAAAAAGGGGGGGAGGCGGGCGCCGGGACGAAGGGAGCGAAGCGAGACGATGCCTTTCGGAGAAGCGGCAGCGGTCCTCTTGGAAGACGGATGGCCTCCGCATAGGAGGTCAGAAAATCAGGGCATCCGGCTTCCAGTGGAATCGGAGAAAGGCTCGGCTCGCGCAGCGGCCTATTCGTCCCATAAGACTCGGCTCGCGGCTAGGCTCGCGCAGCGCCTTGTTCGTCCTCTTGACAGCTTGGCTAGGCTCGCGCAGCGCAGCAGCCTGCTCCCCGCCGGCAATGCTCAAACAAGGCGCAAAAAAGCGGCAGCCGCCTTCTTCCGAAGTCGACTGCCGCCCCGCTCTCATTCGATCCGCTCCAAGTTTCCGCTCGCATCCATCTTGAACCGGGGACGAGTCTCCTCTTCTTCGTTCAAGACCGTCATCCGACGCGCCCGGTCCATGATCTGGATCAGCATCTTGTAATCGTCGTTCACCGACTGGTAGTCGAGCTGCGCGTGGTTCGCGTCGGTCGACAGCTTGTCGTTCAGCTCCCTCAACCCGGAGAGCTCGTCGTCCCGAAGCTTGAGCTCCTTCTCGAGCCGGCTGATCTGCCGCTGCAGGTCGCTGTAGGTCGCTTTCCACTGCTTCAGGTACCGGATGACGGCCTCGATGGCGACCGTCTCTTCGCCGAACCCGGATTCCTCCGAGCGGCTCGAGCGGACGTCCTGCTCCGCCACGGCCGAGACATGCGAGGCGACCGCCGTCTGCTTCTTCAAATAATTCCGTTTCTGCCGCTGCTGCTTGGCGAGCTGGATCGCCTCCTCGTACCGCTTGCGCACGCAGCTGTTCCAGCGGAAGCCGCATGCCGCGGGGGTGCGGGATATCCGCTCTCCGACCTCCTCGAAGGCTCCGAGCTGGGTTCCCCCTTCCCGAATATGTCTCAGCGTCACCTCGGCGAGGATCAAGTCGTCCTCCGGGCTCCATGCATCTTGCCTGACTGCTGTCATTCTCGCTACAACCTCCTCGCGATAACGCGCTTTCTTCCACTCTATGCCCTCCCAGGAGTTCATAGAATCTATTGATACTAAAATGTATATCCAATAAAGGTGCGCCTCATACATAAGATCCTCCTCCCGGGGCAAGGATAAGGGCGAAGAACGGAATGGCGAATTTCAGTCCGGGTTGTCCGGGAAAGCGGTTTACAGTATTTGACCAAAACGCTATAATGTTCTTTAGCATATTATCTGGTCGTAACGAGAGGGGGATTCGTCTCATGGCGCGCATGTTTCGCGTACTCGGCTTCTGGTGTCTGGTGATCGCCCTCATGGCATTTGCAGGACATATGACCGAGTTTTCGCTTCTGTTTTTCTTCCAGGCTATCGCCTTCTTCTTCCTGGGCTACCTGAACTTTACGGAGCGTACGTACATACTGATGTTCTGGGCTTACATGATCTTGACCTTCCTGGGCTTCAGCTACTGGACCATCTTCAAGATGGACCTTCCGTTCTGATCCGACATGCTTCAAGCGATCGACCGCCGGGCCTTGCGCCCGGCGGTTGTTTGCATTCCGGGAGCTGCCGGGGCATAGGGTAGAAGACAACCGGACAAGAGGGGAGGGCCGTCTGACACCAATGCCGAAATCATTCCCTGCCCGTCTGGCGAGCCTGCTCGTCTTGCTGATCGCGCTCGCGCAGCTGCCGGCGCTTGCGCTTGCCTCCGCCCCGGCCGCTTCCTCCGGCGGCGGCAGCGCCGACGCCCAGCGGCAGCTGCTTGAGATGAGCCTGCGCATCGTCGAGATCGACCAGGAGCTGGGCCGCATCCAGACGAACCGGCTTCAGCTCCAGCAGCGGATCGACGACTCGTCGGGACAGCTTCAGCGGCAGGAAGCACAGCTCCAGGAGCGGAAGCGGCAGGCGGGCGAGTCGCTGGCAAGCTACTATATGGGCAAGCAGGAAAAGCTGCTCGGAGCGCTGCTGCATGTGCGCAGCCTGGGCGACCTGCTGCGTACGCTCGATCTGATCGAGCTGGTCGTGAGCGGCGACCGCGTCAAAATCGCCGACTACCGCGAGCGCTCCGAGCGGCTGCGCGCGGATCTCGCCCGGCTGGGCCGGGAACGGAGCGGGCTGGCGGCCCTGGAGCGGCAGCTGACGGAGCGGCGGAGCCAGATGGACGGCCTGCGGCAGCAGCTGGAGCGGGAAATCGCGGCGAGCGACGATCCGGAGGCGACGCGCAGCCGGATCGGCACGGTCCAGCAGCTGTGGGAGTCCGAGGGACGGGAAAAGCTGCGCTCCTATTTCAAGGCGCTCGCGAAGGCGATGAACCGGCTGCCCGACTGGCTGAAGGAGCATCCGGAGCATTTGAAGCTCGACGCCGGTGGCTATACGCTGACGCTGCCCGACGAAACGCTTAACCGGTTCCTGCAGGAGCAAGACCCCGCGCTCGCCTCGTTCCGCTTCGCCTTCGAGGACGGACGGGTCGTCGCCAGCGGCAGCGAGGGACAGCTCGAGCTGGAGGCGATCGGCCGCTACGAGCTTGTCGAGAAGCCGAAAAACGGCATCCGCTTCCGCATTGACGGACTGCGCTTCAATGGCCTGGACCTGCCGCAGTCGACGATCGACGAGCTGGAGCAGTCGTTCAATCTCGGCTTTTATCCAAGCAAGTTCATCTCGTTCGTGCGCGTCGATTCCGTTCAGATTCAAGAGCATGAGCTGCTCCTTCGCTTCAAGTTTTCCCTATAGCTCAAAACAACGCCAAAAAGGCCGTTTCCGCAAGCGTCTGCGACGCCGGAAACGGCCTTTTTATTGAGATGGGCATGCCTGTGCCGCTCCGGCCTGGCCGCAGCCTGCCTGCCGCTCCGGCAGGCAGGCTCACGACGCCTCCAGCGACTGCCTCCAGGCGTTCGCCAGCTGCTGCGGGCTCATCGCGCCGGCAGATGTCCCGTAAGCCGACCAGAGCGGCCCGAACGGCAGCAGGCGGCCGCTCTCCGGCCCTGCGCCCGCGCTTCCTTGCGGGAAGAGCGCCTGCTTCCAGACGGAGAGCGGCGTCTCCGCCGCCGCGCCGGCGCCCGCGTACAAGCTCGGATCGGCCGGCAGCAGCCCGGCCTCCTCCCGCAGCCGCTCTTGGGCGCTCCTGCCCGCCGCGGCAGCGATCCAGGAGCCGGCGGCAGCCGGGAATTCCGTGTCGGAAGAGATCACGTAGCCGTACCCGCCCAGAGCGGACGGAGCGGCGGCGGCGGCGAGGCTCGCATCGGCGATGAATTCGACGTGCAGGCCATGGCTGCGATAATAGGACAGCGGCACGACGGTCGCATAGCTGCCGCCCCGGCGCGCCAGCTCGACGGCAGCGTCCGCGCTCCCGGCAGCCGCCAGATCCGCCGCTTGCAAGGGAGCCGTCCGCGGCAGCACGGACGCCTCCAGCAGCGCGGGATCAAGCGTCGCGCCGCCGCCATGCCAGCGCGCCAGCCAGGACAGCGCCTGGATGCCGTCCGCGGCGGGGATCGCCGCCGCCGCCCTCTCCGGCGCCTGCGCCCGCAGCCGCTCCAGCTCCGCCCAGGTTTCGGGCGGCTTGCTCCAGCCGGCAGCCTGCAGCGCTTCGCGGCTCCAGATCAGCACGGGAGGATCCGCATAAGCCGGCGTCCCCCACGCATAGCCCCGCCAACGAAGCTCCTGGACGATCGGGCTTGCCTCGGAGACGGAACCCGAGCCGCTGTCCTGCGGGACGAGCCCGTCCGCCGGCAGCAGCTTGCCCGCCGAAGCCCAGCGCAAGACGTCGCGGCTCGATAGAAGCGCGATGTCGGCCCGCTGCCCGTCCACGCCCGTTCCCCGATCGGCCTCGGCGTCCGCCGGCACGAGCTCGGCCTGCCAATAGGGATGGCGGCTTTCCCATTCCTCGGTGATCCGCTCGAGGGCTTCAAGCGCCTCCGGCCCTAAGGAAACGCTTACACGGAGCCTTGCCTCCCGACTGTCGTCGCTGCCGTCCTGCGGGCGCTCGGCGCCTCCCGACGGCTGATCCGCCGGCTGCGGCAGCAGCGAGACGGGGGAAGGTCCTTCCTGGACGAGCAGCAGCAGCGCGCATACGACGACGGCGCCGGGTAGAATCATCCACTTTTTGCGTTCCAGGGTCCAGTCCTCCTCGGTCTCCCCTTCTCTTCTCTATTCTTCTATCCTATCAAAAGAATCGGGACTTGTCTTCCTTGCCTTCGCAAAAAAACAGGCCGAAAGCTTCAGCGATCTGAAGCCTTCGGCCTATCCCGTCGCCGTCCTTAGAGCAGGTCCGCCGCCAGCTGGGCCAGCTTGGAGCGCTCGCCCTTCTCCAGGTTGATATGCCCGCTCAGCCCTTCCTTCTTGAAGCTTTCCACGATGTAGGACAGGCCGTTGCTCATCGAGTCGAGGTAAGGATGGTCGATCTGCTCGGGATCGCCCATGAGCACGATCTTGCTGCCTTCGCCGACGCGCGAGACGATCGTCTTGACCTCATGCCGGCTCAGGTTCTGCGCTTCGTCGATAATGATGAACTGGCCCGGAATCGAGCGCCCGCGGATGTAGGTGAGCGCTTCGACCTGGATGCTGCCGAGCCCCATCAGAATCTTGTCGATGTCGCCGGACTTTTTGGTATCGAACAGGAATTCCAGGTTGTCGTAGATCGGCTGCATCCACGGACGCAGCTTCTCGTCCTTCTCGCCGGGCAGATAGCCGATATCCTTGCCCATCGGCACGACGGGGCGGGCGATGAGCAGCTTCTTGTATTTATGCTCGTCTTCGATCTTGAGCAGCCCGGCGGCCAGCGCGAGCAGCGTCTTGCCGGTGCCGGCCTTGCCGGTGAGGGTGACGAGCGGGATGTCGTCGTTCAGCAGCAGCTCGAGCGCCATCCGCTGCTGGGCGTTGCGCGCCGTGATGCCCCAGACGGGATCGTTGCTCATATAGAGCGGCTCCAGCCTTGCTCCGTCCTGGCTCACCTTGAGCAGCGCGCTCTTGGACGTGCCCAGCTCGTCGCGCAGGATGATGAACTCGTTCGGATGGAGCCTCGAGCTCAGCTGCAGGCTCTTGACGCTGAGGAAGCGATAGGAGTAGAACTCGTCGATGACCGATGGATGGACGAACAGCGTCGCCGTGCCGGTATAGACGTCGGAAGGCTCCGCGACGCGATCGGACATATAGTCCTCCGCCTGCAGCCCCAGCACGTCGGCCTTGATGCGCACCAGCACGTCCTTGCTCACGAGCACGACGTCCCGCTTCGAGCCCTTTTCTTCCTCTTCCATATCGTAATTCAGGGCGACCGCGAGAATGCGGTTGTCGTTCGACATCTCCCCGAACATTTCCTGGACGCGGACGAAGCTCCGATGGTTGAGCTCGACGCGCAGCACGCCGCCGCGCGGGGTCGCGATTCCTTCATGGAGGCGCCCGTTCTCCCTCAAGCCGTCGAGCAGCCTCGAGACATGCCGGGCGTTGCGGCCCAGCTCGTCGGCCAGCCTCTTCTTGGAGTCGATCTCTTCGAGCACGACGGCCGGGATGATGACCTCGTTGTCGTCGAACGAGAAGATCGCCTGCGGATCATGAAGCAGCACATTCGTATCCAATACGAAGATTTTAGTCATGAAGAACCCCTCCTGGCGCCGGATGGTTCCGAAAGGCGGGAAGCATAATCCTTCCGGAACAGGGACAAACTAGGGTCGGTTGCAGAGTCCAAAGTACGAGGAAAGGTCTGGTGTCCCGCAAATGAGAAAATGGCTGCTTTCAGCTGCTGCTGTGCTTTGCTTGGCGACTGCCGGCTGCGGGACGTCCGCACGCCGCGATGCCGCTCCCCCGCCTGCCGGCGATGCGGCGATGCGCTCCCAGCAGACCCATGCCGACGACGGCAAGAAGCTCGATTCCGCGCAAGCCGCCAAGCGGCTTGAGGAACTGGCGACCCGGGTGGAAGGCGTCGAGAAGGCGCATGCCGTCGTAGCCGGAACTACGGCTGTCGTCGGCATCGACGTCGGCGGCAGCGTCGAGCGCTCCAAGGTCGGAACGATCAAGTATGCCGTCGCGCAGGCGCTTCGCGAGGATCCGCTCGGCGTGAATGCCGTCGTCACGGCCGACATGGACGTGAGCCGCAGGCTCGCCGAGCTCGGAGAGGACATCCGCGCCGGCCGGCCGATCCAGGGCTTCGCCGAGGAGATGGCCGATCTGATCGGTCGCGTCATGCCGCAGCTGCCGAGCGAGGTCATGCCGCTGCCGGAATCGAACGTCAAGGAGCCCGCTGCCTCTCCCGCCCGGCCTTAGCCCGGAGGCGAATGCCGGGCGCGGGGGACAAGCCCCCGAGCGCGCAAGAAGCCTGGCGACCCGTTGAGGTCGCCAGGCTTCTTTTTCATGTCGCCGCGGAGAAGACGAGCGAGCGCCGCGCCGCCGAAGCGGACGGGCTGTCGGCGCGAAACGGCGCCGCTGCAGCCGGATGCGACGGCGCGTCCAGGCGAATCTTAGAGCAAGACCCAGCGCGCTCTCTCATCGGCCTACCTCCCGCGAGTCAGATTTTCATGATGAGCATCTTAGCTGTAGTATAACATACGTATGCCGCACCCACTACCGTCATTCGCCCAGTTTGGCCTGCAGCGCTTTTTTGGCTTTGGCCAGCGAGGCGTCGTCGACACAGACGTAGGGGCTCCGCCAGTCGCCCGTCAGCGCGATGAACTCGATGTCGCCGCCGCCGATGCCAAAGTAGGCCATGAGCATCGCCCGAATCTCCGACTCCGGCATGTCGGTCCTCATGTTGTCGCCGACAGCGCCGAATACTTTGCCGAGCCTCAGGATGCCGGAAACCGACTTCAGCCTGGATGTCATCGCCCCGATCACCTGCTCCTGGCGCTGATTGCGCTCGAAGTCGCTGCTCATGTTCGTGCCGTCGTTGGACTTGCGGTAACGGACGAAGCCCAGCGCGTCCTCGCCGTAGAGCTTCTGCGCGCCTTTCTTCAAGTGGATGCTCGTGCCTCCCGGCTGTCCCGCGTGGTCGTCGTAATCCATGTCCATGTCGACGTCCACCTCGACGCCGCCGAGCGCGTCCACGACATCCGCGAAGCCTTGAAAATTGATCGTTGCGGCGTAGTCGATCGGGATGCCGAGGTAGCTGCCGATCGCATCCTTCATGCCGAGCTTGCCTTGACGCTCTGCCTCTTCCCGGCTCAGGTCCTTGTTCTTGGATCTGGCGTTGGCGATGAACGCCGCATAATAGCTGTTCACCTTGCGCTGCTTGTAGCCTTGGACCGGCACGCGAGCGTCGCGCGGAATCGACACGACGACGGCGCTTTTGGTGCGCGGATTGAACGCCGCCGCCATTAGCACGTCGGTATTGAGCAGGCCGCTCTCTCCACGGGTATCGAGCCCCATCAGCAGCATCGCGGTCGGCTGCGTGCGCACCGATCCGGCCGAAGGCACGGCCGGGGCGCCGCTGCTGATCTGGCCGAGCGCCTTGTTGGCGTCGTAGAGCAGATAAGCCGCGAAGCCCGCCCCCGCGAGCAGGACGAGCGCCAGCAGCGTCATCAGCCTGCGCAGCCAATACACCCGCTTCGGCTTGCGCCTGCCGGGCCGTCCCTTCCGGCTTCCGGCGGGAGCGCCGGATTTCCCCTGCCCGCGGGCCGGGTATTCATTTCCCCTGTTCATAGCTGTCTCCTTGTTCGCAAGCCTGATTTCGGACGCTTCCTCCCGGACGCCAGGAGAGGCGGATCAGCTCTGGCCGGCGTCGCTTTGGCGCTGCTCGCGCTTCGCCGTCCGCCGGTCGTTGAACTGGCGGATGCGCAGCATCAGCATCATCGCGACGGCGACGGCCATGCATTGGATGATCGGCAGCTTGTCGATCTGGAATACGAGCAGCACGGTCGAGCCGATCGCCATCATCAGATAGACCAGAACCTCCTTCAGCAACGGCAGCCGCTGCTGAGGACGGAATACTTTGTTGAAAATATAGATGACGCTGGCCAGAATCAGAATATACGATACAAGCGGATGGTCGCTGAGCCAGTCCTGCATCCGAGTTCACTCCTCCGGTTGGTTGTACAAGCGGTCCGATATGGATACAACGAGCAAGCGGCGCATTTGGCTGTCCGGCTGTTCGCCGGCGCCAAACCGCCGCTTGCTCGCTTCATGGGTTCGGCTGGAATCAGACTCCGGCCTGGGACGTCTTGCGCTGCTTCTCCGCCCGCTCGCGTTCGCTCTTGTTGAGCAGCTTCTTGCGCATGCGGATCGATTTCGGCGTGATCTCGCAGTATTCGTCGTCGTTCAGGTACTCCAGCGCCGCCTCCAGCGAGTACGTGCGAGGCGTCTTGAGGCGGACCGTCTCATCCTTGGAGGCCGACCGGATGTTGGTCAGCTGCTTCTCCTTGCAGATGTTGACGACGATGTCCTGGTCGCGGTTATGCTCGCCGACGATCATGCCCTCGTAGATCTCCGTGCCCGGCTCGAGGAACAGGATGCCGCGATCCTCGACGCCCATCATGCCGTAGAACGTCGAGACGCCGTTCTCGGTCGCGACAAGCACGCCCTGATGGCGTCCGCCGACGTTGCCGCCGACGGTCGGGCCGTAGCTGTCGAACGCATGGTTCATGATGCCGTAGCCGCGCGTCAGCGTCAGGAACTGCGTGCGGTAGCCGATCAGGCCGCGCGCCGGAATGATGAATTCCAGGCGGACCTGGCCGTTGCCGTTGTTGATCATGTTGACCATCTCGGCCTTGCGCGTGCCGAGGCTCTCCATGACCGCGCCCATGCTCTCCTCCGGCACGTCGATCAGCAGGCGCTCGTACGGCTCCATCTTCTGGCCGTCGATCTCCTTGACGATGACTTCCGGCATCGATACTTGCAGCTCGTAGCCTTCGCGGCGCATGTTCTCGATCAGGATGCCGAGGTGAAGCTCGCCGCGGCCGGATACGATGAACACGTCAGGGCTGTCGGTGTCCTGCACGCGCAGGGCGACGTCCGTCTCCAGCTCCTTGTACAGGCGCTCGCGCAGCTTGCGGGAGGTGACCCACTTGCCTTCGCGGCCGGCGAACGGGCTGTTGTTGACGAGGAACGTCATCTGCAGCGTCGGCTCGTCGATCTCGAGCACCGGCAGCGCCTCCGGCTTGGCCGGATCGGCGATCGTCTCGCCGATGTTGATCTCCTTGATGCCGGCGATGGCGACGATGTCGCCTGCCGCCGCTTCTTCGATCTCGATCCGCTTGAGCCCCTGGAAGCCGAACAGCTTCTCGATGCGGGCCTGCTTGATCGCGCCTTCGCGCGTCATGACGGCGACCGGCTGGCCTTGGCGGATGACGCCGCGGTTGACGCGGCCGATCGCGATGCGGCCCATGTATTCATTGTAGTCGAGCAGCGTCACCAGGAACTGCAGCGGCTCCTCGACGTTCTCGGTCGGATGCGGGATGCGCTCGATGATCGTCTCGTAGAGGGCTTCCATGTTCTCGTCCTGCTTCTCCACGTTGCGGCTGGACGTGCCCATCAGCGCCGATGCGTACACGACCGGGAATTCCAGCTGCTGGTCGTTCGCGCCGAGCTCGATGAACAGGTCGAGCACCTCGTCGACGACGCCTTCCGGATTCGCGTTCGGGCGGTCGATCTTGTTGAGGACGACGATCGGCGTCAGATTGTGCTCCAGCGCCTTGCGCAGGACGAACTTCGTCTGCGGCATGCAGCCCTCGAAGGCGTCCACGACGAGCAGGACGCCGTCGACCATCTTCATGATGCGCTCGACTTCGCCGCCGAAGTCGGCGTGGCCGGGCGTATCCACGATGTTGATCAGGTAGTTCTTGTAGTTGATCGCGGTGTTTTTGGCCAGGATCGTAATGCCGCGCTCCCGCTCCAGGTCATTGGAGTCCATCGCCCGCTCGTGCACGACCTCGTTGTCCCGGAACGTGCCGGACTGCTGCAGCAGCTTGTCGACAAGCGTCGTCTTGCCGTGGTCGACGTGCGCGATGATGGCGATATTGCGAATGTTCTCTCTTGCTTGCATAACTTCTTATCCACTCCATCTGTATAGGATCAAGCTAAAATCTACGACAGGCGCCGGCCCGCTACCAGCGGGCCTTCTTGCTCACCATCATCCAGCCGCCGAGCGCGACGAGCGCGAACGCGATCAGATAGATGCCCCAGCTCCAGAGCAGCACGAAGATCATGCAGAGCGCCCAGACTCCCGCCAGCGCGGCGGCAATCGTAAAGGCGCTTCTCGGATGGGACGAATCGAAGGTGTAGTACTCGTACAGTCCGACCGCGAGGCCGAGGATGAAAAACGGCCACAAATAGTTCATGTAGCCCCATCCGAACCAGTTGCAGAACAGGAAAACCAGTGCATATACGGACAAAATGCCGCCTGGAACAAGCGCTGCCGCAGGGAGGAGCCGGCCGAAATAGAGCACATGCAGCAATATGCCCGGCACGAGGATGAACAGCGGCCAAAATACGGAGCCGATGAAGCTGAAGACGCCCATGCGGCCCAGCAGGATGGCGATCCCTGCAAGCAAGATGACGATTCCGGCGGAATATTGATTGCGGATCAACCCTATCCCCCGTTTCCCTTGACGACTGCCTGCGCGCAGGCAGAGGTACGACCAGTCAGATCTTTCTTATTCTAAAGGAAGCGGAGTGAAATTGCCAGCGGGAAACCGGGCATGCCAATAAAAAAAGCGCCGCTCGCCTGCCCGGAACGAGGCTGGCGAACGGCGGAGGAGCCTTCAGCTCCGGCGCGCGGAGCGGGTCAGCAGGATGCCCGCCGCGATGACGGCCGGCACCATCAGCACCGGCAGCGCCCCGTGCAGCAGCGGAGCGTGACGGAGCAGAGGCTGCAGCGCCGCGTCGGAGACGAGCATCTCTCCGGCGGCATAGCCGAGCAGGCCGGCGCCGGCATACACAAGAGACGGGAAGCGCAGCAGCAGGCCTCCGAGAAGCTGGCTTCCCCACAGGATCATGGGTATGCTAAGGGCGATGCCGAGCAGCATGAGCGCAGGCTCTCCGCCCGCCACGGCGGCGACGGCGAGCACGTTGTCGAGGCTCATGACAAAATCGGCGGCGACAATCGTGCCGACCGCGCCGGCCAGCGTGCCTGCTCGCTTGACGCCGGCCCCCTTGGAGCGGCGCTCCTCGCCGGGACGCTCCGCATCCCGCAGCAGCTGCACGGCGATAACGAGCAGGAGCGCGGAGCCGCAAGCCTGCAAATAGGGCAGCTGAAGCAGCGAGATGGCGGCAAGCGTCAGCACGCAGCGGAGGGCGATGGCGGCGAACGTGCCCCAGGCGATCGCCCGCTTGCGCTGCTCCGGAGGCAGATGCTGGCTCGCCATGGCGATGACGAGCGCGTTGTCGCCGCTCAGCAGCACGTTGATCGCGATGATTTGCAGAAAGATCCATAGATGGTCCAAGCCGTACGCCCCCCTTCCCTACAGGGGTATGTACAAGCAGGTCCATTTATGTTACAAAAAAAAACGAATCCATTGTCCAGCTCATCCGTATACGGGTAAGTATTTAAGTCGGGGATTGTTCGAACACGAAGGAGGAGCAAGGATGGAATGGTTAGGTCCGCTGTTGACCATCGTCTTCATCGACCTTATGCTGGCCGGAGACAACGCGATCGTCATCGCGCTTGCCGCCCGCAACCTGCCTAAGCATCAACAGAAAAAAGCCGTCATCTGGGGAACGTTCGGAGCGATCGCCATCCGCATCGTCGCCACCGTGCTGGTCGTGAAGCTGCTCGATATTCCTTGGCTGCATCTGGCCGGAGGACTGCTGCTCGTCTGGATCGCGTACAAGCTGCTCGTGCAGGAGGAAAGCAGCCACGACAACATCAAGGCCGGCAGCACCCTCGGGCAGGCGATCGGCACGATCGTGCTCGCCGACGCCGCCATGGGCATCGACAACGTGCTGGCCGTCGCCGGCGCCTCGCACGGCAACATCTGGCTCGTCATCGCCGGGCTGATCATCAGCATCCCGATCGTCGTCTGGGGCAGCACGCTGTTCATCCGGCTGATCGAGCGCTTCTCGTGGATCCTTTACGTCGGAGCGGCGATTCTGGGCTATACCGCCGGCCACATGATCACGGGAGAAAAGAAGATCGCCCATCTGTTCGGAAACGGCGGCATGCCGGAGTGGCTCTTCATCGGACTCGTCGTCGCGCTCATCGTCGGAGCCGGCGTTCTGACCAAAGCGATCCGCAAAAACAAGCAGCCCGCCCATCGCGAGCGGGAAACGCATTGAATCCGAAAAGCCGAATCGTCCTTGCGGACGGTTCGGCTTTTCGCTTTGTACAGCCGAGCGAGCTGTCCCGGAGCAGACGGCCGGCTCCGAGGCGGCTCGTCCTGGATGCCCTGCCGGTACGACCGCCCCCGCCGCATGCCGCAGCGGCCAGCGGCAGTCCAGCCAAAAGAAAAAAGCCTGTTTCCAGGCTTTCTTCGTCAAAACCAGTCCCGCTCCTCCGCCTCGGCGACGGCCGGCTGCCGGCGGAACGTCCTGCCCCGGTCCAGCTGCACCGTCTCGACGCCTTGGACGGCCTGTCCGATCAGCTCGTCGAGCTCCGGAATGCCGTCCTCGATCCGCTCCACGATGCGCAGGTTCGGATTGGTGCTCGGGGATTTGGGCACGAACAGCGTGCAGCAGTCCTCGAAGGGCAGGATCGACGTCTCGTACGTGCCGATCTGTACCGCCCGGTCGATGATTTCCTGCTTGTCCATCATGATGAGCGGGCGCAGCAGCGGCAGCTCGAGGCTGCGGCCGATCACGTTCATGCTGCCGAGCGTCTGGCTCGCCACCTGGCCGAGGCTGTCGCCCGATACGACCGCGCCCGCGCCGGCCTGCTCGGCCAGCCGGCCGGCGATGTTCAGCATCGCCCTTCGCATGAGCGTGATGATCAGATGATCCTGCCCCGTCTGCGTGAAGCGAGTCTGAATATCGGTGAACGGCACGAGATGCAGCTTGAGCGGCTTGCCGGCGAAGCGCGACAGCTGGCGGGCAAGCTCGATCACCTTGTCCGTCGCCTGCTCGCTCGTGAACGGAAAGCTGTGGAAGTGGACCAGCTCGAGCTCCAGCCCCTTGCGCATCGCCGACCATGCCGCGACCGGGCTGTCGATGCCGCCGGACAGCAGCAGCATCGCCTTGCCGTTGGAGCCGTACGGGAAGCCTCCCGCTCCCGGCTCGATGCGGTTGAAGACGTAGGCTCCCTCCGGCTGGATGTCGATGCGCAGCTCCATCTCCGGCCGCCGCACGTCCACCTTGAGCTCGGGAGCCGCTCGCAGGATATGCGAGCCGATCAGATGGTTAAGCTCATGGGTGACATAAGGGAATCCCTTCCACCCCCTCTTCACCGTCACCTTGAACGTCGCGGGCTTGGCCGGAAGCGCGTTCCACAGCTGAAGCGCGGCTTCCTGGATCGCCTCCAGCTCGTTCGCCGCCCGCTTGACCGGGCTGAACGAATGGATGCCGAACACCCGGCGCAGCGCCTCGGCGACGCGCTCATACTCGACTCCATTAAGCTTGATATAGGCGCGGGCATAGGTCTTTTCGAATTCGAGCCCTTCCAGATGCTGCAGGCTGAGCTTGATATAGCGGAACATCTGCTGCTCGAACCGGCCGCGGTTGCGCCCTTTGAGCGTCAGCTCTCCGTACCGGACCGTGATGAGATCATACTCCATGAATCAGATCTTGCTCCTCTCCAGCGGCTTCAGCCGCTTCACGACGGCTTCCAGGCTGTCCGCCAGCCGGTCCGCCGCCTCCTCGTCATGCTCGTCGCCAAAAGTGATGCGGATGCCGCCAGCCGCCCGCGAAACCGGATACCCCATCGCCAGCAGCACCTCGCTCGGCTTCTCGTCCTTGGATGAGCAAGCCGACTTCGTGGAGACGATGATGCCCTCCTCCTCGAGCGCATGCACGACGACTTCCGGCTTCATGCCCGGATAAGACAGATGCAGCACATGCGGCGCCTGCAGGGGCGAGTCCGGATCCGGATCGCCGCTCAGCCGCAGCTCCGGAATCTCGTCCAAGCGGCCGATCAGCCGCTTGCGCAGCCTCCCCATCCGCTCGGTCCGCTCCGTCCTGCCTTCCATCGCCAGGCGAAGCGCCTTGGCGGAAGCGACGATCGCCGGCACGTTCGGCGTTCCGCCGCGCCAGCTTCCGTCCAGGCCGCTGCCGCCGATGAGCGGCTCCAGCCTGACGCCGGCGCGGACATAGAGGAAGCCGGTTCCTTTGGGCCCGCGAAGCTTATGCGCCGAAGCGCTGAACAGATCGATGCCCCACTCCTTTAGCCGGATCGGCAGCTTGCCGACGCTCTGCACGCCGTCCACGTGGAACAGCACCCCTGGAAAGCGGCGCAGCAGCGCTCCCGCCTCCTCGATCGGCTGGACGGACCCGACCTCGTTGTTCACATGCATGAGGCTGACGAGCGTCGTATCGGGACGCAGGGCCGCTTCCAGGCTGTCCAGCCGGATCCGGCCGTTGCCGTCGACCGGCAGCCTCGTCGTCTCGAAGCCTTCCGCCTCGAGCCGGTCGGCCGCCTGCTTCACCGACGGATGCTCGATCTGCGACACGATGACATGGCGGCCCCTCGACCTCGCGGCCCTCGCCGCTCCGACGACCGCAAGCTGATTGCTCTCCGTGCCGCCGGAGGTGAACACCCATTCCTCGGCCGACGTGCCCGTCAGCTCGGCCGCCAGCTCCTGCGAGCGCCGCAGCAGCCTGCCCGCCTCCAGCCCCGCTCCGTGGATCGAGGACGGATTGGCATAGTGCCGCTCCATCACCTCCGCGAGCGTGCGGATCACCTCGGGATGCGGCGGCGTCGAGGCTCCGTGATCAAAATAAAGCACCGGACGGTGCTTGCTCATCGCCATGACCTCCTTGAATCAAACAAAAAGACCGGCTTCGCCGGCCGCCCGTCAAGCGTGCAGCCGCGAATGCGGTCCTTCCGTGGGCTCCGGCCGAACGCCTAGAGCCAGCCTACGCCTATCCTATTATAAAAAGCCTCCGGTTACAACCCGGTGCCGGAGCCGCCGAGCTTGGCCATGATCTTGACGACGTACGACTGCGTCTCCTGCGGCAGCTCGGAAAAGTGCTCGGTCAGCGTCGCCTCGTCCCGGATGCCGAGCCGATCGAGCCTTCCCGGTCCGGCATTGTAGGCCGCCAGCGCGGCAGGCACGCTGCCGTCCAGCTTGCGAAGCAGGTAGGAGAGATATTTGGAGCCTCCGTCGATGTTCTGAGCGGGATCGAACGAGTCCGTCACGCCGAGTCCGCGCGCCGTTCCGTCCATGAGCTGCATGAGGCCCTTCGCGCCGGCGCCGGAGACGGCCAGCGGCTGGAAGGAGGATTCCGCCTCGATGACAGAGCGGATCAGCTTCGGAGACAGTCCATGGCGGGCGGCGGCCGAGGCGATCAGCCCTTCGTACTCCGCTCCCGCCGAGCCTGCGCCCTCTCCGATCCACGCGGCGGCTGACGACGCATAACCGCTTCCCGCCGCGATCAGCGCGGCTTGCAGCGCCGGCGAAGCCGAGGCGTCCCATCCGCCCGCCGCCGCGGCGGCTTGGCCGTTCAAGCCGGTTCCGGCAGACAGCCCGGACCAAGCGGCGAGCGCCATCATACCGGAGTCGGCGGAGGCGGAGGCATCCGCATCGGCCAGACCCGAAGCCCCTGCGGCCCCCGACAGCTGGCTCAAGATCTGATCGAAAGCGGAGGCCGCTCCGCTTGATGCCTGGCTGCCGCCGCCAGTCAGCTGATCCAGGCTGGGCCGCAGCTGCTGCTGGATGAGCATCGTAAGCATTCGAGGATCGATCGACATGATAGGTTCACTCCTCATTTCCCATTATCCTCGGTATATCGGCGGACGAGCCTCGGAAATGTAGAGCTCGGCGATATGGCTTTATCGAAAAAGGAAAGAGCCGCCCCGGACGGGACGGCTCGATGAGGCTCATGATGGCGAATCGGATTTGGGTTGGAACGTGTGGCAGCAGGTCGCGGACGACTCCTTGGCCTCGTCCGTATGGCGGTCTCCGAACTCTCCGCCGGCAAACTCGGCAGACAGATCGGCGTGCGCATGCTGGTCGATCTCGATATGGATCGCATCGGCCGAGCATTGGTTGCCTTGTCCCCAGAAAGCGCAATTCGAAACGCTGCATGCAACGCCTTTTGGCATGGTCCCTCACCTCCGCTACCTAGGCTGGCCAGGGAGGGGACGCGGTATGCCTTCCTTATTTTTGACCTTGCATCCGACGCGAGGTCATGTAGTCGTTTTCGTAGTAGGAGAGATCGTCCCTCAGCTCTTCGTAGATCTTGGATACGCCGAGCACGATGTCGCGCGCGCTGCGCAGCGGCTTGTGCCGGAAGCGGATCGCATCCTGGCCGGTGTACGCGTAGCGGCCGTCCTCGGAGTAGCCTTCGTTCTTCGGATAGAAGAAGGCGTTGACGCAGTGGTGGTACACCTCATAAAGCTGGCGCTCGGCATGCTCGGCGTCGAAGTTCGGCCGGCGCAGCGTGACCCCGAGCTTCTCATAGGCGACCTCGGAGTAGACCAGCAGATGACGCAGGTCGGACAGCAGCCCTTTGTAGAAGGTGAGCTCCTCGTCATTTGCTTCCGGGGACGCGAGCTGAGGAAGAGCATGCTCGTTCAGGAAAGGCTCCAGCTGCGAGATGGCGTCCTTGAGCTTGGCGCGGGTTGATTCGCTGAGCGGCTTTACATTGGCGGATGGCATGGTGAATTAGGTTCCCCTTTCATCGATCCCGTAAGAAGTTGAAGATTATGTCTATCCTAACATACAATCGGCGCGATTTGTACTCTTTATGACCCTTGCCGCGGCCGCGAAGCCGCGCCGTCCCTCCGAATAATTTACGCCCGCTTGCCGGACTCTAAGCAGGAACGGCTATAGACTTGACCGGGAGGATGAGGCCTTCATGAGAAAAAAATGGATCGGCGCGTTCACCGCGCTCGCTCTGCTGACGCTGTTGATTCCGATCAGCCCCTGGCTCATTCCCGGCGCGCGTCCGCAGGAACAGAAGGCCAAGACGAGGGCTCTGTCCGCAGAGCAGGAAAGCCGGCTCAAAGAGGCGGACATCCGCCACGACATGGAAGCGACCGCGATGCTGTGCGCGAGCGAGTGCTCCCGGGATATCGGCAAGCTGTTCGCGTTGACGGACGCGCCGGCCGCCAGCCGCGCCGACCGGATGAAAAAGCTCATCCGCCACCATCCGCAGATGGCTCATCTGAGCTGGAAAAGCCCCGGCGCAGCTGACGCCGAAGCCGGAAACGTCCCGGCCGACGCCGAATCGTTCGTCGCGGCGCATGCGAAGCCGGCTGCCGAGGCGATCGCCAAAGGCTCCCGCTACCAGTCGCAGACGCTGACGGCCGCCGGCAAGCGGTACCTGCTGCTCGCCGTGCCCGCGCCAAGCGGCAAGGAAGGCATCGTCGGCCTGATCCGGCAGGACATCGTCGGCGACGTGCAGCGGCATCAGATGCGCAACCTGCGCCAGGTTCCCTTTCCGGCGGAGGGCCATTACCGGATCGAGTCGGTCCGCGCGGGCACGAAGCGGGAGTTCACCGTCCGCACCGGCAACGACAACGGAGGCGCCAGCCACTACCATGTCCAGGAAGTCGTCGTCCGCTTCCGCGCCGAGCCGTCCGCGGAGCAGCTGGAGCAGATCCGCCGCGACATCGGCGCTTCCGCCGAAAACCGGATGCGAGGCGTCTACGTGTTCCGCTCGCGCTCGATGGATGCGATGAAGATGATGGGCTATTTCCGCAAAAAGTGGAATCCGATCTATGTCGAGCCCCATTACCTGTACCTGACGAACGAAGCGCCGGCCGACGTGAGGCCGATCGTGCCGAACGATCGGCTCTACTCCGACTATCAGTGGAACCTCCCGTCCATCGAGACGGAAATCGGCTGGAACCTGTCCAAAGGCAGCGATGGCGTCAAGGTCGCCGTGCTCGACACCGGCGTGCAGCTGGACCATCCCGATCTTGAAGGAAAGCTGGCGGAAGGCTACAACGTCGTCACCTCCGGCCAGCAGCCCGACGACGATGTCGGCCACGGCACCCATGTCGCGGGCATCATCGCCGCCGCGGTCAACAACGGGGAAGGCGTCGCCGGCCTGACGTGGTACAACAAGATCATGCCGGTCAAGGTGCTCGACTCGAGCGGAGCCGGCTCCACCTACTCCGTCGCCCAAGGGCTCATCTGGGCGGCCGATCACGGGGCCAAGGTCATCAACATGAGCCTCGGCAACTATGCGCAGGCGGAGTTCCTTCACGACGCGATCAAGTACGCCTACGACAAGGATGTCGTGCTCGTCGCGGCAAGCGGCAACGACAACTCCGAGCAGCCCGGCTATCCGGCTGCATATCCGGAAGTGTTCGCCGTCGGCTCGACCGACTCGCGCGGGCAGAAGTCGTCCTTCTCCAACTATGGCGACTACATCGACGCGGCGGCGCCGGGAGACAGCATCGCCAGCACCTATCCGGGCAGCCAGTACGCCGCCCTCTCGGGCACGTCGATGGCCAGCCCGCATGTCGCGGCGCTGGCGGCGCTCATCCGCTCGCTCAATCCGCAGCTGACCAACGTCGAGGTCTATGACATCATGCGCAGCACGGCACGCGATCTCGGCGCCAAGGGAAGAGATCCTTACTTCGGCTACGGGCAGATCGACATCGACAAGGCGCTGCGCGCCGCCGGAAAAGGCGGCTCCGCGGCGACGGTCCCCGCCTCGGACGGGCGGCAGCCGGCCGGCCTCGTTCCGGCGGAGAGCGGCGCTCCTGCCACCGAATCGGCCGCTTCGCACGCGCCCGATTCGTTCGTCGAACGGATCCGCAAGCAGCTGGAGGAGCTGCGGCGGAGGCTGGAGCGCGGTTAGCCGCCAGAGCCTGGATCCTGAAGTGAAAAAAGCGTCCTTCTCCCGAGCGGGAGAAGGACGCTTTTTTTGAAGCGCCGTCCGATAGGACGGCAACATGCTCCAAAGCGCTGGGCGCTGTTGATCGCAGGGTCGTTGCGGAAAGTCTGCCGTAAGCCGGGTTCTGTGCTCTTCGTGGTCCGAACGGGAACGACCCTCCCACGGTCAAGCGACAATCATCTATCTAGGCCGGCCATTGCTGGCAGGCTCAAGCGACCAACCCGAACGCACCCCGGGCAAGGGCTGGAGCCGAAGCTCCCGCGTTCTCTTAGGTCTTGCTCCAGATGGGGTTTACCAGCCGCGTTGTCGCCAACGCCGCTCGTGGTCTCTTACACCACGGTTCCACCCTTGCCTGATCCGGCGCGCGAGGCGCCGGCCATCGGCGGTCCATTTCTGTGGCACTATCCTTCGGCTCGCGCCGACTGGACGTTATCCAGCATCCTGCCCTACGGAGCCCGGACTTTCCTCTCGCGGCCGAGGCCGCCAGCGATTGTCTGTCAGACTTTCCGATACCTAAGCTAGTATAGCCGGATCGGAGTCCTCATGCAAGACGAAACGGCTCGGTATTTATCGCCGAAGGAACGACCTCCGTCGCATAGCGCGATTCGGAGAGCCGTGCGGACAGCCACTGCGCCACCTTCGCCTTCATGATCTTCTCGGCGTTATGCCCCGGATCGATGAGCAGCATGCCCGCGGCGAGCGCGTCGTGGGCGGAATGATAGTCGATGTCCCCGGTAATGAGCGCCTGCGCGCCGGCGAACTGGGCCTGCCGCCAGTAGCGGGCTCCCGAGCCGCCGAGCACGGCTGCCTTGCGCACCTCCGTTCCGAGGTCGCCCGTCACGCGCACAAAAGGCACGTCGAAAGCGGCCTTGACCCGCTCCGCCAGCTCGGCGAGCGTGAGCGGCCGCTCCAGCCGCCCGCTGCGGCCGAGGCCGAGCGACTTGCCTTCCCGCTCCAGCCGGATGACGTCGTAGGCCGTCTCCTCGTACGGATGGGCGGCCAGCATCGCCTTCACCGTCTTGCGCAGCAGGCTCTCAGGCACGACGATCTCGATGCGGACCTCGTCGACGGTTTCCAGCCGCCCTTGCGTGCCGAGGAACGGAGCGCTGCCCGCTCCAGGCCGGAACGTGCCCGTGCCGCTCGTATTGAAGCTGCATTGGTCATAGCTGCCGAGCGCGCCGCCGCCGGCTTGCCACATCGCCTCGCGCACGGCATCGGCATGCGTCTGCGGCACATAGACGGCAAGCTTGAGCAGCCGGTCCTCATGCACCTTTTCCAGGCTGACGCGGCCCTCCGCCGCGATGCCGACCGCATCGGCCATCCAGTCGTTCATGCCGCCTTCGGCGACGTCGAGATTCGTATGCGAGATATAGACCGCGATGTCATGCTTGATCAGCTTCTCGTACAGCGCCCCCGCGGGCGATGCGGTATCGATCTTGGCGAGCGGCCGGAAAATAATGGCGTGATGGGCGACGATCAGCTCGGCTCCCTCCGCGATCGCCTCCTCCACCACTTCCATCGTCACGTCAAGCGCGACCAGCGCCTTGCGGACCGGCTTCTGCAGCGTGCCGAGCTGCAGGCCGATCCGATCGTTCTCCACGGCATATCTTTTCGGCGCGAGCCGCTCCATCAGCTCAGCGACGACATGTCCGTTCGCGTACATGCGAGCACCTCCTCGATTCGATCGATCACCTGGGCGAGCTCGCGCTTGCGGGCCGCCGCCTCCTCCGTGTCCGAACGCTCCAGCTGGAGCGCGATGCCTCGCAGCTTGCGCAGCTCCGAGCTCCATTTGCGGGCGAACGCTTCCGACGGACGACGGGTCAAATAAGGCCCCATCCGCAGCTTGAGCCTCCGGTCCTCCTCGGACGTCAGCCCCGGTAGCAGCGGCTCGCCTCCATACAGCTCCTCGCTCCGCTCCCGCGCCTCGGCGGAGCTCAGCGCGTGGAGCACTTCATAGATCTTGCCGTCCTCCTCGAGGATCGACTCTTCGGCCAGATGCCAGCCATGCTCCAGCAGCCAGGCGCGCACGAGCTCCTCGCCTACGTTCGGCTGCAGCACGAGCTGGCGCACGCCGTCCAGCTTGCCGCCGAGGCGGCCCGCCTCCAGGATCGACACGATAAGCGCGCCGCCCATGCCGGCAATCGTCACCGTGTCGGCCTCTCCGGGCTGCAGCACCTCCAGCCCGTCTCCTTTGCGCGCCTCGATGGACGAGGCGAGGCCGGCTGCGGCGATGCCGCGGCGAGCCGCCTCCAGCGGACCGTCGTTCACCTCGCCGGCGATCGCCGACGGACAGGTGCCGCGGCCGACGAGCTCGACCGGCAGCAGCGCGTGATCCGAGCCGATGTCCGCGAGGCGCGAGCCCTCGAGGACGTAATCCGCGATCGCGCTTAAGCGCTTTGATGTCAGCATATTAAGCAACCCACTCTATCCAATAGTTTCGCAGGAGGAACAGCGCTCCTCCGCCTAGCACCAGTTTACCAACAAATACGCTCTGGAGCCAAACGCCCCGACCTTGCTCGACGAGCAGCGTCGCTTCCGGCATGAACGCCATCAACGAGGCGACGCCCAGCAGCACGGCGCAGGAAGGCTTGGACCAGCGGCGCACGAACCAGCCGGACCAGCCGAACAGCACCGCGAGCGGCAGCCAGTACAGCTGCTTCTCGCCGAGGGCGGCGCCGCCGGCAAGCTGCTGCAGCAAAATCGCATACACGAGCGCCAGGCAGGCCCAGCCGCAAAAATGGAGCAGCGGTATGCGCTGCCAGATGCCGTATCCGATCCAAAAAACGGCGCATCCGCTCCAGATCGCGGCGTTCCACTGCCAGCCGAGCAGGCCGTGCAGGCCCATCAGGTAGAGCGCGAAGCCGGCAAGCAGCAGCATGCCTGCGCCGGTCCAGGCCATGCCCGCCGTCTCGCTGCGGGGCCGGATGACCGCTCCCGCGGTCAAGGAGCCGCCCGAGACAAGCAGCGCGATCGCGATTTGCAAAGCCGGATGAAAAGAGCTAAAATGAAGAACAATCAAGAAGAAAAGGGAGAAGATGGCAAGAAATAAGAGCCATTTCCAGCCGGATGCGCCCGCCGCCGCCCTTACCGCTTTTTTCGTCCGCAGCCTTTCTTTGGGGGATGCCTCTGGGAGCGGATCCTCGTCGGCGGACGCCGGCTCGGCATACAGATTGAGCAGGAAGTCGCAATAGTGATCCGGCAGCAGCTTGCTTTTTTTCCACCCGCGAATCTCCTGCACCATAAGGTTTCGCTTGTCCATATCCATGATGACGGCTCTCCTTGCAGCCGCTCGCAGACGAGCGGCCTATGGAATCGGAGCCGGTCGGCTCCCTTCCTTACATCGTCATCTCGGCCAAGCGGCTGAAGGGCCATCCGTCTCCGGGACGTTGGACCTATCCGCTCCCCAAGCCAAAAAAAGACTCCCCGCGAATGCGGAGAGCCGGGCCGGCCTTCGACCTATTCCAAGAAATCCTTGAGCCGCTTGCTGCGGCTCGGATGGCGGAGCTTGCGGAGCGCCTTGGCTTCGATCTGGCGGATCCGCTCGCGCGTCACGCCAAATACCTTGCCGACCTCCTCCAGCGTCCTCGTACGGCCGTCATCCAGGCCGAAGCGCAGGCGCAGCACGTTCTCCTCGCGCTCGGTCAGCGTATCGAGCACGTCCTCCAGCTGTTCCTTGAGCAGCTCGTACGCCGCGGCATCCGCCGGAGCGAGCGCCTCCTGATCCTCGATGAAATCTCCCAGATGCGAATCGTCCTCCTCGCCGATCGGCGTCTCGAGCGATACCGGCTCCTGAGCGATCTTCATGATCTCCCGCACCTTGTCGGTGCTCAGATCCATCTCGGCCGCGATCTCCTCCGGCGTGGGCTCGCGTCCAAGCTCCTGCAGCAGCTGGCGCGAGACGCGGATCAGCTTGTTGATCGTCTCGACCATATGCACCGGGATCCGAATCGTGCGGGCCTGGTCGGCGATGGCGCGCGTGATCGCCTGACGGATCCACCACGTCGCGTAGGTGCTGAACTTGAAGCCCTTTTGGTGGTCGAACTTCTCGACGGCCTTGATCAGGCCCATGTTGCCCTCCTGGATCAGGTCCAGGAACAGCATGCCGCGGCCGACATAGCGCTTGGCGATGCTGACGACGAGGCGGAGGTTCGCTTCCGCCAGCCGGCGCTTCGCTTCCTCGTCGCCTTGCTCGATGCGCTTGGCCAGCTCGATCTCGTCATCGGCGAGCAGCAGCGGCACGCGGCCGATCTCCTTGAGGTACATGCGGACCGGGTCGTTGATCTTGATGCCGGGCGGCAGGCTCAGGTCGTCGTCGAAGTTGAACTCGTCGCTCTCGCGCTCCTGATCCTCGCCTCCGAGCAGAGACGGCCGATCGTCCCGCTCGTTCGTCACTTCGATGCCGAGATCGTCGAGCTGCTCGAAAAACTCGTCGATCTGCTCCGGCTCCTGATCGAAAGGAGCGAGCTTATCCATGATCTCTTTATAAGAAAGGGAAGACCGCTTTTTCCCCTGTTCGATGAGCTGATCCTTGACCAGCTCCATTTTTTGCTCGTTGTCCAGCTCCGTATGTTGGTCATTCGCCATATTCCCGACTCCCTCCTCCCTAGAAAGGTCATCCTGCCGATTCCTTCTGCTGTCTTTCTAGGGCGATAATCTCACTTTGGATCCTTGCTCTTCAAAACGTCGATCGCTCTCTCGAGAGGAATGATATCAAGATGGATCTGAGCCGCCTTCAATACATCCCCCGCCTTTTCCGCCCGCGTCGCCTCTTCCTTCAAAACCTGGATCTTCTGCTTCAAGACCATTCTTTCCGATTCTTTCTTGATGTCGAGAATGTTTGAAGGCACAAGCTCGAAATGAAGGGAGGAGCTGTCCTCATGAATGAGGATGGAAGAAGCGAGCTGCTCGAGACGATGGTCCTGAATCGAGCTGATAAATCGGCTCGCATCCGGCTCGTTGCCTCCGGCGTAATAGGCATACAGATAAGCAGCCAACGCGACATGATCCTCAAGGATAAACGAATCGCCGAGCTGTTCGTAGACCGTCGATGCCACTTCCTTGTCATGCATCATGCAAGCCAGCAGATGTCGTTCCGCTCGTTTGAATAAAGGCGTGGTGTCCGTCCTCGCGGCCGAGGGCGCACGCCTTGTTTCATTCCTACCATTATTCCACGATTGATCGTTCTTATCCCTGTCCGGCCTCGTTTTCTGCCGCTCGCTCCAGATCTGGTGGCAGTCCTGCTTGAGCGACTCCAGAGACAGCTCGAACTCGCGGGAAAGCTCTTTCAGGTAAACTTCCTGCTCCGTACGGGAATCAAGCTCCGCCACTATGCCGACAGCTTCCATGACATAGTTCTTGCGGCCCTCTTCTCCTATGAGTGTATGATTCCGGCGCGAATATAAGAGCTTAAATTTGGTGACGGATACGGGATGCTCGATGACTTCCCTCATGAACGTCTCGGCGCCGAACCGGGTAATATGCTCGTCCGGATCCATGCCTTTGGGCAGCACGGCGACGAGCGGCCGGACGCCGGCCTTCTCCAGGATCGGAATCGACTTCATCGCCGCCGCCTGGCCGGCATCGTCGCCGTCGTAGCAGAGGATCACCTCGTCCACCTCGCGCGCGAGCTGGGCCGCATGATCGTCCGTCAGCGCGGTGCCCATCGCCGCCACGCCGTTCTTGACGCCGGCGGACCAGGCCTTGATGACGTCCATATATCCCTCGAACAGCACGGCGGACCTCTTCTTGCGGAAGACGGACCGCGCCGCATGCAGCTGATAGAGCAGCTTGCTCTTGGCGAACAGGCGGGTTTCGGGGGTATTCAGGTATTTCGGCTTGGAGTCGTCCATGACGCGGCCTGCGAAGCCGCACACTTTGCCGTCCCGCGCCCGGATCGGAAACATGATGCGCGCACGGAACCGGTCTACATAACCGCTTCCATCGTTTTTCGCCGAAAGGAGGCCCGCTTTTTCCAGCAGCTCGGGCTCGTAGCCCCTCGATAGCAGAAATCTGGACAGCGTGTCCCATCCCTCCGGCGCGAAGCCGATGGAGAACTCGTCGATCAGCTTGCCGCTCATCCCCCGTCCGAGCAGATAGGCTCTCGCCTCCTGGCCCTGAGCGGAATTGTTGAGCAGATAATGGTAGAACTTGGCCGCGAGCTCATGCGCCTCATAGGACTTGTCGAGCTCGGGGTCACGCGGCGAAGAGCCCTCGCCGGGCGCATCCCATGTAATGGGCATCCCTGCCTCTTCCGCCAGATGGCGGACGGCTTCCGGGAAGGAGTAGCCCTCGATCTCTTCGATGAACCGAATGACATTGCCTCCCTTGCCGCAGCCGTAGCAATGAAAGATCTGCAGCTCGGGAGTGACCGTGAAGGAAGGCGTCCGCTCCGAATGGAACGGACAAAGCCCCTTCATATATTTGCCGTTTTTGGTCAGATGAACGTACTTCCCGACGGTGTCCACAATTTCATGATTCCGGCGCACCTCTTCGATGACGCTTTCCGGTATCTTGCCGTATGCCACTCGTTCATCACCTTCGTCCGAATAACACGTAATACTATTCGCTGGTCCTATTCTTTTTCCTGCCTGCCCTGCAAAAGTTTTGTCAGCTTTTGTTGAAAAGCCGCCCGGTCCTCCGCGGTCATCGCCTTCGGCCCTTTGGTCCGGCCTCCGCTTCGCCGGATGACGCTCTGCTCATGGCGCCTCGCCATCATCGAGTCGATCGTCTCGTTCCGGTAGCGATGGCCGCGGAAGCCGATCACCTCTGCCCCTTTGGCAAGCGCGATCGCCGCCAGGCCGTAGTCCCCGGTGACGACGATGTCGCCGCGCCGGACGCGGTTCAAAATATACAGATCCGCCGCCTGGCTGCTCCGGTCGACATGGGCGATCTCAAGCCCCGGCTCCGGCTCCAGCCGGTGGTCGTAGGACGAGACCATCAGCACCGGCACGCCGAGCGGATAGGCGATGTCCATGATCTCCCGCTTGACCGGGCAGGCGTCCGCATCGACGACGATGCGGGTGCTTGCCTTTTCCTCCATGCGCTTCCCCGCCTTTCGGCCGCGGCCGGCTCCGGGCGATCCGTCAGCTGCTGCGGATCCGCTCCATGATGATGCTGGCCGTCTCCTCGACCGCCCGATGCGACACGTCCATCGTGAAGCAGCCGATCCGGTCGGTGATTCCTTTGGCATAGGCCAGCTCGCGCTCGATCCGCTCGGAAGTGGCGTAAGAAGCGCTGTCCGGAAGGCCGAGCGCCTTCAGCCGCTCCTTACGGATGACATTGAGGTAATGCACGCCGATCGTCAGGCCGATGACGCGCTCCTTCGGTATCGTGAACAGCTCGTCCGGAGGCTTCAGCTCCGGCACGAGCGGAACGTTGGCCACCTTGTACTTCTTGTGGGCGAGATACATCGACAGCGGCGTCTTCGACGTGCGCGACACGCCGACAAGCACGATGTCCGCTTTTTTGATGCCGGTCGTATCTCTCGCATCGTCGTATTTGACCGCGAACTCGACCGCTTCCACCTTGCGGAAGTAATCCTCGTCGAGCACATGGTTCAGCCCCGGCTCCTGCCGGGACGGCATGCCCGTCTTGCGTTCGAGGCTGTGGATCAGCGGGCCGAGCAGATCGATCGCCTCGACCCCGCTCCCGTCCGCCAGACGGACCATCGCCTCTCTCAGATGCGGCAGCACGAGCGTGTAGAGGACGATCGCGCCGTTGCCGCGCGCGAGCTCCACCACCTTGGCCAGCGCCGTCTCGTCGGCGATGAAGGGCGCCCGGCGGATCTGCGGCACGATCGGGTGGAACTGCGCCGCGGCGGCGCGCACGACCAGATCGCCCGTATCTCCCGCCGAGTCGGATACGACATAGACAATGACATCCCGCTCGTATGCGCTCACGTCGCCACTCTCCTTTGGATCAGATGGGACCCCCGGATCAAGCCCAGACAAGCTTCGAGAAGTCCGCGTACCGCGCGGCGTCTCGGGAGATGGCCGACAGCAGCGCCAGCCGGTTGCGGCGGACGGCTTCGTCCTCCGCCATGACCATGACGGAGTCGAAGAAGGCGGTGATCGGCTCGCGCAGCTCCGTCAGCAGGCCGAGCGCCGTCGCGGCGTCTCCGGCTTCCAAGGCTTTGCGGTACGGGCCGGACACATGCTCGTAGGCTTCATGCAGGCCGCGCTCCGCTCCCGCTTCGAGCCGGGAGGCGTCGACGGCGGCATCCGATTCGGCCTTGGCCGCGAGGTTGGCGCTGCGCGTGAGCGCGTCGACGACCGTCTTGAACTCGCCTTGCTCCGGTCCCGCGGCCCGCGCCAGCAGGATCGCGGCCCGCTTCACGGTCAGCGTCAGATCGTCGAAGCCGGCGGCGAGCGCCGCTTCGATCACGTCGTAGCGGTTGCCTTGCTCGGTCAGCACGTTTTTCAAGCGCAGCGCGAAGAAATCGTACAGCTCTTTACGAATGTCGCTGCGGCTTCGTTTCAGGCCGCGCTGCTCATGGATGTCCAGCGCCAGGTCGAACAGCTCTCCGAGACGAACCGGCAGCTCATGCGCCATCAGCGTCTGCACGATGCCCGCCGCCTGGCGGCGCAGCGCGTACGGATCCTGCGAGCCGGTCGGAACGATGCCGATCGAGAAGCAGCCGACGATCGTGTCGAGCTTGTCGGCGAGGCTCACGAGCGCGCCGGGCTGCGAGGCGGGAGCCGTGTCTCCGGAGAAGCGCGGCTGATAGTGCTCGTTGATCGCCTTGGCGACGGCCTCGTCCTCGCCGGCCTTGCGGGCGTAGTCCTCGCCCATGATGCCTTGCAGCTCCGGGAATTCGTAGACCATCTGGGTCACGAGGTCGAACTTGCAGATCTCCGCGGCGCGCGCGGCGGCCGCGGCGGCATGCGGCTCGGCGCTTGCGGCGGCCGCGATGCGGCCCGTCAAGGCGACGATGCGGCCGACCTTGTCGGCTACCGTGCCGAGCTCCTCGTGATAGACGATCGTCTCCAGCTTGCGGAGCGCGTCGGCGATATGGAGCTTCTGGTCCTCGGCATAGAAGAATTTCGCATCCGACAACCGGGCCCGCAGCACCTTCTCGTTGCCCTTGGCGACATTCTCAAGCGACACGGCGTCGCCGTTGCGCACCGTCACGAAGAACGGCAGCAGCTTGCCGGCGCTGTCCAGCACCGGGAAGTAGCGCTGATGCTCGCGCATCGAGGTGATCAGCACCTCCTGCGGGATGTCGAGGAAGGCCGGGTCGAACGAGCCGAACAGCACGGTCGGCGTCTCGACGAGGAACAGCACCTCCTCGAGCAGGTCGTCCTTGATCGAGATCGTCCAGCCTTTTTCGGCGGCCAGCGCCTCGATACCTTCCACGATCAGCCGCTCTCGCTCCGCGATGTCGACGATGACATGCTGGCTGCGCAGCGCCTCCACGTAGGCGGCCGGCTCGGCCACGGCCGTCTCCTCGCCGAGGAAGCGATGGCCGCGGGAGACGTTTCCGCTTCTCACGCCGGCGATCTCCAGCGGCACGACGTCCGTGCCGTACAGCGCGAGCAGCCATTTGATCGGACGGACGAACTTCAGCTCGTACGAGCCCCAGCGCATGTTTTTCGGGAAGGTCATCGCATGCACGATTCCGTCAAGCCCGTCCGACAGCACGGAAGCCGTGTCCACGCCGAGGCTCGACTTGACCGCATAGACATACTCGACGCCGGCCAGCTCCTTGAAGAAAAGCTGCTCCGGCTCTACGCCCTGGCTGCGGGCGAAGCCGAGCGCCGCCTTGCTCCAGCCGCCTTCGGCGTCCTGGGCGATCTTGCGGGACGGCCCCTTGACCTCCTCGCTCACATCCGACTGCTTCTCCTCCACCGCGCGCGCCAGCACCGCCAGCCGCCGCGGAGTCGCATAGGCGGTCACACCGCCATGGCCGATGCGGGAGTCGGCGAGCCACTTCTCGACGCGCTCGCGAAGCTGATTGACCGCGGCGCGCACGAAGCGGGCCGGCACTTCCTCGAGGCCGATCTCGAACAGCAGGTCCTTAGCCATTCGCGTCCACTCCTTTCTTGAGCAGCGGGAATCCGAGCCGCTCCCTCTCCTCCAGATACGTCGCCGCGCAAGAGCGGGCGAGATTGCGCACGCGCTGGATGTAGCCGGTCCGCTCCGTCACGCTGATCGAGCCGCGGGCGTCCAGCAGGTTGAACGCATGGGAGCACTTGAGCACATAATCGTACGCCGGGAAGACGAGGTTCTGCTCCATCGCGCGGCGCGCCTCCTCCTCGTACATCGAGAACAGCTTGAACAGCATGTCCGAATCGCTGATCTCGAACGTGTACTTGGAATGCTCGTACTCCGGCTGCAGGAACACGTCGCCGTAGGTGACCCCTTCGACCCACTCGAGGTCGAACACGTTCTCCTTGTCCTGGATGTAGGAAGCGAGCCGCTCCATGCCATAGGTGATCTCGACCGCGACCGGACTCGCGTCGATGCCGCCCACCTGCTGGAAATACGTGAACTGCGTGATCTCCATGCCGTCCAGCCATACTTCCCAGCCGAGTCCCCAGGCGCCGAGCGTCGGCGACTCCCAGTTGTCCTCGACGAAGCGGATGTCATGATGCAGCGGGTCGATGCCGAGGCGCTTCAGGCTCTCGAGATAGAGCTCCTGGATGTTGTCCGGCGACGGCTTGAGGATGACCTGGAACTGATGATGCTGGTACAGACGGTTCGGGTTCTCCCCGTAGCGGCCGTCCGCCGGGCGGCGGGAAGGCTCCACATAGGCGACGTTCCACGGCTCCGGTCCGATGGAGCGGAGGAACGTCATCGGGTTCATCGTGCCCGCGCCCTTCTCCGTGTCGTAGGGCTGCACGAGGATGCAGTTCTGCTCGGCCCAGAACTGCTGCAGCGTCAGAATCATGCCTTGGAAATTCATGCTTGTGGCCACTCTCCTTTAATGGAATCTTGGAAAAATCAGCAGCCGTCCGGAAGACGCCAAAAAAACTCCCGCCTCCTACGTCTGCGACACAGACGTAGGGACGAGAGCTTGCATCTCCCGCGGTTCCACCCTACTTGGCTTCTCCGTCCGCCTCGGCGGCGCGCTTCGAAGCCCGCTTTCCTCACTTGCACGCACTCCGGAGTGCCCTCGCCTGCGCTTCCGGCCGGGCTCCCACCGCCCCCGGCTCGCTGTTCCCGCTTTGGAATTCGGAAGATCAGCAGACTACCTTCTCCATCATCGTTCGTTCGAGCATATTTTCCCATTGTAACCGTTCGCCCAGTCGCTGTCAAGCTTCCGGAGCATCCTCCTGCGCTGCCCGCTCCTGCGCCCGTAGCCGCCGGCGCTCGGCCGCTTCGGCGGCCGATGCCGGCATCGGCTCGTTCATCCGCTCCAGCTGGTCGAGGAAGCCGCGCGTCTTGAGCCGCAGATCGAGATGGGCATCCATGAGCGAGCGCAGCGCCGCCTTCAGCTGCTGCCGCGTCTCCGGGCGCACCTGGATGGAGCCGAGACGCCGCAGGTCGATCGCTCCGAACAGCCGCAGCAGCTTCAGCGCCCCCTCTTCCAGCGGAAACGCCTGCGGGTCGCGATGGCGGCAGCGGGGACAGAGCAGTCCGCCGCCCGCCGCGCTCAGCCGGAACGGCCCGCGGTCCGAGCCGCAGCCGACGCAGACGTCCAGCTGCGGGGCATAACCGGCCGCTTCGAGAATCTTCATCTCGAACAGATGGATGACGACGCTCGGGTCCTTCCCTTCCCGCAGCGCGTCATAGCACGCCTTGAGCTGATGGTACAGATAAGCGCCCGCTTCGTCGTCCTGGAACGCCCGATCACATAGCTCGGCCGCATAGGCCGCATAGGCGGACAGCTCGAGATCCTCGCGCAGCCGATGGTTCGACTCCAGAATCTCGCCTCCGTTCAGCTGTCCCAGTCCGGCGTTGCGAAAATAGACGAACTCGCCGTGCGTGAACGGCTGCACGAGCGACGAGTGGCGGCTGCGCACCTTTTTCGCGCCGCGGGCCATGATGCCCGCCTTGCCGGCCGAATCGGTCAGCAGCGTGACGATCTTGTTGCCTTCGCCGTAATCCGTGCTGCGGATGACGATGCCTTCCACCCGGTAGATCAATCGTCTTCCCCCTTCCTGCTCGCGGACGTATGGAGGCGACGACGGGCAGGCATGACATGCCAAAACCGCCCGGAGCGCTGTGCTCCGGGCGGGCCCGAACGGCTTCGGAAAGCCGCATCTGCAGAATGGCCGACGAACGGACGTCAGACCGTCAACGTCCCCCATGTCGCCTCATCGGCCGCCTCCTGCGCGGCGGCTTCCGCCGCGGCCGCCGCTTCGGCGCTTCCCGCCTCGCGAACCTGATCCACTTCCTTGTAAAGCAAAAACGACTCAACATCACCGGTCATCGCAAAGTACGTCCACGAAAAATCCCGCATGCCGCCATCTTCCTTTCGCTTTCCAAAGTGGTGCGGCTACCCGCGTCTGGCACTCTTAGCATGCGAAAAAGGAAAGGGGGCTATGCTGTCAAAAAGCGGGAAACGTCCGGCTATTCGTTGCGGAAGCCGAGATCGCGCAGGACGCGGTCCTGGTTGCGCCAGTCCTTCTTGACCTTGACCCACAGCTCGAGGAAGGTCTTGGAGCCGAGCAGCTTCTCGATGTCGCGCCGCGCCTGCTTGCCGACTTCCTTGAGCAGCGCGCCTTGCTTGCCGATGATGATGCCCTTCTGCGAATCGCGCTCGACGAAGATGACCGCGCCGATATGGACGACGCCGTTCTCCTGGACCTTCATGCTCTCGATCGTCACGGCGATGGAATGCGGAATCTCCTCGCGCGTCATCTGCAGGATCTTCTCGCGGATCATCTCGGCGCAGACGAACTGCTCCGGATGGTCTGTCACCTGGTCGGCGGGATAATACTGAGGTCCCTCCGGCAGGTAGCGGTCGATCTGGTCGAGCAGCCGCTCGACGTTGCTGCCCTGCAGCGCCGAGATCGGGATGATTTCCGCGAAGTCGTACCTGTCCTTGTACTCGATGATCGTTTTCATCAGCTTCTCGTCGTCGATCTTGTCGATCTTGTTGAGGATGAGGAATACCGGCGTCTTGACCGACTTGAGCCGCTCGATGATGAAGCGGTCGCCGCCGCCGTAGCCCTCCGCCACGTCGACGAGGAACAGGATCGCCTCCACCTCGAACAGCGCGCCTTCCGCCGCCTTGACCATATAGTCGCCGAGCTTGGAGTTCGGCTTGTGGATGCCCGGCGTATCGAGAAAGACGATCTGCGAATTGTCGCGCGTCAGCACGCCGTGGATCTTGTTGCGCGTCGTCTGCGGCTTGTCCGACATGATGGCGATCTTTTGGCCGATCATCCGGTTCATGAGCGTCGACTTGCCGACGTTCGGCCGGCCGACGATGCCGACGAACCCGGAGCGGAACTTCGCCTCGGAGCCTTTTTTGCTGCCTGCCGCGTTCGCCATCAGCGCTCGTCCCCCTTGTCGTCCATGCGGCTCTCTTCCAGCGAAAAGGCTCCCGGAAGCAGCTCGGCGACGGTCATGACGGCCTGGTCGCCTTTGAGATTCGTCATGACGACCGGCATGTCCGGCCGGCACAGCTCGGACAGCACCTGACGGCAGACGCCGCAGGGCGAGATCGGCCCCGGCGTGTCGCCGACGACGAGGATCGCCTGGAACGAGCGGGGCTCGCAGCCGTCGGCAATCGCCCGGAACAGCGCCGTGCGCTCCGCGCAGTTGCCGGGGCTGTAGGCTCCGTTCTCGACGTTGCAGCCTTGGTGGATGCGGCCATGCTCGTCCAGCAAGGCGGCGCCTACGTGGAATTTGGAATAAGGAACGTACGCGCGGCTCATCGCCTGGCGCGCAGGTTCGGACAGCTGCTGTAGCAGCTTGTCGATCGGTTGGTTGGTCGGGCTCATGTATTCTCTCCTTGGCCGGTCCTTCAGGACCGGATTCAATCACTTCTAAACGGCCAGAAGCCGCCATAGCGGCGGCCCCAGCACAAGCAGCCCGATGACGGCCGAGGCGGCGGCGCAGACGAGCACCGCGCCGGAAGCCGCGTCCTTGGCCGCCTTGGCGAGCGGGTGAATGCTGCCGCCGGCTGCGAGATCCACCGCCCGTTCGACGGCGGTGTTCAGCAGCTCGGCCGCCAGCACGAGCGCGATCGCCAGCAAAATCGCCGCCCATTCCAGCGGACCGATGCGCAGCCAGGCGGCTATGACGATGGCGGCCGTGGCGGCGGCCAGATGGACGCGCAGGTTGCGCTCGCTGCGGATCGAGGCGGCGATGCCGGCGCATGCGTCCGCCAAGCTGTCGCGGAACGGCCTTGCCATGGCGGCCGCCCTATTCCCGCGTCAAGCCGGCCTGCTGCAGGACGGCCTCCTGCTTGGCCGTCATGACGGCTTCGGCCTCGGCATCCTGATGATCGTAGCCGATCAGGTGCAGGAAGCCGTGCACGAACAGGAAGCCGAGCTCCCGCTCCAGCGAGTGGCCGTATTCTTCCGCCTGGCGGACCGCCGTCTCGACGGAGATGATGATGTCGCCGAGCGGCTCGCTGACCGGCAGCTCGTCGGCCTCGTCCTCGACCTCGTACACGATGCCGAGCTCGTCCTCGCCGTCTTCCTGCATTGCGAAGCTGAGCACGTCGGTCGGCCGGTCGATGCCGCGATAGTCGCGGTTCAGCTCATGGATGCGCGCGTCGTCGACAAACGTCACCGCCACCTCTCCGTCCTCGATGCCTTCGGCTCGCGCCGCCAGCTCCAGCAGCCGTTCGAGCCGCTTCCCCCACTCCACGGGAATTTCGACCGCGTCCTGCTCATTGCTCCAATCCATCGTCACGCTCATGCCAGCTTCTCCTTTGGTTTGACCTCTTCCGGATATTCGATCCGGGAATGGAAGATGCCGATGACGGCTTCCTTCAGCGTCTGGCCGATCTTGTCCAGCTCCTTGAGCGTCAGGTCGCACTCATTGAACTGGCCGTCGTCCAGACGGCTTTTGATGATCTTCTGGATCATCGACTCGACGTTCTCCATCGTCGGGCTGCGCAGGCTGCGGACTGCCGCCTCGACGCAATCGGCGATGCCGACGATCGCCGCTTCCTTGGACTGCGCCTTGGGCCCCGGATAGCGGAAGTCGTCCTCGACGAAGTCCGGCTCGGCTCCCTCGGCTTCCGCCTGCTTGACCGCCTTGAAGTAGAAGAACTTGAGCGAAGTCGTTCCGTGATGCTGCTCCGCGATGTCGCGCAGCGGCTTCGGGATGCCGTGCTGCTTGAGCATCTCCACCCCGTCGCGGGCATGGGCCACGATGATCGACTTGCTCAGCTTCGGATCGATGCTGTCATGCGGATTCTCGCCGCTCTGGTTCTCGATGAAATAGCCGGGCCGCTTCGTCTTGCCGATGTCGTGGTAGTAGGAGCCGACCCGGCACAGCAGCCCGTCCGCGCCGATCGCCTCGGCCGCCGCCTCCGACAGGTTGCCGACCATCACGCTGTGATGGTATGTGCCCGGCGTCTCCGTCAGCAGCTTGCGCAGCAGCGGATGGTTCGGGTTGGACAGCTCCACGAGCTTGAGCGCCGACAGGATGCCGAAGCTGAGCTCGAAGAACGGCATCAGGCCGATGACGAGCACGGCGGTGATCAGTCCGCTGCCGAAGGCGAAGCCGATCGAGTAGAGCAGCTCCTGGCGCTCCGGCAGGTCGCCGAGCAGCAGCAGCGCCAGCACGGTGACGGCGCCGAACAGGCTCGCCATGATGCCCGCCTTGAGGATCGTCGAGCGCTGGCTCGCCCGGTGCACGGTGAAGATGGCGCTGAACGAGACGACGCAGATGACGAAGCCGTAGCGGAAGTCGAAGATCAGGCTCACGTCATGGTTGAAGATGATGCTGCCCATGATCGCGAACACGAACGAGCTGACGATCGCCAGATGCTTGTCCAGCAGCAGCGTGATGAGCATCGTGCCGACTGCCGCCGGAGCGAGATAGCCGACATACGGCATCGTCGGCGACTGCGCCAGCGCCGTCGCCTGCATGAGCGCCAGGTCGAGGAACAGGATCAGCCACAGCATGAACAGATGCATGTTGTTGTAGCGCGGCTTGACGCCGCCGATCCGGCCGCTTTGGTACAGGTAGACCATCAGCACGAGCAGGAACAGCAGGCTCGTCAGCAGCAGGCCGAGCTGCGGCCAATAGCTGCGCTGGCCGCCGAGCAGGCCGGCACCGGCGAGCATGTCCAGCTTCTCCTGCGTGACGATCTCGCCCTTCTTGACGATGACGCCGCCTTCCTTGATGATGACCGGCGTCGTATTCTGGCGGGCGAGCTCCCGCGCTTCTTCCGTCGCGGCCGTGTCGAGGAACTTGTTGGGCATGAGCGACATGCGCGCCAGCTCCTGCACGACCTCGCGCGTCGTCCGCTGCGTCAGCGAGCTCGCGTTGACGAGCTCCGCCACCTTGGCGCGGGACGTCTCCGCCTCGCGGATGGAGTCCGCCGACAGCTTGCGGGCGACGTTGACGGCCACCTGCCGCATCTCCGCCACCTGGGCCGCCGTCAGCGCCGGCAGCTTGTAGAACACCTCCGCCGGCACGGCATAACTCTGGCTCTTGGCGACGCGGGACATCTCCTCCAGCAGCGCCTCGCTGACATCCGGCTTGCCGGAGTTCGTCCGCACGAACTCGTCGATGTATTCATTGTAATAACCGGGGATATCGCCGCGATAGATCTCGATCTTGTCGCTCGTGCTGACGCCCTCGTCCTGATTGAGCACCTCGATGCGGTTGAAGACGCGGTTCAGAATCGCTTCAGGCTTGAGCGGCAGCGAGCTGGAGATCGGCTCCACCGATTCGGCCGCCAGCTCCTGCGCTTTGGCGGTAGCGATCTTGTCCTCCAAGCTTTTGGATGCGATGATGTCCCGGTCGCTCTCCTCGCCGAGCGTGATGTTGTAGGTCTGGGGGATGAGATGCGGCGAAAGGTTGAGATAGAACAGCAGCACGAACAAAACGCAGAGCGACAGGCGGATGCCCGTGCTCTGCTTCCAGCTGGCTGCCCATGAAGGCTGTTCGGCCGCGTTCCGAGTCTCGGCGCTCTTCCGGTCCATGCAGGCAACCATCCTCTCTATGCTTGGTTTTCGGCATCCTCATTATAAGCGAGAATGATTTTCTGAACCAGCGAGTGGCGGACGACATCGGCTTCGGTGAACAGGATGAATCCGATTTCGGGAATGCCGGCGAGAATCCGCTGCGCTTCCCGCAGGCCCGACTTCTTGCCCCGCGGCAGGTCGATCTGGGTCACGTCGCCGGTCACGATCATCTTGGAGCCGAAGCCGAGCCTCGTCAGGAACATCTTCATCTGCTCCGGCGTCGTATTTTGAGCCTCGTCGAGAATGATATAGGAATCGTCCAGCGTCCGCCCCCTCATATACGCGAGCGGCGCGATCTCGATGATCCCTCGTTCGAATGCCTTGGCCGTCGCTTCCGGGCCAAGCACGTCATGCAGGGCGTCGTAGAGCGGCCGCAAATAGGGGTCGACCTTTTCCTGAAGGTCTCCGGGGAGGAAGCCGAGGCTCTCTCCCGCCTCGACGGCAGGACGCGTCAGCAGGATCTTCTTGACTGCGCCTTCCTTGAGGGCGGCGACGGCCATGACGACGGCGAGGTAGGTCTTGCCGGTGCCCGCCGGTCCGATGCCGAACACGATGTCCTTGGCCTTGACGGTCTTGACGTAATGCCGCTGCCCGATCGTCTTCACCCGGATCGGCTTGCCGCGGAACGTCGACGTCAGCTCCATCTTGAACAGGTCGAGCAGCTGGTCGGCCTCCAGCGTGCGGGACAGATCGAACGCGTACTGAATGTCCCGCTCGGACGGCGTGTAGCCGCCGCGCACGAGCTGCAGCAGCACGGTGTACAGCTGCTCGAGCGAGGCGACGTCGGCCTCGGGGCCGGTGATGACGATCTCGGCCTCGCGCGAGCGGATCGTCGACTCCGTCTGCTCCTCGATCAGCCTCAAGTAGTGGTCGCGGGGGCCGAACAGGGCCAGTCCCTCCGCGGCGTTGTCCAGTGCAATCTTTACGGTTCTCGTCTCTGTCGGCAAACGTTCCTCATTCTCCTTGCATCTGAACTAGTGGCATTTCCTTGACGATAGACTGATCCACTTCCAACAGAACTTTCATATAAACTTTACCATTGTCCGTCTTCTCATGCAAAATTTTTTGCTCCTTCACGACGGCATCCGCGCCGGCTTTCGACAGGACGTCGGCTCGCGCCTGAAGCAGTCCGCTCTCCACCGCTTCCTCGCGGCCGAGCTGCCTCCGCTCCTGCCGCAGCTCCATCACCGTCTCCTTGAGCCGGCCGACCGGCAGCTCCCAGCCGCGCCAGCCGAGCTGCTGCAGCTGCTCCCTCGTCTGGGAGGCCGAGAACGGATCCTTGCCGTAGCCGGTCAGCTGAAGCGCCCGTCCGAACAGCACGAGCGACCATTTCGTCTTCGTCTCGCCCGTATATACGTTCGCCGTGCGCTCAAGCGGCGACACGACGTCATACTCGTACCACACCAGCCCGCGCACCTCTCCGTCCGCCACGACCGTCGCCGTGTTGGCCCCCTCGCCGATCGTGCCGGAGATGAGCGTCTGGCCCTTTTTCACCCGGCTGTTCACATGCACGACCGGCCGCCCCTTGTCCGCGATGATGCGGGTGACGACGGCGTCGGCGGAGGCGATCAGATGCCTCGTATTCCGCGGCGCGCGCACGGCCGGCTTTTTCGTCTCGACGACCTGGATGATCAGCCTCGTCCCTTTTTTCTCCACGCCGATCCAGGCCGCGTCCGGCAGCCGCTGCGCCAGCCGCTTGGCCAGATCCGACGGCTCGGGCAGCTTCCATTCCCATTGGAAAGGATGCACGCCCTCCGCCTTGGCCGCCGCGAGCAGATCTTCCGTACGGATCGCCTTGTTGCCGCGGACCTCGATGTTCCAGAGCAGCGAGGACAGCAAGTACATGGCGACGAAAAAGAGCGCGATGCCGCCTAGGAAAAACTTGCGCTTCCGGGCTTTGCGCAGCCAGAACGGCAGGCCTTCCCGGCGCGTCACGTGAATGCGGCAGCCTGTCCGGCGCAAGTACGGGCGCAGCCGGAAGAAATCCGGCACCGTCAGAGAGAACACCATATGCTCCGGGCTCGTCCGGCGGATGGACCAGAGCGAGAGCCCGTCCTGAAGCGCGCCGTTCACGAGCGCCTCCGGCTCTCCGCCGCGGACCTGCACCGTGACGATTCCTTTCATCCTCTGCAGCCAGCCTTCCTTCATCGCTGCCCCTCCCTGTCCATCAGGTGTATCGATTCGATCTTGCCTTCGACGAACACTTCCTCGGTCCAGATCGTGCGGATGACCAGATCCGCGCCGCTCACCTCGAGCACGCCATGGCTCAGCTGGAGCCGCAGCTGATGCGACGAGAAATGCAGCACTCCCCGATGGTTCTCGATATAAAGCTGCCGGTCGCCGATCATCGTCATGCGGGGCAGGTCGTAGGCTACATCCTGAGGAAGGTCCAGCATGTCGGCGGTCCATTTGCGCAGCTTGCGGTTCAGCTTGCCCATCGAGGCGTCCGCCCTCCCTTTTGATCGAGCTTATCTATCCATACTTATGCCTCGAAAAGGGCGATTATGAACGGCAAGCGGCGCACGGCCAGGAGCTGCGGCGGCCCCGAGGCGCCGGCGGCGCATGGCAAAAAGCCGCTCCGCCGCCGGGAAGGCGGTCGAAGCGGCTCTAGCAAAGCGGGACAGTCATTCGGTCAGGGCCCTAGCGGCGGCCGCCGCCGCGCGAGCGGGGCGGTCCGAGGATCTCTGCCCAGAGCACAGCCTGGCGCAGATCGTCTCCGCTCACGCTGCCGGCTCGAGGCAGCTTGCTGCCGACGGCAGCGGGATGCGAAGGCAGAGATTCGGCGATCGCATCGGAAGCCGACTTTTCCCAGAACTCACCCGGGTCCTCGCCGGCCGGCCGCTCCATCGCCATCCTTCTCTCAGGCGGCCGGAACGGACTTCGCGCCGGCTCCTCCCGCCATTCCAGCGAGCGGCCCTCGCCGCCGCTCGTTCCTTCCGGCTCCGCCTCGAAGGGAGAGCGTCCATGCTCTGCCGTGCGGCCCATCGGCCCCGCCTGGTCTTGACGGACGGCCGGAGGACGAACCGTCTCCGCCCTTCGCGGGGCCGGCTCGCGCTCGGACCTTGACGGCGGAGCCGGGACAGGACGCTGCGGACGTGGGTCGAGGCCGCCGCCGCCGAAATCCGGCATGCGCCCCGGCGGACGGCTTGCAGGACGGCCCGGCTGCTGCTGCGACGCCGACTTGAACAGCTTGCCGAGGACCGACCAGATCGCGCCGGCAATGATGAAGACAAAAAAGATATGGTCGAGCAGAAAGTTGATCAGCAGTTGAATCGGGTTGGGCATGGCCGCGGCTCACCTCCTGCGATGCGGCTCGGGAGCGCCGGTTCAGCCCCCGTTCTTATTGTCGTTCGCCTGGCCTTCCGGCTTGGCGATGCTGCTCCGCATCTGGGTGTCCGCCTCGACGTTTTTGAGGTTCATGTAATCCATCACGCCGAGCTTGCCGGATTTGAGCGCGTCGGCCATCGCAAGCGGAACCTGGGATTCCGATTCGACGACGCGGGCTCTCATCTCGACGACGCGCGCCCTCATCTCCTGCTCCTGGGCGACGGCCATCGCGCGGCGCTCCTCGGCTTTTGCTTGGGCGATGCGCTTGTCGGCCTCGGCTTGCTCGGTCTGCAGATTGGCGCCGATGTTCTTGCCTACGTCCACGTCCGCGATATCGATCGACAGAATTTCGAACGCCGTGCCGGCATCCAGACCTTTGCCGAGCACCGTGCGGGAGATCAGGTCCGGGTTTTCCAGGACGTCCTTATGCGAGTTCGACGAGCCGACCGTCGTGACGATGCCCTCGCCGACACGGGCGATGATCGTCTCCTCGCCGGCGCCGCCGACGAGCCGCTCGATGTTGGCGCGGACCGTGACGCGAGCCTTGACCTTCACTTCGATGCCGTCTTTGGCGACGGCGGCGACGGTCGGCGTCTCGATCACTTTCGGATTGACGCTCATCTGCACGGCCAGGAGCACGTCGCGGCCGGCGAGGTCGATCGCCGCGGCGCGGGCGAATTCCAGCTCGATGTTCGCGCGCTGGGCGGCGATCAGGGCATTGACGACGCGGTCGACGTTGCCGCCCGCGAGATAGTGGCTTTCCAGCTGGTTGATCGACAGGCCGAGGCCGGCCTTGGTCGCCTTGATCATCGGATTGACGATGCGGCTCGGCGTTACGCGCCGCAGCCGCATAGCGACGAGCGTGATGATGCCGATGCGCACGCCCGAGGCGAGAGCCGAGATCCAGAGCATGATCGGGAAGAAGCTCAGAAAGACCGCGATCAGGATGACCGCGACGATCGCGGCGACGACGTATCCGACACCTGCAAATTCCATACCCATTGAATCGACTCCTCTGTTAGTGGATTTCCTTGACGATGACGCGCGTGCCCTCGACCCGCGAGACGACGACCCGGGCGTGCTGGGCGATGAACTCTCCCGCCGTGACGACATCGATGCGCTCTCCGCCGATATCGACGATGCCGGCCGGACGCAGCGGCGTCACCGTCGTGCCCGCCTGGCCGAGCAGGCTCGACTTGGACGACGACGGGACGAAGCCTTCTTCGCTCGTCAGTCGTTCTCTCAAGACGAAGCGGTTCCAGATGCCCCGTTCCTTGAAGCGGCGGGCGATCAGGACGACGACAATGACGGCCGCGGCGAACGCCGACAGCATGGCGATCGTCGCCGTCGCCGTGTCCTCGAAGCTGAACAGGATCGCCCGGACGAGCGCGGCCGCTCCCAAGATGCCGAGGATGCCGAAGCTCGGCACGAGCAGCTCCAGCACGAGCAGCACGATGCCGAGGACGAAGAAGAAGACGTCCATGCCGTCGCTGTAGCCGGCCTGATGTCCGCCGAGGAAAAACAGGCCGAAGCCGACGATGCCGATCAGTCCCGGGGCCGCGAAGCCCGACAGCAGCAGCGCGAGCATCGTGCCGGCGAAGCCGGCGAACAGCAGCAGCGTCGCGACGTACGGGTCGGCGAGCCAGACGGTTCCGTCCCCGGCTCCCCCCGCGCCTGCGGCCGAGGCGGAAGCCGCTGCCGACAGGCCGAACAGCGCGGCTCCTGCAGCCGCGATCCTTATTTTGCTTCTCAGATGGCACACCCCCTTGATGCATTCTCGTCCCTAACTAATTCAGTGGTGAAGCAATAACTCCTTCTTAGATACGGGCGAGGAGCCGATTCGTTTCGACTATTTTGCCCTATGCGGCGCCATTCAGCCGAAAAGCCAAAAAACACTCCCCTAGGGGAGTGTTGTTGTGGTCCGAGATTATGGCAGAAATTGCTGTACCGTTTGGTTTACTAGCTTACCGTCGGCGCGTCCCTTCACTTTCGGCATGAGAGCGCTCATCACTTTGCCCATGTCGGCCTTGGAAGAAGCACCGGTTTCCTGGATCGTCTGCTCTACAATTGCTTTGATCTCTTCTTCGGTCAGCTGTGAGGGAAGGTAGACACTAATAATATCAATTTCTGCTGCGACATCTTTTACAAGATCGTCGCGGCCGGCTTTTTGAAATTCTTGGAGGGAATCTTTGCGCTGTTTGATCTCGCGACTGACGATGTCAAGAACCTCGCCGTCCTCAAGCGGACGCTTCAGGTCGATCTCTTGGTTCTTCACAGCTGCGCGCACCATGCGGATCGTGGTCAAGCGGAACTTGTCCTTGTCCCTCATGGCTTGCTTCATGTCGTCGTCCAATCTTTGGCTAAGGTTCATTTCGGAAGGATCCTCCTAAAACTTTCTCTTGCGCGCAGCCTCGGATTTCTTCTTGCGCTTAACGCTCGGCTTCTCGTAATGCTTGCGTTTCTTCACCTCAGCCAGGACGCCGTCCTTAGCAATGGTGCGCTTGAAGCGGCGGAGTGCAGCATCGATGGTCTCATTTTTGCGAACTTTCGTTTCAGACACTTGTTATCCCTCCCTCCGAAACAGACGGTCCAGAAGATGAACACGGCTAATCAAATTTAATTATAGTTCAATGAAAGAGCCAGTGTCAACTCGTATGGCCTTCGACAAGCGCGCCGAGAGGACGTCCTCCCAGTAGATGCACATGCAGGTGGTAGGCGGTCTGCCCTCCGTCGGAATTGCAGTTGTTGATGAGACGGTATCCGGACTCGGCGATGCCCTCCTGCGCGGCCAGCTTCTGGGCGACGAGCAGCAGCTCTCCCAGCAGGGCGGCGTCCTCGGGAGCCGCATCGTTCATCGTGGAAAGATGGCGCTTCGGAATGACGAGGATATGTACGGGCGCCGCAGGCGCGATATCCCGGAACGCCAGCACGCTCTCGTTCTCGAACACTTTGGCCGAGGGAATGGATCCTTCGACGATCTTGCAGAAAACACAATCGCTCACAGCTCCCGCCAGCTCCTTTTCTCCTGTCCTTGCTTTCCTTATTGTAGCCGATTCCGCACGGTTCGTCTAACGCGAACGAAAAAGCCCCATCCGGCCGCAAAGGGCATGGATGAGGCGGGCTTCGGCCGCGGCTCGCGGCTCATGGCGGCCGGCGGCGGACGATGCCGCGGATGCGTGCCGGGGAGCGGCATCCGGGCCGTCCGGGGCCGCATGGCGGCAAGGGCGGCTTACAGGAACGGCAGCAGCGTCAGGCCGGCCAGCGCAGCAAGCGGGAACACGGCGCGGGCGAAGCGGCGGCGCGGATAATAAGGGTACGGATAAAGCGGCGGATAGGGGCCGAAGCCGGGACCGAAGCCAGGACCGAAGCCGGGACCGCCGACAAAGGCGCGAGGGTCGATCTCGTTCATGCCGCAAGGAACGGCGATACAGACGTACTCGTCGTCATAGTGCTCGATGAAGCCGTCGACGCACCAGCCGTCTTTCGTATGGGCGAGCACGTAGCGATGCTTGTGGTTGTCGCAGAAATGCTTCATCTCCGGCTTTTCCATGACCACGACGACCGTATTCTTGATCGTCGTCTGGCTCGGCGCGACCGGCGCGACCGGCATGACCGGCTCGGGCGGCGCGACCGGCATGGCGGCGGTCGGAGCCTTGATCGGCATCGGGGCCGTAGGCTTCACGGCCGTAGGCGTCTTTGCCGGCACAGGCGCAGGGGCAACAGCTGTCGGATTCGTCGGTTCCATTGTCGGTTACCATCTCCTCAACATTCGTTCTGCCCTATCCTATGCCGCCTATGGGCGATTGGTTAATCGCCCGCTATCGCGCGCCGCAAAAAAAAGGAAGGCGGAGGTCCCGCCTCCAAAACACGCATCCGGCCGGCGCCTGCCGCCCCGCCCCCGTCGGCCTGATTCCTTCGGCCGTCTCCTACTTGTACCCGTCCACGGCGTCCGCCATCCGGCGGGCGGCATCCGGCCAGCTCTTGTCGGCAAGCAGCGTCAGGTAGCGCTCGCGCGAGCCGATCGAGGTGTCGACCGAATCCGCGAGCTGCTTCAACTCGGCGAGAGCGCCGGCCATTTTCTGCAGCTCGTCCGCCGACCCTTCGAGAGCCGTCTTTTTCATGAGCTGGACAAATTCCGCGGCGTCCTTGCCTGCGCTGTCCGGCCAATCCGCCGAACGGCTGCGCGCGGTCTCGAACAGCTTGTCGAGCGGGATGTCGCCCAGGCCTTGCCCGGCGCCGTCCGGTCCGAGTCCAAGCAACAGGGAGACTCGCTCCTTTTCCGGAGCCGCGCCTTCCTTAAGCTTGCCGAATGCCTGGATCGCCTTGTCCAGCTCTTCCTTCGTCTCCTTCCAGAGGAGGAAGGCCTGCTCACCTTGCTCTGCCCGCTCCTGCTGCTGCTCTTGCAGATAATGCGCGAATAGGAAGACGTTGCCGACCAGGCTCATCGTCAGCAGGATGAAAAGCACGGCTGTCGTCATGCTGCGTTTCGGTTGAGGCTCTTGCTTCACAGGATCGTTCCTTTCTTAGTCGAGTTCCATGCGGACCGCCTGACGGCCCCGAAGAAAATAGACGTGGACTTCGGCGACGGGCCGGCCGAGCGCCTGCTCGACGGCCTTGCGGTACAGCTCCAGCTGGAAGCGATGCTTGTCCGCCGCCCGCTCGTAATCGCCGGAGGGCACGCGGTCGCTCTTGAAGTCGCACAGCACGAGCCGGCCGGCCTCCTCGAACAGGCAGTCGATGACGCCCTGGAGGAGCACCGGCTCGCCGGCGGCTTCCAGGCCGGCGTCCGGGAACGCCTCCCGCGCCGGCAGCAGGCAGCTGAACGGCAGCTCCCGCCAGACGCGCTCCGCGGCGAGCAGCCGCTGCCCGAGCGGCCCGGCGAAAAAGGCCTTGGCCGCCTCGACGTCGGCCGCCCCGGCCTGCTCCTCCGTCAGGATGCGCTTCCGCACGAGCCGCGCCAGCGCAGCCTCGACCGCCCCGTCCGGCAGCGGTCCGTCCAGCGGCACATGCTGCAGCAGCGTATGCACGGCGGTGCCTTTGTCGGCGGCGGTCATCCCGCGCTGCTCCATGAACTTCGGCCGCCGCAGGCGCAGCGCGGCCTCTTCGCCCGTCGGGGCGGAGCGCAGCGGCGCAGCGCCTGCGCCTGCGGCGGATGCGGCCCCAGCTGGAGCGCGGCCTGCCGCCATGCGGCCGACAGGCTCGACGAACGGACCGCTGTCCATCGGAACCGCGTCCTCGCCTCTTGCGGCATCGCCGCGAAGGCGCTTGAGCTCGGTGACGGAGGTTTTGGCCGCGACCCGAGACGCCTCGGCATGAGGATAGCTCCAGGACAGGCGCCTCTCCACCTCGCGCTCCCAGCCTCCCGGCGCGAGCGGCACCGCATGCAGCGCCGCCTGCCGTTCCTTCGTCCGATCGGGCGCCGCGGCCGGCTCCGCGCCGGCGGCAGCCTGGCCCCCGAGGACGTAGTAGGGCAGGATGCCCTTTTTCCAGCTGGCGAAAGACGCTTCGGGACGCGAGGCCGGAGAAGGAACGGCGCCGGAGGCGGGAATCGGCTCCGCGCGCGCTCCCGTCAGCTCGACCGGCGCGGCCGGAGCCGGCGGCGCCTGACCGTCGGACCGCTCGTCCGAATGCTCGCTAGAGGCGAAGCCGGCAAGCGGTCCGAGCCAGTCGAGGAAGCGGCGGGCGGCGGCGATCCGGTAGTCCGACAAGACGCCGCTCTCGCCGAGAGAAGCGTTCCAGCGCTCCGTCTGCCGGACGGCGTCGTCGACCGTGCCGACGAGAACGAGCTTTTCTTTGGGCCGCGTCAGCGCGACATAGAGCACCCTCAGCTCCTCCGCCTGCATCTCCATCCGCATCCGGCGGCGGATCGCCAGGCAAGGCAGCGTCGGGTAGCTGAGCCGCAGCTCGGGATCGACGAACTTCGGTCCGAAGCCGAGCTCCTTGTGCAGCAGGAACGGAGAGCTCACATCCTGCTGGTTGAACTTCTTGCCGAGGCCCGCCACGAATACGATCGGGAACTCCAGTCCCTTGCTCTTGTGGATGCTCATGATGCGCACGACGTCCTCGCCCTCTCCGAGCGCGCCTGCCGTGCCGAGGTCGCCGCCGTTCTCCCGCATCCGGTCCATGAAGCGGAGGAAGCGGAACAGGCCGCGCGCGGTGCCGGCCTCGAACTGGCGGGCCCGCTCGTGCAGGGCGCGCAGGTTGGCCTGCCGCTGCGCTCCGGCCGGCAATCCGCCTGCCCAGTCATAATACCCCGTCTCGCTGTAGATCCGCCAGATCAGGTCGGCCAGGCTGCCCTGGCGCGCCGCGTCGCGCCATTCGTCGAGCTTCCCGAGGAAAGCCGACAGCTTGGCGCGCAGCTCCTGCGGCGCGAGCAGATGGTCGGCCGTTCGGACGGCCGCTTCATAATACGGCCCTGAGCCGCCGACGATGCGGATCAGCGCCAGCTCCTCGGCCGTCAGCCCGAACATCGGCGAGCGGAGGATGCCGGCGAGCGGAATGTCCTGGAACGGATTGTCCGTCACGCGCAGCGCCGACAGCATGACGTCGACCTCGACGGCGTCGAAATAGCCGCTGCCGAGCTCGGCGTACGCCGGGATGCCCGCCGCCTGCAGCTCCTCCATGAGCACGGGCGCCCACGACTTGGTCGCGCGCAGCAGGATGACGACATCCCGCCACGCCATCGGCCGGCTGCCGCCGCGTCCGTCATGCACCGCATAGCTGCGGGCATGCAGGTCCAGCAGGCGGCGGGCGATGTAGCGCGCCTCGAGCTGGGCCGTCTGCAGGTCGGCCGCTTCTTCCCGCTGGCCGGCCTCGGCGCCGTCCGAGCCTTCCGCCGCGGCGGGAGCTTCGGCGGCGGCCGCGCCGCGCTCGCGGTCGATCAGCGCCAGCTCGACTGCGAACGCGTCCCGCGGCTCCGGCTCGGGATAGGAGGCGCCGAGCACGAGCTCGGCGGAGCGGTCGTAGTCCATCTCGGCGACCGACTCCCGCATGAGCGCGCGAAAGACGGCGTTCACGCCGTCCACCACCTCGGAGCGGCTGCGGAAGTTGCGGGCCAGGTCGATGCGCCGGCCGGCCTCCGCGTCCCCGTGCCCGAAGCGGCGGTATTTGGCCAGGAACAGATCCGGCTCCGCCAGGCGGAAGCGGTAGATGCTCTGCTTGACGTCGCCGACCATGAAGCGCCGCCCGCCTCTCTCCTCCGGCGGATCCGCGGGGGAGCCGGTCAGCAGCTCGACGATCGATTCCTGCACGCGGTTCGTATCCTGGTATTCGTCCAGCAGCACCTCGCGAAACTGCCTGCGGTAGTCCAGGGCGGCCGCCGATGGGACGGCCCGCTCCGGCGAGGAGCCTTCCCCGCGCAAAATCGCCAGGCAGTAGTGCTCGAGGTCGCCGAAGTCGAGCAGTCCCTTGCGGCGCTTGGCGTCCCGGTAGCGCCGGTCGAACTCGATGACGAGCTCCGCCAGCGTCTCGAGCAGCGGCGCGAGCTCCCGCAGCTCGCGGACGTAGTCGGCGGCCGGCCGGCTGAACAGCTCCTTGCCGAGCTCCTCCACGATGCCCTTGGCCTCCGCGCGCAGCTCCTTGGCCCGCTCCTGCAGGAGCGGATCGGCATCCTGGGACGCGCGCGCGGCCTTCAGCCGGCCGAACGATCCGGCCAGCTGCCAGGCGTCCCGCCATTCGTCCCAAGGACGGGTCAGCACGGACTCCCGGATGGACGAGACGAGGCTCAGATCCTCCCGCAGCGTGTCGGCGTAAGCCATCGGCCCTCCCGGCGCCCCGGCCAGCTCGAGCGCCTCCGACAGGGCGGCCTCCGCCCCCTCGAGGCTGAGCCGCAAATCCGCGGAGAGCGCCGCCAGCCAAGGCGTAGCCTCCAGATCGGACGGCTCCTCCACGCGGAACGCGGCCGCCATGCCGCGCAGCCAGTCGTCCGGCCACGGCTGCGAGCGCGAAAACTCATACAGCTGCTGGACGAGCCGATACAGCGGCTCGTCGCTCTTTTCGCCGCCGTAGCGGTCGGCCAGCTCGAGAAAGAGGCCGCCGTCGTTGTCCGAAGCGGCATAGCGCTCCTCGAACAGCTCGTCCAGCACCTCCAGCCGCAGCAGTTCGCCCTCGGTCTCGTTGGCGACGCGGAAGCCGGGATCGAGCCCGATCATCGGGTAGTAGCGGCGGATGACGTCGAGGCAGAACGAGTGCAGCGTCGTGATCGACGCCCGCCCGAGCAGCGCGAGCTGCCGCCGCAGATGCTCCGACTCCGGCTCGAGCTCGAGCGCCGCCTCCAGCGCGGCGCGGATCCGCTCCTTCATCTCGGCGGCCGCGGCCTTGGTGAACGTCGCCACGAGCAGCTGGTCGACATCCGTATCCTCGGAGATCATGGTAATGATCCGCTCCACGAGCACGGCCGTCTTGCCGGACCCGGCCGCGGCGGCAACGAGCACGTCCCCGCCGCGCGCCGTCACCGCCGCCCACTGGTCGTCCGTCCAGCGCGAGCCGGCGGGCTTGGGCGGCGGCGCGTCCAGCGCCTCGGGACGCGCTTCGTCCGATGCTCGGCCTGCCGGACCGACGATCGTTTCGTCCATCGGTTCGCCAGCCGGACCGACTTTCGGTCCGACCTTCGGTCCGACTTCCGGTCCGACTTTCCGTCCGACTACCGTTTCGCCTGTCGGATCGCCTGTCGATCCGACGATCGTGTCGTCCCCGGCTCTTTCGGCCGCCCGGTCATCGGCTGCGCTCATCGTCCTCTCTCCTCTCCCAATGGAAGGTCCCGTCTCCGGCTCCATCCTTCCTGTGCTTGTCCTGCGTTCCGTCCTCGCCCGCAGGCAGAAGCCGCGGCGGGTTCTCGGCCCCGGCTGCAGGCTCCGCCTGCGCCTCGGCGAGCTCCTCCAGCGACGTCCAGAACTCCTCCTTGCCCGGCGCGGGCAGCTTCAAATACTCGTTGCCTTCGTTGAGCGGATCGAACTGGCAGACCGGCTTGTACGCGCAAAACTGGCATGGCGTCTTGGCGCCGAGCCGGTACGGCCGGATCGCGATCTCGCCGTCCTTGACCGACTGGCCGATGCCGCCGATCGTGCGGCGGACCGAGCGCCGGAGCAGCTCCCACTGGCGTCCGCTCGCGACCGAGGAGTCGGACAGAAAGCCGCCGTCCTTGCGGAAGCCGGCCGGCAGCAGGTCCGAGCGCCCTTCCAGCCCGGCGTCCATCATGCGGACCGTATCGGCGTCGTCGAGCAGCAGGCCGCGCATCTTGAAGCGCTTGAGCAGCATCGCGGCCGCCTCCTCCGCCCCTAGGCCCGCCGGCACGCTGAGCACCGGGTTCTGCACGTGGAAATAGAGCACGCCGGCCGGATGCGCCGGCTCTCCGAGCCAGCTCTCGGCATGGGTCAGCAGCACGTCCAGATAGGCGAGCATCTGCAGCGATAGGCCGCTCGCCACCTCCTCGAGCCGCAGCTGCGTCGCGCTCGACTTGTAGTCCAGCACGCGCAGCAGCAGCCCTTTGTCCGAACGGGCGGCATCGACGCGGTCGATGCGCCCGACCAGCGTGATCGAGCCGCTGCCGTCGGGGAGCTCGATGTCGAGCGGCGGCAGCTCGCCGCCCGGCCCGAACTGGACCTCCAGCCCGACGGGCTGGAAGTCCGCGCGGCGGGCATGCTCGCCGAGCACGACCGCCGCGCGCGAGACGACCGCCTTGAGCTTGCCGGCGATGTAGCGGTAGCGGCTGCTGCTCAGCAGAATCTCCGACTGCAGGCGCGGCACGAGCTCGTCGACCGCCTGGGAGGCGGTCTCGCGGATGCGCGCCTCGCCGGCGCGGCCCCAGCCCTCGCCGAGCTCCGTCGCGACCTTGGTGAGCGCCGCATGGAACAGCTGGCCCATGTCCGGCGCGCCCAGCCGGTAGAGACGGCGCTCCTTGAGCTTCAAGCCGTGCGCGGCGAAATGCTGGAACGGGCACGAGACGAAGCGCTCCATCCGCGACACGCTCGTCGTCAGCTGCCCGCCGTAGAGCCGGTCGGCCAAGCCGCGGCCAAGCCGGACGACCTGGTTGTCGTAGCCGAGCGCGCCTGTCATCGCCGTCAGCCGGCCCTGCCAGTCCGGCCGCGCCGCGAACCAGTTGTACACGTCCTGCCAAAGCGGAGCGAGCTCGCCTCCGTCCAGCCACTCGCGCAGCCTCGGCACGAGATAGGACAAGGCGCGCTGCGGCAGCTCGAGATAGTCGAGCTGCCGCTCGGACGCCGCGGAGGCGTCCGGCGCTCCGGCCGCGGCATTCGCCGGCAGGCCGGGGAACAGCGTCTGCAGGTGGCGGATGTATTCGGACGGATGCAGTCCCTTGCCCTCTTCGTCGGCAAGCGGCCAGCTCACCCATAGCCGCTCGGACGGCGCAAGGAAGGCGCGATAGATGTGGAAGCGCTCGTCAAGCAGGCGGCGGCGCACGCCCGGGGCCATCTCCAGCCCCGCGTCCGCGAGCTGCTCGCGCTCCCGCTCGGTGAGCAGGCCGTCCTCCTGGATGCGCATCGGCAGCACGCCGTCGGACGCGCCCAGAATATAGGCGGCGCGCACGCGCCCATTGCGGACGCGGTCCATCGCGCCGACGACGACCTGATCGAGCGACGGCGGCACGGCCGACAGCTTCATCGACTCCAGGCCGGTCTCCACCATGCCGGCGAACAGGTCGGCCGGGATCGGCTCCTCGCCCGCCAGCTCCACCAGCTGGTCGAGCAGGCCGAGCACGCCGTCCCATACTTGGCGGTGAACGCGGGCGGCGCCGGGCCGGCCGGCGGCCAGCTCCTGCTCCGCGCGCCGCTCCAGCCGGTCGGCCGTCCCGGAGCGGTCGAGCAGGTCGAACAGCGCCTCGCAGCGCTCCCGCACCGTCTCCGCCTTGGCCATGGCGCGCTCGAAGCGCGTCAGCGGCCGCATCAGCTCGCTGCGGGCGCGCAGCACGTCCTCGAACTCCTCGCGCTGGCGGGCTCCGGCCTCAGACGGCTCGTCCTCGACGCTGCCGGTCCGAAGCGGCTGCCAGCGCTTCAGGCTTTTCCAGCTGCGGCCCTCGATGCCTGCCGCCAGCACATAGTTTTCCAGCCGGTCGAACCGCTCGCGGTCGAGCCGGCCGTCTTCCGGAAACAGCAGCTCCGTCTTGACGCAGCGGAACACCGCCTCGTGCTTCCAGCCGTACAGCGCCGTCTCCAGCGCCGAGCGGATGAACTCGACGAGCGGATGATGGAGCACGTCGCGGCTGCCGTCGAGGAAAAACGGGATGCGGTAGTCGGCGAACACCTGCTGGATCATGTCGCTGTAGTCCGCCGTCTGCCGCACGACGACGGCCAGCTCGCGCCAGCGCATGCCGCGCTCGCGCACTTGGCGCACCATGTCGCGGGCGGCCGCCTCGACCTCGGCCCGCCGCGAGGCGGACGGACGAAGGACGATTTCGGCGGCGTCCTCCGCGAGCCGATCCCGATCCCCCGCACGGCGCAGCGGCACGCGCCCGCCGAAATGCCGGTTCAGATGCTCCAGCATCCCCCCCGGGCGATAGCGGGGCGCATCGGCCGGCGGCAGGACGAGCGGGGAATCGACCTCGACTCCGAGCTCGGCCGCCAGCCGCGTCAAGCGGATGCAGGCGTCGGCGGCGGGGTGGAACAGATCGAGCTCATGCGGACGCTCCTCGGCTCCGTAGAGACGGTCCAGGCAGAGCGTCACGGTGACCGACTCCGCCTGGCGCAGCAGCGCGCCGACCGCGGCCAGCTCGCGGGCCGTGAAGCCGTTGAAGCCGTCGAGCCAGTACCGCGCTCCGCGCATCGAGCCGCAGTCGGCATACCCGTCGGCGAGCAGCGTCAGATGGTCCTCGTCGTCCATGTAATGTCCCGCCAGCTCCCGCTCCAGCTCGCCGTAGACGAGGGACAGGTCATGGAGCTTGCGCTCCAGCAGCGAGCCGCGGGCGCGCGCTTCGGCGGCAGAGCCCTCCGATTCCGCGCCTGTCTCGTACCCCAGGCTGCCGCGCACGGCGGCTGCATCGACGCCGTAGCGCTTCCATTCCGTCAGCAGCTCGCCCATCTTGGCGATGAAGCCTTGCTGCCCGCTGCCACCCTGGAACAGGCGGAGCTGCGGCGAGAGCCGGTGCACGATCTTATGCAGCAGCATGTTCTTGCCGTTCTCTCCGACCGGCACGAGCGCCGCGCCGCCCGCTTCCTGCATGACGCGCATGGCGAGCCGGCGGAAGCTGAGCACCTGCGCCCGCAGGCTGGAGCGGATGCCGCTGCCGAACAGCGCGTACTCCGTCTGGAACGTCGCCTGCTCCGGAGTCAGCAGCACGAGCGGGGGACCGGCCGGATCGGCCGCCAGCTCGCGGCGGATCTCCTCCATGCAGGCAAACGTCTTGCCCGTGCCCGCCCGTCCGATGATGAATCTCAGCGCCATTTTTGCCCGCTCCCTCCCTCCGGCGGCTCTCGCCTCCGGGCGTCGTTATTTGAGCAGCAGCCTCGTGCTGCTGTGTCCTTCCTTGGTCTTGCTCACTTCCAGCACGGCCGGGAACGCGTCCTTGAGCTCCTGCACATGGGAAATGACGCCGATCAGCCGGCCCGCCTCATGCAGGTCGGCGAGCGCGGAGATCGCCCGGCCGAGCGACTCCTCGTCGAGCGAGCCGAAGCCCTCGTCGATGAACATCATCTCGATGGAGACGCCGCCGCGGCTCGACTGGATGACGTCGGTCATGCCGAGCGCGAGCGCCAGCGAGGCGTTGAACTTCTCGCCGCCGGACAGCGACTTGACGTCGCGGTTCTGGCCCGTGTAGCTGTCGTAGACGTCGAGGCCGAGGCCGCTCTGCCGCCCCCGCGCCTCGAGGCGGCCGCTGCGCTCCAGCACGAACTGGCCGCTCGACAGCTCATGCAGCCGCTCGTTGGCGGCATGCAGGATCTGCTCGAGGAACTCGATCAGGATATAGCGCTCGAACGAGATCTTGAGCGCGTTGTCGCCCTTGAGCATCTCGTGCAGGTCGGCGACCTCCTCGAGCTCGGACTCCGTCGCGGCGCAGCGGCGCGCCGCTTCGGCCGCGGCCGCGCCGAGCGCCTGCGCCTGGCCGCGGCGGCGTTCCGCCTCGCGCCAGCGGGCATCCGCCGCCTCCCGCTCGCCGCCGAGCCGCTGCGATTCCGCCGCCAGCTCCGCGAGCGCGGCGCGCTCGCGTCCGGCGAGCTCGCGCTCCAGCTCGTCGGCGAGCCGCCGCTGCGCGGCCAGCTCCGCGCGGTACGCCTCCAGCGTCCGCCGGGCCTCGCCCCGCCGCGCCTCGTCCAGGCGCGCCGCGCGCCACTCGTCCGCAGCGGCGAATCCGGCCGCGGCCAGCTCCGCCGCGAGCCGCTCGGCCGCCGCAGCGGCGGCGAGCTCCGCCTCGCGCGCCTGCTCCGCAAGCCCCGCGAGCCGCGCCGACGTCTCCGCCGCGGCCGTGCCGGCGCGCGCATGGCGCTCCTGCGCGGCGCGCAGCGCGGCGGCAAGCGCCGCCTCCAGTCGCGCGGCGGCTCCGTGGCGGCGCTCCAGCTCCGCCGCGTCCTGCAGCGGCTCCGGCACCGCGGCCAGCTCCGCCTCCAAGCGCGCCTCCCGCGCCGCCGCATCAAGCGCGAGCGGCTGGCGCAGCGCCTGCAGCCGCTCGCGCTCCGCCTCCAGCGCCTCCAGCCGGCGCTCCAGCTCGGCCAGCGCTTCGCGCAGCGGGCCGCGCTCCGCCTGCAGCGCCTGCAGCCGCTGGCATTCGCTGCGCACCCGGCGGCCCTCCTCGAGCGTCTGCTCGAGCTGCCGCTCCAGCGGCTCGGCTCCGATCTCGAGCTCCGCTCGGCGCCCTTCGGCCTCGGCGACGCGCTCCTGCGCCGCGGCGGCCTGCGCGGCCGCGGCGGCGAGCTCGCGCTCGAGATGCAGCAGCGCGGCCTTGGCCTCCTGCAGCTGCTCGCGGCGCACCGGCTCGACGTCGGCCGAAGCCTTGCGCGGATGCGCCTCGCTGCCGCACACCGGGCACGGCTTGCCGTCATGCAGATGCTCGGCGAGGCGTCCCGCCTGGCCCTCGATCCAGCGCTGCTCCAGCCGGTCCGCCGCCTCGCGGCTCGCCAGCGCGGCGCGCTCGCGCTCGTCCCGCGAGCGCTCCAGCGCCTCCGCCTGCCGGCTCGCCTCGAGCATCGCCTTCAGCGCCTCATGACGGCGCAGCAGCTGCTCCAGCCGCCGCTCGAGCTGCGGCAGCGGCTCCGTCGCCCGCTCCAGCTCCTCGAGCCGCCCCTGGCGCTCGCGGCGCTCGGCGCGCGCGGCGTCCAGCGCGGCTCCGGCGCGCTCCAGCTCCGCGCCGACGCTGCGCTCCTCGGCGCGCAGCCGCGCCAGCTCCGCCCGGCGCTCGCCGAGCGTGCGCACGAGCGGCAGCAGCCCCGCGAGCCGCTCCTGCTCGCGGCCGGCCGCCTGCCGCTCGGGCTCGCGCGCCTGCTCCGCCGCAGCCGCCGCGGCCGCCGCCTCGAGCTCGCGCGCCGCCTCCGCGGCCGCCTCCTCCGCCTCGCGCAGGCGGCGCTCCAGCGCGGCCGTCTCGGCCGCGGCGCGGCGCGCCTGCTCGTCGTACGGCGCGAGCCGCTCCGCCCGCTCGGCCGCCTCGAGCCGCGCGGCGAGCCCGCTCATCTCGCCGCCGCGCGCCTCCAGCGCCTCCGCCTGACGGCGGGCCGCGTCGCGCTCGCCCAGCCGCGCGTTGATCCGCTCCGCCTCGGCGAGCCGCGTCCGCTGCGCGTCCCAGGCCGCCTGCGCCCGCTCCCGCTCCTCCAGCAGCTCGCGGCACGCCTGCTCGTAATGCCGCTCCTCCTCGGCCAGCCCGTCCAGCAGCTGCGCCGCTCCAGCATGCTCCTGCGCCAGCACGGCCGCGAGCCGGCTCTCCTCGCGCGCGGGCAGATCGCTCCGCGCCTGCTCGCCGATATAGAGCAGCCGCTGGCGGTCGCCCTTGACCGCCTCGCGCAGCTCGCGGGCGCGCGCGGCGAAGCTTTCCTCCAGCCGCCGGTACAGCTCCGTGCCGAACAGCCGCCGCAGGATCTCTTCCTTATTCTCCGTGTCGGAGGTGAGCAGCTTGCGGAACTCGCCCTGCGGCAGCATGACGATCTGGATGAACTGGTCCCGCGTCAGGCCGACGAGCTCCTCCAGCCGCGCGTCCACCTCCTTGACGTGGAACCGGTCGACCGCCGGAGCCTCGCCGTCCGCAGACAGCTCGTACAGCTCGGCCTTGCCGCCGGTCTCGCTCTTGTTGCCCGCCCGGCGGTGGGCCATCTGGCGGAACACGCGGTAGCGCCGACCCTTGGTCTCGAACACGAGCTCCACCGACGTCGGCTGGTCGTCGCCCGCGAAATGGCTGCGCAGCAGCCGCGTCTCCGCGCGGTCCTCGCCGCTCGCCGCGCCGTAGAGGGCGTAGCAGAGCGCGTCGAAGACGGTCGTCTTGCCCGCGCCGGTCTGGCCGGAGATGACGAACAGCCCTCTGCCGCGCAGCGGCTCGAAGTCGATCGCCTCCTCGTCGCGATAGGGCCCGAAGGCCGTCATGCTCAGTCGAATCGGCCTCATCCCGCCGCCTCCTCTCCGCCGAGCACCCGTCCGCACACCTCTTGGAACAGGCGCTTCTTGCTCTCGCTCAGCTCGGTGCCGCGCACCTCCCGGTAAAAGCCCTCGAACAGCGACGCCGGATCGGTCGCGCGGCGCGCTCCTCCCCGGTCGGCGGCAGAGGCTGGACCGTCGCCCGCGGCAGCCGGAGGCGCGAGCGGACGGCGCTCCACATGCAGCGCGTTCGGATAGGCGGCGCGCACCTTTTCCATCGGGAACAGCACCGGATTGTCGTCGAGCAGCGTCACGAACACGTAATCGTCGCTCCTCTCCTTCGTCGCCTCGATGTCCCGTATGTACCCGCTCACCCGGCGCATGTCGCGGCGCGGCTCGAGGAGCCGCTGCTCGACGGACGCCTCGCCGTCCGCGCCCAGCTCCACGACGAGCCAGCCCTTGCGATGCCGCTCCTCCGAGATGGAGTACTTGAGCGGCGAGCCGGCGTAGCGCACGCTCTCGCGGCCGACCCAGTGCGCCTGATGCAGATGGCCGAGCGCCGCGTAGTGGAACGGATCGAAATGCCGCGCGTCCACATGCTCCGCTCCGCCGATCGACAGCGGCCGCTCCGAGTCGCTCGTATTGTCCTGCGGGCGGCCGCCGGGCGTGACGAACGCATGGCCGACGAGCACATGGCGCGCGGCCGGATCGAGCCGCTCCGCCAGACGCGCGGCCGCCGCCCGCATCGCGTCGTCATGCGTGCGGATCGACTCGTCGCCGAGCGCCAGGCGGACGACGGACGGATCGCAGTACGGCAGCAGGTGGAAATGGACCTCGCCATGGCCGTCCCGCAGCCGCACCGGCTCCGCGTCCGGGTCGTAGCGCCCCGCCAGATGGAGGCCGCGGCCGGCCATCAGCCGGCTGCCGAAGCGGATCCGGTCGGGACTGTCGTGGTTGCCGGCGACGGCGATGACCGGCGTGTCGAGGCCGATGACAAGGCGCGAGAGCGTCTCGTCGAGCAGCTCCACCGCCTCCGTCGGCGGCACCGCCCGGTCGTACAGGTCGCCGGCGATGACGACAGCGTCGGGCCGCTCGCGCTCGACCGCCTCCAGCAGCTGCTCCAGCGCGAAGCGCTGGTCGTCCGTCATGTAGACGCCCTGCACGAGCTTGCCCAGATGCCAGTCGGCCGTATGGATGAACTTCATGTGCGCCTCTCCCTTCCCCTCGTGCCAGGCTCGTCCCGCCCGGCCGATCATGAACATATGTTCTTATACAGTAGCATCTTCGCGCCTTGCGTGACAAGCCTGGAGCGGAGGGCGCGAAACGAAACCAGCCGTCCGGGTCGGCGCCGGACGGCTGGAACGCTTCAAGGCTGGGCAGGCCCCTTATCTGCTTCGTTCGAAGGCTGCCGACGCGCCTTAGCCCAGGCTGCGCACTTCGAAGATCGCGAACTTCAAGTAATGGCCCTCCGAGACGCCGAGCAGCTGCGGATGGTCCTTGCCCGCCGCGCGCCACTCCACGAGGCGCAGCGACTTGCCGGCGTCGGCCGCGGCGTCCTGGATCGCCTGCAGGAACAGCTCGGGGCTCATATGGTACGAGCAGCTCGCCGTGACGAGATAGCCGCCTTCGTTGACGAGCTTCATGCCGTGCAGGTTGATGTCCTTGTAGCCGCGGCAGGCGCCTTCCACCGCGCCCTTCGTCTTGGCGAAGGCCGGCGGGTCGAGGATGACGACGTCCCAGGTGCGGCCGCCTTCCTCCAGCTTGCGGGACGTATCGACGCCTTTGGCGCCTTCGGCGCGCGCGCTGCGCTCGTCCTTGCCCTTCACCTGCCGGCGCAGGTACTGGAACGCGTCGTCCACGACGAACTCCACCCGGTCCGCGAAGCCGTTCCGCTCCACGTTGCGGCGAGCCGTCTCGACGGCATGCTCCGACACGTCGAGGCAGGTGACCTTTTTCGCTCCGTACTTGCAGGCATGCAGCGTGAAGCTGCCCGTATGCGCAAAGCATTCCAGCACCGTCGCCCCGTCCCAGAGCGGGTAGGCGACAGGCTTGCCGCTCTTGTTGACCGGCACGAGCGCCGTCTCTCCGTCCGGCCGCCCGCCTGCCGGCGCGGCAGCCTCCCAGCCTTCCGGCAGCTCCGCAAGCGGACGCCGCTCGAGCCGGATGCCGCTGCGCGCGCCCCAGCCTTTCATGAGCGGCGCGATCGAGGCGCGGTTTTCCCGCTGGTCGTAAAAATAGCCGGTCTTCTGGCCTTCCTCCAGATCGACCTCCATGACGATGCCGTTCTCGACGATGTCGACGTAGCGCGGACAGTCGCCGTACAGCACGCCCGTGCGCTCCTCCAGCCCTTCCAGGCGGCGCACGCCGACGTCGCTGCGCTCGTAGATGCCCTTGGGCCGGAAGACGGCGACGAGCGCCCGCACCAGCTGCTCGCGGCGCTGGTCCATGCCGAGCGTCAGGATCTGCACGACGAGCACGTCCGCGAAGCGGTCCACGACGAGCCCCGGCAAATAATCCGCCTCGCCGTAGACGAGCCGGCAGTCCGGCTCGGAGACGAAGCGCTCGCGATACGCGCGGCACTCCTCCAGGCGGGCGGTCAGCAGCGCCTCGTCCAGCTCCTGCTCCGGCTGCCGCGAGACGACGCGCACGCGGATCTGCGAGGCGGGATTCCAGTAGCCGGACGCCAGGTAGCGGCCGTTCGCCGCCATGACGTCGACCATGTCGCCCGGCGCGGCCTCTCCGTCCATGCGCTCGATCTCGCCGGCGTACACCCACGGCTGCCCTTGCTCCAGACGCCTCGTCTTCTTTTTATGCAAATAAAGCTTCGCTCTGCTCAAGCCTGATCCCATTCCTTTCGCGATCTATCGATCCCGGGCCGCGCGCCGCGCGGCGTCTCCGGTCATGCCTCCCCGCCCGTCCACATAAAGTAGAAAAGCGAAAGGAGTCCTGTCCATGCTCAGCTCGATCCTCATCCCCGCGCTGCTCGGCTTCGCCGTCTTCATGCTCGGCATGAAGCTGATGGAAGCCGCGCTGCACCGCTCCGCCGGCCGCTATGTCACCGCCGCCGTCGAGCGCTTCACGCGCACGCCGCTGCACGGCCTCGCCTCCGGGGCGGCGATCAGCGCCGTGCTGCAGAGCAGCACCGCCGTCACCGTCATCGCCATCGGCATGGTCAACGCCGGCGTGCTGACGCTGCCGCGCACGCTCGGCATCGTGCTCGGCACGAACGTCGGCACCTGCCTGACGACCGAGCTGATCGGCCTCGAGCTGGAGCGCCTCGCCGGGCCGCTGCTGCTCGCCGCGCTCGCCGGCTGGCTGCTCACCGCCGTGCTCGGCGAGATGAGCCCCTCCGGCGGACGCCACCGCCAGCGCTGGCTCGGGCCGCTGCGCAGCGCCTCGCTCGCCGTGTTCGGCTTCGCGCTGCTGCTCGCCGGCATCTCCGTCATGAAGTCGATCGGAGCCGCCGTGCAGGCCAGCCCGTTCTACGCCTGGTTCATGGAGCGCTCCGATGACAGCCTGCTGTGGGGCTTGCTGGCCGGAGCGGCGCTCACCGCCGTCGTCCACAGCAGCGCCGCCGTCATCGGCATGGCGATGAGCCTCGCCGCCGCCGGGGCGATGCCGCCCGAGCTAGGCATCGCGATCGTCATCGGCGCCAACGTCGGCACCTGCCTGACGGCGGTGCTCGCCTCCATCGGCGGCAGCCGCGCCGGCGCAGGCGTCGCCTGGTTCCACGTCGCGCTCAACGTCGGCGGAGCGGCGCTGTTCCTGCCGCTGACGCCGCAGCTGGCCGCGGCGGCCGCCTCGTTCGGCGGGGGCGCGTCGGCGCAGCTCGCGCATGCGCAGACGCTGTTCAACGTCGCCTGCTCGCTGCTCGCGCTGCCGCTCTGCTACTTGCCGCTGCGCCGCCGCTCCGGCAAAAGCCCCGCTTCCAAAGCCTAGGGCGTGCCTGCAACCGTGCTCGGGGGCATCCATCGCCGCCTTTTCGCCCCCTGTGAGGGACGGAAATTCGGCAACAGCTGCTTCCTTCACAAGTTGCAGGCACGCCCTAGGGACGGGGCCGGCCCCGCTGCCTTACGTGCCGCTGATGCTCAGTCCGAGCAGCCTGAGGGCACCCGCCACGATGCGGTCGTTGTTGTCGTAGCCGGACTGCTTCTGGCGGCGCCAGGCCTCCTCCGGCTCGAACCACTCGACGCCGCGGATCTCCTCGACCTGCGCCTGCAGCGAGCCGCCGGTCGCCTCGACGAGATAGTAGTGGACTTCCTTGTCCACCAGCCCTTTGGCCTCGTGCCGGTACTGGTACTTGATCTGGTCGATCGGCTCGACGATCCGGCCCTGCAGGCCGGTCTCCTCCGCGATCTCGCGAAGCGCGGTCTCCTCCACCGTCTCGCCCGGCTCCATCTTGCCCTTCGGCAGCGAAACCTTGCCGTACCGATCCTGGATGAGCTGGATCTGCAGTCCATGCTCTGGCGTCCGCCGGTATACGACCCCGCCTGCTGAGATTTCCTTCATGCGCTTCCGATCCTCCCCGATCTGATCTTGACGGCGCGGCGCCGCATGTCAGGCTCCTGCCTTCTCCAGCCTTGCCGGCTGCTCCTGCACGACCTCGACGAGGCGTCCGCGGCTCTCGTTGACGCCCGCTTCCGTGATCTCGACGCGGCACAGCTTGCCGATCATCGACTCGTCTCCTTCGAAGACGACCTGGATATAGTTGTCCGTATACCCCATCATCAGGCCCGAGCCCGGCGCGCTGCCCTTGTGCTCGAGCTCCGGGATGACGCCCAGCGTCTGGCCGACGTACTTCTCGGCATAAGCGAGCTGCATCGTCTCCGACAAGTCGATCAGCCGGTGGACACGCTCGTTCTTGACCGCCTCGTCGACCTGGTCCTCCATGCGCGCGGCCGGCGTGCCGGTCCGCTTGGAGTACGGGAAGACATGCATTTCCGAGAAGCCGAGCTCCTTCATGTACGCGTAGCCCGCCTCGAACTGCTCCTCGCTCTCGCCCGGGAAGCCGACGATGACGTCGGTCGTGATGGCGACACCCGGCATCGCCTCATGCAGGCGGCGGATCGTCGCCGCGTATTCCTCGGTCGTGTACTTGCGGCGCATGCGCTTCAGCACCGTGTCGTCCCCGGCCTGAAGCGGCACATGCAGATGGCGGCACATTTTCGGCGACTTGTTCAGCACCTCGATCATGTCCTCGTCGATCTGGCTCGCCTCGATCGAGCTGATGCGGATGCGTTCCAGCCCGTCCACCTTGTCCAGATCCCAAAGCAGGTCGGACAGCTTGTAGTTGTCCAGATCGTCGCCGTAGCCGCCCGTATGGATGCCGGTCAGCACGATCTCCTTGAACCCGGCCTCGACGAGCTTGCGCGCCTGGGCGACGACGCTTTGCGGATCGCGGCTGCGCGATAGGCCGCGCGACCACGGGATGATGCAGAACGTGCAGAAGTTGTTGCAGCCCTCCTGAATTTTCAGGAACGCCCGCGTGCGGTCGGCGAAGTCGGGCACGTCCAGCTCCTCGAACTCGCGCGTCTTCATGATGTTGCGGACGGCGTTGACCGGGACGCGCTCGGCCTGCACCTGGCGCACGTAGTCCATCATCCGCTCGCGGTCCTGCGTGCCGATGACGAGGTCGACGCCCGGGATGTCGAGAATCTCCGCCGGCGACGTCTGCGCGTAGCAGCCCGTCACCGCGATGACCGCGTCCGGATTGCGCCGGATCGCGCGGCGGATCACCTGCCGGCTCTTCTTGTCGCCCGTGTTGGTGACATGGCATGTATTGATGAGATAGACGTCGGCCTTGTCCGTATCGAAGTCCACTTGCTCGTAGCCTTCGTTCTTGAACAGCTGCCAGATCGCCTCGGTATCGTAAAAGTTGACTTTGCAGCCTAAGGTGTGAAGGGCTACCGATGGCATGACGTTCCTCTTCCTCCCATTTCTCCGGACTCGTACATGAGCGCGGCCAGTCCCGCCAGCCCCGCCGTCTCGGCCCGCAATATTCTCCGTCCCAGGCCTGCCGCGAGCGCGCCCGCCGCCTGGATCTCCTCCGCCTCGCGGGGGCTGAAGCCGCCCTCGGGCCCGACGACCAGCAGCACCGCATGCGGCTCGCCGTCCTTCAGGACGCCGCTCTCGCGCGCCTGCCGGATGCGGTCGCCCAGTCCCGTAAGGGCGCCTGGAGCATGGCCCTCTTCCTCGTAGCAGAACAGCGCCAGATCATGCCGCGGCACGTCGGCGAGCAGCTGCTTCCAGCCATGCACCTCCCGCACCTCGGGCAGGCGGCTGCGATGCGCCTGCTCCGCCGCCTCCTTGGCGATTTTGCCCCAGCGCTCCAGCCTCTTCGCCTCTTTGCGGGCGTCGTACTGCACGACCATCCGCTCGGATTGAAAAGGCAGGAAGGCGAAGGCGCCGAGCTCCGTCCCTTTTTGGATGACGAGCTCCATCTTGTCCCCCTTGGGCAAGCCCTGGGCGACCGTCACGCGCCAAAGCGGCTCGCGGTCCATCGGCAGCCGCTCGGTGATGTCGGCGGTCACTTCCGACGCCGACAGCTCCCTCAGCACGACGCGCGCCTCGAGCGAGACGCCGTCGGCGACGATGACCTCGTCGCCCGCCTTCATGCGCATGACCTTGACCATATGATGGGCGTCCTCCCCGCGGAGGACGACCGTGGAATCGCCGAACTGCTCCGGCGAGACGAAATATCGCTGCATCTCATAACCCCTGTATCGTAAAAGTCATCCTCCATCATACACCTTTTGCGGATGAAAATCCATGCGGGCGGCGGGCAAGCCGCCGCTTGGCGATACATTCCATGCGGATCTTCCGTCTATTGGGATAGAAATCCAGAATGATGGAAAGAGGGCGATGTCATGCATGATGAGGACCGGCATGGGAGTGGAGGGAGCGCGGCGCGGCCGAAACCGCCTGTCCCGCCATGGGTCTATCGGGGACTAGCCGTGCTGATCCTCGCTGCCATCGCTGGCCTGTTTCTCGTCGGGTTCCCTCTTTATTCCCTCTCGAAGGAGTTCCGGCCCTTCCGCTTGACCGTCGACAACCAGTCCGGCAAGAGCGTCGACGTGCTGGCGATCTCCATCCGCTCGCGGGACGGTTCGGGAATCGAAGGCGTGAGCTCGCTGGACCGCTTGTCCCGGACTGTGGACAACGGGCGCAAAGCGACGTTCAAGCCGGCGCTGGAGCATGCCGGGGAAGGGTCGATCTACGTGGAGTACCGGATCGGCGGCGACCGCGATTCCGTGAAGACGGTCGTATGCGGGTACACGGAATATGCCAGCGGGTTTTCCACGTTGACGCTCAAGGGGACCGAGGTCCAGCTCGAGCAGAACTGCCATTAGCTGCTAGAGTGCGCATTCAACCGGCTAGGGCGTGTTTGCAGCCTCCGCGTGTTTGCAACCTCCGAAGGAAGCAGATGTTGCCGAATTTTCGTTCCCTGCAAGGAACGTCCCCGCCCGAATCTAACGACTCCTCAGACGCTTAGAACCCCTTTTTCCGCGTCTCCAAATTTTTAACGACGAATCAGACGCTTAGAACCGCCTTTCGCCTGTTTCCGCACGTTTTTTCGACTATTTTGCACGGCTAAGCTCTTCACGCGTCGTTAGATGCTTGAGCCGCCCCATTCGGAGCTTCTAACGATCTGATTCGTCGTCAGCGGCCCTCTCCTTTACACTTCGACTGCAACAGCCGCACGCAAAACCGAGCGCCTCCGGACGGTGCGATTCGCGCAAGTGGGACGATACGGGATTGGGACGATACGCGCGATTGGGACGATGCGTCGGTGTCATGGAATCTCACGGAGCGGAATAGAGCGCAGCTGCAACGGTACCGCTTGCTTCCCGATCGGTCCTTTACAGAGGTGGGCTAAGAAGGCGGCCGCTTCAACTAGATGAACGTGAAAAAGGACAAAGCGAGACGATCTCGCTTTGTCCTTCTTGCCGTGCGGATTGGGAGTACGATTAAAAAAGAGCTTCAAACCACGTTCGGAACATGCCATGCAGATCTCCGACAAGAGCCAGATAAGGCTGCAGCGTCGCTCGATTGAGCGCCGGGATGAAGACGATCAGCAAGAAGATGAGGATGCCCCACTGGGAGTATTGATCGAGCTGGATGCGCGTGCGGCGCGGCAGCAGCTCGTACAGGATGCGATAGCCGTCGAGCGGCGGCAGCGGCAGCAGGTTGAACAGGAACAGCATGCCGTTCAGATAGATGAAGTAGTGCAGGAAGATCGAAAGTGCCTCGACGACGCGATCCGAAGCGCCGAGCAGCAGATCCGTCGAGTTGAAAAGCTGCCATAAAAACGCGCCGACCGCCATCAGCACCAGGTTGCTGAGCGGACCGACGAGCGCGACGACGATGTTCATGAGACGCGGCCGCTTGAAGTTGAGCGGGTTGACCGGCACCGGCTTCGCCCAGCCGAAGCCGGCGATCAGGATCAGGAACGTGCCGAGGAAATCGAGATGCACGGCCGGATTGAGCGTCACCCGGCCTTGCTTGTACGCCGTATCGTCGCCGAACTTGTACGCGGCATAGGCATGCGCGAACTCATGCAGCGTGAACGCGATGATGAGCACGAGCGCGATGAACGGCAGCTCGTCGAGCGGAAAGCGAATGAGGCTTTGCAATCCCTCCATCCGCGCCTACCCTTCGCCTTTCGGCTTCGCCGCCACGAAGGCGATCCATTTGTCCTCGCGGACGCGCTCGACGATCTCGAAGCCCGCGGCGAGCAGCGCCGCGGCGACCGTCTCTTCCTTGTTCTCGTAGATGCCGCTGGCGATGTACGTGCCGCCCGGCTTCAGCGCCGCATAGACGTCGTCGAGGAACAGCAGGATGATCTCGGCGAGGATGTTGGCGACAATCAGGTCGCACGGCACGCGGACGATCAGCGGCTCGTTCACGGCCCGCTCGGCCAGCTCCGCCCGCACCTTGGCCTCGATCGGATTGGACTCGGAGCTCCAGGAGGACGCCTCGCCGCTGCTGATCTTGAGCACGCCGAGCAGATCGCTCTGGAGCGCCTGGATGCGGTCCTCGAGCCCGTTCAGGCGGGCGTTCTCGATCGCGCTCGAGACGGCGACCGGGTCGAGGTCGACCGCGAGCACGCGGCTCGCGCCGAGCTTGACCGCTCCGATCGCCAGAATGCCGGAGCCGGTGCCGACGTCGATGACCTCGTCGCCCTCGCGGACCGTGGACTCCAGCGCGCGCAGGCAGAGCGACGTCGTCGGATGCGTGCCGGTGCCGAACGCCATGCCGGGATCGATCTCGATGACCAGCTCCTCCGAGGTCGCCTCGTACTCTTCCCAGGTCGGCTTGATCGTCAGCCGCTCCGAGACGCGGATCGGCTTGAAATACTGCTTCCAGGCGGTCGCCCAGTCGTTCTCGTCGACCGTCACGACCGAGATGTCGGCCGGCCCGGGGTCGATCTCGTACGTCCGCAGCTCTTCGATGCGGGGACGGACCGCCTTCACATGCGCGTCCATGTCCTCGTCTTCGTTGAAGTAGCCCTTGATGACGACGAAGCCCTCCGGGATGTCGTTCAGCGGCAGCTCGTACCACTGCCCGAAGCTCAGGTCGCGCCGCCGCTCCAGCGAGCCGGACTCCTCGATCGACACGCCTCCCGCTCCCTGCTCATGCAGGAAATTGGAAATCATCTCGACCGCTTCCTCGGTCGTATAGATCGTCAGTTCATGGTATTTCATCGGTGCAGCCCCACTCCTCTTCGCCTACTGGCTTATCCCGTCTATCTTACACCAGATCGGAGAGGGGTTTCAAAATGCGAGCGCCTCAGCAGCTGGAACGGATTGGCTCCGGTCCCTTTGCCGGAAGGCATCGCTCCGGGCACTCCGTCGGACTCGAGCAGCGGAACGACGATCTGCTTGAGCGGCCACTCCTCGCTTTCGAAAATGGCGCGCTCGAGGCGGCCTCGATCCTGCTCCGGCAGCCCGGCAGCGGCGAATGCCTTGCGCCAGGCGCTCTCGGTCGAGCGCCACAGCCGCCGCTCCGGAATGCCGTATGCGGCGGCCAGCGATTCCAGGATGGACGCCAGATTGACTTGCGTGCCGAGCGACTGCACATAAAAGATCAGCTTTTCCGGCGTCTCGTTGTACAGGCTGTTGGAGTAGCCGGGACGGATGCGGTAGAGCGGGTCGCCGATGCCGTGCCGCTCGAGATAAGCCGGATGCAGCCGCACGGAGTCGTGGTCGCGGAACAGCAGGCCGTGCGGACGATTGCCGCTCAGCACCAGGCAGCAGTTCTGGCCGTGGATCTCCGGCACGATGCCTATCTTGAACAGGCGCATGACGATGTCGTAGAACAGCTCGGCCGTTTCTTCGTAGAAGGCGGCCGCTTCCTCCGCGGATACGTCCTTTCCGAGCAGCTCCGAGAGGAAATGGCCCTCCTTCCTCTGCACGCCGAGCGATGCCATCGGCACGGCTCTGCGGCCCTCGGCCAGCGCCTCCGCCGGCAGCTTGCGGATCTGCGCGGCGAGATGGCGGGGGCGGTCGTCGAACAGCCCCATCGGCTCCGGCAAGAACCCCCACCAGTTGCGCTCCTCGCACAAGAAGACGCGGTCCGCCAGCGCCGCGTCCCGGGCGAGCGCCTCGCGGAACATCCGCTCGCCCGCCAGTCCGTTCAGCAGCTTGACGACCGGCAAGTAGCGGGCGGCGCCGAGCGACAGGACGCTGAGCGGCAGCTTGAGCATCCGCTCCGGATCGTCCGGCGAGGCGAACGTCCGGATCGAGGAGGTCGCGAGGAAGCGGCCCGCCTCGACGTCCAGCACGACGATCGTCCCGTCGGCTATCTCGTCTCCGAATTCGGGCTTGATCTTGTGCTCCAGCTGCCAAGGATGAACGGGCAGCGCCATGTAGCCGGCTTCCGACAGCCGCCTGTGCGCCAGCTCGGCCTCCACAGCGGCTCTTTCCCGCCCGTCGAGCAGATCGAGCGGCTCGGCCTCGTCCGCCAGGCTGCCCCGCTGGATGCTCTCCTGCTTGACCGCGACCCAGCGCATCGCGGCCGGCCGGCCGAACTCGGCCATGCAGGCGGCGTAGTCTTCATCCGACAAGCCGATTTTGGCCTTGGCGAGAGGGTGGAACGGACGGTCGCGCAGCGAAGCGATCCTCTCGCCTTTAAGCAGCCAGGCAAACGGCGTCTGCGGCGCGAAGCCGAGCGGCTCAGCCGTCCGTTCCAAGCTCAGCTCCAGCTGGCGAGCCGCGATGTCGAGCCCTTCCAGAAATTCGCTCGTCCCGCGCCTGGCGAACGCCTCCGGCGACAGGACGGCCCGGAACACGGCCTCGCATGCTTCCCGCGGCGAGGCCGTCTGCCTCCAGCCGCCTTCCCCGTTTCGGACATAGACCGGAGAAGCCGCATCCCACACATGCCGCTGCCGGATGCCCGGCTCGAACAGGAACCGGAGCGCTCCGTCATAGACGAGCGAGCTGCCGCTTCCGTTGAACAGCGGCGCCAGCTCCGGCCGAGCGGCGAGCGGGCCCGCGACGCGGTCATCGAGCGGAATGAGCTCCTCGAACAGCAGCGCATCCATCAGATCCTTCATGATCTGACGCTGCGCCTCGCTGCCCTCGATCGGAACCTTGGCCGTCTGCATCATCGTTTCCCCCTGTCAAATAGTGAAATTCCGGATGCGGATGACCTAAAAAATCATGATGCGAGATCGTCCAGCAGTAGGCTCCGGACTGCTCGAGCACGACCACGTCGCCGACCCGCAGCCTCTCTACGGAAGCGTCCGCATGCAGCCGGTCCTTCGGCGTGCACAGCTCGCCGGCGATCGTGACCAGCCCGCCCTCCACGGAGGGGCGCTCGAACGGATAGGGCCAGCGCTCCGAGCTCACGACATGGAACGGATGGTCATGCCCCCAGGAAGCAGGCAGCCGGTTGTGATGCGTCCCGCCCCGCACGACGGCGAAATGCCGTCCGTGCGAGCTCTTGATGTCGACGACCTCGGCAGCGTAGCAGCCGTAGTTCGCGACGATGAACCGGCCCGGCTCGAAAAACAGCTCCGTTTCTCCCAGACGCTCCTCGATGCCCCGCTCCCGCAGCAGGCCGGTGAACCGCTCCCAGTCGAAGCCCGGCGTCCCGTCGTACGTCACGCCGAAGCCGCCGCCGGCATTGAGGACGCGGATGTCGAGCCCGCGCGCCTTCCACTCCTCGGCTTTGGCCACGTACAGCTCGATCATGGCGGCATGCAGCTCGGCATCCGGATTGTTCGACAAGGAGTGGAAATGAAGTCCGCGGCAGAGGACGAACCGATTGTCCGGCGAACGGAGCAGGGCGAGCGCCTCCTCCAGATGCGATTCGTCCATTCCGAACGGACTCGGCCGTCCGCCCATGACAATCGCGGTCTGCGGCAGCTGCCCCGAGCTCAGGTTGACCCGCAGCAGCACCTCGACCGGCTGCCTCCGGCGGGCGGCGATCCAGATGATCTTGCGCAGCTCGAGCAGGCTCTCGACATGGAGATAGGCCACGCCGAGCTCCAGCGCCGCCTCCAGCTCGGCATCCTTCTTGCCCGGCCCGCCGAACAGGATGCGCGCCTCTGCGGACACCTCCCGCACTCGCCGCAGCTCCCCGATCGAAGCGACCTCGAAGCCGGCGACGACCGGCAGCAGCGCCTCGATCAGGCGCGGATCGGGATTCGCCTTGATCGCGTAGAACAGCTTGCCTTGACGCGGCAAGCCGGGCAGCAGGGACGAGGCATGCCGCCGGATGCCTTCGAGATCGTACACATAGGCGCAGACCGGATCGCTCTTCTGCCGCTGCCATTGCTGGATCAGCGCCTCCACTTGCCGCTTCATGAGCTCATCTCCGTTCCTGCCGCATAGTCCGCCTTCTTTTGCGCGTAGGCCCGAAACGCGGTGTTGCGGTCGTCGCCGAGCACGAAAATGCGCACGCCGCGCTCGCTCCACCGCCGATGGCCGTCCTTGCCACGCAGTACGGCCGCATAAGGGACGCCGCAAGCGACGGCGGCGGCATGCAGCTGGTCCAGCGCCGCCGCGACCGCCGGATGCTCGGTCTGCCACGGCACCCCGAGCGACTGCGAAAGGTCCGCCGCCCCCTCCAGCACAAAATCGACATGCGGAGCGCTCAAGATGTCCATGCTGCGGCGGACGCCCTCCGCGCTCTCGATCATCGGCACGATCATCAGCTCCTCGTTCGCCCGGACGATATAGTCGGTCAGCGGGTATTTGGCGAAATCGCCTGGACGGCCGCTGTTCAGGCTGCGCCTGCCGACCGGATGATAAAAGGCGTGCCGAACCGCCTCCTCCAGCTGCTCCGGCGCTTCCACGGCCGGGATGACGATTCCTTGGGCGCCGCAGTCGAGCGCCTTGAGGATCTCGATCCGATCCACCGCGGATATGCGGACGAGCGGCGTCAGATCGTGCAGCTCCGCCGCCCTCACCATATCCTCGACGGTCTCCCAATTCGTCGAGGCATGCTCCAGGTCGATGATGACGAAGTCGTAGTCCGCGCGACCGATCAGCTCCACGACGATCGGATGGGGAATCGAGACGAACAGTCCGCATGCCTGCTGCCCTTCCCGCAGCTTGGCCTTCAGCCGGTTCGGCCTCATGTCCCGAGCTCTTCTCTCGCCTGGCGAAGCGGGTTCGGAGCGGCGCGGAAGTACAGCTCGCCGTCGCCGTAAATGCGACGCTTCGTCATTTCCTCGATCCGCGCGTCATCTCCGAACAGGTCGAACATCCGGTATCGCTCCGCATGCTCCGGATGCCGGCGCTGATAGTCGGCGATCGCTTGCGCGACGCTTCTCCAAAACTCGCTCTCGCTCAGGCCGAATTCCTCCAGCGCCCAGCAGAGATCGGTCATGCAGATGAAAAAGAACGCATCATAGGCGTAATCGCGCACATCCTCCGCCGTCTGCGCCTGCAGGAACGAATAGCGGTTGAACTTGCGATGCGTCTCCGGCTCGGGATGCAGCGCCGGCTGCCAATCCGGCCGCAGCAGCTTGTCCGGGACGTAGCGCACCCCGTCATGCAGATCCTTTACGATGATCCGCTTGGGCAGCAGATCCTCCACGACGAGGATGATGTTCTGCGCATGGGATTCGAGAGCGATGCCATGGGCATACAGCAGATGCGCGATCGGCACGACGGCCGCCGCGATGAGCCGGCGGCTCCACCGCTCCACGCCGTGGCGCTCGATCGCTTCCCGGAGAAACGGCTCGCCGTTCTTCTGGCGCAGCAGCGCTGCGTTGAGCGGCCAGGCCTCCTCGCCCGGCTGCAGATGCTGTGACACATTTTGCCGAAAGATCGCTCCAAGCGTGCCGTAGGCGGTCCGATACTGCAGCGGCGGAAGCGCGTCGTAGCGGAACGATACGCCTCCCTCCTCCTTCAGCAGCCCGAACCCGGCGGCCTGCAGCACTTCGTCGCTGCTCGCGATGCGCTCCAGCCAGGCGCTGACGAGCGGAGCGTTCTGCGTCGTATGATGGGCCAGGATGCGGCTCGTCGACGTATTCGTCAGGCTCAGCGAAAGCTTGACATAGGAGGCATCCGTCCGCTCCCGGCTCGCCAGCGTGCGGATCGACTGCTGCGCCCGATAGCGGCCCTCCGCCGCGCCGAGCGGAACGATGTCGCCGCTTGCCAGCTGCTCGGCGAATACGTTCGGCAGCATGTTCTCGAGCTGCCAGGGATGGACGGGCACAAACGCGTAGCTCTTGTCCGAAGCGCCGCGCTCGCTCAGCGCGAGGGCGAACCGGCTCCTGTCGCCGGCCGTCAGATGCCGATCGTACAGCTCCTCCAGGGAGCGTCCCGGATAAAGCGCCGCATCGAGCAAGGCGGCGTTGACGGCGACCCATTGCAGCTGGATCGGCCGGTCGAATTCGGGTCCGTACTTCTCGTTGTCCTCCAGGCTGAAGCCAAGCCGCGACTTGTAGCTCGGATGATACGGATGCCCGTCCGCCATATGGCTCTCCAGCGCTTCATAGCGCCGCTCCGCGGCCGGAATTCGCTCGGCCTGCGCCGCTCTCGACTGGCTGTCCTTGACAAACGTCTCCGTCAGCTCGTGGAGGAAGCCGCTCAACCGGGATCCTTCCAGCCGATGCTGCAGCACCTCCTCCAGAAAGAGGTACAGGCTGAAGTCCGCCGCTCCTTCGCGGCGGATCGAGTTCGGGACGAGCCGGATCCGCCCGAAGCTCCGCTTCACATCCGCTTCGAACGAGTACCGGACCGCCGAGCCGTCCTCCTTGCGCCCGAGCAGCGTCCACTCTCTCCCGTCCCGCTGCGCCTGCAGCACTCCTTCGAACAAAAGAGCCTGCAGCGTCTGGCGCATCACTCTGTCCGCCACCTCGCCGGCGACGATCTCTGCTCTAGACAAGCTGCTTGTCTGCCGCATCCGCTACACTCCTTATCCGTCTCATTAAATTGTCTACCGGCACATAAGCCGGCGTCTCGCTCGTTCCGGCCAGGCAGCTCGCCATGTTCCGCTTGGCGAGGAACGTGTCCGCCGTCAGCAGATGCCGGACGAACGGCAGCTCGCCGCCCTTTCGCTCCAGCTCCCGCTCGAGAACGTCGCGGACGATTGCCCAGAACGATTTCTCGCTGCTGCACGTCGACGCGGACAGGGCGTGGATGAAGGAGCCGAGATGATTGACGATGAAATAATAGCTCGTGCGCGCCCAGGCGTCTTTTGTCTCATAAAAGAGCGGCCCTTGCGCGCCGGGGGCGGCGAGGCCGCGATCGACGCTCACGCCCTCCAGATCCCGGATCACGAACGAGCGGGGCATTCCGTCGCGGATGGAAAGCAGCGTATTTTGCAGATGGGCCTCGAAATGGATGCCCTTCTCCTCCGCGGCGCGCACGATCGGCAGCAGCGAGAGGTCCAAATACCGGCGGAACCACGCCTCCGCCTGCCCGCTGTCGATCAGCGAGGCCAGCAGCGGCTTGTCATCCCCGGCCTTCGTCTCGATCAGGCTGGACATGACGAACGTGCAGGAGGGATCGAACTCGATCGGGCGGTACGCGACCGCGAGCAGCGCGGTCAGCTCCTCCCGCGGCATCCGGCAGGCCGCGATTCCTTCCTCGTACGCCACCTGCGTATGAGGCTCTTGCTCGAAGCAGCCGCTTTGCAGCAAGTAGGACGCGGCATCCATCGTCCGTCGCATCTGCTCCCTCGTATTGACCCTCTTCATATTGGTGATCTGGACATCCAGCGCCAGCTTGATGTTGCAGCGCATCTCCGGCACATAGACAGTCCGCACCGACGAGGTCGGATGACAGAGCGGGCCGCACGGACCGAGAGGCACGATCTGGCGCTCCCGCACATACTCGCCCGTTTCCTCCAGCGACAGCACATGCTCGTACTGCCACGGATGGACCGGCAGCAGCCGGTAAAGCGAGGCCGATGCTCCAAGCTCCAGCGAAGCTTGCTCGACCGCTTGGAGCGGATCTGCGATGCGGGGCTTGCCCCCGATCCATTCCTCCTCGAACTTGTCGCTGCGCACCGCCATGTAGCACAGCCGGAACGAAGCCTTCAGCTCCGGACTGTAGCGCCGGACATCCGCCTCGCTAAAGCCGAGCACGCTTTTGGGAAACGGATGGAACGGATGTCCGTGCAGCAGCGACTGTTCGGAGGTGAGATAGCCGTCGGGCAGCGCCGACTCCGGCTGGCTCATGAACAGCGCCAGCGTCTGCCGGCTGCCCGCGACTTGCTGCAGGAACCGCTCCTGCAGGCGTCGATCGAGCGATGGAGCTTCCGCCGCCATCTCCTGCGCGATCCATCGCGCCAGCTCGGCGCTGTCGAGCGGCCGTCCGTCGTGCAGGAAGCTTTTGTACCGGTGCTCGCCGATGGCCGACCGGCGGACGAGCTTGCCGGCGAGCGTAATGCCGCTGGCCGGAAACGTTACCGAGTAGTCCAGCTCCGGCGTGACGAAAAACCGGGATGCTTGGCCGAACTCCCGGATATAACAGTTCAACAAGGTTCTGCATGTATGCCGGTTTGCCTCATTCTGGGCGTCATGCTGCCGATTCCCGAGCAATGACATCGACCTTCTTTCTTAGAATCGTCCGCAGCAGGGCGAATCGCCGGTTCGCGCCCCTAGACGGCCACTCGGCTCGCTTCAACGGCTTCGACGACCGACTTCTCGAAAATCTCCAGCACCGCGGCCGTCTCCTCCTCGGTAATCGTAAGCGGCGGCAGGAAGCGGAGCACGGCGGAACGCCTGCCGCCGGACTCGACGATCAAACCGTTCTGGAAGCATCGTTCCTGGATGCGCTCAGCGAGCTCCCCGCTCGGCGGATGATGGCCCAGCCCGTCCTTGGGCAGGCTCGGATCGACCATCTCCACGCCGATCATCAGCCCTCTCCCGCGGACGTCTCCGATCTCCTCGTACCGTGCCTTCAACCGTTCGAGCGCCTCAAAAAACTGCTTGCTGCGCTCGTTCACCTGATCCAGCACCCGGTGCTCCCGCATGTAGGCCAGCGTCGCCAGGCCCGCCGCCATGCCGAGCTGGTTGCCGCGGAACGTTCCGGTGTGGGCTCCCGCCTGCCAGCAGTCCAGCTCTTCCTTGTAGATGACGACCGACATCGGCAGGCTGCCGCCGATCGCTTTGGAACAGACGATCACATCGGGCACGATGCCGGCATGCTCGAATGAGAACATCTTGCCGGTCCGGCCGATGCCGGTCTGCACCTCGTCGATGATGAGCGGGATGCCCCGTTCGGCTGTCATGCGGCGCAGCTGCCGGAGCCACTCCAGATCGGCCGGGATCGATCCCCCTTCTCCCTGGACCGTTTCGACGATCACCCCGCACGGATCGGCGATGCCGCTCTCGCAGTCGTCCAGCAGATGCTCGATATAGTGGGCGCTGATGCGCGCCGTCATTCCGTTGCCGACGCCGAACGGGCAGCGGTACTCGTACGGGAAGGGAAGGAAGTGCACGTCGGGCAGCAGGCTGCGGAGCCTGCTTTTTTTGCTCAGGTTGCCGCTCATCGCCATCGTCCCTTGAGTCGATCCATGATAGCCCCCTTGAAAGGCCAGGATCGCTCCTCCGCCCGTCGCATGCTTGACCAGCTTGATGGCCGCTTCGACCGCATCCGCTCCCGTCGGCCCGCAAAACTGGATTTTGGCCGTATCCCGCATCTCCTCCGGCAGCAGCAGGAAAAGCTCGCTCATGAAGCGGACTTTGAGCGGAGTCGCCAGGTCCAGCGCATGCAGCGGAATCTGCTCGTCGAGCGCGCTGCGGATCGCTTCGACGACGACATCGGGATTATGGCCGAGAGCGAGCGTTCCTGCGCCCGCCAGGCAGTCGTAATAGGTTTTGCCTTCCAAGTCGGTGAGCAGGACGCCCTTTGCTTTCTGAATGACGAGCGGGAAGCGGCGAGGGTAGGATCTCGCCTGCGACTCCCGGTCGGCTTGCAGCCGCAAGTATTGTTGCTGCGTGCGGTCGGACATGAAGATCCCTCCTATTCTTCGAATAAATAGTCCAGGTAGATTCGGAATACGTCGATCGAATCGCCCGTCAGGAAAAGATGCGGATCAATCAGATCCGGCAGCGCGTTGACTTCTAGAATCCCTCCGTTTTCCGCCTCCAGCGGCGATGCAATGTCCTTGCAGCGAATATCGATGCCGGCGACGTCGAGCTCCAAAGCGCTCGCGGCCCGGGCGGCCGCCTCCGCTAGATGCGGATGGCAGTCGGCGGAGCGGTCCAGCACGATTTCGCGGATCGAATCCGCAGCGAGAGTCGAGTCCGGATAAAGCTCCAGCCTCTCCTCCTGGCCGAGCACGCTTGCCGGCCCGAGACCGCAGGCCCGCAGCCGCTCCATCACCGGCGCCGAGCCGAGATCGACCGGCTGGTAGGAGCCCTCTTGCCGATCGCCGGTCCGCGCCAGCTGAGCTTCATTCAGACGGCTCACGAGCTGCTCGATCGTCGCTTCTCCGTCGCCGATCAGGAAGGCCGGCACGTATTCCAGCACGCCGACGACGCGTCCTCCGATGACGACGATGCGGACGTCGGTGCCTTCCACATATTTCTGCAGCATCGCTTTGCCGCTATGCCGGAGCGCGCTCGCGACCGCTTCCTCGAGCTGAGCCCCGTCGGCGACGCGAAGCGTCACGCCGACGCTGTTGCTCGCATCCAGCGGCTTCACGACGATCGGACGATTTTCCGCCAGGAAGCGGGCGGCCTCTTCGCCATGGCCGGATACGACGACATAGTTCGGCACGGCAAGCCCATGGCGCCTGAGCAGCAGATTGGACGCCTCTTTGTTTTTCGCCAGCAGGCCCGCCATCAGCTTCATGCGATGCGATCGGGTCCGGTTCACGATCCGTTTTTTGCCCTGGCGCTCCAGCTCCAGAAATTCCTCGCTTCCTTCGAGAAGCGGCCGGCATGCTATGCCCATCTCCAATGCTTTCTGGTGAATGAAGCGATTTTGCGCGTTTTGATAACAGATATCCATCAAGCCCGCTCCTTCCCCATCGGCTGCATCTTATTGATAATGATTGATAATGATTTTCAATATCAAAAGACATAATCAGCATAAATCCGACCTCTGAAATTGTCAATATAGGAATAAAATACTAAAAAACGCCCTGCTGGTGAAAAAAGCAGGACGTTTTTCATAGTTGCCGGGTGCTTACATCACGCCGGAAGGCTGATGGTTGATTTTAGGACAGGTGGGGCAATAATCCTCGGGGTCATCGGAAGCCAGGTAATAGAAGCAGCATGTCTTGCGGATGCGGATCGGCTCCTCCGATGCGACCGTCGCCACCTTAGGACCATAATAGCGTCCGAGCGGGTTTTTTTTCTCTCCGAACAGATGCGGCGGGGCTTCGACCAGATAGGCCAGGTCGCTGCGGACGATCGCTTGCCGCTCCTCGTCGAGGCCTTCCAGGAAACGGTTTTCATAAAGCCAGAACACATAGATCGCGGCATTTTCCCAAAGCACCGCCTTGGATACCGGGACATAGGCGGAAATGGCGTTCCAGGCCCGGCTGATGTTATCCGCAAAAACAGAGGCGACGATCCGCTCTCGCCAAGCCTCTCTCTTCCCGGCCTCCGGCCGGTTCGCTTCCCATTTTTCGAGACGGATCCGAGGCAGCCAGGCGCTGCCTCTCCATACGGATTCGATATGGGCGTTCTCGATGGAATAGTCCAGTCCCTTGTCCATGGCGCTCATCGCGTACAAGCTGGAGGCGATCGTCAGGTAGCTGTATCGCTTGGCGAACAAGGAAGCGTTGGCCGCGATCGTCTGCCCTTCGAACACCTCCCCCGCCCGGCCGATATAGCCCAGGCACTTGTCGCGATCCAGCAGATCGAGCGCCGGCATGGAGAGACGCCTGTCCTCCGACGGCTCCAGCGCCAGACGGAATTCCTCCGTCAGCAGATCGATCTCATGCCGTTCATAATCGAAGCCCATCATCGCCCTCCTGACCAAATGTCATGCGCCGAGCCTCCGGCCCTTGCCATGGGGCACGCATAGCGGCGTGCCGTACAGCGGATCTTCGATCACATCCGCCTGCAGGTTGAATACCGCTTGAATCATGTCCGACGTCACGACGTCCTCCGGCTTGCCCTGCACATAGACGGCCTGATCGCGAAGCGCGACCAGATGATGGGCATAACGGCAAGCCAGATTCAGATCATGCAGCACCGCGACGATCGTGCGCCCCTCCTCGACGTTCAGCCGGTAGAGCAGATCGAGCACCTCGATCTGATGCGTGACGTCCAAATAAGTGGTCGGCTCGTCCAAAAGGACGATGTCGGTGCCTTGAGCCAGCACCATCGCGATCCAGGCGCGCTGCCGCTGTCCGCCCGACAAGGAATCGACCGCGCGGTTGGCCAAGCCCGCCAGGCCGGTCGTCTCCAGCGCCCGGCTGACCTCACGCTCGTCTTCCTTGGACCATTGCTGCAGCCAAGACTGATACGGATAGCGGCCTTGCTTGACCAGCTGCAGCACGGTCAGCCCCTCGGGCGCGGTCGGCCCTTGCGGCAGCAGCGCCATCCGCTGCGCGACGGCTTTGGTCGGCAGCCGGGCGATGCTGGCTCCTTCCAGCAAGACGGTCCCCTGATAAGGCTTCAGCAAGCGGGCCATCGTGCGCAGCAGAGTGGACTTGCCGCAGCCGTTGCTGCCGATGAGGGCGGTGAACTTGCCCTTGTCGATCGTCAGGTTCATATCGGCAAAAATGGAGGTGTCTCCGTAGCGGACGGACAGTCCTTGCGTTTCCAGAGCATGCATGCGGCTCAGCTCCCCGCCCTTTATTTACCATTCACTTTAAGCGAGCTCCCCCTCCTTGTCAATGAGAATGATTATCAAAAAAAACATTGCGAACCTGTTCCGTCTCGCCTAAAATGGATTCGGATGCCAGTTCGACCATTGATTTCATCTCAAGGAGGAACCCCATTGCTTTCCCGAATTCGATTGCTCATCCTAACCGCGGTCCTCGCGGCAGCATCGCTCCTGGCCAGCTGCAGCGCTTCGTCGGACCGCTATATCGACTCCCCCGCGTCTCCTGCTCCTGCGAGCTCGGAGCCGGCGGAGCCGCAGCCGAGCGAGCCGGCCGACGCGTCGGCAAGCGACAAGCCCGCGCCATCGGCGAGCCCTGCAGCGAGTCCCGCCGCGGATTCGACCGCATCCACGGAGCCGGCGCCCTCACCTTCCGCTTCTGCTTCTCCTTCCGCTTCTCCGTCGCCGGCTCCCGTCAAGAAGAAGGCCGAGCCTCCAAAAGCGGCGACGTCTAAAAAAGACAACGAGTCCGTCAACAAGGCCGCCGCCGGCTCCATCCTGAACAAAAGCGACAGCTCCGCCGCTGACGCCTCCGCCGGCTCCGCCGAGCTGAGCAAGTCTGTCGAGGAGGCGCGCGCTCAGGTCAAGCAGCTGAAGCAGGATGTCGAGGAGCAGGACGACGCCAAGATCCGTTCGACGGCCGCCAAGCTAAAAGCCGCCTGGACGAGCGTCGAGCCGGACGCGCGTGCAAGCTACGCCGAGGCCGCCGCCCTGATCCAGGAGAAGATGGACGGGCTGGATGAGCTGATCGGCGCCGACACGCTCGATTACGACTCCCTGCTGCGGCTGGACTACGAGCTGTACCAGACGTTCCGCCAGCTGGCCGATCAAGCCGCTCCGCGCTAGCCTGACGCGGAGCTTGCCGCCCCATATGGAAGCAGCTTAGTCATTTTTCCATTTTATCCTTGACAAGTTTATCCACTGGCTCGATAATGATAATCGTTATCAATATAGGTCCAGCAACCAACCGAAAGGCAGGTCTTGTTTTCCATGATAAAGCTTCGTTTTCGCTCCATCGCTTTAGCGCTTTCCCTCTTTGTCGCGGCCGTTTCCATTCCCGCGACCGGCACGGCCGCAGCCGCCCCGATCCAGGTCAAAGTGGACGGCTCCACGCTTCGCTTCGACGTCCCTCCCCAAATCATCAACGGAACGACGATGGTCCCTTACAGCGCGATCGTCTCCAAGATCGGCGCCAAGCTGAGCCTCGACTCGCAGACCAAAACGCTTAAAGTCAGCCGCGGCGCGAAGTCCGTCCAGCTGAAGCTCGGCAGCAGCCAGGCTGCGGTGGACGGAAAAACCGTGACGCTCGGCGCCAAGGTCGTCGAGAAGGACGGCCGCACGCTCGTCCCTCTCCGCTTCCTGGGCGAAGCCTTCGGCCTCTGGGTGAACTGGAACGGCAGCTCCAAGACGGCATCGATCGAGACGAAGCGGACGATCCAGCATGCCATGGGCGAAACGACGTTGACTTCCGTTCCGAAACGCGTCGTCGTGCTGTTCAACGGAATGGTCGACATCTCGCTCACCCTCGGCGTGAAGCCTGTCGGAGCGGTCGAATCGTGGGTCCAGCAGCCGTGGTACCACTATCTGAGATCCGACATGAGCGGGGTCAAAAGCCTCGGCACCGAGCTCCAGCCGAACCTGGAGGCGATCGTCGCCCTGAAGCCCGACCTGATCATCGGAGCCAAGACGCGGCATGAGAAGATCTACGGCCAGCTCAGCAAGATCGCCCCGACCGTATTCGCGGACCAGCTGTTCGAGTGGAAGTCCAACATGGAATTCGTGTCGAAAGCGCTGAACAAAGAAAGCGTCTATGACGCGTTCATGAGCGACTGGAACAAAAAGGTCGCCACCTTCAAAGCCAAAGTCGGCAGCGCCAGCAAGAACGAGGTGTCCATCGTCCGCTTCTACGACGACAACAGCGCCCGCATCTACAATACCGGCTTCGCCGGCGACATCCTGAAGGAGCTCGGCCTGAGCCGTCCGAAAGTCCAGACGGAAAGCGGAAAGGTGTTCCTGGACGTCGCTTCGCAGGAGCAGATTCCGCTCATGGACGGCGACATCATCTTCGACATCACCTCCAGCAATCACGGCGGAGAAGAATTCAAGACGCAGGAAGAATGGCAGAAAAACGCTCTGTGGACCAATCTGAGAGCAGTGAAAAACAACAAGTACTACAAGGTCAACGATATTACATGGAATATGTCCGGCGGCGCCACCGCCGCAAAAATGATGCTCGACGACTTGTACTTCTACTATGACATTTAACCGGATTCAACTCCTGCTCGAGAAAAAGCAGCGATACTCAAAAGAATGGGCGAATCCGCCCATTCTTTTGCATGTCGCGGAACTGGGGCCGCTGCCATGAACCTCTCCTCCAACCGGTCGAAAGCGGCCGGACTCGCGCTCGGAGCGCTCCTTCTCCTGGGCTGCCTGCTGCTGAGCCTGGCCTACGGATTCACGGCGATTCCCGTCAAGGACGTCGTGCGTTCGTTCCTTCACTTCGACGAAAGCTCGAACGCCCATATCATCGTGCAGACCTCGCGCGTCCCGCGGGCGCTGACGGCCGCCGCAGTCGGAGCATGCCTCGCGGTCAGCGGCACGCTCATCCAGGGCCTGACGAGGAATCCGCTCGCCGACGCGAGCATACTCGGCATCAATTATGGCGCGTCCTTCGCCATCGTGCTGGCCGTGACGCTGCTGTCGGTCTCTTCCTTGCCGCTGCTGACGCTGCTCTCCTTCTCCGGAGCGGCCATCGCCGCTGCCGCCGTCTACGCGCTCGGATCGCTCGGCAAGGACGGGCTGACGCCGCTCAAGATCATTCTCGCCGGCGCCGCGCTCGGCGCGTTGTTCTCGTCGTTTACCCAAGGCATGCTCGTGCTGGACGAGCAAGGACTGAACGAGGTCATCTTCTGGCTGACCGGCTCGGTCGCCGGGCGCTCCTTCGACATGCTGAAGGCGGTCCTGCCGGTCATGGGCTGCGGCTGGGCAGGCTCGCTGCTGCTCGCGCGCCATATGAACGTGCTGACGATGGGCGACGATGCCGCGCAAGGCCTCGGCCAGCGGACGGCGTTCGTGAAGCTCGGCACCGGCCTCGTCATCGTCGCGCTCGCCGGAAGCTCGGTCGCGGTCGCTGGGCCGATCGGCTTCATCGGACTCGTCATTCCCGTCATCGCCCGCTTCTTCTCCGGCAACGACTATCGCTGGATGGTGCCTTACAGCGCCGTGCTGGGAGCGATCCTCGTCGTCGCGGCGGATGTGGCCGGGCGCTTCATCATCCAGCCGGAAGAGCTCCCCGTCGGCGTCATGACCGCCATGATCGGCATCCCCGCCTTCATCGCCATTGCAAGGAAAGGGGGAATCGAACGATGAAGCCGCTCAAGCCCGTTCGCTTCGAACGGCTCCCGATCTCGTTTTTCCTCGACCCGAAAGCATTGGTCTTGACGGTCGGGCTCGCCGTCGCCTGCGTCGCCGCGATGCTGCTTTCCGCCGGACTCGGCGACATGCGCCTGCATCCGCTGGAGGTGATCCGGGCGCTGTTCGGATTCGGCACGGAGGAGCATCGGCTGGTCGTGCAGGAGCTCCGGCTGCCCCGCATCGCGGCGGCCTTTCTCGTCGGGGCGTCGCTGGCTGTCGCGGGCGCGATCCTGCAGGGCATCATCCGCAATCCGCTCGCCTCGCCCGACATCATCGGCATTACGAGCGGGGCGACGCTTGCGGCTGTCCTTTTCATCAGCGTCCTCAGCAGCACCGTCAGCATCGTCTGGCTGCCGCTTGCGGCTATGCTTGGAGCAGGCTGCACGTCCCTGCTCGTTTATTTTCTCGCCTGGAAGCAAGGCGTGACGCCGATCCGTCTCGTGCTCGTCGGGATCGGAATCAACTTTCTGCTCGGCTCGACGACCAAGGTCATCCTGCTCAAAAGTCCGATGTATACCTCTTCCCAGGCATTCGTCTGGATTACAGGCTCGGTGTACGGCTCCGATTGGGGCATCGTCCTGCTCATCCTGCCCTGGGCGGCGGCGTTCATCCCGCTGGCCTTCGTTTATTCGCGGCAGGTCAACATCCTCCAGCTCGGCGACGACATGGCGGCGGGAGCCGGCAGCCGGGTCGGCCGCCAGCGCTTCCTCCTGCTGATGCTGAGCGTGGCGCTTGCGGGAGCCGCCGTATCGGTCGGAGGCGCGATCTCCTTCATCGGCTTGATCGCTCCCCATATGGCGCGCAAGCTCGTCGGCTCCTCCTTCGGCAGCATGATGCCGATCTCCGCGTTGATCGGCGGCTTGATCGTCGTCGCCAGCGACACGATCGCCCGCACGCTGTTCCTTCCCTACGACATTCCGGTCGGCGTGTTCACTGCCGGCGTCGGAGCGCCTTTTTTCATTTATTTGCTGTATCGCAGCCGAAATGCCTGATCAGAAAAGGAGATGCCCCAAGCCGCGCTTGGGGCATCTCCTTTGATTTACAACGAAGCTCGCTCCCGCGCCAGGAACGCCTCGATCTCGTCCCTGGACGGGATCGAGCCTTGCGCTCCCGGCCGCGTGACGGCGATCGCCGCCGCAGCGGCGGCGAACCGCAGCGCCGCCTCCGTATCGGTCCCGGCGGCGGAAGCGGCGGCGAATGCGCCGATGAACGTATCCCCCGCCGCCGTCGTATCGACCGCCTCCACCGCATAGGCGGGCACGGACAGCCGCTCCCCGGCCGCATCCGCGCACAAGCAGCCCTGCTCGCCGAGCGTGACGACGACGCGGCGAGCGCCGCGTGCCAGCAGCGCGGCCGCGGCCGCCTCGGCCCCGGCCCGGTCCGGCACCGGCAGCCCGCTGACGGCGGCCGCCTCCGTCTCGTTGACGATGATCGTATCGAGCAGCGGCAGCAGCTCGGCCGAAACCTCCCGCGCCGGAGCCGGGTTCAGCCAGACGCGCACGCCGGCCTCGCCGGCCGACCGGATGAGCGCTTCGTTCGTCTCCCACGGAATCTCGTTCTGGAGCAGCACGGCGTAGACGCCGCGCCAGTCCGCCTCGGCGAGCGCATCCTCGGCCGTCAGCAGGCCGTTTGCTCCAGCCGACAGCACGATATGGTTCTCTCCGCCCTCGTTGACGGTGATGATCGCCAGTCCCGACGTCCCGTCCTTGGTCAGCACCGACTGCACGCCGACGCCGGCATCCTCCAGCGAGGCGACGAGCGCGTCGCCGAACGGATCGCCGCCGACCGCTCCGAGCATCGAGCAGGCCGCTCCCGCCTTGGCTGCCGCCGCGGCTTGGTTGGCGCCCTTGCCGCCCGCATGATACGACGTGCCGCGTCCGGAGATCGTCTCGCCCGGCTCGGGAAATCGAGCGACGCGGCTGACGATATCCATGTTGATGCTGCCGGCGACGAGGATCCGGCTCCCGCCGGACGCCTGCCGGCTCAAGGCCGCCCCTTGGCAGACCCCGTCCGCACCGACACGCGGCTGATCGCCCGCTCGCCGCCATCGAGGCAGGCGAAGCCGAACATGCCGTAGCCGAACGAGTCGTCGCGGCATTCCAGCACCGTTTTGCCGTCGATCTCGAGCTTGAACGCATCCTGCTCGGCGACCAGCCTCATCCGGTACTCGCGGCCGAGCTCCCAGTCGAACTTCGCCGTGATGAGCCGGCTCGTCCCGAAGTCCTGCTTGATGAACGACACGGTGTTCGGCCCGTCGAAGCCGGCCAAATAGTGGCGCTTGACGCCCTGGGCCCGGACAGCCAGCAGATGGCTCGTTCCTTCCAGCGGCTGCACCGTCGCCTCCACCGAGAGGTCGCGCTCGTAATAGTTGCCCGAGAACGAAGCCGCGTCGCTCTGTGCCCGGCCGATCATGCGCCCGCCCTCCAGCCTCCACTCGCCCCGATGATGCGCGAACGGCGTAATCGAGCCGAACTCCTTGGCCTGCTTGGCGAAGTCGATCTCATAGGCCGCCGCTCCGGCGACTCCGAAGCGCCCGATGAACAGGCTGCCGAGCGCCCGATCCGTGAGCGGCGACGGACTTTCCAGCACCCAGCCGATCTCGTCGATGAGCGCTCCGTCCGTATCGGGCAGGACGAACGACAGCTCGTTCCAGGCCCCGTTCTCCAGCGGGCGCGGCTCCAGCAGCAGCTCCTCTTTCGTGGCCGAATTCCGCACATAAGGCGTCAGGATGATCGGCTCTCCTTCCCACTGATCGACATAAACGGAGGCGGACGCCGTCTGCCCGCTGACCGCCAGCGGAGCGAACGTCGGCTTGTACTTCTCGTCGTTGAACTCCTCCCGGCGATAGAACGGCTTCCAATAAATATGGCTGCGGTCCCCGGCGACGAGACGGTCGAAGACGATTTCCAGCGAGCCTCCACCAGGCTGCAGCGCCTGGCGGACGGAGTGGCGGACGACCGGCGTCTTGAACGGATTGGAGGTGCGGAAGCCGTGCGTCGAGCCCGGCAAGCCGAAGTCGAACTGCACGTCGCCCGGCCTGAAGCTGTCGGCCAGCTGCTGCGGAGCCTCTTCTCCGTTCAGCCGATAGCCAAGCAGCGCCAGCTCCTTGGCGAACGTCGGGAAATCGACGACATTGAGGTAGCCCGACACGCTGGAGGCGACGATGAAATCGTTGATCGGGGCGCGGTAATGCGCCGGTATGCCGTCGAGGCCGGCGAATGCGCCGAGGATGGAGCCGACGTTGCCGGCGTTGCAATCCGTATCCCAGCCGCACATCGAGGCGATCTCCACGGTGCGAGCGAAGTCGCCGCAGCCGTAGAGCAGCGCGAGCGCGCATACGCCGGCGTTGGGGATGATATGGCAGACCCCGCCATACTTGTCGTAGCCCCAGCGGTCCTCGAGATGCTGGCGGCATGCCGCCCAGTCGTCCGGATGGTCGCGGTGGAAGTCCAGCACGGCATGGACGACGCGCGCATAGGTCGACTCCGCCGGTATTTGCCGCAATCCGGCGGCGACGATGTCCGCGATTGAAGCCGCTCCGAACGCCGCCGCGATCGCGGCCGCCATGAAGCGGGCTCCGTAAAGGCCGTTGCCGTCATGCGAGACGCTCGCGGCCTTCTCCGCGTAGTCCGCCGCCCGCTCCGGATCGCCGGGAAAAAGCAGTCCCCAAGAGTCGATGAAGATCTGGCCGCCGATCTGCTCGGCCATCTCCAGCCCGTTCGTCTCGATGGAGCCCGACGCCGGCGCGGCCATGCCTTTGCTCAGGTTGACATACGCCCGATGCTCGGTGCTGATGTCCTCGCCGCCCCACCAGAACATGCCGATGCCCTCGCGCGCATAATTGAGCCAGGCGCGGCCGACATCCTCGGCCGTCAGCTCTCTGCCCTTGGCGTCGTCGTACAGCGCCCGGATGAAAAACACCGGGCCGTTGGCGTCGTCGTCCGCCGCGAACGTCCGATATGGCTTGACGTAGCCGCGGATATCTCCGTATACGTCCCGGATGCGCTCGTACGTCCAGGCGACCGGCTCGATCGGGGCGCCGAGGCGGATGCCGACGTTCATGCCGATGAAGCTGGCGTACACCGTTTCCAGATAGCGGTTCGGAATCATCGCCGCGCCTCCTCTCCGAGGCAGCCGATGCCGGCCAGCAGCCGCCGCCGCGTCGCGGCCGCCTCCATGTCCTGCCGGATGATGGCCGCGGCCGTCTCGGCGAACCGGTCGGCGATATCCAGCAGGTCGAGCCGGTTGACCCGGTCGAGCTGCTCGATGTCTCCTGGCTCGATGACCTCCGCGCCGTGCATCGCGCCGAGGATGACGCCGGCCATGACGCCGATGGAGTCGGTATCCCGGCCCGAGTTGATGCCGTCGAGGATCGAGCGGTAATAGTCGCCCTCGTTCAGCACGATATAGGCGAGCGCGAGCGGCAGCTCCTCGATCGAGCGCAGCCGGCTCGGCGTGTAGTGGTCGCTCGGCACGCCGACCTTGTCGATATGCCGGCTGACGTCGTCGCCCATCGGCGAGTACTTGGCGATGATGCGGTGGAACACGGCGACGACGGCATCGCGGTCGTCCCGCTGGGCGCGCAGGCTGCGCGCCGCGGCCGCCAGCTCCTCGATCGCCGCTCTCGTCCCGTCCTTGGCCAAAGACAGCGCCGTGCCGACGATGTCGTCGACCGTCGCCCCCGGCTCGAACGCCTTGGCGACGCAGGCCGCCAGCACGCCGGCCGCCTCCAGGCCGTAGCTGCTCTGATGGCCCATGGCGAACAGGATCGCCTCGTCATAAGCGCCTTTGGGATTGCCGGCGTTGACGACGCCGATCGGGGCGATGTACATCGCCGCCCCGCAGTTCACCATGTTGCCGAGGCCGCCTTCGCGCGGCTCGGCGTTCGCCAGCACATGGCGCAGGAAGATTTGCTTTTCCGGGTAGAACAAGCGGTCCATGATGAACGCCTCGCGGTCCAGCTCCGGCACAAATGTCTTGCGGAAAGCGATCTCCTTGACGAACTCGCGGCCCATGTCATAGGCGTCCAGATGCCGTCCCTCGGCCTGATACGTCCGGATCAGCGCGTTCGTCATCAGCGTATCGTCGGTGACGATGCCGTCGCCGCGCACCCGGCCGAGCCGCATGTCCTCGGGCAGGTCCATCTTATGCCATCTCGTCATCAGCGACTCGACCCGGCCGTATCTCGACTTGATCTCCCCGTACGTCAGCTTCTCGACCGGAGCGCCCATGGCGTCTCCGAGAGCGGTCGAGACGACCACTCCTCTTACCCGACTGCGAAATGAAGTCATGGCTGCAGCTCCTTACTGGATGGTTTCGTTCGCGTAGGCGGTGATCTCGGCTCCTCCGGCGGCATTCCAGGCGTCGACAAATGCCCCGAACTGGCTCAGATCCTTCTTGCCGGTAATGAAGTCCGTCGAGTATTCCTTGTACAGATTGTTCATCGCATCCCAGTTCGCGACGAACTGCTCGGGGATGATGAAGGCGTTGTCCTCGGTGTAGAACGTCGACGCCAGCTCCAGCGACTTCGCTCCCGGCTCGCCGAGCAGCGGCGTCTGCAGCGGAATCTCCGACTTGATGTCGACCGGCTCCCAGAAGCGGGCGTACCAGTTGTTGTAGTAGTTCTCGTTCAGCTCGATCTTGATGTCGACGACGGCGTAGTTCTCGCCCTCGTAGCCGAGGCGGTCGAGCATCTGTCCTTTCGGGCTCGCCAGATAATCGAATACCTGGAACGCCGCATCCTTATGGCTGGACTGCGAGGAGATCGCCAGGCCGCGGGATTCCTTGGTCACGTCCGTAGCTCCGAAGCCTTGGCCGACGCCTTTGGCCGGCGGCAGCACGACGAGCTTGGCGCTCTCGCCGCCGAGATCCTGCATGCGGCCGTTGTACAGGTCGATGATCTTGCCCGCCGTGCCGGTGATGACGCCCGCTTCGCCCTTGTAGAAGGCGTCCTCCTTCGTATCCCACTGCTTGGTGATGAACTGCGGATCGAGCAGCCCTTCCTGGTACAGCTTGTGGTAGAAGGCCAGCTTCTCCTTCTCGCCCTCGGAAATCCGGGCGTATTCGAACGTGCCGTCGTCCTTCTTGATCCACGTCTGGTCGAGGCCGAACGCCGCGTTGAAGATCGTATTGATCTCCGCGATGTCGCCTGCCGCCGTCAGCGCGTAATTCGGCTTGCCAGAGGCCGGCTTCTTCTCGACCAGCTCCTTGAAGAAGGCGTAGTAGTTGTCGACGGTCGGATTGTCCGTCAGCGCCTTGGAGCTGTCCAGCGCCTCGAACCAGTCGGCCCGCACGACCGGCACCTTCGGCGCCAGCGGCTTGATCCAGAGCAGGTACGGATAGCTGTCCATGCGCGTCTTGTTGTGCGGCTCCATGATGGCTTTGACATGCTCCGACTTTTCGATGTACGGGGTCAGGTCCTCGAGCAGGCCTTGGTCGGCCATCTGCTGGTCGCCGCCCTGGAAGTAGATGATGTCCGGGATCGTGCCGCCGAGCAGCAGCAGGTTCAGGTTCTCCGCGTAGCTGCCTTGGGCGAGGTCGACGAGCTCGAACTTGACGTTCAGCCCCTCGTCCTTGGCCAGCGCCTTTTCCAGCTCTCCGAAAAACTTGACCGAGGCCGCGTTCGCCGTGCCTTCGTCCTTGTAGACGATCTTGAGCGTGACCGGCTGCCCGCTGCCGTCCGGCGCGGCGCCGGCATTCCCTTCGTTGGCAGCGGGGCTGCCGGAGTTGGATGAGCAAGCCGTTACGGCGACAGCCAGCGCGGCCGTCCATGCGATCGTAGTCCATTTTTTCATGTGCGTGATCTCCCCTTATGGATGATGGCGTACGTCTTGCGGCGGGCAGCCTCCCTGCCTCGCCTGGCGGCCGGAGCTCTCCGGCTTCAGTCCTTGACCCCCCCTTCCAGAGCTCCCTTGGCGTAGTACTTGAGGATGAACGGATAGAGCACCAGCAGCGGCACGATGGCGATGATGATGGTGCCTGCCTGCAGGGAGGCGAAGTCGAACGGAATCGAGCTGTCGAACAGATTCTGGCTGCCGATCAGCGACGTGTTGTCCTTGCGGACGACGAACTGCCTCAGCACGACCTGCAGCGGCCACTTGGACGGCTCCGAAATATAAAGCGTCGCGCGGAAGTACTCGTTCCAGTGGTAGACGCCGTAGAACAGGCCGAGCGTCGCCAGTCCCGGCTTGGACAGCGGCATCATGATCCGGGAGTACATGCGGAAATGCCCCGCGCCGTCGATCCGCGCCGCCTCCAGGATCTCTTCCGGGATGTCCTGGAAGAAGCGCATGAGGATGAACAGATAGTACACGTTGACGGCCTTGTACAGAATCAGGGAGGTCAGCGTATTCATCAGGCCGAGATCCTTGACCAGCAGGTATTCGGGAATCATGCCCGGCTCGAACACCATGATGACGATCAGGAAGAACAGCACGGCCTTCTTCCCGACGAACTCGTTGCGGGCGAGCACATAGGCGGCCATCGACGTCAGCGCCAGATTAAGCGCCGTGCCCGCTATTGTGATCCAGACCGAGTTGAGGATGCCGCCCGTGATGAGCGGGTTCGAGAAGAGCAGCTCGTAGTTGATCGTAGAGAACCCTTTCGGGATCAGGTCCAGCCCGCTCATCAGATGCGCCTTGCCCGGCGCCGTGAAGGAGAGGGCAAGCAGGTTGAGCAGCGGCACGAGCACCGTCAAGGTGAAGGCGAACAGCAGCAGATAGATGGCCAGCTTGGATGTTTCCAGTCGTCTCACGCAGTTTCCCCCTCCTTTACCAGACGCCTTTGCCCGAGACGCGCTTCGAGACGAAGTGCGTGCCCAGGATGAGCACGATGCCGATGACTCCCTTGAACAGGCTGGCCGCCGTCGCGTAGGCGAACTGGCCGTTTCCGATGCCGATCCGGTAGACGTACGTGTCCAGGATGTCCACGACGCTGATGACCGACGCGTTCATGAAGTTGAACACCTGGTCGAAGCCGGCGTTCATGAAGAAGCCGAGGTTGAGGATGAAGACGGTTACAACAGTGCTGTAGAGATGGGGCAGCGTGATGAACCGCATCTGCTGCAGCCTTGTCGCTCCGTCGATCTTGGCCGCCTCGTACAGCCCCGGGCTGATCTTCATGATCGCGGCCAGATAGATGATGGAGTCCCAGCCCGCGCTGCGCCAGATTTCCGAGAAGACGAGCACCCAGCGGATATGCTCCTTGCTCGTCATGTAGTCGATGGACGGCAGCTGGAAAAAGCTCGCGAGCTGGTTCACCCCGCCGGTCGCCGGATTCAGCAGGCTGATCCAGATGCCGGCGATGACGACCCAGGACAGGAAATGCGGCAAGTACAGGACGGACTGCACGTACTTGCGGTACCTGGAGCTGCGCACTTCATTGATGAAGAGCGACAGCACGATCGGGATCGGAAAGACGAAGACGATCTTCATCAAGCTGATGATGATGGTGTTCTGCAGCACGCTGGCGAACGCCGGCGAGCTGAACAGCGTCTCGAAATGCTTCCAGCCGACCCAGACATGGTCGCCGAGGATGCGGTAATCCTGGAAGGCGAGCTTCATGCCGTACAGCGGGATGAGATGGAAAATGAAAAAGTAGAGCAGCGGCAGGGCCAGCATCGCATAGAGCACCCAGTCCTGCCGCAGCCGCTTCATGGCCTTCATGGGCTTACACCTCCCGGTCGCAGTCGATCTCGAGCCGCATGAGCGGAGCATGCTGCTGGGCGCCGTAGACGTCCCGGTCTCCCGTGCTGCCGGAGGAGACCTCCCGGGACATCGTCACCTTGAAGCCGAGCGCCGGATCGAAAAAGACGAAATGACGGATCCGCTCCTCGGAAATTCCATACGCCTCGCTGACCGTTCGTGGAGTGACGGAGCCCGAGCCCTTCACCCGCTCGTAGCTCTCCCTGGAGTCGAAAAGGACATCCAGCGTGATCTCGAACGGACCCGAGTTTTTGCTGCGCAGCACTTTGGCCAGATCGCCCAGCTTGGTCATCGCTTCGCCCCTCCTCTGCGGTGCTCGATCGTGAATGCGTCCGGAGACGATTCCATCAGATGGTACACGGAAAACTCATAAACCGGTCCGAACTCGATATCGCTCGGCGCGAACGGAAACGCCAGGTTGCCGGCCGTCGACTTGCGCCCCTCGTAGCCGTAATGCAGAAACGTGGAGCGGACCGTCGCGCAGATGCTGCTGGCGAGCTCCTGCGTGCGGGCGACGACCTCGAACAGGACGCCGACCTCATGGCCCCGGAACGTCTCCGGCTCCTGGCTGCCGAGCACGCCGTTCATGCCGTAGTTGTAGAAGCGGATCGCATAGTCGGTTTCCGGCACGTCCCGGTAATACTCTCTCGCTTGCGCGCGTACGAGCTCCTCGACCTCCTCCAGCTTGCCGAGCAGGATCGGATCGCGGATGCCGGCGACGACGAACGTCCGGTAGGCGGTCTGCCGCGCTCCTTCCAGCTTGACCGTATACGTCTCGGCCGGCACGAGCCTGCTGCCGCTGACCTTCACGACGCCCGTCTCCGCCTCCTCGAACCGGCAGTGCTCCAGATCGAGCATGAAGCCGGGCCCATGCAGCAGATAAGGATGCTCCTTCTCGTAGAACGTGTGGGCGGCGACGCTCGTCTCGCTGCACTGCCGCTGCGGATTGAGCGACTCCACCGTGAAGCTGCCGTCGCCGATCGTCCCGAGGATGCTGTCCTTCGTCGTGCCCGGCTCGGCGCACAGCGCTCCGCACTCCAGAATTTTGCCCAAGTGGTAGCAGAGCGCCGGATCCTTGCCGTGCAGGATGCCGATCGCCGCGAACGGCGACGGGTCGTAGGCTCTCCCGCAGACGATGATGTCTGCGCCTGCGCGCAGCGCCTCGACGATCGGCTCATGTCCCATCTGGGCGACGATGCGGGGCGTGGCGGCGATCGCCTCCTCGGTCAGCGCAGGGATGTTCGGACTGAGCGGCGAGATCCGCCCCTCCGCGCTTGCCTGCCGCACGTCCTCTTGAGAAAAGTCTGCCCAAATGACGGCTATTTTTGCCTCCAGCTCCAATTCGGCCAGCAGCTCGTCGATGATCTCGAGCGTCCACTCCACATGCGTCCTCGCGCCGGAGCCTCCGGCAGAGCCGATCACGACCGGGATGCCGCGGCTCAGCCCGGCGGGAAGCATGAGGCCCAGGTCCTTCTTGACCGCCCGCTTGCTGACGATCGAGACGCCGGCGCCGAGCTTATGCGGGCCGCCGTCGGTGGAGCCGGCATCGACGACGATGCCGTGCGGATCCTTTTCCAATCCGTTCCTGAAGGACTTCTCCGGAAATCCATATCCCAGCATGCCGCAGGGCGACAGGATTCGAATGTCTGTGCTCATCTTAGGTCTCTCCTTCTTGTACAGCCAGGTTGGGTTGCGGCAGCGGCAGCCTTCCGCGCCGCCCGCCTGGAAGGGTGGGTAATTGGATGATCCAATTTGATGAAAGAAAAGGGGAGGCCCCCTTTCGTCCGGAGCGAGCCGGTCAGGCCGCATGTTCGATGGATCGTCCGTCGCCGCTCAGGGCTGGACGGCGTTTTTCTGGATGTTCTCCTTCACATGGCTCAAATGATGGAGCAGCGCCAGCCGCGCCTTGACCGGGTCGCGCTCCTTGATCGCCTGCAGGAGCAGCAGATGCTCCTCGTATACCTCGCTCTTGCGTCCGGGAATGGCGGCTGTCTTGCGGAGCGTCCGCTGCAGCAGGTCCATATGCAGCTCGATCATGTTGACCAGCACGACGTTGTGCGTCGCCTTGGCGATCGACAGGTGGAACGCCTGATCCGGCTTGGAGCGGTCGCCGTCCGCTCCGACCTCTCCCCATGTCTCGAAGGCCGCCTCGATCTCGGCGATATCCTCCGCCGTCGCCCGCTTCGCGGCAAGCTCCACGATGCCGGTCTCGAACAGCTCCCGCGCCTCGAGTAGCTCCATGATCGTCGCCCGCTCGATGTTGTCCAGGATGCGGGTCCGGTCCTCGGCGACGTCGAGCGCCTTGCTGAGGAAGCGTCCTCCGCCTGGACGGGCCTCGATCAGCCCCTCCCGCTCCAGGATGCGGAACGCTTCGCGCAGCGTGCCGCGGCTGATGCCGAACGATTGGGCCAGCTCGCGCTCGGTCGGCAGGAAGTCTCCGGGAGCGAGATTGCCCTCTAGAATCAGGTTTTTGAGCTGCTCGATGACATCTTCATACACCCGATGATATTTGATTTTCTTGATCGTCATAAGTCGGTTTCGGTCCTCTCTATCCTGCAGTCTTTAAATTGGATCATCCAATTGACCACATGTAAAGGATACCTTCTCGGCTTTTGGTCTGTCAAGCGCTTTCAGAAGGTTTTTCGAAACAAAAAGGAGAAGGGAATCGCTCCCCTTCTCCTTCTTTGCGATCGGCACGAGCTCAGTCGCCCCGGAACGCCTTTTTCATCCGGTCGAAGATGCTCTCGTGATGCTCCTCGGAGCCTGCGCCCGCGCCGCCGCCGAAGCCGCCGAGCTGGCGCAGCAGCTCCTTCTGCTCGTCGGTGAGCGACGTCGGCGTGACGACGGTCACCTTGACGTGCTGGTCGCCGTTGCCGTAGCCGCGCAGCTTGGGCACGCCCTTGCCCTTGAGGCGGAAGTACGTGCCGGTCTGCGTGCCCGCCGGAATTTTGAGCTTGACCTTCTCCGTCAGCGTCGGGATCTCGATCTCGTCGCCGAGCGCCGCCTGCGCGAACGACAGCGGCACCTCGCAGTAGATGTCGTCGTTCTCGCGGTCGAAGAACTCATGCGGCTTGACGCGCAGCACGATGTACAGGTCGCCGTTCGGACCTCCGCGCGTGCCGCCCTCGCCCTCGCCGTTCAGGCGGATCTGCGCGCCCTCGTCGACGCCCGCCGGGATGCGGACGGTGATCTTGCGCTGCTTCTTCACCTTGCCCGCGCCGTGGCAGGTCGAGCATTTGTCCTTGATGATCTTGCCCGTGCCGCTGCAGTTCGTGCAGGCGCGGCGGTTGACCATGCGTCCGAAAGGCGTGTTCTGCACGACTTCCTGCTGGCCGGTGCCGCGGCAGACGGAGCAGTTCTCCGGCTTGGTGCCCGGCTTGGCGCCGGAGCCGTGGCAGGTGTCGCAGTTCTCGGTGCGCGGAATCGTAATTTCCGTCTCCTTGCCGAATACCGCTTCCTTGAACTCGATCGTCATCGTATACTGCAGGTCGTTGCCGCGCTGCGGCGCGTTCGGATCGCGCCGTCCGCCGCCTCCGCCGAAGAACATGTCGAAGATATCGCCGAACCCGCCTCCGCCGAAGTCCTGGCCGAAGCCGCCTCCGCCGCCGAACTGGTTCGGATCGACATGCCCGTACTGGTCGTACACGGCGCGCTTCTGATCGTCGCTCAAGGTGTCGTAAGCTTCCTTGACCTCCTTGAACTTCGTCTCCGCGTCGGCGCTTTTGTTGACGTCCGGATGGTACTGGCGCGCCAGCTTGCGGTAGGCTTTTTTGATCTCCTCCGCCGAGGCGTCCTTGCCGAGCTCCAGCACCTCGTAATAATCGCGCTTATCCGCCAATCCCTCTCACCCCCATGTAATGCCCGCTTGACATGCAACAACCGCCCTCTCCCTCCTGACGCCCCGGCGCTCAAAGCCGGGGCGCTGCTCGGAAAAAGGCGGAGCCGCTTGGTGAAGCTATGAAGCTATCGTACCTTTTTTATTTCTTGTCGTCCACGACTTCGTAGTCGGCGTCGACGACGTTGTCGCGTCCGGCCGCGCCGCCTTGGGCCGCGCCGGCATCGGCGCCCGGAGCGCCCTGCTCCGCTTGCGCCGCCTGCTCATAGAGCTTGACGGACAGCTGCTGCACGATCTCGGTCAGCTCGTCGGTCGCTTTTTTGATCGCGTCCAGATCCTCGCCGCCGACGACCGCCTGCAGCGCTTCCTTGGCTTTGTTGGCCTTGTCGATCTCGCCGGCGTCGACCTTGTCGCCCAGATCCTTGATCGTCTTGTCGACGGAGTAGATCAGCTGGTCGGCATTGTTCTTCGCCTCGACGAGCTCCTTGCGCTTGCGGTCTTCCTCGGCGTTGAGCTCGGCGTCCTTCATCATGCGCTCGACTTCCTCGTCGCTGAGGCCGCTCGAGGACGTGATCGTGATCTTCTGGCTCTTGCCCGTGCCCTTGTCGAGCGCGCTGACGTTGACGATGCCGTTGGCGTCGATGTCGAACGTGACCTCGATCTGCGGCACGCCGCGCGGAGCCGGCGGGATGTCGCCGAGCATGAAGCGTCCGAGCGTCTTGTTGCCGGCGGCCATGGCGCGCTCGCCCTGCAGGACGTGGATCTCGACGCTCGTCTGGTTGTCGGCGTACGTGGAGTACACCTGGGACTTGCTCGTCGGGATCGTCGTGTTGCGCTCGATCATCTTGGTGAATACGCCGCCCGCCGTCTCGATGCCGAGCGACAGCGGAGTGACGTCGAGCAGGACGACGTCCTTCACGTCGCCGGTCAGGACGCCCGCCTGGACCGCCGCGCCGAGGGCGACGACTTCGTCCGGGTTCACGCCTTTATGCGGCTCTTTGCCGATCAGCTTCTTGATCGCTTCCTGGACGGCCGGGATGCGGGTGGAGCCGCCGACGAGGACGACCTTGTCGATCTCGCTGGCCGACAGGCCGGAATCGCTCAGCGCCTGGCGCGTCGGAGCGAGCGTGCGCTCCACGAGCGGCGCGGCCAGCTCCTCGAATTTGGCGCGGGTCAGGTTCAGCTCCAAGTGCTGCGGCACGCCGTCGACCATCGTGATGAACGGCAGGCTGATCGTCGTCGTCAGGACGCCGGACAGCTCTTTCTTCGCCTTTTCGGCCGCGTCCTTCAGACGCTGCACGGCCGCCTTGTCCTTGGACAGGTCGGAGCCATGCTCCTTTTTGAACTCGGCTACGATGTGGTCGATGATGACCTGGTCGAAGTCGTCGCCGCCGAGACGGTTGTCGCCGCTCGTCGCCTTGACCTCGAAGAAGCCGTCGCCAAGCTCGAGGATGGACACGTCGAACGTGCCGCCGCCGAGGTCATAGACGAGGATCGTCTGGTCCTCGGACTTTTCGAGGCCGTAGGCCAGCGCCGCGGCCGTCGGCTCGTTGACGATGCGCAGCACCTCGAGGCCGGCGATCTTGCCGGCGTCCTTGGTCGCCTGGCGCTGGGAGTCGTTGAAGTAGGCCGGCACGGTGATGACCGCTTGCGTCACCGGTTGGCCGAGGTACGCTTCCGCATCGGATTTGAGCTTTTGCAGGATGATGGCGGAAATTTCTTGCGGCGTGAAGTCCTTGCCGTCGATCGTTTCTTTGTGGCTCGTGCCCATATGGCGCTTGATCGAGATGATCGTGCGGTCCGGGTTCGTGATCGCCTGGCGCTTCGCCGTCTCGCCGACGATGCGCTCGCCGTCCTTCTTGAAGCCGACGACGGACGGCGTCGTGCGGTTGCCTTCCGGATTCGGAATGACGACCGCCTCGCCGCCCTCCATGACCGCTACGCAGGAGTTGGTCGTTCCAAGGTCGATGCCGATTACTTTGCTCATCGTAAATATCCTCCCTTATCCATTGCGGATCGAATTCGTTACGGGTCGATCCAAGTATACCCGCTTTATCTTAAAGGCAGATTAAGGCCGTTCTAGCCGCTTACCTTGACCATGGCCGGTCGAAGCACCTTGTCCTTGAGCACGAAGCCCTTTTGGAGCTCCTCCACGACGATGCCTTCCTCATGCTCGTCGGACTCCACGGTCATGACCGCTTGATGGAACTCCGGATTGAATGGCTGCCCGACCGCTTCCATCGGCTTCAGCCCTTCCTGCTCGAGCACGCCCTGCAGCTGCCGGAAGATCATGTCCACGCCCTTGGCGAGCGATTCCGCATCGCCTCCGCCGGCCGCGGCGGCGATCGCCCGGTCGAAGTTGTCGACGATCGGCAGCAGCTGCGTCAGCAGCTTCGCCGAGGCGTACTGGCCCAGCTCTTCCTTTTCCTTGGCCGTGCGGCGACGGAAATTGTCATAGTCGGCCTGGACGCGCAGCAGTCGCTGCTGATGCTCCTCCGCCTGGCGAGCCAGCTCCGCATAGCGGGCATCCTCTTCCGGCGCCTGCCCGGCCTCCTCCGCCGCCTGCGGCTCGGCCTCGATCGGCTCGCCGCCAGCGGCCGCGGCCGCCTGCTCCGCCGTCTCTTGATCGGCGTCCAGAATGTCCTCTGCGCTTGTCTGTTCATCTATCGTATTCTTCTTGGAATCCAAGCATGCTCACCTCCCGTAAATGGTTCCTTAACGCGGCTGAATCTATGTAGGGGCCGCGAAGCCCCTCGCCTGCGCGCCGCGTTCAAGCCTGGACGGCCTGCTCTAGCGCTCCGTCCGCAGGCTGCTCAGGCTGCGCCCGAACTCGCCGAGCAGGCTGACGACGCGCCCGTAATCCATCCTCGTCGGGCCGAGGATGCCGATCGTGCCCATCTGCTCGCCATCGATCGTGAACGAAGCCGTAATGAGGCTGCAGCTCGCGATCGCGGCGTGGTCGTTCTCCGTGCCGATCCGCACCGACAGCCCCTGCGGCAGCGAGGAGAACAGGCGCAGCAGCGTCGGCGTCTCCTCCAGCAGCCCGAAGATCGTCTTGACCTTGTCGACATCCTTGAACTCCGGCTGAGCGAGGATGCGGGCCGTGCCGGACAGGTACAGCCGGCTGTCGTCCTCCGAGCGGACGGCCTGCTCGATCAGCTTGAGCAGCCCTTCGCATTGATCCGCATAGCGGCCCATTTCCTCGCCCGCCGCCGAGAAGAGCCGGGACTTCAGGCGGGTGAGCGGCGTCCCGCTCAGCCGCTCGTTGAGGAAGCGCACCGCCTGCTCGATGTCATCCATGTCCAGATCCGGCGGGATCGTCACCGTGCGGTTCTCGACGTGGCCGGTATTGGTCACGACGATCGCCACCGCCTTGTCGCCCCCGAGCGGCACGAGCTGGAACTGCTTGAGCGCCTGATTGACCGAGTCCGGACCGAGCACGATCGACGTGTAGTTCGTCAGGTTGGAGATGATCATCGCCGCCTGCTGGATCGCCTGCTCCGCCTCCATCATGCGGCTGGCGACGAACGAGCGGATCGCCTGCAGCTCGCTCTTGGTGACCGCCTCGCGCCTCATCAGATGATCGACATAATACCGGTAGCCTTGAATGGAAGGAATGCGTCCAGCCGACGTATGCGGCTGCTCCAGGAATCCCAGCTCCTCTAGATCCGCCATCTCGTTGCGGATCGTCGCCGGGCTGAAGGCCACGTCGCCCCGCTTCGAAATGCTCCGGGAGCCTACAGGCTCGGCGGAACGGATATAATCGTCGATGATCACGCCTAAGATCAGCTGCTGCCTTTCAGTCAACATCCGTACCATCCTCCCTCTGCATGCCTCCGGATTCCCAAAATCCGAGGCGGACGAGTGATTAGCACTCCACTCTATCGAGTGCTAACATTCATAACCAAAATACCAAACCTGGCGGAGCGTTGTCAAGTGAGGCGGAGGCCGAAAAAAAGGGAAAGGCGGCTCTCGGAAGAGCCGCCTTTCCCGGGGCTTTCGCCTCGCAAACCGCCTTAAAGCTTGACCAGCCTCCACTTCTGGGCGCCGGTGCCGTTGTCCGTCCACAGCTGCACGTTCGTGCCGTCGGCGGTGCCCGAGCTGGAGACGTCCAGCGCCTTGCCGCTGTTCACGTTGATCAGCTTGAAGCTGCCGTCCGCATTGGCGGTGATCCGCCATTTCTGGGCAGCCGAGCCGTTCTGGTTCGCGATCTGCACATTCGTCCCGTCCGCCGTGCCCGCTCCCGCCGCGTCCAGCGCCTTGTTGCTCGCGGGATTGATCAGCGTAAAGCTGCCGTCGGCCTGGGCATAAGCCTGCCAGCGCTGGGCGCCGGTGCCGTTGTCCGTGTAGATCTGCACGTTCGCGCCGTCGGCCGTGCTCGCCGCGTAGACGTCGAGCGCTTTGTTGCTGTTCACGTTAATCAGCTTGTAGACGGCGCCGCTTTCGACCGGAGCCGACGGCGACGAGCCCTGCGAGTAGACCCGCACGTAGTCGACCGTCATCGTCTGCGGGAACACGGTCGAGGCGTTCGGATAGCCGGGCCAGTTGCCGCCGACGGCCAAGTTCAGGATCATGAAGAACGAATGGTCGAATACCCACGTCTGTCCCGCCCCGAGCTGGCTTTTATTGAACGTGTGGAACAGGTTGCCGTCGACGTACCAGCGGATCTGGGTCGGCTCCCACTCGACGGAGAAGGTATGGAAGGAATCCGAGAAGCTGCCGCTCGGGAGCGTGTACGACTTGCTGATGCCGCCCGCGCCGGAGTAGCCCGGTCCGTGCACCGTGCCGTATACCGTCCGCGTATCATGGCCGAGGTATTCCATGATGTCCAGCTCGCCGGCGCCGGGCCAGCCCGCCTGATCGAGGTTGCTGCCGAGCATCCAGAACGCCGGCCAGATGCCTTGGCCGTAAGGCAGCTTGATGCGCGCCTCGAACTTGCCGTACGCCTGGTTGAACTTGCCCTTGGTCAGCAGGCGCGCGGACGTATAGGCGCTGCCGTTGTAATTTTCCTTGATCGCCTTGATGACGAGATTGCCGCTGCCGTCCAGATAGGAATTGTCCCTCCGGTTCGTATAGTTCTGCAGCTCGTTGTTGCCCCAGCCGCCTGCGCCGAGGTCATAGCCCCACTTGCCGCCGTCCGGCGCGGAGCCGGAGGCGCCGTTGAACTCATCGCTCCACGTAAGGTTCCACACGGGCGCGGCCTCGGCTTTGGGCATTCCGGCCGGCCGGCCGCCCGCCAGCAGCAGCAGGGCGGCCAGAGAGAATAGGACGAGCGTTCTCCACTTCACGCAATCATTCCTCCTTCGTTTTTAAAGCGCTTCCATAATCATCGAACCGTCGTCTCCAGCTCCTCCTCTCGTCCCGGCATGCTTGGCTGGTGAAGCTCCCTTAGTATGCTCCTGCCCCAATATGAAGTAAATTCCCCTTTTTTTGGGTGTGGTTGCGAAATTTCGGGTCGCAAAAAAAGCCCGTCCTCGATCGGCCGGGCGGGCTCCGTTTCAACGCTTCATATATATCGGATGACCGCGATCTCGTCGCAGGCATGCTGCTTCGGGCAGTTCACGCAGTCCGTCCATACCTTCTCGGGGAAGATCTCCTTGTTCACGACGGAAAATCCGTTGCGCTCGAAGAAGCGGACCTCGTAGGTGAGCGCCATGATTTTGGGAATGCCCTGGGCCTGAGCCTGCTCGATCAGCTTGGCGACCAGCTTGCTGCCGATGCCTGCGCCCTTATGGCCTTCGCTGATGCCGAGCGAGCGGATCTCGACGAGATCCTGGCCGAGCCGGGTCAGCGATCCGCAGCCGACGACCGCGCCGGCGATCTCGGCGATGACGAACGTGCCGATCTGGCGGAGAAGCACGTCCTTGGACCGCGGCAGCATGATCCCCTTTTCCGCATAGCCTTGGATGAGCTCAAAAAGCGTATCGACATCCTCCGGCTTGGCGGCGCGGCATACGGCTTCCTGTACGAGCATCCTCTTCTCCTCCTTTCGTCGTCATCTCCACAATATGAATAAATATACAGCAAAGCGAATGAATGCTCAAGAGAAAAAAACACGCCGCCGTTGTATACTGGAAAAAAAGAGGAGGTGCCTGTTCCCATGACCGAACCGTACGCTGCGGACGCCCGCGAGCTGGGCGCCCGCATGCTTGAAGATGCCCGCAGCGTGTTCCGCAGCCAGAAGAAGCTCGGCGAGCGGGCTCTCGCGCAGGCGGGCGAAGAGGCGTTGTTCGCCGTCCCGGCGCCGGAGTCGAACTCGATCGCCGTCATCGTCCGGCATCTGTCCGGCAATATGAAGTCCCGCTGGACGGACTTCCTCACGACCGACGGCGAAAAGCCGTGGCGCGACCGCGACGGAGAGTTCGAGCTGCCGCCCGAAAAGACCGCCGCCGAGGTGATCCGCTGGTGGGAGGACGGCTGGCGCATCGTATTCGAGACGTTGGACGGGCTGCGGCCGGAGGATCTCCTGCGCACGGTCACGATCCGCAGCGAGCCGCATCTCGTGCTGCAGACGATCCAGCGCCAGCTATCCCATTACGGCTACCATGTCGGGCAGATCGTGCAGCTGGCCAAAGCCTCGCGCGCGGCAAGCTGGCAGTCGCTGAGCATACCGCGAAACGAGTCTCGGGCGTTCAACCAGAGGCTTGGACATGAGGCCGGCGATGCGGAAAAATAAGCGCTTCTGGGCCGCCGCCCTCCTGATCGCCAGCAGCTGTCTGCTGTTTTTCCAACTCCTTGTCTTCATTGACATGTGGATCGACTACAATGTGCCGAAGACCGGCGCGATCGGGAACGGCCCCCCGAAAATGACCGCGATGGATGGGATGCTCCTCGGCACCAGGGCCCTCGTCATCCTCGCAGGCTTCGTCCTTTCGCTGCGCAATTTCACCAAGACGCTTCGCGAAGACTCGGCGGAGCCGAATGCCTCCGACGCCGCGAACGGCGATCGCGGCTCGTCCTAAGCCGCCTTCCCGGAACGCGAAGCGCCCAGTCCTTTGTCGAGACAAAGGGCTGGGCGCTTTCTGGATTCTGGACGATGAAGCGTCGGCGGCCTCTACGAGATCAGGTCCACCGCTTTTTGCGACACGTATACTTTCGAGCCGTTGTACACGACGACGCCGTCAAGCGTGATCTTGCCGCCGTTCAGCAGCGCCTGGTTTTTGTAGAAAGGCAGCTCCAGCTTCTGGCCGTTTTTCGTGACGACGAGGCTCGCAGCCTTGATTTCGGTTTTGGCTCCTTTGGCCGCGAAGGCCGCCTGGGCTTCGACGAACAGCTGCTTCGTCGTCTGGCCGAGGTCAAGGCCGAGCACGCGGGCGATGTACTTGGCGACGTCGGTATTGTCGATGACGCCGCTCGGACGGTCGCCGTTCGGCGCGTAGGCGTACAGCACGACGTCGCCGCCCGTATGGCCGCCCGTCGTCCAGCCGATGCCGGAACGGCTGCTGATGATCGGGCCGACGGCATAGTTCATCGAGCCCGGCTTCGCCTCGCGGATCGACTTCACTTCCTCGCTCGTCAGATCCGTGATGCCGAGGTAAGTCCGTGCTGCCTCCTTGATGTTGGAGCGGGAGGCGTTCAGCTTGGACTCGAACCCTTCGCCGGTCACCTTCGCTTTTTTGAGCGGACCGATGAACGCGGACAGCGGCTCCTCGTCGTACGAGCCGGTCGTCGCCGCGTTGCCGATCGTCAGGCCGCCGTTGCCGTGGTCGGTCACCGCTACGACCGCGGTCTGCCCGTCCCGCTTGGCGAAGTCGAGCGCGGTCTCTACCGCCTTGTCGAAGGCGAGCACGTCGCTGACGACGCCGACCGGATCGTTCGCATGCGCGGCCCAGTCGACCTTGCTGCCCTCGACCATCAGGAAGAAGCCGTCCTTGTCCTTCGACAGCACCTCGATCGCCTTGCTCGTCATCTCGGCGAGGCTCGGCTGCTTGGACGGATCGCGGTCCAGGTCATAATCGAGCGCCTTGCTGCCGAACATGCCCCACAGCTTGTCCGACTTGGACGCCTTCAGCGCGGCCGGGGTCGTCACATAGTCGTAGCCGAGCGCCTTGATCGACGCGAGCAGGTTGTTGCCGTCCTTGCGTCCGGCCGGCGTCAGGAAGCTGCTGCCGCTGCCGAGCACGACGTCGATGCCGTTGTACACCTGCTGCATGCTGAGCGCGTCATAGCTTTTCCGGTCCGGATAGTGCGCGGAAAAATCGGCAGGAGTCGCATGCATGAACTCCGAGGTCGCGATGATGCCGGTCGCTTTGCCGGCCCGCTTGGACGCCTCCAGCACGGATGCGACCGGACGGCGCTCCTCGCCCTTCGCGATCGCAGCCTGTCCCGGCATCGTCGCCTTGTCCGGCAGCACGCCGACGAATCCGGTATGCGATTTGAAGCCGGTCGCAAACGCCGTTCCGGCCGGCGCCGAGTCGGCGATCGGAGCGTCGGCCGAATGCGTCCGCACCATGCCGGTCGCAAGCGCATCCAGCGCCAGCGAGGAGCCCTTGTAGTACCTTGCGAGCGCCGTCGCCTCGTTCGCCATGCCGTCCGGGATAAGCAGGATGACGTTTTTAATGTCCGCCCCCGCCGTTTCCGCCGCCGTTCCTGGCGCGACGGAGGCGCCGTCTGCCGCAAACGCCGCCATGCTGCCCGTGCCGACCAGCGCCGCCGCGACGGCCGTGCCCATCATTCGTTTCGTCCAAAGCCTGCTCGTTTTCAAATCGTTAACCCCTCTCCATCGTTCGTTTCTTTGTCATCCTAAAGGAGAACCGTTAGCGTTTTGTAAACTTCGGCCTCGAATCCGATCAAATGAACTTAAATAAATCGTAAGTAATACTATCTCACTCACGAACCATATACCGCTAAAAGAATGCAAAAGGAGCGCTTCCGCAGCCGATGCTGCCTGAAGCGCTCCTTTTTCGGGACGGACGAGGCACGCCGCCAGAGGACGACGCGACTCTCCTTCGCCCTTTTACTTCCGCTCGAACGAGGCCTTCCATTGCTCCTCGAGCCAGCCGTCGAACTCGGCTCCCTTGTCGCCTTCGAGCACGTCGTACACGTCCAGCCTCATCTTCTTCAGCTTTTCCTTGAAGTCGGCGAAGCTGTGTCCGTCGGTCAGGCTCTTGCGCACGCGCACGACGATCTTGTCCAGTCCCTTGACCGGGACGGAGCCTTTGCGGACCGGCGCCTGCGCCGGCTCGCCGAGCGAGACGAGGCCGCGGTAGGCCGCCTCGCGCACCGGATGCACCGGATCGTCCGCCAGCAGGCGGCGCAGGATGGCGGCGGACTGCGGCGCCTTGAGGGCGGCCAGCTCGGACGCCGCCTGCTGGCGCGCCCTCCAGTCGGAGGTGCGGCTGGCGGCGCGCTTGAGCTCGACGACCGGATCGACGGCTTCCGGCTCTGCCGGATCGGCTTTGATTTGGTTCGGTTTCGTTTTCAAGGAATTCAATCCCCTTCGCTTCTAAGAATGAATCGCATCGTCCAGGACGCCGATGAACGCCCCGAACACTTCGTTGCCGAGCAGCACGCCTTGCGGCGACAGCCGGTAGCCCCGGCCCGGACGCAGCGGCGTGCCTCCCGGCAGGCTGCCGTGCTCTCCGTCCTCCAGACGGAGCAGCAGCCCGCCCTCCACCAGCGGCCGCAGCTGCGCTCCGAACACGCCCTCGATCGTCCGTCCCGGGAACTGCCGCTCGAAGTCGGCTCCGCGCACGCCGTCCAGCAGGCGCAGGCCGACCATCATGAAGTCCTCCATCGCCTCGGCCTCGGACACCGTCTCCCCCGACAGGCGGGGCAGGCGCTCCAGCGCGGCGTCGATGTACGGCTGCACGCCCTTGATGTTGACGTGGCGATGGCGCTCCAGATAACCGTGCGCCCCCGCGCCGAGCCCGTAATAAGGCTCGTTGCGCCAGTAGGTCGAGTTGTGCCGGCTCTCGAAGCCGGGCTTCGCGAAGTTGCTGATCTCGTAATGCTCGTAGCCGGCTCCCTGAAGGCGGCCGATGAGATGCAGGTACATCTCCAGATCCTCGTCCTCGGTCGGCAGCGGCAGCTGGTTTTTCTCGTAGAGATGATGGAACAGCGTGTTCTCCTCGACCTTGAGGCTGTACAGCGAGTAGTGCGGCAGGTCGAGCGCGAGCGCCTTGTCCACGCTGTCGGACAGAAGCTCGACCGTCTGGCCCGGCAGGCCGAACATCAGGTCGATGGAAAGGTTGCCGAAGCCCGCCGCCCGCGCGTTGTCCAGGCTGCGGTACACGTCGTCGACGTCATGGATGCGGCCGATCCGCTGCAGCAGGCCGTTGTCGAACGACTGCACGCCGAAGCTCAGCCGGTTGACGCCGCCGGCGAACATGACCGCCAGCTTGTCGGGATCGGTCGTGCCGGGATTGGCCTCCATCGTGAATTCCGTGCCCTCGTGCAGCGGCCAGAGCCGGCGCACCGAGGCGAGGAAGCGCTCCATCTGGGGCGGCGTCAGCACCGTCGGCGTGCCGCCGCCGACGAATACCGTGTCGATGCGCTCCGCCGGCGTCGCCGACAGCGTCCGCTCCATCTCGCGCTCCAGCGCGGTCAGATAATCGTCGACCGGCTGGCCCTTGAGGATGTAGGAGTTGAAGTCGCAGTAATGGCACTTGTTCGTGCAGAACGGGATATGGATGTAAAGCGCTCTGGGCGCGTGATGCAGCATAGGTGTTCCCTCCTCGGCGGAGCCGCGCGGGCCAGGGCGTGCTTGCAGACATGCCCTAGCCGCGGATGCCCCGTAAAACGGCGCAAGAGGAGAGCGGCCGCTCTCCTCCGTCCGGTTCGGAACCGCGCGGCCGCGAGGGCCGCCGGCTCCGACTCAATCCTCGTCGATCTTGAGCACGGCCATGAACGCCTCTTGCGGAACCTCGACGTTGCCGACCTGCTTCATCCGCTTCTTGCCTTCCTTTTGCTTCTCGAGCAGCTTGCGCTTGCGGCTGATGTCGCCTCCGTAGCACTTGGCGAGGACGTTTTTGCGCATCGCCTTGACCGTCTCGCGGGCGATGACCTTCTGGCCGATCGACGCCTGCACCGGCACCTCGAACATCTGGCGCGGGATGAGCTCCTTGAGCTTCTCGCAGATGATCCGTCCGCGCTGGTAGGCGCGGTCGCGGTGCACGATGACCGACAGCGCGTCGACCGTCTCGCCGTTCAGCATGATGTCCATCTTGACCAGCTTGGACTGGCGGTAGCCGCTCAGCTCGTAGTCGAACGAGGCGTAGCCCTTGGTGCTCGACTTGAGCTGATCGAAGAAGTCGTAGACGATCTCCGACAGCGGGATCTGGTACGTGATCGTGACGCGGTTCGTGTCCAGATACTCCATGTTGACGAACTCGCCGCGCTTGTTCTGGCACAGCTCCATCACCGTGCCGACATAATCGTTGGGCACGATGACGGCCGCCTTGACGTACGGCTCCTCGACATGCTCGATCTTGCCGACCTCCGGGTAGTTGGACGGGTTGTCGATGTGGAGCACCTCGCCGCTCGTCAGAGTCACCGTGTAGATGACGCTCGGAGCGGTCGTGATGAGGTCGATGTTGAACTCGCGCTCGATCCGCTCCTGGATGACGTCCATGTGCAGCAGGCCGAGGAAGCCGCAGCGGAAGCCGAAGCCGAGCGCCGTCGACGACTCCGGCTCGAACGTCAGCGAAGCGTCGTTGAGCTGCAGCTTCTCGAGCGCCTCGCGCAGGTCGTTGTACTCCGTGTTGTCGATCGGGTACAGGCCGCAGTAGACCATCGGGTTGATCTTGCGGTAGCCCGGCAGCGGCTCCGGCGCCTGGCGCTTGGCCTCGGTGACGGTATCGCCGACGCGGGTGTCCTTGACGTTCTTGATGCCCGCGACGACGAAGCCGACGTCGCCGACGGCGAGCTCGTCCACGATCGTCATGCGCGGCTTGAACGCGCCGACCTCGATGACCTCGAACTCGGCGCCCGTCGCCATGAAGCGGATCTTCTTGCCGGCCTTGATGCTGCCGTCGACGACCCGCACGTAGACGATGACGCCCTTGTACGGATCGTAGTGGGAGTCGAAAATGAGCGCCTTGAGCGGCTCGTCCGGATCGCCGGTCGGGGCCGGCACCTTGAGCACGACCTGCTCGAGGATCTCCTTGATGCCGATGCCGGCCTTGGCCGACGCCAGCACGGCGTCGCTCGCGTCGAGGCCGATCACGTCCTCGACCTCCTGCTTGACGCGCTCCGGCTCCGCGCTCGGCAGGTCGATCTTGTTGATGACCGGCAAAATCTCGAGGTTGTTGTCCAGCGCCAGATAGACGTTGGCCAGCGTCTGCGCCTCGATGCCCTGGGCGGCGTCGACGACGAGCAGCGCGCCCTCGCAGGCGGCGAGGCTGCGCGACACCTCGTAGGTGAAGTCGACGTGTCCCGGCGTATCGATCAGGTTGAGGATGTACTCCTCGCCGTCGTCGGCCTTGTAGCTCAGGCGGACTGCCTGCAGCTTGATCGTGATGCCGCGCTCCCGCTCCAGCTCCATCTGATCGAGCACCTGGGACTGCATTTCACGGGAAGTGAGCGCGCCGGTATACTCCAGGATCCGGTCGGCCAGCGTGGACTTTCCGTGGTCGATATGCGCGATAATGGAAAAGTTCCGTATCTTCTTTTGGCGGTCGCGTACGTCTGCCATGCTTTGTGATCCACACCCCTCAATAGGTCTAACCTTTATTATACCTTTTCAGAGAATGGGGGGCAATGAAAACGGCGGGGGCGGCCGCACGCCCCTACTGCGTCATCGAGTCGAACAGCGTCACGAGGAAGCGGATGCCCGAGCTCGACACGCTCTGCAGCACGCCGGCCGTGCCGTCGGCCAGCCGGTTGACGCCTGTCTCGCCCTGCGGATCCGCGATGCCCGGCAGGCGCGAGCCGTCCTCGCTCTGCCGCCGATCCCGCTGCGTCTGCGCCAGCGCCGGCGCGGCCGCCGATTCCTCGTCGCCGAGAAAAGCTCCCGCCTCCGGCACGGCGGCCGCGGCCTCGATGCCGTATTTTTTCTGCAGCCGCTTCAGCTCGGCCTCGTACTCCAGCTGCTTGAGCTTGGCCTGCTGCAGCTCCAGCTCGCGGACCGCCTGCGCGTAGCGCCCGATCTCGGCCGGCTCGCTGCCCTCGACGGGGCCGTAGACGCGGCCGATGCCGGCCGACGTCATCTCCATCCCGAACATCAGCACCGCCGCGAGCGCGGCGCCGACGATCGTCCATTTCAGCGGTCCTTTTTTCATGCCGGACGCCCTCCTTCATCGATTTGCTCTTATTTCGCTCAAGCCTTCTGGTCGTTGAAATACAGGTCGGCGATGACCTCCGCGAGCGCGTCCGCCGTCCGGTAGCATTCCTCCAGCGTATTGTCGACGCCGCCGATCTCGATCAGGATGCTCTGGCCCGACAGCGACTGGTTGTACTCGCCGTTGCCCGATTTGCTCGTCTTGCCGAGGATGCCCCGCGACAGGCCGGGATACTCCTTGTCGAGCCGCTCGTGGATCGACTCGGCGAACGCCATGTTGCGCTCCCAGTCCGGATTGCCTTTGCCGATGACGAAAAACACCTTGGCGTAATCCTGACCGCCGATCGACTTCGTCGTGATCTTGCGCTTCTGCGAGTCGCGATGGATGTCGAAGAACAGCTTCAGCTGCCCGTTCTCGCTCATCGCCTGCTGCACCGTCTTCTTGGAGTACTTGTAGCTCAGCTCCCAGCGGTAGCCGGCGACGGCCGTCGGGTAGTCCGTCGTGTCGTGCAGCGTGCCGATGCCGCGCTTCTCCAGCTGCTCCGCCAGCCGCGAGCCGACCTGGCCGACGTTGATCTTGGCCGACTGCGGGTCGCTCACGCCGCCGCCGAGCTCCGGCGCGTACGATTCGCGGGCATGCGTATGGTAAATGAACACCAGGTTCTTGCTCGACGCCGTCTCGCCGGCGGACGGCTGCTGCTCTCCTCCGCCCTGCGGAGCCGGCTCGACTGCTCCCCCGGGCATCTCCCTGACCGGACCGACGCCCGGCTCGTCCTCTCCGTCCAGCACGCCCGGGTCGTGGGCGTCCATATCGTCGGCCTCTTCGCCGGCCGACCCGTCCGCCGGCGCTCCGCCGTCCGGCGAAGGGACCGGGCTCGCCGGCGGCTCCATGCCCGGCATGCCGGCGGCCAGCAGGCTGCGCGGATCGGCCGGGTTGACCTCCGTCAGCGTCTCGGCCGCCGCTTGCGCCAGCTCGCGGTCGGAGAAGCTGCCCTGCGCCGGACTATGGTAGACGGGAATCTCCATTCCCAGCATGTCCGCAAAAAAGGCGGTTGAAACCGTCGACGCCAGCCCTTGCAGCGAGGCCGCCCCCCGCTGCTCCCGCACCATCGCGAGCGCTCCGATCAGCATGAACGCGACCATCGAGCAAAGGCTGATCGCCACGAACGTCCTCCCTGCGGTGAGCAGCCGCCTCAGCCGCAGGCTTGCGTCTTCCTTGCCTGTTCCCATCCGAATCATGCTTGTCCCCTCCTGATGCCGATATGGCCTTTCCCTCTTGCGCTCCGCCGAATCTAGCAACTGCTATCTACTCTATGAACAGGGGGAGGAAGGTAGAACCGCGGACCGGGATCGGACCCGAAAGCGCAAAAAAGCCCGCCTCTTAAAGAGGCGGGCGAAGGCGGGAACGATGTCTTACTGGGCGACCATGCCGCCGTCGACCGTATAGAGCGAGGCGGTCACGAACGACGCTTCGTCCGACAGCAGGAAGTTCATGACGGCCGCCACTTCCTGCGGCTCGCCGTAACGGCCGAGCGGCGTGAGCGACTCGTTGGCCGTCTTGAACGCGTCCGGCGTCCCGGAGTTGGCTTCGATCTTGCGCATCATGGCCGTGTTGATCGTGCCCGGCAGCACCGCGTTCACGCGGACGCCGCTCGGGGCGGCCTCGTTGGCGGCGACGCGGGTCAGGCCGATGACGGCATGCTTGGACATGATGTAAGGAGACATGCCCGGCGCGCCCATCAGGCCGGCGAGCGAGGAGGTGTTCAGGATCGCTCCGGACTGCTGGCGCTTCATGACCGGAAGCACATGCTGCAGGCCGAGGAAGACGCCGCGCACGTTCACCCGGTAGACCAGGTCGAGCGCGTCGACGCTCTGCTCCTCGATCAGCCCCATCGGGCCCTCTATGCCGGCGTTGTTGGCGAAATAGTCGATCCGTCCGAACTTGTCCAGGGCGGCTTGGACGTAGCCCTTCACCTCGTCCTCGACGGAGACGTCCGCCGCGACGGCAAGCGAGTTCGTCTCGTTCAGGCCGAGCTCCTCGGCGACGGCGAGCACCGCTTCGCGCTTCAGATCGACGAGCACCAGATTCACGCCCCGCTCGGCCATCCGGCGGGCCAGCTCCTTGCCGATGCCTCCGGCTGCTCCGGTAATGATGGCGGTTTTGGCTTCGGTTGTCATTGTCGATGCACTCCTTTATTCTGTATGCTGTCGCTCCCGGACGGCGGCCGCAGCGTTCGGAAGCGCTTCATGATGCTGCTGCCCCTTCAGTGTACGCCCCTCTTCCGAGGGCCGCAATGAGCAGCGGACCGCTCGCTGTCCGGTAGGCGACAGCGGCGGCCGAGCTGTCGGCCGGAGCGGCGAAATTGGACATTCCAGGCGATAATGTCGCATCCGCCGCGAGTGAAAAGAGCGGAAACCCTGCAAACTAACGGAGCAGAAAGGAGCCCGGATGCGAATGGAAGACAGGCTGGACCGAAGATCAAGGAGGACGCGGGAAGCGCTGCAGCAAGCCTATGTGCGGCTTCTGCGCGAGAAGAAGGCGTCGGCGGTGACGATCCAGGACATCGCGGAAGCCGCCGACTACAACCGCGGCACGTTTTACAACCACTACGCCGGCAAGGAGGAGCTGCTGGCGGAGATCCGCAGCGAGTTCCTGCGCCGGTTCTCCGAGCTGCTGCTCGCGCCCTATCCGGACCGCAGCGGCGTGGAGGCGGCGGAAATCTACCCGTCGAGCCTGATGCTGTTCGAGCATGTCGAGCGCAGCCGGGAAACCTTCCTCGCGCTGCTCGGCACGGATGCCGGCCTGCCCGAGGCGATGACCCGCGTGCTGAGAGAGTCGATGCGGCGCGACCTGCGGCTCACGCTCGAAGGCGATCCCGCCGAGGTCGATCAGGACTTTATGCTGCACTACCGGGCTTCCGCCACGATCGGGACGCTGCTGTACTGGGCCGAGACCGGGTTCAAGTTCTCGGCCTCCTACATGGCGCGCCAGCTCATGCTGCAGCTCAACCACCGGCTCGATTATATCGCGTTCAATGAAAAGGCGAGGCCCGAATAAGCCTCGCCTGACGCCGTGGGTCAATGCGTATAGGCCGCCACGTTGGAGCTGTCGACCGCCTCGTGCAGGGCAGCGTTCAGGCCGCTCGCGATGACGTTGGCGATATCCTCGATGAACTGGTCGATCTCCTTGGGCGTCACGAGCAGGTCATGCTTGAGCGGGGAGAGCACCTCCTTGACGAGCGCGAGCCGCTCCTGCTCGGCGAGCTGGTCGACGAGGCCCATGATCTGGCTCGTATCGCCCTGCTCCTTGCGAAAATGCTCCTTCATCATGTCGATGGCGCTGTTGACGAGCGTGGACGCGTACACGACCGTCGGAACGCCGATCGCCACGACGGGCACGCCGAGAATGTCCTTCGTTAGTCCCTTGCGCTTGTTGCCGATGCCGGAGCCGGGGTGGATGCCCGTGTCGGCGATCTGGATCGTCGTGTTCACCCGCTCGAGCGAGCGCGAGGCGAGCGCGTCGATGGCGATGATGACGTCCGGCTTCGTCTTTTCAATGATGCCCTGCACGATCTCGCTCGACTCGATGCCGGTGATGCCGAGCACTCCCGGCGCTACCGCGCTGACGGCGCGGTAGCCCGGCGCGACCTGATCGGGCATCAGCTCGAAAAACTGCCGCGTCACCATCGTGTTCTCGACGACGAGCGGGCCGAGCGCATCCGGCGTCACATTCCAGTTGCCGAGCCCGACGATGAGCACGCTGGCGTTCGCCGGCACCGCGAGCTGCTGCAGGAAGCGCTCGAACTCCTGCGCGAAGCGCGTCGCCACCTTGTCGCCGAGCTCCGAGTCATGCGTGCGCAGCTCCGGCACCTCGAACGTGACGTATTTGCCGATCACTTTGCCGATCGCCTGCGAGCCCGCCTCGTTCTGCACCTCCAGGCGCGTGACCTTGATGCCGTCCGCTTCCGCCGTCTCCATCAGCACGCCGGGAACCGGGCTTCCCGCTTCCTCGGCCATTTCCTTCGCTTCCAGTGCCAGATCCGTATGGACGGCATATTGGCTCAAATCGACATCATGGGTCATGCGAACAGCTCCTCTGCCCGTTTTGTCCCTAGTGTGCGAAGCGGCCTCCGATCTTATGCGGAAGCGGTTCCCTCATCCTTCCTATATGGTTGCAATTTGGGCAGGCCCATGATAAGATACTTTAAGTTGTGTTGCAGTACGGGGCCTGTACCCCTTGTAGGAGGTGAATCACAAGTGCCAAACATTAAATCCGCCATCAAACGCGTGAAAACGAGCGAGAAACGCCGCGCTCTGAACGCTTCCCAAAAATCCGCGCTTCGCACGGCTGTCAAGTCGGCTGATGTCGCTATCGCCGGTACCGATGCAGAAGCAGCGAAGGCTGCCCTGATCGTGGCTTCCAAGAAGCTGGACAAAGCCGTTACCAAAGGCCTGATCCATAAAAATGCCGCAGCCCGTAAAAAATCCCGCCTGGCCAAGAAGCTGAACGCCCTTACGGCTCAAGCTTAATTCTCGCCAATGCGGAAAGCCCCGCTCCTCCCGGAGCGGGGCTTTTTTTGATGCCTTCCCAGGCAAGCCGCCGGCGGCCGGCTTGCGCGCTCAAGGCTGCGGCATGGCGGCCGGCTGCGCTCCCATCGACAGGAAAAACAGCTGCAGGCCGAGCTCTTTGTCCACCTGGCCGGTCTTCATCCGATAGTCCAGCTCCGCAAGCGCGGCCAGATGCCGGCCGAGCACGGCCGTGTCGTAGCGGCGCGCCTTTTCGGCCGCAAGCTTGACGGCATACGGATGCAGCCCGAGCTGCCCGGCCATCTGCTGCGGCGAGTAGCGGTGGCGCTCCAGCTCCTTGATCTGCAGCATGATGCGCAGTTGGCGGGCGACGAGCGCCGCGATGCGGATCGGCTCCTCCTTGCGCAGCAGCAGCTCGCGGTATAGCGCGAGCGTGCGGTCCATGCGCCGCTCCAGCGCCGCGTCGACGAGCGCGAACGCATCCTCCTCGACCGTCGCCGCCGTCAAGCGGGCGACGTCGTCCTTGGTCACGGCGCCGCCCTCGCCCGCGTACAGGCAGAGCTTGTCGACCTCCTGCGCGAGCGCCTGCATGCCGGTGCCGAGCCGCGCGACGAGCAGCTGCGCCGCTTCCTCGTCGAGCGAGCGCTTCTGATCGGCCGCGCGCCGGACCGCCCAGGACGCCAGCTCTCCCTCGCTCAGCTCGGGAAAAGCGACGATCAGGTTGCGCTCCTTGAGCAGCTTCACGATCTTGCGGCGCTCGTCGAGCTTGTCCGCCTGCACGAGGAACAGGATGACGCTCGTCTCGGACGGTTGCTCCATATAGCTCAGGAACCGCTCGGCCTTATGCTCGAGCTTGCCGTTTTCCTTGGCGGCCGCGCACAGCACCGCTCCGTCGCGCACGACGATCAGCTTGCGCGGCACGAAAAAGGGCGGCGTCTGCGCCTCCGCCACGATTTCCTCCAGCGACGTCTCCGCCGTATCGAAGCGGACCATGCCGAGCTCCCTTTCGTCCGGCGCCAGCAGCTTGTCCGCGAGCATGGAGGCGAACTGCCCCATGCGGTACCGGTCCTTGCCGAACGCCGCGTAGACCGGCGCGATCCGGCCCGCTTTGATGTCTTTCCCTATGTCCTTCGCATGCATGCCGTCCCCTCCTAGCCTGTCGTCCCATCATAGGACAGATCGCGTCGACCGGCAAGCTGCCGCATGACAAAAGGCGCTGCCTGCATGTCGCAGGGCAGCGCCTTTTGGAGCACGATCGGACCATCTATATAAACATCGATCCAAAGGCTCCCAGGCGCCTCGGCCGATGGTCATACGATGTCAGGGGCTGCGTCCTCCCCGCTGACGGGCTGATGAAGCATCATACGCGGATGCCCCCGATTCGGTGCTTGGCCCGCCCGCCTATTCTACGAGCGCGCCGTTTTCGGCGTCGATCCGGTACGGCTTGGCGGTGCCGTCCGTCGCAGTGACGGTGACGCTCAGGTAGCGGCTGTCGTCGCTCCAGACCGGATGGGACACGACGCCCTCGAACGTATGGTCGAACACCTTGCCTCCGGCGGCATTCTGGATGACGATCCAGCCCTGGCTGATCGAATAGCTGTACGCCCGATCCGGAGAATACGTCACCTCCGGCACGGCCGCGAAGCCCATGTCGGCGCTGCCCATGATGTCCGAGACGACGCCCGGCGAAGGACCGGCGAAGTTCATGATGCCTTGCGGCGTCTTGGCGAACTCGCGCGCGGCGCCGCCGCCAGGCGACGGATAGACCGTCGAGCCCTGGCCTCCGCCTGCGGAGACGGACGGCGATTCCGGTCCTTGCGTCCGCTGGTTCTGTTCCATGCGGGGCGCCACCGACCGTGTTTCGCTGTCGGGAGGCGTCGTCGAGGTCGGCACCGTCTGGCCGTCCACGATCTGCTGCTTGGGCTCGGCCCCCGCCTCGCTCCCTCCCGAGGCCGCCCCCTCCGTCCGGTCGGCGCTGGCCGGAGCGGATTCCTCGCTGGCACTCATCATGCTCGCCGCTTCCCCGCCCGTATCGGCCACGGTGTTCGAATGGCCGAGCGGAGAGTCCGGTCCGGAGCCCCACGGAGCGAGGATGAGAATGATCGCCGCGGCGGCTGCGGCCGCCGCGGAGCCCGTCCAGATGCGGGCGCGCCGGGAGAAGCGGCCTGCTGCCGGCCGACGGGCAGGCTGTCCGCCGCTTGCGCCCGTCTCCGCCGTCTCCGCTGCTTGGAGCGCGAACGCCTTGGCTTCGCGATGCGCGTCGATTTCGTCGAGCTGCGGCAGGATCGAGTCGACCAGGCTGAAAGGCGGGGTTACTTTGGGAAGCTCCCCGAGCTCTCCCGACAGCCGTTGCAGCCGCTCGAACAGCTCCTGGTCGTCCGGGCAACGCCGGAGATGCTCCATCAGCTCCTGGCGTTCCAGCTCGTCAAGATCTCCGTCCAGATATCGGTTCATGTATTCTACCACCTCTTGACAAGTCATCCTCGGACACCACCTTTCTGATAGTCATGGAGCAGAGTCTGCAGCTGCTGGCGGGCCCGGAACAAGTAAGACTTCACCGTGTTGAGCGGAAGGTCGAGCGAGTCCGCGATCTCGTTGTAGGAAAAGTCCTGCAGGTACCGAAGCACGACAACCGCCCTGTGGTGATCCGGCAGCTTGTCGATCGCCTCTCGAATATCTTTGGCCGCGTAAGCGGACAGCACTTCCTCCTCCACGTCCTGCTTCTCCCGGAACACCATGTCATGTTCCTCGATGGAGACGACGGGCTTCGTGCGGCGGAATTTATCGATGCATATATTCGTGACGATCCGCTGGATCCAGGTTTTGAACTGCGCTTTCTCTTCGTAGGAGTTGATCTTGGTGTAGATGCGAATCAACGCCTCCTGCGAAGCGTCCAGCGCGTCCTGCTCGTTGCCCAGAATGTAATAGGCGGTCCGGTAAACGTGGTTCTCTATGTCGCGCAATAGGGACACGAGAGCGTCGCGATCGCCCTGTTGAGCGGCTCGTATGAGGCCAGGCTCTACCACGAAGGTTCCCCCTCTCTTGCACCGTCAATGACGCAGCCGGGCTGCTCAAGGTTGCGGCGCATTCAAAATAAATATAAAAAAGTGAGTAATGGAAAAAATTTTCACAAGGAAGCGGGACGAGAGAATATTTCCCCGCCCCGAGAGCACTCCCCTACCTTAGCAAAAAAAGCTCCCGGCGTATAGACGCCGGGAGCGGGAGAAACTGGAGACCGTGCCGAACGGGCCGCCGGACGGGCCCGCCGGACGACGCTGGCTTGACTGCGGCAAGAGGCGGCAAGCGATGCCCCGGAGCGGGGCTGCGAACGCGCCCTAGCCTCCCTGCTTGCGGTATTCCTGCGGGTTCAAGCCGTATACTTTGCGGAACAGCCGCGCGAAGTAGGAGAAGTTGCCGTAGCCGAGCCCCGCCGCGATCTCGCTGACGCTCTCGTCCGTGCCGAGCAGCCGGGCGGCGGCCGCGCGCATCTTCTCCTGCAGGATGTAGTCGGTCAGCACCTTTCCCGTCTCCTTGCGGAACAGCCTCGACAGATAGGCCGGATTGAGATACACCTGCTCGGCCAGCTCCTCGCGCGACAGGTCGCGGTCGAGATGCTCGGCGATGTACGCCTTGACCTGGCGCAGCACCGGGCTTTCCGCGCGGCGCGACTGCGCGAGCGAGCCGATCTGCTCGAGCAGGGCGTCCGCCCAGGCGAGGAAGCGCTCCGCCGAGCGCGACGCCGCATGCACGCCTTGCTCCCGCCAGCGATGAAGCAGATGGGCGGGAAAGCCTTTGCGATGCAGCGCGAGATAGGCCGCCTGCAGCAGCGCGTAGGCGTAGATCTCCAGCGTGCGCGGCGCGAGCTCGCCCTGACGGGCCGCCACCAGCCCGGCCAAGCGCGCTTTCATGCCGGACGTTCCTTCCCGCTCGAGCAGATCCGCCCATTCCAGCAGCTCGGCCTCCGGCGGCGAGCCTTCGCGCTCCTCTCCCGCATGCCGCAGCTCCGGCGAGGTCCGCACGCTCGCATCGCCGCCGCCGACGCTGCGGTATTCGTCCAGCAGCACGCCGAGGCATTCGCCGCGCAGCTCCGCGACCGGCACGGAGCTGCCGATGTAGACGGACATCTTGCAATAGAAATAGTCGCGGCACGCCTGGCGGTAACGGTCGCACAGCCCGATCAGCTCCTCCTCCCCGAGCGCGCCGCGTCCTTCGAACAGCAGGATCCAGCCGTTGCCGCGGTCGTCCTCGGCGACCGCGCCGGGATGCTCGGCGAGCAGCAGCTCCTCGGCGGCCTTGCGCAGGGCGAACTCCATCACGCGCTCGTCGCGCTCGCTGATCGGCTTGTCCCAGTTCTCGACGCTGATGAGCAGCGGCCGCACTCGAGAAAGCGCGGCCGGGTCGGCATCGGCCGCTCCGGCGGTCAGCTCCAGCCAGCGCCCGTCGGCGCTGTCGCGCCCTTCGAGCAGGTCGTTCCAGCGCCGCTCGGCGACGAGCGGCTTTTGCATCTGCCACTGCTCCGCCATCTGCTGGTAGCGCTCCGACTCCTCGTCGCCCCGCCGCCGCTCGGCGATGCGCGCGCCGAGGCCGCGCAGCACCTCCTCCAGCTCGGCATAGATGACCGGCTTGAGAATGTAGTCGCTGCTGCCGAGCTGCAGCGCCTTTTGCGCATAGCGGAACTCGGAGTGGCAGGTGAGGAACACCGTCTCGAGCCGCAGCCCTTCCGCGCGCACCCATTCCACCAGCTCCAGGCCCGACTGCTCCGGCATCTCGATGTCGCAGATGAGGATGTCCACCTCGCGCTCGAGCAGCAGCCGGCGCGCCTCCTCCGCCCCGTGCGCCTCGTACACCTCGGCGATGCCCGCCCGCTCCCAGCGGACGCCGGCGCGGAGGCCCTTGACGGCATAGATCTCGTCGTCCACGATCAGCGCGTTCACGCCATCCTCTCCTTTCCTGCCGCCCTCTGGCCCGAGGGCGGCGCGTGCAGCGGCAGCCGGAGGACCGCGCTCAGCCCGCCCTCCGCTCCGTTGTCCAGCTCAAGCCGCACCGCCGTTCCATAATAAAGGCGGCTGCGGCGAATGACGTTCCAGAGGCCGACATGGCGCTCGCCCGGCTCCGCCGCATGGATCCGCTCCAGCAGCGGTCCGAGCGAGCCGGCCGCGATGCCCTTGCCGTTGTCTCTCACCTCGATGAGGACCGCCGCTTCGCCGCCGGCCGCGTCCTCCTCCGCCTCCGGGCTCCGCCTTACCGTCACCTCGATGCGGAACGGCCCGCCCCCGCTCGCCTTGAAGCCGTGGACCATCGCGTTCTCGACGAGCGGCTGCACCGACAGCGGCGGCAGCGGGAAGCTTTCGAGGCCGGGCTCGACCTCGAAGCCGAAGGCCAGCGATTCCGGGAAGCGGTGCTTCTGGATCGTCAGGTAGTCGCGGATATGCTCCAGCTCGTCGGACACCGTCACCGAAGCCGCCCCCGTGTTGATCGTGAAGCGGAAGTACCGCACGAGATGGAGGGCGATGCTCTGGATGATGTCGTAGCTGCGGATCTGCGCGAGCTGGTAGACGATGTTGAGCGAATTCATGAAGAAATGAGGCTGGATCTGCGCCTGCAGATGCTTGAGCTCGGCTTTCTGCGTGCGGATCTTCTCCTCGTAGATGTCGATCTTCAGATGCTCGATCTGCTCCGCCATGCCGTTGAACGTCTCGTTGATCGTATCGAACTCGGGCAGGCGGCTGTCCGGCAGCCGCGCGCTCAGATCGCCGGCGCGGATTTTACGCATGCCGCGGATGAGCCGGTACATCGGCATGACGACCGCTCGCTGCAGGACGTACAGGTAGACGCCGAGCAGCACCGCCGCCAGCACCGGCACCGCATAGGTCAGATAGCGGAAATACGGCAGTCCCTCCAGCAGCGACTTTTCGGGCATGAGCAGCAGCAGCCGCATGTCCGCCATGCGGGAATCCTTGGCGACGAGCAGATGCGGCTGCGGCACGTCGGCGATCGCATAGCCGGCGAGCGCCTCGGCCAGCGCGCCCGGCATGCCCGCGGCGAGGCCGCCTCGCAGCCCGGCGGCGAGCTCCGTCAGCGGCTCGCCGGAGCCGCTCGTCAGCACGGCGAAGCCTTTGCCGCCCGTGCCGAGCTCATGCAGCGGCGCCATCAGCCGGCCGATATCGACCCAGGCGCCGATCGCCGAGCCGTAGCCGTTGTCGACGACGCGCAGCAGCGCGAACGAGCCGTCCAGCCGCTGCAGCGTCCAGCCGGTGTACGGCGTGTCCGCTCCGGGCCCGGCCCGCAGCACGTCCCGCAGCCGCGCGACGATGCGCTCCTTGCGCTCGAACGAGACGTTCTGCTGCTGGGCGAGGAACAGGTCCTCGTAGCGGGAGCTGTAGGCGAACAGCACGTCGGCCGCCTCGTAGTAGTTCGTATTGGCTCCGAGATCGGCCGCCGCCTGCGTTTTCGCCCGGTAGTAGTCCCAGCCGCCCCGCTCGTTCTGCGAGAGCGTCATCAGGTCGCGGTTCTGCTCGGCCGTCTTGAACAGATAGTTCTGGACCTCCTCGAGCACCTTGTCCATGTCGTTCAGATACATCGTCAGCAGGCTGCGGTTGGACTGGGCGACCTGGGAACGGACGACCGACGTCGAATAAAGGTTGTTCCACAGCAGAAGCAGCACGAGCGGCGCCGTCACGCCGACGAAGCCGATGATGAGGCGGGTCCGCAGCGTCTTCGCCTGCTTCGGCCGTGCCGAGCCGGATCCGTTGCGGCGCGCAGGCAGCCAGGCAGCCGGCATCAGGATTCCCCCTCTCCGGCGGAGGCTCCGCCTGCGGCGAGCCAGGCGTCGAGCTGGCGCTGCTTCTCCGCGATGACCTTGTCCGCGCCGGCGGCCTTCAGCTGCTCCAGGTACATCGGGATGACGGCGTCGGGATCGAGCTCGCCGGTGATGAGCGCGGGCGAGAACTCCTCGTCGACGCGGCTGCAGGCGGCGATCTCGTTGCTGACGGGCGACGGATCGAAGACGAAGCCGAGCGCCTTGGACGGCTCCGCTTCCTCGTTGAAGCGGCGATAATTGTCCCATTGCTGCGGATCCTCGTTGTCCCACAGATAGGAATTCAGCTGGTTGCCGAACATCCAGGGCAGGTTGAAGTTGTAGCGGACCGTGCGCGCGTCCACGCCCGGCGAGAAGGCGATGCGCCCGTCCGGCCGCACGACGTAGTGGCGGCCTTCGATGCCCCAGTCGAGCAGATTGAGCAGATAGCGGTCCGTATACAGCAGCTCCAGCAGCCGCATCGCCTTCTCGGGATGGCGGGACGTCCGCGGGATGGCGAACATCGCGCTCGTCACGTCCGCCGTCGTCGTGTACGGCTTGGTCAGCTCGACGGCGACCATCGGCATGCCGGTGTTGCGCGAAGCCTGGATCTCGAAGCCCGGCTTCATCGACTCCGCGAAGGCGAAGGCGGCGCCGGCCTTCACCGCCTCGTACTCGCTGTCGCGGGAGGTGACCGCGTCGGCGTTGAGGTAGCCGCTGCGGCGCCATTCGTACATCAGCTTGGCGTAGTCGCGGTACGTCCGGGCGGCGGCGAGATTGACGACCTTGAGGCTGCCGCCCGCGCGCTGCAGCACGCCCGGACCGTCGCCGAGCATGTCGAACAGGCCGTATTGGAGCAGGAATGTCAGCGGGCTCCGGTCGGCGCGCACCTGCAGCGGCGTCACGCCCGGCTCGCGGCGCTTGATCGTCTCCAGCACCGGTCCGAGATCGGCGAGCGTGCGGATCGCCTCGAGGCGGATGCCGTGCTTCTCGACGAGATCGGCGCGCATCACGATGCCCTTGCTGGCGGCGAACTCCTTGTTCGTCGGAATGCCGTACAGCTTGCCGCCGATGCGGCTCGCCCGCAAAATTTCCGGATCGAGCACGCTGGCGATGCCGGCGCCTTCGCGCTGCAGCAGCTCGTCGAGCGGCAGGAAACGGCCGCGCGACACCTCGTCGCCGAAGCGCATCCAGCCGGCGGTGAACATGAGGTCGACCTGGCTGCCGGAAGCGTAGACGAGCCCCGTGCGGTCCCACCAGCTGCTCATGTCGACCGGCTTGATCTCGACGGAAGCGTCCAGCTTGTCCCGCAGGTAGCGGTTCATCTCCGCCTGCACGAGCGGCAGGTCCGGCGGCGCGACGCTGGCCGGGAACATGAGCACGAGGCGGTCGGACGCCTCGGCGCCGGACGCGGCGGAGCCGGGCGACGGCTCTCCGCCGGAGGAGCGCTCGGATCGGACGGCCGGCCACGCCGCCAGAGCGGCGAGCAGCAGCAGCGCGCCGGCGGCGGCCAGCAGGCGGACGCGGCGGGCGCGGAGCCCGCTGCGGTCGAGATCGTGGTCGGTCATGATGCGGCAGTCCCCTCTTCGTTCGATGATCCGGACCGTTCCGGTCCGGAAGCGATTTCAATTATACGCCGGCCCCGGCCGCGCTTCTACTAGGAATCGGACCTCGAATGCCACGATTGTGACCTTGCGGGCCGCGGCGGCTCGGGATCGCCGGGGCGGGCGAGACGGAGCGGAGGCGTCGGCGGGCGAGTGCGCCAGCGGGCGGATGCGTCGGCGGGCGAGTGCGTCGGCGGGCGAGTGCGTCAGCGGGCGGATGCGTCGGCGAGCGAGTGCGTCGGCGGGCGAGTGTGCGACGGCTAGCAGGCGAGTGCGCCAGCGGGCTGGTCAGCCGCGGAACAGCTTGCGGTATTCCGTCGGCGTCATGCCTTCATGCTCCTGGAACCGTTTATTGAAATAGCTCGCGCTCGGATAGCCGGCCTCGAGCGCGATCTCGCCGATATTGGCCTCGCGCCGCTCCAGCAGCCGCTGCTTGGCGCGCTGCAGGCGGGCCCGCGTGACGAACTCGCTCGGCGTCATGTCCAGCGCCCCCTTGAACAGCCGGCAGAAATAGTGGGTGCTGACGCCGGCGCGCTCCGCCCACTCCTGCAGCACGAACGGCTTCGCCGCCTCCTCCTCGAGCCGCGGCAGCAAGGACAGGATGCGCTCCTCCGCGGGACTGGCGGACGGCGAGCCGAGCGGCACCGCCTGCTGCACGAATTCCGCCAGCACGCCGTAGGCGAGCGTCGAGAGCAGCGCGGGCCGCGTCATGCTGCTCGCCTCCGCCTCCTCGAGCAGCGCCTGATGCGCCTCGATCCAGCCGGCCGGCTGGCGGAGCTTCCAGAGCAGGTTCTGGTGGAAGCCGCGCTCGACCATGAAGTCCCGCAGCCGGCCGCCGTAGAAGTGGATCCAGCGCACCTCCCACGGATCGTCCTTGCTGCTGCCGTACTGCTGGGCCGCGTGCGGAAAGTACAGCACCGCCTGCCCCTGCGTCAGCTCCTGCTGGCCGGATTCCGTCCGCACGTACCCTTTGCCGGAGACGACGATGTGGATGCTGAAATTGTTCAACGCTCCGGCGTCCCGCATCACCTCATGCTCCGGGTAGTCGCAGTAGACTCCGACCGATTCCGGCAGGATGAAATAGGGCTGCTCCGGTAGCGTGAGCAGATGCGTCTGTCGCTGCATGTTCGACCTCCATCGCAATATCGTGTTAACTCGTATCATATATTTTCATTTTTAAAAAGTAAATCATCAGGTACAATCACAATATCGTATTAGCTACCTTAAAGGAGGCGTTGTTCATGACCCAATCAGCCAAGCTGCGCTGGGGCGTGCTCGGAGCCGCAGGCATCGCGCGAGGCTCTGTCATCCCCGGCCTGCTCCGTTCGCAGCTCAACGAAGTGAAAGCCCTTGCAAGCCGCGACCGGGACAAAGCCCGGCGGACGGCCGACGAATTCGGCATCGAAGCGGCGTACGGCAGCTATGAGGAGCTGCTGTCCGACGATTCGATCGAGGCGGTATACATCCCGCTGCCCAATCATCTGCACCGCGAATGGACGATCCGCGCCCTCGAGGCCGGCAAGCATGTGCTTTGCGAAAAGCCGCTCGCGCTGACCGCCGCCGAGGCGGAGGAAATGGCGCTCGCGGCGCAGAAGGCCGGCCGCCAGCTGGCCGAGGCGTTCATGTACCGGCATCATCCGCGCTACGCGATGATCCGCGAGGTCATCGCCTCCGGCGAGATCGGCGATCTTCGCAGCCTGCATGGGACGTTCACGTTCAACAGCTCCGGCAGCTCCGGCAACGTGCGCTTTGTCAAGGAATGGGGAGGCGGCGGGCTCTACGATGTCGGCTGCTATCCGATCTCCGTCGCGCGGATGCTGATCGGCGCCGAGCCGGAGGCGGTCACGGCGCGCGCGCTGTTCTCGCCCGAGCACGGCGGCGTCGACATGATGGCGAGCGGGCTGCTGGAGTTCCCCGGCGGCCTCGGCGTCACGTTCGACTGCGGCATGTGGGGCGCATTCCGCAACAAGCTCGAGGTGCTGGGCACGGACGGCATCCTGGAGGTGCCGTCCGCGTTCATGGCCGGCTTGGAAGGCGAGACCGGCTTTTATGTGACGACGGGCAGCGGCCGGCGCTATGTCGACGTGCCGCAGGTCGACCACTTCTCGCTCGAAGCCGACGACTTCGCCCGCACGGTGCTGCACGGCGAGCCGCAGCGCTTCCCGCCGCAGGATGCGGTCGCGGGCATGCGCGTGCTGGAGGCATGCCTCCGCTCCGCGGAGCAGCGCGTCCGCATCGAGCTGCCGTCCTGCGGAGCCGGCTCGGCCGAGGCTGCCGCGGCTGGCGCTCTCGAATCGAAAGGAGTCGAATGATCATGAAGACGATCTCGGTCAAAGGTGTCGCCAAGCCGATCAGCGTGCTGATGAAGGGCTCGGATTATTTTACGAACGATAGCTACGAGCGCGCGGCGGCCAATCTCGACGCCTTCCTCGCCGCCGGCGGCAACGCCATCGATACGGCGCATATCTATTGCGGCGGGCAGAGCGAGACGGTCATCGGCCGCTATATGGAGGAGCGCGGCAACCGCTCCGACATCGTGATCCTGACCAAAGGCTCCCATCATGACGAGTCCGGCCCGCGCGTGAACGCCGAGGCGATCCGCAGCGATCTGCTGACGAGCCTCGAGCGGCTGCGCACCGACCATATCGAGCTGTACGCGCTGCATCGCGACGATCACTCCGTGCCGGTCGGCGCCATCGTCGAAGCGCTCAACGAGCATATCGAGGCCGGCCGCATCGGCGCGATCGGCGGCTCCAACTGGACGTGGCAGCGGCTGCAGGAGGCCAACGACTACGCCGCCGCCCACGGCTTGACGGGCTTCGCCTTCAGCAGCCCGAACCTGAGCCTGGCCAAGGCAAAAGAGCCGTTCTGGGCCGGCTGCGTCTCCGCCGACGAGGAAACGCTGCGCTGGCATGAGCGCGAGCAGCTGCCGCTGTTCTCGTGGTCGTCGCAGGCGCGCGGCTTCTTCACCGGCCGCTTCGGACCGGAGGACACCAGCAACGCCGACCTCGTGCGCGTGTTCTACAGCGACGCCAACTGGGAGCGGCTGCGCCGCGCAGGCGAGCTCGCCGCGGAGAAGGGCGTCAGCACGATCCAGATCGCGCTCGCCTACGTGCTGAACCAGCCGTTCCCGACCTGCGCCCTGATCGGCGCGCAGAACCCGGGCGAGCTGAGCTCCTGCCGCGACGGAGTCGAGATCGCGCTCTCTCCGGCCGAGCTCGCTTGGCTCGACCTGCAGGCGGAGACGCGCTAAGCAAAAACGACCCGCCTGGCGCGAAAACGCCGGGCGGGTCGTTTTTTTCGGACTCCATCATAGGCCGCCGTGCTGCAGGCTTGGATGCAGCTTTCGGCACCTCGCGCGGCTGCCCGCGCGAGGTGTGACGATGCGTGATGGCTGTCAACCTAATGCCCTGTCCGATTCCGGGAGCTGCGCTGACCCTCCAGCCTCTCCCGTTCCTCCAGCCTCTCCACCAGCCCCTCCACCATCTCTAACGATACGGACAGACTCTATTTGCTCCAAAAGAGGCTCGCAAAAAATGTAACGATACTCAGCGAGCTTATGGCTTCAAAAATGAGCTTCTGCCATGCCAGAAAGGCCGAATAGCGCTCGTCCGTATCGTTGGGTTGCAAAAACGAGTCCGATTCGACAAAATAAGGCTCCTCCGTTTCGTTGGGTCGCCGTCCGTTCGCAAAGCAGAACACGCCTTGCCTAAGGCCGCACCGATTTCCGGCCTGGCCCAAACAGCCGCAGCGCCGCTCCGGCGGCCATCGCGCCGAGCACGCCGCCCGCCGTATTGAGGATCAGGTCGTCCACGTCGAACGTGCCGATGCCGAGCAGCGCCTGGGCGCATTCCAGCGCAAGGCTGGCCGCGAAGCTGATCGCCGCCGCGCCGAGCAGCCGGAGCGGCGAGCGGCGCAGCGCGAGCGTCAGCAGCATGCCGAACGGAATGAAAATCAGGATATTGCCGAACAGATTCAGCCGTCCGATCGAGCTCCCTCCGTCCCAGTCGCTGCGAATCTGCCCGAACGGCTCCAGATTTCCGCGGCGGATCCGCCCCAGGATAAGTCCCGGGTCGCTCAAGGACTGCCTCAGCTGCTCGGCGAGAAAGCCGATGTCGCCGGTGCCGAGCTTGAACAGGATGACCTTGACGAGCACCCAGCCATACCCGAGCAGCAGGACGGAGACAGCCAGCGTAAGCAGGCGCCCGACAATCGGAGCCTGTCTTTTCGTCGCCGCCGCACGCCTGGCCGTTCCGCTCGTCCGCCGCAGCGATTCGTTCGTCCGACTCGCCATCTCGCTTGTCCTCCTTGCCGTCTCGTTTGTCATCCCGCTCCGCCTTTGTTCCGCCAAGTCGTGACGATGATGCCGCCGGCATTGTCCCCGGACAGCTCCGCCAAGCTTCCAGCCGCGACGGCAACCGCTCCGCCGGGACTCGCTTTCTGCCAGGAGATGGCGTACGTCTTGCCGAGCGACTTGAAGCGGAGCTTCTTTTCCTCCCGAAGCAGCGCGATGTATTCCTCCAGCACGAGGCCCCGCTCCTGCATGATTCCGCTATGCGGCAAGCCGACGTAGCGGAAATGCCACGGCTCGTACTGGATGCCCGTCACCTCGGTCTTGTCCTCGGGATACCGCAGGACGAAGCCGTAGCGCCAAGCATGCTCCCGCATCCAGCTGCCCTCCTCCGTCGACTCCATCCGGCCGAACACCGAGCCGACGTCGAGCGCCAGGCCGGTGTTGTGCTCGCTGTGCCCTGCCGGCAAGGCATAGTCCGGCCCTTGCTCGCGGTACAGCCGCTCCTGCTCCTTGGCAGAGCGGTAGGCGCTGTTGACGACGAGCCCGTCCACGCCGTCCTTGCGAGCCGCCGCGACCAGCTCCGCGAACCGACCGGCCGCCTCGCGCGACAGCTGGGCGTCCTGTTCTCCTTCCGCCAGGCGAAGCTCGCCCGGCTGCTTGGACAGGGTGACGAGATCAAGCCGGGCGCCGTCCGGCTGCAGGCCGTGATCGCGGTTGACGAGCATCAGATTGCCGGAAAAAGCCTGCTCCAGTCCCGCCTCCAGCCGTTCTCCGGCCGCATTGGCTGCATTGGCCGCATCGCTCGCCCCGGCCGCTTTGCCGCCGTCCGCATCGCTCGCGCTGTCCGCCTTGCTCGCGCCGCTTGCGCCGCTCGCCCCGTCCCCTGTATCACCTCCGGGCGTCCTCCCGGCCGCATCCCCGCCAGCCGTCTGCGCCTGCCCCGCGCTCCCGCCTCCATGCTCTTCCCCTGCGCCGATGGCTGCGGCCATCCGCTCCGCCATGCCGCAGCCGGGCAGTCCGCCCGCCAGCACGGCCGCGAGTCCCGCCGCGATTCCGATCGTCCGCCATCGTCTGTTGTCCATGCCGCTCTCCGCCTTCCTCTTGTCCGATAGGCTCTATGCTAGAGCAAGAACCTAAAGACAACCGGCGGGCAAACCTAAATTTTTTCTAAAATCGGCTTCGCAGATGCAGATGCCCCGTCCCGCGGCAGCCGCACCTCGAAAACCGTCCGCACGATGTCGCTGCGCGCCGCAATCGTCCCGCCGTGGCGCTCGACGATGTTCTGCGCGATGAACAGGCCGATGCCGGTGCCGCCGATGCCGCTCTGCCGCGACTTGTCGCCGGTGTAGAACATGTCGAACAAATGCGGCAGCTCCTCCGGCTCGATGCGGCTGCCGTAGTTGACGATCTGCGCGACCGCCTCGTCCCCCTCCGCGAAGCAGCGGAAGTCCACATAACGTCCGTCCCCGCCGTAGCGGGCGGCGTTGACGGCGAGGTTCTCGAATACGCGGGCGAGCAGGTCGCCGTCCGCCTGGACAAGCAGCGGCGGCTCCAGCTCCAGCCGGGCTTCGAGTCCGTTTTTTTCAAACAGCGGCTGCATCTCCTCGCTCAGCTGCGACAGCAGCTCCGCCAGATCCAGCTCCGCGCGCTCCAGCGGGAGCTGGCCATGCTGCAGGCGCGTCACCTCGAACAGCTCGTCGATGAGCCGCTCGAGCCGCTGCGCCTTGCTCGCCGCGATGCCGAGATAATGGCGCGTCTGCTCCGGCGTCAAGCCGTCGTCCTTGAGCACATAGTCGAGGTAGCCGACGACCGAGGTGAGCGGCGTCCGCAAGTCATGGGCCAGGTTGAGCACGAGCTGGTCCTTGCTGCTCTCGGCGAAGTCGCCTCTGCGCACCGCTTGCCGGAGCTTGTCTCCCGCTTGCCCCAGATCCTCGGCGATCGACTGGAACTCGTCGCCCGAGCGGATCTCGACGCGGCGCTCGAAGTCGCCCTCCGCGAGCGCACGGATGCCGCCCGAGATCTGCTGGAAGTAGCGCGCGTAAGGCGAGGACAGCGCATAGAAGAACAGCACGGCGAGCGGGATGAAGAACAGCAGGAAAAAGTTGAAATCGCCGACGTGCCGGATGAGCTGGCGCAGGCGGACGACCGACTCGTCCTCGAACCGCACGCTCGAGGTGTAGTAGGCTTGAAGCAGCTTGTACGCGATGTACGTCGCCAGCCCGGCAAGGCCCATGCTGAGCGCGAGCAGCACGATCATGCGCGAGCGGAAGCTGCGGAAGGACCTAGGCATGGAACTTGTACCCCACTCCCCATACCGTCTTGATCCATTTGTCCTTGTCGGCCCCGAGCTTGCGCCGCAGCGAGCGGATATGGACCATCACCGTGTTCGTGCCTTCGTAGTAGTCTTCCTTCCACACCTGCCGGAAAAGCTGCTCGCCGCTGAACACCTGCCCCGGATGGCGCGCCAGCGCGTAGAGCAGGTCGAACTCCTTGGGCGTCAGCTCCAGCTCGCGCCCGTACAGCCGCACGCTGCGGCTCGCCGGGTCGAGGATGAGGCCCGCCGCCTCGACGCGCCCGCTGTCCTCGGCCCTCGGCTGGGCGAGCAGCGCCGAGCGCCTCAGCTGGGCTTTCACCCGCGCGACCAGCTCCAGCGGATTGAACGGCTTCGTCATGTAGTCGTCCGCGCCGATGACGAGCCCCGAGATCTTGTCGAAGTCCGACGTGCGCGCGCTCAGCATGAGGATCGGCAGCGCATGCGCCGAGCGGATGCGGCGCGTCGCCTCGAGCCCGTCGATGCCGGGCATCATGAGGTCCATCACCGCCAGGTCGATGCCCCCGAGCTCGACCGCCTGGATCGCCTCGAGGCCGTCCTTCGCCTTTACGATGCGGAAGCCTTCCTTCTGCAGATGCAGCTCGATCAGATCCGCGATCTCGGCCTCGTCCTCCGCGATCAGAATCGTCGCTTGTCCCTCCATCGTCGTCACCGCCTTTCCTACTGTTCTACCAGAAAAGAGCGCGAAAGAAAAACGAAGCCCCCGTGCAGGCAAGCCGGATGGCTCGTCCGCGCGGGGGCTTAGGATGCGGCAGGGCTGGGGAAAGGGCTTCGTGGCGCAGCGCCGACAAGGGAGCTTCTTCCCTTGTTCACGCGGATTACGCGCGACGCAGCGCCAGCAAGGGAACTTCTTTCCTTGTTCCGGCGGATTCCGTCGGCGGCCTCGCCAGCCTCCGCCTTACGGCGTCGGCATGCCGCCGTTGGCGTTCAGCGTCTCGCCGACGACGTAGCTCGCCTCCTGGCTCGCCAGGAACACGTAGGCCGCGGCCATCTCCGCCGGCTGGCCGGGACGGCCGAGCGGCGTCTTGGCGCCGAACTCCGGCAGCACCTGCTGCGGCTGGCCGCCGCTGATCTGCAGCGGCGTCCAGACCGGCCCCGGCGCGACGACGTTCACGCGGATGCCCTTCGGCGCGACCTGCTGGGCAAGCGCCTTGCTGAACGTATTGATGGCGCTTTTTGTCGTGGCGTAGTCCAGCAGGATCTCCGACGGCGAGTAAGCCTGGATCGACGACGTGTTGATGATCGCGCCGCCGGCCGGCATGTGGCGGATGGCCGCCTTGCACAGCCAGAACAGCGCGTAGACGTTCGTCTTGAACGTCGCGTCGAACTGCTCGGTCGTCAGGTCGGCGATGTCCTCGACGTACTGCTGCATGCCCGCCACGTTGGCGAGGATGTCGATGCCGCCGAGCTCCTTGACCGCCGACTCGATGAGCGACTCGCAGAACGCCTCGTCCTTGAGGTCGCCCGGGATGGCGACCGCCTTGCGGCCGGCCTGCTCGATCTGCTGCACGACCTCCTTGGCGTCGGCCTCCTCCTCGGGCAAATACGTCAGCACGACGTCGGCGCCCTCGCGGGCGTAGGCGATCGCAACGGCGCGGCCGATGCCGCTGTCCGCGCCCGTCACGACGGCCTTGCGGCCAGCGAGCCGTCCGGAGCCCTTGTAGCTGCCGGAGCCGTCATCCGGCTTCGGATCCATTTTCGTTTCCAGTCCCGGAGGAGCCTGCTCCTGCTTGTATTCCGGTCCGGCCTTCGGGTACTGCGTCGTCGGGTCCTGCATGCGGTTCGGGTCGCTCATCATGCGATCTCTCCTTTATCGAGGGGCTTGCGGCCGGTTCAATCCGGCCTGTTCCTCCTTGTTATACCCCTCGGGAGCGAAAATGAACGCCGTCTCGCCTGAAAAACCGTTCGGTCTACCAGTTGTTGCCGGAGCCGCTCGCCGTGAAGCTCGGCGAGTCGTTCACAAATTTGCCGGACGGCGCGCCGTTCACCGCATTGTTCGTAAAGGTCGAGCTGCCCGTCGCGGAGCCGCGCACGTAGAAGCCGTGCGTGCCGGCATTCGTGATCGTGTTGGAGCTGTACGTCACCGAGATGCCCGGCGCGGGTTCTTCGATGAAGACGCCGGCGTACGTGCTCTCCTCGATCGTATTGCCGGCTACCGATACGGTCAGGCTTTGCGCCTTGCCGTTGTTGTTCAGCCAGTACGCCCAGATCGCGCCGATGCCGTAGCCGTAGTCCTTGTGCAGCGAGCCGGCGCGCACGAGGCGGTTGTTCTGGACGGTCAGCGTGCCGGTCATCGACGGCGGATTGAAGTTCGTTCCGAAGCTGATGCCCGACCCGTTGACGACGGTGTCTTCCAAAAGGTTGCTCAGCACCTTGTTGTCCTTGCCGCCGTAGATGGCGATGTTGTTCGCGAGCGTCGGAATCTGCACCGTGTTGAAGCTGAACGTATTGTTCGTGTTCAGGTAGGTGTCGGACCACATCGCCAGCCCGTCGTCTCCGCTCGTGCGCACCGAGTTGTTCGTCACGGTCGTGTTCGACGTGCCGTAGTGGAGGTTGACGCCGTCCGCCCAGACGTGGCGGATGCGGGAGTTCGAGAACGTCGCGCCGCTCGTCTGGTTCGTAAGCCAGAGGCCGACCTTGGCATGGGTGATCCACAGGTTCGTGATCGTGGAGTTCGTTCCGTTGCCTTCGACCGCCGTCACGCCGTTGTAGTCGTCGCGGATGCGGTCGTCCGGCGCGATCTTGAAGTCGGAGATCGTCACGTTGCCGCCGCGCAGGTACAGTCCGGCATACGCGCCGTTGATCTCGGAATGCCAGATGCCCGCGCCGCGCATGGAGACGCCGCTGTCGAGGTACAGGCGGGTGCCGGTGCCGTTGTAGCCGGCGCCCTTCGTGCCGCTGCCGATCGTGAACGAGCCCGCCGGAATCCAGACGCCCTTGAGCGTGCCGCCGGAGTTTTTGACCGCCGCGATCGCGCTGTTGAACGCCGCCGTATCGTCGCCGCCGCCATTCGCCGTCGCGCCGTAGTCCGTCACGGAGACATAGTTCGCCGGCTTGGAAAGGGCGGCGGGAACCGCCTCCGTCTCGACGAGGTCCACCGTGACGTAGGACGTCTGCCCGAAATTCAAGTTGCTGGCGTCGCGCTGCAGCTTGAGGACGGTGCCGGCCGGGTAGCTCTGGTCGAGCTTGAAGCTGACCTCGTCGTACATATGGTGCGGCGTCGTCGGCTGGGCGCTCGGGTTGTTGGACCAGCGGATCTCGCCGCCCTCGGTATTGTAAGATCCGTAGATCCAGCTGTACTTGGACGTCAGCGGCACCTGCTGCTTGAGCGTGCCGTTCACGTACAGGCTGATGCCTGCGTCGAGGCCGGTGCCGGCGGCGTTGTCCGGGATCGAGTAGCGCACCGTCACGCCCTGCGCCGCCTTGGCCAGCGTCAGCTGCACGTACTGGCCGGTGCCGGTCAGGCGCACCGCCCTGCGGCCGGATGCCTCGGAGGCCGGATCGCCGAACGTGCGGGACGGACCGATGGCCGTTCCGTTATGGGTCAGGCTTTCCGCCTGATAGGTGTCGTACGGCATCGTCGCCCCGAAGGAGCCGGACGGCGTAGGCGTCGGGGTCGGAGTGGCCGTAGGGGTCGGGGTTGGCGTGGCGGTTGGCGTGGCGGTTGGCGTGGCCGTTGGCGTGGCAGTCGGAGTCGGTGTCGCCCCGGCCTGGCCATACACCTCGAGCTCGGCGGCCTGGCCGCCCGTCGCGCCGCTGTTGGCGGTGAAGCTCAGGCGGACGTACCGGGCGGACGAGGCGGAAAAGGAAATCGCCGCTTCGTTGCCCGTCGCCGGATCGAACGTGTAGCTGGCCGACGCCTTCAGCGTCGAGTAGGACGTATTGTTCGCGCTGCCGAGCACGGCCAGCGTCTGCGAGCGGGTCCCCCAGCCGGAAGGCAGCTTGACCTTTACGCTGGAGATGCTCTGCGCGCTGCCCAGGTCGACGGTCAGCGTATTCGGGTAGGTGCCGGCAGCGCCTTCATAATACGAAGAGACATTTCCGTCCACCGCGTTCGAAGCCGGGAAGCCGCCGACGCTGCTGCTGGCCGTGGCGGCTTTGCCCAGCGCCAGGTTGGCGCCGAGCGACGCCTCGAGCGCCAGATGGTCGAGATTGACGTTGCCGCTGTCGGCCGCGTCGAACTTGTACTGGATCGTGTTCGAGCCTGCGTTCAGCGACACCGTCTCGCTGGCGGCGGCCCAGCTGTCCCAGTTGGCCGTGGCGGGCAGCGGCAGCTGCTTCAGCTTGGAGCCGTTGACGTACAGGCTGAGCGTCTGGGACGAGCCGGTGCCGTTGGCGTAGCGAAGCGCGGCGGAGTAGCTGCCGGCAGCGGCGGCGCTGACCGTGAAGGTCGTGGCGGCGCTGCCCTTGTTCGCGTCGGTATACCCGCCGACAAAGCCGCTGCCGGTATACCCGGCATGGTCGCTGGCGACGGACGCGCCGCCGGCTCGGGCGGCGGACTCCGCTTCGTAGATCGTCGGCGCGGCGGACGCTTGCGGCGCAGCCGCGACGAGCTGCACGGCCAGGACGGCGGCGGCGAGGACAGCAGCGCATCGCTGCATCCATGGAGATCGGTTCATTCTTGTTCCTCCTTAAAATTAGGCTGATCGCCTTTCGGCATCATCCGCGGACCGTTTCGGGCGGTCCGGATGATCGAATCCTGGTTTGCGCCTCTCTCCCCTTTCATGCCGAGATGCGGGCTCCGAAAAAGCTCGCCCCTTTGTCGAAAGCGCTTTCTACGAGTCCATTATCTCGACAACCGGATGCGGATACTACCATTCTGGTGACCTGTACGGACATTTTGAGCAGATTTCTGCTGCCATTCGTGCGCGATCCGATCCGCATTTCACCGCTCCATCGAGCTGCAACCCGAACTGCCGAGTAACTCGGTTTTTCCGCGCATCTCCGACCGTCCGCCTCTCCACTCTCCCGAGTAACTCGGTTTTTCCGCGCATCTCCGACCGTCCGGCTCTCCACTCTCCCGAGTTACTCGGTTTTTCCGCGCATCTCCGACCGTTCGCCTCTCCACTGACCCGAGTTACTCGGTTTTTCCGCGCATCTCCGACCGTTCGGCCCTCCACTTGCCCGAGTTGCTCGGTTTTTCCGCGCATCTCCGACCGTTCGGCACCCCACTCGCCCGAGCTGCTCGGTTTTTCCGCGCATCTCCGACCGGCCGGCTCTCCGCTCGCCCGAGTTGCGCATCTCCGACCGTTCGGCCCACCACTCTCCCGAGTTGCTCCGCCCCGCATCCCGACTAACTCGATTTTTTCGACTTAATGGCTCGACTGCGCACCACTGGCTGACATCCTGGCTCGCAAACGTATCGCACAAAGGCGACTGCCGTCCCCCATGTTCCCTGGACCGGCTGCTTCGGCTCGTCGTTCCGGAGACAAAAACAAAAAAGCCGCCCGCATGCCGATGGATCGGCAGACGGGCGGCCAGAGCTTCCTAGGTGCGGTCAAATGGAGTTACGGCCGCAGCTGCTCCAGAAGGCGGAGCAGAAGCATCGCGGCCTCGGCGCGCGTCACGTCCGCCTCCGGATGGAACTTGCCGTCCGGAGCGCCGAGCAGCAAGCCGCGCGCGGCCAGCTCACGTACCGCGTCCGCCGCCCAAGGGCGGATCGAGGCGGCATCTGCAAACGGAGGCGCCGAGGACGCTGCCGCTCCTGCAACGGAACTTCCGGCAGTCCCTTCTGCTTGCGCGCCGCCGCCTGCCTCCAGGCCGGCGCTCGCAGCGGCCTCGGAAGCGGCGGCCCCGCTCGCTGCCGAAACGCCCGCGAACGCCAGAATGCGCGCGGCGAGCACCGCCAGCTCCTGCCGGCTGAGCGCGTCATCCGGACGGAAGCGTCCGTCGGCATCGCCTTGCACGATGCCGGCTGCCTGCACGGCGGCCAGCGCCGCCGCGGCATTCGGGCGCTTGCCGGCGTCGCTCCATGCTGCCGGAACGGCAGGCAGCGCCTCCAGCTCGAACGCGCGGGCCAGAAGCAGCGCGATTTCCGCGCGAGTCACGCGGCGCGAAGGCTCGAACGAGCCTCCCGGCACGCCGGAAGCGATGCCTTTGGCCGAAAGCGCATGAATCGCCCCTGCCGCCCAGTGGCCGGCCGCCACGTCGCGGAACGCTTGAGCGGGCAGCTGCGCGACCGCGAAGCTGCCGGAGCTCAGCGTGCGCACGACGACAAGGCTGCCGGACCCATCCGGCGCTGCGAACGCCGGCGCGGTACGCAGCTTGCCTCCGGCCGAGCCGGCGACGAGCGCGGCCGTCCGGGCCGCATCCAGCCGTTCCGCCAGACGGAGCTGCAAGGAAACGTAGCCCAGCGAGCCGTCCGGCAGCGGCAGCGTCTTGCCGCCGGCGATCAGCTCGGCGCTCCAGCTGGCGGCGACGGCTCCCGTCACGCCGCCGCGCTGCGCTGCCGCTGCCGTAAGCTGCGCCTTCGCCGACGCCGGAGCGTCGCCGAGCGCAAGCCGCAGCGCTGCCGCCTTATCGCCCGCCGCGACAAGCCCGGCGAGCCCGGCCGCTTGGCGAGCCGACAGCTCCACCGCCCGGCCGTCCGCTTCCAGCCGCAGCAGGACGCCCGGCTCGGATGCCAAGCTCTGCAGCGCGGCGAGCGGCACAAGCGCGGCCAATCGGCCGTCCTCCGCGCGGTAAGCCTGCAGCCGCACGGAACGCTGTCCCGTGCGGACCGCTTCCTCCACGAGCTGTTCGTTGGCGGCAAGAGAAGCGTCTGCATCCTCGGCAAGCGCTGCTGCCGGAGAGGCTGTCGGCGAAGCCGTCGGGGCGGCGCTGGACGAAGGAGCCGGACTAGCTGACGGCGACGGTGTCGCCGACGGACCGCCCGGCTCGCTCGGACCGCCTGGTCCTCCCGGTTCCCCCGGACCGCCCGGACCGCCCGGTCCCCCCGGTTCTCCCGGCTCCCCCGGTCCTCCCGGCTCTCCCGGTCCCCCCGGCTCTCCCGGTCCTCCCGGCTCCCCCGGTCCTCCCGGTTCTCCCGGCCAGACCAGCCCTTCTCCCGTCGCCGCGCCGTCGGACGGCAGCGCTGCCGCCGCTGGCGCGCCCGGCGTCTCGGTCAGCTCGACCGTCGCGCCGCCGGCCCGGAACCGGCTGCCGAGCAGCGCTCCGCGCTGCTCCAGCCCTTCGAGAAATACGCGGCCCGCCACGCCCGGTCCGGCATGCACGCCCCAGGTGCCGGAGCCGTCCAGCACCAGATTGCGGATCGTGATCTCGCCTCCGGCCGCGCCCATCGGCTGGTTGCCGCTGACGTACAGGCCCGAGTACGTGCTGTCCAGCACATTGTTGTCGAAGAGGTCGATGGTCGCCTCGATCGGCAGGCTGTCCGTGAACAGCCAGATGCCGCCGAAGTCCTGCTTCCAGTTCGCCTCGCGCCCGCCGGTGCGGATCAGCGTGTTGCGCTCGACGACCGTGCGCCCGCCGAAAGGCACCGGATTGAAGCGCGTCGACAAGGCGATGCCAGCGCCGAATCCGACCGTATCGCTCAGCACGTTGTCCTGCACCTTGTTGTCCGAGCCGCCGAACACCGCGATGTTGTCCGCGAGCCACGGCAGCTGCACCGTGTTGTAGCGGACCGTGTTGCCGGACACGCGGGCGTCGTCCGCGCTCACGCCTTCCGGCCGCGCCGACCAGAGCGCGATCGAGTCGTCGCCGCTGTTGCGGACGTGGATCTGCTCGGCCATCGAGTCCCGCGTGCCGGTCGAGAAGTTGATGCCGTCCGCGTACGTATTGCGGATGCGCAAGCCCGCCGCGTACAGCCCGTCCGTGACGACGCCGCCGTCCTCGTCGTCGCTGCGCACCGACCAGATGCCGGCTTTGGCATGCTCGACCCATACCTGCTGGATCGTCGAGCCTCGCCCGAACGTGCCGTCGAACGCCGCCTCGCGCAGCTCGTCATGCCGAGCCGTCACGCCGACGTCAATCATGAGGTCGTACACGGAAATGCCGCCGCCGACGCCCATGAAGCCTGCGCCCTGCAGCTTGGAATGCCACATGCCCGCGCCGCGGATCGCGATGTCCCGCAGCTCGATCGGCCCTTGCCGCAGCTCGAACGTGCCGGCCGGAATCCAGACGCCCTCTCCGGCCCTGCGGGCATCCTCGATCGCGGCCCGAAGCGCCTCGGAGTCGTCCTGGCCGTCATTCGGCGCGGCGCCGTAATCGACGATCGACCGGTACCCGTCCGGCCGGGCATAGGCCGCCGGAGCCAGCTCCAGGTCCGCGCTGTCGATGACGACGTACCCGGCTCCGCTGTCGCCGCCGAACTGCAGGCGCAGCAGCGAGCCCGCCGGCAGCGTGCGGCCGAACCGCAGCTGCGACTCGTCGTAGAACCGGTGCGGATCGCCGTCCTCCGGCTCGTTGGACCAAGGATAGCTGCCATACACCCAGCTATGCTTGCTGGACAAGCCGATCCGGCCCGCATCCTCGCCGTCGACCGTCACGCTCAGCGCCGCGTCCAGCCCCGCCCCGTCGGCGCTGTCGGGCAGGACGTACCGCAGCGTCATCGCGCTGGCCGGCTCGTCCAGCCGGAACTCCACGAACTGGCCCGGCGCGTCCAGCAGGACCGCGCGGCGGCCCGAAGCCTCGGAGGCGAACGTCATGAACGCCCGGTCCGGCCCGACGACCGTGCCGTTTGTCGCCGCATGCTCGGCTTCATAGGTCAAAAAAGGCAGCGTCGCTCCGCGATAAGCGCGGCTGGTCGCGCCCTTCACCGTCAGCCGGTCGACGAGCAGCCCGCCGGCAGCCCCGTCCGGGAAGCTCAGCTCGACCGAGTTGGACCCTTCGCGCAGCGGCAGCGCGAGGGAGAGGTCCGTCCAGCCTGCGGCGCCGTCCAGCGCCAGCCGTCCCTGCGGCAGGCCGTTGACGGCAACGTCCGCTGCCCCCGAACCGCCCTCGGCCGCGACTCGAAACGCCGTCTCGTAGTCGCCGGCCGCGCCGGCCGCCACCGCCACGATGAGGCGGCTGCCCGCCTGCCCGATTCCGGCCGCATAGCCCGAGCCGCTATATCCGTCCCGCTGCAACGCCGCCGCCGCGCCGCCGCTCATGAAGCCGTTCTCGGCCTCGTAGCGGATATCGCCAGGCAGCTCCTCGAGCGTCCACAGGATGCTCTCCGGCGCCGCCCCCGTCTCGGCGGACGCCTCCAGGCGCAGCCCTCCGCCGGACAGCGCCAGCGCCTGTCCCGGCCGCGCCGCGCTGTGCAGCAAGATCCTGCCGCCGCGCGTCTCAAGCCGCCACTGCGCAGGCTCCGCCGCCGCTTCCGACGCTTCCACGGAGCGGATCTGGCCATCGGCGCCGACGGCCAGATAACGGCCGCCCGCGCCTCGCAGGCGCTGCCTGCCGTTGAAATCCTCCAGCCGCCACAGCGCGGCTGCTCCCGCGTCGCGGCCCGCAAGCGCCGATACGGCGCCATCGCTTGCCATGCCTGCATACCGATCCGCGCCGTTCCTCAGCCGGTAGACGCCTCCATGCGGCGCGGCCGGCGTCGAGCCGTCGCCGATCGCGGCGTCCTCCTCCGGCACGAAGCCGTCCAGCGGCGCGGCTTCCAGACGCCACTGCACCCGGGCCTTGTCCACCGAGCGCAGGCCGAGCTGGGCATACCCCTGGCCGTCCTCGATATGCACATATTCGTCGGAGCGGCCCGGCGACAGGCTGCGCAGCAGCGCCGTGCCGTCCGCCGGCCCGCGCTCCAGCGCCCAGCCGGAGCCGGAGCCGGTCCCGGCCGAGCCGGATTCGTCCGTCGCCGCTGCCGTCAAATAAGCCTTGCCCGCGCTCCAGCGAAGCCAGCCGCCCGTGGCCCGGTTCTGCAGCCGCCAGCCGCCGTCCTCCGCAGGAGCGGGCAGCCAGTGGGAGCGCTCGTCGCCCGGCTCCGCCGAGCCGTACAGCACCGCGCCGCTGCCGCCAGCCAGCAGAGCCTCGCCGCCGCTTTGGCCGATCAGCCGCACATAGCCGTCCGGCAGCTCGAGCGGCGGCTGCGGCTGCGGCTCTCCGCCTTCCGCGAACGTCTCGAAGCGCCATTTCGGACTGCCCCAGTTCGGATCGATCGGGTTGTACTCCGCCGTCTTGAGCTGATGCTCGACGTTCAGGTAGCCCGATGCGGACTCCGGACGCGCGTCCGCCGCGCTGCGGATGAGCCGCAGCCCCTTCGTGTCCTTCACGATCCATTCCGCAAGCAGGGAGCCGTCCGTCCGCTCCGCCACCCGCACCGGCTCGCGCGAGTCCGGCTTGACGCCTTCCAGCGTCATGTAATGTCCGGTCGCCCGGTTGCGGATCGTCTGGACGCCCTCCTTGCCCGGCATGTCCTCGACGAGCCACATCGCGGCCTCATCCGCCGCCGCGGCGTTGCCGTAGGCGAGCTTGCCGTCCTGCTCGAACAGATACAGCTCCAGATAATCGTTCTTGATGCGCACATAAGGCGACAGCTCCGCGTCCGGAGCCGGCTCCTTGACCGTCCACTCGGCAAAGGCGGCCTGCTCCGCTCCGATCGCGCCCGCGCGGGCCGTGCCGTCTCCTGCGGCCGCATGCAGCTTGAGCTCCGGCTCTCCCCATGCGGCGAAGCCGGCCTTGGTCCCCGCTCCGAGCTCGTCGCGGGCCGGCGTCAGGCTCCAGCGGACCGAATCGCCCGCTGCGCCCGCAGCCGCGAGCGCGAGCGGCGCGCCTGCGGCCGCGCGGCTCATATACCGGCCGTCGGCGACGTTCCGCAGCCGCACCGCCATGCCGTCGTCCTCGATCGCCCAATGCGACGACGGGTCCTGATAATCCGCCGCGAGCGAAGCGACGGCCCCGTCCCGGGCGGCCAGATACAGCCCCGAGCCGCCGTCCTGCAGCCGCATGGCCGGCGCGTCCGTCGCCGCTTCCAGCCGCCAGCTCGAGCTGCCCCAGCCGGGCTGCGCCCAGTCGCTGATCTGCAAAAAGCCGGTCTGCTGCTGCACATGCAGAATGTACGCCGGATGCTCCGCGCTGCGGAGCGTAAGCTTGCCGCCGGCCTGAGTCTCGACGAGCAGGTCGCCCGCCGAGCTGCCCTCCGGCAGCTCGGCCGCTTTCGCCGGCGCGTTCAGCGCGTCGCCGTCGTTGCCGAGGCGGTTCAGCACATGGCCGGTCGCCCGGTTGACGAGCCGCTCGCTGCCCGGCGTCGCGCCGGGCACGCGGAGCCAATGCGAGGCCGGGTCGTTCGCAACCGGCGTTCCGTATTCGACCTGGCCGTTCTTTTCATACAGAGCCATGCCCTTCCAATCGTCCACCAGCCGCACCGGCTCGACGTCCAGCGCGCGCTCCAGATGCCACACGGCAGAGCCCCAGGACGGCTGCGCCCAGTCGCTGGCGTTGGCGAAGCCGGTCAGCATCTGGATGTTCAGCACCTGGCCCGGCGCTCCCGGCACGGAGACGTTCACCGCGTCCGCTCCGTAACCGCCGCCGGCTGCCGATACGGTCCAGGCCGCCGCCGCGTCTTCGCGGGCCGCGAGCGCCACGCCCAGCGCATCGAGCGGATTCGGCGCGCCTTCCTTCGTCACCGCATGGCCGGTCGCCCGGTTGACGAGCCTTTTCGCTCCCCCCGGCCCTTCCTCCACGCTCCATTGGGCCGAACGGTCGGCGATCGCCGGGAATCCGTACCGCAGCTTCCCTTCCGCTTCATACAGGTAGTAGCCCTTCCATTCGTTCTTGAGCCGCACATACACGGACTCCCCGACCGTCGCTGCCGTCCCCGCGCCAGCGCTTGCGCCCGGCTCCTCCGCCGCAGCCGCCGACAGCGGCGGCAGCAGCAGGATCAGGCTGAGCAGCGCGGCCAGCAGCCGGCTGAAGCTTTTCCCCATCTGTCGTTCCCCCTCATGAGTCGTCCTTTCGTCTAAGCGCTTTCAGTTTAAGAAAAGACGGACCGGCCCTCTACCACAAACAGGACCTCCAAGAGCAAGATCGTGACCTGATGCGCAGGCCAAGGCCGCCGCGGAACGCAAAAAAGCCTCCCGCACGTATGTGCAGGAGGAGACAGAAAGGTTATGCTGCGGCCCGGAGCCCTCATCCGCGCCCACTCTCACATAAGCGCTCTGGGAAGGAGGCCGAGCGGACCGCAGCGCCGCGGATTTTGTCCTTGGCTCCGCCTAGTATAGCGCATCGGGCGGCTGAGCGCCTTATGAACCGGCAGGCAGCGGAGGGAAATGCTGCATGGAGAAAATGAAAGCGTTGCTCAAAAGGCAAACTTGCACATTGGGCAACAAGTAAAGTACGATGAAAACAGCTATTTTCAGTCCGCTTATTCAAGGAGGTGATTGACATGCGCCCGCACAGCCTGCGCGATCTTAAAAAAGAAGCGACCGCCCACGCCCTGGCCAAGGCGGCGTTCGAGCTTGCGCTCGAAAAAGGGCTGGACGGCTTCGTCGTCGAGGACGTCGTGCAGCGGGCCGGCTATTCGCGGCGGACGTTCGCGAACTACTTCTCGTGCAAGGAAGAGGCGGTCGCGATGATCGCCATGACGTTCGACGGCAACGTCGACGAAGACCAGGAGCTGCACATCGATCTCGCGGAGCGGCTCTCGCCGCTCGACGTGCTGCATCGCTGGCTGCAGGCCCGCTTCACGGCCGACCTGCTGGGAAAGGTGCGCGAGCTGTTCACGCTCTCGCGCCGCCATCCTACGCTGGAGCCGTTCATCCTGAGCGTGCTCAAGCGACTGCAGGCCGGCGCGGAGGAGGAGCTGCGGCGCTACTCCGCGGACGGCCGAGATATCGTCTACACCCATCTGCTCGCCGGAGCCGTATTCGGCGCGGTGCTGCCGATTCTCGACGGCACCCTCAAGGTGCGGCTGCCCGGCGATCCGGAGGACCGCGCGCCGGACGCGATTCCGTTCGAGCAGCATCTGGAGACGACGTTCGGCTATCTGAAAAGCGGCTTCTGACCGCCCTGCCCCAGCCCGCGCGGCGCTTCGCCGCCCGCTCGCCTCATCCCCCATCAAAGGAGAATGCATCCCATCATGTCCAAGCTCTTCTACAAGCTCGGCAAGACCGCCTTCGACAAGCCATGGGCGTTCATCGCCGCCTGGGTCGTCATCCTCGGCGCCGTCGTCGCCCTGATCGCATCCAATGGCGTGAGCGTCAGCTCCGAAATGAAGATCGAAGGCACCGAATCGCAAAAAGTGCTCGACAAGCTCCAGCAGGAGCTGCCGCAGGCAGCCGGAGATCAGGGCAGCGTCGTCTTCACCGCGCCTGACGGCGAGCGGCTCGACACGCCGGAGCGCCAGCAGGCGATCCTCGCCGCCATCGCCGACATCTACAAGCAGGAGTATGTCATCAACCCCGCCGATCTGGCGGCGGCCGCCGGCGCCCAGGCGCAGCAAGGCGCGGCTCAGGGCGGCCAGGATGCCGCCGCAGGCCAAGGCGCCGGCGCCCAGGACCAGGCCGCGGGCGCAGCCCAAGGCGGAGCCGCCGCAGGCGCGACCGGCGCGGCGGCGATGCCGTACGGCCCGCTGATCGTCGACGGCCAGCCCGTTCCCGGCGCGCTGATCGCCTCCGACGGCAGCGTCGCTCTGTTCCAGTTCCAATTCACGGTGCAAAAGACATCCGTCCCGACGGACGTGCTGAACGACATCATCGCCACCGTCGAAAAAGCCGAGAGCGGCACCGGCATCACCTCGCTGCCGAGCGACTCGCTGCTCATGCCGGAAATTCCGATCGGCGCCAACGAAGTGTACGGCCTCGTCGTCGCCGTCCTCGCGCTGCTCGTCACGCTCGGCTCGCTCGTCGCCGCGGGCCTGCCGATCCTGACCGCGCTCATCGGCGTCGGCATCGGCGTCGGCGGCGCGTACTCGATCTCGAGCTTCGTGCCGATGACGTCGTTCACGCCGATCCTCGCCCTCATGGTCGGCCTCGCGGTCGGCATCGACTACGCGCTGTTCATCGTCAACCGCCAGCGCCGCCTCATCCTCGACCAGGGGCTGACGGCGCGCGAAGCGGCCGGACGCGCCGTCGGCACGGCGGGCAGCGCCGTGTTCTTCGCCGGCCTGACCGTCATCATCTCGCTCTGCGGCCTGCTCGTCATCGGCATCGCCTTCCTGAGCACGATGGCGCTCGTCGCCTCCGTCACGGTGTTCATCAGCGTGCTCGTCGCGCTGTCGCTGCTGCCCGCGCTGCTCGGGCTCGTCGGCGAGCGCATCTGCTCGGCCAAGGCGCGCGAGAAAAGCCGCAAGGCCGGGGGAACGCAGAAGCACAGCTTCGCCCATAGCTGGGTCCGCTTCATCATCCGCTTCCGCTGGCTCGCCATCCTCGTCGTCATCGTCGCGCTCGGCGCGGCCGCCTTGCCGGTCCGCGACATGCAGATGGGCATCCCGTCCGGCGCGACCGCCAACCTCGACTCCGGCCAGCGCCAGAGCTACGACGCGATCGCCAAAGGCTTCGGCGAAGGCTACAACGGCCCGCTGCTGCTCGTGGCCGAGCCGCGCGAAGCCGGCGGCGCGATCGCTCCGGAAGCGCTCGGCAAGCTGGCGGCCGAGCTGCAGCAGGTGAAGGACGTCTCGATCGTTACGCCGATGGGCCTCTCCGAAGGCGGCAAGATGGCGATCCTGAGCGTCATTCCGAAGTCCGGCCCGACCGACGAGGCGACCAAGACGCTCGTCGAGACGCTGCGCGACCAGGACTCCGCCCTGTCCGCGGGCAACGGCGTGACGATCGGCGTCACCGGCTTCACGGCGATCAACATCGACATGTCGGCCCGACTGGCCGAAGTATTCCCGCTGTACATCGGCATCATCGTGCTGCTGTCGCTGATCATCCTGCTGCTCGTCTTCCGCTCGATCCTCGTGCCGATCAAGGCGACGGTCGGCTTCCTGCTGAGCGTGCTCGCCACGTTCGGCATCACGACCGCCATCTTCCAATGGGGCTGGATGAAGGACCTGCTCGGCTTCGATACGGGCGGCCCGATCATGAGCTTCATCCCGATCCTCGTCACCGGCATCCTGTACGGCCTCGCGATGGATTACCAGGTATTCCTCGTCTCCTCGATGCGCGAGTCGTACGTCCACGGCCATCGCGGACGCGACAGCGTCGTGCACGGCTACGAGCAGGCGAGCCGCGTCGTCGTTGCGGCGGCGGTCATCATGGTGTCCGTGTTCGCCGGCTTCATCTTCACGCATGACATCATGATCAAGCAGATCGGCTTCGCGCTGGCGCTCGGCATCCTGCTCGACGCCTTCCTCATCCGCATGACGCTCGTGCCCGCCGTCATGGCGCTGTTCGGCGACAAGGCGTGGAGCCTGCCGCGCTGGCTCGACCGCATCCTGCCGAACCTCGACGTCGAGGGCGACAAGCTGATCGCCGAGCTGAACGCGGCCGGCGGCGAGCGCGAGCAGGTCGCGAAGGTCGCTTCCGCGCGGAAGCCGTAAGGCGGACCGCAAGCGTTCCGATTCAAAAGGCACACCAAGCGTTCCATTTTAAAAGGCATACGCAAGCGCTCCAATTCAGAAGGCATACGCAAGCGCTCCAATTCAAAAAGAAGCGTCCCGACCCGCAGCGATGCGGGAGGGACGCTTCTTTTTGATGAAACGGATCGGGACGGCTGCCGAAGCGCATACGGCTCTCTTACGCGCCTCCGGCTCCCACGGCTCCCCATCCGGTCACCCCTTCGTCGCTCCGTCCGCCAGGCCGGAGATGAGGAACCGCTGCAGCAGCAGGAACACGGTGGCGATCGGGACAGCGATCAGGATCGTGCCCGCCGCGAAGATCGTGAAGTTGTTGGAGAACTTGTCGTTGATGAAGTTGTACAGCCCGAGCGCCAGCGTGTACTTCTCCGGCGAGCGCAGGATGATGCGCGGCGTCAGGAAGTCCATGAACGGCGCCATGAACGTGAACAGCGCCACGACGGCCAGGATCGGCCGGGCGAGCGGCATCAGGATGCGGAAGAACACCGTCAGATGCCCGGCTCCGTCCATCGTCGCCGACTCGTCGAGGTCGCGCGGGATCGTGTCGAGGTAGCCTTTGACGAGGAAGACGTTCATCGGCAGCCCGCCGATGGAATAGATCAGGATCAGCCCCGCGAACGTATCGAGCAGGTTGACGAGGTTCAGCAGCAGGTAGATCGCCACCATGCCCATGAGCACGGGGAACATCTGCAGCAGCAGGAACGTGTAGATGCCGTGCTTGCGGCCCGCGAAGCGGAAGCGCGAGAATACGAACGCCAGCATCGACACGAGCGAGACGCTGATGAGCGCGTTGAACGAGGCGACGATGAGCGTGTTTTTGTACCACAGCCCGTATTCGCTCAGCGGATCGGCGAACAGCCAGCGATAATGGTCCAGCGTCAGGTTGTCGGGAATCAGCTTGGCGCTGAACAGCGTGCTGCCGGGGTTGAGCGAGATGCTCACCGCCCACAGCAGCGGGTACAGGATGACGGCGAATAGGACCAGGACGATCAGGTAGATGCCGGACACTTCCAGCCGGGAACGCAGCGTGCGGCCCATCAATATCCCTCCTCGCGGAACGAGCGCGTCCGCCGGAACTGGTACAGGGCGAAGGCGGCGACGACGACGCCCATGATGATGCTGATGGCCGCGGCCATCTTGTAGTTGTTGTCGGTGAACGTCAGGTTGTACACCCAGGAGATGAGGATGTCCGTCGCCCCCGCGCTCTGGCCCGGCACCGGCGGACCGCCTTTGTTGAACAGGAAGATGATGTTGAAGTTGTTGAAATTGAACGAGTACTGCATGATGAGCAGCGGCGCGGTGGCGAACAGCACATGCGGCAGCGTGATGAAGCGGAACTTCTGCCAGCGGCTGCCTCCGTCGACGTCGGCGGCCTCGTACCAGTCCTTGGAGATGCTCTGCAGCACGCCGGTGAACAGCGTGAACACATACGGGAAGCCGAGCCACACCTGGATCAGGATGATCGCGGTCCGCGCCCAGCCGGCGTCGGTCAGCCACGGGATCTGAACGCCGAAGGGCGCGAGCAGCTGCGTGTTGATCGCCCCGAACGTATCGTTGAACATCGCCGCGAACACGAGCACCGTCATGAACGACGGCACCGCCCACGGCAGGATGAGCACGGTGCGGATCGCCTTTTTGAAGCGGATGCGGCTGTCGTTCACCAGCACCGCGAGCAGCATCGCGAGCGCGATCTGGAGCGTCGTGGCGACGAGCGTCCAGAAGACCGTCCAGGAGAGGACGGACAGCAGGCTCTGCGTCCACAGCGGGTTGACGAACAGCTCCTTGAAGTTGGCCCAGCCGACCCAGTCGAGCAGCTTCGCCGGCGGCGAATTGTACAGGCTGTAGTTCGTGAACGCCAGCGCGACCATGAACAGCAGCGGGAAAATGACGACCATCGCCAGCAGGATGAAGCTCGGCACGACGACGAAGTACGGGAAGCCTTTGTCGTAGCTGTCGTGGAACGCCTGCCGCATCGACGGGATGCGCTCGCCCTCGCGGCGGCGGACCGCGTCGCGCCAGGCGTCACGGATGTTCAGCCCGTAGGCGGCCAGCAGCGCGAGGCCGAGCAGCAGCGCGAGGATGCCCTCGGTCAGCAGCGTCCGGCTGTCGTCGACGTTCGGGTCCTCGCCGAGCGTGACGAGTCCTTGCAGCCCTTGGACCGTCCACGCCCCGAGCGACGCCGCCAGCGACAGCGCCAGCAGCAGCAGGATGGATCCCTTGATGTAGCGCCGGTTGTACAGCTGGCCGAGGCCGGGCACGACGGACAGCCACGCCGCCCGCTTCGGCGACGGCGCCCCGCCCGGACCAGGCCCGGTTTGCAGCGCATTTTGCATGATGACTCTCCTTCCTATCCCAGCTCTATTTCTCATGCGCGGCCGAAAAGAAAGCCTGCGGAGCGTGCCGGTCGCCCGGCGGCCCGCAGGCTCGTGCACGCTCGCTTACTTGCCGGACATCGCGATCTTGTCCTGCACCTGCTTGACGGCGTCGTCAAGCGACTGCTGCACGTCGCGGCCTTCGGAAGCGAACTTCAGCGCGTTGGCCATCGGATCCCAGACGTAGTCCAGCTCCGGCACGGTCGGGAACGGCTGGCCGTACTGCACCTGCTCGGAGAAGCCGGCGACGAGCGGATCGCCCGTCAGCTTCTCGTTGTTCAGCACGCCTTTGACCGGCGGCACCTGACCCGTCTTTTCGTAATACTCCAGCGCGTTCTCCTCGTTCGTGATGAACGCGGCCAGATCGCTCGCCCACTCCGGGCTCTTGGAGAACTTGGAGAGCATCCAGCCCTTGACGCCGATGAAGGACGTCGGGTGCTTGCCGTTGTCCAGCGTCGGCAGCGGCGCCACGCCGAGGTCGTCGCCGAGCTGCTTCTTGTAGTCGGTGATCGCCCACGGTCCGTTGATGACCGCGCCGACCTGGCCTGCTCCGAACAGGCCGCCGACGACGTCGCCGTTCACGCCTTTCGGCAGGTAGCCCTTGTCGAACCAGCTCTGGATCAGCTTCACGCCGGCGACGGCGCCTTCCTTGTTCAGGCCGATGTCGGCGGTGTCGAAGCCGGTGTCGGTCTTCTTGAAGATGTAGCCGTCGTTGCCGCCCATGAACGCCCACGCATAGTAGAAGTTCAGCCCTTCCATCAGGAAGCCGTACTTCTGCTTCTTCGCATCGGTCTGCTCGGCCGCCAGCTTCTCCAGATCGGCGACCGTCGCCGGCGGCGTCGGCACGAGCTTCTTGTTGTAGAACAGCGCGTACGTCTCTGTGACGAAAGGCAGGCCGTACAGCTGGCCGTCCTGGCTGAGCGCGGTGAGCGATTCCGGCGTGTACGCGTCCAACACCGGCTGCTCCGCCTTCACCGGCTGCACGAGCCCTTTGAGCACCAGGTTGCCGATGCCGGGCTGGAAGAACAGGTCCGGCCCTTTGCCGGCCGGTCCGTCGAGCGAGAGGATCTGCTGCTGGTCGTTCATCTTGACCGGCTTGACGCTCACCTTGATGCCCGTCTTCTCCGTGTACTTGTCGGTGATGGCCGTGATGGCGGCGACGCTCTCGGCGTTGTCGTCGGGCCAGATCGTCAGCTCGGCCGGCTTCTCCGGCATGCCGCTCGCTTCGCCGCCTGCGTTCGCGGCGGCGTCGTTGGACGGCGCGGCCGTAGGCGCCGCTTCGTTCGCGGCGCTGCCCGCATTGCCGGCGCTGCCGCTGTTGCTGTTGCCGTTGCTTCCGCAGGCCGCCAGGCTTGTGAGCGAGAGCGCCAGCACCAGCGCCGCCGCTGCGGTCGTTTTTTTGTTCATCGTTGTATCCTCCCCTATGTGTCGCGATCCAGCTTGCATGATGTCATTGTAGAGGCTGGGGCCATGCGCCCACTACCAACCTGGTGACCGGCTTGAGCACGATTGTGACATGGTTCGGGACGTCTGCTTGTAGCCGCTTCTCCAGAAGGATTCCGCCCTCTCCGCTTCCCGCAGACCTCCCCGCTTGGATGCCCTCGGCAAGCCGCCTCGCCATCAATTCCTTCGCCGAGCCTAAGGGGTCCCTGCTCGTCCCTCCTAGGATCAGCTTGCACATCGAACATGAATGAACTAATATGAACGTATTAATACGAATACGAACTCATAGGAGGTTCATCATGGAAATCCGCTACGCATCCCATCCGAACGAAGTCAAGGCGTTCGACACGACCCGCCTGCGACAGGAATTCCTCATCGAAAGCCTGTTCCAGCCGGACCGGCTGACGCTGACGCACACGCATGTGGACCGCTTCATCGTCGGCGGCGCCGTGCCGGCCGGCACCGGCATCAAGCTCGAAGCCGACAAGAAGACGATCGGAGCCGCCAGCTTCCTCGAACGCCGCGAGATCGGCATCATCAACGTCGGCGGCAGCGGCACGATCGTCGTCGACGGCACCGAATATGCGATGGCGCCGAAGGACTGCCTGTACATCGGCCGCGGCGCCCTCGACGTGGAGCTGCGCAGCGACGATGCGGCGAGCCCGGCGAAGTACTATTTCAACTCCACTCCGGCCCATCAGACGTACCCGACCGTCAAAGCCGCGATCAGCGAGGCGACGCCCGCCCATCTCGGCAGCCAGACGAACTCCAACGAGCGCACGATCTACAAGTACATCCATATCGACGGCATCCAGAGCTGCCAGCTCGTCATGGGCATGACGCTGCTCAAGGAAGGCAGCATGTGGAACACGATGCCGTGCCATACGCACAACCGCCGCTCCGAGGTGTACTTCTACTTCGACATGCCGGACAGCGGCAACGTCTTTCACCTGATGGGCGAGCCGCAGGAGACGCGCCATCTCGTCGTGCGCAACGAGCAGGGCGTCATCAGCCCGAGCTGGTCGATCCACAGCGGCGTCGGCACGAGCAGCTACACGTTCATCTGGGGCATGGCCGGCGAGAACCAGGTGTTCGACGACATGGACGCCGTGGCGATGCAGGATCTGCGCTGATGCGCTAAGATAAGATCAACCCTTGCACGAAGCGGAAATTGCCCCCGGATAGGATGAACGCGGATGAACCCATTGCGAAGACATGAGACGATTATGGAAATGCTGCTCGCCCGGCGCGAGGTGACGGTCGCCGAGCTGAGCGAGCGGCTGCAGGTGACCGGCAAGACGGTGCGCGAGGATCTCGCGAAGCTCGAGGAGCGCGGCCTGCTCGCCCGCATCCACGGCGGCGCGGTGCTCGCCCAGGACGGCCAGCTCGGCATCCTGACGGCCAAGGAGCCGCTGGAGCGCCACCATGCCGAAAAAGCCGCCATCGCCGCGCTGGCGCTCACGCTCGTCAAGCCGGGCGCCGTCATCGCCCTCGACGGCGGCAGCACGACGCTCGAGATCGCGCGGCTCCTCGACAACGAGCCGCTCACCGTCGTCACGAACGACGTCCGCATCATCGCCGAGCTCGCGCCCAAGGACCGCATCCAGCTCGTCGTGCCGGGCGGCTATCGGGTGCGCAACATGCTTGCGGGCGCTGAGGCGGCCCAGTACGTGCGGCGGCTCAACATCCAGACGGCGTTCCTGTCCGCAACCGGCGTGCATCCGGACAACGGCTTTACGATCTACACCGGCGACCTGCTGGAGCTGAAGCGGGCTTTCGTCGAGACGGCCCGCGCCGTCTATGCGGTGGCGGACCACAGCAAGTTCGGCCAGAGCGCCTTGTTCACCTTCGCCCGTCTGGACGAAGCGACGGCGATCCTGACCGATGCCGACGCGGACGAGGAGGCCACCCGGCCGCTTCGCGCCGCCGGCATCGCCGTCTGGAACGGCGCGCGCCCTTCCTCTTGAGCGGACGACCCCATTCTCGATAAAGAAGGACGGATCCCTATGTTCAATCTGCAAGGAAAGACCGCGCTCGTGACCGGCACGTCCGGCGGGCTCGGCCAGGCGATGGCTGTCGGCCTCGCCGAAGCCGGAGCGAATGTCGTCGCCGTCAGCTCCTCCGGCAGCGCGGCCGCGGTCGGCCAGATCCGCGGCCTCGGCCGCGAGGCGGAGGACCTGCAAGCCGATCTCAGCCGCCTCGACGAGCTGGGCGACGTGTTCGAGCGCGCCGCATCCCGCTTCGGAGGCATCGACATCCTCGTCAACAACGCCGGCATCATCCGCCGCACGCCGGCGGCGCAGCACAGCCGCGAGGACTGGCAGGCGGTCATCGACCTCAACCTGAACGCCGTCTTTTACCTGAGCCAGCTCGCCGGCGCGCATATGATCGAACGCGGCAGCGGCAAGATCGTCAACATCGCCTCGATGCTGTCTTTCCAAGGCGGCATCAACGTGCCGGGCTACACGGCCAGCAAGCATGCCGTCGCCGGCCTGACCAAGGCGCTCGCCAACGAGTGGGCGTCCAAGGGCATCCAGGTGAACGCCATCGCGCCGGGCTACATGGAGACGAACAACACCGCGCCGATCCTCGCCGACGAGGCGCGCTACCGCTCGATCACCGAGCGCATCCCGGCCGGACGCTGGGGCACGCCGGATGACTTGAAGGGTCCGGTCGTCTTCCTCGCCTCCTCCGCCTCCGATTACCTGAACGGCCACGTGCTCTGCGTGGACGGGGGCTGGCTGGCGCGCTGACCGGGCCGTTATGGTACCGTTTTTTCGATCATCCAGACCAAGCTTGACCTTGTCCGACAGGCTGTCCCTCGCGAAAGCGAGGGGCAGCCTGTTTTTTTTGCAGCCGGCGCAGCTGCAAAACCGGTTTAACGACGAGGATCGGACGTTGAAGTGGGGAAAGAAGCGACATCGCCCTGCAAAATCGCGCCAATCTTCATCGAATCGGGGCTTTTTACGAAAGGTTCACCCTACGTTTAGCGTGAGTTTATAAAACCGGTTTAATGTGGGCTTCGAGAGACAGGAAAGCGAGGTCGAACGCAATTCGTGGCTACCATCGAGGATGTCGCAAGAGCAGCCGGCGTGTCGAAAGGCACCGTATCGAGCGTGTTCAGCAAGAAACGCCCCATCAGCAAGGAAGTGACCGAGCGGGTGCTGGAAGCCGCCCGCGGCTTGAACTACAAGCCCAACTACTGGGCGCGCAGCCTGGCGAGCCGCTCCACCCGCATCATCGGGCTCAACATCCGCGGGGAGCCTTACCGCTTCGGTCCCTTCCATCTCGCCCTCATGAACGGCGTGCTGCGCGTCTGCTATGAGCATGGCTACCGGCTGCTCGTGAACACCTTGTCCCCGGGCTACCTCAGCCAGGTCGAGAACCTGGCCTCGGACCCGGTGGACGGCGAGATCATCCTCGACCCCTCCGCCAAAGGAGATGCCCGGATCGAGGACCGGCTCGCCAGCGGCACGCCGCTCGTCGTCATCGGCCGTCCCTCCGCCGAGCATGAAGCCAAGGTCAGCTATGTCGACCATGACAACGCGGGCCTCGCGGCCGGCGTCACCCGCTGCCTGCTGGAGCTCGGCCACCGGGACATCCTGTTCCTCAATGCTCCCGAGCTGCGGACCGTCGCAGAGGACCGCGCTCACGGCTACCGGGAGGCGTACCGCAAGGCGGGCTTGGAGCCTCCTCCGCAAAGGCTGCTCCACAAGCCGGAGCGCGGCACGTCCTCCCATCAGTTCGGCTTCGACGCCGCCAGCGCCATGCTGGAGCGGCATCCCGCGATTACGGCGGTCATCGCGGACAATGAGATGATGGCGCTAGGCGTGTACAAGGCGGCGGAAAGCCTCGGCCTGTCGATCCCCGGCGAGCTGTCCGTCTTTGCCTTCAGCGACGATGCCGTCCTGTTCCCCGAGCTCTCCCCGCCGCTCGCCGGAGTCCGGCAGCATGCGGAGCAGCTCGGCATGGAGGCGGCCGCCATGCTCATCGAGCAGCTGCGCAGCGGCAATTCGGCCGCGCGCCGGACGCTCGTTCCTGCCGAGCTCGTCCCTCGGGCGTCCTGCTCGGCTCCCGCCGTTTCCCCTCAATCTGTCTAATTCTAAGGAGGCTGATCTTCATGAAAACGAAACCTTGGCTGGCTGCCGCTATGGCGGCGGCGCTGAGCGCGAGCCTGCTGTCCGGCTGCAGCGGAGCGGACAACGGAGGCAACGCGGCATCTCCCGCTCCCGGCATCTCGGCGAGCCCTGCCGCTCCGCAGAAGCTGCGCATCCTGAGCGCGAACGTCGGCGGCAAGACGCCGGAAGAAAACGAGAAGTTCGAGGCCGCTCTGAGCGAGCTCACCGGGATGGACGTGACGCTGGAGAAGCCGGCGGAGGGCTACGACCAGAAGGTGCTGACCGCGCTCGGCTCGGGCGAGAAATACGATCTGATCGAGGGCAGCAACCTGGGCGTGCTCGATACCTTCGTCGAGCAGGGAGTCGTCAGCGACCTGACCGAGTTCGTCGAGAGCTCCGCCGTGCTGTCCGATCCGAAAGTCATCCCCGCCGCGGAGTGGGAGCAGCTGACGGACAAGGACGGACGGATCGTGGCCGTCTTCAGCAAGTTCCAGGGAGGCACGATGCCGATCGTCCGCAAGGACTGGCTGGACAAGCTGAAGCTGAGCGAGCCCCAGACGCTGGAGGACTACTACGAGGTCCTCAAGGCGTTCAAGGAGCAGGATCCGGACGGCAACGGCAAGGACGACACGTACGGACTGAGCACCTCCGGCCTCTATGACATCCAGGGCTTCATGAGCGCGGCCGGACTTAAATACCGGTATGTGATGGAGGACGGAAAACGGACGATTCCGTACGCCACCGATGCCGCGGTCCCGATGTACGAATGGTTCGCCAAGCTCTTCAAGGAAGGCATCCTCGATCCGAACTTCGTCACCAACGATACGGCCAAGATGCGCAATCTGTTCCTCACGGATCGGGTCGGCATGGTCACGTACTGGGATGCCTGGGTCGGCATGTTCAACAGCCTGCGCCAGCAGCAGGATCCCAGCACCGCCTTCGCGGCGGCGGCGCTGCCGCCGGCGTCAGGCCCGGACGGCGAGCGGATCATGCGCCGGGGAGACCCGGACTACTGGTTCGTGCCGGCCAACGCCGAGCATCCCGAAGCGGCCAAGCAGTTCCTCGAGTTTTGGCAGACCGAGCCCGGCATCATGCTCGGCAGCCTCGGCATCGAAGGCGAGGATTACATCAAGGAGGGCGATAGCCTGAAGCTGACGGACATCGGCAAGGAGCACAACATGGATCACGGCGTGCCGTTCTGGTACAACGAGAACGTGAAGCCTCCGTTCGGCAAGCTGCCGGGCGTGCAGGAGGCGCAGGACCTCGTCAAGGCCCACGCCTCGCTCGAGCTGGCGCTGCCCGGTTGGAGCGACGCGGAGAAGATCGTGCAGCAGTACGCGCTCGAGGCGATGTCCGGGAAGCGGCCGACGCGGTCAAGCGGATGCGCCAGGAGCTGCTCGCCAAGAAGCTGATCGACGAATAACAAGGGCGGTCGGCCCGGGAAAGGAGCAGCAGCCTTGACGACGATGAAGCGCTTCGGCGCCCTGTACGCGATGATGATTCCGGTCGTCCTCTACTTCCTTGTCTACGCCTACTATCCGCTGGCTCGCGGACTTCAGATCAGCTTCCAGGATTACCGGCTCATGGGCACCCATCCCTACACCGGCTGGGACAACTACCGCCTCGTGCTGCAGGACGCTTCCTTCCTGGATGCGTTCGTCAATACGCTTCTCATCGGCGGCGGCACGCTGGCGCTCGGCTTCGCGGCCCCGCTCGCGATCGCCCTGTCGCTGAACGAGGTGCTGCGCAGCTGGTTCCGCAAGACGGCCCAGATGGTCCTCTATCTGCCCCATCTCCTGTCGTGGGTCGTCATCGGGGGGATGTGGATCTTCCTGCTCTCCCCCGATACGGGGCTCGTGAACGTCGTCCTCGTCAAGCTCGGGATGAGCGGACCGATCCATTTCCTCGCCGATGCGGGCTGGTCCCGGTGGATGCTCATCCTGCTCGTGACGTGGAAGGACATGGGCTACAACTGCATCCTGTTCCTGGCCGGCATCGTGTCGATCAGCCCGTCGCTCTACGAGGCGGCGCGCATGGACGGGGCTTCCCGCTGGCAGCAGATGCGCGATGTGACGCTGCCCCAGCTGTCCGGCACGATGAAGGTCATTTTCCTGCTCAACACGCTCGGCATCCTGAGGATCTTCGATCCGGTGTTCATCCTGAGGAATCCGGCGACCGCCTCCAAGGTCGACGTGCTGATGATGTATACGTTCCAGAGAGGCATTTTGGAAATGAAGATCGGACCTGCAGCGGCAGCGAGCTTCCTCGTCGTGCTGCTGACTTTTGCGCTGACATTCGCCGTCCGGCGTCTGATCCGCTTTGACGAGGTGTAGCCCGTGGGCGATCGCTATGACCGGCTCGGATGGACCAATCGGACCTTCGACGCCTTGAATGCGGGATTCCTCATCCTGCTCATGCTGACGATGATCATTCCATTCCTGAACGTGCTCGCCTTGGCCTTCTCTTCCGGCATCGCCTCGATGCAGCCGGATATCGTGCTGATCCCGAAGGACTTCAGCACCGAAGGGTTCGTCACGGTCTGGAGCAGCCTGGACCTGTGGCGGCCGCTGCTCAACAGCACGATCGTCACGCTGTCCGGAACCGCGCTCCATGTGCTCTTGTCCAGCCTGGCGGGCTATGTGTTCATCCATCCGCATCTGCCGGGCCGCAAGCTCATGATCAGCTTCATCCTGCTGACGATGATGGTGCCGCAGGAGGCCGTCATGATTCCGCTCTATGTCGTGAACAAAGACCTGCATCTGATCAACACGCTGAGCGTGCTGGTGCTGTCCGGCCTCGTGTCGGGCTTCTCGATCCTGCTCATGCGGAACTTCTTCTCCGCCATCCCCTACGAGATGGCCGAGTCGGCCAAGATCGACGGCGCCGGCGAGCTGCGCGTCTTCTTCACGATGTACATGCGCCTCGCGGCGGCGGGGCTGGCGACGGTGACGCTGTATGAGTTCGTCGGTCGCTGGAACATGCTGACGCCTGCGGTCATGTATATTACCGACATGGCCAAGATCACCCTCCAGGTCGCCCTGAAGTCGATGATCGTCGATTCGGCGGCCACTTCGAGCAGCTACCTGATCACGACCAACGTGCGGATGGCCGGCATCGTCATCAGCGTCCTGCCGCTGATCGCCGTCTATCCTTTCGTGCAGAGGCATTTCATGAAAGGCATTCTCGCAGGCGCCAACAAGGAATAGGACTTCGAGCAGAAGGAGGACTGGAGATGAATGGAAACAGCTTGCCGGACGACGGGCTCCGCTATGATGCGGACCGCCTGGAGAACGGACCGAACGCGGAGCATCCGGGCGTCCAGACGCTGCGGCTCACGCGCCGGATCTCGGCGGAGGAGAAGAGGACCTATCCGGAACTCGCCTTCGACGTGGAAGAGGACCTCGAGCGCATCGAGGTCCTCTACGAATACGACCGTCAAGGCGGCGAGGCCGTCATCGACATCGGCCTGCGCTCGCCCGAGCGCATCGTCGGATGGAGCGGCGGAGCGAGAAGCCGCTTTTTTGTCGCCGCGGAGCAGGCTACGCCGGGCTACCGCAGCGGCAAGCCCGGGCGCGGGCGGTGGGCGGTCATGCTCGGAGCGTACCGGATTCCGGAGGGCGGCGTCACGGTGTCGGTCGAGGTGCGGCTCCGGCGGCCCGTCAGCCGCTGGGTCAAAGGCGACCTGCACGCGCATACGACGCACAGCGACGGCGCCTATTCGCTCGCCGAGGCCAGCTCGTCGGCGGCGAGCCGCGGGCTCGACTTTCTCGCGTTGACCGACCATAATACATCCTCGCAAAATGCGTTCGCCGATCGGGCCGACGAGCGCCTGCTGCTGCTGCCCGGCGTGGAGCTGACCAGCTATGGCGGCCACGCCAACCTGCTCGGCCATCCGGATGCTCTGGACGACTTCCGCGTCGCGTCTCCGCAAGAGGCGGAGCGGCAGCTGAGCCTGGCGAGGGAACGCGGAGCGTTCGTCTCCCTCAATCATCCGTTTTGTCCCGACTGCCCTTGGGAGTTCGGCTTCGATCTGCCGTTCGACGCCATCGAGGTCTGGAACGGTCCTTGGCGGGAGCTGAACGAACAGGCGCTGTCCTGGTGGCAGCGCCAGCTGTCTCTCGGCCGCAGGATCGTCGCCCTCGGAGGCAGCGATACGCATCGCCCGGATCGCTACGTCCGCCACGGAAGGCCGGCGGCGTCCCTCTGGACCCGCTCTCCGGGCACGGCAGGGCTGATGCAGGCGCTGCGCGCGGGAAGGGTCGTCCTCTCCCATGATCCGGAGGATACGTTCCTGACGCTGCGCTCCGGCAGCGCCGGCGTCGGCGACGAAGCTGCGCCGCATCCGGACGGCAGCCTGCCGCTGACGATCGGCATCCATGCGGCGGCGGACGACGAGATCTTCCTCTGGTCCGATCGCGGCCTGGAAGCCGCATGGAGGCTGGCCGGCAGGGCGGACCCCTCCCCGGAAGCAGCCGCGATGGCTGCGGCATACGCGTCGCTCGCCGGTCCAGGCGGCTTGCCGGAGGGCGAAGGCTCATCCCGCGCCCAGCCGGACGTCCCGGCGACGGATGTCCGTACGGACCGGGAAGGGCGCGCCACGCTGAGCTTCGCCGGAAGCGGCGACCGCCTGTTCTATCGTCTCGAGGCCCGGCGCCGCCTGCCCGCTTCTTCCCGGACATTCGTGACCTGCCTGACGAATCCGGTCTATGTCAAGCGTTGAAAATCCCCTTCAGACAGCCGGGCCGAATCCGTCCGGTATGCGGACGGGCTGACGCCGAAGCGGCGGCGGAACAGAGCCGCGAAATGGTTGTAGCTGCGGAATCCGACCTCCGCCGCCGCCTCCGAAGGCAGACGGCCGGCATGCGCGAGGAGCAGCGCGGCCTGCTCGAGCCGCATCTCCGCGAGCGTCTCGAGGATCGTCCTGCCGGTCTGCTCCTTGAACAGATGGGACAGCCGGGAGGGCGAAAGCGCGGCGATGCGGGCCAGGTCCTCGATCCGCAGCTCCTCCTCCATGCGCGAGGCGAGCACGCGCAGGACGGCGGCGACGCGGGGATCGACGCGGTCGCCGAGCTGCGACGCCGCGAGCAGCAGCAGCGCCCCGAGATGGTTCTCGCAGCGCAGCAGCCCGTAAGCGCCGCGCTCCCGGGCATCCTGGAGCAGCAGCCGGAACGAGCGCAGCGCGCGGCGGCGGAAAGTGCCGGACAAAGGCACGTTCAGCAGCTCCTTCTCCGGCAGCAGGCCGGTGTGCGGAAGACGGGCGAAATGGCACCACATGAAATGCCATTGCTCCCCTTTTGCCGTCCCGTATTCGTGGGCGACATCCTTGCGCAGCAGGATCAGATCGCCCTCCGAGCACGAGCTCTGTTCGGCCGGGGTGCGGAAATATCCCCTTCCTCCCAGCGTGTAGGCGAGCAGCCAGCTGTCCGCCCCTTCCGGCCGGCGCACGGAATAATCGTCGCCGCGGCGGAAATGGCCGGCGACGAGGCCGGGGATGCTTTCTCTCATGACGCGCCCTCCTTTTTTCAAATGCCGCCGTGCGGCGGATGCGGATGCGGCAGCAGAATCCAGCCAGATATAAGCAGGATCCGGACTTCCGCGCGTCCTCCTTCATCCTCTATGCTGGACTCATCCCGCTCCCACGAAAGGATGATGAAGCATGACCCAGCCCGCTTCGCCTCAAGACTCGCTGCGCTCGTTCCAGGACGAGGGCTACCTCATCGTACGAGGCTTGCTCCGCCAGGAGGAGATCGATGCCATCCGGCGCGAGTTCGACGCCATCGCCGGAACGGCTGTCCCCGGCTATTTCGAGCCGCAGTTCGGCAGCGATGCCGCCGCCGATCCCCTCAAGCGGTACCCCCGCGTCATGCATCCGCACCGGTTCAATGCGCTGTCCCGCAGCTTCATGCTGCATCCCGGCGTGATGGGCGTGCTCCGGGAGCTCCTCGGCGAGGAAGCGGTCGCGGCCCAAAGCATGTTCTACTACAAGCCGCCCGGATCGCGGGGCCAGGCGCTGCATCAGGACAACTTCTACCTCAAGGTGGAGCCCGGCACCTGCATCGCCGCCTGGACCGCCGTCGACCGCTGCGACGAGGAGAACGGCTGCATGCTGCTCGTTCCGAAAACGAACGTCAGCGATATCGTCTGCCCGGAGGAGGCGGATGTCAAGGAGTCTTTTACGACTCACTACGTCAAGCCGCCGAAGGACGAGAAGCCGGTCGCGGCCGTCATGGAGCCCGGCGACGTGCTGTTCTTCAACGGAAGCCTCATCCACGGCTCGTACCGCAACAAGTCCAAGGACCGCTTCCGGCGCGCGTTCATCTGCCACTATGCCGGCCTCTCGTCCACGTCCATCTCGCATTGGTACAATCCGCTCTACCGCGCGGACGGGACGGAGCTGCGCCTGCAGGACAATCCGGACGGTGGTCCCTGCGGCATCGAAACGCCGGCCTATCACTGACCGCCCCGCTCCTCCGCTCAGAGGCTGGAGCGGAGGAGATGACGAGGAGCCAATCGCTCTTGGGCATGCGAGCGCATTTTTCCGTCGCAGCCCTGTCAACCTGCGAGGATAAACGGTCCAAAAAGAACCTTCCGGGCGTCGTGTTCGCGACGCCCGGAAGGTTCTAGTCATAGGAATGCGGAAAATCCGCCGAAAGCTCGGCTCGAACGATCAGAAAGCCCAGTTGCCGCCGCGGAAGATCGGCTCCACCGAGCCGTCCTGCGTCACGCCGTCGATATTCATCTCGGGCGAGCCGATCATGAAGTCCTCGTGCACGAGGCTGCGGTTCGCGCCGCGGCTCGCCAGCTCCTCCGGCGACAGCTCGGTTCCGCCCTCGAGGTTGACCGGATACGCCTGGCCGAGCGCCAGATGGCAGGAGGCGTTCTCGTCGAAAAGCGTATTGTAGAACGTCACGCCGGAGTTCGAGATCGGCGAGTCGTCAGGCACGAGCGCGACCTCGCCGAGGCGCACCGCGTTCTCGTCCATCGACAGCAGCTTGGCCAGCGCCTCGTAGCCTTGCTCGGCGGTGAAGTCGGTCACTTTGCCGTCCTTGAACGTCAGGGAGAAGTTCTGGATGAGCTGGCCGCTGTAGTTGAGCGGCTTGGTGCTGCGGACGATGCCGTTCACCCGGTCCTTATGCGGCATGGTGAACACTTCCTCCGTCGGCATGTTCGGGTTGAACAGGACGCCGCGGCCGTTTTTCTTGCCGCCGCCCAGCCACAGATGGCCGTCCGGCAGGCCGATCGTCAGCTCGGTGCCCGGCGCCGTGAAGCGAAGCTCCGCGTAGCGCTTGGCGTTGAGGCGCTCGACCATGTCCAGCAGCGTGGCGTTGTGGCCGCGCCATGCCTCCACGGGATCCTCCAGCCCGATGCGGGTGGCGTCGACGATCCGCTCCCACAGCTTTTCGACCGCGGTCTCGGACGGCTCGTCCGGGAACACCTTGGCCGCCCATTCCGGCGTCGCCCAGGACACGAGCGTCCAGGCGTTCTCATGGTTCATGAGCGCGTTGCGGTATGGAGCCAGCGCCGTCGACGCCGCCTTGGAGCTGGCGGCGACACGCTCCGGATCGACGCCGGTCAGCAAGTCCGGATCGGGCGAATAGATCTGGATGAAGGCGGCGCCTTCGGCGACGAAGCCTTGGAACGCTTCCGCGCGCCACATCGGATACTTGGAGAAATTCTCTTCCGGCGCTTGGAGGAAACGGATGCGGGTGAGCTGCTCGTCGTTGTACTCGACGAACACGTCGCTCGCTCCGGCGCTGTAGGCGCGGGAGACGATCTGCCGCGCCAGCGGGGCGGCGGCGATCGGAGCCATCACGACGACCTTTTGGCCGGGCTGCACGTTGACGCCGACGCGGACGATCAGTTCGGCGTAGTTTTCCAGTTGCTGCTGAGTCGGAATCATGGTCAACCTCCACTAAGAAAAGGAATAGCCTGCATCTCTCCAGTATAAGGAACGCAGCGGCAAGTTCCAAGGGCAGGCTTGCGCGGCGAAGCGGTGCTCCACACATGCGCCAGCACGAGAAAAAAGGGCCGCCGTCGAGGCAGCCCTGGAACCGATTACTCTTTACGGAAAGCCGCTTCCAGCGCTCCCGTATCTTCGAACACTCGAAAATACTTGATCTTGCCGTCCTCCACCTCGCATGCGGCCGCCCAAGAGCTCGCAAAAATGCGGCCGGTCGAGCGGACCCGGTGCCGGAACTCCCCCCAGGCGAAAACCGTCCCTTCATCGGCCAGCATCCGATGCAGCTTGACCTCCTGCGGCTCCAGCTCCCGCTGAAGCTTGGACAACAGCGTCCGAACCCCTTCGACTCCGCGATAAGTGCCATAAAAGGGATGCCGCTCCGACTCATGCTCGCAGGCCGCGATGAAAATCGCTTCCGGGTGGACGTACTCGAGAGCCGGTTCCACCTCCCTCATCCTCTCCATATAGCTCAGCAAGACTTGGTTCGCCTTCATGGACGTCGCTCCCCGCTCGTTCGGGTCGCTCTCAGCAGGCTCATCACGACGCCGAGGTGGATGCCCTCATGGACGAGAGCGAAGTTGAACAGCTCGGCCGCGGTGCGGAACGAGAACGGCCCCATCTCCAGCGGCGGCTTCAGCTCCGCCTCCCATTTCTCCGGCGCGATCTCCGACAATCGGCCGAGCTGGGCGGCCAGCTGCTCCAGCAGCTCCGCCTTGGTCGGGGGAGCCTCCGTCCAATCCGCAGGCTTCGTGCCCGAGTCGAACAGCGCCGCATAATGGTCGGGAATGGCCGACGGCACGCCGAAGCACAAGGCCGCATATCGATCCCTCCAATACACGATATGACCGATATTCCAGCGGATTGTGTTGGCGAAGCCTTCCGGCTGCCGATCCAGCTGCTCCTCGGCTGCCGCCTGGACCTGGCCGAGCACGACTTGACGCACCACTTGACTCGTATGGACGATGGCTTGATGCATGATTGAATTCCTCCTTGGTTTCGGATGGCTTCCTTGATTCAAGAGTACCGAAATCGCGGAAAGCCAACCATCCCGCAATTCCGATGCCATCGATCGGTTTCGCTACTCCAAGGGCGGCGCAATGCGCGGCCGGCCGGCTTTGCGCTATAATGGAATGAACTGGACCATCCGTGCCCGACCACTTCATTCGATGAAGGAGCCATGACATGGAACTTAGGCAGCTCCACTATTTCGCGGCCATCTGCAAGGACATGCATTTTTCCAAGGCGGCGGAAGCTCTCTGCACGACCCAATCCAACCTCAGCCAGCAGATCAAGTTCCTGGAGAACGAGCTGGGAACTCCGCTGTTCGACCGCATCGGGAGGCGGATCGCGCTCACCGAGGCCGGACGGATCGTCCTGGAGCAGAGCCGGCTTATTTTTGAACGAGTCGATTATATTCAAGCGGCGATCTCGGATTTGAAGCGGATGGAGGGCGGCCAGCTCGATATCGGCATCCTTCCCGGCGACGGGGATCTTCTGTTCGACGCGCTGCTGATCGACTTCCACCGCTCCTATCCGAAGCTGTCGATCCAAGTGACGGAGACGACGGAGGTGTACGGGCAGGTGCTCGAAGGAGTCCGGGACATCGGCGTGACGACGACGCCGGCCGATCCGGATGACCGCATCGCGGTCATTCCGCTCTTTCATGAAGAATTCGTGCTGGCGGTCCGCTCCGACCATCCCGCCGCCAAGGCCAAAGCGATGTCCTTCGAGCAGCTGCAGCAGCTGAAGCTGGTCGCCTTCGGAGACGAGCACCAGATGACCAAGGTCATCCGGGAGAGCAGTCGAAAAGCCGGAATCCTCCTCGACCGCCCGATTGTCGCGCCCTCGCTGTCGACCCTTCTCGCCCTGGTCGAGCAAGGCGTCGGAGCCTGCATCCTTCCGCGGCTGCTCGTAGACAATCTCGGCCGCGATTCCATCGCTGCCGTGACCCTCTTGAACCCGACTCCGAGCCAAGACATCTGCATCCTCTACCGCAAGGACCGGTTCATGAGCCAAGCGGCGAAGCTGTTCATGGAGCTTCTGCAAGACTTTATCGACAAGGCGCAGGAGGCAAGCCGCCGTTCGTTAGGGTGAAAAGGAAAAAGCGTTCCGATCCGCGCACGCATAGGCGGATGGGAACGCTTTTTTGCTCCGGCTGGAGGCAGCGCTTGGACGCTTCGAGACCGCAGTCAGCCGAGCGGCTCCGTACGGCGCATGGCGTCCGGAGCTTCATGCAGCGGCATCGCCGCCGGCGGATTCGGCCGGCCGAGCAGCATGCGGAGGCCGAAGGCGAGCAGCAGGAACGCGGTCGCCGCGGCGGGCAGGTTGTAGCGGACGGTCTGGTACAGAGCATAGATCCGCGGGGCATGCTCGGCGGCGAGCGGCATGACGAACCGGTCCGCCAGGAAAAACGCGCCGACGGCGATCAGCGCCGCGCCGATCCAGCGGCTGTAGGCCGACAGCTCCGTCAGGACGGGCACGTCCGCCAGCTCGCCGCGCTGGAAGCGGCCATGCTGCTGGATCGCGTCGAAGAAGGCGTACAGCCAGACGAGCGGCAGCAGGAACAGGAACAGCGTCATCCGCAGGCTGTCCATCAAGTAGATGGACACGAGGAACAGTCCCATCAGCTGCAGGCCGCGCTTCTGCAGGCCGAGGTACAGATGGCCCGCTCCGGGCAGGAACGAGAGCGCGGCGGCGGCCATCTTGTTTTTGCGGCCGGAGGCGAAATGCCCCTCCAGCTCCTCGAACAGCGAGCGGTCGACGAGCGGCTCTCCCGCCTGCTTGCGCTGCACGAGATGCACGGCGTCGAACATCGCGTAGATCCACAGCACCGGCAGCAGCAGCAGGAAGAGCAGGAACACCGGCGTGTCCAGCACGATGGCGACGAAGACGACGAACACGCCGAGGCCCGCGAACGAGACGAGAAAGGCGGCGCCCCGCTGCATGAGGCCCAGGTACATATGGCCGAGCCCGGGGACAAAGGCGAGCAGGATCGCCGCCGTCTTCTCGCGCTGGCGCTCCGCCGCCATCGTCGGCACGAGACGCGCGGAGGGGATGCCGCTGCCGTCCATCGGACCGGGCTCGAACGCATGCGACGGCGCTGCCGGCGCCGACAGCGCCGTGACGAGCAGGTCGATCATGCTGACGCCCCAGACGAGCATCGGGAACAGCGCGAACACGAGGAATTCTCCGTCCATGCTGCCGGTCGCCGCGATCAGCAGCAGCAGCGCCGACGGGCCCCAGAACAGCAGGCCGTACAGCACCATCCGCCCGAACTTGCGCAGATAGGCGTGTCCGGCTCCGGGCAGGAAGCCGAGCAGCAGCGCCAGCAGCGGATGCGCCGCAGGGGCGGGATGCATAGGGTGGTTCATGGTCGTTGTCGCTCCTTTGTCGGGAATAGATGTCGTGCTAGGAAAATTCATAGAGGACGCTCCGCCGGGGCGGCTAGGGCGACGGATTTAGCAGGGCCGCTCGGCCGGTGCGGGAGCAAGCGGGACGGAGCCGCGCTTCGACGGCGCGCGCAGCAAGCGCCATCCGTCAGCTCGCTCCGCCGTCCCGATAACGGGCCGACTGCCACTCCTGCAGCAGCCGCGACGTGCGGTCGACCACACGGGACGACCAGCTCTCCTCCCCGGCGTCTGGACGCTCGGTCGAAAGAGACGGCTGCGGCGGACGGGCGGAAGCCGCGTGCTCCAGCTGGCGCCCGAGCTCGCCGAGCGCTCCGCTGCCGAGCAGCAGCAGCGTCAGCGCCGCCGCCAGGCCGTAGTGGAACGCCGGATGGCGCGTCCAGCTCCGGCGCCGCGGCGGCGGCCTGCGCTCGGCGTCCGCCTGCTCGCGGGCCAGCTCGTCCAGCACCGCGGCGCGGACGCGCTCCAGCGCTTCTCCCCGAAGCCGCTCCGCAAGCGCAGCCTGCTTGGGGCATTCATCGCGCGCCGGCTCCTCTGCGAGAGCCGCGGCCTGGAACGCCTCCAGGCAAAGCTCGCAGCTCTCCAGATGCCGCTCCATGGCGAGCCGCTCCGGCGCGCCGCCAAGCCCGGCCGCATAGCGGCTCCACGATTCCATCGGTGGATGCGGGTTCATTCGAAGTCCTCCTTTTGCCAATGCCGTCTCATCCAGCTGCGGGCGCGGTAGAGCTTGGACTCCACGCTCCTCGGCCGCAGCCCCCTCTCCTGCGAGATCTCCTCCTGCGTCCGGCGGCGAAAATAAAAGTCGCGGATCATCGTCCGGTATTCCTGCGGCAGCTCGGCGACCTTGCGCCGCACCTCGCGCCTCCGCTCCCGCTCGATGACCTGCTCGGCCGTGCCCGGAGCTTCGTCGCCCGGCTCCATCCATGGCGCCGCGGCGGCCTCGTGCCCGAGCTGAAGCTCGGCCGGCTCCTCCCGCCGGGCCTTGCTCCGCTTCCAGTCGATAGCGCGGTTGACCGCGATGCGGGTGATCCACGTCTTGAAGCCTTCCAGGCGGCATTCCGGCAAGGCGCGGCTGATGGCGAGCAGCGCCTCCTGCAGCACGTCTTCCGTATCGTGGGGGGAGCGCAAAATCGCGTAGATCGTGCGGTATAGATAATCTCCATATTCGTCGATGATCTCTCCGAACCGGTCCGTCCCGCTGTCCCGGACGGCTCGAAGCCATGCTTCGTCCTGCCTGATCGTCTGCGCCCCCCTTTCCCCATCCTGAATATAGACGAGCGGGGAGGGACTTCCCCCTGCGCTTGGCGAAACTTTTTTTTCGAGCGGAGGTCCGGTCAGGCGGGAAAGGCGCTGCCGCATGGAGAAAGATTCCCCTTAAGCTCGGCGCAGGCTGCGGTTGCGGATCGCCCAGGCGATCCGGGAAGGAGGCGGTTGCGTGGCATCAAATCCGGCATATGTCCCCTTTACCTTCTTGCTTGCCGCCGCCTTGATCGCGCTGCTCGGCATCGGATGGGCGCAGCGCAAAAAGCGGCTCGGACGCGGAGTGCTGATTCTGTCCCCGCTCGCGGCCGCCTTTCTGCTGCTTTACTTCTGGCATATTCCGTTTCATGACGCGGCTCGAAGCGTTCTCGCTCCGAGCCGTTCCTACAGCTGCGAGCTTGACGGCGATGGAAGCCGGACGCTGGAGCCGTTCACGATTCCGTTGCCGAAACGGACCGTCTTCAAAGGGAAGACCAACGCTTGCTCCCCTTTTTACCGAACGTATGCGACTAACGACAGGAGGGCTCGCGAGGTGAAGATCATTGACCTATCCCATCGAATTCAAGACGGAATGCCTCCGTATCCGGGCGATACGGAAACGACGCTAGTGCATTCCAAGGTCTATGAACGAGACTTTTATAACAACCATCAACTGACGATCAACATGCACGCCGGCACGCACATTGACGGACCGATGCATTTGCTGGACCGAAAGGAATATTTGAGCGAGATTCCGTTGGAGACGTTTATCGGAGAAGGCGTCGTGATCGATGTATCGGGGGGCATGAAAGAAATCGCTTATAAAGAAGAGTACGAGGAAAGGATCAAGAACAATCAGATCGTCCTTCTCTACACCGGCTTCGGCAGCCGTTTCGGGCAGCCTGGCTATTTCTCGGACCATCCCGTCCTGACGATGGAATTCGCGCAGCTGATCGTAAAAAAGCAGATCAAAATGATCGGGCTGGACATGCCGTCGCCGGATCGCGATCCTTTTGAAATCCATAAGTGTTTATTTGAAAATAGGATTCTCATCGCAGAGAATTTGACGAATCTGGACCAGCTGCTCCATGTCCCGGCGTTTGAGGTCATCGCGCTGCCTCTTTCGATTCGGGCAGATTCTTCGATCGCGCGGATCATTGCAAGAATCTAGCAGCAAGGGGCGAAAAGACGGCGATAGAGGCCCTTGAGCGGGTTGGCAAACACGCCCTGGCTCGGCGCGGCTGCAGGCCGACCGTTGATTTGATCTGCTCCCTCTTGGATGCGATCAAGCATTTCAGCTCCGCTGCCCTATCGCCTCCCCTTCGTCCCGCAGCAGCCTTATCTCCATCTCTCCGTCCCGATGGATCCGGAACTCGATCTCCCCGCTGTGGTCCGTGCGCAGAGGCTGCGAGCCGGCGCGCTTCAGCCGCTCCAGCACCTCTTCCGCCGGATGGCCGTACCGGTTGCCGAGGCCCGCGGACAGCACCGCCATCGACGGACGCCAAGCGGCCAGCCAAGCCGGCGACGTGGAATGCTTGCTGCCATGATGCCCCGCCTTGAGCACGTCGATCGGGCCTGCCAGCCCATGCGCGCGCGCCTCTGCGAGCACGCTCGGCTCGCTGACGCTGCCCAGATCGCCTGTCAGCAGGAATGTCCGCCCCGAAATTGTCAGCAGCAGCACGACGCTGCGCTCGTTCTGCTCCGCCTGCGGCTGCAGGGCGTCCTGCTCGTCCGGCCACAGCATGTCCAGCCTCGTCTCGCCGTCGAGCTGCCAGGACTGTCCGCTCTGAGCGCCGTAGAGCGGGATGCGGAGCTCCATCGCCTTGGCGAGAAAAGGCGGCGGCTCGCCTGCGGCGTCGAGGCTGCCGTTCCAAAGCAGCCGCCGCACGGGCAGGCTGTCGACGACGGCCTCCAGGCCGCCGATATGATCCTGGTCGAGATGCGTCGCGACGAGCAGGTCGATGCGGTCGACGCCGCGCTTCATCAGCAGAGGCACGAGCAGCTTGCGGCCGATCTCGTACGGATCGCGCCTTTCGCGCCAGGCTTCCTTTTGAAATGAGATCGTCCCGCCGCCGTCGATCAGCATCGTTTTGCCCGATGCGGTGCGGATCAGGATCGAATCGCCCTGGCCGACGTTCAGAAAGGACACGGTCGCGGAGCGCCCGCTCCAGTCCGGATGGGCGGCATGCAGCAGCAGGAGGAGCAGCGCCGCGCCTGCGGCGGCCGCTGCCGCGAGCGAACGGAGACGGGGCGACAGGCTTCGCGCATAAGCGAGAACAGCGTCGAGGCGATGCATTCGCGGGCCGATTCCTCCAGCGGAGGCCGCTCTCGCTGGCGCTGCCGTCGCCAGGACGCCAAGCGGCTGCGTGTCGTCTTCCCCGGCCTCGGCGGCGGCGGCCGCTTCGTTTTGCCGATGGCTTTTCCAGCGGGCCAGGCTCAGCAGCAGCCCGAACGCCGCCCCGTAGTAGGCGCCGATCCACCAGAGCGGAGGCGTCGCCCACACCGTCGCTCCCGGCCGCCAGCCGCCCATCCCGGAGATGAGCCGGAACGTCCATTCGTTGCCGACAGCGGAAGCGGACGCGATCCATTGCGCCAGCCCCGGCCACAGCGGATCAAGCAGCATCGCCGCCGCGCCGGCCGGCATGATGAGGAAGCTGATGAACGGCACGAGCAGCAGGTTGGCGGGCAGCGACAGCAGATGGAGCTGGTTGAAATAGAAGATCGTCACGGGAAAGGAAGCCGCTTGCGCGACGATCGTGACGACGACGGCATCGTAGACGAAGCGCGACCGGCCGCGCGGACGGGGCCAGACGCGCTGCGCCGCCGGCACGCCGAGGATGAGCCCGGCGGTGACGATGTAGCTGAGCTGGAAGCTGACGCTTTCGATCAGCCGGGGCTCCCAAAGAAGCAGCAGCACCGCGGAGGCGGCAAGCAGATGCAGGCCGTCCTTGAGCTTGCCGGCGCGGGCGGCGGCGAGGCCGAGCAGCGCCATCAAGCCGGCGCGCAGGATCGACGGCGACGCGCCGGTCAGCAGCACATAGGGCGGCACGGCGAGCATGAGCAGCAGCAGGATGCGCTCTCGGGACAGCCGGAGCAGGCGCAGCAAACCGCCGAGCAAGCCGAGCATGACCGCCACATGCATGCCCGATACGGCCATGATGTGCGTCAGGCCGAGCCGGGCGAAGCGGCGGTACAGCTCCGGGTCCGTCTCGTCCTGGTCGCCGAGGACGAGCGCCTGCATGTATCCGGCCTGGTCCGCCGGATACAGCCGAGCTAGCGCGCCGCCGAGCGACGCGCGGGCCGCGTCCATGCGGCCGAGCAGCGCGGCGGCGCTCCAGGGGCGGCCGGGCGCGGCTTCGACCGCGTCCGCGCCTTGCACCTGCAGCAGCCAGGCGATGCCCTGGCTGCGCAGGTAGCGGCGGTAGTCGAAGCCGCCGCGATTGGCCGGCGGAGCCGGCACCTCCAGCGTGCCGCGCAGCCGCACGCTGTCCCCGCGCCGCCAGCTTCGGGCGGCGGCAAGCTCGTGCTCGTGCAGCAGCTTCACGCGCACGAGCAAAGTCTCGCGCAGCGGCGTCGCCTGCTGCGCGTCCCCCGCGCGGAGGCGATGCGCCTCCACGCGCAGCTGCGCCACGTCGCCGTCGATCCGGATCGGCGACGCGATCGTCCCGGCCGCCTCGGCGCGCAGCTCCGGCGGCTCCAGCTGCGCCGCGGCGGCGGCGTATTCGGCGGCGAGCGCGGTCACGGACCGCGCCTCCGCCCACTGCCGCTCGCCTGCGGCAAGCGCATAGGCCGCCAGGCAAGCGGCGGCCAGCCCGGGCCTGGCCTGACCGGCGAGCGCCAGCGCCGCCAGGACCAGGCCGAGCCCGAGCCCGGCGGCGAGCATGCCGCCGGGGGACGCATACGCGGCCGCCGAGCTGCCCGCGACGAAGCAGACGGCCGCCCACACGAGCGGCCGCCCGTCCAGCCAGCCTTTTATCCGCCGATGCGGCTCGATCGGCCAGCCTTCTCTTTGCCGGAGCGGCTCGGCCGCCACTCCCCGCTGCTGACGCATCGAAGGCTCGATCATCCGGCTTCACCTCCTCATATCCATTCAAGCGTGGTTCATCGCGAATCTCCTTAACGGATACAGTTGGCGTTAGAAACATTCGTCACTGCGAAACGCGTGTTCAAACCCAGTTGCTCGGTTTTTCCGCGCAACTCCGACGCGAAGGCCCCTGTTCGAACCCCGTTACTCGGTTTTTCCGCGCAACTCTGACGCGAGGGCTCCTGTTCGAGCCTAGTTGCTCGGTTTTTCCGCGCAACTCCGACGCGAAGGCTCCCGTTCGAGCCTAGTTGCTCGGTTTTTCCGCGCAACTCCGACGCGAGGGCTCCCGTTCGAGCCTCGTTGCTCGGTTTTTCCGCGCAACTCCGCCGCTCGGCATTGGAGCCGCTCGCTAAAGTCCCTTTTCGCAACGAAAAAAGCACCTCCTGGCCATCGCGAACACGCGATGCTCCAGGAGGTGCTTCCTCCTTGCAACCATTCTTCAACCTCGTCCTTGCCGCCTATCGGGTCGTTCCAAGCCGAATGCTCCGTCGAGGAGTCGCTCGTCCGTTCACTTCCGTGCTCGTCCGAGCCACCCGAACCAGTTCGCCCCAGAGCCTTTGCTCGACCGCCCTTCGCCAGCCGCCTCCATCACCCGGCAGCCGTCCGGCTGCTCAGTCGACCACCGCCGCGCCCGCTTGCGGAGGCGGTGCATAGCCGTCCAGCCGGCGGAACACGATGCCCTTCTGCGCCATCAGATGCTCCACCTTGGCCGCATCCTTCGGGTAGCCCCGGTGGAACACGATCTCCACGATGCCGCTGTTGGCGAGCATGTTCGCGCATGTCCAGCACGGCTGGTCCGTCACGTACACCGTCGAGCCCTCGCGGTCGATCCGGTCGGTGAACAGCAGCAGGTTCTGCTCGGCATGGATCGTGCGGATGCAGCGCTGCTTCTTGACCATCTCCGGCTCGCCGGCGACGCCCTCGCGCTGCTCCCACTCCTCGACGATCATGCAGCCCGCCTCCGAGCAGTCGGAGACGCCCATCGGAGCGCCGTTGTACGCCGTGCCGAGCAGCTTCTTGCCCTGCACGAGCAGCGCGCCGACATGCCGCCGCGGGCAGCGGGAGCGGGTTGAGACCATATAGGCGATGTCCATGAAATACGTATCCCAGTCCTTGCGGACCTCTTCTTGCTGTCCTGGCATCCGATCGGGCATCGAAGCCCCTCCTCCCTGTCGAATCCTGTCTGAAGCCATTATACCGGATTCGAAAGGAAAGTCATACGGCTGCCGGCCGCCTTCAGCTCGCCGATCCGGCCGCTACGGCCTGGCTCGCCAGGATCGCCTGCTCCAGGTCATGCAGGATGTCGTCGATATGCTCCGTGCCGACCGACAGCCGGATCAGGCCCGGCGTCACGCCGGAGCTGAGCTGCTCGTCCGGCGACAGCTGCTGGTGCGTCGTGCTCGCCGGATGGATGATGAGCGACTTGGAATCGCCGACGTTGGCCAGATGCGAGAACAGCTGGACGGAATTGATGAGCGCCTTGCCGGCCTCGACGCCGCCCTTGATCTCGAACGTCAGGATCGCGCCTTGGCCGCGCGGCAGGTACTTCTGCGCCAGCCCATGCGACGGGTGGCTCTCCAGGCCGGCGTAGCTGACGGAGGCGACGGCGTCGTTCCCCTCAAGCCAGCGCGCGACCGCGAGCGCGTTCGTGCTGTGCCGCTCCAGCCGCAGGTGGAGCGTCTCCAGTCCTTGCAGCAGCAGGAAGGAGTTGAAAGGCGAGATCGCCGCGCCGATGTCGCGCAGCAGCTGCACGCGGGCCTTGATGATGTAGGCGATCGGGCCGACCGCATCGGTGTACACGAGGCCGTGGTAGCTCGGATCCGGCTGCGTCAGGCCCGGGAACTTGTCGTTCTGCGTCCAGTCGAACTTGCCGCTGTCGACGATGATGCCGCCGATCGACGTGCCGTGGCCGCCGATGAACTTGGTCGCGGAGTGCACGACGATGTCGGCGCCGAAGTCGATCGGACGGAGCAGGTACGGACTCGGGAACGTGTTGTCCACGATTAGCGGGATGCCGTTCTCATGCGCGATCGCGGCGACCGCCTCGATGTCCAGCACGTCCCCGCGCGGGTTGCCGATCGTCTCGCCGAAGACGGCCTTCGTCTTGTCCGTGATCGCGGCGCGGAAGTTTTCCGGATCGGAGCTGTCGACGAACTTGACCGTGATGCCGAGCTTCGGCAGCGTGTGCGCGAACAGGTTGTACGTGCCGCCGTACAGGCTGGAGGAGCTGACGATCTCGTCGCCCGCGGAGGCGATGTTGAGGATGGAGAACGTGATCGCGGAGGAGCCCGAGGCGACCGCAAGCGCGGCCGCGCCGCCTTCGAGGGCGGCGACGCGCTTCTCGAACACGTCGCTCGTCGGGTTCATGATGCGCGTGTAGATGTTGCCGAACTGCTTGAGACCGAACAGGTCTGCGGCATGCTCCGTGCTCTCGAAGCCGTAGGACGTCGTCTGGTAGATCGGCACCGCGCGGGACTGCGTCGTCGGATCGATTTCCTGCCCGCCGTGTACGGCCAGCGTTTCCGGGGCCGGCTTGCGTTGTTCTGCCATATTCATTCTCCTCCTATATCGATAAGATTAATTGGTTTCGTCCTGTCCATCTTCTCACATCCGATGGGAGACCACAACAAGATTTTTCCACTTCTCGAGCAGCTTCGGGCCGATCCCCTTGACCCGCTCGACATCCTCCACGCTGGCAAAAGGTCCGTTGCGCTCGCGGTCTTCCACGATCGCCTTCGCTTTGGCGGGACCGACGCCGGGCAAGCCGTCCAGCTCCTCGGCCGTCGCCCGGTTCAGGTCGAGGCGGCCGTCCGCCGCATAGCCGCCGGCAGGCGCGGACGCGCCTCCTTGGCCGCTGCCGGAATCAGCGGCCGCCCCCTCGCCTGCGCCCGCCGCTCCGCCTCCCGTTCCCTCACTTGCTCCTGCCGCTCCGCCCCCCGTTCCCTCGCCTCCACCTCCCGCCCCTGCACCTGCTCCTGCCGCTCCGCTTCCCGCTCCTGCACCCGCGGCTCCGCCGGCCGCTCCCGCCGTTCCGCCCTGCCCCGCTGCAGAGACCGCGCCGCTCGAAGCGCTCTGATCCGCGCCTCGCTCCGTTCCGGATGCAGCCTGCTCCTGCTGGCTGCTCCCCGCTCCATCCTTCGTTTTCCCGCTCCCGGCATTGTCCCCGTCACCAATTCCTGTTTTCCCGCTCCCGGCACCGCCCCCGTCACTCGTTCCCGCCTGCCCGCTCTTCGCTTCCTGCCCGCTCTCCCCCGCAGCGGCCGTCAGCGCCGCCGAATCCCCTGCGGCGGCGTCCAGCCGGATCCAGCCGGACGGCTCCGCCTCCCGAGCCGGCTGCAGGCCGAGCGCGAGCAGCAGACAGCCCGTCGCCGCCAGCACGCCGATGCCCGCCTTCTTCCACCCTTGCCTCCCTTTCATCCGATCGTCCATGCCCCTCATCCTTCCTTGTTTTCATGTTTTTCCAAAATCCGGCGCCCGTTTCGACATGTTGGCCGGGCCTCGCCGCATACAGTAATAGCGATTCGCCATCCGTCCGCCCAGCGGCTCCCGGATGGCCTGACGGAATCGGCGGAATTCCCGCGCCAGCGGCAATTTCCCAGCCGGTTCCATGCGAGGCGCCCTGCCAAGCCAGGCCGGTACAGAGCGCTCCTCAGCCCGCTAGGAGGGATTCATTCATGAAGGTGGGTTTCATCGGTACCGGCAGCATGGGCAGCCTGCTCGTGGACGCCTTAGTCCGTTCGGGAGCCCTTGAGGCATCCGATGTCGTCGTCGCCAACCGCACCCAAGCCAAAGCGGAGCGGCTCGCCGCCGCCTATCCCGGCATGACCGCCGCCGCGAGCAACCGCGAGCTCGTCCTGCAATGCGACTGCGCGTTCCTCTGCATCAAGCCGTCCGAATTCAAGACGGTGCTGCAGGAGCTGCGCCCGTGGGCGCGGGAGGATCAGATCGTCGTCTCGATCACGAGCCCGGTCCTCATCCAGCAGCTCGAGGACCAGCTCCCCTGCCGCATTGCCAAAGTCATTCCCAGCATTACGAGCGGCGTCCTGAGCGGCGTCTCGCTCTGCATGTTCGGCAGCCGCATGACCGTGCCCGACTGCTGCCTGCTCGAAGGACTGCTCTCCCATATCAGCGAGCCGCTGCTCATCGACGAGCAGTACACCCGCGTCGTATCCGACCTGTCCAGCTGCGGCCCGGCGTTCATGGCGTTCCTCGCGCAGCGGCTCGTCGACGCCGCGGTCGAGGTGACCGGCATCGACCCGGACGAGGCGGTCGCCATCACGAGCGCCATGCTGCTCGGCACCGGCAAGCTGCTCACCGAAGGCGGCATGACGCCGAAGGAGCTGATCCAGCGCGTCTCCGTGCCGGGCGGCATCACCCAGCAGGGGCTGCAGCTGCTGCGGCAGGAGACCGACGGCGTATTCCAGAAGCTGATCCGCACGACGCACGACAAGTACCGCGAGGATCTCGAGAAGGTGCAGGCCGCCCTATACGGCGAAGAGGTGAACGGTCCCTGACCGCTTCATAAGAAGCGGACTCAGGGTCCGTTCACCTCTCCGGGATGCTTTCCTCAGGAAAGATCAAGCCCCCTCGGGGGCTTTTTTTTCATCATAGCATAATTCAGCCCTTATGATGTAATTCTTACACAAAAAATCAATCAATACATTTCCCTAGTATATTTACACATATAATAATAATAGTTTATTTTAATATAGATATATAGTTCTAAAATCATAATACTATAGACCTAATTCGACAAATGAAGTAATATTATTGAAAACATTCGAAAGGAAGTTAAACGATGTTAGTTTTGCTGATGATTGTCGGTTTCATTTCTTTCATTGTCTTTTTGACAATGGGGATTGTAGGGAAAGTCCGCAAGAGCTCTACCTTTAAGAAGCATTTGATTTTCGCTGCTTCTGGATTCATTGTCTTCTTTATTAGTACAATCATGATTCCCGAGCCTCAACCCAAAGTCGCGTCCCAGGATTCTCTTGTTCCTGCCGTCATGGAGAGTCCTGAACCGTCAGACGATCCAGTCTCTACGCCAAAAGAAACTACTTCCCCTATTCCTGAAAAGACCGAGGCAAAGCCAGCTTCGACTCCTGATGTAGAGGCAGCTGCGAACTGGAAGGATGAACTATCGCAAATCGCTGATATCTCAGGAACAAAAACAGAACGAGCTGACGCGGCCGAGGCATTGGCCCGTACATATAAGCCTTCTCAAGATGAACTGCTCGAATTTTCCGGCTTTATTTTACAGGCTTATTCAGACAAGACCTATCTGACCAAGAAAGATGATGATGAATATATGTTATCAAATATTTTCCGAGCAGTCGTTCTAGAACGGTTCATGGATGACGCCGAGAAACTGCCGTTAGATTCCTTTGCTTTTGATTTTTATCAGAATACCAAATATGTCTATCGTGGTGTTGATGCCGTAGACAGTGAATCCGTTTTAGCGAATGAACACCAAATGAACAAAGCCATGATTAAAATTGAAGCTTCCCTTTCGTCAACAAACTGAATTGAGAAAGAAAGGCCCGTCGTCCAGCTGGACGACGGGCCTTTCTTTCTCCATGAGGGTGAAACGCTCCAAGCCCTAGCCGACTCAGTTCGCCACGATGTTGACGAGCTTGCCCTTGACGGCGACGACCTTGCGCACCGTCTTGCCGGCGATCAGCTCGGCGACCTTCGGCAGCTCCTTGGCGACGCGCTCCATCTCCGCCGTATCCATGTCGGCGGCGATCGAGACGCGCTCGGCGATCTTGCCGTTCACCTGCACGACGATCTCGACCTCCTGGTCGACCGTCCACTGCTCGTCGAACTCCGGCCAGGCGACGTAGCTGATCGAGCCTTCGCGGCCGAGCTTTTCCCACAGCTCCTCGGCGATATGCGGGGCAAGCGGCGACAGCAGCTGCACGAAGTTCTCCATCGACCGGCGCGGCAGCGTCTCCGCCTTGTACGCCTCGTTGACCCAAATCATCAGCTGGCTGATGGCCGTGTTGAAGCGCAGGTTCTCGAAGTCGTCCGACACCTTCTTGATCGAGCGGTGCCAGACGCGGTTGTACGCGTCGCTGCCGGCCTCGTCCGTGATGCGCGGGTTCAGCTCGCCGCCCTCGCCGACGAACAGGCGCCAGACGCGACTCAGGAAGCGGTGCATGCCTTCGACGCCGCTCTCGTTCCACGGCTTGGTCGCCTCCAGCGGCCCCATGAACATCTCGTACAGACGCAGCGTGTCCGCGCCGTACTCGCTGACGATGTCGTCCGGGTTGATGACGTTGCCGCGCGACTTGGACATCTTCTCGTTGTTCGTGCCGAGGATCATGCCCTGGTTGACCAGCTTGTGGAAAGGCTCCTTGGTGTCGACGGCGCCGATGTCGTACAGCACCTTATGCCAGAAGCGCGCGTACAGCAGGTGAAGCACCGCATGCTCCGCGCCGCCGATATACAGGTCGACCGGCATCCACTCGCGCTGCTTCTCCTTGGAGACGAGCTCCTTGTCGTTGTGCGGGTCGATGAAGCGCAGGTAGTACCAGCAGCTGCCGGCCCACTGCGGCATCGTGTTCGTCTCGCGGCGCGCCGGCAGGCCGGTCTCCGGATCGGTCGTGTTGACCCAGTCCGTCACGTTCGCCAGCGGCGACTCGCCCGTGCCCGACGGCTTGATCGCGTCGACATCCGGCAGCAGCAGCGGCAGCTGATCCTCCGGAACGGGCTTCATGCTGCCGTCCTCCAGATGAAGGATCGGGATCGGCTCGCCCCAGTAGCGCTGGCGGCTGAACAGCCAGTCGCGCAGCCGATAGGTCGTCTTGCCGCGGCCCTTGCCGCTCTGCTCCAGACGCTCGATCATGGCGGCGATCGCCTCGGCATTGGACTTGCCGTCCAGAAAGTCCGAGTTCACATGCGGGCCGTCGCCGGCAAAAGCCTCCTGCTCGACGTCGCCGCCCTGCACGACCTCGACGATCGGCAGGCCGAACTGCTTGGCGAACTCCCAGTCGCGCTGGTCGTGGCCCGGCACCGCCATGATCGCGCCCGTGCCGTAGCCGGCGAGCACATAGTCGGCGATCCAGACCGGCACCTTCGCGCCGCTGACCGGGTTGATCGCGTACGCGCCAGTGAACACGCCGGACTTTTCCTTGGCCAGGTCGGTCCGCTCCAGATCGCTCTTGCGGGCGGCCGCCTCGCGGTAGGCCGCCACGGCGGCGCGCTGCTCCTCGCTGGCGATGACGTCGACGAGCTCATGCTCCGGCGCCAGCACGCAGTACGTCGCGCCGAACAGCGTATCGGGACGCGTCGTGAACACGTGGATCTCGGCGTCCGAGCCGTCCACCGCGAACGCGACCTCCGCGCCGACGGACTTGCCGATCCAGTTGCGCTGCATGTCCTTGATGCTCTCCGACCAGTCGAGCTCCTCCAGATCGTCGAGCAGCCGCTCGGCGTACTCGGTGATCTTCAGCACCCACTGGCGCATCGGCTTGCGCACGACCGGATGGTTGCCGCGCTCCGACAGGCCGTTGATGACCTCCTCGTTGGCCAGCACCGTCCCGAGCGCCTCGCACCAGTTGACCGGGATCTCGGCGACATAGGCGAGGCCCTTCTTGTACAGCTGGATGAAGATCCACTGCGTCCACTTGTAGTAGTCCGGATCGGTCGTGCTGATCTCGCGGTCCCAGTCGTAGGAGAAGCCGAGCGACTTGATTTGGCGGCGGAAGTTGTTGATGTTCTTGACCGTGATGTCGCGCGGATGCTCGCCCGTGTCGAGCGCATGCTGCTCCGCCGGCAGGCCGAACGCGTCCCAGCCCATCGGATGGAGCACGTTGTAGCCCTTCATCCGCTTGTAGCGGGACACGATGTCGGTCGCCGTGTAGCCCTCGGGATGGCCGACGTGCAGGCCGGCGCCGGACGGATAAGGGAACATGTCGAGCGCGTAGAACTTCGGCTTGCCCGGCTCCTCGGTCGTGGCGAACGTCTTATGCTCATCCCAGTACTGCTGCCATTTCGGCTCCAGCTGCTGGGGATTGTAGCCCTGGTTGTGGTTGCGGTCTTGACTCATCGTTATATGGCCTCCTGTCGAGTTGAAGCGCTTCAGGCATGCAAAAAAACCTCCCGCCCCAGCGCTGAAACGCTAGGGACGAGAGGCTTGGATTCCCGTGGTACCACCCTAGTTGACGTCCGGCCTACGGCTCGGTCCGCCCACTCTTTGACGCCCTTAACGCGGGCCGGTCGGCAAGGCTGCGCCCGCGGCGCGGGAATGACCTTGCGGCTCCGAGGCGAGATTCGGCACGCTGCGGCTCCGGCTTCCACCCTGTCTCCGGATCTCTGATTCCCGCTGCGGAGCCTACTGCTCCTCATCAACGCCAACTATAGCGAATTGAGTCGATTATAGCGGAGCGGCGGACGGCGTGTCAAGCCGGAGGCCCGCTCTGCGCGGTTGCCCGGGCAGCTCGAAGCGCCTTCAGCGCATATTCCAGGCTTCGTTCCAGCTAGTCCGGAGCGCCGTTTGGCGCAGGGCGGCTCCATCCGATATACTAGGACCTGACCTATCCATCCGAGACCAAAGGAGAGATCATTCATGGAGCTCAAGAAAAAGACCGCCATCATCACCGGCGCCGGCAAAGGCATCGGCCGCGCCGCCGCCGAAGCGCTCGCCCGCGAGGGCGTCAGCCTCGGCCTCATCTCGCGCACGGAGACCGAGCTCGCCGCGCTCGCCAAGGAGCTGTCGGACCGCCACGGCGTCGACGTCCATTACGCCGTCGCCGACATCGCGGACGCCGCCCAGGCCGCCGAGGCCGCGCAGGGGCTCGCCCAGGAGCTCGGACGAGTCGACATCCTGCTCAACAACGCCGGCGTCGCCAGCTTCGGCAAGGTCGCCGACATGGAACCGGCCGAGTGGGAGCGCATCGTGCGCATTAACCTGTTCGGCACCTACTATGTGACGCATGCCGTGCTGCCGTTCATGCTGGAGCGCCAGTACGGCTCGATCATCAACGTCGCCTCGACGGCGGGCGAGCGCGGCTTCGCCACCGGCTCCGCGTACAACGCCTCCAAGTTCGGCGTCATGGGCTTCACCGAAGCGCTCATGCAGGAGGTGCGCAAGTCGAACATCCGCGTGACGGCGCTGACGCCGAGCACAGTCAACACCCCGCTCGCCTCGGCCAACGGCCTGCTCAAGGGCGGCGGGCACGACGAGGGCATCCTTCAGCCGGAGGACGTCGCCGAGCTGATCGTCGCCACGCTCAAGCTGCCGGACCGCGTCTTCATCAAGACGGCCGGCATCTGGACGACCAATCCTTGACCTTTGACCCACGCACGCAAAAAAACGCGGCGGCCGCAGGCCCGGACGATTCCGGGAGCGGCCGCCGCGTTTTTTGCGACAATTCGTCGAAATGCAGCGAAGTGCTTACCGCGCGGAAGGCAAGCCGATCCAGAAGCGGCGCACGACGTTGCCGTCCGCTTCTTCATGCGGCTCGTCCTCGACGCCGCCGCAGGCAAGGATGACGCGGGCGGACGCCTCGTTGCTCCGGTCGCAGACGAGCAGCGCCCGCTCGACGCCGAGCGCGGCCGCCTGCTCCAGCGTCAGCTTGAGCAGCGCTTTTGCGTAGCCTTTTCCCCGCTCCGACGGCCGGATGCCGTAGCCGACATGCCCGCCCGCCGCCAGCAAGCCCGGCGTCAGGCGATGCCGGAGGTTGGCCGCGCCGAGCACGCGTCCTGCGCCGTCCGTCAGCCAGAACGTCGAGTCCGGCACCCAGCCGGGCGGCTGCTTGTCCTCCAGCCCCCGTTCCTCCAGCCAGGCCAGCATCTCCTCGAACGGCTCCGGCTTCCTCTCCGTAACCCAGGGCACGAACGTCTCCCCGCTCTCCAGCCATTCCCGGTAATACGACTCGTACTCTTCCCGCAGCTCCAGGCATGGAGCTGCGAGCCTAAGCGGCTTGTCCATCGTCGCATCTCCCCACTTATTTTAACGATTCAAAATCGTATGATTAGTCACATCCCGCTTGACAAAAAAACCTCCAACGCCGATAAGCTGGAGGCTTTGTGAATATCTACTTCACGGCCGCGAAAAACAGCCGCTCCGACTGCTCCGTCGGCTCGTGCAGGCGGAAGTCCGCGTAGCGGTCGACGCGGGAGAAGCCGGCGGCGCGCAGCGCGGAGGCGATCCAGTCCGGGTCGTAGGCGCGCTGCTGATGCACTTCCTCGAAGCGCACGAACCGGCCTTCGCGGTCGGACTCGTCGCGCGCGAAAATCGTAAGATGATGGCGGATCTCGACGCGCTCGTCGTCAAGCTCGGACGTCCAGATGTAGCCGACGTCGCGCTCGTCGAGCGTGAACGGCTGCTCCTCGGCGTAGCGGCGCAGCGTGAGCGGCGCATGAACGTCGAACAGCAGCGCGCCTCCCGGCTTCAGTCCCCGATAGGCTGCGCGGAACGCCGCCTCGACGTCTTCTTCCTCTGTCAGGTAGTTGAGGCAGTCACAGAAGCTGATCGCCGCGTCGACCGGCTGCGGCAGCTCCCAGTCGCGCATGTCCTGCTGCAGCCAGCGGACCGAGCCCGCGCGCGGACGGATCGCCTGCTGCGGCGTCTCGTCCCACTTGCTGCGGGCGATCGCCAGCATGTCGGCCGACAGGTCGATGCCGTACACGGTGAAGCCGGACTTCGCCAGCGGAATCGCCAGGCTGCCGGTGCCGCAGCCGAGATCGGCCACCGTTTCCGGGATGCCGTAGCGGTCCCAGCACTCCCGCATGAAGCGGATCCAGTCCGGATACGGCATGTCCTCCATGAGCCGGTCGTAGACGCCGGCGAATTGACGGTACGCTCTCATCGCGTTCGCATCTCCTTCCTGGCTAGCGGCCGCGGTTCGGACCCGGGAAAGGCTTTTTCTGCGGCGCCTTTTTCACCGGTTCCCTGGACGCCGGCTCTTTGGCTGCGCGTTCCGTGGCGGCAGGCTGCTTTGGCGCCGCCCCGGCCTTCGCCGACTCCGCCTTCGCCGCATCGGTTTTGGCCGCTCCGGCCTTCGCCGCATCCGCCTTAACCGCATCCGCCTTGGCCTTGAACGCCGCCGCTTCCTCTTCGGTCAGCAGCTTCGTCCAGTTGCCCTCCTGGCGGACGATCCCGTCGCGCATCAGCTTGCCGACCGCCCGCTTGAACGCCGACTTGCTGATGCCGAACTTGTTCTTGATGAGCTCCGCCGGCGTCTCGTCGGAATACGGCATCGCGCCGCCCGGACGCTCCTTGAGAAAAGCAAGCAGCCGGTCGGCGTCCTCGATCCGGCCGACCTGCTTGAGCTTGCCCATCGACAGGTTGACGCGGCCGTCCTCGCGCACGAACGTGACGCGCGCGCTCACGCGCTGGCCGAGGCGCAGCGGCTCCGGCCGCTCCGCCGCCGGAATCATGCCGTACGCGCCGAAGCCGACGACGCCGCCGTCGAGCACGACGAACGAGCCCATCTGCAGCGTGCGGCTCACCCAGCCCTCTTTCCACTCGTTTTTCCAGGTGGCGGGAGCCGGGAACACATGCTTGGCCAGGTCCTCCTCGCGGGCGAGCTTGGCGAGCAGGCGGCCGCTCTTGTCATGCGTCAGCGTCACGAACACCTCGTCCCCCGGCAGCGGACGCAGGTCGATCAGCTCCGGCAGCTCCGAGATCGGCAGCAGCAGCTGGCGGCCGAGCCCGATCTCGAGGAAGCAGCCGAGCCGCGGATGGATGTCCGCGACAGCGAGGCGCTTCAGCTCGCCGAGCCGGATAAGCGGCTTTTTGAGCGTAGCGGAAAGGCGGTCGTCCGTATCGTGGAACAGGAATGCCTCGACCTCCATGCCTTCCTTGACCTTGACGCCGTTCGTCTCGGAGTAGTGCAGCAGCACCTCCGTGTCCTCATCGTCGCCCAGAGACAAAAAATAGCCGAAGGGCGACACTTCGCGCGCCACCCTCAGCTTCATCGTCGATCCGGCGTAGGTCGTCATGCGAACTCCACGACCTTGGCGTCGGACCAGAGCCTTTCCAGGCTGTAATAATCCCGCTCGTCGCGGTGGAACACATGCACGACGACGTCGCCGAGGTCGATCAGCACCCAGCGGGCCGTGTCCATGCCCTCGATGCCGCGGATCGTCACGCCGCCCTCCTGGGCGCGCTTGCGGATCTCGGTCGCGATCGCCTGCACCTGCGTATCGGAGTTGCCGTGGCAGATGACGAAATAATCGGCGACGAGCGAGATTTCCTTGAGGTTCAGAGCGACGACGTTGCCGGCTTTTTTATCTTCGGCCGCCTCGACGGCCGCTTGCAGCAGTTGTTCGGAATTCAGGGCCATTCCGTTGCCTCCTTGGGCTTAAGTGGTAGTGGTGTTGCGGATCAGGCCGTTGCGGGCCGTTACAGTAAGCGGATAGATGCGCTTGCCTTTGTCGAGCAGGAAGCGGATCGTGGAATCGAAGCCGGCCGTCAGCGCGCCGTCCAGATCGGTCTGGGCGAGCTCGCGGATGCGGTCGACGCCGGGAAACTCGCGGCTCGGCTCCATATAGTCCGCGAGGCAGACGACCCGGTCGAGCAGCGTCATGGACTCGCGGCCGGACGTATGCCAGCGCACGGCGTCCAGCACCTCCGCGTCGGTCACGCCGAAGTCCTTGGCCGCCGCATAGGCGCCGGCCGGAGCATGCCACAGCTCCTTGTCGTAGCCGAGCACGTCCAGATCGACGCCTTCCTCGCGGATGTAGGCCTCCATCCGGTCGACTGGCCAATACTTGGCCAGATCATGCAGGATGGCGGCCAGCTCGGCCTGGGCGGGATCGGCGCCGAAGCGCCGCGCCAGCACGATCGACGTCTCGATGACGCCCTGCACATGCAGCCAGCGGCGCTCCGGCATGCCGGAGCGGATTGTCTCGATCATACGCTCCTTATCCATCATGGCGGTACAGCCCCTTTGCGGTCAGATGGCTCAGCACGGCGTCCGGCACGAGATAGCGCGCGGACAGACCTGCGGCGAGCCGCGTGCGGATCGCCGTCGACGAGATGTCCAGCTGCGGCATCGGCACGCGGATGACGCGCTCGCGCAGAGATTCCGGCAGCGGCGGCATGAGCGCCGGGTCCGCCGGCTGGCCGCCGTCCTCGGGACGGTCGACCCCGATGAAGCGGATGCGCTGCGCGAGCTCGCCGATCCGGTGCCAGAGCGGCAGATCACGAATGCGGTCGGTGCCGACGATCAGGTGGAACTCCGCGTCCGGCTCCAGCCAGCTCAGCTCCTCCACCGTATCGTAGGTATAGCTGACGCCGCCGCGCCGCAACTCCAGATCCAGCACGCGGAAGGCCGGATGACCCTCCGTCGCGAGCTCCGTCATGCGCAGCCGCTCCTCGGGGGACGCCCCGGGCGCGCGCTCCTTGAGCGGCGGGCCGGCATTCGGGATGAACCAGACCTGGTCCAGGCCGCATGCCTCCATGGAGCGCTCGGCGGCGACGAGATGCCCGATATGGATCGGGTCGAACGTGCCGCCCATCAGTCCGATCTTGCGCATCGGCTTCCTCCTCTACGCGATCGCGGGCCGAATGCCTAGCGCGGCAGCTCGATCGTCTTGTAGTCCTTGGACTCCTTGTACAGGACGATCGTCTTGCCGATCACCTGCACGAGATGCGAGCCGGAGCCTGAGGCCAGCTGGGCGCCGACCTCGCGCGGATCCTCGTCGCAGTTGTTGAGCAGGTTCACTTTGAGCAGCTCCCGCTTCTCGATCGCTTCCTCGATATGCTTCACCAGCTGCTCGTTGTAGCCGCCCTTGCCGATCTGAAAGATCGGGGTCAGGTGGTGGGCCAGCGCGCGCAGATGGCGCTTTTGCTTGCCGGTCAATGTCATGAACGTCACATTTCCTCTCTGTCTCGTCCCGCTGCGAGGCGGGAATTTCAAGTCGCGGCCGGGACCTGCAGCGCTTGCAGCACGGTCTCGCGCATCGCCTGCGCGGGAGCCGGCAGTCCCGTCCAATATTCAAAGGCGTAAGCGCCTTGGTAGATGAACATCCCGAGTCCGCCGTGCGTGCGGCAGCCGCGCTCGCGCGCGCCGGCCAGCCAGGCCGTCTCCAGCGGATTGTAGATGAGATCGCTGCATACGGCATCCGGCCGCAGCAGCGAGATGTCGATCGGCATGTCGGCCACATACGGGTACATGCCGATCGACGTCGTATTGACGACCAGATCGGCGCGGCGGATCGCCTCGTCGGCGTCCGTGCCGGCCGCGGCCAGCGCCTCGACCTCTCCGCGGTCGGACATGGCGTCCGCCAGCTCCCGGGCCCGCGACTCCGTACGGTTCAGCACGCTCACGCGCTCCGGCTCCTCGCCGAGCAGCGCGTGCAGGATGCCGCGGGCCGCGCCGCCGGCGCCGATGACGGCGATGCGCTTGCCCTTCAGCTCCGGCATCGCCTCTTCCTTGAGCGATCGCACGTAGCCGATGCCGTCCGTATTGTAGCCGGTCAGCATGCCGCCGTTGTTGACGACCGTATTGACCGCTCCGATCCGCCGCGCTCCTTCGTCGACGAAGTCGAGATGGCGCATGACGTCCAGCTTATGCGGAATCGTGACGTTGACGCCGCGGATGCCCATCGCGCGGACGCCGAGCCAGAAGTCGCCGAGCTTGTCCGCCGTCACATGGAACGCCGCGTAGACGCCGTTGACGCCCGTCTCGCGGAAGGCGCGGTTCATCATGATCGGAGATTTGGAATGGCGGATCGGATCGCCGATGACGCCGAACAGCGTCGTCGAGCTGTCGACGGCGATCCGGTCCGAGCCGTCCAGTCGGGTCTGCATCGTAAGTCCTCCCGTAGCGAGATGTGGCGCAGCTTCTAGATGAGCGCTTCGCGGACAAGCACCTTGACGCCCTTGGACGCGTACACTTCGATCTGGGCTCCGCTCGTGCCGTTGACGCGGATCCAGCCGAGGCCGGAGATGAAGATATCGGACTCGCTGCCGCGCGGAACGCGCAGCGAATGGCGCGTCCAGGCCGGCATCGTCTCCAGCTCCGCCGCGGTCGGCGGCGCGAGCAGCTCGCCCTTGTGCTGGGCGTACAGCTCGTCGGCGCGCTCAAGCTTCGTGCGATGCACCTTGAGCCCGTTGGCCGTGTAGAGCGTGAAGCTCAGATTCGAGCCGCGCGTATAGTCGAAGCGGACGAGGCTGCCGAAAAACAGCGTCTGCCCCGCGTCGAGCTGATAGACGAGCGGCTTGATCGGCTTGTCCGGCAGCAGCGCGCCGAGCACGCCGCGCGGCACGAGCTCCGTCAGGCGCGACGGGTAGACGATGCCCGGCGTGTCGACGATCGCCTTGCCGTCGTCGAGCGGAATGCGGATCTCGTCGAGCGTCGTGCCCGGGAAGCGCGAGACGGTCAGCTCGCGGTCCAGGTCGCTGTAGTCGGAGATGAGCCGGTTGATGAGCGTCGACTTGCCGACGTTGGTCGCGCCGACGACATAGACGTCGCGGCGGCCGCGCAGCTGCTCCACGGACTCGACGACGCGCTCGAAGCCCATGCCCTTCTTGGCGCTGCACAGGACGACGTCGACCGTGCGCAGTCCTTGGGCCTTGGCCTGGCGCTGCACCCAGTTGCGGATGCGGTTGTAGTTCGTGCCCTTGGGCAGCAGGTCGATCTTGTTGACGACGAGCAGCACCGGATTGGCGCCGACGAACCGCTGCAGGCCCGAGATCAGGCTGCCCTCGAAGTCGAACAGATCCACGATATGCACGACGAGACTGTCGGTGGACGCGATGCCGCCGAGCAGCCGGAGGAACTCGTCGTGGTCCATCGACACCTGGACCGCGTCATTGTAGTTGCGGATGCGGAAGCACCGCTGGCAGATCGCCCCATCCGCGTCGAGCGCGGAGGCGGGCACATAGCCCGGCCGGTCCTTGCTCAGCGTCTGCAGCTCGGCGCCGCAGCCGGCGCAGGACGGCTTGTCCTTATTTTTCCCTATTATCGGCTTCACTTGCTTGCTCACTTGCCTGTTTCCTCCTCCTGCCACAGGCCCTTGCGGCGCAGCCGCGTCAGGGCGATCCGCTCCAGCAGCCGGTTGATCCGGGTGCCGAAGCCTTCGTCCAGCGGCGCGATCGGGGAGACGAGAATCGTGTACAATCCCATCCGCTTGCCGCCGAGCACGTCGGTCATCATCTGGTCGCCGATGACGACCGTCTGCTCCGCCTCGAGCCCGAGCACGACGAGCGCCTTGCGGAAGGCGCGCGTCGACGGCTTGCGGGCGGCATGGATGAACGGGATCGACAGCGGCAGCGCGAAGCGCGACACCCGGGTCTCGTGGTTATTAGACACGACGACGACCTGGAAGCCGAGCTCCCGCACCCGGTCGAGCCAAACGATCAGCTCGGGCGTAGCAAGCGCGATCTTCGATCCGACAAGGGTGTTGTCGAGATCGGTGATGATGCCCTTGACGCCTTTGCGGGCGAGCAGATCCAGATCGATATCATATATAGATTTCACGCGCATGTGCGGCACCAGCCGTTCGAACATCGCTTTGTCTCCCTTGCTATAGAGCCTGCTTGTCTTACGAAACTATACCATAGTACAGGATGCAGGCGCAAAATGGAACCTTAAGCGCAAAAGCGCGAAAAACCCCGTCCCGCGCGCCGGCTCGCCAGCGCTCGAAACGGAGTCTTTCGCCGCATCCATGCGGCGCGCAGGGACGGCTTGCGGGGCTCGGAGGGGAAGCCCCTGCCGAGCGCCGCCGGCGCAAGCGCGCCGGCCGGGCATCAGCCCGGCGAGCGCAGCCTTCCGCTCAGCTCCCGGACCTTGGCGGCATACGAATCGGCTTCCTCGCGCGTCGCCGGCCGGCCGCCGTACTTCGTGCGCTCGAACAGGCCGAGCACTTCACCCAGCTCCTGCTTGAGGAAGCGGCGCTGGCCGGACCAGCGCTCCACCGCCTCGCGCAGCGTCTCATGCTCCGCCTTGGCGAGGCCGTGGCGGCGCGCCGAGCGGATGAGCCGCTCGGTCTCCCAGACGATCCGCTGCTCGGCCGTGAGCGAGCGGGTCCGGTAGCCGCGCCATCTGGCGGCGAGCCAGTCGCGGCGCAGGAAAGCGAGCACCGCCGCCGCTGCCGCGAACAGGCCCAGCCCGGTCCAGCCCAGCCATCTCGGCACGAGCGGCCCTGCGGCTTCGGCCGGAGCCTCTGTCGCGTCTGGCGCTGCGGACGGCTCCGGCGCGAGGCTCGGCTCCGGCGCGGCTTCGGCCGCGGCCGAAGCGTACGGGAAGGCGAAGCCCGGCGTCGGCTCGAACGGAATCCAGCCGTAGCCCTCGAAGTAGATCTCCACCCAGGAGTGGGCGTCGGAATTGCGCACCGTGTACGTATCGGCCCCGTCGCGGTCCATCCGCTCGGCCGCCTCGCGCCCTCCGCGCATCATCGCCTCGGGATCGACCGTGCCGGTGCCCGAAGCGTAGCCTTTGACCCATCTCGACGGCAAGCCGGCGGAGCGGGCCAGCACGGCCATCGCGCTCGAGAAGTAGTCGCAGTAGCCCTCCTGGATCTCGAACAAGAACGAGTCGACGAAGTCGGCGCTCTTTTTCTTGGTCAAGTCGGGCTCGTTCGTGTACGGGAACGTCGTGCTCAGATACGTCTCGATCGCCTTCGCCTTGTCGTAGTCGGTCGCCGCGCCGGCTGTAATCTCGCGGGCGAGGTCGGCGACGCGGCTCGGCGTTTTTGAAGGAACCTGGCGGTAATAGTCGGAAATCATGCCAGTCTCCATAATGGCTGGAGCCGCTTTAAGCTCTTCCGAGAGCACGACCTGCTCCGAGCGGATCGTATAGCTGGAAGGATAGGCATTGCCGCCCGGATCGGGCATCAGCTTTTCCGTCCTAGAATCGTACAGCACCCGCATCCGCGAGCCGTCCTCGCGCTCGGGCGGCTTCAGCGAACGCACGGAAGGAGCGGCGAACAGCACCGGAAACTTGTCCTTGCGCAGCATCGTGAACGTCTGGTCGACCATCACGGTCTCCGCCCCGGCGATGTCCGGACGATCGCCAAGATCGGTGCCGAGCGGAAGCTCGAAGGGGCTTGAGATTGCCTCGCTCGCCTTCCACCCCTCGCCGCTGTAATAATCCTTCGTCTCTCCCCGCCAGTAGCTCTTGTGGGTGGACGACACTTCCATGACCGGCGAATAGTCGAAGTTGAAGCCGCCTCCGAGCTTGCTGTCGTCCCGGCTGTAGCCGGATTTGGCCGACTTCTTGGAGGAGGCCGGCGCGATGCCCTTGTCGCCGACGAAGTTCTGGACCGCCACCCCTCTGGACTCCTGCCAGGCCGTGTACGGGTCCTTGAGCAGCGGCGGAATCTCGGGGGCCGCCAGGCCGGCGGCCATGACGAGCGACAGCACGAGCACGATCGGCAGCAGCAGCTGCAGCGGATATCGCAGCAGCCGCCGCCAGCTGACCGGATGCCGCTGCTGGAAGCCGGCGTAATGCTCGGCGATCAGCCAGACGAGGCCGGCGAACACGACGATCGCCACGCTGTCCCACAAGTAGATCGGCGTGAACGAGTCGGAGATCGCCAGCACGAGCAGGTTGACCGTCGTGAAGCCGACGATGCGGATGCGCGCCCGGTTCCAGGCGGCGAACATCGCATGCACGGCCCAAACGGCGAGCGCGATTTCCCAGAACGGATGCAGCAGCGTCGCGGCGGCCCGGACGCTCTCCCCTAAGCCGATCTCGGCCGGTCTCGGCAGCAGGCTCCAATCGACCGGCGCCAGCTGCACCAAAATGACGGCGACAGCCACAGCCTGCAGGACGAGCCGCAGCAGACGGCGCACCGGCAGCAGCTCCAGCAGCGCCGCAACGCCCAGCACGGCATAGACGATCGTATACGTCTCTTCCCACCAAAGCTCTTCCAGCACCGAAAGGGAGCTCGCGATCATGACGGCGGTCAATACGCCGGACAGCGCGAGGAACCAGCGCGCCCGCGCCGGCGGCTGCAGCCGCTCCCATCCGCGCGAGGTGCGCATCCGGCCGCGCGTCGGTTCAGCTTCCAGCATCGGCAGCCGCCTCCCTTCCGCTCAGCGCCTCAGGCAGCTCCTCGAGGCTGCGGATCGCATGCACCGGGCCGACGGCATGATCGGACAAGCCGTCGGCGGAGCGGGCCTGGTCTTCATCCAGCACGCGGATGCAGCACGGGTTATGCCCGCGCCGAGCGAGCCAGCTCATCGCCTGCCGGATCTCCTCCGGCGGAGCGTCGGTCACGAGCAGCGTCATCGATCCCGCTTCCAGAATCGGATCGGCTCGCAGCACCGCCTGCGCCAGCCGGTCGGCGCCGTCCCGGCTCGCCTCGGTGAGCAGCTCCATCGCGCGATGCAGCTGGTCGCCGCCGCTTCTCGCCTTGAGCGCGGCAGGGACGGCCGAGGAGCACCACAGCCCCATCGACGTGCCCCGCTTCATGCCGTGCTCGAACAGCGAGGCGGCGGCCGATACGGCCGTCTCGAACCGCTCGGCCTCGCCCGGTCCGCTGCGGACGCAGGCGTCGAGCAGCACGATCGTGCGGGGAAGCGCTTCGCGCTCGAACTCCTTGGACTTCCACTGGCCGGTCTTGGCCGTCGCTCCCCAATGGATGCGCGAGAGGCGGTCGCCCGGGATGAACTCGCGGATGCCGTTGATCTGCGTCGTCTCGCGCGAGGAGCGCGGCGCCGCCGAGTGGGAAAAATGCCCCTTGGCTCCGCGGCTGACGCGGTCCCAGCCCGGCACCGCGATCGTGCGCGGACGGACGGAGAAGCTCATCTCCTCCTCGAAGCTGCCTTCATGCTCGAGGAAGCCGAAGACGTCCTTGGTCGTGCAAAGCGTCGGCAGGAAGCGGTAGACGCCCCGCCGCAGCGGCGGCGTCTCGAAGTCGGCGGCGCCGCTGCGGCGCATGCCCGGCACGAAGCTGACCTCGAACGGAATCGTCTCTCCGCCGTTGCGTTCGAGACGCTCCTGCACGAGCACATAAGGAACGGGATAATAGCCGGGCAGCCGCAGCTGCATCTCTACGCGCAGGCTGTCGCCCGCCGCGAGCACCCGGCTGTCGGCGCTGCCCGCGGCCATGCCTGCCGGAGCGGTCGCGGCGATCCGGCGCGAGCCCGATATGCGGCGGATGCCGCTCCAATAACCGAGGATCAGATAAAGGATGAGGCCATTGAAGATGCAGAACAGCATGACCGCGGTCTTGCCGCCCTGAAACAGCATGTACAGCAGGCTGCTGACGTAAAGCGAGGCCATCAGCCCCCAGCGGCGCCGCGCTCGGACGGAGCGTCGATCCGTGGCCGGCCGTCGCATGCTCATCGCTCCAGACGGACCGGAGCCTTGGTCCGCTCGATGACATCCTGGACGACCGTCTCGGGACGCGTCCCCCGCAGACGGGCAGAAGGCTGCAGCAGCAGCCGGTGGGAGAGCACATGGGGCGAAAGCTGCTTGACGTCGTCGGGAATGACGTATTCCCGCTGCTCGACGAGCGCCCGCGCTTTGGCCGCGCGCATGAGCGCTACGGCCGCGCGCGGGCTGGCGCCGAGCTGCACGCCTTCATGCTCGCGCGTGCCGCGCACGATGCGCACGAGATAGTCGGCGACGGCTTCGTCGGCATGGATCCGCTCCGCCTGCTGCTGCAGGGCGATGATGTCGGCGATCGAGGCGACGCGCTCCAGCGCGTCTACCGGATGGCCGCTCTGGCGCCCCAGCACCATCCGCTTTTCGTCCGCCTCGCCGGGATAGCCGAGCGACAGCTTCATCATGAAGCGGTCCATCTGCGCCTCGGGCAGCAAATAGGTGCCTTCGAACTCGATCGGATTCTGGGTGGCGATCAGGATGAACGGCGCGGGAAGCGCGTGCGTCTCGCCGTCGACCGTCACGCTGTTCTCCTCCATCGCCTCGAGCAGCGCGGACTGGGTCTTGGTGGTGGCGCGGTTGATCTCGTCGGCGAGCACGAGATGGGACATGATCGGACCGGGACGGAAAATGAATTGTTCTTCGCGGGGATGATAGATCGTGAGGCCGGTGATATCGGTAGGCAGCAGGTCCGGATTGCATTGGATGCGCCGGAAATCGCCGCCGATGGAACGGGCAAGAGCTTTGACCAGCTGGGTTTTGCCGGTGCCGGGAACGTCCTCCAGCAGCAGATGGCCGCCGGCGAGAAGCGCGATCAGAACAAGCTCGATCTCCCGCTCCTTGCCGAGGATGACGGATTCCAGGTTGCTGCGGATGGACGAGCACAGCCGCGTATGAGGGGCATAGACTTCCAAGTCGACAACTCCTTCCCGAATTCTACATCGAGTGAGCCAGCGCCATGGGACGCTGGTCTCATTAGTTTACAGGAACCGGGATGCCTCAACAACATTTCCCAGTCCGCTCGCATCGCAAAAAAAATTGGAGAATCCTCCAGGAGGAGGATTCTCCAATCAACGAGCGGAACGGCCAAAAGGTTTCACCCTTTGGGACGAACGATGAGCGCGGCGAGGAACGAAAAGATGATCGCGGCGCTTATGCCCGCGCTCGTCACCTTGAAGATGCCGGAGATGACGCCGATCCAGCCGGTATCATGCAGCTCCGTCAGCGCCCCGTGCACGAGCGAGTTGCCGAAGCTGGTAATCGGCACCGTCACCCCCGCGCCGGCGAACTTGATGAGCGGCTCGTACCAGCCGAGCCCGTCGACGATCGCGCCGAGCACGACGAGCAGCGACATCGTATGCGCCGGAGTCAGCTTCACGACGTCGAACAGCAGCTGCCCGAATACGCAGATCGCCCCTCCGATGACAAACGCCCACAGATAGATCATGGCTTCACCTCGTTTCTTTCGATGGATACGGCATGCGCGATGCACGGGATGCTCTCACCCTGCTGAAACGACAGCGGCGACAGCAGCGCGCCGGTCGCGACGACCAGGATCCGCCTCAGCTCGCCTTTCTCGATCCGCTTGAGCAGATGGCCGTAGGTGACGACAGCGGAGCAGGCGCAGCCGCTGCCGCCGGCCTGGACCTTCTGGCGGTCGACATCGTACACCATGAGCCCGCAGTCGGCGAACACCGTCTCCTCCATCGGGACGCCGCCGCGCTTGAGCAGATCGGTCGCGATCCGGTGGCCGACCGTCGCCAGGTCGCCGGTGACGATCATGTCGTAGTCGCCGGGCGAGCGGCCCGTGTCGGTCAGATGCGCCTGGATCGTATCGACGGCCGCCGGCGCCATCGCCGCTCCCATGTTGAACGGATCCTTGACGCCGAGATCGACGATGCGGCCGATCGTCGCGCATTCGACGACCGGCCCGCTGCCTGCCGGAGCGACGATCGCCGCGCCCGCTCCCGTGATCGTGTACTGGGCGGTCGGCGGCTTTTGCGAGCCGTACTCGGTCGGATAGCGGAACTGCTTCTCGGCCGTGCAGTTATGGCTGCAGGTGCCGGCGAGCACATGGGTGCCGTTGCCCGAATTGACGATCATGGAGGCGATCGCCAGCGACTCCATCGAGGTCGAGCAGGCGCCGAAGACACCAAGATACGGCACGCCGAGCGTGCGCGCCGCGAACGTGTTGCTGATGATCTGGTTCATCAGATCGCCGCCGACGTAGAATTCCAGCTCGTCCTTGGCGATTCCCGATTTTTTGATCGCCAGGTCGGAGGCTTGCTCGAGCAGCAGCCGCTCGGCTTTCTCCCAGCTTTTCTGCTGCAGGTCGAGCTCCGGATGGACGAGATCGAAGTCGGCCGCGAGCGGCCCGTCGCCCTCGTCCGGACCGACGACCGTCGCCGTGCCGATGATGACCGGCCGGTTCTCGAACCACCAGGTCTGCTTGCCTTTTTTCATCTTACTGCCCCCCCGTGCCGAGGATCAGATGCGCGATGCCGACAAAAAAAGCCGCTACGGTGCCGAATACGATGACCGAGCCCGCCAGCTTGAACATATTGGCGCCGACGCCGAGCACGAGCCCCTCGCTCCGATGCTCCAGCGCGGCGGAGCACATCGAGTTGGCGAAGCCCGTCACCGGCACGGCCGTCCCCGCTCCCGCCCACTGGGCGATCTTGTCGTAGACGCCGAGGCAGGTCAGGATGATCGACAGCAGAATCATGACCGCGACCGTCGGGTTCGCCGCCTTTTCCGCATCGAAGCCGAAGGCATGCATGAAAAATTCTTGGACGCCCTGTCCGATCAGGCAGATGAAGCCGCCGACGAGGAACGCGCGAATGCAGTTGCCGAGCACGGAGCGCGCCGGCTCCCGGTTTTTAGCGAATGCCTTGTACTCCTTGGGAGACATCGTCATTTTTTTATAGTCCTCGCCTTTAACGCTGTTGCCTGGCATGTCGAATCCCCCTGTCTGGCCGCTGGATCGGCACGCGGTCCACCGCGGCGATCGGCCCATGGTCTGGGATTAGTATGAGCGTTGGCGGCCGACCTTATCCTATCGCTCGTCCCCGAAAACCTTCCGCTCGTCAGGCGCGGCGGCTCAGGAAAGGCTAACAAAAGCCGCCCCTCCCTCATGTCCGCAAGGCGGCCGGCGACCGCAGCAAGCATTAGAAGAGCTGCTTCTTCAACCGCGTCACCGCTTTACATTCGCATAGAACAGCCTGTCCGCCGTTTACGAAAAGCTCCAGATGCGCTATAGTACGTTTCAGGCCGTTTTATAACCTTACATCTTATGTCATGACAGGCATGTCAGAAAGAAGGGCTTTATCCATGATTCCTCATTCCTCGCCTGCCGGACGCCGTCCGACATGGCTTGCCGTCGCCGGCATCCTGCTCATCGCCGCCAACATGCGCGCCGCGATCACCTCGGTCGGTCCGCTGCTCGACCGGATCGCGACGGATTATCGCCTGAGCAGCGAGATGTCCGGCTTGCTTACCTCGCTGCCGCTGCTCGCCTTCGGAGCGATGTCGCTGCTGGCTCCCCGCCTGGCCGAAAAGCTCGGCTCCGAGCGCTCGCTGCTGTACGGCTTGGCGCTGCTGCTCGCCGGCATGCTGATCCGCGCGCTCCCTGGAACGGAGGCGCTGTTCGCGGGCACCGCGCTGCTCGGGCTCGCGATCGCCGTCAGCAACGTGCTGCTGCCGAGCCTCATCAAGCGCGACTTCCCGGGACAGATCGGACTGCTGACCGGCTCCTACTCCGTGACGATGAGCGTCTTCGCGGCGATCGCTTCCGGCGCGTCGGTGCCGCTCGCCGCATTGCCGGGCTGGGACTGGAGCCGCTCGCTGCTGCTCTGGGCGCTGCTCGCCGCGCTGGCGTTCGCGGTCTGGCTGCCGGTCAGCCTGAGCTCCAAGCGCGTGACTGCCGCCGCTCCGGCCCAGTCTCCGGCGCGCATGCTGCGCTCGCCGCTCGCTTGGCGGATCACGCTGTATATGGGCCTGCAGTCGCTCACGTTCTATGCGACGATCACCTGGCTGCCCGTGCTGTTTCACGAGCGCGGCTTCAGCGCGGCGTCGGCGGGCTGGCTGCTGTCGCTGATGCAGCTGGTCAGTCTGCCTACCTCCTTCTTCGTTCCCGTCTGGGCGAGCCGGATGCGCTCCCAGGTGCCTCTCGTCGGCATTGCCGGCGCCCTTTCCTTGAGCGGATATGCCGGGCTGCTTTGGGGCTCGGCGTCGATGTCGCTGCTCTGGATCACGCTGCTCGGCTTGAGCCAAGGCGCCACGATTTCGCTGGCGCTGACGTTTTTCGGCCTTCGCACGCGCACGGCGGCAGAAGCCGCCCGCCTGTCGGGCATGGCCCAGTCGATCGGCTATTTTCTCGCCGCTTTCGGCCCGGTGCTGCTCGGCACGCTCCATGACCGGACCGGCTCGTGGAATCCGGTGCTGGCCGTGCTGCTGCTCGTCTCCGTCGTTGTCGTCGCCCTAGGCCTCGGCGCCGGCCGGCCGGGCACGATCAGCGAGCCGCATGGCGGCGCGAGCGGGCTGCGCTCGCCGGCCGGCGGCAAGCTGACCGGACCTGCCCGCTGACAAACGGGCGGCTGACGGCCCGCCAGACGGGCGGCTCGGCTTTTCAACCTGAATTCGCTCTCCCCCAAGCCTCGGTCCTTGCTCAGGACCGGGCTTTTTTTGCCTTCATTTTCCTGTATTAGGATCTTCTAAGAAGGATACCCAGGCTCGTCCTCCGATGCTACAATCGGCCCACAACGCATAAGGAGGCGCTCCAACATGAACCATCACCACCATCCGATGCTTCGCCGTCTGCTTGTCGTCACGGCCGCCGCGACGCTTGTCGCCGGACTCTCGCTGCCCTCTACGGCCGCCGCCAGCACCGCCGCAGTATCGTCCGTCTCGACATCGGCGGCAAGCGCTTCGGCTGACGATGCAGCCGCATCCGTCTCGGCCAGTTCGAAAGCCGACCGCATCATCGCCTTCGCCCAGTCGCTGCGAGGCAAGGTCAAGTACGTCTATGGCGCGAACCAGCCGTCCCGGCTTGTTTTCGACTGCTCCTCGTTTACGAAATATGTGTTCGCTTCCGAAGGCGTCAGCCTGAAATGGGGCTCGACGGCGCAAAGCAAGCAAGGCGTCAAGGTCGGCAAGGACAGCCTTCGCAAAGGCGATCTGATGTTCTTCCGCAGCAGCAGCGGCTCTTCCTCGAAGATCAGCCATGTGGGCATCTACATAGGCGACGGCAAGTTCATCCATAATACGATCGGCTCCAATGTGAACGGCGTCGTCATCAGCAGCTTCAACAGCAGCTATCAGAAACGATTCGTCTCCGCCGCGCGCGTGCTATAGCGAGCGCCATCTCCCTAAACGCCCCTCGTTCCGGCCGTTCCACGGCCTGGATCGAGGGGCGTTTCCGTTGGTTTTCACATGCTTCCATTCGCTTCCGTTCGCTTCCGCCCGCTTCGGACGTCCGGCTTTGATTGGAGACTCGCCGCCGATTCATCGTTCGGATTTTGGTCATTTTATTCGATGGAACCTATACATTCTCTCTTCCAAACTACTGATAGGCGAATGATTTTCATCCCCACCGTTGACACATCCGTTTTCCTGAGCTACGATATCAACTGTCGCCGATAGGCGCGTTCGTATATCCTCGGGAATCGGCCCGAGGGTCTCTACAAGGAACCGTAAATTCCTGGCTACGAACGGGTTGCTTTTCGCATACCCGTTTGCAGCCGGGAATTTTTGCGTCCAAAGGAGAATGAAGGTCATGGGAAAATATGATGTCATCGTCGTCGGAGCCGGTCCGGCCGGAATCTTCGCCTGCTACGAGCTCACGCTCAAAGCGCCGCAGCTGAAGGTGCTGCTCGTCGACAAGGGCCACTCGATCGACCGCCGCAGCTGTCCAATTCTCGAAGAGAAGATCCAGCTCTGTCCTCCGCCCGCGGGCAAGAAGGAATTCGCCGGCTGCCTGCCGGCCTGCTCGATCACCGCCGGCTTCGGCGGCGCCGGCGCGTACAGCGACGGCAAGTTCAACATCACGACCGAATTCGGCGGCTGGCTGACGGACTATCTGCCTCCTTCTCAAGTGCTGGAGCTCATCCGCTACGTCGACCGCATCAACCTCGAGCACGGAGCGACGACGGCAATCACCGATCCGACGACCGATACGATCCGCGACATCGAGCAGCGCGGCTACGCCGCCGGCCTCAAGCTGCTGCGCGCCGAGGTGCGCCATCTGGGCACGGAGCAGAACCTCGCGATTCTGAAGTCGATCTTCGACTACTTGCAGACGCGCATCGACATGCGCTTCAAGACCGAGGTCGAGGATCTCGTCACCGTCAAGGAGAACGGCGCGCACCGCGTGACCGGCATTACGATCCGCGGCGGCGAGACGCATGAAGCCGACGTCGTCATGGTCGCCCCAGGCCGCGACGGCTCCGCCTGGCTGACCGAGGTGCTGAAGCGCCGACGCCTCAAGATGCACAACAACCAGGTCGACGTCGGCGTGCGCGTAGAGACGAGCGACGTCGTCATGCGCGAGATCAACGAGCATCTGTACGAGGGCAAGTTCATCTACAACACTTCCGTCGGCACGCGCGTGCGCACGTTCTGCAGCAATCCGTCCGGCCACGTCGTCGTCGAGAACCACAGCGGCGTCATGGCGGCCAACGGCCACTCCTACAAGGATCCGGCGCTCGGCTCGTCCAACACGAACTTCGCGCTGCTCGTCTCGCACCGCTTCACCGAGCCGTTCGACAAGCCGAACGAGTACGCGCGCGAGATCTGCCAGCGGGCCAACGACCTGTCGAGCGGCGGCGTCATCGTGCAGAAGTACGGCGACATCCTGCGCGGACGGCGATCCACCGCGAGCCGTATCCGCGAGGGCTTCCTAGAGCCGACGCTGCATGAGGCGGTGCCGGGCGATCTCGGCCTCGTGCTGCCCTACAACACGATGCGCAGCCTGATCGAGATGGTCGAGGCGCTGGAAAAGGTGACGCCGGGCATCGCGTCCGAGCATACGCTGTTCTACGGCGTCGAAGCGAAGTTCTACTCCGCCCGTCCGAAGCTCACGAACGACCTGGAGACGGAGATTTCCGGCCTGTACTGCGGCGGCGACGGAGCCGGCATCACGCGCGGCCTCGCCCAGGCCGGCGCGGCCGGCGTCTGGATCGCGCGCGCCATGCTGCGCCGGACGAGCGGCTCCGCTGCCGGAGCGGAGGCGGCTCTGCCGACGCTCTGACGGCGCTGCTGGCGGACGATTACATTCGGGGGGACCAACATTCGGCGGACGACCAGAAAGCGGGATCGCTCGGCGGCGCGGGCATTCGAAACCGGCATTCGCTTCGCGGCGCGGGGACTCGAAACCGGTATTCGCTTCGCGGAGCGGCATCGAAACCGACATCGCTTCGCGGCGCGGGGACTCGTTCCGATCTCCCTGGAGCCCAGATTCCTTTGATTCTATTTTTCCAAAACGGAAGGAATCCGGCCTCCAAGGGAACCGCTGCCGCTTCTCCACGAGCCCCCGTCCGCTTCGCATCCGGTTTCAACCTCGCTGACGGCTTGATCGCCTCGCCTGAGGCCATTGCAATTTCTATCGTCTCCGGCTGAACGCGGAGTACGATCAGGCCAATCAAGCAGAGCGGGCCGCTGCCGTTCGGAGAAGCGTCAGCGGTCTTTTGCTACGCCAATCCCGCCTCAGCGCCCCCACCAGTGGTACTTTTACCACTAACGGGCGCCTTTTCCGCCGCAGCGCTTCCACCAGTGGTATTTTTACCACTGACGTGCAGGCTCCCCGGCACGCGGGGCCAAGGCTACCCATAATGTCAAAAAAGGCCGCTCCCGGACTTCCGGGAACGGCCTTTTCAATCATGTGCGTTTAGAATGCAGCGACGATCGCGCCTTTGTACGTCTCGTCGATGAAGGTTTTCACTTCTTCGCTGTTGAGCGCCTTGGCCAGCTTCTGGATCGCCTCGGAGTCCTTGTTATCCGGACGGGCGACGAGGATGTTGGCGTACGGGGAGTCCTTGCTCTCGATGAAGAGGGCGTCCGCCGTCGGGTTCAGGTCGGCTTCGAGCGCATAGTTCGTGTTGATGACGGCCAGATCGACTTCGCCGAGCACGCGCGGCAGCGTCGCGGCTTCCAGCTCCTTGAACTTGAGGTTCTTCGCGTTCTCGGTCACGTCCTTCACCGTCGCGGCGATGCCGACGCCTTCCTTGAGCGTGATCAGGCCGTTCTCGGCCAGCAGCGCCAGCGCGCGGCCGCCGTTCGTCGCGTCGTTCGGGATCGCTACGGTCGCGCCGTCCTGAAGCTCGTCGACGGACTTGATCTTGTCGGAGTAGGCGCCCATCGGCTCGACATGCACGTTCACGACCTTCACGAGGTCATAGCCGCGCTCTTTGTTCTGATCGTCGAGGTAAGGCACATGCTGGAAGAAGTTCGCGTCGAGCTGCTTCTCGTACAGCTGCACGTTCGGCTGCACGTATTCGGTGAACTCCTTCACGACGAGGTCGACGCCTTCCTTGGCCAGCTGATCCTTGACGTGGTTCAGGATCTCGGCATGCGGAACCGCGGTCGCTCCGACGGTCAGCGTGACCGGCTCGGCAGCCGCGCCGCCGCTGTTCGCAGCGTTGTCAGCCGGAGCGTTGTTGCCTTCGTTTTTGGCGCCGCAAGCAGCGAGCGATACGGCCAGCGCCGCGACGGTGATTCCTTTGAGCCATTTGTTCATGGTTAACCCTCCTGTAGGTTCTCTCTATAATAAAAATCGTATAGCTAGGTTCACTTGCGGCTGATCTTGCGCACCAGCCAGTCGCCGAGCATCTGCAGCAGCTGGACCAAAAGGATGAGCACGACGACCGCGACGATCATGACCTCGGTCTGATACCTCTGGTAGCCGTAGCGGATCGCCAGATCCCCGAGTCCGCCGCCGCCGACGACGCCCGCCATCGCGGTGTACGAGACGAGCGTAATCGCCGTCACGGTGACGGCCGCCAGCAGGCCGGGCCGGGATTCGCGCAGCAGCACCCGCCGCACGATGTCCCATTTGGACGCGCCCATCGCCTGGGCGGCCTCGATGATGCCGCGGTCGATCTCGCGCAGCGCCGTCTCGACGAGCCGGCCGAAAAACGGCGCGGCGCCGATGACGAGCGGCGGAATCGTGCCGGCGACGCCGATCGTCGTGCCGGCGATCTCCTTGGTGAGCGGCATGACGGCGATCATCAGGATGATGAACGGCACCGAGCGCAGAATATTGACGACGAGGGACAAGAACGAGTAGACGACCGGAAGATAGAGCAGCTGGCGGCTGGACGTCAGATAGAGCAGGACGCCGATGACGAGGCCGAGCGCGATCGTGAACACGAGCGACAGGCCGAGCATCGACAAGGTGTCCTGCGTGGCGGTCCAGATCTCGGCCGGATCGATGCGGCTCCAGTCCATCCCGGTAGAGCGCAGCGCGCTGAGGTTCCCGCTCATGGCAGCACCTCCGCGTCGATGCCGCTGCTCCGCAGGGAGGCGATCGCCCCGTCGATGTCGGACGGGCTGCCGCTCAGCTCGACGAGCAGCTGGCCGTACGGCGTATGCTTCATCCGCGACACCGTTCCTTGCAGGATGGCGCATTGGACCGCGCTGCCTTTGACCGCCTCGAACAGCACCGGCTCATACGTCTCCTCGCCGACGAAGTGCAGCCGCACCAGCTTCGATCCGGCCCGCCGCGGCAGCGGAGCGCCGCCCTCCAGCTCGGACAGCTCGTCCGCGAACTGCTTGGTCACGCCATGCGCAGGACGCAGGAACACGTCCAGCACCGGCCCTTCCTCGACGACGCGTCCGGCGTCCATGACGGCGACGCGGTCGCAGATCGAGCGGATGACCTGCATCTCGTGGGTGATGAGGATGATCGTCAGCCCCAGCTTCTCGTTGATGCTCAGCAGCAGCGAGAGGATCGAGCTCGTCGTCTGCGGGTCGAGCGCCGAGGTCGCCTCGTCGCACAGCAGCACGGCCGGCTCGGCCGCCAGCGCCCGCGCGATGCCGACGCGCTGCTTCTGCCCGCCGGACAGCTGCGCCGGATATTTGTCTCCGTGCGCCTGCAGCCCGACGAGCTCCAGCAGCTCGTCCACGCGCGCCGCCTGCCTGCGCTTGCTTTGGCCCGCCAGCACGAGCGGGAACGCGATGTTCTCGCGCACCGTGGCGCTCGTCAGCAGGTTGAAATGCTGGAAGATCATGCCGATCCGCCGGCGCTCCGCCTGCAGCTCGCGCTCCTTGAGCGACGTCAGCTCCCGGCCGCCGAACAACACCTTGCCGGAGCTCGGACGCTCCAGCAGGTTCATGCAGCGGATCAGCGAGCTCTTGCCCGCGCCGGAATGGCCGATGATGCCGTAGATTTCTCCCGGCTCCACCTTGAGCGAGACGTCCTTGACAGCGTCGACCGTGCCTCCGCGTCCCTTGTAGATCTTGGTGACATGCTGCAACTCGATCAGGTTAATCCCTCCTGCACAACACCGCCCGTCAATATTCCTACAAAACCAAGTGATTTAAGTGGTATTATAGAGTCTGACCTATCATTTGTCTATAGCGGCTTGCATGAATTTTAGATTGCGAAAGGAACCGAAAAAGCATACCCCGGTTACCAAACAACTTATTTTAAAGGTACCCGAAAATGGTGTCAATGCACCTCATCACCGCGAGACTGCAAGAAACGAAGGGCTTGCGCCCGAGCGCCCGCTCCTCGATGATAAAAGAAACGAACCGATCGCTACAGCTGGAGGTGCCTGGTTGATCTACTTCATTAAAGCCATCTATAGCTTCCTGCTGCCGCCCGGCCTGTTCCTGCTGCTGCTCGGCGCCGCCTCGTGGCGCATGCTCCGGCGAGACCGCCGCTGGGCGATGCTGCCGCTCGCGGCGCTGCTGCTGCTCTATGCGCTGTCCTCGCCGTGGGCGGCCGACGGGCTCGCCCGCAGCCTCGAGCAGCGGTATCCGCAGCCCGCCCTGAATGAGACGGCGGGCGACGTCATCGTCGTGCTCGGAGCGGGCGCCGTGCCGGACACGCCGGATGTCGGCGGCCTCGGCAACATGTCCGCCACCGCCGAGGCGCGGCTGCTCGCCGCGGTCCGGCTGTCGCGCTCGACCGGGCTGCCGGTGCTGTTCAGCGGCGGCCAGGTGTACCCGGACAGCGGCAACGAGGCCGACATCGCCGGCCGCCAGCTGCGGGAGCTCGGCTTGCCCCCGGACCGCATCCTGCTGGAGAACCGCTCGCTCAATACGGAGCAGAACGCGCAGCTGACGCGCAGCCTCCTGGACGAGCGCGGCCTGAGCCGCCCGGTGCTGCTGACGAGCGCGCTCCATCTGCCCCGCGCCCTGGAGCAGTTCCGCAAGGCCGGCCTCGAGCCTCTTCCCTATCCGGTCGATCATGCGGCTCCGGTCCAGCCGCGCTGGTACTGGAGCAAGCTGCTGCCCTCCGGCGCCGCGCTCGCGCTCAGCCAGGCGGCGCTCAAGGAGCATCTCGGCCTGGCCGCGCTGAAGCTCGGCCTGTGAGGCCTCCCGCATCCGGGAACATTTCCCTCCTTCGGCGCAACTTTTCCAGTCCGGGCGCGTTCTTAGTTACGGGAGTTTCACGGGGAATCACCCTGCATGCAGGAAGCGAAAAGGAGTCGTTCACGTTCATGAAATGGTGGAAAAGCCTGGCCCTGCTCAGCCTTGCCGCCGCGCCGCTCTACGGAGCCGCCGGCGAAGCGAGCGCCGAGCCGGGAGTCAACACGATCACGCTGACCAAAGGAAGCAAGCAGATGGACAAGGACGGCGCGGCGATTACGGCGGTGCAGCCGCTGACGATCAAGAACGACGTCAGCTACGCGGCGTTCAGCACGCTCGCCCAGCTGTACGGCTACAAGACGTCCTACGACGCCAAGGCCAAGGAATCGATCGCCAAGACGCCGAGCGGCGAGATCCGCTTCCGGATGAATACGAAGGACATCTGGGTCGACGGGACCAAATGGACCGGCGAGGCGGCGAGCTACTCCGAAAAAGGCTCGCTCATGATTCCGATCCGCACCTGGGCCAAGATCAGCGGCAGCAGCATCAGCTTCAGCGGCAAGCAGATCCTGCTCCGCTGGACGGAGCAGCAGGCGCCGACCGCAGGCTTCCAGGTGCAGCCTGCCGTCATCTATGCCGGCGATCCGGTGACCTACGTCGACCAGTACGCCTCGCCGTCCGGAGCGCCGCTGCTGAATGAAGAATGGACGGGACGCCAGGACGTCTTCTTCGAGCCGGGCACGTATACGGTGACTCGGCGCGCGCAGGATGCGGACGGCAACTGGAGCGAGCCGTTCACCGTCACGGTGCAGGTGCTCGCGGTCAACCAGCCGCCGGTCGCCGACTTCACGACCGACAAGCCGGTCTACCGCCAAGGCGAGAAGATCGCCTACACGGATCTGAGCAGCGACGACAACAACGCGATCGATCCCGCCAAGACGAAGTGGACGGGCAAGCAGGACGCCTTCTTCTCGCCCGGAGACCATACGGTCACGCTTTCCGTCACCGATGCGCAGGGACTGACGTCGACCGTCAGCAAGACGATCTCCGTCACCGACGAGATCCTCTACACGGAGAATGAATTCGGCCTGCTGTTCGCTCAGCCGGGCGAGAAGATCCGCGTCGACGGCGATCAGGTGCTGAACATCCCGACGCGCAGCTACGACTTCGACTCCGAGCCGTCCAAGATGATCCGCAGCAACAGTCCGGAGATCTGGAACGAGGAAGGCATCGTCTTCGACGACCAGTTCGACGGCAAGGTGCGGCTGCTGTTCCACAACAAGAACAACATGTCCGGCAACGTGCGCATGTATCTGGCCGTCACCAACGAGGGCTACCAGACGGCGCGCTTCGGCGTCGGCGCGACCGGCACCGGCGGCCCCGACCCGTCCGAGATCCGCACCGGCAAGCTGTCGACGATCCGCTATCTGACCGCCGTCAACGCCAATGGACCGCAGACGTACACGGACATCAAGGCGGGCGAGACGAAGCTCGTGCTGAACGAAATCTCGCAAAATGCGATCAAGCCGGGCATGGTGTACTCCGCCTACGCGGACGTCACCGCCGACCGCACGCTGCGCTTCCGCGTCGTCGTCGTGCGGGACGGCCGCGAGCCGATCGCCGCGCTCGACCAGCTCTCGCTGCTGCCGGCGGACGGCACCCACACGCGCGGCTCGTTCAACAACACGACGCGCGACATCCACATCGACGGCATGCTCGGCGAAGGCGGCAAGGCGGAGCGCGTCGTGCTCGGCGACAACAAGCTCGATCCGTACCTCGACGGCTACGACAACTCCGACGGCTCGCTGCAGCTCAACCGGGGCAACTTCGGCGTGCTGTACAAAATGACGGTCACGCTCGCCCCGCGCACGGTCATCTACCTCAATCCGCGCGGCGGCCTATATGCGGGAGCGTTCATCGTCAACGGCCAGATCGTGCCGGTGACGAACAACGAGCAGCTCAAGAACTCCAGCGAGGCGGCCGTGCTGCACCGCTCCGGCGACAGCCCGGAGACGGTCGAGCTCAAGTACATGATCGCCTCCGGCAGCAACCTGCCGATCACGATGGTGTTCCAGCCGATGCCTCCTCTCAAGAGCTAGAAGGGCAAGAAAGGAGCCTGACCGTTGACGCTGAAATGGCGGGACGAGTACGAGCCGGAGCATCCGGAGGATGTCCGCGCGAGCCGGCGGAAGAGATGGATTCGCGACGCCGTGCTGGGGCTTCTGCTGCTGGCCGTATGCGTCCTGGCGGCGAAGCATTTCTCCGCGCGCGTCTTCGAGCTGGACGGCACCCTCTACAAGCTGGAGTCGGCTGCCGGAGAGACGAGGCGGTACGCGCCGGTGACGGGCAGCGCGGCCGGAGCGGTCGTCGCAGCCGGCTCGGACACGGAGAGGGTCGTCACGGCCGGCGGCTACCAGTTCCGCATCGAGGAGCTCGTAGCCGAGGCGGGCAAGCCGCCTGCCATGGCCGACGCGGTGTTCCGCATCGCCTATCCCGGGGGCGAGGCTTACCGGGTCGAATGGTCGCAAGGGCTGCTGTTTGCTTATGACGCCGAGGGAGAGTTCTATGCCGGCGCGGCCGCCTATGCGAACGGAGCTCCCGTCGGCGGCGGCACCGTTCCGGAGCGGTTCCATCCTGCTGCCGTCTTGACGGCAGCCTACCCGGACTTTCAGGAAAGCCGCGGCCAGCCGATCCCGTTCGGCCTCGCCGTGCTGCTGTTCGTTCTCGGCTGGGGCCTGCTGCGCTTCGAGCGGGTGCGGAGTACGTTCTACTGGCTCTCCCTCGACTGGCTGCGCCGGGAAGACCCCGATCCGGAGTCCGGCGAGTTGGGCTACTACAAGCTGCCCGGCATCATCTTCCTGGTCGGCGGCGCCCTGCTCGGAATGTCCTCGCTGTAGGGAGGAATCGGGTTCCGCAATGATCGCAATAGAAAGGGACGAAACGGCGCCTGCGCCGTTTCGTCCCTTTTTCGTCCCTGCCTCTCTCCAAGCGCTCGTCCAAGCGGACGGAACGATCGGCGGCGTGCCGGATTACGGCGCGCGCAGCGCCTGCTCCTTGCCGCCGATCGTCTGCTCGTAGCGGGCGATCTTGTCGTCGAGCCGCCGGAGCGTGCTCGTCATGTCGTCGATCTTCTCCGCCAGCCGGCCGCGCTGCTCGACGAGCAGCGTCTTGCGCGCATCCAGCGTGCCGTCTCCCTGCTGGAACAGCGCCAGGTATTCGATCAGCATCTCGACCGGCAGGCCGGCTTTCTGCCGCATGCACTTGACGAAGTCGATCCATTTCAAGTCTTCTTCCCCATAGTCCCGAATCCCGCTGGCGCTTCGGCGCACCGGCGGAATCAAGCCGATGCGCTCGTAATAGCGGAGCGTATCCTGCGACAGCCCGAACCGCTCGCTCACTTCCGATATGGTCATCGGCATCACTGCGGGCCGACGACCGGATGCGGCACATAAGGCGCCTCGAGCGCAGCGGCTTCCTCCGGCGTCAGCTGGACCGACAGCGCGGCCACGGCCGTTTCGAGATGGGCGGCCTTCGTCGCGCCGACGATCGGAGCGGATACCGGCGACTGCTGCAGCAGCCAAGCGAGCGCGACCTGAGCGCGAGGAGCTTCCCGCTGCTCGGCGATGGCGGCGAGGCGATCGACGATCGCCTGATCGGCTTCGGCCATGCGGTCGTATTTCGACTTCTGCACCTGATCCGTCTCCGAGCGGAGCGTCGACTCCTCCCGGCCGCGCGTCAGCCGTCCGCCCGCGAGCGGGCTGTAAGGAATGACGCCGATGCCCTCCTCCCGGCATAGCGGCAGCATCTCTCGCTCCTCCTCGCGATAGATGAGGTTGTAATGGTTCTGCATGGAGACGAACTTCGTCCATCCCCGTTTCTCGGCCACATGCAGCGCCTTCTGGAACTGCCAGGCGAACATCGCGGAAGCGCCGATGTAGCGCGCCTTGCCTGCCTTGACGACGTCATGCAGAGCCTCCATCGTCTCCTCGATCGGCGTGTCGTAGTCCCAGCGGTGGATCTGGTACAAGTCCACATAGTCCGTGCCCAGCCGGCTCAGGCTCTTGTCGATCTCGCTCAGGATCGCCTTGCGGGACAGCCCGGCCCCGTTCGGACCGTCGTGCATGCGGAAATGCACCTTCGTCGCGATCACGACCTCATCCCGGTTCGCGTAATCCCGCAGCGCGCGTCCGAGATATTCCTCGCTCGTGCCGGCCGAGTAGACATTCGCCGTGTCGAAGAAGTTGATGCCGAGCTCCAGCGCCTGCCGGATCACTTCCCGGCTCCGCTCCTCGTCCAGCACCCACGGATGCGTCCAGCGCGTCGCGTCGCCGAAGCCCATGCAGCCCAAGCAGATCCGCGAGACGTCCAATCCGGTCTTTCCCAGCTTCACGTAGTCCATTCGTTGCAGCGCTCCTTCGGATTCATAGTGGCCAGCCTATGGAAAGTCTACCTCCTGGAGTCCTCTCCAAGTCAAGCCTTGCCGCGTCGAAATTATGTGAAACTTGATGCCAGCTCTCGGGATGAATCCCATCGCCGGAATTCAGTTAAAAATGTGCTCTTCCTGACTTTACTGCTTAAAATAGTCCATAGAAACAACTACAACTCAATTTTTGTCATTATGAACTCTCCAATTTGTGTCACTTAATAAACACGATATATACCTTGTCTTTGTCCAATGCTATTTCTTCTTTATAAAGAAAAACTTTACCCTTCAGGTAAGCCGGAAGGTTCTTGATCAGGTGCTGCACGGCGAGTAATGTATGGTCACCGAAATCATAGATCACCAAAAACTTGAGCGCCTCAGCCGGATTGACCGACTTCACTTTGGACTTACCTTCAAGCAACCCAGTGATATCCTTAATAAGACCCGTTTTCTGTTGAGCACCAAACTTAAATCCATTATTAATCGGCTTATTACATTTTATCTCAGCTAAAACATTAATATCCCCTGTGACTACAAGGTCATAACCATTGTCGCTTGGCTTGATGTTTAATACTTGATCCAAATAAACTTGATAATTTTCCCTGACGTAAGGGAAGCGTTCACTAACCCATTCAATGAAGCGGACTGTGGTTCTGTAAGTAATAATATTATGAATGTCTCTGAGTGTAGTCTTAATATCTTCAAAGTCTTCAATCGACAATTTTGAATAGTAATCTTCGGAATTGCCGGTTATTTTGTCCGTGACAAATCGGTTGAAGCGCTCCTTAAGTTCGGACTCGCGATGATAAGGATCGCTCATAAATACCCCCATCTAAATCGAAAATCCAAAAGCATCTGATTCAACACTTTACCCGTTTTCAAACGCTCTACAATATGATCCCGATGATGATCTGTATCTACATCAACCGAGAAATAATCATCACAAGTATTTAGTTTATTGATAAAGTCATCCTCGTAATGGTGGACATATTCTAAGAAAGTTTCCTTCTCAAGTTCATCATTAAACAACAGAACAACCTCAAAAAATCTTCTTCGAACGTGGGCCTCTTCCTGATCTTCTTCATTGTAAAGAAACTCGTTCAGTTTATACGACGCGCTATCCATCGTGAAATATTTAAATGGATAATCTGCATGCACCTTGTGTTCTCCAAAATTGAGGAACGCCCACTTTGGAGCAGGTGTGCTGTACCTGCCACCATCAAGTATGACAATTAAGTCATTGAATAGCTGCGTGTTAAAGTATTTGATTCTGAGTTCTCGATACATTGTAGATGAATTTATCAATGCATATGAGTAGAACTCAGGTATGCGCCTGTCATATTCGTCATCTTCATTATTAATAGTGATTGTGAATTCAGGTTTAATGCAGTTGTAATAGCCGCCTTCACCATTTTTCCATTCGCTCTTATTTTCAAGTCGCTTAAGGACTTGTTCCAATGGAGATCTGGTCAATAGGAATCGTTTCTTCCATAAATACTCGACATTATTAATATCCGCGCTACGATTAATATCGGTATTAGTGTCGCCCACCCTTGTGTAGATGTGATTAGCACGAACTATTCTTCCTTGATCCTTATAATCTTCGGTTAGATAATACGGAGTGTCAGTACTATTCTTTATGACCAACACATCAACTTCCAAACCAGAGATAATGAAGTTACGTACTTCAACTCTAGGTCGAATACCTGAAACGAACTTCTTATCCTTTAAAAAATCAATCATATGTTGCTGAGTCCTTCGATTTTCATCGTCCTTAACCCCAACGACCTCGTATGTCCCGTCAACTACTCCAAATATAATGTAGGCATCTCTGTCTACACGATTATTCGCCATGCAAATAATATCGTGTAACAGATTAGCCGAATTACTATGATACTTCACTTTGAAGTCCCAATAATCGTCTTCACGCTTTGAGTCGATTAGCATCAGTACTTCTTCCCTAAGTTCAAACATCATCTTCTCACCTTGGCTTTCCTTGCCCCAGGCACGAAATCATTTCGACACCATCTGACAAAGTTATTAGAGTGGAGAAGGTACGTTTTAACTGTCTTTTCCTCAAGAATACCTTCACATTGCTTTTCCAAAACCTCTTTCTCATATTGCTCGAACATTATCTCCAACTGCTTTATAAACTCGGAAGAAGCCTTCATTGATTTGAACACCCCCGGACAAGTAATAAGCTCATTATACTTTTCGGGAATCATTTGTATAGATAAGGAAGTGATGTGATTCACTGTTGTGTTTGGAGTTTGTGAGTTAATGATTGTGATTAGGAAATTACCGATTTTGTTCATCTGCTACAGTGAATATCCGCTACAAGAAAATAGCTGCCGTTTGTCGTGACAGTTGCGGAACCCCATAGCACGGATTACTCATCTTTATAGATGTTAGACTCAAAAAGTACAACTGCTGTTTAGTCAGCTTCTTGATAGGAATATCAAAGTGGAAAAACGCTGACGCTAATCAGCATCGTCAATTTGCATGGATTTTTTTGTTTGCTGAGTAGATTTGGTCAGCGCGTTAGTGATGACCTCTAGTTCCTTTTATGAACAGTTTGGCCTATAGCATGTAAAAAGGACCATCCCCGTCATCGCTTGACGGGGATGGTCCTTTTTTTTATTCTCCGATCAGACCGCAGCGGGCTGATCCTGATTCAGATACACCGTCTTGCCCGTACGGGCCGACTCGTAGATCGCCTCGAGGATCTCGGTCACGACGAGCGCCTGCTCCGGCAGCACGACAGGGTCTTTGTCCTGCAGGATCGCGTCGATCCACGCCGCGCACTCGACGTCGATATCGCGCGCGCTGCTGCCGCTGTAGAACGCGACGCCGCCGGCGTTCAGGTCGATCTCCTTGACGAACAGGCGGCTGTTCTCCTCGCCGTTGATGCGCAGGCCGCCCTTCATGTCCGCGCCGCCCTCCGTGCCGCTGAGCGAGCATTTGGCCTCGTCGATGTCCAGCGTGTTGAGCGCCCAGCTCGCCTCGAGCGTGATCGTCGCGCCGTTCTCCATCTTGATGAAGCCCATCGCGGAGTCCTCGACCGTGAACTTCGCCGGGTCCCAGGGTCCCCAGGCGTTGGCCGCGTTCTCCTTGGAGCCGAGCTTGTGGTACACCGAGCCCGTCACGGACACCGGCTTGTAGTTGTCCATCATCCACAGCGTCAGGTCGAGCGCATGCGTGCCGATGTCGATGAGCGGACCTCCGCCCTGCTTCTCCTCGTCGAGGAAGACGCCCCAGGTCGGCACCGCGCGGCGGCGGATCGCATGGGCGCGGGCATAGTAGATGTCGCCCAGCTCCCCTGCCTCGCACACCTTTTTGAGATGCTGGCTGTCGCTGCGGAAGCGGTTGTTGTAGCCGATCGTCAGCTTTTTGCCGGTACGCTTCGCGGCGTCCAGCATCGCGCGGGCTTCCGCCGCCGTCTTGGCCATCGGCTTCTCGCACATGACATGCTTGCCCGCCTCGAGCGAGGCGATCGAGATCGGCGCATGAGAGTCGTTCGGCGTGCAGACGTGGATGACGTCGAGGCTTCCGTCCTTGAGCAGCTCGCGGTAGTCGGCGTAGACGCCGGCTCCCTCGATGCCGTACTTCTCCGCAGCGTCGCGAGCTTTGTCCACCTCGATATCGCAGAAAGCGGCGAGCACGACGTGCTTGTTCTGGCTGAGCGCGGGCAAGTGCTTGCCGTTTGCGATGCCGCCGCAGCCGATGATGCCGACTCGGAGCGTTTGGGTCATGTCAGAGTTCCTCCCGGTTCGATAATCTCGGACTTCGCGTCCATGCCTCTACTGTAGCACAGCGCAACAAGCGCGGGGACTATCGGAATCGGACATCGAGGGTGCGAAATCGCGACAACATGCATCGGACAGCCATGAGGCTCCGCTTGCTTCATCAAACGAGCCATTCGAACCATCTGCCGTGTCCGTCCGTCCTCGCCAGCGTCTCATGCTGCCAGCGGCCATTGATGAACGCCTCCAGATGGAGGTCCGGATCGCGAATATTGTTGTAGAGATGATAAACGTCTCTCGTACGTCCGATAGCTCGAACTTCGTCGATCAGCCGCTGTATGCCCTCTGGAGGAATCTGGTTCGCGACATGGGTATGGAAAATGCAGAGCGCCGATTTCGGCTCCACGGACCGCGCGGCTTCGGCCAGCATCGAGATGCCGTCTCCCTCCATCAGCCGCATCGGCACTTCCTTTCTCCGTGCAGCCGCCTGTTCGAACCGCTTCAGCCGATCCGCCTGCTCAGGCCAGATCAACGCCTTCAGCCATAAGCTCTCCTCCGCATCCTCCAAGTCGACCACCTTCAAATCGAGTCCGATCCGCGTCGAAACCGGCGGACTCTCTTCCAATAGAAACGGCGCTTTCCCGCCGCGAATCTCGGACGCAAGCTCAAGATCGGATCGCTTGCTTCCATAGGCGTTGCCGCCGGGATAGACATAGCGGTAGCGATCCCATGCCAGCTGGAGCCCTGCGCTCGTGCCGATTTCGATGAGCGCCAACGGCTTTCCTGCCATCCGGTAGATGCGGCAGAAGCTCGGATACAAATAGGCGCAACGCAGCACCTCGTTGGTTTGAACCCGCTTCGTCTCCAGCAAAGGCACGAGCTCGCTCTCGCGGCGCGAGCAAAACTCCCTGAACGAAGGAAACGCCTCTTCTGCGGCCCGCGGCATTTTCGACAAGGTCGGGTAGAAATCCGCCAGCGGCTCCTTCGTTCCTTGCAGCAACAAAAAATGAACGGCGCCCAACAGCAGATTGGGAGCCGGCTGCCCCGGCCGAGAGCGGGCCGCGAGCCGGAGCAGCTCCGAATCCTCTGCAACCCTTCTCGACAAGTGCTCATAAAGCTTGCTGGAGCCATGGCATTCCTTTTCCGCGAACATCCGGAACCGATGAGCTAAATCCTCCAAATTTCGCCACTCCTCCCTGCTTTCGATGGTTTCATCCTATCATGAATGTTCAAAATAAATATTTTTCATATTTTATAATGCTAATAAATAAAAATAATCACCATTACTGTCGTCATGCCGGAACGAACGCCAAAAAACCGCGCTTTCGAGGAAAGCGCGGCCTGACAGAAAGGAACGAACCAGGCGACCAAAAATCAGCCGGAAGCCCGGGCGCCGGAGCGCTCCGGCAGCGGCAGCTCCAGCGTCAGCCGGGCGCCGCCGGCTGCGGAGCGCTCCGCGCGCAGCGAGCCGCCATGCGCCTCGGCGAGCTGGCGCGCGATCGCGAGGCCAAGGCCCGAGGCGCCGTCCGGCGCCTGCGGCGAGCGCCGGCGAGAGCGATCCGCGCGGTAAAAGCGCTCGAACACGAACGGCAGCTCCTCCTCGGGAATGCCGCAGCCGTCGTCCTCGACGATGAGCGCCAGCAAACGCTTGCTCTTTTCGGCCCGCAGCGCAATGGCCCCGCCCGGAGGCGTGTGCTTGACCGCGTTGTCGAGCAGGTTGTGCAGGATCTGCCCGATCCGGCCCGCATCGGCGACGACCGACCAGGCTTGCGGGACCGGCTCCAGCCGCAGCTCGATCCCCGCCGCGCCGCAGCGCGCCTCGAAGCTCGCCGCCGCTTCCGCGAGCAGCCGGCCCGCGGACTGGAGCGACGGCTCCAGCCGGAACTCCGGCCGCCCGTAGCCGCCGAGCTCCTCCAGCTCCTCGACCAGACGGCCGAGCCGCCTGACCTCCCCATAGCTGGCGGCCAGCCGCTCCGGCGTCGCCTCCCACACCCCGTCCTCCATCGCGCGAAGGGAGGCGCCGAGAGCGGCAAGCGGCGTGCGCAGCTCATGCGCGATGTTCTCGCTCATGCTGCGCCGCAGCCGCTCCTGCTCCTGCAGCCGGGCGGCCAGTCCGTTCATCGAGGCGGCGAGCTCCGCCAGCTCGGCCGGCCCGGCCGCCTGCACGCGGGCGGAATACGCGCCACGCTCCATGTCGGCGGCGGCCTCCTTCATCCGCACGAGCGGCAGCGCCAGCCGGCCGGCGGCGGCATAAGCGATCGCGGCGGCGATCAGCACCGAGCCGAGCAGCGTCCAGAGCACCGACTCGGCGATCGCCCGCTCCAGAGGGCCGCTCAGCGACGCCTCCGCCGCATGGCGCGCCAGCCGCAGCTCCCGCTCGTACATGGCGACATGCAGATGCAGCCCGGCCAGCACCGTCAGCTTATGCCGGATGTTCTTGACATGCTGGTCGATCGTGCGGACGTCGCCCTCGTAATCCGGTCCGAGCGCAAGCTCCGCCAGCTCGTCGCGGGCGAACACTCGGCGCGGCCGCCGGGCGAGCGTCTGCAGCAGCCGCTGCTCCGCCGGCGTCAGGACGACCGTCCGGCCGGCGCAGCGCGCCTCGCCGGACAGCGCGTCCAGCTCCAGCAGGCCGCCGCGGAAGCTCAGCCGCTCCGCCAGCAGCGAGCCGGGATCGGCTCGCCTCAAGATCGCGCGGATGCGGGCGACGATCTCGCGCGGATCGAACGGCTTGACGACATAATCGTCCGCGCCGAGCGCCAGTCCGCGCAGCCGGCTTTCGCCCGAGGACTTGGCCGTCAGCATCAGCACCGGCACCGGACTGAAGCGGCGGATGTCCCGGCACGCCTCCTCGCCGCTGCCGTCCGGCAGCATCAGATCGAGCACGACGAGATCGAACCGGCCCTCGCGGACATGACGAAGAGCCTCCGCGCCGCTCGCGGCCTCGGAGGTCTCATATCCTTCCCGCTGCAAATAGGAGGCGAGCGCCTCCCGGATCAGCGGCTCATCGTCGACAATCAGCACCGACGCCATCAGACGACGTCGTAGCCCTGCTCCTCGATCGCTTCCTTGATGGATTGCAGCGAGAGCTTCGCCTCGTCGAACTCGACCGTCACCTGGCCTGCGGACAGATCGACCTTGGCCGCTCCTCCGGCTTCCTTGACGGCGGACTCGACCGAGCTCACGCAGTGGCCGCAGGACATGCCCTTCACTTGCAGCGTTTCGGTTTTCATCTCAACTTCTCCTTCGGCTCGGATCCGAGCAGGTAATAGGTTGCCTTCTTCCTCTTCAATATACCCCCTGGGGGTATATAAGTCAACTCTGATTCCGCTTTTTCGGTGCAAAACCTGACATGAAGCGCTTTCTTTTCAGTTTGCTGCAGAGCCTGCTGCGATAGCATCAAAAAGCGCGGACGAAAGGCGGCATCGCCCCGACGCATCCGCGCAGCAAGCGGCAAGGCAAATTCACGATAAAGGGGACATCCTGTTGTTCAAGTGGAATCATTCCGCACGATCGGCTCGGCTGCGAGCGGTCGTGGCGGCGGCGCTGGCCGCATTCACTCTCCTGCAAGACATCGGCGTCAGCCGCGCCGAAGGAGCGCCGGCCGTCGCGCTCTCGGCGAGCGTCGCCTCCTCTTCCTTCGGCGAGACGGTCACATTCACGGCCACGGCGTCCGGCGCAGGCGCCGAAGAAGCGCAGCCGACCGGCTCCATCACCTTCCTGGACGGCGACTCGCCTCTCGGCACCGTGCCGCTGACCAAGCCCGAGCCCGCCGTCGCGACGGCCAGCGGCAGCGTCCGGCCGCCGGAAGGCTCCGGCCGCAACTGCGTCGCCGGGCCGAACAGCCATTCGTTCGCGACATGCCCGGTGCTGCAATGGGGCGGATACACGTATTGGGCGTTCAGCTATTTCGACAACAGCAACGCGTTCGCCATCGCCGCCTACGACGCCTCCGGCAACCTGCTGCGGACGTGGAACAAGCCGGGCGCGCGCTATCTGTGGCAGATCACCATCGACCAGGAGAACCGGACGGCGACGTTCTGGGGACAGGACAGCTACTCCGTCACGATGGGATGGGACGAGCTGGTGCAGCCGCCGGCTGCGGCCAGCCTGACGACAGCGGAGCTTGCGATCGGCACGCATGACATCACCGCCGTCTATTCCGGAGACTCCCTTTACGGGGAGGCCCGCTCCGCCCCGCTGTCCTTTGCCGTCGCGAAGATCCGCACCTCCACCGCCGCGGCTTCGTCGAACAATCCGTCGCTGCAAGGGGACGAGACGCAGCTGCTGGCGATGGTGTCCGCCTCGGACGGCAGCGCGCCGACCGGCGAGGTCGACTTCATGAAGGGGGACGAGCTCCTGGGCACGGCTCCGGTCGTCGACGGCGCGGCTGCGCTGGACGTCTCCGACCTGGCCGCCGGATGGCATCCGATCCTCGCGAGCTACAAGGGCGACGAGCTCCATGCGCCCAGCACCTCGTTCCCGTTGCTGCAGATCGTCGAGCTTCGTGGGACCGAGACCGTCCTGACGGCCGGCAGCGGCTCCGTCCTGCGCGGAGAGTCCGTGAGGCTGACGGCGGAGGTCGGCAGTCCCGATGGCGGCACGGCAGCCGGATTCGTCGCGTTCCGCAGCGGCGAGGACGAGCTCGGGCGAATTCCGCTGTCCGAGGGCCAGGCCGCGCTGGACGTCTCCGAGCTTCCGCCCGGCCTCCATACCTTCACCGCTTCTTATGAAGGCAATGACGCCTACTCGGCCAGCGAGTCGGATGCCGTCTCGGTCGAAGTGATAGCGTCGCGGCCGGACGCGCTGCCGGAGCCGCCGACCGTCGGCGAAGTCGCTGCAGGCAGCGCCCTTCTCTCCTGGAAGGCCGCTCCCTATGCGATCTCCTATGTCGTCTACGCGGACGATCGGCCGCTGCTGACCGCCGAGGGGACCGAGGTCCGGCTGGACGGGCTCGAGAGCGCCAGGACGTACGACCGGCTGGCCGTCGCGCCCGTCAACGAGGTTGGCGAAGGCGCGCGCGCGGCCGTGCCGGCGTTCGAGACGCTTCCGCGCGGCGACTTCGCCGTCGAGGCCGTCTCCGCCAGCGACAGCGAGATCATCGTCCGCTGGACGCTCGCTTCCGCCAATGAATGGTTCGTGCTCGCTTCCGGCGGGAAGGAGCTTTACCGCGGCAAGGGGCGGGAGCTCCGCCTGAGCGGCCTGCCTGCGGACACGAGCGTCGAGGTCGAGCTGTGGACGGAGAACGGCGCCGGCATCCGCAGCGAGCCGAAAGCCGCGACGGCCCGCACCTTGCCAGCCGCTCCTGCGGGCGGAGGCGGCGAAGCGCCAAGTCCTTCGCCTTCCGTAGCGCCGACGCCTACTGTCGCGCCGACGCTGGCACCGGCGCCTTCCTCCGCGCCGACTTCGGCGCCGACGACGCCGGGTCCGACGGCAGCGCCGTCTCCTGCTCCCGCGTCTCCGTCCCCGGCGGCGCCGGGCGCGACCGACGCTCCTCCGGCAACGAAGCCGCTCGTTTCCTTCGTGGATACCGCCCATCTGGCGAACCGCGGCGAGATCGAATTCCTCGTGCAGAAGGGCCTCATCCGAGGCGACGGCGCCGACCGCTTCGAGCCGCAGCGCCCGATCGCCCGCAGCGAGTTTGTCGCCCTGCTCGTCAGGCTGCTCGGCTACAAGACGCAAAACGGCTACCGGAACGACTTCGCCGATGTGGATGCCGGCAAATGGTATGCCGAGGAAATCGGCGCCGCGTTCGAGCACGGCCTTGTCGCCGGCAACGGCAAAGGGACGTTCCAGCCCCAAGCGGCTCTGACGCGCGAGCAGGCGGCCAAGATCGCAGCGGCCGCGCTGGGACGGAGCGGGGCCGCCGCGGGCCAGGCGGCGCCTGCCTTCGCCGACGACAGCTCGATCTCCGCCTGGGCTCGCCAGGACGTTCGCCTGCTGGCGGAGCTGCAGCTGCTGAAAGGCTATGAGGACGGCAGCTTCCGTCCGCTTGGCCGCCTGACCCGGGCGGAGGCGGCATCGCTGCTCTACCGGCTGCACGAGCGGCTGGCCGGCGGCGAAGCCCGCTAGCACGCCCCGCTTTGCAGCAGCAGAAAGCCCCTGTTCCGGACCGATGCGCGCATCGGCCTCGGAGCGGGGGCTTCTTTCCTCCATCCCCAACGAGCGGCGGATGCGGTATGATAGGGCTGATCATTTCCGCGAATGCCGGAACGCGAAAGGCGCGACAACCGATGCCCAACCTACGAAAACGCAAATCCAAGCCGGCGGGGCTCCTCGCCCTCGCGCTCGGCTTCGCCCTGCTCGCCCCCCTCCTGCTCGCTCTGACGGGCTTTCCCTCGCCCGACGCCAGGCCGAAGGCGCAGGAAGGCGTCCTCCAGCTCCGGGAAGGCGAGCTCGGCCGGAACGGGCCGCTCCGGCTGAACGGCGACTGGACGCTGTACGAAGGACGCCTGCTGACAGGCGCCGAGCCGGACCGAAGCGCCGCAGGGGTCGAGTCTCTCGCGCATGTGCCCGGCGTGTGGACCCGCTACGGCATGCCGGGCAAAGGGATCGCCACCTACCGGCTGCAGGTGCGGACCGCAGGCGCGGCCGAGCCGCTCGGGCTGCAGGTTCCGGCGATCGCCCCGGCCTACCGGATCCTCGTCGACGGCCGCGAGATCGCCTCCGCCGGCTCGTTCGGTCCGGACGGGACGGAGCCCGTCTCCGCCTACCGGCCGCAGACCGTTTATTTCACGCCCGAGTCGCCTTCGTTCGACCTGTTCCTCCAGATCTCCAACGACCTGTATCCGGAGGGCGGCGTCTGGTACAGCCTGACGCTCGGCACGGAACGGGACATGCTGGCGCGCAGCGAGCGCAGCTCCTTCGCGGACATGGCCGTTTTTGGCGGCTGCACCTTGCTCGGCCTGTACCAGATCGCGGTCTATCTGCTTCGGCGCAGCGACCGCTCCACGCTGTACTTCGGCATCTGCTGCCTGCTCGGCGGCGTCCGCCAGTGGGTCGTCGGCGGCATCCATCTCGTGCAGGTCTACCCCGAGGCGGACATCCGGCTCATCATCGTGCTGGAATACTTGACCTACTACGGCGGCGTGACCGCGGCGGCGCTGTTCGTCCGCAGCCTGTACCCCCGGGAATTCAACCGCCTCGCGATCAACGCGCTTGTCCTGGCCGGCTTCGTCTTCATCGGCTCTGTCCTGCTGCTGCCCGTCGAAAGCTTCACCGCCTGGCTCGGCGCGTACAAGCTGCTTTCGCTGCTCGCGCTGCTCTATTTTCTCTACGGCTTCGCGCTGGCCTGCTGGCGCGGCCGCGAAGGGGCGCTGCTGCAGCTGGCCGGCTGGCTGGCGTTCGTCGCCGCCGCCGTCCACGATATTCTGTACAGCGCCGGCTGGATGCTCGGAATCGACGTGCAGCTCGTCCCGTACGGCTTCGTGCTGCTCGTCTTCATCGAAGCGCTCGAGCTGGCGCGGCGCTTTACGAGCGCCTACCGCACGATCGGCATGATGAAGGACGAGCTGATCGCCGTCGGCCGCCTGAAGGACGAGTTTCTGGCCAATACGTCGCATGAGCTGAAAACGCCGCTGCACGGCATCCTGAACCTGTCGCAGTCGATGGCGGACGGCAAGCTCGGCCCGCTCGCCGCCGCGCAGCGGGAGCAGCTCGAGACGATCGTCGCGGTCTCGCGGCGCATGTCCAATCTGATCAACGACATCCTCGACCTGTCGCTGCTCAAGAACAACGGCATCGCGCTGCAGCTGAAGCCGGTCGACCTGCGGGCGGCGCTGTCCTCGCAGGAGGAAGTATTCCGCCACTACATCGGCGGCAAGCCGGTCTCGCTGCGGATGGAGTGGCCGGATTCCCTGCCGGACGCGCTCGCCGACGAGAGCCGCCTGCTGCAGATCGCCTACAATCTGATCGGCAACGCCATCAAGTTCACGCCGGAGGGCGAGGTCGTCGTCTCCGCCCGCGCGGAAGGCGGGATGCTGCGGCTCACGGTCGCGGATACCGGCATCGGGATACCGGAAGAAGCGCAGGAGCGGATCTTCCTTTCGTTCGAGCAGCACGGCACCTCCGTCGCCAAGGAATACGGCGGCGCGGGCCTCGGGCTCAGCATCACGCGCAGGCTCGTGGAGCTGCACGGAGGCGTCGTCACGGTGACCTCCAAAGTGAACGAGGGCTCGGTATTTACGGTGACGCTTCCGGCGGCGCCGGCAAGCGCCGCGGCGGCGCGGCCGCATGGCGCCGTATCGGGCGACCGCTCCCGACCCGCGGCCGGCTCGGCCCGGGATGGATTCCCCGCTGCCCGGAGCCGCTCCGCCGGCTCCGAGCGCGGCGTCGTCCGCGAGCCGCAGCGGGCGGCCAAGGGCTGGCCGACGATCCTGGCGGTCGACGACGACCCCGTCAACCTCCAGGTGCTGCAGTCGGTTTTTCTGGACGAGCCCTACGGCATCGTCGTCGCGACCGGCGGCGAGGAAGCGCTCGAGCTGCTGCGGAATGCCGAGGAGCCGTTCGGCCTCGTCGTGCTCGACGTCATGATGCCCGGCCTGTCGGGCTACGAGACCTGCCTGCGCATCCGCGAGACGTACACGCTGGCCGAGCTGCCCATCCTGCTCACGACGGTCCGCAGCGAGCCGGAGGAGCTCGTCTACGGCTTCGCCGCAGGCGCGAACGACTTTCTCGCGAAGCCGTTCCACCCTTACGAGCTGCGGGCGCGGGCGCATACGCTGCTGGAGATGAGGCGCTCCGCGGAGGAGGCGGTCCGTTCGGAGAGCGCATTCCTGCAGGCGCAGATCAAGCCCCATTTCCTCTACAACACGCTGAACACGATCATCTCCCTGTCGCTGGACGAGCCGAGGACGACGCATGATCTGCTGCTTCACCTCAGCCGCTACTTGCGGGGGAGCTTCGACTTCAACAACAAGCAGAAGCTGGTGCCGCTCCGCAAGGAGCTCGAGCTGGCGGAGGCTTACCTGCAGATCGAGCAGGCCCGGTTCGGCTCCCGCCTGCGCGTCCGCTACGAGATCGAGGAAGGCGTCGACGGGCTGCTCCCGCCGACATCGCTGCAGCCGCTCGTCGAGAACGCGGTCCGGCACGGCGTCATTCGGAAGGAAGAAGGAGGCACGGTCACGATTACGGTTCGCGGCGAGGAGTCCCGTACGGTCATCGCCGTCGCGGACGACGGCGCGGGCATGGACATTTCGCTGCAGGCGCTGCTCGCCACGGAGGCCGAGGGCGAGAGCGGCGTCGGCCTGCGCAACATCCACCAGCGCCTGCTGCGGGCCTACGGCGAAGGACTTCGCATCGACAGCGGCATCGGCGGGACGGTCGTGACGATCGCCATCCCGCGCCATATCGACCATGAAAGGGGACAAACAGCATGATGAGGATCATCGCAGTCGACGACGAGCAGCCGGCGCTGCGCCGGGCGGGCAAGCTGCTGGAAGAGATGGACGGCGTGCGGATCGGCGGCTTGTTCGACAGCGCCAAGCGGTTTCTGGAGCATATGCGGACGAGCCCGGAGCCCGTCGAGCTCGTCCTGCTGGACATCGAGATGCCGGGCTGCGACGGACTGGAGCTGGCCAGGACGCTTCGGACGGAGCGGCCGGACATCCAGATCGCCTTTTTGACCGCTTATGAGGAATACGCCCGGGAGGCGTTCGAGGTGGAGGCGATCGACTACTTGCTCAAGCCGTTCACAGCGGACGATCTGGCGCGCACCGTCCGCCGCGCCGCGAGGCGCCTCCCCCGCGAGCGACTGGAGGCGGCGGCGTCGGAGGCGCCATCGGCCGATTCGCGGCCGAGGCTGGCGGTCAGCAGCTTCGGGCCTTTTTCCGTCGTGACGGAGCAAGGCCGCGCCGTGGCGTTCCGCAATTCCAAAAGCCGCGAGCTGCTCGCATATCTGCATCAGTTCGGCGGCAAGCCCGTTGGCAAGGCGCAGATCCTCGAAGCGCTCTGGCGCGAAAAGGACGCGGAGCGGTCGCAGGCCACGCTGTATTCGACCGTGTACCAGCTGCGCAAGGATCTGGAGGCTTGCGGCTTGCGCGGGCTGCTCGAGTCGTCGAAGACGGCCGGCGGCTGCTATCGGTTATGCTGGCCGGGGCCGGTCGACGATGACGTCGCCGCTTATGGCCGGCTGCTCGCGGACTATCGGCAGACGCAGGCGCTCGGACCGGCGATGCAGGCCATCCAGACGTACGGAGAAGGATTCCTGCACGGCAGCGGGTACGCTTGGGCCGCTCCGCGCCAGGCGGAGCTGGAGCTCGGCTATGCCGAGCTGCTGGAGTCGGCCGCGGGCGCCTGCTTCGCCGCGAAGCGCTACGAAGCGGCGCAGAGCCTGCTGCAGAAGTGGACGCTGCTGCTGCCGCTCGAGGAGACGGCCCATGCCCGCATGATCGCTCTGCTGATCGCGATGGGCAAGATCGAGGAGGCCCGCGAGTATCGCGCCCTGCTCCTGGACCTGCTCGACGCGGACGAGGCTTCCCGGCTGCCGGATTTTTCCCGCTTCCTGGCGGACCCGGAGCGCTTTTTCGAGCGTTCTCCGCTTCTGACGAGCTGATCCAGACTGCAAAAGATAAGGAAAAGGACATCCTCGCGGATGTCCTTTTCCTGCCTTCTCAGTTCTACCACATCCGGGCGCTGCCGCTTCTCTCTTTACCGCTGCCGGTCCGGCAGCGGCACCTCCATGACGATCGAGTACGGCTTGTCGCCCGCCCCGATGCCCGCGACGTTGTAGATGAGCTTGAGCACCTTGGCCTCGGGATCAAGCGGCTCGAACAGCTGCACCTGCTTGCTGCCCTCGTCCGTCTCCGGATCGCCTTGCCCGCCGATTCCGGCGTAAGTTCGTCCATGCTCGTCTTGCGCAGCGGACATGTCGAAGTCATCGGGATGCACGAAGGTGCCGGCGCTGTCCTGCGCCTTCGGCCGAAGGTGGAACAACAGCTTCGTCGTCACCGGAGTCACGATCACCTTGTCCACGACAAACCCGCGCTTCGCGAGCTCCTCCGGCATGGCGGGCTTGTCGATGACGATCGATTCGGCGCCCGCCGCCAGAGGAATGTCGAAGCGGACGGGCTGCTCCACGCCGGCTACGGTCAGCAGCAGCTCGAGCTCGGAGCGTTCCGGCAGCTCCGTCTGCACCCGATCCATGCTTACGAGCACGGAGTCGTCTCCAGCCGGTCTCCAGGACGGCATCAGCTCCTGCCCTTCCAGCCGCGCTTCGACCCAGGTCAGATCGCCCTTTTCAGGGCTTCTCAAATCACGGCTGTAGAACTCTCCTTCTCCATCCCGGTGGACCTCGAGCACGATCCTTGATCCGTCATAAACGACGTTCCGGATGCTGATCGTCGTATCGCCGATTGTTTGGGCCATCTCCACCGGCTGCACGAGGCCTTGCTCCTCCGCCGCCTGCATGCCCTTGTCTCCGTACATGGAGAGCAGGCTTCCGAGCACCGGCACCGACCTCAGCGAGTCGGCGAATGCCGGCGAGATGAAGCCGAGCCCGGCCGTTCCCGCTCCGAGCAGCAGCAAGCCTGCCGCGGCCGCAGCCGCCGAGCGCCGCAGCCGCTGCATTCTCGGGCGGACGAGCCGCGAGTCCCGGACCTCGTCAGGACCGGGAAGCGGGCCGTCCTCCCGCCTCCCCGCCGCCTTGCCAGCTCGAATCATTTGATAAGCCTCCTCCAGCCGGAGCTCCACCTTCGCTGGAAGGTCCGCTTCCCGATCCCTCTCGATCCGCAGCGCTTCCAGCCGTTCATCGATATTGCCTGGTTTCATGGTTTCCGCTCCCTTCCCATGTCGGCTCCAGCCATTTCCGCAGCAGCGCCTTGCTCCGCTGAAGCCTCATCTTGGCCGCGCCCTCGCTGATGCCGAGAACTGCGGCCGCATCCGCGATTTTCAGATCTTCCCTATAGACGAGCAGCACGACGAGCCGCAGCGGCTCCTCCAGCCGGTCGATCGCTTCCCTCAGCTCGACGTCCCGATAGGCCGAGCTCTCCGCCGCCTGCTCCGGCAGCGTGCCGGGCAGGGACTGGCGCGCTTTCTTGCGCCAAATGGCTGTGCATTCATGAATGAGGATCCGGTACAGCCAGGTCCGGACATGCTCCGGCTCTTTCAGCGAGCCGATCGACTGGTACGCCTTCAGGATCGTTTCCTGAAGGGCGTCCGCGCACTCCTCATCCCCTTTCAGAATCGTCCTTGCGGTCCGATAGAGCGATCCTTTGAGCTGCTGGATCAGCTCGAGAAAGGCTTCCGTATCGCCCTGCCGGGCCGATTGCGCGAGCCTCGTCAGCTCCATCTTCTGCGATGATCCGGCCTTTGCCGGCTGCCGTTCTGCCATACGTTCATCCTATCCCTCCTGACGAAAAAGCCCGGGCTCTCTCGCGTATCGTTCGCTGTCGACATGGATTAGATGTGGCGGGCACGGAAAAAGTAACGGGCGCCGGACAATTCGTGCCAAATAGGATCGGTTTGACCGCCCAGCTCCCTGATCGAAAAAATCATTGTATCTTATTTATTAGCGGCCCATTTACAATAGTGTGCGTAATACACTATAATGATTTCCAGGAGCTGATGCATATGACGGATGTGAAGGAGACGCTGGCAAGCCTGCTCAGCGAGCTGCGCCGAGGCACGATCGTCATGGGCGTGCTCAGCCAGCTGGCCGAGCCGCAGTATGGCTATTCGCTGGTGTCGTTGTTGGAGGAAAAGGGAATCGCCGTCGAGCCAGGCACCTTGTACCCGCTGCTGCGCAGGCTCGAGAAGCAGGAGCTGCTCGAGAGCCGCTGGGATACGAACGAGTCCCGCCCGCGCAAATACTACCTGCTGAGCGAGGTCGGCAAGCAAGTGTTCGCGGAGCTGCAGCAGGAGTGGCGCAAGCTGGTCGCCAGCATGGAAGGCCTAATGAACGAACCTGAAGGAGGAGATCGGGATGGAACTCGTTGATCGCTATATTCATGCGGTGACGGCGCGTCTGCCTGAGACGCAGAGAGAGGATATCAAGCGGGAATTGCTAAGCGTGATCGAAGACATGCTGGAGGAGCGCAGTCCGGAGAGCCCCCCGACCGTCGAAGACGCGGAAAGCGTGCTGCTGGAGCTCGGACATCCGAGCGAGCTGGCCGCGAAATACCGCGGGTACGAGCGTTATTTGATCGGGCCGGCGCTGATCGACGCGTACTGGACGACGCTCAAGATCGTGACGGCCGCGATCGTCTTCAGCCTTGCCGCCGCCCTCGCGATCGATTCGTTCCGGACGGATGCGGGGATGCTGGACAGCGCCCTGAGCTTCCTTGCCTCGCTCGTCTCGAGCGTCGCCCAAGGATTTCTCTGAGTCACTCTGATCTTCGTCTGCGTCGAGCGCAGCCAGCGGGCCAAAACGGCCGGAAGCGGGCGCATGAAAAAGGCATGGAAGCCTTCCGAGCTGCCGCCGATTCCCGAGGCCGGCCAGAAAGTCAAGAAGAGCGGACCGATCTTCGGCATCTTTTTTGCCGTCGCCGCCATCATGCTCGCCCTCTTCTCGCCCGATCTGATCGGCGTGTGGAGAATCCACGACGGCAGCGCCGCCAGCGTTCCTTTTTTTGATCGCGACGTGCTCCTCCATTATGCGCCGCTGCTATGCGGACTGGCCGCGCTTGCCATCCTCAAGGACAGCGTGCGGCTGATCGCTCAGCGAAGATCGGGCCGGCTGCTTGCGTTCCATATCGCGATGACGATCCTGATCACGACGCTGGCCTGCCTCATGCTGGCCGACGACGCCCTCTGGAACCCGACGTTCATTGCGGACCTGGCCGCTGCGAGCCCCTTGCCGTCGAGCGGCGACGGCTACGATACGCTGGTGTCGGTCTGGCCCCGCCTGAACGGCCTGCTCGTGAACGTTCTCCTCGTCTATGCCCTGGTCGACATCGTGCTTGAATTCATGGCATGGTTCCGCAGCAAGACTCCTTCTTCTGCAAAGGCCAGCCAAAAGCCGCTCCTGTGAGCGGCTTTTTTAATGGCCTGCCCTAGCGAGCCTGGCCCACCTCCTCGACCAAAGACGGCTCGACGCCTTGCAGGAACGGCGTCCATTCTCCTGCCGCATACAGCTGCAGCCGGTGCATGGCGCGCGTGCACGCCGTATAGAACAGCTTCCGCTCGCTTTCTCGACGGTACGTCCGCGACGAAGCGTCGTAGATCAGCACGGCGTCGAACTCGACGCCTTTGGCCAGATAGGCCGGGATGACCTGCGTCCCGTTCTCGAACGTCGGCGTCTCCTTGGTGACGAGCCGCAGCGACGGGCAGCCCTGCTTGGTCAGGAGCTCATGCGCCTCGCGGCTTTCGGCGGCCGTTTTCGTGATGACGGCGATCGAGGCGAAGCCTTCCGCTTGCAGCGCCGCCAGCTCCTCGGCCATCCGCGCCGCCAGCCGTGCGCTGTCGTCCGCCTGGATCAGCAGCGGCTTTTTGCCGCTTCGGGCGAAGGGCACGATCTCCTTTGCGCTCGGCAGCAGCGCTTTGGTGAACTCGACGATCTCGCGCGTCGACCGATAGCTGCGGACGAGGCGGATCAGCCTCGTGTCCGCCTCCCCGTAAAGCCGCATCAGCGGCGAGTCCTCGCCGTCCAGCTCCGTCGCCTGGGCGAAGATCGCCTGGCCGAAGTCGCCCAGCACGGTCATGCGGGCGCGGGGAAACAGCTTCCGCAAATATTCATATTGAACCATCGAGTAGTCCTGGCCTTCATCGACGAAAACATGCCGCACTTGCGTATTTGTCCGCATGCCTTCCACAAGCTCCCGCAAATAAAGGAACGGCGTCGCATCCTCGCTGAACAGCTCCCCGCGAGCCAGCTTCTCCCGGGTCTGATCACAGATATCCGGCCAAAGCCGGGGCGCGGCCGCCTGCTCTGCCAGCGCCGCATAAGCCTGCTCCGGATCGAACAGCTGCGCGTACAATCCGGCCATGTCGACGAACTGCATCCGCCTCACGCTTCGCCGCAGCGGCTCGAACCGCTCCCGGACGATCGCGCCGGCCAGCAGCTCCTGCTCCCTCTCCGCGTAGTCGAAGTCTCCTTCGTCCCGGCGCCGCTTGTTCTGCACGAACTCCTGGATGCGCTCGTACTGCTCGGCGAAGTCGAACACGCCCCGTTCCTTGTGCAGCTCCCGGTGCACGGCGTCGTAGCGGTCGTTGTCGAGATAGTCGAGCTCCTCGCTCACCCAGTCCGCGCCGCGCTCCTTGCGCTCCAGCCCGGCCAGCTCCTGGAGCAGCCACTCCTGGAGCATGGCGACGCGATTGGCCAGGCGGATCGAACGATCGTACCCGTAAAAGCGCTCCGCCATCCGGCTGGCCGGAATAAGCTCGCGATCTCCAAGCCGGATGCCGCTGAAGCGCATGCCGGATTGCCCCAGCCCTTCCGCATAGTCCCTCAGCGCCTGCAGGAAAGCTCCCGACGCCTTGCAGCGGATGCCCTCCACCCGGGCGTCATGCTCCGGCGAGCCGGCCATCTGCAGGACGTATTCGATAGCATCGAATGGATCCTCAAGGCTCAGGATCGAGCCGATGCCCTGCTCCAGATATTCTTGGAACGTCGCCTGCTGCATGTTCTCCTCGCCGAGCTCGGGAAGCACGGTCGAGACGTAGCTGTTGAACATCGGATTCGGCGAAAACAGGACGATCTGGTCCGCCTTCAGCCGGTCCCGGTTTTTATAGAGCAGGTACGCCACGCGCTGAAGCGCCGCAGACGTCTTGCCGCTGCCCGCCGCTCCCTGCACGATGAGCATCCGGCTCCTGTCGTCGCGGATGATGGCGTTCTGCTCTTTTTGGATCGTCGCGACGATGCTCTTCATCTGCGAGTCTGCGCCCTGTCCGAGCGCCTGCTGCAGCAGCTCGTCGCCGATCGTCAGGCTCGTGTCGAATACGTTCAGCAGCCGGCCTTGGCGGATCTGGTACTGGCGCTTCAGCTCCATGTCGCCCCGCACGGCTCCGTCCGGCGTGTCGTAGGAGGCTGGCCCCGGAGAGTGGTCGTAGTACAAGCTCGCGATCGGCGTGCGCCAGTCGTAGACGAGGAAGTCCATTCCTTCCGCGTCGACGAAGGAGGAGACGCCGATGTAAACCGGCTCGGCGGAGCCGACGCCATGTTCGCGAAAATCAACGCGTCCGAAGTACGGGGAGGGCAGCAGCCGGGTCATGCTCTTCCATTGCTGCAGCCGCAGCCGGTGGCTGCGCTCCCGTTCCGAGAGCAGCGCCTCCTGCTGCCGGATGCTGTAGAACGTTTCCTCGAAGTCCTCGTCCGTGGCCGTGTTGACCGTCACTTCTTCCCAAAAGCGCTTGCGGATGTCCCCCGCTTGCCCGTGCAGCCCGGCCACCTCCGGCTCCAGCTCGGCGATCCGCTCCCGCAGCTTTTGGGCGACTCGATCCAGCCGTGCCTGCTCTTCGTTCCATTCTCGCTCATGCCGCATGTCCGCACCGACTCCTCCCGTTTTCCTCTGAAAAAGGCATTTGACATCCAGCCGCGACCCATGGTAATATTGAATTAAAGGTAAGATGCAATAACTGTGGATTTTAATAAAAAATTGAAGCGACTGGTTTTCTGATGATACCATAGCTTCGTTTTGCGCGCAATGGCGCGGCAGCATAAAAAAACCCCCGGTCCGTGGACCGGGGGTCTTTCGTTTGCCTTTCGACAAGGCTCTATAGATTGACGACTGCCTGCTCGGTCGTCCAGACAGCCGAGGCGAACCCTTTGAAATTGACGAGAGCGGCATTGAACCCGTCCGCAGGAGCCGCCGTCGCATCCTGAACGGTCGCGACCTCGAATCCCTCCTCGATCAGATGCCTCATATGGGATTCGACGCACACATTGGATACGACCCCGGCCAGAACGATTTTGCTTACCCCTTGCTTGCGCAGCTGCAAGCACAGATCGTTCGTTGCCGGGCTGGCGATCTTGTGCGCATTGGCGATGATCGTCTGCCCGTCTTCGAGAAACGGCAGCAGGTCCGGCACGAATGCCGCTCCGGAGGCCGGCGGCACCGGGCTCCGCGCATCGGGACGATCGTAGGCGTAGGTGGAAAGGAGGAGCGTCTCCTCCGCTCCCTTGAACTGCCACTTATGGTCATGCGGATACAAGTAGTGGGGAGAGACGAAGACCTTATACCCCTTTTGCTTGGCTGACTGGAGCAGCTTCACCAGGTTGCCGACCGTATTGTTTTGCAAAATGACCGGCTTGAGCAGCTCATACCCGGGATGCCCCGGCGACAAAAATTCATTTTGCGGATCGGTCAGGACGATGCCGGTCGTCGTCGGATCGACAGTGAACATCACGATTCAGCCTCCTCAGCATGCGATTCTGCACCTAGCCTTCCCCGAAATTTCAAAATCCTTGCAGCGTTGCCAGAGGCCCGCCTGGGCGCGTCAAACCAAGCTTGTCCCGCCTACGCGGTCGGCTCCTTGTTCACCGGATCGGCCAATTGCCTGCGAAGCAGGGCGATTTCGTGCTTATAGGGCGGGTTCTTATATTTGACCGGCCCAAAGGAAGGCGTCTCCAGCAGCATCGGAATGTCGGCCAGCTGGGGATGATGGACGATAGAATCGAGCGCCTTCAAGCCGATGAAGCCGTGGCCGATATTCTCGTGCCGGTCTTTGCGGGAGCCCCGCACGTTTTTGGAATCGTTGATGTGCAGCACCTTCAGCCGGTCCAGGCCGATCAGGCGGTCGAACTGATCGAGCACCCCGTCGAAATCGTCCACGATATTGTAGCCGGCATCATGCACATGGCAGGTATCGAGACAGATGGAAAGGGAGTCGTTATGCGTGACCCCGTCCAAAATGCGGGCCAGCTCCTCGAATCGGCTGCCGCATTCCGTTCCTTTGCCGGCCATCGTCTCCAGCGAGATCTGGGCTTTGCCGCCAGGCTCCAGCACCTCGTTCAAGCCTTCGACGATTTTGCCCAGCCCGATGTCGATGCCTTCCCCGACATGAGCTCCCGGATGCAGGACGAGCTGCCTCGAGCCAAGCGCTTCCGTCCGCTCCAGCTCGTCGCGCAGAAACGAGATGCTGTGGCGGAACACCTGATCGTTCACGGCGTTGGCCAGATTGACCAGGAACGGAGCATGCACGACGATGTCGGCGATGCCGTGCTCCCGCATATGCGCCTGCCCCTCGGCGATCCGATAGGCCGAGATCGGCTTTCTTCTTGTATTCTGGGGCGCGCCCGTGTAGATCAGGAACGTATTCGCACCATACGAAGCCGCTTCCTTGCTCGCTTGGAGCAGCATTTCTTTCCCGCCCATGGATACATGGCTGCCGATCCGCATGCCGTCCCTCCTCTTTTTCCGTTCCTTCCCATTCAGCGTTTGCGGAAAAAAGAGTCCTGATACGCTTCTCCCATTAAAAAAGCGATGCCGGGGCTTGCCCCGGCATCGCTTTTTTACTCTTCCGAAGCCTGATCGTCAGATCCGAGCCTCCGCGCCCTGCTCCGCCGTCATCCGGTTGCGCAGCGTGCCGAGCTTCTCGATGGAAATCTCAACGACGTCGCCCGGCTGCAGGTAAACCCGCTTCTCCGGAGGCAGGCCGAGCACGACGCCCTCCGGCGTGCCGGTCAGGATGATGTCGCCGGGCGACAGCGTCATATGCCGCGAGATGTAGCTGACGATCTCGTCGCAGCGGAAAATCATGTCCGAGGTGCGGGACGACTGGCGCGTCTCGCCGTTCACGACGGCGGAGATCGCCAGCGCGTTCGGATCGCCGACCTCGTCGGCCGTCACCAGATACGGGCCGAGCGGGCTGAACTTGTCGCATGTCTTGCCGAGCAGCCATTGCGGCGTGCGCATCTGCAGGTCGCGGGCCGACAGGTCGTTGACGCAGCAGTAGCCGTACACATGCTCCAGAGCCTGCTCGCGCCCGACGTCCTTGGCCGTGCGCCCGATGACGATGACGAGCTCCGCCTCGTAGTCGACCTCCGAGCTGACGCGCGGCAGCGGGATGTCCTCCCGATGCGCGGCCAGCGTATTGTTGAACTTGTTGAACAGGATCGGATACTCCGGAATCGGCGCATTCGTCTCCTCCGCGTGCTTGCGGTAGTTCAGGCCGACGCAGATGATCTTGCCGGGAGCCGTCACGCACGGCCCGAGCTGCAGCGCGTCCTCGTCCAGCCACAGCTCGGGGACTCCGTCCGCCTGAGCGGCCAGCGTCTCCAGCGTCCGCTGCGCCTCGGCTCCGCCCTCGATCGCGGCCTCGACCGTCAGCGGCACCTGCCGCCCCTCTCCGAGCCGGATCGCAGCCGCCGCCACGTCCAGCACCCCCTGCTCCGTGCGCACGCCGAGCGCGAGCCGGCCCTCCTTGCGGTATGTCAACAACTTCATGATCGCCGATTCCCCTTTCTCATGCTTGCCTTGCCGTCAGGCATTTTTGCCGAACACGACTCCGCCGTCCAAATACAGCGGCGAGCCCATCATGAACTTCGACTCGTCGGAGGCGAGGAACAGCGCGCCTTCGGCGACATCCTCCGGCCGGCCGAGATCGCCGCTCAGCTGGCGGCTGCGGATGCCGGCGAGCCCTTCCTCCGGGTCCGCGTACGACTCGCGCAGGTACTTCTCCACGAACGGCGTCAAAATCGTGCCGGGCAGCAGCGCGTTCACGCGGATGCCGTACGGCGCATAGTCGACCTGCATCGACTTGGTCAGCGCGAGGATCGCGCCCTTGGTCGCGGCGTAGGAAGCCCGGCGCGCGAGGCCGATCTCGGCGATGCAGGAGCTCATGTTGATGACGACGCCGCCGCGGCGCTCCATCATCGACGGCAGCACGGCCCGGCTCGGCAAATAGGTGCCGCGGATGTTGACGCTGATGACGCGGTCCCAGGCGTCCGGCTCGACCTCGTGCAGCGCGCCGACGCCGCTGATGCCCGCATTGTTGAACAGCACGTCGATCCGCCCGTGCCGCTCCAGCGTCTGCTGCGCCATCGCCTCCGCCGAGGCGGGATCGGTGACGTCGCAGGCGACGGCGGAAGCCTCGCCGCCTGCTTGGGCGATCAGGGCGGCCGTTTCTGCGGCCGCCTCCAGGTTGATGTCGGCGACGACGACATGCGCTCCCTCCGAGGCGAAGCGCAGCGCCGAGCAGCGTCCGATGCCCGAGCCGGCCCCGGTGATCAGCGCGATCTTGTCTTTCAGCCTCATATCCGCACCACGCCTTTTGTCAAAATCAGATTGCCGTAAGGAGCCGCCTCGCTCGTCGCGACGACGGCATAGGCCCGGCGCGTCCGCTCGTAAAAAGCGAAGCGCTCCAGCTCGGCGATGTCGACCTCGCGCCGCTCATGCCGGCGCAGCAGCTCCCGGTACTGCTGCCAGACGGCTGGGGCAGGCGGATCGCCGGGCACGACCGCCATGACGACGGCCGGCTGCGGCACGTAGGTGTCCACCGGCAGCAAGGTCAAGATCGCGTCCAGCAGCTCCGGGATGCCATGGCCGTCCGCCCGGACGAGCCGCGCCGCCGTCGATGCGGCCGGGAAGTTTACGTCGGCCAGCACAAGCTCGTCGCCATGCCCCATCGCCCGCAGCGCATGGAGCAGCTCAGGCGAGAGCAGCGGAGAAATTCCTTTCAGCATGCCGCTTCCTCCTCTTCGTTTGCAATTTCGCGCAGCGCGACCGGCCGGTCCTCGCTCATCGATCGGTAAGCCGCGAAGACGAGCTGCATCGTCTCCAGGTTGTCGCGGACGGAGGTTTCCGGCTCGCGATCCTCCTCCACGGCCCGCAGCAGCTCGCCCATCGTGCCGAGGAAGGCGTCGGGGAACCATTTGCCGTGCAGCGTCGGAACGAACCAATAATCGGGATGGAGCAGCCGCGAGTGGAACCTGAGCGTGTCCTCCCGTCCGACCGGATAGTCGTACAGCGAGCCGTTCGTCCCCTGGACGATGCCCTCCGTGCCCTCGAACCGGTACGTCGCGTGCCAGTCCTCTTCGCCGGCGATATGGTTGTGGTTGTCGTGGACGAGCGCGCGCCGCTCGCCGGGATAGCGCAGCGACAGCATCGTGCGCGTCTCGCCGACCGTGCGCTGGCCGGGGAAGCGGGCTCCGTCGGCGTAGATCGAGTCCGGCGTGCCGAACAGGAAGCGGATGCTGTCGAGGTAATGGATGCTGTGGTACATGACCTCCAGCGTCGGCATCTCCCGCAGCCAGCTCCACGCGGCAAAATCCTGGCGGACGTCGACCGAGATCGTCGCCTGCGTCAGCTCTCCGAGCCAGCCGCGGCTCAGGATCGCATGGCTGGCGCGGATGCCCGGCGACCAGCGCATCTGCTGGTTGACCGCGCCGCGGACGCCGTGCTCGCGGCAAGCGCGCTCGATGGCGGCCGCCTCGCGGTAGCTTTCGGCGAGCGGCTTCTGGCAAAGCATATGCTTGCCGGCGGCCGCGGCCTGGCGCGCGATGGCCGGCTGCGCCTTGGCCGGCACGGCGATGTCGACGACGCGGACGGCCGGATCGTCAAGCAGCTCCTCCAGCGTGCGATAGACGCGCGGCAGGCCGAACTGCGCGGCTAGCGCCGCGGCGCGCTCTGCGTTCAGATCGTAGATGCCGACGACGTTCAGGCCGCCTTTGCGGTAAGCGGGAAGATGGCAGGCGCCGACGATTTCGCCCGCGCCGATGATCGCGATGCCGATGCGGGCGTCCTGCGGCAGCTTGGGCTTGTAGTCGAGCTCCAGATCGATGACGTTCATAGGACCTCCTTCACAGGCTCGGGCCGATGCGGTTGATGGAAAATTCCTGATGGCCGAGAATCTCGGCCTTGGTCAGCTTGCCGTCCGCGACCTCGACGATCTCCTGCCAGATCCTCTCGCCGGCCGCTTCCACGTCGAGCGAGCCGTCCAGCATCGGACTGACGTCGACGTCCATGTTGTCCTCCATGAGCGAGAACGTGCGGCCGTTGCCGGTGATCTTGATGACGGGAACGACAGCCGAGCCCGTCGGCGTGCCGCGGCCGGTCGTGAAGCAGACGATATGCGCGCCGGCCGCCGCCATGCCGGAGACGCATTCGATGTCGTTGCCGGGAGAATCCATGAAATAAAGTCCGCCCTCCGGCAGCGGCTCGGCGTATTCGGTGACGCCGAGAATCGGGGACGTGCCGCATTTGCTGATGCAGCCGAGCGACTTCTCCTCGATCGTCGACAGCCCGCCGGCGATGTTGCCGGGGCTCGGATTGCCGCCGCGCATGTCGGCGCCCATCCGCTCCACCTCGCGCTCAAAGCGGCCGACGATCGCGTACAGCCGCTCGCGCACCGCGGCGTCCGGGCAGCGCTCGGCAAGCACATGCTCCGCGCCGATGATTTCCGTCGTCTCGCCGATGACGACCGTGCCGCCCTCGCGGATGAGCCTGTCGGCCGCGGCGCCTAGCGCCGGATTGGAGGCGAGTCCCGAGGTCGCGTCCGAGCCGCCGCATTTGACGCCGACCTTCAGCTTGGACAGCGGCACCGGCTCCTGCCGCAGGCGCATCAGGCCCGCCTGCAGCTGCCGCGCCAGCTTCGCGCCATGCTCGATCGCCTTCACCGAGCCGCCGACGCTCTGGATGTCGAACCATTCGACCGGTTTACCGGTAACTCGAATGGCGTCGGCCAGCTGCTGCGGATCGACCACCTCGCACCCGAGGCTGACGATCAGCACCGCGCCGACGTTCGGGTTCGCCCCCGTCCCCGCCAGCACGCTGAACGTGCGGTCCTTGTCCGCCCCGATCTGGCTGCAGCCATGCGGATGCGGCACGGCGACCGCGCCCGGCACGAGCTGCGCGATGCGGCTGCACACCTGGTTCGAGCAGATGACGGTCGGAATGATGAGCAGATGATTGCGGATGCCGATGTCGCCGTTCTCCCTTCGGTAGCCCATGATCGCAGGGGCTGCCTGGCTTGCTGCCGCCTGATCTGCGGCTTGGCTTGCCGCTGCCTGGCCTGACTCCGTCTGATCTGCCGCTGCCTGGCCTGACGCCTGCCCTTCCGGTTCCCTCATGCTTTTCCTCCTCCTGTTCCAGCAGCCGCGCCGGCCTGGTCGCCGCGTCCGCGGATGCCCTCGATGTTGTGCACATGGACGTGGCGCCCCGCCTCGATTGCCGTCACGGCGCGGCCGATCACTTCGCCGTACTTGCGCACCTCGCCGCCTGCCGCTACGGCCGCGATCGCGATTTTGTGGCCGAACGCGACCGGCTCCGCGACGACGACGCTTCCTTCCCGCCCGCCTGTCTTGTAGCGGATCGTCTCTCCTGCCGCCACATCCCGCAGCGCGGTCGCGACATGGTCGCGGACATCCATGACGATCGCGTCCGCTCCCGCTTCCAACGCATGCTCCATGCCTTCTCCTCCTCTTTGCGCCGGCAGACGACTTGGATCGGCTGGCCGCGCTCCTCGATTTGAGTTATCGGTAACTCAAATGTAAGCGACCTCATGCTTGCTGTCAATAGACCGCATTGGCTACAATGATTGCAGCTTGTAAAAAGGGAACGGAGGAGCTTCATGGTCACCATCTACGACATCGCCCGCGTGGCCGGCGTCTCCGCCATGACAGTGTCGCGGGTCATCAACGATACCGGCCGGATCAGCGAAGCGACGAGAAAGCGGGTCCGGCAGGTGATGGAGGAGCTGCAGTACGTGCCGAACTCCAACGCCCGCAGCCTCGTCCTGCAAAAGACGAATATCCTCTCCCTGCTCATTGCCGACATCGCCAACCCGTTTTATACGACGCTGGCGCGGGGGGCGGAGGATGCGGCCAAGCGGCTTGGCTATCGGCTGCTGTTCGGCAACAGCGACGAGGATTACGGCAAGGAAAAGGACTATGTGGACATGATCCTCTCCACGCGCGTGGACGGCGTGCTGTTCGCTCCGGCCGGCGACGGCTCCGCCCCGCATCTGCGGCTGCTGGAGCAGCACCGCATTCCCTATGTGCTGCTCGACCGGGACGTGCCCGGCATCCAGGCGGACCGCATCCTCGGCGAAAGCCGCGACGGGGCGCGCCGGCTCGTCGAGCATCTGATCGGACTCGGCCACGAGCGCATCGCGCTGGTGAACGGATCGGAGGACGTCTCCACCGCGCGCGAGCGCCATGCGGGCTATCGGGACGCGCTCAAGCTGAACGACCTCCCGTATGACGAGACGCTCGTCCGCCATCTCGACTATTCGGACGGCTTCAATCCGAGCGATCTCGACCCACTGCTGGCGTTGAGCTCCCCGCCGACGGCCATTTTTGCCGCCAACAACTTCCTCGCGCTCGGCGTCATCCAGTCGCTGCGCGAGCGCGGCCTGGCTGTGCCGGACGATCTGTCGGTCGTCTGCTTCGACGATCTCGGCTTCGCCAGCATTTTGAGTCCGTTCCTGACGGTGGCCGCGCAGCCGGCCTATCAGTTCGGCGCGCTCGGCCTGGAGCGCCTCGTCGACCGGATCGAAAACGGCGACGGCAGCGGCCCGCGCACGCTCATCCTGCCGGCGGAGCTGATCGTGCGCTCGTCGAGCCGCAAGCGAGAGCGATGAAAGCAGCTGCGCGGTAGGCCTGGAGCCTGGAGCGGCGCTGCCGTTCGCGAATCCGAGCGGCGAGAAGCCGCGGCTCTGCCGTTCGCGAACCCGAGGAGCGAGAGGCTGCGGCGCCAGAGGCGGCCATGCGACAAGGGGCTGTCCCGACGTCCGTTTCACGGATGCCGGGACAGCCCCTTGTTCCTTTCTGTCCGCGAGCGAGGCTTCTAAGCGCTAACGAAACGACTGCGCGGGCCTATGAGCCATGCGGAGCCTCTAGTCAAAAAACTCCATATGCGGCTTGGTCTGGCGATAATAGGCCATCCGGTCCGCCAGCGTGCCGGTATGGAATTCGAACTTGTGGCCGTCGGGGTCTGCGAAGTAGACCGAGCGCCGGTCACGCTCGTCCCGCTCCCGTCCCGGCAAGATGTCCGCGCCGATGCGCCGCAGCCGGGACACCGCCTCGTCGAACTCCTCCTCTTTAATGGAAAAGGCGATATGCGTATAAGACAGACGGATCTCCTCGCGCGGGAGATCCTTTTCTTCGTTCAAGGCGAGCCACAGACCGTCCAGATCGAAATAAGCGGTCGACCGTCCGCGCACGAGCAGCTTCGCGCCGAACGCCTCCCGATAGAACGCGATCGACCGCTCCAGCGACGAGACGCTGAACAGCAGATGATTAAGGCCTTGCAGCTTCATGATGGACTCCTCCTCCTCCTGTATCGCCAACGGCTCCCCTGCGGGTCCGGATGCAAAAAGTCCCGGCAGCCAAGCTGCCGGGACTTCAACGACCATGCTTATTCTTCGCCGGCGACGTCCTCGCCGTCGTCCTCGCCGATCATCTTGCTGTAGTCCTCGCCGGTGACGACGCGGCGGGCGGTGACGTACCGCTTGGCGTAGTAGGAATCGCTCAGCTTCGTGTAGCGCACGCCCTTGCTGGAGGCGTGGGCGAACTTGCCGTCGCCGACGTAGATGCCGGCATGCGAGATGCCGCGGCCGCTCGTATTGAAGAAGACGAGATCGCCGGGACGAAGATCGTCCTTGTCCACTTTGGAGCCGACCTGAGCCTGCGACTTGGACGTGCGGGGCAGCTTGACGTCGAACTGGTTGAAAATATGGCGGACGAAGCCGGAGCAGTCGAAGCCGGCTGTCGTCGTGCCGCCGTATTTGTAAGGCGTGCCGATGACTTTTTTGATCGCGCTGTCGAGATCCGGCGTATTCGCGAACGCGCTGCTGCTGAACGTCAGAAGCAGAACCAGGCCAAGCATGGACAGGATGACTTTCTTCACAAGTTGCTTCTCCCTTCGGATGCCTACGAAGTTAGCTGTGGGTTCGGTTGAAGGTTCCCTAGAATCCTCTCTTGCAAGATTCATTCACCCGGTATGGTTCCCCCGTTTTTCTTCTCGAAAATTCGGCATGATGATTCATCATTTTTATTAAAGGTTAATATTCGTAGTTTTTTGTCGAATCCCTGCCCGGGAAATATTAGAAGTCCCTCATCAAATCCCTTACTTTTCTCATAAATCAGCCTAGGCCCTTCTGCTCATATCATCGAATGGACGCGATTTTCGCCCCTGTCCTCCTGCCCAGAGGAAGAAATGGATATTTCCCCCTGCCATTCTGAGAAACTATCCTTTAAGCGTTATGAATTTAATAGGATAATAGTGGAACTCTTCGAGTGAAAGGAGGCCGCCTGCCGAATTCCGCTTTTTTATCCTACTTTTGAAAAGGAGGACTTTCATGTCCGCAAAATCCCGCACTTCCACCCCCCGCTTCCAGGCTTTGCGCGCGCTGCTGCTCGCCGTGTTCCTGATCGGCTCGATCGTGCCGGGCTCGCTCGCCGTCCGCACCGCCCATGCCGCCGATGCCTGCACCGGCGTCTCCGCCTGGTCGGCCTCGGCGATCTACACCGCGGGCCAGAAAGCCGTGTACAGCAGCACGCTGTACGAAGCGAAGTGGTGGACGACGAACGAGCGCCCCGACCTGTCCGGCCCATGGGGCGCATGGAAATCGCTCGGCGCCTGCTCGTCCGCTCCGACTCCGACGCCGACTCCGACCAAGACGCCTTCGCCTAGCGCGACGCCGACTCCGACGCCCGGCGCTCCGGGCGGCAAGATTACCGGCGCCTACGTCGCCGACTGGCATTTCCCGAACGTGAGCACCGTGCCGGCCGAAAAGCTGACGCATGTGTTCTACGCCTTCGCCGACGTGGCCAACAACGGCGTGAGCGGCGGCGACGCCTCCAAGCTCGCCCAGCTGACGACGCTGCGCAGCAAAAATCCGAGCCTGAAGGTGCTCGTCTCCGTCGGCGGCTGGGGCCGCTCGCAAGGCTTCGCCGGCGCGGCCTCGACCGACGCCAGCCGGACGGCGTTCGCGAACAGCGCCCTTTCCTACATCCGCGCCAACAAGCTGGACGGCGTCGACATCGACTGGGAATACCCGGCCGCCGGCGACAAGCAGAACTATACGCTGTTCATCCAAAAGCTCCGTTCGGTGCTTGACGCAGGCAGCGCAGCGGACGGCCGAGGCAGCAACAAGTACCAGCTGACCGCCGCCGTAGGCGCTTCGGACTACGGCCTCGGCAACATCGACATCGCCGCCGTGCAGCCGTCGTTCGACTTCCTGAACGTGATGACCTACGACATGCAGGCCGGCTCGGGCACGCATCATACGGCGCTTTACAACTCCTCGCGCGCCAGCTACAGCGTCGACACCGCCGTCAAGCTGCTCAAGAGCAAGGGGCTGCCCGCGTCCAAGCTGGTCATCGGCGGCGCGTTCTACTCCCACGGCACGGCCGACTATACGTACGACGAGCTCAAGGCCGGCTTCATCAACAAAAACGGCTGGACGCGCCAATGGGACGATGCGGCCAAGGCTCCGTATCTGACGAACAGCGGCGGCGGCTTCCTCAGCTACGACGACACGCAGTCGCTAGCCGAAAAGGTCAAGTACCTGAAAGCGAACAGCCTCGCGGGCATCATGTTCTGGGAGTACGGGCAGAACTTGGACGGCGAGCTGCTGGGAGCGATCCACACGGCGCTGAATTCCTGACCGCCTCGCCCGGCATGACGGCAGGCGCGGAGAAATGCCGCTGGTCCAAACGGACCTGCGGCATTTTCGCCTTTTCGCCTGCCGCGGCTCGCTTGACGCGCGGACGCATCGTCTCCGGCGGCTTGCCGCCGCTCGTTTTTCTCCCAAGCGCCTACCGCAGGTGGACAGCGCCGCCCGTCCGCTTTACGATGGATTCATTCAGCATGGAGGAAGGGACGGGCGCATATGGCGAGAAACGAGGGCTACGGCATCTACGGGTTCCGCTTCCAGGAGAGCGCGGAGCTGCCGCTTTGCAGCCTGTTCGCGGTCGGCCGTGAGGCGATCGACTCGACGGACTACGACTGGGACGGGGAGAAGAGGACCGACGGCCCGCTCCTGCTTTTCCAATATACGACGAGCGGCGAAGGAATCTACGAGAGCGGCGGCGAACGCCGGCTGGCGGCGGGAGAAGCGTTCATGACGGAAATTCCCGGGCGTCACCGCTACCGCTATCCGGGAGGAAAGGAGCCGTGGGAGTTCTATTTCGTTCTCCTCCGGCCGACGCATGCGCAGGGCTTGTGGGACTACGTCAAAAGCAGGACCGGCCCCTTTCCCCGCCTGTCGGCGGACAGTCCGCCGATCCTGCTGCTGCGCGATCTGTTCCAGCGCGCCAGCGCGGGCGGAATATCCGATCCGTTCGTCGCCTCCTCCTGCGTGCACGCCTTTCTCGTCGAGCTCTGCCGCTGGGCGTCGACCGGCGCCCGGCCGGAGACGGACTGGCCCGCTGCGATCCGCGAAGCGGCCGACTGCATGCGGACGCGCTATGCCGACATGATCAGCCAGCATGAGCTGGCCGACCGAGTCGGCTTGTCCCGATTCCACTTCGTCCGCAGCTTCGCCCGCCATGCCGGCGTGACGCCGGCGCAGTACCTCGCCCGCGTGCGCATCCAGAAGGCCGTGGAGCTGCTCGGCTCGACGGACTGGAGCATCGAGCGGATCGGCGCGGCTGTCGGCTACAGCAGCGGCAGCTATTTCATCAAGGCGTTCCGCAGGCTGACCGGCCGGACGCCGGGCTCGTTCCGCCTGGGCGGCGAAGGGCTTCCCTACAGCCGCATCTTTTTCGACTGAGCCTCTCGGAGCAAGACAGCAATTTCATGCTATTGCCTGCGTGAAATTGTCGTAGTTGGCGCCGGGACGCGTCGAGTATAGTTCAAGAAAGAACGCTGCTTGATGCGAAAACAGGAGGAAACGATGAGCCATCTGAACCTCGCGCCGACCCCGCCCATGGGCTGGAACAGCTGGGACTGCTACGGCGCAGCCGTCACCGAGCAAGAAATCCGCGGCAACGCGGAATACATGGCCGAGCGGCTGAAGCCGTTCGGCTGGGAGTACGTCGTCGTCGACATCCAGTGGTACGAGCCCGGAGCGAGCAGCTCCCTCTACCGCAAGTTCGTTCCACTGGAGATGGACGGCCATTCCCGCCTGATGCCCGCCGCGAACCGCTTTCCGTCCGCCGCCGGCGGCAAAGGCTTCCGTCCGCTCGCCGATTACGTGCACGGGCTCGGCTTGAAGTTCGGCATCCACATCATGCGCGGCATCCCCCGCCAGGCAGTCCATGCCGCGTCCCCGATCCTCGGCAGCGAGGCGACGGCGCGCGACATCGCGCATCCGAACTCGATCTGCCCGTGGAACACCGACATGTACGGCGTCGATCCGCGGCACGAAGGCTCGCAGGCGTACTACGACTCGCTGTTCGAGCTGTATGCGGAGTGGGGCGTCGACTTCGTCAAGGTCGACGACATCGCCGCGTCCCGGCTGTACGGCGCCCATCTCGAGGAGATCGCGCTGATCCGGCGGGCGATCGACCGCTGCGGGCGGCCGATCGTGCTGAGCCTGTCGCCCGGACCCGCGGCGGTCGAGCAGGCCGAGCAGCTCAAGGCCGGAGCGAATCTATGGCGCATCACCGACGACTTTTGGGACCGCTGGGAGCTGCTGCTCGACATGTTCGACCGCTGCGAGCGGTGGCAGGGCCTCGGAGCGGACGGCGCCTGGCCGGACTGCGACATGCTGCCGCTCGGCCATATCGGCATCCGCTCCGTCGACGGAGGCGGCGCCGACCGGCTGACCCGCTTCACGCGGGACGAGCAGGTGACGATGATGACGCTCTGGTGCCTGTTCCGCTCGCCGCTGTTTTTCGGAGGCGAGCTGCGCGACAACGACGCGTGGACGAACAGCCTGCTGACGAACCGCGACGTGCTGCGCCTGCACCGGAGCAGCAGCGGCGCCCGGCTGGTCAAGCGCGAGGGCGGCTCGATCGTCTGGGCGGCGGACGGCGACGGCGGCAGCTTGTACGCGGCGCTGTTCAACGTCGGCGAGCGGGCGGCGGCCGTCGAGGCGACGCTCGCCGAGCTCGGAGGCGCCGGCGCCTTCACGGCCAAGGAGCTGTGGAGCGGCCGGTCCGCCGAGCTTGCGGACGGCCGGCTGAGCGCCGAGCTGCCTCCGCACGGAGCGGCGCTGTACCGGCTCGATCCCGCCTAGCGGGGAGGCAGTCCGTGGTTCAGGCCGCGGGCTGAGCGGGCTGCGCCGGGGCGATCCTGCCGGCGGGAAGCCGGCCCGAGCGGGCTGCGCTGCGGCGATCCTGCCGGCGGGAAGCCGGACCGAGCGGCGGGCCGCCCTCGCATGGAACGGCGCTCGGCTCGGCTTGATCCCGCTTCGGCGGGCGCTGCGGACGCAAAAAAGGTGGAAGGGAAGCCGGCTCGGCCGGTTCTCCTTCCACCTTTTTCAGCTTTCCTCGGTCAAATAGCTGCCGAAGGAATGCCGGATGACATCGCCGCGGCTGATGATGCCGACAAGCACGCCGCCGCGGTGCACGGGCACCTTTTTGATCCGCTTGCGGCCGAGCAGTCCCGCGATCTGCGCGACGTCCTCGTCCTGGCTGACCGCCACGACCTTCTTGCGCGACAGCTCCATGACGTTGCGCCCGAGCAGCCGGCGCGTGCGGTCGTCGTACTCGCCCTCGTTCATGCTCATCACGGCCGAAAAATAAAACGCGTCGAGGACGAAGTCCTCCCGCTGGCCGATGTAGCGCATGATGTCGCCGTCGCTGATGTAGCCGACGATCTCGTTGCGCTCGTTGACGACCGGCAAGCCGCTGATCCTGTACTTGATGAACTTCTCGACGACGTCCTTGAGCGTGTCCGTCTCCTTGACCTTGTGGACCTGGCGGACCATGATCTCATGCGCCTTCATCCCCCGCACCCCCCGGCTGCGTTCCCGTCTGCTAGACAATACTTGCATCATGCAACTATATAATTGTATTATACAACTGTATAGATGCCTGTCAATGCAGAGTATGCGTCATGGCAGGCCAAGGAGACGGCGGATGGCGCCCGGGAAGGCGATCGGCGCCGCCTCTCTTGTCAGGAGGAGAGACGATGGACCCACATGCAGTCGAAACGATCGAAATGGAGCTGGCCCACCTGATCCGGCGCCTCATCGCGGAAACGACGTACCGCAAGAGCGGCGACAGCCTCGACCGCGCCGCCTATTTGCTGCTCGACCATATCGCCGGCAGCGGCTGGGCGTCGGTCAAGACGCTGGCCGAGGAGTTCCGGCTGGACAGCTCGACAATCAGCCGCCAGACGGCCGCGCTCGAGAAGAAGGGCCATCTCGCGCGCAGGCCGGTGGAGAATGACCGCCGCGCTTATACGCTCGAGCTGACCGAGCTCGGCCGCCTGGAGCTGGAGCGGAACAAGCAGATGCGGACCGAGCGCGTCGGCGAGCTGCTGGAAGGCTGGACCGCGCAGGAGGTCGAGCAGTTCAGCCGCCTGCTCCAGAAGTTCGGCGAGTCCGTGTCGGAGGGCTAGATCGGCGGATCAGCCGGCGAGGCGGGCCTGCCGAGTCGGGTCGGCGGGTCTGCCGGCGAAGTCGCGTCCGCGAAGCGGGTCGGCGAGCCGGCCAATCAGGGCAGCTTGTCGGATCAGCCCGCGAGGCGGATCAGCCCGCCTGGACGCGCTGCAGGCGCAGCGCGTTCAGCACGACCGAGACGGAGCTGAGCGCCATCGCCGCGCCGGCGACCCACGGCTCCAGCAGGCCGGCGGCCGCGACCGGGATGCCGAGCGAGTTGTAGCCGAGCGCCCAGAACAGGTTCTGGCGGATGTTGGCCATCGTCTTGCGGCTCATCCGGATCGCTTCCGGGATGCTGCGCAGGTCGCCGCGCATGAGCGTCACGTCGGCCGCCTCCAGGGCGACGTCCGAGCCGGTGCCGACCGCCATGCCGATGTCGGCCGTGGCGAGCGCCGGCGCGTCGTTGATGCCGTCGCCGACCATCGCTACGACGCGGCCTTCGCGCTGCAGGCGGCTCACCTCGTCCGCCTTGCCCTCCGGCAGCACCTCGGCCCTGACCTCCTCGATGCCGGCCTGGGCGGCGATCGCCCGGGCCGTGCGCTCGTTGTCTCCGGTCATCAGGATGACGCGCAAGCCCATCTCCTTCAGCTTCGCCACGGCTTCGCCCGAGCTCGGCTTGATCGTGTCGGCGACGGCGACCAGCCCGGCGTAGCGGCCGTCGACGGCGACGAGCATCGCCGTCTTGCCGTCCCGCTCCAGCGCCTCCATCTGCGGATGGGCGGCTGCGGCGTCCACGTCCTCGCGCTCCATCAGGCGGCGCGTGCCGACGAGCACGCGGCGGCCTTCGACCACCGCCTGGATGCCGTAGCCCGGGATCGCTTCAAAGGACGTCGGCTCCGGCAGCTCCGGCAGGTCGCGGCGGATGCCGGCGACGATCGCCTCGGCCAGCGGATGCTCGGAGCCGAGCTCCGCCGCTCCCGTCAGGCGCAGCAGCTCGTCGCGCTCCATCGCCGGCAGCACGTCGGTCAGCACCGGCTTGCCCTCGGTGACCGTGCCGGTCTTGTCGAGCACGATCGTATCGGCTTTATGCGTCTGCTCCAGATGCTCCCCGCCCTTGAACAGGATGCCGAGCTCCGCGGCGCGCCCGGAGCCCGCCATGATCGAGGTCGGAGTCGCCAGGCCGAGCGCGCACGGGCAGGCGATGACGAGCACGGCGATCGCGATCTCCAGCGCGCGGGCAAAGTCCCCCGGAGCGATCAGGAAGTACCAGATAAGTCCGGCCGCGAGCGCCGCCGCGACGACGATCGGCACGAAAATGCCGGAAATGCGGTCGGCGACCCGCTGAATCGGCGCCTTGGACCCTTGCGCCTGCTCGACGATGCGGACGATCTGCGCCAGCGTGGAGTCGCCTGCGGCCCGCGTCGAGCGGACGAGCAGCGCGCCGTTTTTGTTGATCGTCGCGCCAGTGACCGAATCTCCGGCCTGCTTGGAGACAGGCAGGCTCTCCCCCGTCAGCATCGACTCGTCGACGCTGCTGCTGCCGTCCTCGACGAGTCCGTCCACCGGAATCTTGTCGCCGGGGCGGACGCGCACGAGATCGCCGACGGCGACTTCCTCGAGCGGCACCGCGACATCCAGGCCGTCCCGCAGCACGGTCGCCGTCTTCGCCTGCAGGCCGATGAGCGACTTGATCGCCTCGGACGCGCGGCCCTTGGCCAGCGCCTCGAGCAGCTTGCCGGTCACGACGAGCGTGATGAGCACGGCGCTCGTCTCGTAGTAGAGCGACGGCGCGCCGTGATGCGCGCCGCCGCCGGCGAGCTGCCACTCGATCGTCAGGTACAGGCTGTAGAAATAGGCCGCCGACGTGCCGAGCGCGATGAGCACATCCATGTTCGCCCCGCCGCTGCGCAGCGCGTTGAACGCCCCCCGGTAAAAAGGCGCCCCGATCACGAACTGCACCGGCGTGGCCAAGGCGAGCTGCAGCCACGGATTCATCAGCAGCGCCGGCACCGGCAGCCACGACAGGAAGCCGAAATGCGCCGCCATCGTGTACAGCAGCGGCAGCGAGAGCAGCGCCGAGACGGCGAGGCGCAGCGCCTGCCTTTTCAGCTCCTTGCGCTTGCGCGCCTCCGCCCCGCCCTCCTCCTGCTCCATCGGCAGCGCCTTGTAGCCGAGCTTCGCCACCTTCTCCTGCATGTCGGCGAGGCCGACCTCGCCCGGAGCGTAGTCGACGCGCGCCGTCTCCATCGCAAAGTTCACCGTCGCCGAGGCGACGCCGGGCATGCGGGAGAGCCCCTTCTCGATGCGCGCGGCGCAAGCGGCGCAGGTCATGCCCTCCAGCCGCAGCTGGATCGTATCGTTCGCCGTGCCGTAGCCCAGCTTCTTCACTTTATCCTCCAACGCTTCGCGGTCGACCTTGCCCGGATCGTAGACGACGCTCGCCTGCTCGGTCGCGAAATTGACGCTGGCCGCCGAAACGCCGTCCATCTTGCCCAAGCCCTTCTCGATGCGCGTCGCGCAGGCCGCGCAGGTCATGCCGGTCAGCTGCAGGACGGATTTATGCTCGCCCGACGGGGCCGTCGTTGAGTCTGTTCGAGCCATCTCGCTTCTCCTCCAATGGTGATTCCTTGACTCCAATATACCCCCCACCCCTATATTGGTCAAGAAGTAAATCCGCCATCAATCGCCTATTTCCTTAGATTGGCTCCATGCCGGCGTCGATATGCGGCGGCATCGGAGGGCGTTGCGGGCCAGGCTGGCGCCGATCGGCGTCCTTGCGCCTCATGGCTCCGCGCATCTTGAGCAGGAATCGGCAGCCGCGGCATCGAAAAGGGCTCGCAGACGAAAGGAGGCTCTGCCTCATGCCTGCAGCGGTGACGGTTTTTGTCATGGATACCGGATTCGATCCGGACGCAGCCAAGGAATTTCCGCATGTCCGCCTGCACGCCGGCTTCAACATGAGCCGGCACGGCTCCCCGGACGACAGCTCCGATCCGCATGGGCATGGCACGGCCGTCGCGCGCACGCTGCTCGAGGCTTGCGGGCCGGCGCCGATCCGGCTCGTGCCGGTCCGGCTGCTCGATCGGCGAGGCGCGCTGTGGGAGCGCGGCCGGGTCGCCGACGCGCTTGAGCGCATCCTGCGCGAGCTGCCGGAGGGGCCGACGGTCGTCTGCGCCGCCTTCGGCGACGGCCGGCATCTGCTGCCGGACGAGCCGGACGGCCAGCCGGAGACGGCGGAGCGGATCCGCGAGCTGCGGCGGCGAGGCGTCGCTTTTGTCGCTGCGGCCGGCAATTTTTATGCTGCTGCGCGGCGGCAGCGTTGCTGGGGCATGTCCTGGCCGGCCAGCTGCCCGGACGCGGTCAGCGTCGGCGCAGCCGTTTGCGGGCGGAGCGAGGGGAGACGGGACGAGGCGGACGGTTGTGTGCAGGAGGCGGAGCGACTCGGCGAAGCGGACGGGGGCTTGCTGGAGGAGCGGCTGCGCGAAGCGGACGGGGGTGCGGCTGGCGGCTGGATGCTCGAGCCGAACAGCCAGCGAGCGCCGGCAGCATCGGCAGGCGGCGGCACGACGTTGTTCGCTCCCGCCCATCCGCCCGGGCATACGAGCGGCGCGGCAGCCTTCGCGGCCGGTCGGCTGGCAGCTCTTTGCAGCCGCTTTCCCGGCATCGGCGTGGACGAGCAGCTCGCATTGCTGCTGGCTGGCGCCGAATTCATTGCCGACGACGAAGGAAGCAGCCATTGGCCGCTGTTGTTATGAGCCGTCGAATCCCTTGATCCGCTCCCGGCAAGGCGCCGATGGCTGGAGTCGAATGTTCATTTCGTGAGGGGGATCGGTCGCGACTTGGTTCTATCCGGAAAAAGTATGGCGGATTACGATTGGCTGGACAACGGACGACGGAACCGAGCCATCGGACTCCTACCTCATTTATTTGAAGATTCTGTCGGTCGCCTTTTTGTTCATCGTATTGATGGGATGCCTGGCTTATCTTTTCGACTAATGCACTTGGGTCGGCCGAATCTCCCGTCTCAGCCAGTACGGTAAGGCGCCCCGCCTCCTGCTCCATAACGCCAACGATACTCAGAGACGCTATTTCGCTCAAAACGGCCATTCCGAAATTCTAACGATACTCACAGACGCTATCGGGCCGATTCCGCTGCACATCAACGTATTCCCAACCAATAGCGCTTCTCCGTATCGTTAAATTTCCAATCGCGCTCTTTTCGGGCCAATAGCGACTTGCAGTATCGTTAGCTCCGGCAGCTCCAGCAGTTCCGGCAGTTCTCGCAGCCCGCCAGCGCCGACGGCCTCTGTCAGCACCCGCCAATCCCACCGGCAGCACCGCTAACCCCGCCAGCTCCGGCACTTCCGCCAACCCCGCCAGCCGGCACTTTTGCCCGTTCCGCCGCCAGCGCCTGCAGCCCGCTTTCCGCATCGGGCATCCCCCATCCGACCACCCGTCGGCGGATCTCGCCGCGCTTCCTCTCGCCCCAATCCCGCCCCGCTTTGGCGCTCCCTCCTCCCGGCAGGCCCCCCCTCGCTCCCGAACAAAATAAACCCGAGGCGGATCGCTCCGCCTCAGGTCCATTCCGCTCTATCGGCCTATCCTCTATCGGCCTCTCCCTCTCCTATCCGCCTATCCCGGCTCCCGTCAAAACGCCGGCTGATTGTTTTTCTGAACCGCGATCACGTAGCCGATGTCTACCAGCATCGCGGCGGCCTTTTCCGCCGTGCTGACGCCGAGCAGGATCGTCTTCGTCTCGGGCTCGTCGTCCAGCACCGCGGCCGAGGCCAGCATCGATCCCGTATAGTCGAAGAAATTGTCGACCCACAGCAGCGACTCCGCCGTCTGCATGCCGCGCACGGCAGGATCGTCCGACTTGCGCTCCTCGTCGATCAGGATGCCGAACGCCGCCGTGCGCAGCACGGTGCGGACGCCGGTGCAGACGAGGTCGATCGCGGCATTGGCTTTGGCCAGCTTCTTGAACGCGGCCGACTCCAGGTCGCTGTACGTTTTCGTCAGCGAGGCGAGCGCCGGCACGAGCGCCTTGGCCGACATGAAGGAGGAGATCGCGAGGTTCGTGTCGTCGATCGCCTCCACCGCGTCCCCGCGGGTCGTGCGCCGGCTCATCGCCTCGACTGCCGTGCCGATGCCTTGGACGGCGACGCCGAAAAACATCGCCGGCTTGGACGGCTTGGCGTCGTCGCTCGCCTGCTGGGCCCAGGCGTAGGCGGCGGCACCCGCCTTGAGGAAGGCTCCGATCAGCCCGCCGATCCAGCTGAACCGGTTCAGCGCCGAGAAGCCGGACTGCGCCGTGACGTTGCCGAAGGCGAGCGGCACGATCTCGCCCTTGGCGAGCGGCGCTTCGCCGACGATCAGCTTGTAGGCGATCGTCGCCGGCACGGCGAGCAGCAGCAGCATGCCGTCGATCAGCGAGAAGGAGGCGTCGACATGCGTGCCCGGCGCGACGAGCTCGACGAGCTTTTCCACGAACGGGAACCGGACTCTCGCGAACAAGGCGTCGCGCAGCGCCCCCATCAGCGCGTCCATCAGGTCGAGCGAGCGCAGCACGAGCGCCTGCAGCCCTTCGAGCAGCCCCTCCGCGACGTCGGCCGCCACGGCTGCCGCCGCATCGCGGAACGTCTCCAGCGACAGCGCCGACCGTCCCGGCAGCTTGCCGCTGAACAGCGCCGACAGGTCCGCCTCGACGCGGTCCCAGGTGTCGATCAGCGCCTGCGCCTCGTCGGACACGAGCCCTTCGATGAACGTCTCCACCGCCTGGATCGTTTCCGCCGCCGGATCGGGCCCGTCGACATGCACGATCTCGCCGACCGCGTCGTCGAGCTTGCGGCGCACCCAGCTGACGACGCTGTTGCCGGTAATGGCGTCGATGAATTCCCGCACCGGAGACGCGGCCGCCTCCAGCTTGTCCTGAAGGCTCTCGCCCGGAGCCGGCGGGCTGGGCTGGAACGCCGCTCCCCCCTCCGGCCGCCAGCTGTCGAGCGCCAGCATCGCCGAGCGGAAGCCGCTCTCCACGGTCGGCTTGAGCGCGGAGATCCGGCTGCGCACGTAGCCGAGCGCGTCGTCGACCGCCTCCTTCATCGCGTCGCGGACGATCAGCACGTCCTCCCAGCTGAACAGGAACTTGAGGAACTGCCACACCTTGTCGAGCCCCGTCTCCACCTGCCGCCACAGCCAGCGGAAGAAGCCCGCCGCCTCCTCGAGGCAGCTCAGCACGAAGCGCTTGATCTTGCCGCCGAGCTCGCAGACGAAGTGCAGCGCGTCCTCCGCCTTGTGCAGCACGAACGTCCACGCCTCCTCCGCCCGATGAGCCAGTCCCTCGAAAAAGTCCGCGACCGTATGGCCGAGCTGGACGAAAAAGCTCTCCGCGCTCTCCGCCGCCTGCACGAGGCGTCCGATGACGCTGTCGTCCGCGGCCTGCACGCCGCCGCGGCCGTCGGCGACGATGCCCCAGCGGTAGCCGTCCGGCACGGACGAGGCGGAAAGGTCCGAGCGGTACGGGTCTCCGGCCGCGCTGCGCCGGATCGTCCACGAGCTGCCGCTCGGCCCGGCGGCGAGCTGCGCGCCTTGGCGCAGCGCGCTTGCGACGGCGTCGGCCTGTTCCGCGCCCGAGCCGGAGCGCCAGGCATCCGGCAGCAGCGGCTGCTCGCCGCCGGGCATGGCCACCGTCGCCGAGCGCAGCTCCGCTCCGGTCAGGCTGGCGAACCGCTCCAGCGCGGCCGCCGCCGGCTGCAGGTCGAGATGGCCGTCCAGCCCGGCGACCGTCAGCCGATACGACGGCGGCGCCAGCGACTGGACGCGGCTGTACAGGCTGACGCCCCCGTCCGCGCCGGTGACGGCCTGCGCCGAGACTCCCGGGCCGATGAAGGCCGGGCGGCCGCCGATCAGGATGTTCGTCGGCGCGGACGCCTCGACCTGCACGGCGACGCCCAGGCGCGGCTCGCCGGTCGAAGGCTCGACGACGCGCAGCGTGACGGCGTAGCAGGTGGAGGCGATCATCGCGGCCGGATCCTGCACGCGCAGCTCCGTCTCCTGCCAGCTGCGGCCGTCCGCCGCCTGGGCGATCAGCCCCGCTCCGCCGCCGGCGTACACCGCCAGCACGGACGAGCGCAGGCTGCCGTCGCCCATGGCCGGAGCCATTTCCAGCACGCCGGTCCGCACGAGCAGCGGCGCCAGCCAGCCGCCGCCCGCGTCCTGGGCGGCCGTCAGCAGGCCGCCGTCCTGCAGCAGGCACCAGACGCTCGTCGCCTTGCCGCCTGCGGATGGACGCTCGGCCAGGCACAGATCGGTCACGGCCGGCGCGGCCTCCGGCGGCACGACGACCGCCGGCGCGGCCTGGTCGGCGTTGTCCTGCTCGTCCGCCGTCAGCAGGCTGACGCCGCTGCCGCCGACGTACAGGTCGGTGCCGTCCGCTCCGGTCAGGCCCGTCTCCAGCAGGCGGGCTCCCGCCGGACAAGGCAGCGGCACGACCGGCGGCACGGTCGCCGCATGGCCGGATGCGTCATAGTCGGGGAACGGCCGGAACATGAGCGTGTCGGTGCCGCTGCCGGTGCCGAGCACGTACAGGCCCGAGCCGTAGGTCGGATGCACGCCCGCCTCGAAGTCGTAGATCTCGTCCAGCGTCGTCGCCGGATTGAATACGAGCGCGTCGGCGAAGCCGGTTTTGCCGCCGCTGCGGAGCAGATAGAGCAGATCGCCCGCTCCCCCGTGTCCGGCCAGCACGGCCGTCCAGCTGCCGTCGCCCTCGTCCAGCACGCGGATCGCCTCGACGCGCCGCCCTTCCCTCGTCCCGCCGTCGGTCCAGATCAGCGTCTCCCAGGCGGTGGCGGCGCTGCTCAGGTTAAAGGCCGTCCAGATCCGGCTCGCGCCCGTACCGCCGGCCTCCTCCGTCGCGACCGCCAGCGCGATCCGGTCGTCCTCCGTCCACGCCGCGCCGATCGCCTGCACGCGGGGCGATCCGTCCGCCGTCCGTCCGGGCGTCAGGTCGATCGTCTGCCAGCCGTCGGGCGACTCGAGGTCGCGCCGCGCCAGGAACAGCTCGCCGTCCGTGCCGATGCTGAGCAGCATCGGCAGCACGGCGCCGCCGCGATGATCCGGCAGCGAGACAATCCGCCGCTGGTACCGTCCGACCTCCGCCGGATCGGCGAGCGCCTCCGGTCCGAATACGCGCGCCTGCTCATAGTGGTCGATAATGTCGGAGCTGACGGTGAAGCTCCACTCCTTGCCTGAAGCATCCTTTGCCGAGAACGCCTCCACGCGGGGCTGCTTGTCTGCCATATCCATCCCTCTCCCTTCTAAGGTCGCGCCTCAAGGCGCCTTGTAGATCGCGTCCAGCAGCAGGTCGCCCGTCGCGCCGGAGAACCGGAAGTTCTGGAAGGCGAACACGCCTCCGCCCGGCGGCACGAAGCTGTGCTGCGACAGGTCGAGCTCGAGCTGCGAGAACGCCTGCCGGAGCCCGTCTTCCAGCTCGCCGACGATGTCGCTGGCGGCATGGGTCATGATTTCCAGCAGCGTGCCGCCCGTGATGCCGAGCAGCTTCGGAATTTCCGAGAACGCCTCCTCGACCTTGCCGAAGCCGCTCGCTTCGTTGCGGGTCGTATGGAAGTCGCCGAACGAATAGTCGAACTGCGGATCGAGCCGGAACGCGCTCGTGCCTCCCGGCGTCGAGAGGGCGACGCTGCCCGTGATCGGGGCTTCGCCGGCGGCGTCGAGCTTGGCCGTCTCCATGCCGGCCGGGCCGAGCGTATGCTTGCGATAGACGAAGGAGCAGTAGACGCGGCCGGTGACGTCCATCGAGGCGCTGCCCGGGCGGATCGCCACGTTCAGCTCGAAGCCTTTCGTCAGGTCGATGAAGTGGTCGATGATGTCGCGGCTGCGGTTCGACTGGGTCTCCTCCCGCTGGAAGCGGCGGTTCAAGCCGTCCGCCTGCGGCTGCAGGCCGCCGAGCGCCTTGGCGAACTGGGGCATGAGGTAGTTGTCCACGAACACCTCCTTGCGGATCGCGAGCAGGCCCGAGACGAGCCCCTTCGAGCCGTCCAGCATCGCCGGATCGATCCAGCGGTCCTGGAGCGCGACGCGCGCGCCGTCCTTGTCCGCCGGCAGCGGGCGTCCGGCGAGCGCGCCGAGATAGCTGAGCGTGCTCGCGGCGGGCGCTTCCGGCACCGCATGCACGTCGAACACGAAGTCGGTCAGCGCGAACGTCGGAGGCTGCTGCTGGCCCGCGTTGCGGCGCACGACCGTGCCGAGCAGGAAGTCGTCCGAGTCGCCGGACTGAAGCAGGCCGCCGAGCAGCGACAGCGCCTTCACGCGCGCCGCTTGCGGCACGTCCGGCGGGATGTTGACGTCGTGGTTGTCGGCCATCAGCAGGTTCGCGTTCGTCAGCTCCAGGAACAGGTACTCGATGGAGAACACGTCATCCGGCAAGCCGGCCTGCTGCTTGGCGGAGTCGATCGCGTCCTGCGCCGTCTGGGCGCTGGCCGGGTCGATGGCGCGCAGCGCCTTGAGATCGACCGGCTTTTTGTCCAGATCGGTGAGGAAGGACACGCTCCAGTTGTCGATCGGCGCCTCGGCGGCCTCATCGTTGTCTTCGTCGTAATAGGTGACGGTGCCGCTCAGCAGCGTCAGCGTCACTTTCACCTGCGCCAGCTTGGCGTCCGGCACGTTCAGATCGACGCGCAGCGGGGCCAGCGTCGCCGTCAGGCCGTACGGGGACGGCGTGCCGTCCTTCTTGAGCGGATGCAGCTTCAGCGTCTCGTCGAGCTGGCGCCGTCTTTTCCAGGCTTTCCAGGCGTAGCCGAGCTGGCTGTCGAGGCTCGTCTGGGCGAGCGCCAGGCACAGGTCGAAGTCGGTCAGGGCATTGCGGCTGTCGGTCATCGTTTTTTGCACTCCTTTTCGGATGGGGATCGGTGGAAAGGGGAATGGCGGAAGGGCATGGCGCTGCGGCGCCGTTCAATCGTCCGCCGTCTGCGTGCGGTCGACGGTCTTGCTGGCGAGATAGCCGGCATGGCTGATGCCGAGCACGGCGAGGAAGCCTTGGCCCAGCGTCGGCAGCCGCCCGAGCTCCTCCGCCGGGACGGTGCCGAACAGCTGGAGCAGCAGCGCGCTGTAGGCGGCCGCCCCGACGAGGGTGAAAAAGAACAGCTGCAGCTTGGCCAGGTCGACGTAGCCCGCGGTCTTGAGCTCCTCGCCCTGGAACAGGTCGTTCCACGCCGCATCCTGGAACCGCGGCTTGGCGAGCAGGATGCCGTCGCCGGCCGCCACCTGCTCCGGATCGAGCTTGGCCGCCGCCGCCGGATCCGGCTGCTTGTCCTGCTTCTGCGCATGGATGACGGGCGCGGCGACGAGCGAGGTGACGCTGATGCCCATGAGCGCCCACAGCTGCCAGTCCATGTCGATCTGCAGCGCGGCCGTCGGGTCCGCCAGGCCGTACGCTCGCAGCGAGGCGGCCGTATAGTAGGCGGACAGCAGCAGCACCGTCCAGACGACCGTCTGGAAGCGGGACAGGCTCATGACGTTGCGCTCGTTCACGAGCAGCCCGCGATAGCGGCCGGTCAGCCGCTTGCTGACGAGTCCGCACAGCAGCGCCAGCAGCAGCGCATGTCCGGCCCAGAGCGCCCCCTGGCCGGAGCTGAGCGACTCCTTCAGCTCGGCGAGCCGCTCGGGATCGAGCGCGGGGGCGGGGGCGGCAGCGTCTGCGGACGGATCCGTGCCGGAGCCGAGCCCGTTTGCCGTCGGATTCGCTCCGAAGGCGGCAGCGCTCGTTGCTGCTCGGGGAGGGCCGAGCAGCCGGGCGACGGCGGTTTTGGCTGCCTGCCGGTCCTTCAGCTCGTCGGCCGCCACGGGAGGCCCGTCGGTCCGGCCCCGGTCGAGCTCGGCGATGAGCGTCCGCGTCGGCGCCTTGGTGAGGTTGTACGCGGTCACGAGCGGCGGCAGCAGCGCCAGCGCGAGCACGAGCAGCGCGATCGCCGCCGGCAGCGCGGCGCCGCGAATCGGACGCGGCGGCTTGCGAAGCGTCAGCTCCATCGGCCGCTACCCGGCCGGCACGGCGATGCGGAAGCCGCCGCCGTCGCCGCTCGACTCGTTCGTGTCGACCGATAGGCCGCAGACGGTCGTGCTTTGCAGCTGCCGGATATTCCAGCCGGCGAACGCCTCATGCCCCCGCCAGCCGCGCGACTCCGCCAGCCAGGCGTACGCGACCTGCGGATGCTCGGCGCGGATGCGGCTGCAGCTGTAGCCCGAGCCGTAGATGCCGACCGCGTACGGCTTTCCGCCTTTGCCGGCCGCCTCGGCCCCTTCCGCCTGCACCGACTCGACGACGCCGCGGATATAGTCCCGCACCGGTCCGTTCAGATCCGCCTCGGAGGCGTCGTAGTCGACCGTAAAGTAGATCGGCGTGCCTCCCGGCTGCCCGATCGTCCGGCGGGCGTAGGCCGCCGCGTCGGCGCCGTCTTTTTTGCCGGCCTCGTAGTCGAAGTACGCCGCGCTCGTCGGGAAGCCGTTCTCCCACACCGCGACGATGTAGAGCCCCTCCGCGCTCAGGGCGGCCGCCTCCTCCCTCGTCAAATTCTTCTGCGGCCGATTGCGGTTGTAGTAGCGGCCGACGAACGCATAGCCCGCCTCGTGGATCGCCTTCGCCAGCGAGTGGCAGTTGACCGCCGTGTCGATTCCTTTCGCCATCCTATCCTCTCCTTTCGACTTCCTGTCTCCGTTATACCGGGACGGCGCGTCATTCGGACAGAGACGGGAGTCGCCGTTTTTGTCCGTATATGCGGTGACGGGCGTAATGGAGCCGGGGGGCGGGGGATGACGGACGTCATGGAGCGGGGAGGCCGGAGATGGCGGACGTCATGCAATTCCTCGACTGCCTGCTTCTTTGCCGATGCGTAGATGGACTCTTTGCTTGCTCAACGCCGCTCCGCGGATGGGCCATTCTGCTTGCTGTTATGCCGCTCCGCGGATGGATCATTCTGCTTGTTGTTGCGCCGCTCCGCGGATGGGCCCTCTTTCCGATTCCTGTGAAGCCCAGATTCCTCTGATCTCCCTTTCCGAAGCGGAAGGAATCCGGCCTTCAAGGGAACCGCTCCGCTTCTCCAAGAGGGTCCATCCTCTCCGCTCCAGCTTTTCGCCGCCATCGCCATCATGCTGCGCCTCCTCGTTCCTGAGTAAATCGATTTTTCGAGTTGGCGAGCAGTTGCCCCGCCCGCACGATTGTCTCCAAGGACAGCACAACTCCCAGTTACTCGGTTTTTCCGCGTAATTACGTCCGTTTCGTCCCCGCACACCCGAGCTGCTCGGTTTTTCCGCATAACTCCACCCGCCTGCATCACCTCACACCCGAGTTACTCGGTTTTTCCGCGTAACTCCACCCGCCTGCATCACCTCACACCCGAGCTGCTCGGTTTTCCCGCGTAACTCCACCCGCCTGCATCACCTCACACCCGAGTTACTCGGTTTTTCCGCGCAACTCCACCCACTGCATCCCCTCACACCCGAGTTACTCGGTTTTTCCGCGTAACTCCACCCGCCTGCATCACCTCACACCCGAGTTGCTCGGTTTTTCCGCGCAACTCCCCCCACCTGCCGCCCCGTACAACCGAGTTACTCGGTTTTTCCGCGTAACTCCACCCGCCTGCATCCCTTCACACCCGAGCTGCTCGGTTTTTCCGCGTAACTCCACCCGCCTGCATCCCCGTACACCCGAGTTACTCGGTTTTTCCGCGCAACTCCACCCGCCTGCATCACCTCACACCCGAATTACTCGGTTTTTCCGTGTAACTCCGTTCATGTAACCGACTTGGCTAGTGGGTCTCCTCTGCAACCCGATTTTTTCGGGCTGCAAGCTCGCTCCCCGACTTCCATGCAGTTGAAGCCGACACATGCTGCCTGCGCCGACAAAAAAAGAGGTCCCCCTTCATCCGCAGCGGATGAAGAGGGACCTCTTTGACGTTACAGCTCGATTTCGCGCAGAAGCAGTACGGCCGCCGTGCGGTCGCCGACGCCGAGCTTGCTGTAGATGACGCTGGCATAGTTGCGGATCGTGCCTTCGTTCATGAACATGGCAGCCGCGATCTGCTTGTTGGACAAGCCGCTGCGGATATGGCGCGCCACCTCCAGCTCACGCTCGGTAAACCCCCATGCTGCTCCCGCAGGCGTGCCCGGCAGCCTGCCGACGCCCGTGCGATGGCCGGAGCTCGCGGTGGCGCGCAGTCCTGAACCGGGTCCTCCCGAACGCCATGCTTCTACGGATCGACCCTGGCCTGCTCCCGCTCGACCAGATTCCCGCGGCTGCCCAGCGCCTGCTGCTCCCGCTCGCCAAGATTCCGCTGGCTGTCCAGTGCCTTCACCCGCTCGATATCCTGCGCCTGCGGCTGCAGCTGGCGCCGCCTCCTCCGCGAGCCGACGCAGCTGCGCGGCGACGTTGGAGGCGACGGCGGCCGGCATGACGAGCCGGCCTTTGGCGGCGTCGCGGATCGCGTCGAGCAGCTGCGGGGCGTCCATGTCCTTCAGCAGATAGCCGCATGCGCCCGCCGCGAGCCCGTCCCGGACGTAGCCGTCGTCGAGGAATGTGGACAGCAGCAGCACGACGGTGGGCGAGCCTTCTTCGGCGAGCCTCCGAGCGCACTCGATGCCGCCCATGCGGGGCATCTGGATGTCGAGTAGCAGCACGTCCGGCTCCAGCTCGCGGACCCGCTCCAGCGCCTCCGCTCCGTCCGCCGCCAGACCGACGACTTCCATGTCGGGCTCGAGCCGCACGATCGTCTGCAGGCCGTCGCGCATGAGCGCCTGGTCGTCGGCGATGACGATGCGCAGCGGACTCATGGCGTCCCGCCTCCTGGCGAACGCGGTTCGGAACGATCCGCATGCTCGCTGGCCGCCGCTACGTCGCCCGCTTCTCCTGCCTCGGAGGGAGCCGCCCCATTAGCGAATGCTGTCGCCGCCTCCGCCTCGCGGCTCAACGGCAGCACGGTCCGCAACCTCGCCCCGCTGGCCGTTTCCTCCGCCGACACGGCCGCGGCCGCCTCTCGCGGCAGCGGCAGCGCGGCCCGCAGCTCCGCGCCGCCGCGCGCGGACGCGGCGAGCGTCAGGCTGCCGCCGGCTTCGGCGAGCTGCCCCTGCAGGGCGCGCAGCCCGAAGCCGGGCTCCGCGTCGCCGCTCCAGCGGCCGTCGTTCCAGAGCGACAGCGCGATCCGCCGCCCGCCCTCGGCGGACGGCTCCACCTCCGCCCGGCAGGCGAAGCGCTGCGCTCCGCCATGGCGGATGCCGTTGGTGAGCCCTTCCCGCAAAATATCCCGCAGCAGCCGCGCCTGGTACCAGCTGAGCGGAGGCAAGCCGCCGAAGCTTGCTTCCACCCGGACGCCGCTCGCCCACTCGGCTTCCCGGGCCACCTGCTCCAGCTCCTCGCCCGCCGACCGCCGCACCGAGCTGTCCGCGGCGATCGCGCGCACCGAGCCGCGGATCTCCTCCAGCCCCTTGCGCGCGAGCTGACGGGCGATCTCCACCTTGGCCTCGGCCTCGTCGCCCTCGCCGGCGGCAAGCAGCCGCCGCGCCGCCTCCAGCTGCACGATCGCCGCCGTCATCGTATGGCCGACGCTGTGATGGATCTCGCGGGCGATCCGCCCCCGCTCCTCCAGCACGGCCACCTCGGCCATCGCCTCGTAGGCCGAGCGGATGGACGCCTCCAGCTGCCGGCCGCGCTCCTCCAGCTCCTGCGTGCGGCGGCGGACCGCCTCCTCGAGCCGCGCCTGCGAGCGGGACAGCTCCACGGCCGCGCGATAGGCGCGGATCGAGGCGTAGACGGTGCTGAACAGCTTCGAGCTGGTCAGCTCCGTCTTTTCGCGATAGTCGTTGATGTCATAGCTGCGGATGACGTCCGACTCGGGAGCCTGGCCCGGCTGCCCGGTGCGCAGCACGATGCGCACGAGCGCATTGCCGAGCTCTTCCCGGATCGATCTCGCCAGCCGCAGTCCGGCATCCTCCGTCTCCATGACGACATCCAGCAGCACGACCGCGAAGTCGGCATGCCCGCGCAGCAGCTCCAGCGCTTCCGCCGCGCTGTAGGCGCTGTAAAAAACGAGCGGCCGTCCCTCGAACGTCTCCGGCCCGAGCACGAGCCGGGTGACGCGGTGGATGTCCGGATCGTCGTCGACGATCAGGAACTTCCAGCCGGAGCCGTCTTCGGCCGCCGGCTCCTCCTCCGGCGCGAAGCCGATCTCCTCTTCCTCCATCCTCTGCTCCTCCTTCATGACCGATTCCTTGCCTGCGCCTGCCCGCCGTCCCTCCGTTCGTGCGCCCGCTCCTCGCCCGTCTCCTCCGCCGCCTCGGGCAGCTCCAGCTCGAAGCGCGCGCCGCGTCCGGGCTCGCTCCAGATGCGGACCGCTCCCCCCCAGGTCGTCGCGACGAGGCTGTACACGAGGCTGAGGCCGAGCCCGGTTCCTCCGCGGCCCCGACGCGTCGTCACGAACGGATCGAAGATCCGCGCGGCCAGCTCCGGCTCCATGCCGACGCCGTCGTCCTCGAATTCCACATAGAGCCCCGCCCGCTCCCGCAGCCGCGAGATGGTGATCGCGACGATGCCGGAGCCGCCCTCCGGATACGCATGCGTGACGGAGTTGACGAGCAGGTTGGTCAGGATCTGATAAAAAGCCCCTACATATCCCGTCGTCTCCAGCCCCTCCTCCGCCTCGACCCGCACGTCCAGCCGGACGCCGGATTCCCGCAGCAGAGGGCTGAGGCTGATCAGCACGTCGAGCGCCGCCTGCTTGGCCTCGAACCGCTGGGGCAGCTCGCTCGCCTGGCCGGCGGCGACCTGCTTGAAGCTGCGCACGAGCTGCTCGGTGCGCTGCAGGTTCGACAGCAGGATGGACGCCGACTCCGAGCTTTCGGCCAGGAACCGCTCGAGCTCGGTCCGCTTCATCTGCCCGGAGGCGTACAGCTGCCGCAGCCGCTCGGCGCGCTGGGCGAGATGGCTCGACGCGGTGACGCCGATGCCGATCGGCGTGTTGATCTCATGGGCGACGCCGGCGACGAGACTGCCGAGCGAGGCCATCTTTTCGGCCTGCACGAGCTGCCGCTGCGCCGATTCCAGCCGCTCCATCGCCTCCTGCAGCTCCGCCGTCCGCTCCCGCACCCGCTGCTCCAGCGTCTGGCTCCACTCGTCCTTGAGCCGGTCCATCGCCAGCAGCCGCCGCGCCAGCTGCTCGGCCTCGGCGAACGAGCCGGCGTACTGGCGGGCGAGCAGAACCGACTGGAAGAGAGAGAACGCCAGGAAGCCGAGCGGAGCGAGCGAGGCCGCCCGCGTCAGGTCCGCCATGTAGAAGAAGTCGTGGATGATCGTAGCGGCGAGGACGGCGAAGCCGCAAAGGAACAGCAGCGCCCCCCGCTCGCCCCGGGCGACGGCCACGGCGATCGCGCCGGCCCCGTACGCCATGACGAAGCAGGCGTAAAGCTCCGCCGGCAGCAGCGCATGCTCGTACACCCGCTGCTCCGTCAGCAGGCATAGCAGCGCTCCCAGGCCGCCGACGGCGTCGGAGGCGCGGACGAGCCGGCGTCCGACGAACGCCGGATACAGCTCCCGCAGCATCCGGGTCAGCAGCAGCAGGCCGAGGTAGAAGATGAGGTAGAGCGCTTTGGCGAACCATTGCCAGTCCAGCTCGGGAAAGATCGTATAGACAAGGCGGTCGTTCACCAGCAGCGTCCGCACGGACATGAGCAGCGAGAACGAGCCGACATACAGCGAAGCGAGATGGCGCCGCCGCACGGCGAATACGAGCAGATGGTAAAACGCGATGATGCCGCAGGCTCCGAAGGCGAACCAGGAGACGGCCGCGTCGCGGCGATACGCCGCTTCGAGCTGCGCTTCCGTGCCGATCAGCGGGCTTCGCTGGAAGCCGCTTTTATAGTAGTCGTAGTTGGACAGCTGCAGCACGAGCTCCAGCTCCGGCCCGTCTCCTCTCTCCAGCGGCGCCACCTGCACGATCTGGCGCGGCACCGCCTCCTCCCGCGAGCAGGCGACGACGCCGGCCGACGCGGTCTCGCGGCCGTCCGCCCACAGCCGGTACGAGGTGAACGTATTGCCGAGCTTGACGGCGAGCAGCGGCAGCTCCTCCGGCAAAAGCGCCGTCAGACGCAGCGTCGCGCAGCCCTCCAGCGGATAGGTCCGTCCGTCGATCGGCTGCCTGTTCCAGTAGCCGGGCACGTCCATGTAGCCGGCCGGCTGCGGCGGCGCTCCGGCACCGGCATCCCAGCTGGCGGGCTCCAGCAGCCGGCCGGGGTAGAACTCCCACTGTCCGCGCAGCGCGATCGCCTCGTCGAACGGCTGGCCGGTCAGGTCGATTTTTCCCGCCGTCGCCGCAGGCGCCTGCTCCCCGCCGCTATCCGGCACCAGCAGCGTCCAGGCCGCCGCCCCCCCGATCGTCAGCAGCAGCAGCGCGGCCGGCAGGAGCCGCCATCGCTTACGGCTGGACGGTCGGAATTTCGGCATCCTTCAAATACCTCAGCTCGCGGGCGAGCACAAGCCCGGCGGCGAGCGGCAGGTCCTGGCTCTTGGCCAGCAGCTTGGGCGTATAATAATTCGACGGATGCCCGCGCTCCATCCAGCCGAGGCGCATGTAGGTTTCCGCCACCAGCTCGCTGCAGAAGAACGTCTTTTCATCCGCCTGGCAATCCCAGCTCCCCGCGAGCAGCTCCTCGGCCATCTTCGTCAGGCTCGGGAACGACGCGTCATGCACCTCCTCGACGAACGCCTGGAACTTGTCCAGCGTGTCCGCCGGCCTGTCTCCCTGCAGCTGCCGGAACGCGTACCGCGAATCGTACCGGTCCGCCTCGTCGGTCGCGATGCGCTCGCGCAGCCGCACGAGCATCGGTCCGGTCTTGATGCGATGCTGCTCGACGTCCTCGAGCGTCTCGGTCGTCGTCGACTCCCACAGCAGCGCCTCATCGAAGCCGGGCAGCCTTACGACCATGCCGACATGCGACCATTCCGAGCGGCTGATGATCTCGATCTCCTCCGATTCGAGGAAAATGCCGTGAAAAAACACCAGGTCCCCCGTCTGAAGCGTGCGTTCCCATTCCGTCCAAGCCGATTGCAGAGCCATTGCCATCCCTCTCCCCATCACCCATGTCGCTGCCGTCCGCAGGCGCGCCGCATCGTCAAAAAGCCCGTTCATCCGAGTGCCGCCTCGTGTCGTGTGAGCAGGTGCGGCTGGCGGAAAAACAGGCCGTGCGGACGCGAAGGTCCTCGCGCAGGAAGCGCAATCCAATTTTACCATGAAAGCGCTGCTTCAGGCAGGAGACTAAAGGCATGGTTTGCCGTTTTCGCGGGGGCGGGTTAAACTGAGATATTCATTCCAAAGAAGAGGAAGGTGAGCCGCTCTATGCTGGAAGTGCGCCAATCCCCGAATACGACGGGCGAATTCACCCGAGGCGTCTTCGCGACCCGCGACATCGCCAAAGGAACGCTGTTCCACGAGGCTCCGGTCGTCACATACCCGAACGAGGAGCATGAGCTGATCGAGCAGACGATCCTCGAGGACTACGTGTTCAACTTCGGGGCCAACCACGGCGCGCTCGTGCTGGGATACGGAAGCCTGTTCAACCACTCCTACGAGCCGAACGCGGTGTACGAGCTGAACTTCGAGCAGCTGACCGTCGAGTTCTACGCCTATCGCGACATCGCGGCGGGCGAGGAGATCATGATCAACTACAACGGCGAGCCGGATTGCGACGACCCGCTCTGGTTCACCGAAAACGACGAGCCGGAGGAGAAGTGAGCCGGACGTAAGAGGCGCGGCGCGCATTGAGGCGCGGCGAGTTGAGGCGCGGATAGTTGAGGCGCGGATAGTTGAGGCGCGGATAGTTGAGGCGCGGATAGTTGAGGCGCGACGCGGCGCGAGCGCTGGCGCGGCCAGCCTGCTCCGCTCGGATCGCTCGGCGCGGGCGCGAGCCCAGCCCGATGCAGTCTGGCGCCTGCGGACGCGGCAAGTTTTCCCTTGCCCGCGGCCTCGCTTGCCCTTTCCATCCATATATCGTAATATTAAGTTATAACGATTCTTTTTCCCGAAAGGAAGATCCGCCCATGAACACCGACAGCCGAGCGTTCGAGGAGGCGGCGGAGCTGCTGAAGGCGCTCGCCCATCCCGTGCGGCTCTGCATCGTGAACGGCTTGCTCGCCAAAGGCTCCTGCAACGTCAGCTTCATGCAGGACTGCCTCGGCCTGCCCCAATCGACCGTCTCCCAGCATCTGCAGAAGCTCCGCGCCGCGGGCATCGTGCAGACGTCCCGCAGCGGCCTCGAAGTCCACTATACGATCGCCGACGAGCGCGTGAAGCAGCTCGCCGGCATCCTGCTCAAGGAGGAGACCCCATCATGACCCGCAAAAAAATTCTGATCGTCGGCGGCGTCGCCGGAGGCGCTTCGGCCGCCGCCCGGCTGCGCCGGCTCGACGAGAACGCGCAGATCGTCCTGTTCGAGCGCGACGACCATATTTCCTTTGCCAACTGCGGCCTGCCCTACTACATCGGCGGCTCGATCCAGGACCGCTCCCGCCTGCTCGTCCAGACGCCGGAGGCGATGACCGCCCGCTACCGGCTGGACATCCGCGTCCGCAGCGAGGTCGTCGCCGTCAACGCGGCGGCCCGCACGGTCACCGTGCGCACCCGCGACGGACAGACGTACGAGGAAGCGTATGACGCCCTGCTGCTTTCTCCCGGCGCGAAGCCGATCGTGCCGTCCGTGCCGGGCGCCCGCCTCGGCGCGGTGACGACGCTGCGCAACCTGGCGGACACCGACCGCATCAAGTCGCTCGTCGACCGCCAAGGCACGCGCTCCGTGCTCGTCGTCGGCGGCGGCTTCATCGGCGTCGAGATGGCCGAGAACCTGCGCGAGGCCGGACTTGACGTGACGCTCGTGCAAATCTCCGGCCAAATCCTCGCCCCGTTCGATCCCGAGCTCGCCTCGATGCTCCAAGCCGAGCTGGAGAACGCGGGCGTGCGCGTCCTGCTGCATGAGACGGCCAAGGCTTTCCGCGAGCTCGCCGGAGGCGCCGTCGAGACCGAGCTCGCCGGAGGCGGCCTCGTCCGCTCCGAGCTTGTCGTGCTGGCGGTCGGCGTCGAGCCGGACACCGCTTTCCTTCAGGGCAGCGGCATTGCGCTCGGCGAGCGCGGCCACATCCTTGTCGACGAGTCGATGCGCGCGAGCGCGGAGGGCGTCTACGCCGTCGGCGACGCCGTGCTCGTCCGCGAGCTGGGCAGCGGCCGCCCGTCGGCCGTGCCGCTCGCCGGCCCCGCGAACAAGCAAGGCCGCATCGCCGCCGATGCGATCTGCGGCCTGCCGTCGACGTACAAGGGCGCGCAGGGCACGTCGATCATCAAGGTGTTCGGCTTGACCGGAGCGGCGACCGGCCGCAGCGAAAAGACGCTGCGCGAGCAAGGCGTCCCGTACGAAGCGACGTACGTGCATCCCGCCTCCCACGCCGGCTATTATCCAAATGCCGCGCCGATGGCGCTCAAGCTGCTGTTCGCCCCGGACGGCGCTATCCTCGGCGCGCAGGCGGTCGGAGCGGACGGCGTCGACAAGCGCATCGACTCGATCGCGGCCGTGCTGCGGCTCGGCGGCACCGTCCACGATCTGGCGGAGCTGGAGCTCGCCTATGCGCCGCCTTACTCCTCCGCCAAGGACCCGGTCAACATGGCCGGCTACACGGCGGAAAACATCCTCGCCGGACGGATGCCGGTCTTCCATGCGCCGGAGCTGGCGGAGCGCGACGAGTCCGCGACGCTGCTCGTGGACGTCCGCTCGGTCATGGAGCATGAGGCCGGCCACATTCCGGGCTCGCTGCTGGTGCCGGTCGACGAGCTGCGGGAGCGCCTCGCCGAGCTCGATCCGGGCCGCGAGATCTGGGTGTACTGCCAGGTCGGCATGCGCGGCTACACCGCCTCCCGCATCCTCGCCCAGCACGGCTACCGGACGCGCAACCTGAGCGGCGGCTTCAAGACGTACCGTCTGTTCGAGGCGGCGAAGCGGATGAGCGAAAAAGCCGCGGAAGCAAGCCGCCAAGCTCCGGCTGCGATGCCGATCGCGGCGACGGCGGAAGCTCCGGACAGCCCCGGCGGCAAGGCCGCCGGCGATGATGGCGCTCCGGAGCCGGACGCGACGCTCGACGCCTGCGGCCTCTCCTGCCCCGGCCCGCTCGTCGAGGTCAAGCGGCGCATGGACGCGCTCGAGCCCGGCCAAGTGCTGCGCGTGCAGGCGACCGATCCCGGCTTCGGCGAGGATGTCGGCGCATGGGCCCGCATGTACGGAGCGGAGCTGCTGCAGTCCGGCCGCGCGGCAGGCGGCCGCTTCGAGGCGCTGCTGCGCAAGCGGCCGGCAGCCGGCGCGCAGGCGTCGCCGTCCGCAGCGGCAGGCGCCGCAGCGTCCGCCGCTTCGGCAGCCGCTCCCGCCACGCCCGAGGGCAGCACGCTCGTCGTCTTCAGCGGCGACCTCGACAAGGCGATCGCCTCCTTCATCATCGCCAACGGCGCCGCCTCAAGCGGCAAGAAGGTGACGCTGTTCTTCACCTTCTGGGGGCTCAACATCATCCGCAAGCCGGAGCGCGTACAGGCGGACAAAGGCCTCGTCGGCAAGATGTTCGGCCTGATGATGCCGCGCGGCAGCACGCGGCTCGGCATGTCCCGCATGAACATGGGCGGCCTCGGAGCCAAGATGATCCGCGGCGTCATGAAGGGCAGCGGCATCTCCTCCCTGGAGGAGCTCATCCAGACGGCGCTTGACCAGGGCGTCGAGATCGTCGCCTGCTCGATGTCGATGGACGTCATGGGGCTGAAGCGCGAGGAGCTGATCGACGGCATCAAAGTCGGCGGCGTCGGCTATTACCTCGGCAAGGCGGACCAGTCGGGCATCAATCTGTTCATCTAGCCGAAACCGCATGGGGCGGACAGAAGGGCCTGGAAAAAGGCCGCCTGCCCGCCCCATGCTCCATTCTTGCGGTTTCATCCTCCGATGCGCCCGCAAGCGCCTGAAAAAGGGTATACTGGCGTCATGGAGGTGACTCGCATGAAGCGAACGACCCGCTCCGGCCCGGCCGGAGCCTTGCTTGGCGGCGAGCTCCCGTCGGACGTCGAATGGACGGCCATCACCGGCTGCGACGCGTCGGCGGACGGAGCGTTCTGGTACGCCGTGCGCTCGACCGGCATCTTTTGCCGGCCGTCCTGCCGCTCCCGCGATCCGCGGCGCGACCGCACGCTCGTGTTCCGGACGCCGGAGCAGGCGATGGCCGCCGGCTTCCGATCCTGCAAGCGCTGCGAGCCGGAAAAGGCCGCCAAGCCCGACGAGGCCTGGCTGTCCGAGATGGAGGGACTGATCGCCGAGCGGCTGCGCGCCGGACTGTCCCTCGGCGAGCTGGCGGACGCCGCCTGCCTGTCGCCCTGGCATCTGCATCGCCGCTTCAAGCGGGCGACGGGCTTGACGCCGCAGCAGTACATCCGCCGCGAGCGGATCGCGCGGGCCAAGCGGCTGCTGGACGATACGGAGCTGACCGCGGGGGCCGTCGCCAAGGAATGCGGCATCCCTTCCGCGAGCCGTTTCATCGCTTTGTTTCGCCAGGAAGCGGGCTGCACGCCCGCCGAGTACCGCCGCCGGACAGGCGGAGACCAAGATGTCGAGGGAGGCAAGGCCGAATGAGCGCAGAAGAGAACAGGCTGTACTGGAGCGTGCTGGAAAAGGACGGCTGGCGGCTGCATGCCGCAGCGGATGCGGACGGCTTCGCGTTCTGCGGATCGCAGGACGCGCCGTTCGAGGAGCTGGCCGAGTGGGCGGCGGCCCGCCGGCCAGGCGCGGCGCTGGAGCGGTCGGACCGCGTCCTCCAGCCCTATCTGGATGAGCTCGCCGCTTTGCTGAGCGGAGCGAGCCGCGAGTTCCGGCTGCCGCTGTCGCTTGGCGGCACCGCTTTCCAGCGGACCGTATGGGACGAGCTGCGGCGGATTCCGTACGGCGAGACGCGGACGTACGCCCAGATCGCCGAGGCGATCGGCCGTCCGTCGGCGGCGCGCGCCGTCGGCGCGGCGATCGGGGCGAATCCGGTGCTCATGCCGGTGCCCTGCCATCGCGTCGTCGGCTCCGGCGGCACGCTGACGGGCTACCGAGGCGGGCTGGAGATGAAGCGCCGGCTGCTAGAGCTGGAAAGCTCCGTCCGGCTGCGGCTCTCCGCGGAGCGCTGAGCGAGCTGGATTTCGCTGGCGGCGGCTGCGGCGTGGAGCGAGCCGGCTCACGGCTACGGCGCGGCGTGGAGCGAGCCGGTGAACGTTGGCGGCGCAGCGGCGTCGTGGAGCGAGCCGGTGAACATTGGCGGCGGTGCGGCGACGGCGCGGCAGCGATGAACGAGCCGGCGCCCGTTGGCAGCGCCGCGGCAGAGAGTCGGCGGCGAAGCGTTTGAGGCGGCTTCGCCGCGACATGCCGTCCTCGACAGGCAAAAAGCGTCCAGCCCCATTCCAGGGGCTGGACGCTTTTTTACGAAATAGGACTTCTTCGAGCTGTCCCAGCAGCCGACTGGCGCGGCTCTCCAGTGCCATTTTTACCGCTAAAGAGAGCCGTTCCTCAGCTGCGGGGCTTCCTAACGACAATTTTGCCGCTAAGGAGAGCCATTCATCATCTGCGGGGCTTCTTAACGACAATTTTGCCGTTAAGGAGAGTCCTAGCGCCAATTTCACCGTGAAGGATTCTCCGACTGAACGAAGCCTCCGTCCCTGCGGCTCCGACCGATCCCGCCCGCTACTCCTGCTGCTTGCGGTAGAGCAGCCGCGACGCGAGGATGCCGACGACGCCGAGACCGATGAACAGCACCGCCCGCACGGCCGTCGAGACGCCAGGCAGATCGACGAAGATGACCTTGATCAGCGTCAGGAACAGCAGCACGATGCCGGCGGCTCGCACCTTGGACTTATGCGCCAGCAGGCCGATGGCGAACAGCGCGACCGCATACGCGACCCAGACGGCGGACAGGACGAGCGAGCGGCGGTCCGGATCGAGCGTCTCGGCGAGCACGAGCGTCAGCTGCGTGAGGAACACGAGCACGAGCATCCCCCCGCTCCAGAGCAGCAGCGGTCCGGGACCGCCCGGCAGCTCCTTGTGGCGCAGCGGCCGCAGCAGGAAGTACATGGCCGCCCAAGCGGCGAGCAGCGCGAGCCAGCCGAACGTCTCCTCCGACCATGCCTCGCGGATCGGGGCGTTCAGCACGAGGCCGACGCCGAGGAACAGCGTGGCGGCAGCCGCTGTTTTTTGCATCCAGGAGGACAGCCGGAGGCCTAGATACAGCGATGCGACGCCCTGCGCGAGCAGCACCGGACCGAGGTAGCGGTACGAGGCGGCGTCGAAGGCCAAAAGCACCCAGCCCAGCGTCGAGGCGGCCGCGTAGAGGCGCATCCGGTCCTTGTCCAGAGAACGGAAGCCGAAGGCGGCTCCAGCCAGCAGCAGCGACAGCGCGGCGATCGTCCAGCGGTAGCCGGACGGTCCGGCCAGCTCATGCAGCCAGGCCGCGTTCAGCGCGAACGAAGCGAGCAGCAGCCCTTGCCGCTCCGGCCGCTTGGCGAACTCCGCATCCCGCAGCGACAGTCCGAGCTGCAGCCCATAATGCAGCAGCAGCGCGCCCAGCACGAGCCAGCGCTCGCCAGGTTCGTCCGCGCTGACCCCTCCGAACAGCATCGGCGGCAAAAGCAGCACATACGACAGCACATAGGCGATCCGGAAGCCGAATCGGTAGCTGAGCAGCAGCACCGCGCCAGCAAACGCCGCCTCGTAGCCGATGAACAGCGGCAGGCTCGGAGCGACCGAGTCGACGAGGAACGGCACGAGCGCGCCGGCGACTCCGGCCGCCAGCATGAGCGCCTGCGACCGGTAGCGCAGCGAGCAGCCGACGAACAGCAGCACGACGGCGACGTACAGGGCGAAGGCCGCTGCCGGGCCGATGAAGCCGTACAGCATGTGGGCGGCGAAAAGCGTCAGCACGAGCACTCCGTTCGCGCCGCCAAGCAGCGTCTGCGCCAGCGCTCGCCGATCCTGCTGCATCCAGCGGACGCCCAGCCCGAACATCGCCGCCGAGGCGGCCAGCCCGATCCAGCAGCGGATCGCCGGCGTGATGTAGCCCGCGCTCGCCGCGGCCAAGAAGCCCCACAGCACGCCGATCAGCAGGACGACGATGAAAATCCGCGGCAGCCATATCTGGCCGATCTGGCGCTCCCAATCCACCGGCGGCCGCGGCGAATTCGCTCCCGCTCCGGCTCCGGCCGCCCCTGGCTGGCCCGGCCGCCCTTCGGCGCCCGAATGCGCAGACGCTCCGCTCCAGCCGGCAGCCGGATGCCCTGCCGCCAGCGGCGGCTCTGCCGCGCCTGCGGCCGAGCTCTGGCCGGCCCATGGAGCTCCCGCGAGCGGTCCTTCTTTCGAATGAGCTTCAAGATGGCCAGCCTGCGGAGGAGAAGCGGCCTGATTAGGCCCGGCAAGCGGATGCGCCCCTGTCTGCTGGCTGCTGCCCGGCGGATGCGCCCCTGTCTGCTGGCCGCTGCCCGGCGGATGCGCCCCTGTCTGCTGGCCGCTGCCCGGCGGATGCGCCCCTATCTGCTGGCTGCCTGGCGGAGGCGCCGCCTGCAGGTGGCTTCCTGACGGACGCGCCCCGGAATGCTCCTCTGCCTGCAGCTGGCTGCTTGGCGGTTGCGCCTCTGCCTGCAGCGGCCCCCCGTCCTGAAGCAGCCGCCCGTATCGGTACAGCTGACGCCGGAGCTCCCGCACTTCTTCCTCGAGCCGCGCGACCCGCGCTTCCATCGCTTCCTGATTCATCGACGTCCCCCTTCCGCATCGCATGATCGTCCTATTATGGCAACGCCTTCCATCGCCTGTCAACGCTTTCGACTGGATGCGGCGGCTGTGGATATCATGCCTCATCCTGCCTGTTGCGCGTGGCTCGCAGCCTTTTCGTGAGCCGGCCGATTCCAGCTGCAAAAAAAGAGGCTGTCCCTCGGTCAATGACTCTGACCTCTAGGACAGCCTCCGCAGAAAGCCGTGATGCTTGGGGATTATCCTGCCGCCAAGCGATTCTGGCTCGGCCGCCTCATCGCTGGCTCTGCAGCTTCCAGCCTAAGAGCGTGCTTGCAAACCCGCTCCGAGGCATCGCGTCACGGCCTTTTCGCCTCCTGCTTCGTCACGCGGGCTTGACGTACCCCCTCACGCAGGCTTGACGTACCCTCGTACGCCTCCTGCTTCGTCACGCAGGCTTGACGTACCCCCGTACGCCATCGCCTACGTTCCTTGCAGGGATCGAAATTTTCGGCAATATCGGCTTTCTTCGGAGCATGCAGACACGACTCAGCCGAGCTTGCGAAGCTCCTCGTTGTAAGCGCGGAGCAGCGTGAGCCGGCCCGGGCGCACCCGGTCGGCCTCGAGCAGCGCCCGCTCGACCTGGGCGTCGCTCAGGCCGAGCTCGGCCGGGCTTCCCGGTCCGCCCGCCAGAGCGAGCAGCTCCCGAATCCGCTCGCCGGAAGGCAGCGAGCCGACGATCCGCTCGATCTCGCTCCAGGCCGGACCTGCCGCGGCGGCGACGCGCGACGCCGCCTCCGCCGACACGGGAGGCAGGCTGGCGTACGTTGGAGCAGCCAGCCCGGACTTACGGCTTGGCGGCGATGCCGGCTCAGCCCCTTCGGCCGCTCCCGGCCTCGCCTCTGCATCCACTCCCGCAGCCCGCCCTGTGCCCGCTGCCGCAGCAGCTGCCTCGCCGCTGCCTGCCCCTCCGTCCTTGCCCGAAGCAGCGGCGACGATGGCGCGGTAATAGTCGGCGATGATCGCGCATGCGACGCCCACCTTCGCGCCGTGCAGCAGCGGCCGCGCTCCTGCGCGGTGAAGCTCCATTTCCCAGTAGTGGGACAGATGATGCTCCGCGCCGGACGCCGGATGGGACGCGCCGAGCAGCAGCATCGCGAGGCCCGATTCGATCAGCGCCTCGGCGAGCGTCTCGACGCCGGATGCCGCTCCGCCCTGCTCCGCCTCCGCCTGCACGCTCACAACCGCTCCGCCCTGCTCCGCCTGCGAGCCCCCGGCGGCCTCGCCGCCTCGCAAGCGATCCGCTTGCTCGATGCTTCGCCGCAGCGCGCTGTCGGTCAGCGCCGCCACGCCTGCGCTCCAGCCGCCCTGCGCGCCGCCCGACAGCAGATGCTCGATCCGCCAGTCGGCGAGCGACGTCAGCTTGCCGAGCATGTCGCCGAAGCCGGCGGCGGTCAGCGGAGCCGGCGCGGCCTGCAGCAGCCCGGTCTCGGCGAACACGGCCGCCGGGCCGACGGCCGCGACCGTCGTCTTGACGCCGCGCAGCAGCAGCGGCGCGCCGAGCGAGGTGAAGCCGTCGACCGAAGCCGCGGTCGGCACGCTGACGAACGGAATGCCGAGCGCATAAGCGGCGAAGCGGGTCAGGTCGTGGATCGTGCCCGCTCCGGCCGCGAACAGCACGTCCGCTCCCGCCGGCTTGGCCGCGAGCAGCAGCTCCATGAGCGACGCCTCGTCGGCGACGACGTCCCCGGCGGCATCCGCCGCTATGACGGCGACAAAAGCGTCGATGCCCGCCTGCTCAAGCAGCCGCTGCAGCCGCCGGCCCGCCGCGGCGGCCGTCCGCTCGTCGCAGGCGATCGCCGCCTTGCGCCAGCCTTGGCCCGCGATATAGGCCGGCACCCGCTCCAGCGCGTCCGCCTCGACAAGGATCGGCTCCGGCAGCGGGCATGCCTGCAGCCGCTCCTCCAATCCAAGCGCCTCCGCCTGGCGGCGGAAGCTTTCCCTCAGATCGCTCATGACCGCACCCGCCGCCTAGCGGCCGAGCCGCCAGGCCAGGTCGCTCCAGCGCAGCTCCTGGCGCAGGCGCCCCGGATCGGTGCCGCGGCCGATGACGACCGCCTCGATGCCCGCCATCTCCGCAAAGTCGAGCAGCTGCTCCGTCTTCACGACGTACGAGAAGCCGGTATGATGCGCGCCGCCGGCTGCGATCCAGCCCTCGACCCCGTCCTTGAGCGTCGGCAGCACCTTCCACAGCGCGCGCGCGACCGGCAGCTTCGGCAGCGGCTTGCTGACCTCGACCGCCTCGACCTCGTTCACGACGAGACGGAACCGTCCGCCGAGATCGACGATCGTCGCGTTGAGCGCTTCGCCGGCGCGGCCGTTGAACACCATGCGCGCCGGGTCCTCCTTGCCGCCGATGCCGAGCGGATGCACCTCCAGACGCGGCTTGTCGGCCGCGATCGTCGGGCAGATCTCCAGCATATGCGCGCCGAGCACCAGCTCGTTGCCCGGCTCGAGATGGTAGGTGTAATCTTCCATGAACGAAGTGCCCTCGTTGCCCGCCATCACCTTCATGAGGCGCACGAGCGCGGCCGTCTTCCAGTCGCCTTCGCCCGCGAAGCCGTAGCCGTCCTCCATGAGCCGCTGCACCGCGAGGCCCGGCAGCTGGCGCAGGCCGTGCAGATCCTCGAACGTCGTCGTGAACGCCGTGAAGCCGCCTTCCTCGAGGAAGGAGCGGATCGCCAGCTCCAGCCGCGCCTGGTAGGCGATCGCCTCGCGCTGCTCCGGCCCCGGAGCGACGATTTCATAGCGCTCCGCGTAGAGAGCCATCAGCTCCTCGACCTGCTCCGCCGTCACGGCCTCTACGCGCTGCGCCAGATCGCCGACGCCGTACGTGTTGACCGACCAGCCGAACTTGATCTCCGCCTCGACCTTGTCGCCCTCGGTGACCGCGACCTGGCGCATGTTGTCGCCGAAGCGGACGACCTTGAGCGAGCGGCTCTCGGCCAGCGCCGCCGCCGTGCGCTGCCAGCCGCCGAGCTGGCTCAGCACCGACGCGTCCTGCCAGTGGCCGAACACGACCTTGCGGGGCACGTTCATGCGGGCGGTGATGAAGCCGTGCTCGCGGTCGCCGTGCGCCGACTGGTTCGTATTCATATAGTCCATGTCGATCTCATCCCACGGGATGTCGCGGCTGAACTGCGTCGCCAGATGCAGCAGCGGCTTGGTCAGCGCGCTCAGGCCGCCGATCCACATCTTGCTCGGAGAGAACGTATGCATCCAGGTGATGACGCCCGCGCAGAGCGGGTCCGCGCTTGCGCTGACGAGCGCCTGGCGGATCTCGTCCGGCGTCTTGACGACCGGGCGCAGCGACACCTCGTACGGCAGTCCTCCTTCTTCGTTCATATGGCGGACGATCGCAGCGGCGTTCGCGGCTACCTCCTGCAGCGTCTCGGGACCGTAAAGATGCTGGCTGCCGGTCAGGAACCAAAATTGATAGGCGGGTACAGTGAGCATAATGTCAGCCTCGCTTTCAGTTGGTGGTTGGGGATGCTTCCGCATGAGCCGCCGATTTTGCGGTCTCGCGGATCGACTTGAGCGTCTTCATGACCGGGTTCGCGCCGCGGCCGAAATAGTCGTGCAGCTTGCTGTACTCCTCGTACAGGCGCTCGTAGACGGCTTGATTTTCCGGAATCGGATGATAGCTCTCTTCCTTGACCCGCGCCATCGCGGCGGCGGCTTCGACGATCGTCGCGTAGCCGCCCGCCTCCTCGCCGGCCGCGACCGCGGCGAACATCGCCGCGCCGAGCGCCGGCGTCTGCCGCGAGTCGGCGATGCGGATCTCGCGCCCGGTCACGTCGGCGTAGATCTGCATGAGCAGGCGGTTTTTCTGCGGCAGGCCGCCGCAGGCGTACAGCACGTCGACCGGCACGCCGCTGCCGTGGAAGGCGTCGACGATCTTGCGCGTGCCGTAGGCCGTCGCCTCGAGCAGCGCGCGGTAGATCTCCTCGGGGCGCGTCTGCAGCGAATAGCCGAGCAGCACGCCGGTCAGGTCGGTGTCGACGAGCACGGATCGGTTGCCGTTCCACCAGTCGAGCGCGAGCAGGCCGGATTCGCCCGGACGGGACCTGGACGCCTCCGCCTCGAGCCACTCGTGCACGCCGACGCCCGCGTTTTCCGCCGCCTCGCGCACATAGGCCGGCACGCCCTCGGTCACATACCACTCGAAAATGTCGCCGACCGCCGACTGGCCGGCCTCATACCCGTAGTAGCCCGGGATGATGCCGTCCTCGACGACGCCGCACATGCCCTCCACCTCGCGCTCCTCCGTGCCGAGCAGCATGTGGCAGATCGACGTGCCCATCGCCATGACGAGCTTGCCCGGCGTCACGACGCCGACCGCCGGCACGGCCGCATGGGCGTCGACGTTGCCGACCGCGACCGCGATGCCCGCCCGCAGGCCGGTGCGCTCCGCCATCTCCGGCGTGAGGCCGCCGGCGCGCGTGCCGAGCGGCACGATGTCGCCGCGCAGCTTCGTTTCCGCCAGCCGCTCCAGCCTCGGATCAAGCGCTTTCAGGAAATCCCCGCTCGGATAGCCGTCCTGCTTGTGCCAGATCGACTTGTAGCCCGCCGTGCAGCTGTTGCGCAGCGTCACGCCCGTCAGCTGCGAGATGACCCAGTCGGTCGCCTCCAGGAACAGGTCCGTCTCTTCGTAAATATGCGGAGCCTCGTCGAGGATCTGCCAGATCTTGGCGAACATCCATTCCGAGGAGATCTTGCCGCCGTAGCGGGCCAGCCAGCGCTCTCCGCGCTCGGCCGCGATCTCGTTGAGCCGGTTCGCCTCGTCCTGCGCGGCGTGATGCTTCCACAGCTTGACCCAGCTGTGCGGGTCCGCGCTATGCGCCGGCAGCAGGCAGAGCGGCGTGCCGCTCTCGTCGACCGGCAGCATCGTGCAGGCCGTGAAGTCGATGCCGATGCCGATCACCTCGGCCGGATCGATGCCGGACTGCCGCAGCACCTCCGGGATCGAGCGCTCGAGCACGGCGATGTAGTCGCCGGGATGCTGCAGCGCCCAGTCGTCCTCCAGCAGCTGGCCCGTTCCGGGCAGCTTGCGGTCGATCACATGATGCGGATAGGGCGTCACATGATCCGCGATCTCCGCCCCGTTCGCCAGATTCACTAGCACGGCGCGTCCGGACTGCGTGCCGTAATCGACGCCGATTGCATACTTGGCCATCCTGATCTCCTCCTAGGTCGTGGTCTGTCCGTAATAAGCGCCCGCGCCGTGCTTGCGCAGGTAATGCCGGTCGAGCAGGCTGGCCGCCATCGGCTGCGCCTCGGGGCGGAGCTGGAACGTATGGTACGCCATCTTGGCGACCTCCTCCAGCACGACCGCGTTGTGCACCGCCTTGGCCGGCGTCTTGCCCCACACGAACGGCGCGTGGGCGTGGACGAGCACGCCCGGGATGTCGTCCGGCTCGCGCCGTGCGAACGTCTCCACGATCACGCGGCCCGTCTCCTCCTCATAAGCGCCTGCGATCTCCTCATCGAGCATCGGACGCGTGCACGGGATCTCTCCGTAGAAATAATCCGCGTGCGTCGTGCCGAGCGCCGGAATCGGACGTCCAGCCTGCGCCCACGAGGTCGCCCACGGCGAATGCGTATGGACGATGCCGCCGATGCCGGGAAACGCCTCGTACAATACCAGATGGGTCGCCGTATCCGAGGACGGCTTCCACTTGCCCTCCACGACGGCCCCCTTGCGGTCGACGACGACCATGTCCTCGGCCAGCATGTCGCTGTAGGCGATTCCGCTCGGCTTGATGACGACAAGTCCGGTCTCCCGGTCGATGCCGCTTACGTTGCCCCATGTAAACGTGACCAGCCCGTGGCGCGGCAAGTCGAGGTTTGCTTCCAGCACCTCTTGCTTCAGCTGCTCCAGCATGCCTGCATGCTCCCTTCGCATGAATATGCCCTTAGTATAAACTTGTATGTACATGTTGGGAAGATCTTTTTTATTGCTGCATAGTGGTATGTACAAGAAAGGACGGCTTTCGCCGTCCTTTCTTGTCGCCGGGAGCCTCGTTCCGAGCGCGAGGCTCCCGGCCGACGCTTCGATATTGGCCTACGGTTACGGGTAACGGTTAAGTGCCGAAAACCTTGACCTCCCACAGCTGCGGCGTATACCAGTTGCCGGGATTGTTCCACAAAACGGCGTCGACCATGTTGATGCGGACGTAGCGGGCTGTCGCCGTCAGCGAGTCCGAAGTGAAGCCGTACGTCGTATTCCCCGTCCGGTCCAGAGCGACGGTCCAGTTGACGTTGTCGCTGCTCGTCTCGATCTTGTACTTGTAGAACGCTTCGGAGCCTTTGTACATGTACCATGAAATCTGCACGTTCTTGATGCTTTTGACCGCGCCGAGATCGACTTGCCACCAGTGCGGCCACGTCACTCCCGTCGCCACCCAGCCCGTCTGGTAATTGCCGTCATTGGCGCGGCTCGCCGGATAGGCGGCCTGCGCGGTCTGCGCGGTCGCCGGCTTGCCTTGAGAGAGCAGCGTCCCGTTGTTGACTCCGGCGACGAAGCCCGTGTCCGCGTCCACCTGGATCTGATCCGAGTACGTCAGCGAGGCGCTCGTCCCGTTCAGCACGAGCGGCAGCCAGACGTATCTGGAATCGCCAAGCGCGCTCGGATTCCAGCGGTCGCCGACATAGATCGCGTTGGAGCCGCTGGAGCCCTGGATCGTGAAGATGAAGGCCGGCTGGGTGTAGAACGTGGACGGATCGCCGATCGGCTGCAAGGCCGACCAAGGCCCGTTCAGGCTCGTCGCGGTGGAGTACATCGCCTGGTTCGGGTACCAGCCCGTCGCGCCCGACGTGATGAGGTAGTAGAGCGAGCCTTTTTTGACGATGGCCGGAGCCTCGCGATGATCGCCTTCATAGATCATGTTCATCTCTTGCGCGATGCCCAGATAATCCGGCGTCAGCTTGTACAGGCGCAGGTTGTAGTTGTTGTCGGAGGAGGAGAACAGATAGGCTTGTCCATCCGTGTCCTTGAAAATCGTCATGTCGCGCGATTCCTTGCTGTTGGGCCGGAAGCTGCCATGGTAGGTGAACGGTCCTATCGGGGAAGAGGAGGAAGCGACCGCGACGCGAGCCAGCGTGTAGCCGTTGCCGTCCTCGTAGTGGGCCCACAGCACGTACTTATTCGTCGCCTCGTTATAGATGACTTTGGGACGCTCGATCTTGGCGGACGCCAGCTCCGGGCTGGATGCCGTCGTCAGGGCGTAGCTGCGCCATGTCCAGTTTTTCAGGTTCGTGGAGGAGTACACCGTGACGGCCTTGAAGTTCGCGCTGTTGTGGATCTTGTCCTCTCCATACCAGTAGTAGGTCGAGCCGACCTGCAGGATGGAGCCGGCATGGGCTTGGAACGAGGCATTGTTCACATCCTTCCACGGCGTGCCGTTCGCGATCGTCTGGACCGCGGCGCTCGCTTCTTTCGGCGACTGCAGCGTCAGGCATGGGGCGATCAAGGCGAGCAGCAAAATGAGCTTGAGCCAGCTTTTCATCATTCTCCCTCTTTCTTCACGTCAATTTGGAAGCGCTTCCTTCTATAGATATACCAGTCCCTTCCGAGGCGCGAAAGTGAAAAAAGGCCATTTGTATGGACAAACGGCCGTTAGGGGCAGTGAACAATTCTCAACAATATGCAAAAATGCCAAATCGTACAGGAGGGCTGCTGCAGCGCGATGCGGAGCGCCCCCCCGTCGCCACGACATTCAGCCGCCGAAGCGGGCTTTGATCCGATCGTATTCCTCGGTCGAGATCGGAAGCACCGTGCCGTGCTTGAATCCGTACGGAAAGCTGAACAGCTCGTCGGAACGGATGAACCTTCCGCTTGCGAGCGATTCGGCGACAAACGGCACATAGCCTTGTCCTTCGCCCTGCACGCCGTAGAAATCCAGCATCAGGCACCATCTGCCATCCGGCAGGCGGAAAGCGGTCGGAGCCTCGTAGACGCCCTGCTCGAGCTTGGCCATCTCTGCGTCGAAGGCTTCGACGCGGACATAATCGTCTCCGGCGACCGCTGTTCCCTTCTCCAGCACGATCGCGGCCGGATTGGCCTCGCTTTTCAAGAACCGATAAAAGCTCCCGTCCTCCACGTAGATCGCCGAGTCGATGATGCCGCTGTCTTCCTTGCGGCACAGCAATTCGGGCTGGCTGAACTGCTCGAAGTCGCGCGTGCGGGAATAGTAGATCGCTTTCGGCCCGTAACCGTTGGACGCGTGCGAGGACGACCAGTGGACGATATAGTCGCCGCTCCGCTCGTCATGGACGATGTCCGGCGCCCACAGGCAGCCGAACGAGTCGTCGCCAAGCGGAATCAGTCGCTGCTCGGACCAGTGGATCAGGTCGCTCGACTTCCACAGGGAGAGGCATTTGCTTCCGTCGATGCCGATGTTGCCCCAGTCGCCCTTGTACTTGCCGTGGAAGCTGTTCGCGAGGCTGAGATCCGTCGCCAGGATGCAGAAGCCGCCTTCGCGGGTACGGACGATCGTATGGTCGCGGACGCCCTTTTCTCCGAGCACGCTTTCGAGCACCGGCCTGCCGCCGTTCACCTGCTCCCAGCGGAACCCGTCCTTGCTGAGGCCGAAGTACACCTGTTCTCCGTCCGGCGTTTCCTTTTCCTTGAAATGAACGAACAAATAAGCCTCCGTCATGTCCGGCTCCCCCTTCATCATGCGCATCCGCTGCGAAATCGATTCCAGAACTGGAATCCGAGCGCTCCATCCATCTTGTACGATGCCGCGTTCATGCGTCAACTTCCGGCAAAGAAAAAAACAGCCCCTTCTCGCAAAAGAAGAGGCTGTCTCGCAGTTGGATGCGGCTCATGGCGCGGCCGCTGCGGCGGGCGCTGCTCGGACGTCACCTGCCGAGCGGGACGACAAGCGGCGTATGCGATACCGGATCGTCGATGATTCTGCACTCCAGGCCAAAGACGTCTTCGACCAGCCTCTCCGTCATGATCTCGCTCGGATTCCCTTGCGCGACGACTTGGCCATCCTTCATCGCGATGAGGTGAGTCGCATATCGCGCCGCATGGTTCAGGTCATGCAGGACGGCGACGATCGTGCGGCCTTGCTCGTTCAGGTCCTTGAACAGCTCGAGCAGGTCGATTTGATGGGCGATGTCCAAATAGGTCGTCGGCTCGTCGAGCAGCAGCAGCGGCGTCTGCTGCGCGATCGCCATGGCGACCCAGACGCGCTGGCGCTGGCCGCCGGAGAGCTCGTCGACGAAGCGCTGCGCAAGCTCGCTCGTATCGGTCAGCCGCATCGCGTCGACGACCGCTTCTTCGTCCTCGTCGGTCCATTGCCGGATGAAGCTTTGATGCGGGTAGCGTCCGTGCGCGACCAGATTGGCCACCGTGATGCCGTCCGGCGCGGTCGACGATTGCGGCAGCAGGCCGAGCTTGCGCGCCGCTTGCTTGGACTTGTAGGCGGAGATGTCTTTGCCGTCCAGCAGGACCTGCCCGGCGGCAGGCTTGATGAGCTTGGCCAGCGTCCGCAGCAGCGTCGATTTTCCGCATGCGTTCGGTCCGACGATGACCGTATAGGAGCCGTCCGGTATGGTCACGGAAAGGTTCTGCGAGATGATGCGGTCGTCATAGCGGATCGTAATGTCTTCCGTCCAAAGCCTCGACGCCGGCTCGGAGCTGCTCGCTTGCCGGCTGCCATCCACGGATCTTGTCATGTCAGGGTTCCGTTCCTTTCCAGGCCGATGGGTCGGCTACAAGGCCGACCGCGCTTGCCTGAACAATATGCCTACGAGGTATAAGCCGCCTATCGTCAGCGTGACGACTCCGACCGGAAGCAGGACGCCCGGCACAAGCCGCTGCGCGGCCAGATCCGCGCTCAGCAGGATGAACGCCCCCATCGCCGCCGCCGGAGCGAAGCTATGCAGCGATTTAGTCAGACGCAGCGCGATTTGAGGCGCCGCAAGGGCGATGAAGCTGACCGGCCCCATGACAGCCGTCGGAGCGGCGGTCAGGACGACAGCCAGCAGGATGAGGACGAGGCGCGAGCGCTCCACGCGGACGCCGCGGGCTTTGGCCGCGTCCTCGCCAAGCTCCATCGCCTGCAGCGGACGGATCATGGCCATAGCCGCCAGCAGCAGCGCGGCGACGACGATCAGGCTTCCAGCGGACTGGGCCCAGCTGATGCCGTTAAGCGAGCCTGCGCCCCAGGCCGCGGCCGTGAGCGCGACCTCTGCCTTGCTGCGCAGCAGCAGCATTGAATTCAAGCTGCTCAGAATCGTGGAGATGGCGACGCCGACGATGATCAGCCGGAAGCCCTGCGTCCCTTTGCGGAATGCCAAGGAATAAATGAGGACGGCCGTCGCCAGGCCGCCGATCAGCGCGCCCGCCGCGATTCCTGCAAACGACGTGGAGCCGACGATGAGCATGGCGACAAGAGCACCCGTATACGAGCCGGAAGTAAACCCGATGATGTCCGGCGATCCGAGCGGGTTCCGCGTCAACGACTGGAAAATAGCGCCGCTGACGGCCAGCCCGGCGCCGAAGACGATCGCCGCCAGCACGCGCGGCAGCCTCCACTCGACGACGATCGTCCGTGCCATTTTGGTTCCTTCCCCGTTCAACGCGGCCCAAACTTCCGCCACGCTGAGCCGCAAGGAGCCCATCATCAGTCCGGCGACCGCCAGCGCCAAGGTCATGGAGACGAGCACGGCCGTCACGGCCAGGCTCCTCGCATCGATCCGAAGCTGGATCCCCTTTTTGATTCGTATGTACCGCCTGCCGAACGGAACGGGAGTCATTGCAGCCACTCCTCCACCTTTTAGAAAATAGCGTTTGCTTCCAAACTTCGTTCCATTCAAGACAGCTTGCTGGCGGCGCGGCGACGGACAAGGAGGATCAGGATCGGCGCGCCGATGAAGCCCATGATGATGCCTACGGGCACCTCGCTCGGCAGAAGCACGATTCTTCCGATCATGTCGGCGATCAATAGCAGCAGCGGAGCGACGGCGAGCGAGTAGATGAATATCCAGGGCTGGCTCGGTCCGACGAACCAGCGGATGCAATGGGGGACCATGAGGCCGAGAAAGCCGATCGGGCCGGCGATCGCCGTCGCTCCGCCGGCAAGCAGCGTGACGGCGACCAGGCCGATGCCGCGGATCAGGATGACGTTGACGCCCAGCGAGGCTGCCCGGTCTTCGCCGAAGGCAATCGCGTTCAAGGCGGGAGCGAGGGCCAACGCCAGCCCGGCGCCGACCAGCAGGATCGGCAGCACGGGCCAGATGTCGGCCAGGCTCGCCCGGGCGAGCGAACCGACGGTCCAGTTCAGCATGCGCTCGAACTCCTTGCTGTTCAAAAGCGTCATGGAGGTCGTAAATCCGCTCAAGACCGCTCCGATCGCGACCCCCGCCAGCGTCAGCTGGACGGGCGTCGGAGAGCTTTTGCCCGCGCCTCCGCCGATGAAATACACGAGGACCGTCGCCGCGAACGCGCCGGCAAGCGCGAAGCCCACATATCCCGTCACCGTGCCGATCGAAAAGACGCCGACCCCCACAGCAACAGCAAAGGCTGCCCCTGCACTCACGCCAAGAATGCCGGGGTCAGCCAATGGATTTCGGGTCAAAGCCTGGATGAGCGCTCCCGCGAGTCCAAACGCAGGACCGACCGCGAGCGCGAGCAGCGTGCGCGGCAGCCGGGAGTCCAGAATGACCCGATGCTCATACGTGTCGCTGCTGGAAAGCAGCGCCTGGAAAACCGTCTCGATGGAAAGCCGCTTCGCTCCGATCATCAAGCTAAGGCACACGGCAGCCGCAAGCAGGAGGAGCGCGATGATGAACCCCGTTATCCTTTTGGATCGCAAGGACCCGACAGGTCGAGTTCGAGCCTGATCATGCTTGGGCTGCTTGGCCAACGTTCTCACGCTCCGGTTTTAGCGATGGCTTGAATCTGCTTCGGCAAATTCTCGATCGTCCACAGCAGGGACGGAATCGTGCCGGTAGAGAAGGCATTGGATGTGTTCTCATCCAGAATGATGGCTCGGCCGTCTACGACGGAAGGAATTTTCTGGAACAGCTTGTTGTCCGTAATTTCCTTTGGATCGACCCAGATCGGCATGACGACCGTCACGTCCGCATCCAGCAGGTCGAGCTGCTCGTCCGAAACCTTCACATAGAAGTTTCCGTCGGCCTTTTGCTCGACCTCGGCCTTGTTCTTGAATCCGAGCCGTTCCATGAAGTCGACCCGAGCATCGCCCTTGACGTAAGCGCCGAACCCGTCGGAGGAATAAGCTCCGACGACAATGGACTTGCCGGCGAATTCCGGATAGGCCGCAGCCGCTTTTGCAAAGGCGTCGTCGACTTGCTTGAGCAGCGCCGCGCCTTCTTCTTCCTTGCCCAGCGCTTTGGCGATCATGTCGACCTGCTCGCTCGCGGACGTCAAATAGTTGTCTCCGTCTGCCGGAACGCCGACCGTCGTCGCGATCTCGGACAGGCGCTTGTAGCGCTCTTCGTCGCCGGAGGACTTCACGTCCAGAATCAGATCGGGCTCGAGCGCGGCGATCTTCTCGTAGTCAAGCTCCATCGTGCCGAGGATCGTCGGAGCTTCCGCATAGGCTCCCTCCAGCCATGGGCCGACTCCGTCTCCGCCGAAGGCGAGCCAATCGCTTGCGCCGACCGGCTGCACGCCAAGGCTGAGCGCCGTCTCCGCATCGCCCCAGCCGAGCGCGACGACGCGCTTCGGCTCTTCGGTGATCGTCACCTGGCCGAATTTGGTGTCGATGCTGGCGTTGAACGATTCCGTCGCGGCAGGCGACGGACTTGGATTGGCATTGGTCGAATTGGAGCTGTCCGCTCCGTTATTGTTGGCTCCCGAGCAGCCCATCAGACCGATGACGATTGCCGTGGCGAGCGAAACGCCGCCGAGCCGTTTAGTCAAGTTGAACATGAATATCCCCTTTTCTTGTCTATGCGATTGAGAATCATTATCGTCAAGGATATTCAATTTACTTTCCTTTGTCAAGCAAGGACGAGGGGATAAATGAGGCGAAAATGGGGATGAAATTTATGGGAATAATCGAAAGTATATTGTTTTTCGTATTATTGATGCTGCAACTCGATTTATTTTTTGGTTCACGCCTCTGCAAAACGATGCGAATAAAAAAATAAATCGAGCCGCGCAGCAAAAAGCAATGGATTAGCCGTTCCACGGAGCCGTCGAGCCGCGCTCGATCAGCTCCGGGGCATAAATGAGCTGCTCCTGGGGCGGAGCCGGCTGGCCGTCGGCCAGGTCGAGCAGCAGCCGCGCGGCTCGCGCCCCGAGCTCGGACTTCGGATGCGACAGCGTCGTCAGCTTGACCGAGCCGGCGAGCGCGAGCTGCGAGTCGTCGAAGCCGACGACCGACAGCTCGTCCGGAACGGACAGGCCGAGGCCGCTCGCAAGGTCGACGAGCTGCACGGCGAGCTCGTCGTTGTAGCAGACGAGCGCCGTCGGGCGCTCGCCCTGCGGCAGCTCCAGCAGCCGCTTCGCGGCGGCCGCAGGCTTGCTCGCCTTGTCCTCAGAGGCATAGAGCACGAGCCGGTCCGGCTCCGGCGTCAGGCCATGCTCGCGGCAGGCGCGCAGCATGCCCTGCAGGCGCCGCGTTCCTTGCATGTCGTCGGTCTTGAACAGGCCGGCCAGACGCGTGTGGCCGAGCCGGAGCAGATGGGCGGCGGCGGCGTAGCCGCCGGCCTCGTCGTCCACCTTGACGCAGGGGCAGTCCAGATCCGGGTAGCGCTCGTTGATCATGACGAGCGGGATGCCGTCGAGCTGGAGCCGCACGTACAGATCCAGGTTCGTGTTGCCCTGGGCGCTGCGGGTCGGCTCGACGATCAGCCCCTTGACCGGATGGGCGAGCATCCGCTCGAGCCCTTGGCGCTCCGCCTGCTTGCTGTTGTCCGTGCTCGACAGTAGCAGCCCGCAGCCGCGGCTCCTCAGCTCGGCCTCCGCTCCCCGTACGATATGCGGGAAGATATAGTCCGAGATGTACGTCGTAATCATGCCGACGGCCGTGCCGCCGCCCGCTCCCGGACGAGCCGACGGGCTCGCGAACGTGCCTTTGCCGTGCACGCGGTAGAGCAGCCCTTCGCTGACCAGCTCGCCGATCGTCTGGCGCACCGTCTGGCGGCTCAGCCCGAACTGGGCCGCCAGCTCGTTCTCGGACGGCAGCTGCTCGTCCGCCCGGTATTTTTCCGCTCGCAGCCAGCCTTCGATCTGCTGCTTCAGCAAGCGGTATTTCGGTTGTCTGTCTTCCATGCCTGCACCCCGTCCATCAAGCTACCGACCAGTATACCACATGCAAGCTTGTACGGACATGTCGGAGACGGAAGGGCGGGGATGGGGTTGGGGCGGACACGCGTGGACGGAAGCGCCTCGCTGCAAGGCCGAGGCTGGTCAGAGCCGGGGCGACAGGGCCGCGACGCGCCAAAAAACCGCTCCTCGCGCGCAGGAGCGGTTTTCGGGCCAAGCTATCAGGCTGGGACTGGGGCAAGTGCGCCTAAGGGCGGTTCGCCTGCTCCTTGAGCAGGTCGCGGATCTCGATGAGCAGCTTCTCCTCGCCGGTCAGCACGATCTCCTTCTCGGCCGGTCCTTCCTCCACCTTCTCCTTGCGCTTGAGCTTGCCGAGCAGGCGGATGAACAGGAAGATCGAGAACGAGACGATGAAGAAGTCGATGATCGACTGCAGGAACAGGCCGTACGTCAGCACCGTATCTCCGACGGTGACTTCTAGCCCCGAGACGTTGATGCCGCCGAGCACGATGCCGAGCAGCGGCGTGACGATGTCGGCGACGAGCGAGCTGACCATCTTGCCGAAGGCGGCTCCGATGATGACGGCGATCGCCAGCTCCATGATGTTGCCCTTCATGGCGAACGCCTTGAAGTCTTTCCACATGGGGTTGTCCACTCCTTTTCAATTGTCCTGGTTGAGGATCTCTTCCAAGTATACCTTTTCCAGGCCGATGAGAAAGAGTCTTTTCGATCCTGCCTGCGGCGGATGGCAGCCGGGCCGTGCGCCAGCAGGCGCTAGTCGGCGAGCGACGCCCAGAACAGGCCGTCCGGATCGTGCTCCACCTGCTCCAGCTGACGCTCGAAGTCGGCATCCGGCGAAATATGCGGCACTCGGCTCCACGCCTTGCCGGACCGGTCCAGCCGCTGGACCTCCCAGAGCTGCCCGTCATGCCGGAAGCGAGCGATCGGACGCGCTTCCCACTGCGGCTTGCTGCCGCGCATGGCGGGCCGCCATTCCAGCAGCGTCAAGCAGTCCTCGTCCCACTCGCTCGACAGGCGCACCTGGTCGCGCAGCGGACGCGGCACCTTGAGCTCGGCGTAGCCCTCCATGATGCGGCTGATCCGGAATCTCGTGAACGGATCGATCGCCACGGGACTACCAGCTCGCTTTTTTGACGCCGGGAATCTGGCCCTTGTAAGCCAGCTCGCGGAACGCGATCCGCGATACCTTGAACTTGCGCAAATAGGCATGCGGGCGGCCGGTCATCTCGCAGCGGCTATGCAGCCTCGTCGGCGAGGAGTCGCGCGGCAGCTTGGCGAGCGCCTCGTAATTTCCTTCCGCTTTGAGCTGGCGCCGCCGCTCCGCATACTTCTCGACGAGCGCCTTGCGTTTCTGTTCTTTGACGACTTTGGACTTCTTGGCCATGTTGCCTCTCTCCTTTTAAATGAGAATCTTCAAGCAGGAATCCTCACAGCGCCAGAGCGCTTGCGCCCGGCGCCTCCTCCAGGTCCGGCGTCCGCCTCGGCTGGTACTCCTCGCCCGCCTCCCGCACAAGCGCGGCCGTGAGCGGCCCGTCGGCCAGAATCGCCTTGCGCTTGGCCTTCAGCATGATCTGCTCGATGTCGGCGAAGCTGCAGCCGCGCAGCCAATCGGATGCCTTTGCCGTCAAGGCGGGCTCGGCCGGGAAGTCGCCGATCAGCAGCCCGACGAACCGCAGCCGCGCCGGCTCGTCGGGGTGGGCGTAGCTCAGCTTCGTATCGAAGCGCCGCCAGATGGCGGCATCGAGATCGCCGTCGAGATTCGTCGCCGCCATGAACACGCTGCCCTCCTCGAACTCGTCGAGGCATTGCAGCAGCGTATTGACGACGCGCGTCATCTCCTTCACCTCGTCGTTGTTCTCCCGCGTGCGCGCCACGGCGTCGAACTCGTCGAGGAACAGCACGCAGGGCTGGGAGCGGGCGTAGTCGAACAGCCGCCGGATGTTGCTCGCCGTCTCGCCCAGATGGCTGTGGATGATGGAATCGAGCCGTACGAGCAGCAGCGGCACCTCGAGCCGGGCGGCGATCGCAAAGGCCGTCAGCGTCTTTCCCGTGCCCGGCGGGCCGTACAGCAGCAGCTTGTTCGGAATCGGAACGTCATGCTCCGCGAATTTGTCCTTCAGGCTCAGAATGCGGAGGAACTCCTCGACGATGCGGCGGTTGTCCTCCTGGTAGACGATGCGCCTCGTCCTGCGGGCGCATTCCTTCGGGCTGTACACCGTCGCCGTATCGGTTCCTTTGGAGCGCGGCAGGCGGTAGGCCGACGACTTGCTCATGAGTCTAATTCTCCTTCGGATCTAAACGTAATAATTACTATTATAGGCGGGCGAGCGGTTTTGTCAAACCGCTCTTTCCGGCCGTCTCCATTCCAACAGCAAAAAGGCCGCCTCAGCGGCAGCCTTTTTCCAGCCGAACGTCTCGGTTCCCGGACGTCCGCGGCGCTTTTTTCGTTTCACGAGCTTTTCGTCCGCCGCTCCTCAGCCCCGGCCAGGCAGCTCCAGCGCAAACACGCGCAGAGACGGCAGCTGCAGCTCCGGGTCCTCGGAGCTCAGCGAGAAGCCGTCGGAGCCGGGAGACGGATAGATCAGGTCGGTCAGCACCGCCTGTCCACCGCAAGCGAACACCTCGACCGATGTACGGTCCACCCAGATGTCGAGCTCGATCCGGCCGTCGGCCGGTTCCGCCGCGACCGCATGCCGTCCGGCGAACTGCGGGTGGAAGCCGCTCCGGCCGGAGCGGGTCCGATCGACGTACAGCTGTCCAAGCTTCGCGTCGAAGCCGATTTCGGTCGTTTCCGCGGCGCCCTTGCGCACCTCCAGGACAAAGGAGGACTGCGCCGGCAGCACGGCCCGGATGAGGCAGATGTCCAGCCTCAGAGCGGCCAGCGCCTCGGCGGCTGCCGCGAGCGGAGCATCCGCAAGCTCCAGCAGCGGGACGAGCGCGCGCTCCAGCTCTCTCGCCGGACGCTGCACGAGCGTGTCGCCGCTCGGCGTCGAGGCGAGCGCCAGCTCCCTCGGCAGCGTCATCGCGCCGCGAAAGCCCTCCGTCGGCGTCAGGTTGGCGTATTTCCAATTGCTCATCCAGCCGATCAGCAGCCGCCGCCCGTCCTCCTTCGGCACGTCCGACCAGGTTACGCCCGCATAGTTGTCGCGCCCTCCGTCCAGCCAGCGGACAGCCTGCGAGGCCGCGTCGGGGACGAAGGAGGCGCCGTCGAAGAAGCCGGTGAAGTACTGCGTGCGCGAGCCTTCCTCCACAGCGGGAGCATCGCCGATGCTGACGAGCAGCACCCATCTGGAGCGGGCCGGATCGCCGTCGACCGCGAGCTCGAACAGGTCCGGGCATTCCCAGACCCCGTCATGGGAGCCGATGCCGTCGCCGAACTCGCTGCCGAACGTCCACTCCTTCAGGTCAGGCGAGGCATAGAAGCAGACGGTGTCGCCGCAAGCGACCGCCATCACCCAGCGCGACGTCGGCTCATGCCACAGAACCTTCGGATCGCGGAAGTCGATGTAGTCGTCGTGCTTCAGCACCGGATTGCCGGCGTATTTCGTCCATGTCCTGCCTCTGTCCTTGCTGTAGGCCAGGCTCTGCGTCTGCAGCGCCGGCTGTCCCTCGCGCTCGAGGTGATGGGTGAAGATCGCGACCAGCCCCGGCTCGCCGCCGAAAAAGCCGGTCGTGTCGTTCCAGTCGACGACCGCGCTGCCGGAGAAGATCATGCCGTGCTCGTCGGGGAAGAGCGCGATGTCCAGCTCCTCCCACTCCGTCAGGTCGCGGCTGACCGCATGGCCCCAGTACATCGGTCCATGCGTCATGCCATGGGGATGGTGCTGGAAGAAAAGATGATACTCGCCTTCGAAATAAACCATTCCGTTGGGGTCGTTCAGCCAGTTCTCCTTGGCCGAGAAATGGAGCTTGCCCCGATCATGCGCGGACATGTCGCCTCTCTCCTCTATTGCCGATTGGCTTGCCCTGCCCGGAGCGGACGCTAGCGGGCGGCCTTCACATACAGCCGGGCGCGCTCCTCCCAGATCTCGCCGGGCTCCAGGCGGAACAGGCCGATCTCCTCCGCCGGCAGCGGCGACTTGGGCGCGTTCACGAGGTTGACCTGCGGCTCGGGACAGAAGAAGCCCTCCGTCGCGAAGTTGTTCCAGATCATCCACTGCTTGTAGGACGTGCCGACGTCGTAGACGAGCGTCAAGCCCGCCTTGGCGTCGGTCAGCTCCATCCGGTTGCGGCCCTGCTGCGGCACGGCCGTGTAGTGGTTGTCCATCGCCGCGTAGAACGGATAGACGCCCTCGCCCTTGAGCTGCTCCTCCTCGGGGCTGAGCGGCTGATGGCGCGAGGTCGGCAGCATGCGGCCGTCCAGCTCCCAGCGCTCGCCGATCGTCAGCTTGACCTTGCAGTCGGATGCCGCGCTGCCGGGATGGAACGGCGCCCGCACCGCGGTATGGAACGCGAGCAGGCAAGGCAGCGCGCCGTCGCCCTCGTTGACGACCTGAACCTGCTGGGCGAGGCCGAGCTCGCCCAGCTCGTATTTCAGCCGGATCGTATAGCGGAACGGGAAGCTCGCATAGCTCGGATGGCTCTCGTCGACGCGGATGGACGTGACGACGTAGCTGCCGCTCGCCGTCGTGCCGAACTCCTCGATCTCCCAAGGCATGTTGTAGACGAAGCCATGCAGATGGTTGCCCGTTTCCGGCTCGTTGACCGGCAGCTGGAGCGTGCGGCCCTCCCACGGAAAAGCTCCGTCCTCGTAGCGGTTCGGCGGGAACAGCACGGGGATGCCGTGGATCATCGGGCGCGCCTTGAACGCCTCCATCTCGTCCTCGGCCGGCTCATGCAGGAAGCGGCTGCCCGTCTCCGCGTCGCGGAAGGCGATCAGGTTGCCGCCGATTTCCGGCAGCAGCGCCGCTTCATACTTGCCCGACCGCAGCCAGACCGCCTTTTCGCCCTGGCATGTACCCTCGTATGCTTCATGCTTCATGTCTCAGGCTCCTCCTCATGACTCGCGTGTCCTTCTCCACCTTACCTTACCGCATGGCGAAAAGTCCGTCCATAGGACGGACTCCCCCCTCTGCCGCGCCTGCCGGTTCAGCGGCAGATCGCCTCGATCGCCACCGGGTAGCGGCCGGCGTCGCGGCCGTACAGCGACAGGCCGCCTTCGGAGGCGCGCAGCTCCAGCCGCAGGCTGCGGCTTGCGTCGAGCTTCGCCGCGATCCGCGCCGGCACCTGGGCCCGGCACAGCCAGCCGTAGGAGCCGGCTTCGCTCAGCCGGCTGTCCGCCTCCTGGTAGTGCCAGGAGAGGATGCCGCGCGCGTCGGCCGGATCGTCCGGCAGGACGAAGGTCGCGATCCGCTCGCCTTCGACAAGGACGTCGACCTGCGACGCATGCTTCTCCTCGCCCGTCATGAAGTGCGTGTTGGCGTTGTTCTGCGCATCGGCCCTGTCGCCGTGCATGAAGTTGACGTTCGCGGCCTGGCTCTGTCCCTCCACATGATGCGCGAGCAGGCGCTTGGCGCTGGCTTCGAAGCGGATCTCCACCTCCGACAGCAGCGGCAGCCGCTCCGCGTCCGGCAGCGCGATGTCGTAGGCGAACGAGCCGGCAAGCCCGCCGCTGAGCTTGCGGCCGCCGATCGCGGTCCATGCCGTCTCGAACGAGCGCTCCGCCGTCTCGGCGACGGGCACGGATGCGGCGAGCGGCCGGGGGCCGGCTCCTCTGACGTCGAACGTCGTGAAGTTGCGGCTGACGACCTCGCCCTTCTCGTCGACGAGGCGCAGGCCGAGGACCGCCACCGCGTCCTCGTCCGGCATCGTCACGCGCAGCGGCTGCAGCTCGGCGACGCCGTAGCCGTCCCACCCCAGCTCGACCTCTCCGCTCTCGCGGATCGTCCTCGCTCCGTCGCGGTCATGCGCCAGCTCCCACCGCAGCGTCAGCTTCCGCCCGTGGAAGGCATCGCTGTAGCTGGAGCGGAGCAGCTTCACCTCGGCCTCGGAGCCTGCATCCACCGTCCGGCAGGGAGGCTCGTCGACGACGATGAAGTCGGCCGCGTGCAGGTCGCGCAGGCTCATGCCCGGCATGACGCCGTCATAGCCGAAGTCCTTGGCCGTGCCGTCCAGGCGGTAATAGCCGTTGAATTCGTTCGTCACGTCGCGGAACTCGGTGAAGACGAAGCCGCATAGCTTGTCGTGGCGGCGGAACTCGTTGAGCATATAGCGGTAATGCCAGGCCAGGTCGCTGTCCCCCGCTCCGCCCTCGATGCCCCAGACGTTGCCGCACTCGCTGTTCATGAGCGGGGCGTCCGTCTGCTTGTTGCCGCCCACATAGTTGAGCTCGGAGCCGGGATGCGTGCCCGAGACGACATGCTCGACATGCTCGCGCAGCTTGCCGTACCCGTTGATATAGAAATGCCACGTATTGAGGTCGGTCTCGACATGGTCCCAGTTGCACGGCGAGTTGTCCTCGACAAGACGGGTCGGGTCCAGCTCCTTGGCCCAGCGGTAGCAGCGGCGCACCCACTCCTGGGTTTCCGGGAGGTACAGCTGCTGCTGGCCCGCGTCCCCCGTCGTCGACACCGCGCCTGCATCCGTCTTCAGTCCCCAGGTCTCGTTGAACATGACCCACGAGAAGATCGACGGATGGTTCCAGTCGCGCTCGATCGTCTCCCGCGCCTCGCTCTCGTACGCGGCGCGCGCCCGCTCGTCCGGATTGCCCCAGAAGCAAGGCATGTCTTCCATGACGAGAATGCCGAGCTTGTCGGCCCAGTACAGCTTGCGCGGCTCCTCCGGCTTGATGTGGATGCGCACGAAGTTGAGGCCGAGCCTCTTCATCAAATAGATCTCCTCGCGCATCTCTTCGTCGGACGGGTACGTGAAGTAGCCCGTCCGGTGGTAGGACTGGTCGAGCGTGCCGTTCAGGTAGATCGGCTTGCCGTTCAGCGTGACCCACTTATAGCCGCGCTCGCCGAACGCCTCGGCGCCGATCTCGCGGATGCCGAAATACGTGCCGATGCGGTCCTCGCCCGCCACGCTGGTCAGCGTCAGCCCGCCTTCGTACAGATGCGGAGCGTCCGGGCTCCACAGCCGCGGCTCCGTGACCGAGAAGCGGACCCGCGCCTCGTTCGCGCCGGCGCCCAGCTGCAGCTGCTCGCTGGCGGACGCGTCCGGTCCGAAGTCCAGCTGCAGCAGCGCCTCTCCCGCCTGCGCGGCCTCGATGCGCAGCACGGCTTCGACCGAGCCGTCGATCGCCGTCTCGAACTTGGCGCTCCGCACGAACGTCAGCGGCCGGCCCTCCAGCCAGACCGGCTGCCAGATGCCGCGGATCTCGCCGTAGCCTTGCTTGCCGCGCGCCTGCCAGGCTCCGTCGAGGTCCTCGGCGCGCACGACGATCTCATTGTCCGCCTCCGCCCGCCAGGCAGCCGTCACGTCGAGGTCGAACGAGCCGTACCCGCCTCGGTGGGAGCCGGCATGGACACCGTTCACCCAGACGTCGCACTCGTAGTCGACGGCGCCGAAGCGCAGGAATACGAGCGAGCCGGCGGCGGCAGGACTCCAGCGGACGGCGCGGCGGTACCAGCCGACGCCTTTCTCGTCGCGGCCCCAGCCCGACAGCGGGCTCGCCCACGAGAACGGCACGGTGATGCGGGCGTCGAAGTCCGCGTCCTCCGGCAGCTTGCGGGGGGAGGACGCGGCGGATTCGGATTCGGCGGCGGCTTGGCCGGAGGCTGCCGGAGCAGCGGTCGGAGCAGCGGTCGGAGCAGCGGTCGGAGCAGCGGCCGCCTCGAAGCGGAAGTCCCATTCGCCGTTCAGATTCAGCCAGTCCCGTCGCTCCCAATCGGGGCGGGGATGCTCGGGGCGAGGCTGTTCAAGCTTCGTTTCGGTTAGGGATGGCACGTTCGGACACACACCTTTCCAGCAGGAATTGCCCTCATCATAGCGCATACATAATGATTTCGCAATATGTATTTTTATTTTACAATATTGAGGATTCCGGCTAGACTAGAAGCATCCCAATTTCGCCAAAGGACGGGCTGACATGAACGAACCGAAACAAGAGCTGATCCGCTATCCCGCCTCCCGTCTGCTGGACGTCGCCAAGGCGCTGTCGAGCGACATCCGCCTGCGGATTCTGGAGGCGCTCGGCGAGCGCCCGATGAGCGTCAGCCAGCTGGCCGAGGCGCTCGGAGCGGCTCAGCCGACCATCTCGATCAACGTGCAGGCGCTCGAGCAGGCCGAGCTGGTCTCCTGCCGCCAGGGCAGCGGGCGCGAGAAGATCTGCACGGCGAGCTGCCGCTCCGTGCTGCTGGAGCTTCCGCTGCGCTCCGGCGACGCGCTTCGCCGCGTGGAGGAGATCCGCATGCCGATCGGCCTCTATTCCCGCTGCGACATCCAGGCCCCATGCGGCATGGCCTCTCGGGAAGGAGCCGGACTCGGGTCGCCGGACGACCCGCGCGTCTTTTATATGCCGGAGCGCGCCGAGGCCGCCATCCTCTGGTTCTCCGGCAGCGGCAGCCTGGAGTACGAATTCGCCAATCCGATGCCGCCCGGAGCGGAGCTCGACGAGCTCGTCCTGACGGCCGAGCTCTGCTCCGAGGCGCCCGGCTTCCGCGACGACTGGCCGTCCGACATCACGATGCTCGTCGACGGCCTGCCGGTCGGCACCTGGACGAGTCCCGGCGACTTCGGCGACCGCAAGGGACGCTTCACGCCGGAGCGCTGGCGCGGCAATACCGAGTATGGCCGGCTGACGGAGTGGAAGGTGACCCGGGACGGCTCGTTCCTGAACGGCGAGCGCTGCTCGGAGCTGTCGCTCGGCGACCTGACGCTTGCGTTCAACGAGCCGATCCGCATCAGGCTGGCCGTCGCCGCCGATGCGGCGAACGCTCGCGGCCTCAATCTGTTCGGCACGGGCTTCGGCGACTACGCGCAGGATCTCGTGCTGAGCTTTGTGCGCCGCGTCAGGCCGGACGAGGGCTGACGCTCAGGTCGGGTCTTGCCGGGCAAGGAGAAGGGGCAGGGTCAAGGTCCAAAATGGACCTTGACCCTGCCCCTTTGAGTTGGGCGGGACGGCCGCCCGGCCGGTTTTCGCGGATCCAAGGCAGGTTTGTGCCTTGGTTCCGGCCGCCTGGCCGGTTTTCGATGATCCAAGGCAGGTTTATGCCTTGGTTCCGGCCGCCCGGCCGGTTTTCGCAAATCCAAGGCAGGTTTATGCCTTGGTTCCGGCC
>NZ_KE383847.1:0-411 GCF_000422485.1 Paenibacillus pasadenensis DSM 19293
AACCAAGGCACAAATGTGCCTTGGATCGGCCGAATGGGCGGAGTCCGCGTCAACCAAGGCACAAATGTGCCTTGGATTGCATTCGGCTTGCTTAGCCTAGGCTTTGCCGCCGGCCTCCGCCAGTTGGAGCAGCCGCCGGAACAACCCGGCGTAATAGCCGTCGTGCCGTGGGACGAAGTGCTCCGCCCGTACAGCGAGGCTCGCCGCTACCAGCGCTGGCGCTCCGTCGCCCGCATTCGCGTCGCCGCCGTCCTTGCCGCATTTTGCACTCCCGGCGTCCCTGCCTTCGGCACTCCAACCGTCGCCCGCATTCCCGTCGCCCGCATTCCCATCGCCAGCACTCCCGCCACCACCGCCTCCGGCACTCCTGCCGCCGTCCGCATCCTCGCGGCCCCCGCCTCCGGCACTCCT
>NZ_KE383847.1:421-18030 GCF_000422485.1 Paenibacillus pasadenensis DSM 19293
CCGGCACTCCTGCCGCCGTCCGCATCCTCGCGGCCCCCGCCTCCGGCACTCCTGCCGCCGTCCGCATCCTCGCCGCCCCCGCCAACGGCACTCCTGCCGCCGTCCGCATCCTCGCCGCCTCCGCCAACGGCACTCCTCCGGTCGCCCTCGCCGCCCGCACTACCGCCGCCCGCCAGCTCGGCGCCTTCCGCCCTCAGCTCGCTGAGCTCGCCTTCGAACAGCCGGATCATGCCGCGCAGCGGCGCCTCGTAGACGCCGAGCACCTCCTCCGGCTGCAGCCGCAGCGACAGCGGACGCCGCTCGCAGCGGAGGGCGTACTCCTCGCTCCGCTCATGGTCGATGAACGGCTCGCCGCCCGCGCTGCCGATCGCCCTGGCCTCGCTCCAGCCGAGATAGGCGAGCTCCTCGAACGCCGCGGCGATGCCGAGCTCCTCCTCCAGCTCGCGCACGGCCTCCCGCACCGTCTCGCCCGCCGCCAGATGGCCGGCCGCCGAGATGTCCAGGAAGCCCGGATACGTGTCCTTGCCGAGCTGCCGCTTTTGAAACAGCACCTTCGGCTCGCCGGAGCCGATGCGGTACACCCAGCAGTGAAAGCTGCGATGCCGCAGGCCGAGGCGATGCACGTCCCGGCGCGAAGCGGTGCCGACCGGCATCCAGCTTTCGTCGTAGATGTCGAATTGTTCTTCCATCCGGATCCGCTCCTTTTCTCATAGCCCTAGATCGACGTGCCGGCAATCCCGCAAACACGCCCTAGTGTACGCGAGCCGGGCGCGAAATTCCAGCCCGCTCCGGCTGTAAGCGCGCCGAAATCGCGGAAGCGGTTTCTGAAAGCGCCTCCCATCCGGCATGAAAAGGATTTTCTTTCCTGCCGTCGAATTGGGTGGAAAGCCGCAGCAGGACCGGCTCCTCGAACCGATCTCCGTCAAGGAGGCGCGCGCCCGTTCCTGGCTGCGAAAAAGAGCTCCGGCAGAAAGAGAGATGAATGGGGGAGGACCCATTTACATGAAACCATACCTGACGATCGACCATCTGATTTACCTCCTGCTCGCTTTTATCATCACGACGTTCTCCTCGTACACGATGCTGAGCATGACAGGGGGGCTTCAGCGCACTCGGCCCGGCCGCTTGTTCTGGCTCACCGGAGCTGCGGCCGTGTTCGCGCTCGGCGTCTGGTCGATGCACTTTGTCGGCATGCTCGCCTATGATTACGTCATGACCGTCGGCGCGCTGACGGTCCTGCCGCTGATCGTCACGACGATCAGCGCGCTGTTCGCGCTGTCCTTCCTGCTGCGAGGCGGCCATCCCGCCTCCATCCTGCGCCAGCTGACGGCGTCGTCCATCCTGACGGCCGGGGTGCTGCTGCTGCATCTCATGGGCCTGCTGACCCACCGCCTCGGCCATTTCCGCGTCGATCCCATCTACATCTCCGTCGGAGCGCTGTGCTTCTTGAGCGCGACCGTCGCAGCCCTCCATCTCCACGCCAAATACGGCGGAAAATTCCGCCCGCTGTGCAGCCTGCTGCTGGCATGCGGCACGCTTGCCCTTCATGTGCTGTCCCTCGCCGGGACGACCGTATCGAGAACGATGTCGCCGCCGGACTACCGGCTGGACGATTACGTCATGCTCATGGGCCTGCTGCTCGCGCTGGCCGCGATCGTCATTTTCGCCTTCAGCATCATCGCATGGGTGGCCGACCGCCGCTACGGCCTCATCAACGAGCGGTACCGGCTCATCGTCGAGAACTCGATCGACACGATCGCCGTCATCAGCGGCTCCAATTGGGAATTCATCAATCGCTCGGGCCGGCGCATGTTCGAGATCCAGAACGAGTCGGAGATGGTCGGCCGCTCGGTCTACGAATTTCTTTACTCCGGCCATCACGAGCGCATGAGCGCCTACCTGCGGCCGACCTTGCGCCGCAGCGGCAAGGAGAGGAGACGAGGGGAAAGCCCTCCGATCGAGCTCGATTGGGTAACCGTCAAGGGACGGCTCATCAGCACGGAAGTCATCCTTTCGGAATCGACCTTCGTCGGCAAGCCGATCGTCGTCGTCATCATCCGCGACATCTCGGAGCGCAAGAAGAACGAGGAGCTGCTCATCAACTCCGAGAAGCTGTACGTCGCGGGCCAGCTCGCGGCCGGCATCGCCCACGAGATCCGCAATCCGCTCACCTCGCTCAAAGGCTTCCTGCAGCTGATGGCGAGCGGCCGCTCTTCCTCTGCCGGTTATTTCGACATCATGAAGTCGGAGCTGAGCCGGATCGAGACGATCGTCAGCGAGCTGCTCATGCTGTCCAAGCCTCAGGTGTACGAGATGGACTTCGCCGACGTCCGCGTCATGATGCTCGACACGGTGCTGCTGCTGGAGTCGCAGGCGGCGCTGTACGGCATCGAGATCAAGGCGGACTACGGCGACAATCCGCTTTGGATCTACGGCGTCGATTCGCAAGTGAAGCAGGTGTTCATCAACGTGCTGAAAAACGCGATCGAGGTCATGCAGGACGGCGGCGAGATCGGCATCGGCCTGCGCCGGGAGGACGGAGAGGCCGTCATTTCCGTCATCGACCGCGGACCCGGCATCGACGAGGAGCAGCTCGCCAAGATGGGGCAGCCGTTCTATACGACCAAGGACAAGGGCACTGGACTCGGTCTTATGGTATCCTATAAAATTGTGGACAATCATAAAGGACGGATCCGCGTCTCCAGCGAGCTCGGCATCGGCACGACGTTCGAGATCCGGCTGCCCTGCCGCAGCCACAACGCGCGCAGCTCGTTCCGGGAGCCCGAGGCTCCCGCCTCGGCCGGCTGAGGCGGCTGTCCGCTATTTTGCGCGAATCCAAAGGAGGCCCCGCACCATGACGATAGGCGCCCGCGTCCTCAAGACGGGCATGGCCGTGGCGCTGGCCATTTATTTGAGCGGCCTGTTCGGCTTCGTCAATCCGATTTTATCGGCCGTATCGGCCATCTTCACCCTGCAGCCGTCGATCTTCCGCTCGTGGCAGCAGGTCAGCGACCAGTTCCAGACGAACCTGCTCGGCGCGGCGATCGCGCTTGGCGCGGTGCAGCTCATCGGCAACTCGCCGATCACCGTCGGCATCGTCTGCATCGCCGTCATCCTCATCAGCATCAAGCTCAAGATGGAGGCGACCGTTGGCCTGACGCTCGTCACCGTCGTGGCCGTGATGGAGGCCAACTCCACCGGCTGGATGTTCGCCGTGGAGCGCTTCCTGCAGGTGCTGACGGGCATGGGGGCGGCGTTCGCTGTCAACGTGCTCATCTTTCCGCCGAGTCCGCGCCGCCAGTTCCACGATCTCGTGCATCAGAGCTACGCCCAGCTGTCGCTGCTGCTGCGCACGTCGATCTCCGACGAGATGAGGGAGCAGGTGTACAACGCGGAGAAAGACAAGCTTCAAGGCACGATCGGCCGCCTCGAGGAGCGCTTCAAGGTGCTCGAGGACGAGCGCAGCTTCCGCGCGTCGAGCCGGGCGGAGAGGGCCCGCCAGCTGCTGCTGGCGAGGCAGCTGATCCGCGTCGTGAACAAAGGCGCCGATCTGCTCGAGGTCGTCGAGGAGCATTATTTCTCCGCGCCGGGCGCCGAAGCCTGGGCCGGACGGATGGACGCCCAGATCGAGGAGCTGACCAAGTACCACGAATTCCTGCTGCTCAAGCTCGACAACAAGGTCAAGCCCGGCTCGTTCAGCCAGGCGGAGTCGATTACCGGCTCGAGCCTGGCCCGCCAGCTGACGGACTACCTGCGGGACAATCCGGAGGAGCATCGCCGGCTCGTCTTTGTCGCCTCGGCGCTGTTCGAGTACGGCTACCATCTGCGTCGCCTCGAAAAAGTGATCGAGCAGGTGCAGACGCGCGAGGCGGAAGGCGCCTCGAGCCGCTGGCAGATCTTCCCGCTGCGCGGCAAGGATTAAGCGGCGGGCGGAGCTTCGGCTAGCCGCGAAGCCTCGCTGCGGACATGCCGCCCGGATGCTTCCGGCTGTGCAGCCGCCAAAAAGGCGCATTCCGTATAGACGGAACGCGCCTTTTTTGACGTATGGCGAGAGCGGGCCCAAGCGGGCGCCGGGCCTACTCGTCGCCGCGATGCTCTTTGTGCTTATGGCGGCGCGGATGCTGGAGATGGTTCTCCGGATCGTTCGCGCCGTCATGCGGAATCTCGCGCGGGTCGGTGTGGCCCGCGTGATGGTTGCTGAATTCAAGCTCGGTCAGCTTCCATTCCGTCGAGCCCCACATCGGGTCGGCCGGAAAGACGTCTCCGCGCTGCAGCTTCTCCTCGCGTCCCCATTGGTTCGTGTAGACGCCGTCGACCTCGACATGCTCGCCCGAGACCGGTTCCATTTCGTTGTGGACGGGGTTGTCCTCGTTCCTGCTCATCAAGCTTTCCTCCTGTTCCGGGCCGGCTAGACGCCGTGCTTCTTGACTGCCGCGGCGTCGGCGTCGGACTGACGCTCGCTGGCCTGGGCTTTGCCGCGGCCGGAGCGGTCGGCTTGCGACTGCGCCTTGCGCGCGGACAACTGCTTGGCGGACGGCTGCTCGCCTGACATGGCCATTCTCCTCTCGGCATTGGACTGCCTCAACAGTGTGCCGCCGGAGGGGCTGTCCTATAAGCGGGCGGAGCAGGCAACTTTCGGCAGCGCCGGGACGGCGGCCGCTACTTGGCGAGGTAGCGCATCTCGAGCTTCTTGCCGCCCAGCCACATCGCAACGACGACGACGGCCGCCACGGCGATGCGCCAAGGCGCGAGCTCGCCGATATTGAAGCTGAGCAGCGAGATGATCATGATCATGACGGCTTTGCCGAGCAGCACGGCGAGCAGGAACGTGCGCAGCGGCAGCGAGCTCAGGCCGGAGGCGATGTTCACCAGCACCGACGGGGAAAAGGGAAAGCAGCTGAGCAGGAACACCGGCGTGAATCCGCGGCGCTCCAGCCAGTCGAAAAACTTGCCGGCGCGAGGGAAGCGCCGCTCCAGCCACATGCCGAGGCCCGAGCCGAACGAGCGGGCTATGGCGAACACGCAGATGGACCCGGCGCTGACGCCGATCCACGAGTAGAGGAAGCCGAGGCCGAGGCCGTAGATGTTGGCATTGGCCGCGATAAAGACGAACAGCGGCAGGAACGGCAGGAACGCTTCCGCGAACGGCAGCAGGATGCCGGGCAGCGGTCCGTAGTGGGAAAGCTGCTGCAGCGTATGCTCGAGCTGCTGCAGGTTCATGTTTTTGAGTTGGCTGAGCCACTTCTGGACGTGGTTCATGGAAAAAGCTCACAACCTATTCCGGTGGATTAGTGCGGCCGTGATCGGCTTCCGCGAGAGGCAGGAAGCCGTAGCACAGCCCGATGAGTCCGAACAGCAGGGCGCTCAGCCAGACGACGAACGGCTCGCCGCGCCAGGTGGCCGCGAGGCCGCCGGCGACGGGGCCGATCATGCCGCCGACGCCCTCCACTGTGCTCAGCATACCCCAGCCGAGCCCTTTCTGGCTAGGAGGAACATAGGCGGCGAGCAGCGCGTTCCAGGCGGGCAGCACGGCGGCGTAGGACAGGCCGAGCAGGGCGGCCAGCGCCAGGCACAGCCCGAAGCCGCGCGTGAAGGAGAGCGCGTACAGCGAGGCCGCGACAGCGAAGAAGCCGACGACGAGAAACCAGCGCCGATGGCGGCTGAGCCGGTCGGACAGCCTGCCCATCGGCAGGAGCATGCCGATCGTCAGCACGCCTCCGGCCGTGAGCAGCAGCGAGTACTGGGCGCCGCTCAGCGCCAGGCGGTCCGTCGCGAACGTCGGCAGGACAGTGACGAGCATGCCGGCGACGGCAGTCTGCAGCACCATGCCGGGCAGCAGCAGCCGCATCGCCTGCAGCCGCTCCCGGAGCACCGGCAGCTGCCGGCGCAGCGGCACATGCTGCGGAGCGTCCGCTCCGGTGCGGCCGCGCAGCAGCAGCGAGAGGGCCGTAGCGGCGGCGACGGCTCCGAGCAGCAGCAGATAGGCGGCGCCGCCGCTGAAGTCGAGCACGATGTTGCAGACGATCGGCCCGGCGCCGAGGCCGCCGAGCCAGATGGCATAGAGCGTGCCCATTTGCGAGGCCCGCTTTTCTTCCCTGACCTGGGTGAGGCAGACGATCCAGATCGGGGAGATGCCGACGCCGTACAGCGCGGACGCCGCGATGAACAGCCACGGCGCATGCGCGAGCGGCAGCAGCAGGATGCCGGCGAGCGAGGCGAGCATGCCCGCGAAGACGACGGCCCGGATCGAATGCCGGTCCAGCCAGTAGCCGATGCCGAGCTTGAGCGCCGTGTCGGTCAGATAGTGGGCGGCGATCGCCGCTCCGACCGTCCCCAGCGTCAGGCCGAGCGTATCGGTGCCGTACAGGGGCAGGAAGCTGACCAGCGCCGCCCCGCGCGCGAATTCGACGAGCAGCAGGACGGCGGCGAGCAGCGGGAGCTGGGAGCGGCTTCTAGCTTCGGAGCGCAGCAGCGATGGTATTGCCTTCATCCGAGGTTCCTCCTTGAACGGAGCTTGGCCGGATCGGCCGTTCTTTTCCAGTATACCCCTCGAGCCGCTGCAGCAAATCGTCGGCGATCCGTCCGGCGCCGTCCGGCCGGCCAAGCGCTCCCGCCCGGCGCGCGCTTTCCTTAAGACGCTCCGGGTCGTCCAACAGTTTCAGCACCGCCTCGACGAGCGCCTCCGGCGTGCGGACGACGGCGGCCGCGCCCAGGCGCGCCGCGTAGGCCGCGTTGCGGCGCTCTTGGCCCGGTACGGGGCGGTAAAGCACGAGCGGCACGCCGGCCGCCAGCCCTTCGGCGATCGTCAGCCCGCCCGGCTTCGTTACGAGGCATGCCGCATGCAGCATCAGCTCCGGCAGCTCCTCGACGTAGCCGAGCACATGCAGGCGGCTCGAATCCGGGCGGCCGGCGAAGCGGCGGCGGGCGTCGCGCGCGAACGCCTCGTTGCGGCCGCAGACGAGCGCGAGCTGGACCTGCGGCCGCTCGGCGAGCAGCCGGCCGCAGGCGGGCAGCAGGCCGCCGAGGATGCCGGCTCCGCCGCCCATGAGCAGCACGAGCGGCAGCTCGGGATCGAAGCCGCGACGCTCCAGCGCGGAGCGGTCGGAGCCGCGCCGGCGCGCGTCGAAGCCGGGCCTGACCGGGATGCCGGCGAAGCAGACGCGCTCCTCGGGCACGCCGGCGGCGAGGAGCTCGCTTTTCATTTCCTCCGAGGCGGCGTAGTAGCGGTCGATGCCGGGGTGGACCCAGCGGCGGTGCAGGTCGTAGTCGGTGACGATCGCGGCCGTCAGCGCGGGCCGGTCCGGCGATCCGGCGGGCGGTCCGGGAAAGAGCGGGAACGTATGCAGCACGAGGTCGGGCCGCTCCTCGCGCAGCAGCTGCCGCAGGCGCCTGCGGCCGGGGGCGTGCAGGACGGCGGCAAGCGCCGAGCCGGGCGCCGCGAGGCGCGTGCGCTCGTACAGCCAGCCGTACACGCCGGGGAAGAGGCGGTAGCTGCTGCGGTAAAAGCAGCGAGAGAGGGCGTTCAGCAGCGGGTGGGCCTCGGCCATCAGATCGACCATTCGAATCGGGCCGCAGCCTCGTTCGGCGAGCTGGGCGCGGATGGCTTTGGCGGCCTGCAGATGGCCGTCGCCGTAGGAGGCGTACAGCAGCAGCGCCTTCGGCTGGCGGCGGAGCGAGCGGGACGGCGAGGCCGGGAGCGTGGGCGGAGCAGCCGCTCTCGCGGCACGCTCGGCGGCAGCCGGAGCGGACGCAGGAGCGGCAGAGGGCGGGAGCGTGGGCGGAGCAGGCGCTCTCGAGTCACGTTCGGCGACAGCCGGAGCGGGGGGCGGAGCGGACGCAGGGGCGGCAGAGGGCGGGAGCGTGGTCGGAGCAGGCGCCGGAATGAGCGCCGAGCTTGAGTGAGGCGCGCGAACAAGAGATGCAGCGGATTCCAAGGGCGCGGCAGAAGCGGCGGACGAAGCGGGGGTTCGCAGGAACCGGAAGCGCAGGGCCATTTCGTTCAGAGCTCCTTTCCGGATGGAAGAAGTCGTTCGGCAGAGCGGCAGACACGGCGACGGCCGGGGATACGGCCAATCCAGGGCACAAAAGTGCCTTGGATTCAAAAATCCGTCGCGGATGTGTCGATCCAGGGCACAAAAGTGCCTTGGATTCAGAAATCCGCCGCGGATGTGTCGATCCAGGGCACAAAAGTGCCTTGGATTCAAAAATCCGCTGCGGATGGGTCGATCCAGGGCACAAAAGTGCCTTGGATTCAAAAATCCGTCGCGGATGTGTCGATCCAGGGCACAAAAGTGCCTTGGATTCAGAAATCCGACGCGGATGGGTTGATCCAGGGCACAAAAGTACCTTGAATTCAAATTCGACGCGGAGGCGGCAGATCGGCGGCAGCCGCGCCTCTTCAGCCTAGCTTCGCCATGTTAGCGGAGCGTCATCGGCATTGAACGATTTTGTTAGTCGCAACCGCTCTCGTTTCATTTTTGGAAAGGTATATTGGAAAAAGCATGATAAGGGGTTCCCCTGAGCAATGATTGGGTTCCTGTCGAAGCAAAAAGCCGCTGTGCAAGAACGAAACGCGAGGGCGCTGGCAGGACGGGGCGTTCGTCCGCAGGTAGGCGGCATTAAACCACTTCCCTATCGTCTATATCTGGTCTATCAATAACCGAGGCAATAGTAACGTTGCCTTGCAGCCGCTAAAGCCGACTTTCTTGAGTCGACTTTTCGTCTATCGGCATGCAGCGATTTTTTTCCGCCGCCTCTTTCGTTCAGGTATACTGGTAGAGCAATTCATTTCTTGCGTCTGGAAGGGAGTTCGAAGGACAGATGGAGTACACCAAGCTTGGCCGCTCGGGGCTGCGGGTCAGCCGCCTCTGCCTGGGCACGATGAATTTCGGCGTCGGAACGGATGAAAAGGAAGCGTTTACGATTATGGATGCCGCGCTGGATGCGGGCATCAACTTCTTTGATACGGCGAACATCTACGGCTGGGGAGAGAACTCCGGCCGCACGGAGGAGATCATCGGCCGCTGGTTCGCGCAAGGCGGCGGCCGCCGCGAGCGCACCGTGATCGCCACCAAGGCTTACGGCGACATGAATGATCCGCTTGACGGGCCCAACGGCGAGTCGGGCCTGTCGTCGTACAAGCTTCGCCGTCATCTGGAAGGGTCGCTGCGCCGCTTGCAGACCGATCACATCGAGCTGTACCAGATGCATCACGTCGATCGCAGCGCCAGCTGGGACGAGCTGTGGCCGGCGTTCGGCGACATGCAGGCGCAGGGCAAGATCGGCTATGTCGGCTCCAGCAATTTCGCGGGCTGGGATCTGGCGGTCGCCCAAGGCGAGGCCAAGGCCCGCGGCGTGCTCGGCCTCGTTTCCGAGCAGCACAAGTACAATCTGCTGACCCGCCTGCCCGAGCTGGAGGTGCTGCCGTCCGCACAGGCGCATGGCATCGGCATCATTCCGTGGAGTCCGCTTGACGGCGGCCTGCTGTCCGGCAACATCCGCCGCGGCGAAGCGGGCCAGCGGAGCGGCGACAACCGCTCGGATCGGCATCGCGAGCAGCTGGAGGCTTACGGCCGCCTATGCGACGAGCTCGGAGAGACCGAGGATCTCGTGTCGCTGGCCTGGCTGCTCCATCAGCCGGCCGTCACGGCTCCGATCATCGGCGTCCGTACGCTGGAGCAATTCGAGCGCTCCCTGCGGGCCGTCGAGATCAAGCTCGACGAGAGCACGCTCAAGCGCATCGACGAGATCTTCCCCGGCCCGGGCGGACAGGCTCCGAAAGCCTACGCCTGGTAAGGATATGCGGCCGACAGTTCTTGCCTGATCAGGGCTCTGTCTCCTAGACAAGGAGTCCTCGTTTGCGGCGATCAGGATGGACGGGCTCTACCAATAAAGACCGAACAGAAGGAAGCCGGGCTTCCTTCTGTTCGGTCTTTATTCGTAGATAAGGCAGCTTGCCTGCCTGGCTGTTGGCTATGCTGAGAGCTTTTTTGCAGGCTAAGCTCGTTTCCTTTCCTTCATCGCCTGTCTAAATAGTACGCATAATAAAATCATCCATCGCCTATTGTGACTCATATATAATATGTGTTACATTATATCCGGAAGATCCCTCCTGGCGGAGCAAGAAGCAAGAAGCGAGGGGCGAGGAGCTAAATCGGCAAGCATGCGAAAGGATGAGGGCATGGAACGCGAATTGGCGCTTGAAGTGGTGCGGGTGACCGAGCTGGCCGCCTTGGCCTGCTCCCCGTGGATCGGGCGGGGCGACAAGATGATGGCCGACGGTGCGGCGACGGAGGCGATGCGGAGGATGTTCGGCTCGGTCTCGATCCGCGGACGCGTCGTCATCGGCGAAGGGGAGATGGACGAGGCGCCGATGCTCTATATCGGCGAGGAGCTCGGCGTCGGCAGCGGCCCGGAGGCGGATGTGGCCGTCGACCCGCTCGAAGGGACGGAGCTCGCCGCGCGCGGCCTCAACAACGCGCTGTCGGTGCTGGCGCTCGCGCCGCGCGGCCAGCTGCTGCATGCCCCCGACATGTACATGCAGAAGCTTGCGGTCGGCCCTGCGCTCGCGGGCCGGCTGCGGCTGCAGGATCCGCTTGCGGCGACCATGCGCAAGGCGGCGCATGAGCTCGGCAAGCCGCTCTCCGAGCTGACGGTGTCGCTGCTCGAGCGGGAGCGGCATGCGCCGCTGCTCGCCGAGCTGAGGGCGCTTGGCGTACGCGTCCGGCTGCTGACCGACGGCGACGTGGCCGGGGCGATGGCGCCTTGCTTTCCCGAGACGGGCGTCGATCTGTACGTCGGCTCCGGCGGAGCGCCGGAAGGCGTGCTGGCGGCAGCAGCCGTCAAATGCCTCGGCGGCGAGCTGCAAGGCCGCCTGCTCCCCGAGGGAGAGGAGCAGCTGCGCCGCTGCGCCGCGATGGGCATCGCCGATCCGTCGCGGGTGCTGCGCATGGAGGATCTGGTCGGCACGGGCGACGTCATCTTCGCCGCGACCGGCGTGACGCAGGGAGATTTCCTGGACGGCGTGCGCGAGCTTCCGGGCCGGCTCGCCACGACGCACTCGGTCGTCATGAGAGCGGCGACGCGCACGGTGCGCTTCATCCAGACGCGCCATGACCTGTCGCTCAAAGCCGCGATGCGCAGCGACCAGGCGCTCGGGTAAGCGCCGGCCGACTCTGGACCGACTGCCATCCAGCGGCCGCCGGGCCCGCCTCTGCGGCGTCCACCGGGCGACGCCATGGCCATTCGCCGAATTCGGCTCGAGCCCGGACATCTCCGCGGGAGAGCTGGATGCGGCTTTCCCTTGCCTTATAAGGCGTCATATTTATAATTATACGTCATAAAGGAGCTGCTTTCATGCGAATCGCCATCAACGGCACAGGAAGAATCGGCCGTCTCTGCATCCGCCGGCTGCTGGACCTCGCGGATGGCTCGGAGCTCGAGCTCGTCGCCGTCAACACGACCTGCGCCCCCGACATGCTGGTCCATCTGCTGGAATACGACACCGTGCACGGCCGCTGGCCGGGACGGGTGAGGACGGACGGCGGAGCGCTGGTTCGGCTGGAGGCCGACGAGCGGCTGGATCGAACCGGGATCCCGCCCGGACGAAGCTCCTCCCCGCAGCCGAGCAGCCGAATCGACTCTGCGCCTGAGCGGAACCCGTCCACGCAGAACCGAATCGAGCCCGCATCCGATCGGAACTCGTCGCCCCAGAACCGGCTCGAGCCCGCATCCGAGCAGAGCTCGTCGCCCCAGAATTGGATCGAGCCCGCGCCTGAGCGGAACTCGTCGCCCCAGAACCGGATCGAGCTCGTATCCGAGCGCGACCCGTCCCGGCTGCCGTGGAGGCGGCTCGGCATCGACCTCGTCATCGACGCGACCGGGGCGTTCACCGATCGGGCGGGCATGGAAAAGCACCTCGAGGCGGGAGCGGGACGCGTCTTGCTCACTTCTCCGGGCGAAGCCGACCTGACCGCCGTCATGGGCGTCAACGACGAGCGTTTCGACCCGTCGGTCCACCGCTTCGTCTCCGCCGCCTCCTGCACGACCAACTGCCTTGCCCCCGTGCTCAAGGCCATGCACGAGGCTTTCGGCGTCAGGGGCGGCTGGGCGACGTCGATCCACGCCTTCACGAGCGACCAGAACCATCTGGACAACCCGCATCGCGACTGGCGCCGGGCCCGCTCCTGCGGCGCCTCCATCGTCCCTGCCGCTACCGGCGTCTCCAAAGCGCTGCGCGAGGTGCTGCCGGAGCTCGCTCCCGTCATCCGCGGCTCGGCGGTGCGCGTTCCCGTCGCCGACGTGTCGCTGCTGCAGCTGCAGCTCGAGCTGGGCGCGCCGGCAGCGGCGGACGAGGTCCGCGAGGCGCTGCGCGAGGCGGCTGCCGGACCGCTCGCGCCGTATGTCGGCTACGCCGACCTGCCGCTCGTGTCCGCCGACTACATCGGCTGCGACAAGTCGGCGGTCGTCGACGGACCGAGCGTGCTGGCCCGCGGCTCCTCCGTGCAGCTGAGCGCCTGGTACGACAACGAATGGGGCTACGCCTGCCGGGTCGTCGACCTGGCGGCGCGGATCGCGGAGCGTGCTTCGGCCGCTGGCCGGCTCGGCGGCGCGCAGGCCGTCCGCGTCTAGCGGCGCCACGGACGCCATTGACCTTCAGCCGCATTGACCTTCGACGCGATCAACATTCAGCCTCGCGAATCGTTCCCTTCCCATAGCTGTCGCTGCGCCAAGATGCCCGTTCAACCCACGACTTCATAAGGAGATGGACCCTATGAAAAACGGATTAGCCGCTGTCGAAGGCAGCCTGGACTACGGACTCATTTTATGCCCGAGCTGCAACGAGATCGTCGATACGCTTCCGACGAATCGGGTCAAAATCTTCCACAGCCTTTGCGACTCGCCGCGATGCCGGGAGGCTGCCGCCGATTCCGGCCTGAACTACGCGCCGCCGACGCGCCCCGCCGCCGGAGAGGGGGAGCGCCCATGAGCGCCAAGCGCGTCTATGCGTTCGAGGAAGGCCGCGCGGACATGAAGCAGCTGCTCGGAGGCAAAGGAGCGGGCCTGGCGGAAATGACCGCCGCCGGCGTGCCGGTTCCCCCCGGCTTCACCGTCACGACGGAAGCATGCCGGGATTACGGCCGCTCCGGCGGCATGCTGGAGGAGCCGCTCTGGGCGGAGATCCGCGAGGCGCTGGCGGTGCTGGAGGAGCGCGGCGGCCAGCGGTTGGGCGACCGCGCCGACCCGCTGCTCGTCTCGGTGCGCTCGGGAGCGGCGGTGTCGATGCCGGGCATGATGGATACGATCCTCAACCTCGGGCTCAACGACGAGACGGCGGAAGGGCTGGCCGCCGCCACCGGCGACGAGCGCTTCGCCTTCGACTGCTACCGCCGCCTCATCGCCATGTTCGGCCAGGTCGTGCTCGGCGTCGACGGCTGGCGCTTCGAGCGCCTGCTGGAGGCGCGCAAGGAAGCGGCGGGCGTCGAGACCGACCAGCAGCTCGAAGCGCAGCATTGGCGCGCGCTCGTCCTCGACTACCAGCAGCTCGTGCTCCGGCAGGCCGGCCGCCCGTTCCCGCAGGACGTGCTGGAGCAGCTGCGGCTGGCGGTCGAGGCGGTGTTCCGCTCCTGGGACAACCCGCGCGCCCGCGTCTACCGAAGCGTCAACCGCATCGACGGCTCGGGCGGGACGGCGGTGACGGTGCAGCGCATGGTGTTCGGCAACAAGGGCGCGGACTGCGGCACCGGCGTCGTCTTCACCCGCGACCCGTCGACGGGGGAGCCGGGCCTGTATGGAGAGTTCCTGCTGAACGCGCAGGGCGAGGACGTCGTCGCCGGCGTCCGCACGCCGCAGCCGATCGCCGCGCTCGCCGCGGCGCTGCCGCAGGCGCATGCCGAGCTGGAGCGCTGGGGCCGGACGCTGGAGGAGCGGTACGGCGACATGCAGGACATCGAATTCACGATCGAGCGGGGCGTCCTGTTCCTGCTGCAGACCCGTACGGGCAAAAGAGGCGCCCAAGCCGCGCTCCGCATCGCCGTCGATCTCGTCTGCGAAGGAAGGATCGCTCGCGAGGAAGCGGTGCGCCGCGTGGAGCTGGCGCATCTGGAGCAGCTGCTCCATCGCGGCATCGACGAGTCGGCCGCCGGACAGCCGCTCGCCAAGGGCTTGCCGGCGTCGCCGGGAGCGGCGATCGGCCGGGCCGTGTTCGACGCCGATACGGCGGAGCGCTGGAGCCGGGACGGACAGCCGGTCATCCTCGTGCGTCCCGAGACGACGCCGGACGACATCCACGGCGTGCTCGCCGCCGAAGGCATCCTGACGAGCCGCGGCGGCATGACGAGCCATGCGGCGGTCGTCGCGCGCGGCATGGGCAAGCCGGCCGTCTGCGGCTGCGAGGCGCTCGCGGTCGACGCTGAGGCGAAGCGGCTCGCCGTGCGCGGCGGCGGGGCCGAGGCGATCGCCGAAGGCGACTGGCTGACGATCGACGGCGGCACGGGCCGCGTCATCGCGGGCCGCATGCCGCTGCGCGAGCCGGCCGTGACAGAGGAGCTGCTGCAGGTGCTGCGCTGGGCCGACGAGCTGCGGCGGCTGGAGGTGCATGCCAACGCCGATACGCCGGAGGACGCGCGCGCCGCGCGCCGGCTCGGCGCGCAGGGCATCGGGCTGTGCCGCACGGAGCATATGTTTTTCGCTCCGGAGCGGCTGGCCGTCATGCAGCGGATGATCGCCGCCGAGACCGACGAGGCGCGGGAGGCGGCGCTGGCGCAGCTGCGGCCGATGCAGCAGGCCGACTTCGAAGGGCTGCTGGAGGCGATGGATGGCTTGCCGGTGACGATCCGGCTGCTCGACCCGCCGCTGCATGAGTTCCTGCCGGGCCGCGAGGAGCTGCAGCGCAAGCTCGAGGCCGCCCGCGAGGGCGAGCGCGCCGAGCTGGAGGCGCTGCTGCGCCGCTCGGATGCGCTGCGCGAGGCCAACCCGATGCTCGGCCAGCGCGGCTGCCGGCTCGGCATCATGCATCCGGAGATCTACCGGATGCAGGCGGAGGCGCTGTGCCTGGCGGCAGCGGCCTGCGCGGAGCGCGGCGTCGACGTGCGGGCGGAGATCATGATCCCGCTCGTCGGCGAAGCGGCGGAGCTTGGCCTGCTGCGGGCCGAGGTCGAGGCCGTTGCGGAGCGGCTGCTGCCGGAGCCGCTGCGGCGCGAGCGGCCGATCCGCGTCGGCACGATGATCGAGGTGCCGCGCGCCGCGCTGACGGCCGGGCGGATCGCAGAGCATGCGGACTTCTTTTCCTTCGGCACGAACGACCTGACGCAGATGACCTACGGCTGCAGCCGCGACGACGCCGAAGGCAAGTTCCTCGCGCGCTACGTCGAGCGCCGGCTGCTGCCGTTCAATCCGTTCCAGGTGCTCGACGAGGAGGGCGTCGGCCAGCTCATCCGCATCGCCACGGAGGCGGGGCGCGCCGCGCGGCCGGGCCTCAAGGCCGGCATCTGCGGCGAGCACGGCGGCGAGCGCGACTCGATCTTCTTCTGCCACGAGATCGGCCTCGACTACGTCAGCTGCTCGCCGTACCGCATCCCGATGGCGCGCATCGCGGCCGCCCAGGCCGCTCTTGCCAGGCCCGGCCGGGACGCTGCTCCTTCCGCTTTAGCGGACGCTTTGCCGGTGTGAAATCGTCCTGCCATCGGTTACAATGGATGGTAGAACATGAAGCGAGCGGAGGGAAAGGCGATCAAACTATCGACGAGGCAAAAGAAGATCGTAGAGACGGTCCGCCGCCGCGCGCCGATCACGGGCGAGCAGATCGCCGAGCTGCTCGGAGTGACGCGCCCGGCGATCCGCTCCGACCTCGGGCTGCTCGTCATGCTCGGCTATCTTGACGCCAAGCCCAAGGTCGGCTATTTCCTCGGCAGCCGCGACGAGTCGGAGCGCGCCGCGGACTCCAGCGCCGCCGCCGCGCTGCTGCCCGTGCGCGAGGTGATGGGCGTGCCGGTCGTGCAGCGCGAGACGGCGACGGTGAGCGATGCGGTCGTGACGCTTTTTCTGGAAAATGTAGGCAGCCTCACCGTCGTCGACGAAGCTGGCCGCCTGGCGGGCATCGTCTCGCGCAAGGATCTGCTCAAGGTCGCCCTCGGCAATCCGCAGGCCTCCTCGATGCCGCTCGGCCTCGTCATGACGCGGCTGTCCAATCTGGCGACGGTGACGCCGGAGCAGACGGTGCGCGAGGCGATGGCGGTCATGATCGCCCGCGAGATCGACGGCCTGCCGGTCGTGCGGCCGCTCGGGGACGGGCCGGAGGCGGGGCTGGAGGTCGTCGGCCGCATTACCAAGACGACCGTGACCCGGCTGTTCTACGAGGCGTCGGCGGAAAGCTAGGAGGAGGCGGGGAAGAGGTTGAGCCAACGGTTGAACGAAGACAGGAAACGCATCGTCGTCTGCTCCGATTCGGCGGGGGAGACGGCGGAGACGGTCGTGCGCGCGACGCTGCGCCAGTTCGAGGCGGAGTCGGTCCAGGTGGAGCGCTGGGCGAACGTCAAGTCCGAGGAAGAGGTGCGCGAGCTGATGGAGCACGCCGCCTCGATCGGCAGCTTTGTCGTCTACACGCTGGTGCTGCCCGAGCTGCGGGAGATGATCCGCCAGGAGTCCGCGCGCCTCGGCGTCTGCGCCGTCGACGTGATGGGACCGGTCATGGAGGGCTTCGTCCGCACGTTCAACTCCGCGCCCAAGCAGGAGGCGGGACGGCCGCATCGGATGGACGAGGAATATTTCACCCGGGTGGAGGCGGTCGAGTTCACGGTCAAGTCGGACGACGGGCAGCATGTCGTCGGATGGAAGGACGCGGATCTGATCCTGCTCGGCGTCTCCCGCACGTCCAAGACGCCGCTTGGCATCTACCTGGCGCACAAAGGCTACAAGGTGGCGAACTACCCGCTCGTGCCCGAGGTCAAGCCGCCGGAGGAGCTGTTCCGCATGCCGGGCTCCCGCTTCGTCGGCCTGACGATGCAGCCGGAGAAGCTCATCTCGATCCGCATCGAGCGGCTGAAGAGCATGGGGCTGCCGGCCGGCGTCAGCTACGCCCGCCTGGAGCGGGTGGCGGAGGAGCTGGAGTACGCGCAGGAGCTGTTCCGGCGGCTCGGCTGCCTCGTCGTCGACGTGACCGACCGCGCGATCGAGGAGACCGCCGGCGTCATTCTCGATGCGCGCAAGCATTTGCTGGGCTGAGCGGGCGAAGAAATGGACCAAGGCTTTGAAGCTCGCAGGCGAGCCCCTTTCAAACCGAAAGGGGCTTTTTGCTTGTGTTTTTTTTTGGATTGATTTCAGGTTTCAATTCATTCTATTGATTTTACAAAAATTGATGGGATAAATAGAAAATGGTAATATATTGAGGGGTTTCTATCGCTTGGCAATAACAGGCCGTGGCGTGAATGGCAGGGGAACTGCCGATCTTCCAGTCTGACTCGCTCCGCGAGGGAGTCGAGAGTGCCTTGGTTGGTGGACTTCAGTCTGACTCGTCTCTCCAGGGAGTCGAGAGTGCCTTGGTTGGTGGGCTCCGGTCTGACCCGCCCCGCCAGGGAGTCGAGAGTGCCTTGGTTGGTGGACTCCGGTCTGAC
>NZ_KE383847.1:18712-126967 GCF_000422485.1 Paenibacillus pasadenensis DSM 19293
TCGAGAGTGCCTTGGTTAGTGGATTTCAGTCTGACCCGTCCCGCCAGGGAGTCGAGAGTGCCTCGGTTCGTGGACTCCGGTCTGACCCGTCCCGCCAGGGAGTCGAGAGTGCCTTGGTTGGTGGATTTCAGTCTGTCCCGCCCCGCGAGGGAGTCGAGAGTGCCTTGGTTGGTTGATTCCAATCTGTCACGCCCCGCCAAGGAGTCGAGAGTGCCTTGGTTCGTCGATTTCAGTCTGACCCGCCCCGCCAGGGAGTCGAGAGTGCCTTGCCAGAAAGCAGAGTGCATTTGGAATCGGACTTGGCGAATGCAATAGCAATAGCAATAGCAATAGCAATAGCAATAGAAGCTGGAACGGTGAATTCTGCCGAATCCAGAGAGGAGGGGGAAACATGAAACGTCCGGCAAAGCTGCTGCTGGCGGGGAGCCTGCTTCTTGTGGCTGCGCTGAGCGCATCGTGGTTTTTATCTGCCGACAACAACGGAGGCAGAAATTCTGCCTCTTCCCGAGCTCCGATCTTGAACGAACCGATGTCCGGTCGCGTATCAGTCAAGTTGGACGACTCCCCGGCTGCGGTCGGCTTGCCCGCGAAGCCCGGCGTTCCCGACGAGGACGCCGCATGGTCCGGCAGGACCAGCGGCAGCAAGATGACCTCCGTTTCCTTCGAGGTTCCTCGGCATCACGGCTTCGTCGCCTTGGACTTCCTCAATGAGGGAGAAGGTGCGACGACGATCTCCGTCTCTCATCCTTCGTCCGGCGCGTTCTACTTCACGGAGAGCGTCGAGCCGGGGCAGCCTTTCGCCTGGAGCAGCGAACGCGACTATCCCGAGGGCATGCCGTCCGGCACCTACACGGTCAGCTTTCATTCCTCGACGGCTGAGGTGGAGGCAAGCTACTCGGGACGCGCGTCGCAGAGCGGGAATTCTTGAACGCATCTAGGAAAAAGACGGCTCCGCCTGGCGCGGAAGCCGTCTTTGCCGTTTCAATCCTTCCAATCATGCGAATCACTACAATCACTCAAATCAGCAGATCGAACAGCACCGGGTCCTTGTTCAGCTCGACGAACTGGTAGCCCTTGCCCTTCATCCGCTCGATGAGCGGACCGTAGTCCTCGCGGCGCTTGAGCTCGATGCCGACGAGCGCGGGGCCGTTCTCCTTGTTGTGCGTCTTGGTGTACTCGAAGCGCGAGATGTCGTCGTCCGGGCCGAGCACCTCGTCGAGGAATTCGCGAAGCGCGCCGGCGCGCTGCGGGAAGTTGACGGTGAAATAGTGCTTGAGCCCTTCGTAGATGAGCGAGCGCTCCTTCATCTCCTGCATGCGGTCGACGTCGTTGTTGCCGCCGCTGATGATGCAGACGACCGTCTTGCCCTCCAGCTCGTCGCGGTACAGGTCGAGCGCGGCGACCGGCAGCGCGCCGGCCGGCTCGGCGACGATGGCGTTCTCGTTGTACAGGCTGAGCAGAGTCGTGCACGCCTTGCCCTCGGGCACGAGCGCGACGTCGTCGAGCAGGTCGCGGCAGATCGCGAACGTCAGGTCGCCGATCCGCTTGACGGCCGCGCCGTCGACGAACTTGTCGATGGAGTCGAGCGGCGTCACCTCGCCGGCGCGCAGCGACAGCTCGAGCGAAGGCGCGCCTTTGGGCTCGACGCCGATGATGCGGGTGCGCGGCGACACCGCCTTGATGTACGAGGCGACGCCAGCGGCGAGGCCGCCGCCGCCGACGGTGACGAACACATAGTCCGGAATCGTATCGGTCGCATCCATGATTTCTTTGCCGACGGTGCCGTTGCCGGCGATGATCGCCGGATCGTCGAACGGATGGATGAACGCCGCGCCGGAGCGCTCGCATTCGCGGGCCGCCTCGGCATACGCGTCGTCATAGGTGTCGCCGGTCAGCACGATGTCCACCTGGTCGCCGCCGAAAAACTCCACCTGCGTCACTTTCTGGCGCGGCGTCGTGCTCGGCATGAAAATCTTTCCGCGGATGCCGAGCGTCTGACAGGAGTAGGCCACGCCCTGGGCATGGTTGCCGGCGCTGGCGCAGACGACGCCCTTGGCCAGCTCCTCCGGCGGCAGCGTGCGGATGCGGTGGTAGGCGCCGCGGATCTTGAAGGAGCGGACGACCTGCAGATCCTCCCGCTTGAGCAGCACGTTGCAGCCGTAGCGGGCGGATAAGACGCGGTTCGGCTGGAGCGGCGTGCGGGTAATGACCTCGTTGAGCGTCATCTGCGCATGCATGATGTCCTCCAGGGCGATCCGGACCGCGGGCGGCTGGTCCGCGCCGGCTGCATCGGGACGCCTTGGAGGCTGCGGGGTGCTGGGGTTCATTCGCTTCTTCTCTTCCTTTCCGATAGATGAGATGATTGTCTTGTTATACCGCTGGGACTTGCCTTTGTCAATGGCGGGGGCAGGCAGCGGCGGGCTTCGGGCAGGACTGGCGCAGGACCGCGGGCAGAGACGACAGGAGGAGATTTACGTATGGGAAAAGTCGCAAAAGGATTCATCGGCCTGCTCGTCGCGCTGCTCGTGCTGGCCGCAGCCGGCGCGGCCGCGGCCGTCTGGTACATCCGGCCGCAGCAGGAGCTGACGCTCGCGCATGAGCCGATCGACCTCGCGGCCAAAGGGCTGCAGATGGTCCAGGCCGGCAAGGCCGAGCTGTTCCTGAGCGGCGAGGACATCAACAATCTGGCGCGGGCGCGTCTCTCCGCCCAGCCGCAGGTGACGCCGGAATTCCGCATCGAGGGGGCGCAGCTGACGCTGCAGGGACAGCGGCTGACGGCCGACATCGCCGGACGCTACCGCGATCTGCTGGATGCGGGCGTGCAGGCCGAATACCGGCTGGAGTGGCGCGATCCCGACCTCGTCGCGACGCCGCTGTCCGCCAAGCTGCGCGGCATCGCCTTGCCGGCCGGGACGCTGGAGCCGATCGTCATCCCGGTCGGCTCGCAGCTGCCGTCCGTCGTCGGCATCCGCTCCGTCGAGTTCCGGGACGGCGGCGTCGCCGTCGCGCTCGAGCTGCGGCTGTAGGCAGCGAAGGGGGGCCGGAAGGCCCTTCTTTTTTTATGCCGTTGACATCGGCGGCTGGAATCCGTATCCTATAGGATGAGATTGAGAATCATTATCATACAAGCCGCTGAGGCCGACCGCATGTCGGAAGCGTCGGATTGGACGCGCCGCTGAGCGCATAGATCCATACGGAATCGAGAGAGGGTGAGAGCAGCTATGTCGAGGGACCACGCGGCGGAGACGCGCGAGGCGAGGGAGCCGCTGTCCTGCTCGTCGGTGCTGGCGGGGGGCGGCACGCTGTACGCCGCTACGATGGGCAGCGGCATTTACCGCAAGCGCGAGGAGCATCGCTGGGAGCGGATCAGCACGCCGGAGATGGACGGATTGACGGTCAACCGGCTCGTCCTGGCGGGAGAGAGGCTGCATGCGTGCACGAACCGGGGACTGTATATCTTTGACGGAGAAGAGTGGGAGACGGAGGAGCTGGAGCTGCCGGTATTCCAGTACCGCGCCGAGGGAGGATGCCTGTATGCGTGCACGACGCATGGCCTCTGGTGCTCGCATGGAGCGGACTGGGGCTCGGCGGCGTTCGCGGACCGCAAGGTGTACGACATCGTGAACGTGCCTCAGTACCTCATCCTCGGATGCGAGAAAGGGCTGGCGCTGTACGACCGCTTCAGCTCCGCCTGGATGGAGTTCGATCTCGGGGCGGGCGTGACGAGCGTGGCGGTATGCCACGGCCGGCTGATCGGCGTGAGCGAGCTCGGCGAGCTCGTCGTCGGCACGCCTCAGCATGGCTTTGAGCGCTACCGGTATCCGGGGCTGTTCCTGTTCTCGATCGCGGTCCGGGGCGGGCAGCCGCTGCTCTGCTCGGACCGCGGCCTTTACCGCGCGGCGTGGCTGGGAGGCCGGCTCGCGCTCCGTCCGGTGGAGACGACGGGACCGGTGACGGACGTGGATGCGAGCGGGGAACGGCTGTATCTGGCGACTTTATATGAGGGCATCCGTCAGCTCGACGGCATGCTGCCGGGCTGATCGCCCGAGCGAAAGGGAGGAGCGGGGAGATGGAGAAGATCATCCTGGTCTGCTGCAGCATGACCGGCAATACGGAGGAGATGGCCGACGCGATCGCCGCCGGCGCCCGCGAGGCGGGCGCGCAGCTGACCGTGCGGGATATTTTGGACGCGGAGGCGGCGGAGCTGGAGCAATACGACGGCATATTCATCGGAGCTTACACCTGGGGCGAGGGCGATCTGCCCGACGAGAGCCTCGATCTGTACGAAGGGCTCGACGCGGTCGATCTGGCCGGCAAGACGGCGATGGCGTTCGGCTCGGGCGATACGTCGTACGACATTTACTGCGGGGCCGTCGACCAGTTCGAGGCCAAGCTGGCCGAGCGCGGAGCGGCGATTCTCGCGCCCGGCTTCAAGGTCGAGTTCAACCCGTCCGACGAGGAAAAGGAGCAGCTGCGCGAGCTCGGCCGCCGCATGGCCGAACTGACGGTCGAGGCGCTGTGACGGTTCGACCCGCCCCCTGGGCGTAACATTCAAAACAGGCCGGATGGAGCGACAGGCGCTCCATCCGGCCTGTTTTTGCTTGCGGCGAGACGGGCGACGCCCTGCGCGCGATAAAATCGTGCAGCCGGCCGGCGGGCGAGCAGACGCCCTGCGCGCGAAAAACCGGGCGTGCTGCACGGACAGCCTGCTACTTTTTTGACGAAATGTGAAAAAGAGCGTTCTCCTAATCTCTCGGAGCGGCTATAATCAAGCAGTGCGTCTTTGGGCCGCCCTGCGGAGGGTCCGGGCGCAGAGCACTGGGGCAAGCCGCGCCAGCAAGCGAAGCGAGGCCAACTAGCCGCGCCAGTCAGGCCAGCCGCGCCAGCAAGCAAAGCCTGCCCTGCAGGCCAGGCCAGCCCGGCATGCCCAGATCAGGCCGGCAAGTCCCGGCAAGCCGAGAACGGCTGCCGGCAAGCATTCAAGGGGGAAGCAGCTACGATGAGTCATGCGCCATATATCGCCGTCGAGGGGCCGATCGGGGCCGGCAAGACGACGCTCGCCACGATGCTGGCCGAAGCGTGGGGATACCCGCTGGTCAAGGAGATCGTCGAGGAGAATCCTTTTCTGGACAAATTCTATCAGGACATGGACGATTGGAGCTTCCAGCTGGAGATGTTCTTTCTGTGCAACCGCTACAAGCAGCTCGAGGACGCCGTCATCCCGAGGCTGGCCGCGGGCCAGGCGATCGTCTCGGACTACCATATCTACAAGAACCTGATCTTCAGCGAGCGCACGCTGAAGGGCGTGAAGCGCGACAAGTACCGCCACATCTACCATGTGCTCACCGACGATCTGCCCAAGCCGAACGTCATCGTCTACATCCGCGCCAGCCTGGACGTACTGCTGGAGCGCATCGCGAAGCGCGGCCGGCCGTTCGAGGACGAGATGTCCACGGCCTACCTGCAGCAGCTGATCGAGGACTACGATACGGCGATGAGCCAGCTGGCCGAGCGCGAGCCGGATACGATCATCCTGCCGATCGACGGCGACTCCGTCGACTTCGTAGCCGACCGCGGCGAGTTCGACAAGATCGTCGCGCGCGTAAAGGAGTGCATCCGATGAGCGCCAACCCCTACGGCATCCCGCAAAACGCCGTCATCACCGTCGCGGGCACGGTCGGCGTCGGCAAGTCGACGCTGACCGCGGCGCTTGCGCAGCGGCTCGGCTTCCGCACGTCGCTGGAGAAGGTCGATTTCAACCCCTATCTGGAGAAGTTCTACCACGACTTCGAGCGCTGGAGCTTCCACCTGCAGATCTACTTCCTCGCCGAGCGCTTCAAGGAGCAGAAGAAGATGTTCGAGCTCGGCGGCGGCTTCGTGCAGGACCGCTCGATCTACGAGGATACGGGCATCTTCGCCAAAATGCACGCCGATCAGGGGACGATGTCCCCGGTCGACTACGAGACGTACACGAGCCTGTACGAGGCGATGGTCATGACGCCGTACTTCCCGCATCCGGACGTCCTGCTCTACATCGAGGGCAGCCTGCCGTCGATCCTCGCCCGCATCGCTGAGCGCGGGCGGGAGATGGAGATCCAGACCGACGTCACCTATTGGGAGCATATGCACGAGCGTTATGCCAAATGGATCGACGGCTTCAGCGCCTGTCCGGTGCTGCGCCTGAACATCGACGAGTACGACGTCAACGATCCGGCCTCGACCGCCGATATCCTGACGCGCATCGGCCGTGTCATCGGCGGCTGAGCGCAGCCCCTCATTCGAAAAAGGACCTCGATCGTCGCCGGCACGGCGCGATTCGAGGTCCTTTTCATCACTTGAAACGGGTCAGTCCCGCTCCTGCGCCGCTTCCTTGCCGGAGCGGCGCTCCTGCTTGCGGCGCTGCTTGTTCCGGGCGGGAGGCAGGCTCTTGCGCGCCGCGGCCTGCTCCTTGCGGGCGACGCGCGCCAGCTCGCGGCCCGTCTTGAGGTAGTTCTCGTAGCGCCCGGCGTCCAGCTCTCCGCTGGCGAGGGCGCTTTTAATCGCGCAGCCCTGCTCGCGCTTGCCGTGCGTGCAGTCGCCGTAGCGGCACTGTGAGGCGAGCTCCTCGATGTCGGCAAAGGCGCCGGCATGCGAGGACGAGGAGCCGCCCTCGTCCCATAGCTGCAGCTCGCGCATGCCCGGCGTGTCCATGAGCAGCGCGCCGCCCGGCAGGCGGAACAGCTCGCGATGCGTCGTCGTATGGCGGCCGCGGTCGTCGCCTCCGCGCACGCCCTGCACGCGCTGCGAGGCTTCGCCCGCCAGCTCGTTCAGCAGCGTCGACTTGCCGACGCCGGACGAACCGGCGACCGCGATCGTGCGGCCCGGCAGCAAATAAGGCTGCAGCTGCTCGAGCCCTAGGCCGAGCTGCGCGCTGACGGCATGCACGGCGACGCCGGGAGCGGCTCCTTCGACCTCGCGCACGAGCGCTTCGGGATCGTCGGCGAGGTCGGCCTTTGTCAGCAGCACGACCGGCGTCGCCCCGCTCTCCCACGCCGCCACCAGGTAGCGCTCGATGCGCCGCAGGTTGAAGTCATGGTTGAGCGCCATCGTCAGGAACAGGACGTCGATGTTGGCGGCGACGACCTGGCCCTCCTGGACCTGGCCGGCCTCCTTGCGGATGAGCGCCGAGCGGCGCTCCAGCAGCGCGTGGATGCTGGCGCGGGAGCTGTCGCCGGGCTTCGGCACGGAGGCGAGCACCCAGTCGCCCACGGCCGGGTAGGCGGTGCGGGACGCCGCGCCATGCGCGTAGCGTCCGGTCACTTCGGCGAGATGTTCGCCGTCCGCCGCCGCGAGCCGGTACAGATGGGAGAACTGCGCGACGATGCGAGCAGGCTCCAGGCCGGCCGTGGACAAGCCGCCGGCTTGCAGCCGGCCGGCGGCCGCCGCGAGCGGCTCGGACCAGGCTTCGTTCCAGCCGAGCGGCTGCAGCGCTTCTTCGTCGAGGGAAGCGAGGCTAGTAGCGGACCCGATGCCGTCCGGTCCGTTCGGTTCTTGAGGGGCGCTGTTTTTATCGGTGTGGAATGGGTTCAAGGGAATCTCTCCTTTTTTGTAGGGGGAATGAAAAAAAGCCCGCAGCGGCTGGAAGGCCGGGTCTGCGGACCGATTGAGGGAGGCGACGGAGCGGGCGAGCCGCGCCGCCTGCCCGCGAACCTGCGGACGGGGGGGCGCGGCTGCCCGGCCGAAGGCCAAGCAAAAAGCCGCAGGAGACAGCGGTCTCCTGCGGCTTAGGCATGGGCATGGCGTCAGGCAGGCAGCCTCGTCCCGGATGGGACGGCAGGCGGCCTGGCCCGCGTCATGCGGCAAGCTCCGTAGAGACCGGCATAGGGACAATCGACGACAGGCGCATTGCGATAGTAGTCACCATAGAACATCGGCCTCCTTGACTAAGATAGGTCCAGTATAGCTTCCGGCGGGCCGGCGGAGCAAGGTAGAGAACGGGTATAGCGGATTGCGGTCCCGACCGTGGAAGAAGCCCACGCTGCTCGGAGCGAGGGCTTTTGTGCACATGCCGTTTTTGCCGTAAGGGAGAGCGATCTGCCAGCAGAGGCGCGTCCTAACGGCATTTTTGCCGTGAGGGAGAGCGATCCGCCAGCTGCGGCGCGTCCTAACGGCATTTTTACCGTAAGGGAGAGCGATCCGCCGGCAGAGGCGCGTCCTAACGGCATTCTTGCCGTAAGGGAGAGCGATCCGCCGGCAGAGGCGCGTCCTAACGGCGTTAATCCGTGAAGACGGCTTCGAGCTGGGCGCTCATGCAGTCCCGAGCCTCGTCGGTGAAGCCCGGTTGCCGCGGTTCGCTTTGGTGCATGCGGGGAACCATGCGGGACGGCGGCAGCGGCGGCCGCTTCAGTCCGCGCCCGGCGGCAGCCAGTCGATCCGCTCCACGGGCAGGCCGATCTCAGCGAGCAGGGCGGAGCTGACGTACAGGCGGTCGCCGAGCAGCTGGCTCGTTGCGCTGTCGGCGCGGACGGTGCCGGCCGGGCCGGTCAGCTCGAACCAATTCTCGCTGCCGCCCTTGCCGGGAACTCGGTGCGCCTCGACGTGGAGTCCGGCGGTCTCGATCAGCTCCCGTGCGGGCAGCAGCGTGCGGCCGCCGCGGATGAAGGCGAACGACAGGTCGACGCTGATGCCGGGAGCGATGACGGCGCGGGCGACCGGCTCTACGTCCAGCGTCGTCGCGGTCACCGGCAGCTCCTGCGGCTGCAGGCCGGCCGGCGGAGGCTCCGCCGGCGGGGCCGGATTTTGATACGACGTCCCGGGCTGGATCGGCGAGCGAATCTCGCGCAGGTCCTTGTCCGAGGCGGGCCGCCGGGAGCCGTCCTTCAGGTCGAGCACGGAGCCGGGGCGGCCCGGCTCGTTGAGCAGGAGGAGCGCCCGGTTGCTCTTGGCGTCGTAGGCTTGCAGGCGGGCGAATGCGACATGAGACGGATTGCCGGTGACGGGATCGATGCGGAGCACCTCGATCCGCTTGCTGCGAGCATTGTAAGCCTCGCCGATCATGCCGCCGTCCGGCAGCGGAAAGAAGCCGGACGACCAGCCATAGTCGCCGATTTCCCGAACAAGGCCTTTCGGCGAACGGTAATAAAGCTTGTACGAGACGCTCGTGCTGATGCCGTCCTGGAGCTTCTTATAGGACTCGATGCGCAGCATAGTCATGCCCGTATCGCCTTCGCTGAAAGCGGCGTTTACGCCGGCCCGGTCATGTGCCGGATCGTAGCGGCCGACGAGCGGCGTCGTGCGGTTGTACATGCCGGACAAGGCGAGCCGAGGCTCTCCGGCCACGCCGTCCCAGTAGGAGACGACATCAGGCTCGAGCGCGTGCCAGGAGCCCTCGCGGTCCTGGTAGACCTGTCGGATCAAGGGGAGGTAGCGGCCGGTCTCGTAGGCGTAGGCGGTATAATAGGAGCGGCCGCTCGCTTCATCGGCGTAGGCGGGCGAGAACGACCAGTCGTAGCGTGCCGCCGCGTCGTCGCTGTAGACCGAGGCGGAGACGGTCGCGGACGGCTGCCGCTCCTGCGGCGCGGCGCCTGCGGCAAGCGCCTGTGACGGCAGCGCCGCCGTCAGCACGGCCAAGGCGCCGAGCGCGGGCAGGACGGCCAAGGCGCTGAGCGCAGGCAGCAGGCGGCGGATCGGTTTTTTCATCGGCAGGTCTCCTTCGTTGCAGAGGGATGCGAATCTGCTCCGTTGGACGCGAGGGCCGAAGGAAAAGTTGCGTGAAATGGGAAATTCAGGTCGGCGACAGCGGCGGATCGGGCGGGCTACAATGAGCGTTCAACGACAGGATGACGGAGGGGGGGCAATGACGGATTCGTCCGCAAGACGGTGAGCGGCCAGGGTTGGATCTGGATGAACGAGGACGGACGGAAGTTCGAAAGAATGGAGAAGGGGCCGTCTCTCGGCCCCTAGGAAATCTCTCGATCCGCCAGCCGCGGATGAAGGTGAACGACAGCCGACGCCGATGCCGGGAGCGATGACGGCGCGGGCGAAGGGCTCTACGTTCAGCGTCGTCGCGGTCACCGGCAGCTCCTCAGGGCTCCTTTTCCTTCGAATGATGCGGCTGACAGCTTGGACGCGGGCCGGCAGAGCAAGGTTTCGGCGCCAAGACGGAATCTCCGATTTCTATATGAAAACGGCTGCGAATCAGCGGGTGACCAATCGATTGAAAACGCTTTATGATAGAGTGAGTCGTCCTTTGCCCCAGCGGGCAAGGGAGAATCCGGACTGGACGAAGGAGTGCCGAGCATGAGCGAGAACACGAATGCAACCGCTGCTGCAAGCGCGGAAGCTGAGGCCATTGTCGATTCAACCGCCACGACGAGCACGAACGCCGATGCGACGCGAGCGTTCGCTTTTTATAACCATGAGCTGCCGCTGGCGGAAAGGGTCGCGGACCTCGTCTCGCGGCTGACGCTGGAGGAGAAGATCGGGCAGATGCCGCAGTACCAGGAGGAGGTGCCGCGGCTCGGCCTCTCCAAGTACAAGCACGGCACCGAAGGCGCGCACGGCATCGCCTGGCTCGGAGAGGCGACGGTATTCCCGCAGCCGATCGGGCTGGCGTCCACCTGGGACGAGGAGCTGCTGCGGCAGGTCGGCGAGGCGATCGGCACCGAGGCGAGGGTGTTTTACCAGCGCGACCCGGAGCGAAACGGGCTGACGATCTGGGCGCCGACGGTCGACATGGAGCGCGACGCCCGCTGGGGCCGGACGGAGGAGGCTTACGGCGAGGACCCGCTGCTGGCGGGCAAGCTGACAGCGGCGCTCGCGCGCGGCATGCAGGGAGAGGACCCGGCGTATTTGCGCGCGGTCGCGACGCTGAAGCATTTTTATGCCAACAACAACGAGCTGCATCGCGGCTTCGGCTCGGCCAGCATCGACGCCCGCAGCAAGCGCGAATATTATCTCAAGGTGTTCGAGCTGGCATTCAAGGAGGGCGGCGCGAAGTCGATGATGACCGCCTACAACAGCGTCAACGGCGTGCCGGCCAACCTGCTGGACGACATCGAGGCGATCGTGCGCGGCGAGTGGGGCATGGACGGCTTTGTCGTGAGCGATGCGGGCGACGTGCTCGGCACCGTGCATGAGCACAAGCATGTCGGCTCGTACGCCGAGGCGGCCGCGCTCTCGATCCGGGCGGGCATCGACAGCATCACCGACGACGCGGAGACGGTCAAGCGGGCGATCCGCGACGCGCTGGAGCAGGGCTTGCTGGAGGAGGCCGATCTCGACCGCGCGCTGTCGCGCACGTTCTCTGTGCGGATGCGTCTGGGCGAGTTCGACCCGCCGGGGCTGAATCCATATGAAGGCGTGCCCGAGGAAAAGGTCGGATCGCCCGAGCATGCCGCCCTGTCGCGCCTGGCGGCGGAAAAGTCGGTCGTGCTGCTGCGCAACGAGCCAGCGGCAGCAGGAGCGGACGGCACGGCGGCTCCGCAGAGCGAAGCGGCGGCTAACGAGGCCGCGACCCGAGGCCGCGGCGGATCTTCAGCTGCCAGCGAAGCGGCTCGGACCGTAATCGCTGGCGCCGCCGCCGGGGATGCCGCGCCGCTGCTGCCGCTCGCGCCGGAGGGGCGGATCGCCGTCATCGGGCCGCTGGCCGACGAGGCGTTCACGGACTGGTACAGCGGCACGCCGCCGTACCGGAGCACGCCGCTGGCCGGCATTCGGGAGCGGCTGGCCGACGCCGGCGAAGCCGTCTATGCGACCGGCGGCAGCAAGCTGCGTCTGCGCAGCGCGACGAGCGGCCGCTACGTCGGGCGCGGGCCGGTGCTGTCGGCGGACGCGGCAGGGCCGGAGGAGGCCGAGGTATTCGAGGCGACCGACTGGGGCTATGGCAATGTGACTCTTCGCGCCCTGTCGAGCGGCAAGCTCGTCACGGACGCCGAGGACGGGCTGACGGCAAGCGCGGACGAGGCTCGCGGCTGGTTCGTCAAGGAAGTGTTCCATCTGGAAGACGCGCAGGCGGGCTTGGGCGGCCAGGCGCTAGCGGCGGCTGATGGAGTCCGTGCAGGCGCGCATTCAGCAGCGGGAGCCGGCCCGTCCGGGACGGCTGCGGGCAGCCGTCCGAGCGAGGAGAAGGAGCGCGTCGTGCGGACGGTCGAGCTGCGCACCTGGGACGGCACGCCGGTCGGCCTGCTGGCGGACGGTCGGCTCATGCCGGCGGAGCTTGCGCCGGAGGCGGCGGTCAACGCGGCCGACGCGGCCAATCCGGACGCCGCCGCCGAGGCGGAGCGCGCCGAGCGGCTGCGGCAGCGCCGCAAGCCGGCGCAGGCGGAACGCTTCCTCGTCGAGGTCGTCGAGGACGGGATCTCGGCGGCGGCGCGGCTGGCGGCATCGGCGGACGCGGCGGTCGTCGTCGTCGGCAACCAGCCTTTCATCAATGGCAAGGAGGATGCGGACCGCCCCGGCATCGCGCTCGCGGCCGCCCAGCAGGAGCTGATCCGCGCCGTCCTGCGCGCCAATCCGCGCACGGCCGTGCTGCTCGTGAGCAGCTATCCGTTCGCGCTCGAGGGCCTCGAGCGGGAGGCTCCGGCGATTCTGCAGCTATGCCATGCCTCGCAGGAGCTCGGCCGCGCGGCGGCCGGGGCGATCTTCGGCGATTACAGCCCGGCAGGACGGCTGCCGATGACATGGCCGGCGACGGAGCAGGGGATGCCGTCGATCATGGACTACGACATCATCCGCAGCGGCCGCACGTACCATTATGGAGACATTCCGGTGCTCTATCCGTTCGGCCACGGCTTGTCGTATGCGTCGTTCCGTTATGGGGAGCTGCGCGTGGACCGGGAGGCGCTGGAGGCGGGCGATGCGGCGACGGTGCGGCTGGAGGTCACGAATGAGAGCGGCCTGGAGGCCGACGAGGTCGTGCAGCTGTATGCCCGCGTCGAAGGCTCGGCGCTTCAGCGGCCGAAACGGCAGCTGGTCGGCTTCCGCCGGCTGCGGCTCGCGGCAGGGGAGACGGCGGCGGCGGAGTTCCGCGTCGAGGCGTCGCAGCTGGCCGTCTGGGATCCGGCGGCAGACCGCTGGGCGTTCGAAAGCGGCGTCTGCCGCCTGCTCGCCGGCGCGAGCTCGGCGGACATCCGCGCCGAGGCGCAGCTGCGTCTGGACGGCGAGCCGCTGGCCGCCCGGCCGCTCGGCGATTGGACGGCAGCCTCGTCCTATGACGAGGCGCGCGGGCTCGCGATCGACGCCTGCCGGGACGGCGGCGACAGCGTGCGCCCGGCCGGAGCGGAAGCGGCAGCTTTGACGGCAGCTTTTGCAGGCGGAGCGCCCGGCCAGGGCTGGGCGCGCTTCGGGCGCGGCTTGCTGCCGGCGGGCGCGGACCGCTTCGAGGCGCGCGTGTCGGGCGCTGGCGGCGGCAGCGTCGAGCTGCGCCTCGGCGGCCCGGACGGCGAGCTGCTCGCGCGCTGCGACGTGCCGCGCACCGGCGGTCCGCAGGCGTGGACGACCGTCGCCGCGCCGCTGGCGCTGCCGGCGTACTCTGCTGCCGCGGCCGGTCGAGATGGAGCGGACACTGTTTCCGTCGTGCTGCGCGGCGAGATCGGATTGGCGCGATTCCGCGTCGTGAAGTCGTAGACAATTGGAGCGGCCTCATTTCGGCATCAAGCCGAAATGAGGCCGCTTTTCTTGCGAGCAAGAATTTCCTAGCCATCTATAGGACGGTGCTGTCGGTCTGGTAGCCGAGACGCTGCCTTGGTCGCCGGGTCGATACGAATAGGCTCTCAAAAGCAAACCAGGACGTGCCGCGGCACGTCCTGGTTTGCTTTCAGCAAGCTGGTATGGTTGGCTTTGTTATGCCGGGTCGCGCTTGATGCGGGCATCGAGCCAGAACGTGCCGAACGGCACGAACGACAGCAGCACGGCGCCGACGACGCGGCCAAGCTTCCAGCGGGCGGAGATCGTGGCCAGCAGCAGCGTGATCATATACAGCACGAACAGTCCGCCGTGGGCGGCGCCAACGATCGTGACGGGCAAGCCCCAGTCGCCCAAGTATTTGATCGGCATGGCGATGAACAGCAGGATCAGAAAAGACCAGCCTTCCAGCAGAGCGACGAACCGGAAGCGGCCGACAGCCGTTTTGAGCATGGGAACCTCCTCGGATGATGGAAACGATAAGAGCGCAGCAGGCTACGAGCCGCAGAGCGGATAAGCTCCCGCATGGCCGCTGTTGGATGCCCTTGTCCGTGTAACGGCTGAGGCAAGCTGCGGTTTCGCATTCTCGGCCGGAAGTTGTGACAACTCTGGGACAGTTGCGGCGGGATGGAGCGGAGGGGCGGAATGAAGTAGGATGGAAGGAAACAAGCGGAAGCGGAGGAAGCGTCATGCGCATCACGAGAGAAGGGCTGGAGCGCCGTCAGATCGCCGTCTACGCGGCGGCTTTGCTGGTTGGGGCGGCGATCGGCCTGACTGCGGGAGAAAAAGCGGAACCGCTCGGCGTCGTCGTCAGCCCGGCGCTCGCGCTGCTGCTGTACGGCATGTTCACGCAAATTCCGCTGCTGGAGCTGCGGCAAGGCCGGGCGCAGGGCCGCTTCGCCGCCGGGCTGCTGCTCGTCAACTTCGTCCTCGTGCCGCTTGCTGTCCTGGCGCTGGCCTGGCTGGCCCCGCTGGAGCCAGCCGTGCGCTTCGGGCTGTGCCTCGTGCTGCTCGCGCCCTGCATCGATTATGTGGTCGTCTTCGCCCAGATGGGCCGTGGCGACGGCAAGCTGATGCTCGCCTCCACGCCGCTGCTGATGCTGGCACAGCTGGTCGCGCTGCCGCTCTGGCTCTGGCTGATCCTCGGCCGCGAGGCCGCCGCTCTTGTCGAGGCCGGTCCGATCGTACAAGCCTTCCTGCTGCTTGTCGCCGCTCCGCTCGTACTGGCGACGCTGACGCAGCTCGCCGCCCGCCGCAGCCGCGCCGGGGCAAAGGCGCTTGATGCGGCTGCTTGGCTGCCGGTGCCCGGCATGGCGGCGGCGCTGCTGCTCATCGTCGCCTCGCAGGCAGGTACGGCCGTCCGCCATTTGGACGCGATCGGTCCGGCGATCCCGGCCTATGCCGCTTTCCTGCTCATCGGCCCGGCTCTAGCCTGGCCGATCGCGCGCCTGCTTCGGCTCGGCGCCGAGGCTTCGCGGACGCTTGCGTTCAGCGCAGGCACGCGCAACTCGCTCGTCGTGCTGCCGCTTGCGCTTGCGCTGCCCGGCGAGGCGGGGCGGCTGGCCGCGGCCGCAGTCGTCGCTCAGAAGATGGTGGAGCTGATCGGCGAGCTGGTTTACATCCGCGTCATGCCTCGGCTTTTTCGCGGGGGGCGAAGAGCATGAAGACCGCCGTTCGGATCGATGCACGTAGGCAAATGACTCGATCCGACGAATCGGCCTTGGGTTAGCAATTCAGGGCGCATTTGTGCCTTGAATCCGGCGAATCGGCCTTGGGAAGAGCAATCCAAGGCACATTTGTGCCTTGGATCCGGCAAATCGGCCTTGGGAAGAGCAATCCAAGGCACATTTGTGCCTTGGATCCGGCAAATCGGCCTTGGGAAGAGCAATCCAGGGCACATTTGTGCCTTGGATCCATAGATTTGGCGGGAGAATGAAAGGAGCAAGTCTAAAGTCAAAAAACCTGCTTCGGCAATAAGCTCCTCCGCTGGCGTTCCGCCGAACCATGGCCCTAAACAGGCCCCGTTTCGTAGAGCGAGCGGGGGCGATTAGCTCGGTGCCGCGCGCTCGGGAGGTTAGCTTCTTCGGAGGGGCGGGCGAGCTGAAATCGGCCTAGATAGCGGCCTTGATGGTATAAAAAGGGTGTGGTATGCTTAAAAATAGATAGAGGCCCCGGTGTTGACGCACCGGGACCTCCGGGAAATGGCTTCCGCATTAAGAGCGGCGGCTTGCCCCCGTAAGTGTCAGCAGCAGCAAAATAGACCGCCGACCTTATGAGGGGTGTGGGCGGTCTACTTCTTTTTCAGGTACGTGAGCAGCGCCAGCAGGAACATCCCGAACATGAACATGAGGGATAAAGCCTGAAACACTTCCACGGGCAACACCTCCCTTCAACCGGGAGAGCCGCCGACCGCCCTTAAAGCCTATGCGCATTTCTTGAATCGATTATACCAAGATTTTCTAGATTGAGAAGGCGAACATAGAAAAGAAAGGCATGATCATCTACTTCTGCCCGTTACGCCGTCGGAATGCCGACGGCGTTTCTTTGAGCTGCCGCTGGAATTGGCGCACGAAGTAGCTGATGTTGTCAAAGCCGCATTCCAGCGCGATGTCGGCGATGCGCAGCTCGGTCCGTCGGAGCCGCTCGGCCGCGCGGCGAATGCGCAGCGCGTTGAGGTAGGCGATCGGCGTCTGGCCGGTCATCTCGCGGAAGAAGCGGCTGAAATGCCCTTCGCTCATCGCGGCCAGGCCGGCCAGCTCGGCGATGCGGATCGGGCGTCCGTAATGCTCCTGGAGATGAGAGATGACCCGCTTCAGCCGCTCGACCTTGGCCGCGTCCGCCGCCACCCCGCTCGCCGGGCCGCCGTCCGCGCCCGCCCGTCGATCCTCGGCCGCGCCGAGCGCATGCGTGCCGGCGAGCATGAGCAGCAGCCGGCCTTTCACCGCCGCCTCCCAGCCCGGCGGACGCTGGCGGCAGGCTTGCCGGATGTGCGCCAGCTCGCCGAGCAGCAGCGCGCCGGCCGGCTCCTGCGGCCGCGCCTGCCGCGGGAACATCGCGCGCCGCTCCAGCAGCGGCAGCACGACGCGTTCCTCCACCGCGTCGAAGGCCGCGCCCGACAGCAGCGCTCCGTGAAACACGAGCGCGAAGAAGCGGCAGCCTGCGCTTCCGCTCGCATGCGCCGCATGCAGCTCGCCGCTCGGCACGAACGCCGCTTCGCCCGCGCGCAGCAGCAGGCTTTCCGTGCCGATCTGCAGCAGCGTCTCCCCCTCGGCGACGTACAGCCACTCCATCTCCTCATGCCAATGCGCCTCGATGACATGCTCGCCGGGACCATACCGGTACTCGTAGCTGCCGAACAGCCGGCGCGCCTCGTTGTGGCCGCGGGCTTCCCGCAGCCGCTCGAAGCGCTCCTTGCGCTCGGCTTTTCCTTGTGCAAAGCCGAACGGCCCGCCTTGGGCCAAATCCGCGTCTCCCGCCAAGTCTGCGATTCCCGTCAAGCCCGCGATTCCCGCCCAGCCCGCGTTTCCCGCCGCATCCGCGTCTCTCATCGAGGCTCCATCTCCCGCCAAGCCCGCGTTTCCCGTCCAATCCGCCTCTTCTGCTCCGGCCGGATCGCCTGTCGGCCGTTCGCCGCCTTGCCGCGGCGCCATCTCGCTGCCCATGCTCGTGCCTCCCCCTGCGCGATGATCAGAATCGTGTCAGAAACATCACGGGATTCTGCAAGATTAACGATCCGTCCATCGGTATACTGTCAGTATAACGCTTACACTCCCGATACGGAAGGATGGTTCCTCCCATGAAATTCACCGATGGAAACTGGCTCGTCCGCGAAGGCTTCGCCATCGACGGCGCCGTGCAGGCGCATGAAATCGTCGCCGAGGACGGCGGCCTGACCGCCTACATCTCCACGACGCCGCTCCCCGGCCGCGGCGCGATGATCAACACGCAGCTGCTGACCGTGCGCGCCCATGCGCCGCGCGAGGGCATCATCGGCGTGAGCATCTCCCATTTCGAGGGCGAGCGGGAGCGCGGCCCGCGCTTCGAGCTCAGCCGGTCGGCCGATCCGGCCGGCTTCACCGCGATCCGCCACACGGACGAGTACGCCGAGCTGACGAGCGGCGGCCTGACCTTGCGCATGAGCAAGGGAGAGCAGTGGTCGATGGCCTTTTACCGGGGAGAGGAGAGGCTGACGGGCAGCGCGTTCAAGTCGATCGCCCATGTGACGGGGCCGCACGGCGAGCCGTACACCCGCGAGGAGCTGGACCTGACGGTCGGGGAGAACGTCTACGGCCTCGGCGAGCGCTTCACCTCGTTCGTGAAGAACGGCCAGATCGTCGACATCTGGAACAAGGACGGCGGCACGAGCTCCGAGCAGGCGTACAAGAACATCCCGTTCTACCTGACGAGCCGTGGCTACGGCGTGTTCGTCGACGAGCCCGGCGCGGTGTCGCTGGAGGTCGCCTCGGAAAAGGTCAAGAAAGTGCAGTTCAGCCTCCCCGGCGAGACGCTGAGCTATTATGTCATCGACGGCCCGACGCCCAAGGAGGTGCTCGGCCGCTACACCGATCTGACCGGCAAGCCGGCGCTGCCGCCGGCGTGGTCGTTCGGCCTGTGGCTGTCGACTTCGTTCACGACGGAGTACGACGAGGCGACGGTGAATTCGTTCGTGGACGGCATGGCGGAGCGCGACCTGCCGCTGTCAGTGTTCCATTTCGACTGCTTCTGGATGAAGGAGTTCCACTGGACGGACTTCAAGTGGGACGAGCGCGTCTTCCCCGATCCGGCGGGCATGCTGCAGCGGCTCAAGGACAAGGGCCTGCGCGTCTGCGTCTGGATCAACCCGTACATCGGGCAGCGCTCGCGGCTGTTCCGCGAGGGCCGGGAGCGCGGCTACCTGCTGCGCAAGCCGAACGGAGACCTGTGGCAGACGAACCTGTGGCAGCCGGGCATGGCGCTCGTCGACTTCACCAATCCGGACGCTTGCGCGTGGTACGCGGGCTATCTGGACGAGCTGATGGACATGGGCGTCGACAGCTTCAAGACGGACTTCGGCGAGCGCATCCCGACGGATGTCGCCTACCACGACGGCTCGGACCCGCAGGGCATGCACAACTACTACACGTTCCTGTACAACAAGGTCGTGTTCGAGGCGATCGAGCGCAAGCTCGGCCAGGGCGAGGCGGCGGTGTTCGCGCGCTCGGCGACGGCCGGCGGCCAGCAGTTCCCGGTCCACTGGGGCGGCGACTGCTACGCCGACTACGAGTCGATGGCCGAAAGCCTGCGCGGCGGCCTGTCGCTCGGCTTGAGCGGCTTCGGCTTCTGGAGCCACGACATCGGCGGCTTCGAGAACACGGCGCCGGCGCATGTGTTCAAGCGCTGGCTGCAGTTCGGCCTGCTGTCCACGCACAGCCGCCTGCACGGCAGCACGTCGTACCGGGTGCCGTGGGCGTACGACGAGGAGTCGGTGGAGGTGACGCGGACGTTCACCCGGCTGAAAATGAAGCTCATGCCGTATCTGTACGATACGGCGGTCCAGGCGCAGGAGCAGGGCGTGCCGGGCATGCGCGCCATGCTGCTGGAGTTCCCGGACGATCCGGCCGCGGAGACGCTCGACCGCCAGTACATGCTCGGCCGCTCGCTGCTCGTCGCGCCGATCTTCAGCGAGAGCGGCGACGTCTCGTACTACGTGCCGGAGGGCGAGTGGACGTCGCTGCTGACGGGCGAGACGGTGCAGGGCGGGCGCTGGCGCAAGGAGCGCCACGGCTTCCTCAGCCTGCCGCTGCTCGTGCGGCCGAACACGCTGCTCGCGCTCGGCGCGGAGGACGGCCGCCCGGACTACGACCATGCGGACGGCGTGGAGCTGGCGCTGTACGCGCTGGCGGACGGAGCCTCGGCCGAGGCGGCCGTGCGCGACCTGAAGGGCGCGCCGCAGCTGGCGGCAAGCGTGTCGCGCTCCGGCGGCACGCTGACGCTGCGCGTGTCCGGCGCGGGCAAGCCGCTGCGCCTGACGCTGCACGGCGGCCTGCCGGCGGCGGCTGCCGTCAGCGGCGCGGGCGCGCGGCTCGAGGGCGGAGCCGTCTGGCTGAGCGGCTGGGGCGGCGAGGCGACGGTGACGATCGAGCTGCAGGCGTAGGCGTTGGAGTCGGGCGCGGCGCAGGCGCAGAATAAGAGCGTCTGCGCCGCGCCCGCGAGCTTTCCAGCCCGGCGGCCCAGCGGCCCCGCCGCGCAAGACGCAAACGAAAGGAAGCGGAGCCGCCAGGCCCCGCTTCCTTTCGTTTCCTTGCCGGCCTTGCTTAGCTGCCGAACAGCTTCTGCGCGTCGTCGAGCGCCATCTTGTGGCCGAGCGAGGAGTAGTCCAGCCATTTTTGGCCGTCGAGCACGTACACATGGCCGTTCTTCACCGCTTTGAGCCCGGCCCAGAGCGGGTTGCTTTCCAGCAGCTCGAAGTTTTTCTTCGCTTCGGAGCCTTTGCTGATGATGACCAGAATCGCATCGGCGTCGAAGTCGTCCAGCACTTCCTGGGAAATGACCTCGTACGCCTTGCCGATGTTCTCCACGCCGTCGGCCGGCTTGAGGGCCAGATCCTCGTACAGCAGCGGGCCTACCGGCCGCGCCATGCCCATGACGCGCAGCTCCTTGGCCGTCATGCGGATGGCCATCACCTTGGCGTCGGCGCCGAGCTTGCTTTTGATGAGCTCGGACGTCTCGGCGGCTTGCTTCTCGTAGTCGGCGATGAACGTCTCGGCTTGCGGCTCGCGTCCGGTCTCCTTGGCGACCAGGCGCAGATGGTCGCGCCAGGTGCCCTGGTCGAGATCGATCGCGACGACGGGAGCGATCGGCTCCAGGCGCGGCTGATCCGCCGCGGTCTGCTGCACGTCGATGAAGATGCGGTCCGGCTTGAGCGCAAGCACCGCTTCGAGATCGGGCTCGGCGGCGACGCCGAGCTTTTCGACGCCCTCGAGCCGGTCCTTCACATGCGGGAGGAAATCCTTCACGTCCCCGCCGATGGCGGAGCCGACCGGCTTCAGGCCGAGCGCGAGCAGATGGTTGGTGAGATGGATCGACAGCGAGGCGATGCGCTCCTCCGTCGGAGCGGGCGAGTCGGCCGGAGCGGAAGGAGAGGGAGCGGCGGAGCTGGCCGCCGAGGCTCCGTTCGCGGGATCGTTCGTGCCGGCGGAGCCTCCGCAAGCGGATAGAAGCAGGCAAGCGCTTAGCAGCAGCGCGGACAGGGAAAAGATGCGTTTCATGAGATGGTTCAACCTCCAGGAATAGGGTCGCTTCGGCGGCTAGCGCCTGCGTTTGAACAGCAGATACAGGAAATAGGGGCCGCCGATGGCGGCGCAGACGACGCCGGCGGGGATGGCGACCGGCTGGAACAGCGAGCGGCCGATCGTGTCCGCCGACAGCAGCAGGATGAGGCCGCACAGAGCGGCGATCGGCAGGAAGTGCCGATGCTGCGGGCCGGCGATCCGGCGCGCGAGATGCGGAGCGGCGAGGCCGATGAAGCCGATGCTGCCGGTCATCGCCGTGCTGGATGCCGCCAGCGCGACGGCGGCCAGCGCCAGCAGCAGGCGGCTGCGCTGCACCGGCTGGCCGAGGCCGGTGCCGAGAGCGTCGCCGAGAGCGAGCAGATCGAGCTGGCGCGAGGCTCGGTAGACGAGCGGCGTCAGCAGCGCGATCCAGGGCAGCAGCGTCCACGCGTGGATCGGATCGCGCCCCCATACGCTGCCGGCGAGCCAGCGCGCGGCGAAGGCGTACGTGTCCGGGTCGAGCCGCAGCGACAGCATCAAGGTCGCCGCGCTGAGGCCGGCCTCGACGGCGATGCCGACGAGCAGCAGCTGGATCGGCTGCAAGCCGCGCGTCCGGCTCCAGGAGAGCAGGAAGACGATCGCCGCGGCTGCCGTGCCGCCGACGAAGCTGAAGGCGGGAATCCAGAGCGCGGCCGATCCTTCCAGCGTGCGAAAGAAGGAGATGAACAGCATCAGGCCGAGCGCCGATCCGGCATGGATGCCGAGCAGGCCGGGATCGGCCAATCCGTTGCGCGTCGCGCCCTGCAGTACCGCTCCGGCGACGCCGAGTCCGATGCCGGCGAGCATCGTCACCACGATGCGGGGCAGACGGTATTGGAACAGCACGAGCTGCTCCTGCTCCGTCCCGCCGCCGAGCAGCGTGCGCAGCACGGCGTCAGGGCCGAGGCGCAGCGTGCCGGCATTGAGGCTGGCGAGCGCGATCGCCGCCGCTACGGCCGCCAGCGCCAGCGCGGCGAGCAGCGCCTTGCGGGAGCGCGGGGAGAGGGAGGCGGGCATCTACAGCTCCCTCCTCTCGCGGCGGGCCAAGTACAGGAAGAACGGCACGCCGACGAACGCCGCCATCGCGCCGACGGCGAACTCGCGCGGCGGCTGGACCGTGCGCGAGGCGAGATCGGCTGCGAGGAGCAGCGCCGCGCCGAGCAGCGCGGACAGCGGCACGACGAGCCGATAGTCGGTGCCGGCGAGCCTGCGCGCCGCATGCGGGGCGATCAAGCCGATGAAGCCGATGCTGCCGGCCGCGGATACGGAGGCTCCGGCCAGCACGGCCATCAGGCCGAGCGCGGCCAGACGCGTGCGGCCGGTGCGGGCGCCGAGTCCTTCGGCGGCCTCGTCGCCAAGGGAAAGCAGCGACAGCCGGCGGCCGAGCAGCACGGCCAGCAGCAAGCCGAGGACGAGCACGGGAGCGAGCAGCCGCAGCTGCTCCCAGCGGACGGCGGCCAAGCCGCCCGCATACCAGAACGCCAAGTCCTGGCTCAGCTCGAAATAGATTGCCAGGCCCACGGCGAGGCTATGCGCCATCGCGGACACGACCGCTCCGCCGATCGTCAGCTCGAGCGTGGCGAAGCCGCCGCGCGACAGCCAGGCCAGCAGCGCGATGACCGCGGTAGCGGCCGCCGCCCCGCCGAAGGACGCGAGCATGACGAGTCCGTAGCCCATCCACGGGCTGAGCGCGAAGCAGAGCACGACGGCGAGCGCGGCGCCGGCATTGATGCCGAGCACGCCCGGATCGGCGAGCGCGTTGCGCGTCGCGCCTTGGACGAGGGCGCCGGCCGCCCCGAGCGAGGCGCCGACGAGCAGCGCGGCCAGCGCCCGGGGCAGCCGCAGGCCGTGGATCGCGGCATGCTCCGGCAGGCTCGGGTCGTAGGCGGTCAGCGCCTCCCAGATGACGGGAAGCGAGACGTCCTTGGCGCCGTAGGCCAGAGCGGCTGCGAGCAGCAGCAGCACCAGGGCGGCAGAGGCGGAAAATGCGGCCGCCTTCGTCCAGCGGCGGGAATGGCTCATCACAAGCGGCAAAGCCTCCTTCAGGTCGGTGAGAGCGAGAATCATTATCAGTCAAAAAGGGACAAGCCCCAGTATACCAGCTTTCGGGGCGGAGTCCATGTGGAGATTGTGGAATGTGGACTGGACATTTTTCAGATCGGGGAAAGCGGATCAAAAGGGGGCGGCTTGCCCGGCCATCAGCCGAGGCAGGAGCGGCTCCAGCTCCTCCAGCTGGCGGAGCAACGCGCCGGGAGCGTACGGCAGCCAGAAGCCGCGGTCGAGCAGCGCCCAGCGGCCGGAGCGGATCGCCGGATGGCGCTGCCAATGGGGATTGCGGGCGACGAGCTCCAGCAGCTCCTCCCGTTCCTGAGGGCTCCCGGCGAACAGCAGCAGCGCGTCCGATTCGTAGCGGCGCAGCTCGTCCGGAGCGATGGCGGTCCAGTTGAAGCCGGTGCCGGGCGGATGCTGCCGCAGCTCGTCCGCGATGCGTCCGCCCGGGGCGTAGCCGAGCGAGCGGTAGAGCGCATGCCCGAGGTTGCGCTCGCCATAGATGCGCAGGCCGCGCCTCATCGCCGCCAGGCAGGTGAAGCTGGCGGCGCCGACGGCCGCTTCCGTGCGGGAGCGCACGCGGGCAGCCAGCGCGTCATGCCGCTCCCGCCAGCGCCGCGCCTCGTCCGCGCGGCCGGTCAGGCGGGCGATCTCCTCCATTTGGCCGTACACGTCCAGCCCGTTCCAGGGGACGCTGCGGACCGGCGCGATGTCGGCGAGCTGCTCGCGCGCTTTGGCCTCGACATTGGGCTTGCACAGGATCAGCTCCGGGCGCAGCTCCTCGAAGTCGCCGCGCTGCGCCTCCCAAGGATCGACCGCATGCTCCGGCAGCCGCAGCCCGCGCGCCAGCGCATCGGGCGCGAGCGCATAGGCCGGCAGCTGGGCGGCGGCCGGCTGCACGCCCAGCGCGAGCAGATGATCCGTGTACGGCGCCGACAGGCAGACGATGCGGGCGGGCGCGGAGGCGGCGTAGCGGGCGGGCGAGCGGCCCGCGTCCGCCTTGAAGCGGCGGCTGAAGTAAAACTCGTCGGGGTAGCCGCATTCCGCGGCGATCTCCCGGATCGGCCGCTGCCGCCCTTCGCCGAGCAGCAGCTCCTTGGCCCGGTTCAGCCGGATGGCGGTCAGGTAAGCGAGCGGCGTCTTGCCCCAGCGCTGCTTGAACACCTGCGAGAAATATCCCGGATGCAGGCCGGCCTCCTCGGCGAGCGACTCGATGCGCAGCGGCTCCCGGTAGGCGGCCTGCATCGTCTCCGCAGCCCGGTCGAGCCGGTCCAGCAGCTCGTCCCTCGCTGCCGGACGGGCGCCGGCGATCAGCGAGGCGAGCAGATCGTGGAGCAGCTGCTGCGCGCCATGCCATCCGTGCTCGCGGGCTTGGACGGCTTGGGCAGCGAGCCTGCGCAGCAGCCGGCGATGCCGCTGGCCGGACACGCGCAGCAGCCCTTGCAGCGGCATCGCCGTCTGGCGGACGAAGCTGCGCCGCTCGCCGAGCCGCGACTCCGGCAGGAACAGGTCGAAGACGATCCACTGGAGCTCGACGCTCTCGCTCCCCTCCGGCTCCAGCCGCGGGGCTTCGCCGGGAGAGAGCAGCAGCACCGAGTCGCCCTTCAGCCGCATGGGCGGCAGGCCGTCGTCCGGCTGCCAGAGCGCTTCGCCTCGCACGGCGGCGATGAGCGCGAAGTGGGAGAGCGGGTCGGAGGAGCCGGCCCAGTCCGGTACGGAAGCGGAGGAGCCGGCCTCCTCGATTTCATAGATGGCGCCTTTCAGAAACGATTTGCTCCATCGGGGAAGCATGGCTTGCACCTCCAGACGGCTTCGGCGAGCCGGATTCGTTGCTTCCATCTTAGCATATCGCATGCCGGCGAGCAGGCGGGCGCATGCCGCGTCCGGCGCGAAGCGGCCGGAGCCGGCGGCCGCGGACGAAACCGCTTCCGCCAATCTCCGATTTCTATCTGATTTTCGCTCCGATCCGTCCGGTAGGAAGCGCATTCTGTATGCGTTACCATTAGGGCATGAGGTTGGCGGATGTACGGAAACCGGTCGAGCGGCGCTTGCGATGAGCGCTTGCCGGGCGGCCGTCCGGCGAGCCGCGAAGCCTATGGAGCTAGCCGCCTTCGGCGCCGGCGTCCATCGGCATTCGCGCTTGCGTCACGCCAGCCAAGAGAGCCCGCTGGCGAGCCGAAACGGCACGCAGCAAGGAGGTCGAAAGCAGCCTTGGAAGCATACACAGACAAGACGCCCGGCAAGCAGGCGGCTGCGGGCGCGGCCGAGCAGAGCGGACTCTCCCGCTTCTGGCGCAAGATGAAGTCGCAGAAGGTGCTTTATTTCATGGCGATCCCGTTCGTCCTCTGGGTGTTCGTGTTCAGCTACCTGCCCCTCTGGGGCTGGACGATGGCGTTCCAGGACTTCAAGCCGGGACGCACGTTCATGGAGCAGGACTGGGTCGGCTTCAAGCACTTCGTCGACCTGTTCACGGACGAGCGGTTCTACCTGGTCATGCGCAACACGCTGGCGATGAGCTTCATGGGGCTGATCGTCGGCTTCACGGTGCCGATCCTGTTCGCGGTGCTGCTCAGCGAGCTGCGGGGCAAGTACTTCAAGCGGACGGTGCAGACGGTGTCGTATCTGCCTCACTTCGTCTCCTGGGTCGTCGTCGCCGGCATCGTCACCAAGATGCTGTCCACCGAAGGCGGCGCGGTGAACGACCTGCTGCTCGGCCTGAACCTGATCGACCAGCCGATCCAGTTCCTCGCCAAGGGCGAATGGTTCTGGAGCATCGTCACCGCCTCCGACCTGTGGAAGGAGCTCGGCTGGAACGCGATCATCTACCTCGCCGCCATCTCCGGCATCGACCCGGAGCTGTACGAGGCGTCCCGCGTCGACGGGGCGAACCGGCTCAAGCAGATGTGGCATATCACGCTGCCGGGCATCCGCACGACGATCTCGGTGCTGCTCATCATGAGCATCGGCCATCTCATCAGCATCGGCTTCGAGAAGCAGTTCCTGCTCGGCAACAATCTGGTCATGGACTATTCCGAGGTGCTGGACCTGTACGCCTTGAACTACGGCCTCAACCTGGGCCGATTCAGCTTCGGCACGGCGATCGGCATTTTCAACTCGGTGGTCAGCATCCTGCTCCTATTCGCCGCGAACGGCGTGCTGAAGAAGGTCACCAAGGAAAGCATCATGTAAGGAGGGGTATCCATGGCAAGGGCAACGGCGGGCGGCTTCAACGCCACCCGCGGCGAAAAGACATTCGACGTCATCAACATCATCATCATGCTGATACTCCTCGTCATCACCCTCTATCCATTCCTGAACGTGCTGGCGATCTCGCTCAACAACTCCCAGGATACGGTGCGGGGAGGCATCACCATCCTCCCGAGGGAGTTCACCTTCGAGAACTACCGCGTCATCTTCGCCTACGAGGGACTGCTGCAGGGCCTCCAGGTGTCGGTGCTGCGGACGGTGGTGGGCACCGTGCTCGGCCTCGCCAGCGCTTCGATGCTGGCGTTCACGCTCAGCCGCGTCGACTTCCAGGCGCGCCGCTTCGTCTCGGTGTTCCTGGCGCTGACGATGTACTTCTCCGGCGGACTCATTCCGGTGTACCTGCTCATGCGGGACCTGCATCTGATCGGCACGTTCTGGGTGTACGTTCTGCCCGGCATGGTCGGCGCGTTCAACGTGTTCATCATCCGCTCGTTCATCGACGGACTGCCGTACGCGCTGCAGGAGTCGGCCAAGCTCGACGGCGCGAACGACTTCACGATCTACTGGCGCATCATCCTGCCGCTGTGCAAGCCGGCGCTCGCCACGATCGCGCTGTTCCTAGCGGTCGGGCAGTGGAACTCCTGGTTCGACACCTACCTGTACAACGGCTCGAACGAGACGTGGACGACGCTCCAGTACGAGCTGATGAAGGTGCTCCAGAGCACGCAGCAGGGCGGGGCGAACATGCGCGGCAGCAACGAGGACCTGTCCAAGCTGATGAACCAGGTGTCGCCGGAGTCGATCAAGATGGCGATCACGATCGTCGTCACCGTGCCGATCCTTGTCGTGTATCCGTTCCTGCAGCGGTACTTCGTCGGCGGCATGACGCTGGGCGCGGTCAAGGCATAGCCTGACGGTTAGCCGGGCCGCCCTACGCGGCCCTTCTAATAAAAGCAAGATTGTATGCGCTTCATCTTTGCAAGACGGCATGATCGCATCCGGTTAGGGTCATACAAAGAATGGGAGGCAACGACATGAAGGTATTGCAGATGAAAAAGACGCGGACGGCGGCGATGCTGCTGCTGGCCGGCGCGCTCGCCGTGACGGCGGGCTGCAGCGGCAGCGGCAACAACGGCAACGGCAACGCTCCGGCGGCGAACTCCGCCGCGAATGCGGGCACGGATGCGGGCGGAGAGGCGAAGGCCGATCCGATCACGTTCAGCTTCTTCGGAGCGGACGCGAGCCCGAACTGGAACAACATGCAGGACGAGGTCGGCAAAGCCATCACGGAGAAGACCGGCGTCACGATCAAGGCCGAATACGCGGTATCCGGCGGCGGCACCGACAAGATCGCCCTGATGGCGGCGAGCGGCCAGTATCCGGACATGGTGTTCGCCAAGGGCGACATCAACAAGCTCGTCGACGCCGGCGCGGTGCTCGACCTGACCGACCTTATCGAAGAGCATGCGCCGAACCTCAAGAAGGTGTACGGCAAGTACATGCAGCGCCTCAAGTACAGCAAGGAGGACCCGGCGATCTACGTGCTGCCGACCAACGATTCCATCGACCAGACGTACTTCGACGCCGGCGGCGGCTTCGAGCTGCAGCAGCGCGTGCTCAAGGAGCTCGGCTACCCGCAGATCAAGACGCTCGAGGACTACGAGAACGCGCTCAAGACGTATTATGCCAAGCATCCGACGACGGACGGACAGCCGACGATTCCGCTGACGCTCGACGCCGACAACTGGCGGATCATGATTACGGTGACGAACCCGGCCTTCCTCGCGACGGGACTGCCGGACGACGGCGAGTACTACATCAATCCCGAGACGTACGAGGCTTCCTTCCATATCAAGCGTCCCGAGGAGCGCGAATACATCCGCTGGCTGAACAAGATGTTCAACGAGGGGCTGCTCGACAAGGAAGCGTTCGTCCAGAAGAGCGACCAGTACAAGGCCAAGATCGCCAGCGGCCGCGTGCTCGGTCTGATCGACCAGGAATGGGGCTACGCCGACGCGGAGAACGCGATCAAGACCAAGGAAGACGGCGCGTATACGTACGCCCATCTGCCGGTGACGATGTCCTCCGAGTTCAAGGACGCCAGCTTCGCGCCGACGGGCTTCATGGCCGGCTACGGCATCGCCATCACCGAGAGCTGCAAGGATCCGGTGCGCGCGATCAAGTTCCTGGACTGGCTCGCCTCCGATGAAGGCCAGGTGCTGCGCAACTGGGGCATCGAAGGAAAGCATTACGAGGTGCAGGACGGCAAGCGCGTCATTCCGGCCGACATCCAGAAGCAGAAGACGGAAGACAACGCCAACTTCACGAAATCGACGGGCATCGGGCTGTACTACGCGATGGGCCCTCACTACGGCGACGGCGTGAAGGATCCGTCCGGCAACTACTACACGACCAACTTCCCGGAGCAGATCATCGAGGGCTATACGCCGGCGGAGAAAGAGACGCTTCAAGCCTACGGCGCGTCGACGTGGATCGACCTGTTCCCGAAACCGAGCGAGTTCAAGGAGCGTCCTTACGGCGCGGCGTGGAACATTCCGGCTCCGACCGATCCGGACTACAACGTCATCTTCAAGAAGGCCGAGGACATCATCTGGAAAAAGGTTCCGGAGGCGATTCTCGCCAAGCCGGAAGATTTCGACAAAGTCTTCGACGACATGCTGGCCCAGCTCGACAAGGTCAACCTCAAAAAAGCCGAGGAGATCTACACCCAGGCGGTCAAGGACCGCGTGGAGCAGTGGTCGGCGAAATAAGGCTTCCGCAAGGCAGCGCGACCGCGGCCTGAGGCAGGGCTTCCTGTTCCTTTCGGAACAGGGAGCCCTTGGCGATTGTGCGGCTGGAGCGGCTGTCTTACGATAGAGGAAAAGCTTGCGGGGCGTCGGGGCGGCGCGTCCGGCAAGCGGGCAGAGAGAAGGAACCGCATGCGCGCACTCGCATCCCGCATCATCCGGAGCTTCAACAACCTCCGGCTCAAAAACCAGCTGTTCATCGCGTTCCTCATCGTCGTGCTCGTGCCCGTCCTGATCGCGGGCCTGTTCCTGACGGCGGCGTATCGGAGCAACGTGCTCGAGCAGGCGACCCGGCAGACGACGAACAACGTGGACAAGATCGTGACGCAAGTGTCCGACGTCCTGCGCGTGCCGATCGACCTCTCCGACGACTACATGATCAGCGAGTCGCTCAAGGAGACGGTCGCGGGCAGGTACGAGACGGTGTACGAGGCGACCAAGGCGCTGTGGGACTTCACGAGCTTCACCGATGCGTCCAGCCTCTACCGCGAGGTGTCCGGCATCCGGATGTACCATTCCAACGAGACGCTGCTGAACAACGGGGAGTTCGTGCTGGAGACGCCGGAGATTCAGCGCCAGCCTTGGCATCGGGCCGCGGCGGAGAAGGACGGCATCCACTGGAGCTATGTCTCCGGCGAGTCCGTGCTGAGCGGCAGGCAGCTCAGCCTCGTGCGGCGGATTCCGTTCCCGGAGTACCGCTCGAGCGGCATCCTCGTCATCGAGGTCAACTCCGACCTCTTCAATGCGATGCTGAAGCAGGAGCCGTACGACACGGTGATCGCGGACGCCGACGGCATGATCGTCGCGGCGCGCGACAGCGGCTGGGTCGGCCGCAACCTGCGGGAGCTGGACATGCCCGATCTGGCCGAGCTGGGCGCAGGAACGTACGAGCAGCAGATCGACGGCGCGGCGTACCGCGTTTTCATCGAGGATCTGCTGCCCCGCTCCAGCGTCAGCGGGCTGCGCATCGTCAGCCTGTTCCGCGTCGAGAGCATCGTCGGCGAGGCGAACCGCGTCGCCCTGCTCGGCCTCGGCGTGCTTGCCGCCAGCATGGGCGTCGGGCTCGTGCTCATCTGGATCGTGTCGAGCGTGCTGACGCGCCGCACGCTCGTGCTCTACCGCAACATGTCGCGCATCAGCAAGGGCGATTTCAACGTGTACTCCGACATCCAGGGCACGGACGAGATCGGCCTGCTGTCCCGCCAGTTCAACCTGATGGTCGCCAACATCCGCGAGCTGATGGCGGAGGTCGAGGAGTCGCACCGCCAGCGGGTCGACATGGAGCTGCGGCAGCGGGACATCAAGCTCAAGATGATGGCGAGCCAGATCAACCCGCATTTCCTGTTCAACGCGCTGGAGTCGATCCGGATGCGCATCCATATGAAAGGCGAGAAAGAGATCGCCTCGGTCGTGCGCATGCTCGGCCGGCTCATCCGCAACAACATCGAGATCGGCTCCCGGCATATCGCGCTCGCCGAGGAGCTGGAGATCGTCCGGTATTACCTGGAGATCCAGAAGTTCCGCTACGGCGGCGAGCGGCTCGCCTACGAGCTCGTCGCGGGCGAGGCGGCCGCAGCGATGCCCGTGCCGCCCCTGATCGTGCAGACGCTCGTCGAGAATGCCGTCGTGCACGGGCTCGAGGGCATCGGCGAGGGCGGCCGCGTCACCGTCCGCGCCAGGCTGACGGAGGACGGAGAGCTGGAGGTCGAGGTGGCGGACAACGGCGTCGGCATGGCGCCGGAGCGGCTGGAGCAGGTGCGGCAGGCGCTCGACGACGAGGCCGAGGACAAGGGCCATCGGATCGGCCTGCGCAACGTGCATCAGCGGCTCGCGCTCGGCTTCGGCCGGGAGAGCGGCCTGACGATCGAAAGCAAGGAGGGGGAGGGCACGCGCGTCTTCTTCCGCATCCGCGACAAGGAGGGATGATCATGTTCAAGCTGCTGATCGTCGACGACGAGCCGGCGATCCGGGAAGGGCTGCAGACGCTGGTCGATTGGGAAAGGCACGGCTTCCGCGTAGCCGGCCTCGGCGTGGACGGCGAGGACGGCCTGCGCCTGTTCCGCGAGCTGGAGCCGGATCTGGTCGTCGTCGACATCCGCATGCCGAAGCGCAGCGGACTCGAGCTGGTCGAGGAGATCCGCCGCTCGGACCGTGCCTGCCGCGTGCTCGTGCTGAGCGGCCACGCCGACTTCGCCTACGCGCAGCAAGCGATCCGGCTCGGCATCGAGGGCTATCTGCTCAAGCCGGTCGACGAGGAGGAGCTCGAGGCTTACGCCGAGCGGATCTCGCAGTCGCTGCGGGAGGAGCGGCGGGAGACGGGCGGCGGGGCGGACGGGCCGGACCGCGAGGCCGCGCTGCTGGCGCTGCTGGACGGCTCCGCGGACGCTCCGGACGAGGCGGAGGCGGCGGATCTCGCCGGCGGACCCGGTCCGTGGCGCGTGCTGCTCGTCGAGCCTCCGGAGGGCGACGCCGCCGGGGCGGAGCGGCTGCGCGAGCGGCTGTCCGCCCATGCGGCCGGCGCCGGGCTCGGCCCGGCCGTGCGGTCCGCCGGTGCGGCGGCGCTGCTCGTGCCGGGCGGAGACGCCGGGCGGCGGCTGGCGCGCCGGCTGCTGGAGGCGGCGCTGCCGGAGGCCGGCTGCACCGCCGCGCTCGGCGCCGACGCCGGCGCTGCCGAGCTGGCCCGCTCCTGCCGCGAGGCGGCGGAGCTGCTGCGGCATCGGTTCGCGCTGGAGCCGGATTGCGTGCACGAGCGGCTGCCGGAGCCGCTGGCGGCCCGGCTCGGCGCGGACGGAGCGGGCGGCGGCCCGCCGGGGCCGGAGGAGACGGCTCAGCTCGCCAAGCGGCTTGTCCAGTCGATCGAGACGGGCAATCGCGAGCGGCTGCGCGAGACGCTCGAGGAGGCGGCGTGGAGCTTCGCCGCGGCGGACAGCTCGCGGCCGGCGCTGGCCGGAGCGATGGCCGAGCTGTGCGGGCTGGCGCTGGCGGAGCTCGCCTCGGCGGTCGACGGCTTCGCCCCGGCGGCGCATGCGGGGCTCGCGGCGGGCGTCTACCGCCAGGCCCGGCTCGGCGGCCTGCTGGCCGAGCTGGAGCGGCAGCTCGCCGAGCTTTCCGCGAAGCTGGACGCCGGAGACAGCGGCTCCGTGATGCGGCGCATGCTCGCCTACATGGAGCGCCATTACGCCGAGCCGCTGCGGCTCGAGATGCTCGCCGGCTTGTACGGCTACAACAGCGGGTATCTCGGCAAGCTGTTCAAGAGCCATACCGGCCTGTCGTTCAACGCCTATCTCGACCAGCTGCGCATCGAGCGCGCGATCGCCATGCTCGAGGGCGGCATGAAGGTGCGCCAGGCCGCCGAGAAGGTCGGCTACGGCAACGTGGACTATTTCCATGCCAAGTTCAAGAAAGCGACCGGAAAGCCGCCTTCCTCCTACAAGAAATCGGCCGGCTCCGACCCCGGCCTGTCCTGAGGGCCGCGAATTTGGTAGAATAGGTTCGGTCCGGGAAGCCGGGCGTCCCCGAGCGGGCGCCCGGCCTTCCCTTTTAATCGGGGCGCAAGGCCCCTCAGGCAGGAGAGATGGTTCGATGCAGGATATGCCCGTCATGACGTTCCGCTGCCCGCCGCTGCCGTTCCTCGTGGACGCGCGGCGGCGGACGTACGGCGCGGGAGAGGAGCATCCCGGCCGGATCGACCTGGGATGGTTCGAGCTGCTGTACGTGCGCCGGGGCAGGCTGAGGATCCGCGAGGCGCAGCGGCTATGGACGGCCGAAGCTGGCCAGGCGCTGCTGCTGCCTCCGGGAGCCGCCCGCTGGAGCGGCGGGGCGTGCGCCGAGGAGACGGAGGTCGAGCTCGTGCACTTCCAGAGCTCCGGCGATTGGGAGGAGACGGCCGCCGGCAGCGAGCCGGGACTGCTCGGCGACCATTACACGCACGCGATCCGGCTGCCGCGGCTGATCGACGCCCGCGAGGCGGAGGACGCGTTCGGCCGGCTCGCCGCGGCCGCGGCCGATGCCGAGACGGACGGCTTCTGGCTGCGCCAGCAGCGCTTCGGCGAGCTGCTGCGCGCGCTCGAGGCGGCCGGCCGTCCGGCGCTGCCGGAGGCGGCCGCGCGGGCGGTGGCCGAGCAGGCGGCCGCCTATATGAAGCGGCGCTGGCTCGAGCCCGCGAGCAACGCCGAGCTGGCGGAGGCGCTCGGCTTCCACGCGGTGTACATCGCGCGCTGCATGGTCGAGGTGTACGGCTGCACGCCGCAGCAGTATCTGCAGTTTTACCGCCTCGACCAGGCCAAGCTGCTGCTGCTGTCGACCGACTGGCCGATCGCGCAGGTCGCCGAGGCATGCGGCTTCCGGCAGCTGCCGCATTTCACGCGCCTGTTCGCGGCGCATGCGGGCCTGCCGCCGCTGCGCTTCCGCAAGCGGTTCACGGCGGAGCCTCCTCGCCCCCATGAATAATATTCCACCTCCTGCGGATGCTAAGGGCAGCAAGCCACCATCCGGGAGGTAGACCCCATGTGCATCCGTTTTTCCCTCGCCACCGACATCGGCGAGCTGAAGCAGCAGTTCCGCATCCAGAAGCATGAGCCGCTGGAGGCGACGCGCTACAACATCGCGCCCACGCGTCCGATCCCGCTCGTCCGCAACGACCGCCACGGCGTACGCATCCTCGACGAGGGGCGATGGGGCCTGTTTCCGTTCTGGGCGCGGGATTCGGTCAACGCCGACGCCTCCTCGCTGGAGGCCAAGCCCTACTTCAAGCGCATGCTGGCCGGAGGACGCTGCGTCATTCCGTGCAGCGGCATGTACGGCTGGGAGCGTCTCGAGGAGGAGGGCAAGGCGGCGCGGCGCGAGGAGGGCCGCCAGCGGCAGCCGCGCGCGATGCATATCCAGGTGCAAGGCCGTCCGCTGTTCGGCATGGCCGGCCTGTACGAGGAGTGGCGCTCTCCGGACGGACGGCTCGAGCGGGCGGCGACGATCGTCACGGTGCCGGCGTCCGGCAGCCTGACGCAGTGGCAGGAGCGTCTGCCCGTCGTGCTCGACGAGGAGGGCATGGAGGAGTGGCTGCATCCGTCGATCCGCGACTTCTCGTTCCTGCGGCGGCATCTGCAGCCGCTGGAGCCGTTCCAGCTGCGCATGTACCCGGTCAGCAACGCCGTCGACGACGAGCGCTACGAGGCGCCGGACTGCATCCAGGAGATCCGCTGGGCGTGACGCCGGCGGTCCCTGTCGCCCTTGTGCAAACAGCCCCGCGCGGAGCAATCCGAGCGGGGCTGTTTGACGTTCCGCCGTACGTACGGCCTGCCTCCGGCGCAGCCGGTCAGGCGGACGCGATCCTCGGAGGGAGTCGCCGCCTCCAGCGCAAATAAAGACGAAAAAACCCGGCTTATAGCGAAAGATAGGTTCTCTTTTATTATTGGAGGAAATGGAAAGGAAAAGGAGAATAGTATCCCTTCTGCAAGTGTTTCCGAGGAAAGCGGGAAAAGGGGACAACCAGCTGCAGAACGGGAACGAGGAGGGACAGCCAGTGTCGCGTAACAACCCCGAGCCGGCTCAGGAAGCAACGATGGCGAAGTTCGGCGAACCGGTCCGCGTCGTAGGCATCGGAGCCTCGGCGGGAGGGCTCGAAGGCCTCAAAAGCTTCTTTCAGCATACGAGCGCCGAAAGCGGACTCGCTTTCGCGGTCATCCAGCATCTGTCGCCTGACCATAAGAGCCTGATGAATGAAATTCTGTCTCTGTACACGCCGATGGCCATCCATGTGGTGAGGGACGGCATGGAGGTGGAGCCCAATACGATCTATCTGATCCCTCCGCGCAAGACGATGACGCTGCGCAGGGGCCGGCTGTGGCTGGCGGAGCCCCATCCCGACGAGATCCATTATCCGATCGACCACTTCTTCTACTCGCTGGCGTCCGACGCCGCCTCGCAAGCGATCGCGGTCGTGCTGTCCGGCACGGGCACGGACGGGACGCGCGGCATCTCCACGGTCAAGCGGGCGGGGGGCATCGTGTTCGCCCAGAGCGGCGAGACGGCCAAATTCGACGGCATGCCCCGCAGCGCGATCGAGACGGGCTATGTGGACTACGTGCTCGCGCCGGAGAAGATTGCGGCGAAGCTCCGCATGCCGCAGTCGCTCATTCCGAGCGTGACGCATGTGCTCTCCTCGTGCAGCGGCGACGGGGACAAGTCCGAGGCCGCGGTCGCCCTCATCCTGGAAAAGGTGCGGGAGCGGACGAACATCGACTTCAGCTTTTACAAACGGAACAGCCTGCTGCGCCGCATGGAGAAGCGGATGGCGGAAAAAAGCTGCTCCTCGCTCGAGGCCTATGCCGAGTACATCCAGGAGGAGCCGGACGAGATCTACGAGCTGCGCCAGGATCTCCTCATCCATGTGACGCATTTCTTCCGCGATCCGGAGGCGTTCCAGATCATCCGGGACACGGTGCTGCCCAAGCTGCTGCGGCAGAAGAGCGAGGCCGCCGCGCCGGAGCTGCGCGTCTGGACGGCCGGCTGCTCGACCGGGGAAGAGGCCTATTCCATCGCCATGCTCGTCTCGGAGGCGCTCGCCGCGGAAGGACTGGCGGACCGGATCGCCGTCCGGATCTTCGCCACGGACGTGGACAAGCAGTCGATCGACTATGCCAATCACGGCGTCTATCCGCTGACCATCGAGTCCACCGTCGGCAAGGAGCGGCTGGCCCGCTTTTTCGTCCGGCACGGCGATACATACCAGGTGACGCGCGAGCTGCGCCGCATGATCGTGTTCGCTCCCCATAATCTGACCAAGGATCCGCCGTTCAGCAACCTCGACCTCATCGCCTGCCGCAACATGCTCATCTACCTGCAGCCGGAAGTCCAGCAGAAGGTGCTCTCCCTGTTCCATTTCGCGCTGGGGGCGGGAGGCTATCTGTTCCTGGGGCCGAGCGAGACGATGGGCAGGCTCGACCATCTGTTCGAGACGACGAGCGGCAAGTGGAACATCTTCAAGCAGAAGATGCGGCCGCGCAAGCTGACGGCGGCTGCGCAGCTGCTGCTCGAGGGCGGCCGCAGCCTGCACGGGGGAGCGGACGGACGGGAACGCCGGCGGGCGTCGATGACGTCGGACTTCCAGGAGAGCCAGCGCCAGAACCAGTTCTACAGCACGTACGTCAACGAGCATATGCTGCCCTCGCTGCTCGTCGACGAGCAGCTGGAGGTGCAGCATGTGACGGGCAGCATCCAGCCGTTCCTCTCGCCGGCCGAGGGCAAGCCGTCCTGGAACCTGCACAAGATCCTCGATCCGGCGCTCGCGATCTCGATCGTGACGGCGCTGCAGCAGATTCGCCTGGACCGCGTCCAGGAGGTGCGCTTCCGCGATCTCGTCATCCAGACGCCGCAAGGGCAGGAGCGCGTGCATGTCGTCGTCCGGCCGTTCACCCGTTCGGTCTCGGCGTTCAGCACGTACAGCCTCGTCGTCTTCCAAAAGTCGGACGAGCAGGATCGGGAGGACGTCAAGCAGATCGATCTGGACGAGAGCGTCCGCCGGCAGATGGTGTGGCTCGAGCAGCAGCTGCGGATGACCGAGGAGAAGCTGCAGACGGCGATCGAGGAGCTGGAGGCGTCCAACGAGGAGCTGCAGAGCACCAACGAGGAGCTGATCGCCTCGAACGAGGAGCTGCAGAGCACGAACGAGGAGCTGCAGGCGGTCAACGAGGAGCTCGTCACGATAAACTCCGAGTACCAGTTCAAGATCCAGGAGCTGACCGAGCTCAACAACGACATGGACCTGTTCCTCGTCAGCACGAAGATCGGCACGATCTTCCTCGATACGCAGTTCTGCATCCGGCGCTTCACGCCGGCGGTGACCAAGGAGATCAACCTGCTCGACGTCGACATCGGGCGGCCGTTCCACCATATCTCGCATCAGTTCTACTACGACGGCTTCATCGAGGACGCCTCCCGCGTGCTGCAGTCGCTGCGCTCGCTGGAGAAGGAGATCAAGAGCCGGGGCGGCAAATGGTACAAGATGCGCATGATGCCGTACCGGACGCTGGAGCATCTGACCAAGGGCGTCATCATCACGCTCGTCGACATCACCGAGCTCAAGGAGATGAACGAGGAGCTGCTGCGCCTCTCCTACGCAGTCGAGCAGAGCCCGAGCCTGATGGTCATCTCCGATCTCGGGGGCAAGGTCGTCTACGCCAACAGCCCGTACCTGGATCTGGCCCTGGACACGCCGGAGGGGGTGCAGGGACGCCATCTGGAGCAGCTGGACGACTGGCAGGCGAGCGGCGCGGCGTTCTCGGACATCTGGAGGCGGCTGCAGGAGGGCGAAGTATGGGAGGGCGAGCTCGCCGGCCTCCGCACCGACGGGGAAATCTACTGGGAGCAGGCGAAGTTCCTCCCGATCGTCAAGCGCGGCGAGGTCATCCACTACATGAAGCTGTCCGAGAACATTACCGACCGCAAGGAGACGGAGGAGATGCTGCGCAAGTCGGAGATGCTCGGAGCGGTCGGCCAGCTCGCCGCGGGCATCGCGCACGAGATCCGCAATCCGCTCACCTCGCTCAAGGGCTTTACGAAGCTGATGCAGGAGGACAACCGCCGCAACTATATTTCGATCATGGCGATGGAGCTCGAGCGGATCGAGCAGATCGTCAGCGAGCTGCTCGTGCTGTCCAAGCCGCAAGCGGTCGATTTCCATGCCGTCTCGCTCGGCGCGGTGCTGCGCGACGTCATCATGCTCATCGAGGCGCAGGCGATCATGAACAACGTGCAGCTCGTGCTGGAGCTGCCGGAGGAGGAGCTGTACGTCCTCGGCGTCGCCAACCAGCTCAAGCAGGTGTTCATCAACCTCCTCAAAAACGCCATCGAGGCGATGGGCTCGGGCGGTACGATCCGGGTCGAGACGTCGACCGACAGCGGCATGATCTGGACCCGCGTCGCCGACGAGGGCGGAGGCATCCCGCAGGAGAAGCTGGCCAAGCTCGGCGAGCCGTTCTTCTCGACGAAGGCGAAGGGCACGGGGCTCGGCCTCGTCATGACGTATAAGATTGTCGAGAACCATCACGGCAAGCTCTATTACGAGAGCGAGCTCGGCAAAGGCACGGTCGGCCATGTCGGCCTGCCGCTGCTGCAGGCGGACGAAAGCGTCGGCTGAGACGATCGAACCGCAGGCGGCGCAGCGAAAGCCGCCCGGAAAGCCGCCGCGCGGCGGCGGACAAGACGCCAGGCCGAGGCCGGAGGGAGCGCCCTCCGGTTTTTTTTGGCGTCCGCGCTCATACACTGGGGGTAGCCGCCGGGAGGAGCGGCGAACAAGCTTGATTGAGGAGCGGATATTTCGGGTAATGGGCTGAAAAGCTTGTCCTTTTTCGCCGATACTCCTAAGAAGAACGAGGAATGCCAGCTGCCTGCCGCACAGGGCTCGAACAGGGGGAATGGAAGGAAGCCGCACGGTTGTAAGCGCCTCTTCCGATACGCTATACTTCTCTGGATGGGAGTTATTGGAGAAGCGAAGGGAGGCGGCGCGGATGGTGGTCAAAGGCTGGGTGACAGCGGTTACCCTTGGATTCGGAGTGCTGGTCGCCATCGTCGTCGTGATCGCTTATCTGCGTCTCTACACCCGTCAGCGTCAGGATGGAACCGTCGAGCAGGCCGGAGACGGCCGGCCGCGATCGGGGCCGGACCGTCGGTCCGATCCGAACGATCCGCCGGATCAGGCGGACCAATGATTGGAATTTTATTTCCTATCCGTGCATCAAGTGCTATAATAGTGTGAAAAATAAAAACATTCACTCATCTGCCGTGGAGTGCCTGCAGCGTAGGGGAGCGGCCGGACGCCGCTGTTTTCTCGATTGGGATGTTTCGGACTGACCATCCACTGTAAGAGGAGGAGATTTCATGGCCAAGCACAGCCAGAATGAAGTCAAGGAAAGCCTCAAGGAACTCACGAGAATTTTTCAGCCCAAGGATCCGCGCAAGTTCGTCAAGGACTACATTCGCAAGTATCGCATCACCGGCGGCTATGAGGACGAATTGACCTCTCTGGTGGAGCATGAAATGGGCAGAATGAAGTCTTCCGTCAGCTGATCGGACATGAGATGAACATACCGGCCCGCCCTTCCTTCGCGGAAGGCGCGGGTCTTTTTTTGCGTCTCCCCCGAATAAGATGTAGCAAGCTTTAGGAAGCGGGGGTGGCGCCGGATGGCGGAATGGAAGTCGGAAGAAGAGATCGCCTGCATCCGCAGAGCCGGACAGATCGTGGCCGAATGCCACGAGGCGATCGGGCGGAGGATCGCTCCGGGAGTGACGACGCTGGAGATCGACCGCTTTGTGGAAAGGCTGATGGCCGAGCGCGGGGCGAGGCCGGCGCAAAAAGGCTATTGCGGCTATCCGTTTGCGACATGCGCGTCGGTGAACGAGGTCGTCTGCCACGGGTTCCCGGACTCGATTCCGCTGCAGGAGGGAGATCTCGTCACGATCGACATGGTAGCCGATGTCGACGGCTGGAAAGCCGACTCGGCCTGGACGTACGCGATCGGCCGGCCGCAGCCGGAGGCCGCGCGCCTGATGGAGGCGGCCAGGCGGGCGATGCTGCGCGGCGTCGCCGAATGCCGCGCCGGGCGGAGAATCGGCGACATCGGCGCGGCGATCGTCAAGGAAGCGCGGGCGCATGGCTGCTCGGTCGTCGCGACGTTCGCCGGCCACGGCATCGGCCAGTCGATCCACGAAGCGCCGGAGGTCGGCCACACCGGGCTGGCCGGCAGCGGCGCGCGGCTCGAGCCCGGCATGGTGCTCACCGTCGAGCCGATCCTTGCCGCCGGCGACGGCGCTGTGTGGATCGACCGCGACGGCTGGACGGCGCGGACGCGCGACCGCTCCTGGTCGGCCCAGTTCGAGCATACGGTCGCGGTGACGGAGCAGGGACCGGTCATCCTCACCTGCCTGCAGGGCGCGGCGGGCCATGCGGTTATCCCCTGAATTGTCCACATATGCACAAAAAATACCCCCAGTATCCACAACTGACCTGGGATAAGGGAAAGCTTCTCCTTGCGCGCGCTTCCATGCGGGCAGGAGCGGCTTTTTTGGGCTTGCCTTTCCCCATGTGGACAACTTTTGCGAGCTTTTCGGAAGGAAATGAAGCGCCGGGCTGTGGATAAACGGTTGACGATCGGACGGGACGGATGAGACAATGAATCCGGTTATCATGGGGAGGGAATGGTCGAATGCTGAACAAGTTGAGAGTGACCGCCGCGGTCGCGGAAGCGGGCGTCGTGGCGGTGCTGCGCGCCGACTCCGCCGAGGAGGTCGTCCGCATGGCGCGCCATGCGGTCAAGGGCGGGATCAAGGCGATCGAGATCACGATGACGGTGCCGGGCGCGCTGCGCGCGATCGAGCAGCTGGCCGCGGAGTATTCCAGCAAAGCTGATCCGGCCTCGGACAAGCATGCGATCATCGGCGTCGGCACGGTGCTCGATCCGGAGACGGCGCGCGCGGCGATTCTCGCCGGCGCGGAGTTCGTCGTCGCCCCTGCGTTCAATCCGGACACGATCAAGCTCTGCAACCGCTACGCGGTGCCGATCCTGCCGGGCGCGATGACGATCCACGAAATCCAGAGCGCGCTTGAGCTCGGCGTCGACATCGTCAAGCTGTTCCCCGGCAGCGTCTACGAGCCGAGCGTCATCTCGGCGATCAAAGGGCCGCTGCCGCAGGCGAACGTCATGCCGACCGGCGGCGTGTCGCTCGGCAACCTGCGCGAGTGGGTCAAGGCCGGAGCGGTGGCGGTCGGCATCGGCGGCGACCTGACCAAGGAAGCGGTCAAGACGGGCGATTTCTCCTTGATCGAGCGGCAAGCGGCGGCGTACGTGCAGGCCTATCGCGACGCCAAGGCGCAGTAAGTCCGAAGAAGCGGCTCCCGCGGTGGCGGAGGGCCGCTTTTTCCGTTAAAATGGATAGCGGCAAACCAAACGGAAAGCGGTTCAACGAGTTCAAGGAGGCGGAGAAACGAATGACGGAATATCGGATTGAAAAGGATACGATGGGCGAGATCAAGGTTCCGGCGGACAAGCTGTGGGGCGCGCAGACGCAGCGCAGCCGCGAGAACTTCAAGATCGGCTGGGAGAAGATGCCGCTCGAGATCGTGAAGGCGATGACGATCGTCAAAAAGGCGTCCGCGCAGGCGAACGCCAAGCTCGGCGTGCTGGAGCCGGAAAAGGCCGAGGCGATCTGCCGCGCGTCCGACGAGATCCTCGAGGGCAAGCATGACGGCGAGTTCCCGCTCGTCGTCTGGCAGACGGGCAGCGGCACGCAGACGAACATGAACTGCAACGAGGTCATCGCCCGCCGCGCGAACCAGCTGCTCGAGGCAGCGGGCTCGTCTACGCGCATCCATCCGAACGACGACGTCAACCGTTCCCAGAGCTCCAACGATACGTTCCCGGCGGCGATGCACATCGCGGCCGTCATCGCCGTGCAGACGCGCCTGCTCCCCGCGCTCGAGGTGCTGAAGGCGACGCTGCACGACAAGAGCGTGCAGTTCGACGACATCGTCAAGATCGGCCGCACGCATCTGCAGGACGCGACGCCGATCACGCTCGGCCAGGAGATCAGCGGCTGGGAAGCGATGCTGGAGAAGTCCAGCTGGATGCTGACGAGCAGCACCGACGCGATCCGCGAGCTCGCGCTCGGCGGCACGGCGGTCGGCACGGGCATCAACGCCCACCCGGACTATGCCGTGCAGGTTGCGGCCGAGGTGGCCGAGATCACCGGCCACAACTTCGTCACCGCTTCCAACAAGTTCCACTCGCTTACGTCGCATGACCAGATCGTCTGGGTGCACGGCGCGATCAAGGGCCTCGCGGCCGACCTGATGAAGATCGCCAACGACGTGCGCTGGCTGGCGAGCGGCCCGCGCAGCGGCATCGGCGAGATCACGATTCCCGAGAACGAGCCGGGCAGCTCCATCATGCCGGGCAAGGTCAACCCGACGCAGGCGGAAGCGATCACGATGGTCGCCTGCCAGGTCATGGGCAACGACGCGGCGATCGGCTTCGCGGCCAGCCAGGGCAACTTCGAGCTGAACGTGTTCAAGCCGGTCATCGCCTACAACTTCCTGCAGTCGGTCGTGCTGCTGTCCGACTCCATGCTGTCGTTCAACGAGCACTGCGCCGTCGGCATCGAGCCGAACCGCGAGACGCTGCAGCGCAACCTCGACCAGTCGCTCATGCTGGTGACGGCGCTCAATCCGCACATCGGCTACGAGAACGCCGCCAAGATCGCCAAGCAGGCGCACAAGGACGGCACGACGCTCAAGGAGAGCGCGATCAAGAGCGGCCTGCTCACCTCCGAGCAGTTCGACGAGTGGGTGCGTCCGGAGAAAATGACGGGCAAGCGCTAAGCAAGCCGGGTAAAAGGCGCAGTACCGGCTTCAAGCGGAACGGCAGAGAAATGAAGGACGGACGTCGACCAGCATCGGCGTCCGTTTTTTCGCATCCTGGCCAACTGTCATCAGATCAGCGCCATCTGCGGAAGGAGCCATGCATGATACCGCTCGTATATGACCAGATCAATCGTTGGGGCAAAGACGATGATTTCTTTTTAGCCTTGTTGAAAAAGGCGGATGTCGAACATGTGGCTGATTTAGGTTGCGGCACAGGCAGGCTGACTACGCATTTTGCGGAAGCCGGCTATCGCCTGACAGCAATTGATCCCCATGAAGAAGCGATCGAATATGCAAGAAGCAAAGACCGCTCCATCCTTTGGATCGTTGGCGACAGCTCGCAGCTGCAGCCGAATCACTTTGACGCTGTCGTCATGACAGCGAATGTGGCGCAAGTATTTCTTACAGACTGCAGCTGGCAGCGCGTTGTTTCGGATGCATACGCAGCCTTGAAGCCGGGTGGACACTTTATGTTCGATGCGCGAAATCCAACGGCAAAAGCGTGGGAGCAATGGGAAAAAGATCTGACCCCCGACATTGCAACAGATCCATCGAGCGGCGAACCGCTCGAGATTTGGACGGAATACGAAGGATTCCGGGGAGACGTCTATGTTTTTTATGAAACGGTTAAACATGCACGTACAGGCGAAACGCTCATTCATCAGAAAATGGAATTGATTTTCCGAACGCAAGAACAAATTCATGAATCACTGGCCCTGGCCGGATTTTCACAGATTCAAGCTTATGGAGATTGGGAATTCAGGCCAGCCACGGAAAAATCCAACTCGGTCGTCTTTCACGGCATTAAATCTTCCCGATCGGTCTGACTCCTTGAATAACAAAACAAGCCGTCCCGAGTCAGTCCCGGAACGGCTTGTTTGCGTTGCTATGGAGGAGGGAACGGCCCTATGCCTCGTAGATCCGGTACAGCTCGTCGAGCATCAGGTTGGCGGCCAGAATGCCTCCCGCCGTGTTCCAGACGGCGTCGTCGACACGCTTGGCTTGGCCTTCGCTGACGACCTTCAGGCTTTTCCACAGGGGATCGCTCGTCCATTCCTGCTCCGTCGCGCTGCCCTTTCCGTCCCCGGTGTCGTAGGTGAAGTAGAAGAGGCGGTCGGCTTCGACCTCGGGCAGGCGCTCCTTGGTGATCTCATCGACGAAGGTCTCCTTGCTCGTCTTCGTCATCTCGTTGCGGGCGATGCCGATCTGGTCGAAGATGATGCCGGAGAACGTATCCGTATGATAGACGCGCGTCTTGCCGGCCATGAAGCGCACCATGGAGACGGTCTCGTTGAGCTTGTCGCCGGCTTTTCCCTTGAAGTCCTCGATGCGGGCGTCGAAGTCGGCGATCAGCTTGTCGCCCTCGTCCTTCTTGTTCAGCGCCTCGGCGTAGAGGGCGAAGTTCTTCTTCCAGTAGCCGCGCAGATCCTCGGCTTCAACCGTAGGCGCGATCGCGCTCAGCTGCTCGTAGATCTTCTCGTGGCGCATCTTGTTGGCGATGATGAGGTCCGGCTCCAGGCCGGCGATCAGCTCGATGTTGGGCTGGCTTTCCTCGCCGAGCACCGTGACGCCTTCCATCTTGTCCGCGATGTGGGCGTACCACGGATTCCCCGTCCACGACTTGACGGCTCCGACGGGCTTCACGCCGAGAGCGAGCACGGCTTCGGTGCCTTCGTTGGTCAGGACGACGACCTTTTGCGGCGTGCCTTTGATCGTCGTCTCGCCGAGCGCATGCTTGACGACGCGCTCGGCGCCCGCGCCGGCTTCCGCTTCGGCATTCGCATTCGTATTCGCGGCGCCGTTCGTGCTGCCGTTGCTGCCGTTATTGCTGCCGCAAGCGGCCAGCAGGCCGATCAGCAGGACGCAGCCCATAAGAATGAGTAGGCGTTTTTTCATTTCATGATCCCCTTCGATTTTGATTGATAACCGTTATCAGTACAGATAGCAATGATAGAGAAGAAGGGAGGCTCTGTCAATCGAATTTTGAGAATGATTATCATGATCGTTGACAGCAGGTGGTTCTTCTTCTACACTTTTCCCTAGCATTCTGCTGCCCTCAGGCTTCTAGATCGGATTGAACCCGGCATGCGGGCCGGATTCGGGAGCTCGGGCAGCAGGGCAACAGACAAGTTCCAAGCGAACGAGAAAGCAGGCGGACATGAGAGTTGCGGGCATCATTCTGTTTATGGCGCTGCTGGCCTTCGCGGTCCTATGCAGCATCGCCTTCGGCACGGCGGACATCCCGCTGGACCATGTCATCGATTCCTTCACGCGCTACAGCGGAACGCAGGAGGACCTCATCATCCGCACGGCGAGGGTTCCGCGGGCACTGATCGCGGCCGCCGTCGGGGCCAGCCTCGCCGTAGCCGGAGCGCTCATGCAGGTCATCACGCGCAATCCGATCGCGTCGCCAAGCACCTTCGGCGTGAACGCGGGAGCGGCTTTTTTCGCCGTGCTCGGCGCCGGGCTGCTCGGCCTTGAGAGCATGCAAGCCCAGACAGGGATGGCTCTGGCCGGAGCCGCCGTCAGCGGCTTGATCGTCTTCGTCCTGGGCAGCGTCGGCAAGGACGGCATGACGCCGGTGAAGATCACGCTGGCCGGCGCTTCCATGGCCGCATTCTTCGCCTCCGTGACGCAGGGGTACATGCTCTCCAGCGGCAAGATGTTCGATCAGGTGCTCGTCTGGCTGGTCGGCTCGGTCGCGGGACGGGAGCTGGACTCGCTGACCGCCGTGCTGCCGTACATGGGGGCCGGAATGCTGCTGGCGCTCCTCCTGTCCCGCCATCTGGGCGTGCTCTCGATGGGAGACGACATCGCCAGCAGCCTCGGGCAGAATACGGCCTGGATGAAAGGGGCGGCCGCCCTGTCCGTCATCCTGCTCGCCGGAGCATCGGTGGCGGCGGCCGGACCGGTGGCATTCGTCGGCATCATCGTCCCGCATATCGTCCGCCGCATCGCAGGCAGCGACTACCGCTGGATCATTCCTTACTGCGCCGTCATCGGCGCCCTGCTGCTCGTTACGGCCGACCTGGGCTCGCGGTACATCGCCATGCCGAAGGAAGTGCCCGTCGGCGTCATGACCGCGGTCATCGGCGTTCCGTTCTTCGTCTATATCGCACGTTCGGGGAGGGTGAGCCGATGAGCCGATACCGTTCGGTGCGAGTGAGCCGTCCGCGGATGTCCTTTCTGGTCGAGCGCAGGACGATCGGAATCCTTGCCCTACTCGCCCTCCTGTGCGCGGTGCTGATGGTCGTGAGCACGGGCGTCGGCAGCCTCTACCTGTCGCCTCTGGAGGTCATCCGCTCCATAGCGGGCAAGGGCGCCGCCGCGCATGAGGTCATCGTGAACAAGCTGCGCCTGCCGCGCATCGTCATCGCGGTGCTCGTAGGGGCATCGCTGGCGGTGGCGGGCGCGATCCTGCAGGGGCTGGTGCGCAATCCGCTGGCCTCGCCCGACGTGACGGGCATCACGGAGGGAGCCTCGCTGGGCGCCGTGCTGTTCCTGTTCCTGCTCGGAGACTCCGTCTCCGTTTCCTGGATGCCGATCTCGGCCATCGCAGGCGCCTTTGCGGTCACGGGACTGCTGTATGTCCTGTCCTGGAGAGGAGGGGTATCGCCGCTGAGGCTCGTGCTGATCGGCACGGGACTGTCGGCCGCGTTCAAGTCCGTCTCCTACATGCTGATCATCTCCGGGCCGCTCATCCTGTCGGTCAAGTCGCTGACGTTCATGACGGGAAGCATCTACGGCGTCTCTTGGGAAAAGGACGTCTACGCGCTGCTGCCCTGGGTCGCGGTCCTGCTGCCGCTGGCCTGGCTCCAAGCCCGGCATGTGAACATCCAGGCGCTCGGCGACGAGGTGGCCGGCAGCGCCGGAGCGCAAGTGCAGCGAGGCCGCCTGGTGCTGCTGCTGCTGAGCGTGGCTCTGGCGGGAGCGGCCATCGCCATCGGCGGCGCCATCAGCTTCATCGGGCTGATGGCTCCCCATATGGCGCGCCGGCTCGTCGGCTCGTCGTTCGGCGGCCTGCTGCCGGCGAGCGCGCTGATCGGAGGCATCCTCCTCCTGGCCGCCGATCTGGCCGCGCGCACGGCGTTCCCGCCGCTCGACATTCCGGCGGGCGTCTTCACGGCTGCGATCGGCGCGCCGTTCTTCCTATACATGCTGTATCGGCACCGCAATTCATGACAGGCAGGGGGCACGGAACGATGGGGATGCTGGAGGCAAAAGGACTGTCGCTCTCCTATGGAGGCGCGAATATTTTCGAAGGCCTGGATCTGACGATTCCGGAGGGCAAGGTGACGGTGTTCATCGGCAGCAACGGCTGCGGCAAGTCGACGCTGCTGCGCTCCATGGCCCGGCTGCTGAAGCCGCAGCAGGGCTCGGTCGTCATCGACGGGAGCGACATCTCCCGGATGACGACCAAGGAGGTCGCCCGCAAGCTGGCCATCCTGCCGCAAGGGCCGCAGGCGCCGGAGGGGCTGAGCGTGCTCCAGCTCGTCAAGCAGGGCCGCTATCCCTACCAGAGCTGGCTGCAGCAATGGTCGCGGGAGGACGAGGAGGCGGTCATGAAGGCGCTGAAGGCGACGGGCATGTCGGAGCTGGGCGAGCGCAGCGTCGACGCGCTGTCCGGCGGCCAGCGCCAGCGGGCCTGGATCGCGATGACGCTCGCTCAGCAGACCGGCGTCATCCTGCTCGACGAGCCGACGACCTATCTCGATCTGACCCATCAGATCGAGGTGCTGGACCTGCTCGACGAGCTCAACGCTTCCGAGCGGCGCACGGTCGTGATGGTCCTGCATGACATCAACCTGGCCTGCCGCTACGCCGACCATATCGTCGCGATCAAGGGCGGAGCGGTCTACGCGCAAGGAGCTCCGCGGGACGTGGTCAGTTCCGCCATGATCGCGGAAGTGTTCGGCCTCACGTGCGACATCATGCCGGATCCGCTCCACGGCACTCCGATGTGCATCCCGCACAGCCGGAGCGCCCGCAGGCTGCCGGCCGGATCAGCCGAGCCGGCGCTTCGCTGAGGCGCTGCAACGGCAGGCCGGCCTCAGGATGCCTGCGGCATCGGACGCATCCGCCGCAAAAAGCTCGCCCCGCGAAGGACTCGCGGGGCGAGCTTTTTGCGGCGCGAATCCTTCACGTCATGAGGCTTTCGGTCTCGCCGCATTCCCTCCGAAGCCTGGCCGGGACGATGCCGCCGGAATGCTCCATCGTGCACCACGCTTGGCGGCGGCCTGCAAAAGGGAGCGGCGGCGGCGCCTCTGCACCGGACTTGGCCGCCTGTGGTATGATGGGAGGACGAGCGTCCGGCCGCCGCGCGGCCGGAAACGGATCAAGGAAGGAAAGAGGCCTGCTATGCATCTGTTATCCATCGAGCATCTGACCAAGACATACGGAGAGAAGAAGCTGTTCGAGGACGTCAGCTTCGGCATCTCCGACGGCGACAAGATCGGCATCATCGGCGTGAACGGCACCGGCAAGTCGACGTTCCTCAAGGCGATCGCCGGCATCGAGCCGGCCGACTCCGGCAAGGTCGTCATCCCGCCGCGCGTGAGCGTCCGCATGCTGCTCCAGAATCCCGAGTTCGATCCGGAGGAGACGGTGCTGGAGCATGTGCTCGGCGGCGACACGCCGCAGCTGCGCGCCGTGCGGGAGCATGCGGCGGCGCTGGAGGCGCTGGAGCGCAGCAGCTCCGACGCCTCGCTGCAAGAGCGGCTGCTGCGGGCCGGCGCGGCGATGGACGAGCTGGACGCCTGGCAGCTGGAGAGCGACGCCCGCACCGCGCTGTCGAAGCTCGGGCTGCGGGATCCCGAAGCCCGGCTCGGCACGCTGTCCGGAGGCCAGCGCAAGCGCGCGGCGATGGCGGCGGCGCTGCTGTCGCCGTCGGACGTGCTCATCCTCGACGAGCCGACCAACCATATCGACAACGAGTCGGTCGCCTGGCTGGAAGGCATGCTTCAGAAGCGGCGCGGCGCGCTGCTCATGGTGACGCATGACCGCTACTTCCTCGACCGGGTGAGCAACCGGGTCGTCGAGCTCGACCGGGGGCGCGCGTATTTCTACACGGCCAACTACAGCCGCTTCCTCGAGCTCAAGCTCGAGCGCGAGGAGCGCGAGGCCTCGAGCGAGGCCAAGCGGCAGAACCTGCTCCGCAATGAGCTGGCCTGGATCCGGCGCGGGGCGAAGGCCCGCTCCACCAAGCAGAAGGCGCGCATCGAGCGCTTCGAGGCGCTGAAGGCGTCCGGGCCGGACAAGGCGTCCGGCAAGCTCGACCTGTCCGTCGCCTCGTCGCGGCTCGGCCGCAAGATCGTCGAGCTGGACGGCGTAGCGAAGCGCTACGGCGACCGCACGCTGATCGAGGACTTCAGCTACATCGCCGTGCCGGAGGACCGCGTCGGCATCATCGGGCGCAACGGCAGCGGAAAATCGACGCTGCTGAAGCTGATCGGCGGCCGCCTGCAGCCGGATGCCGGCGAGGTGTCGCTCGGACCGACGGTACGGATCGGGTACTTTTCCCAGGAGCATGAGGAGATGGACGAGTCGATGCGCGTCATCGAGTACATCCGCGAGCAGGCCGAGCAGGTGCGCACGGCCGACGGCACGACGATCTCGGCGGGCCAGCTGCTGGAGCGGTTCCTGTTCCCGCCGGCGATGCAGTGGTCGCCGATCGCCAAGCTGTCGGGCGGCGAGAAGCGCCGCCTGCAGCTGCTGCGCATCCTGAGCGGAGCGCCGAACGTGCTGCTGCTCGACGAGCCGACCAACGACCTGGACATCGCCACGCTCGGCGTGCTGGAGGACTACCTCGAGGACTTCCCGGGCGTCGTGCTCGTCGTCTCCCATGACCGCTACTTCCTCGACCGCACGGTCGAGCGCATCTTCGCCTTCGAGGGCGGCGGGACGATCGTGGAGCATACGGGCAACTACTCGGAGTACGAGGAGAGCCGCGGCAAAAGAAGCCCCGCCGAGCCGGAGCAGGCCGGCGCGGGCGGACGTAGCGGATCGGGAGCGGCAGCCGGGAGGAACGGCGCTCCAGCCGCAGCCGGAGGGGACCGTCCGTCAGGCGGCTCCGCGCAGCCGTCCGGAGAGGCGGCGGACGCCGCGGCCGGCGCGTCCCGCCGGGAGCCCAAGCTGCGCATGTCCTACCAGGAGCAGAAGGATTTCGAAGCGATCGACGGCTGGATCGAGGAGGCCGAGGCCAAGCTCGCCCGCGTGCACGAAGGCATGGGCGAGAGCGGCAGCGACTCCGTGCGCCTGCAGCGGCTGATGGCCGAGCAGGCGGAGCTCGAGGCGCGCCTCGAGGAGCTGATGGAGCGCTGGACATACCTGAACGAGCTGTCCGAGCAGATCGAAGCCCAAAAAACGAAGCCGAGGAGCTGACCCGCCATGATGACTTCACCCCTGCAAGACTACAGCCAGGAGTCGATCCGCAACATCTACTGCATCGGCCGCAACTACCGCCTGCATGCCCTGGAGCTCGGCAACGAGGTGCCGAAATCGCCGATGGTGTTCACCAAGCCGACCCACTCGCTCGTCCCGATGGACGGGCGCGAGGTGGAGCTGCCTGGAGCGGAAGGCGAGGTGCATTTCGAGCTCGAGATCGTGCTGCGCGCCGGCCGCGACTGGGAGCCGGGCCTGCCGGCGGACGAGCTGTTCGACGCGATGGCGCTCGGGCTCGACCTGACGCTGCGCGACGTGCAGAGCCGGCTCAAGGAAAAGGGCCATCCCTGGCTCGCGGCCAAAGGCTTCCTCGGCTCTTCGCCGCTCGGGCCGTGGCTGACGTATCCGGGACTTGCCGGACTGAACAACGCCGACTTCTCCCTGCTGCGGGGCGCGGAGGTCGCGCAGCTCGGCAACGCCGCCGACATGATCTTCCCGCCGGACGTGCTGGCGGAGCATATCGGCTCCCGCTACGGGCTGCGCCGCGGCGACGTCATCTATACCGGCACGCCGGCCGGCGTGGCCGCGCTGCTCGACGGGGAGACGCTGACCGCGCTCTGGAACGGCGAGCCGGCGGGCTCGCTGCAGGTGAAGCTGCGCCGCTAGCTCCATTCCGGCCGCATGCCGCAGGGCGGATCCGATGCCTTTCGCGCCTCGCCGCCTCCGGCTGTCCGTGCCGCCTGTTCGTCCGCCATCGCCGAGCCCTCGTTCATAGCCGTCCCCGCGCCCGCATAAGCTGGTCGAGAGGAAGCGAGGCATCTACGAGCAGCGAGGGCGGTGAAAGCTGGGTGACGAAAGCCAAACGGAAGCCGGAGGCGCATGACCGGGCCAACCGGCTGCGGTTCCACAACGTCAAGGAGCAGCATCTCACGGTCGCGGACGTAGCCGACCGCCTGCTGCGCTTTGTCGCGGAGGATCCGCGGGCGAGCTACCATTTCGCGATCGGGACGGACTGCCAGGTCCATCCGAGCCACACGAAGTTCATTACCGGCCTGGTGCTGCACCGGCTGGGCCGCGGAGCGTGGGCGTGCTACCGGCCTTACGTGCTCGGCAGGGAGCTGGGATCCATTCGGGAAAAGCTGGCGCTGGAGACGTCGCTGTCGCAGGAAATGGCCGCCCATCTGGAGGAGCTGTCGGTCATCCCCCGCATGGAGGAGTTGCTGCTGCCGCATGTCTACCAAGGCGCGGGGCTGCGCACCTTCATCGACATCGACGCCGGCACGGAGCCGTGCGTCAACCCGACGGCGCTGTACGTGCAGGAAATGATCGCCCGCGTGGAGACGATCGGAAGCTATGTACCGCGCGTCAAGCCGGAGGCGTACTGCGCCTCCAGCTACGCCAACCGCTACACCAAGCGGCCGGCCAAGTTCGTCATGTAGCGAAGCCGGAAGCGGCGGAGCCGTCTTCAAGAGCCGTTCGCGGGCATCCGCGGACGGCTTTTCGGCATGACGGCGTCCTCCGAGGCGATTCGCCGGCAAGAAAACGCTTCATAAAAAAGAGTTTGACAGCCAAAATAATCCCTCGTATAGTTTAAACTGTTGTTTAAAACAATTGTTTAAATCCATGCGATAGGGGATAGAGGAATGAATCAAGCTTTCCGGGCCTTCCTGCAAAGGCCGACGACAAAAGCGGGCATCGCCACGGCGCTGCTCATGCAAGTGGTGTTCTCGATCATCTGGATGACGGGCTATAGCGGCGTGAACGACCGGATCGGCCAGCTGGCGATCGCCGTCGTGAGCGAGGACCGCCAGGCGGGCGACCAGCTGGCGCAGCAGCTCGTGAAGCAGCTGCCGTTCCGCATGGAGCAGGCGGACAGCCTGGCGGCGGCGAAGACGGAGCTCGACGAGCGCGAGGTGCAGATGGTCGTGCATATTCCGGCGGACTTCACGGCCAGCGTGTCGGATCCGGCCGGCAAGGCTTCGCTGCATTACCTGCTCAACGAGTCCAACCCGGTCATGATCAAGAACGTCATGAGCTCGGTCGCGGCGCAGATCACGGCCGAGGCCAATGCTCGCGCCGCGGGGCAGGGCATCCAAGGCGCGCTGGCCGCGCAAGGCATGCCGCAGGAAGCGGCGGCAGCCGCTGCGGGCAGCCTGGCGCAGCGGGTCGAGGCGCAGCTGGAGTCCATGCACGTCGTAGACGGCATGAACAACCAGATGGTGCCGATGATGCTCGTGCTGGCGTCGTGGGTCGGAGCGATGATCATGGCGCTGAACTTCTTCCAGTCGGGCATGGCCGTCGCCCGCTCGACGACGAAGTGGCAGCGGTTCGGCGTGCAGGCGTCGCTGACGGTCGTCATCGCCTTTGTCGTCTCGCTCGTCTCGGCAGGCTTGCTGGCCGCCCTGGGCGGCCAGATGGAGAGCGGCTTCCTGAGCGTCTGGCTGTTCATGCTGCTCCTCCTGCTCAGCTTCATGCTCGTGTCCCAGATGGTGCTGCAGGTGCTCGGCATGGCCGGCATGTTCCTCAACATCATCCTGATGTCGGTGCAGCTGGTGAGCTCCGGCGCGATGCTGCCGCGCGAGCTGCTGCCGCCGTTCTACCACGGCATCGGCGAGTGGCTGCCGGCGACGCGCGCGGTCGACGGCATGATGAACCTGCTGTTCGGCGGTCCTTCGGCCGGTCCGGACGTGCTCGCGCTGGCGCTGACCGGCGCCGCGGCTCTGCTCGTCAGCATCGGCTCGATCGCGCTCAAGAAGGCGGGAGCCCCGGCTCAGCGCGCGGCTTCGCAGCCGTCGCCCCAGCCGGAGCCGTCGGTCCGCTGATCGGGCACGGACAGACAGGAGGCGGCTTATGAGCAAGGTAGACGTGCGCGTCCGCATGCTGCGGGCCGCCAAGAAGCTGTTCGCGAAGCACGGCTTCGAAAAGACGACGATCCGCCAGATCTGCGAGGAGGCTTGCGCCAACGTGGCGCTCGTCTCCTACCATTTCGGCGGCAAGGACGGCGTCTTCGCCGCGATCTTCAACGAATATTTTCCCGATCGGGACATCAAGTCGCTGAAGCCCGGCCCCGATCCCGAGGCCGATCTGAAGGTCATCATCCGGGAGATGACGCTGTTCCGCCGCCGCGAGCCCGAGCTCATCTCGATCATCCAGCAGGAGATGGCGCTGCGGTCCCCGCGCCGCCAGATCATCCAATCGCACAAGTCGCTCCTTCAGGTCCGCCTGCGCGAGTGCCTCGAGCGCGGCCGGGCGGAGGGCCGCTTCCGCTTCCGCTCGCTCGATACGACGCAGCTGTTCGTCATGGGCGCGCTGCTCGCCCACACGAGCATGATCGACATGAACGGCGTGCCGGAGGTGGAGCGGATGTCGGCCGAGGAGATCGCCGAGCATTTGACGGCCTTCATCCTGGCCGCGGTCCGAGGGCTGCCGGAGGCGGAGGGAAGGTAGGACGCAAGGAAGGGCTGCTTTCGAGCAGGCCGGTTTCGGACCGGCTTCTCGAAGGCAGCCCTTTTTGGCCTTCGATGCGATGGGGACGGGAATGGCGGAAGCTCAGCCGGATGCGAACGCATCCGGCGTCGCAGCGGCCAGGAACTCGCGCATCGTGGCGAGCGGGCGGTTATTCTTTTCGAAGAGACGGACCTCCTCCCTCTCGACGAGGCCCCGTCGGACCGATAACGTAATCAATCCGATCAAGAGACAGATAGGACAAGAGGGGGAAAACGCCATGTTTGACTGGCTCGGCTTTCGAACGGGGCTGCCGCTGTGGATATCCTGCCGGCTGAACCGCGGCCGGACGGAGGACGTCAAGGAGATCTTCGAAGGAATCGCGGCGACGCGGGCGGCGCTGCTGCAGGATTGGGCGGAGGAGTACTGGGGCCATATGAGGCGGCTGCGCGAGCGGCTGCAGCAGGAAGCGGGAGAAGGCGGCGCCGAGGGGCTGCTGGCGAGCGGAGGCGGAGAGGCTTCGCTGCAAGCGGCGTACAGCCGCGCGGGGGATTTCACCGAGCTGTTCTTCCTCGACCGGGAGGGAATCGTGACGGCATCGACTTTACCGCGGCACAGCGGGACTGCATATGCTGAAGGACACGCGGAAGGTCCTGGACCGGGGCTTGCCTATGCGAAGCGCATCGGAGGGCGCTGCCTGTACGGACCTTACCGGGACGAGCGGACGCTCGAGGCCGGGCCGCGCTCGTCGAGCTTCCACGACCGCATCACGCTGCTGTTCATCGAGCCGGTGCTGGAGGAGGGCCGCTGGGTCGGGGCGCTTTGCGGGCGCGTGCCGGGGGATGTGCTCGGCGACCTGATCCAGCGGGAGTCGGGACATGTGTACCCCGATTCGGGCGACAACTACCTGTTCATGGCCAAGCCGGAGATCGACCGCTCGATCGAGCCGGGCACGGCGCTGTCGCGCAGCCGCTTCGAGGATCGGACGTTCACGCGCGGAGACAACCTCAAGGACGGGGTGCGCACCGAGTACGGCGTCGTCCGCATCCAGGAGCATACCGAGCTGGAGCTGCGGTTCACCGATCCGGCGACGGGCGAGCTGCATCCCGGCGTGGCGAATACGATCCGCAGCGGCTCCAACCTGTTCGTCGAATTTCCGGGCTATTCGGACTATCGGCATATCCCCGTCATCGGCAAAGGAGTCACGTTCCGCCTGCCGCATCACCCCGATCTGTGGGGAATGATGTGCGAAGGCGACCTGGAGGAGGTGTACCGGATCCGAAGCATCGACTGGCAGCATCGACGCAGCTCGGCGCTGACGCTGCTGGCCGGAACGGCGCTGTTCGCGCTGCTCATGGCCGTGCTGCTCGGACTGGACGCCGGTCCGCCCGCGCTGGCGGGCGCGGCCGTCGCGGCCTACGCCGGGCTCGGCATCGCCGGATCGCTGGCGGCCCGCCGCCGGCTGACGCGGCGGACGGCGGAGCGCCTCGGGGCGCTCGCCCGCTTCATCCGGCTCAACGCCGAGGGCGGGGGCGACCTGACCCAGCGGCTGCGCACCGAGACGTTCGCCGCAGACGAGACGCGCGAGCTGGCCAAGTGGATCAACAACATGATCGACTCGCTCGAGGGCATCATGCTGCGCGTGCGGACCGCCTCCGGCGACGTCCGGCTCAGCCAGGGCGACCTGAGCCGCAAGGCGGCCGAGCTGGCCGAGCGGACGGAGCGGGTCAGCGGAGCGATGGGCCAGATGATCGCAGGCACGGCCTCCCAGCTGAACGACATCGATGGCGCCAAAGCTTCGGCGCGGCAGATGCGGGAGCAGCTGCGGGAGCTCGAGGAGCAGGCGAGCCGCGAGCTCGGCGTGGCGCGCGGCGAGGTGGAGCGCATCGGGGAAGCGATGAACGCGATCTCCGACCGCATGGAGCAGTCCGGGCAGACGCTGGGCGGACTCGTGCAGGCGGTCCGGCAGGTCGGCGAGGTGCTCGGGGCGATCGAGCAGATTTCGGCGCAGACGCACCTGCTGGCGCTGAACGCCTCGATCGAGGCGGCACGCGCGGGCGAGAGCGGCCGCGGCTTCGCGGTCGTCGCCGGCGAGATCCGCAAGCTGTCGGAGCTGACGCGGCAGTCGACCGAGCATGTGCGCGCCATCATCGAGGGCATCCACGGCGAGGCGGAGCGGGCGACGATGTCGATGGACGAGGGCAGCCGCGCCGTCGAGACCGGGCGGCAGCTGGCCGAGGCGGCAGGCGCCATGCTCATGGCCGCCGCCGCAGGGGACGGCCGCAAGGGCGAGGTCGCCGGCGAGGTCGCGCGGCTCATGGAGAGCATCGCGGAGGTGAGCCAGCACAACCGCCGCATCAGCGCCGAGGCGGAGCGGCAGATGCAGGAGCTGCAGCGGGGCATGGCCCAGGTGCAGGCGACCGCCGGCGAGGCCGAGGCGATCACGGGCCAGCTGGAGGGCATGGTCGGCCAGTTCCATCTGACCGAATCGCGCGTGCGCTGAAAGGCTCGGCGGACCTGATGGGCGCAGGGCCGCGGCGCGCGGAACGGCGTAAAGCCCGTGCACGCGAGGCAAGCACGCCCTGGTGCGCGAGCGCGGCCGGCTGCTCCGCGGCCGCGCATTCAGCCGGCTAATCGGCAAGGTGGCGGCGTTGCCGCGCGGTCCAAGCGGATGATCGGCAAGGAGGCGGCGTTGCCGCGCGGTCCAACCGGATAATCGGCAAGGAGGCGGCGTTGCCGCGCGGTCCAAGCCGGCTAGCGTGCTGCGGATCCGGCCGCAAAAAGACCCGATCGGGTCTTTTTTTGCATCCTCTTTAGTAAGGATATCGGGGGAATAGCGGGTCGAGGGAGGATTGAAGCGTGGATGGATGCGATGAAGGGGTCCGGAGTACCTTCGTGGGACGTGTCGGGCAGGAGCGCCGGTCGATGAGCTGCCAACGACTCCTCAAACCGGTAGAAGGTTGCTTTTGGACAAGACAAGTTGCTTGCGACTCGTGAAAAGCTTAGCGGCGGAACTAACCGTCTAGACGTTGAAAAGACGGGACGAAGTCCCGTCTAAGCGTCTGAGGAGTCGCCCGGCTTGCGGCAAAGGCCGCAAAAGGGCTTATAAGCTTTTCAGGAGTCGCCTGCGATGCAGGACCAAGTCCTTAGGCGTCCGGCAGGAGGCTGTCCCGGAAGGGGTCGGCATGCCGCCAGCGTCAGGCGCAGCGTCAGCGCCGGCTGCCCGATGCCTTCGGCAGCGTGAGGCTCGGCTGTTCGCCGTGCCGTCCCCGACAGCCTGCGAGCTAGCGGTCGCCGGTGATGCGGATGCGGTACTCGCGCGAGCGGGAGCCGTCGAACTCGCAGAAGTAGATGCCTTGCCAGCGTCCGAGCGCGAGGCGTCCGCCCTCGATCGGAACGAGCTGGCTCGTGCCCGTCGTCAGCGCCTTCAGATGGGCGGCCGTGTTGCCCTCGGCATGGCGGTAGCGCGGATGCTCCCACGGATAGACCTCGTCCAGGCGCAGCAGGATGTCGTGCTTCACGTCCGGGTCGGCGTTCTCCTGGATGGTTAATCCAGCGGTCGTATGGGGACAGTATACCAGGACTTCCCCGCTCTGAATGCCGGCTGCCTGGACATGGGACTGGACTTGCCGGGTAATGTCGATCATCTCATCGCGCCGCAGCGTGCGCAGCGTTTCGGTGACAAGCATGGGCCTCGCTCCTATTCTTTCGTGGATTTTTCACCGTCAGGCATCGCTGCCATCATAACCTCCGCTGGCGCGATCCTTCAACAGTTGGTAAACTTATGGAACAAGCGGCGAACCAGGCCCAGCCCTGACCGCCCCGCGTCCGTCCCGGCGCGATCCGCCGGGGGACCTGCAGCCTCATGTCCGATCTTACATCCTTAAGGAGTGGTTCAATCTTGACGCATATCCGCAAAGCCATTATTCCAGCCGGCGGGCTGGGCACGCGCTTCCTTCCGGCGACCAAGGCGCAGCCGAAGGAAATGATGCCGCTGATCGACAAGCCGGCGATCCAATACATTGTCGAGGAAGCGGTCGCCTCCGGCATCGAGAGCATCATGATCGTGAGCGGGCGCAACAAGCGGGCGATCGAGGATCACTTCGACAAATCCGTGGAGCTGGAGGCCGAGCTGGAGGAGCGGGGCAACGAGGAGATGCTGGAGCTCGTCCGCGGCATCTCCAAGCTGGCCGACATCGTCTACGTGCGCCAGCGCGAGCCGCTCGGCCTCGGCCATGCGGTGCTGTGCGCGCGCAGCTTCATCGGCAGCGAGCCGTTCGCGGTGCTGCTCGGCGACGACATCCTGCGCTCGAAGCAGCCTTGCCTGGGCGAAATGATGAACTACTACCGCGAGACCGGCTCCTCGGTCATCTCGGTCATGGAAGTGCCGTGGGAGCAGACGCATAAATACGGCATCGTCGATCTGGAAGGCGACGGCCTGTTCCCCCGCATCCGCAACCTGGTCGAGAAGCCGGCTCCCGGCGAAGCGCCGTCCAACTGGGCGGTCGTCGGCCGGTACGTGCTCGATCCGGCCGTGTTCCGCCTGCTGGAGCGCGCCGAGCCCGGCAAGGGCGGCGAGATCCAGTTGACGGACAGCCTGCAGAAGCTGAATTCCGTGCTGCCGATGCACGCCTACAAGTTCCAGGGCCGCCGCCACGATGTCGGCGACAAGCTCGGCTTCGTGCAGGCGACGATCGACATGGCGCTCGAGCGGGACGATCTGGCCGACGCCGTGCGCGAATACATGCGGAGCAAGCTGCATCCGGAGCCGGCCGGGACCTGATGTCCGGGACGGACGGCGCCCCGCCAAGCCATCCCTTCCTTTGCGGATGGCTTTTTTTCATGAGCGGAAGGCTTTTCGGCCGGGATGATCGTTCGAATCGGGCAGGATGGGAAACAAACGCCGGGAATCGGCGTATGAACGCAAGACGCCCCGAACCTCCGAGGAGGGGGGCGAATGGAAGCGATGGCGGAGGCATGAAGCAATGAGCAGTGGACCGGAATCGACGAAACGGGAATCGGGCGGCATCCGCACCGCATGCCCTTATTGCGGCTTCAAGACGCTGGACGACGAGGCCAGCTTCTGCAGCCGCTGCGGCAAGCCGCTGCATACGGCGGCCCTGCTCGTGCGGCGCCGCGAGCGGGTCGAATGGCTGGAGCAGATCCAGGAAATCGGGACCGCTCCGTCCGGGGCGGCCCCGGACGCGCGCGAGCTGATGGAGCGCATGCGCGAGGACGAGCGGCTGGATCAGGCGGAGCATGCTCCCGCCGATCCGTCGCGGCCCGCCTACGCGCAGGCGGAGCGTCCTGCCGCCGGCTGGCGGATGGCGCTGCGGCGCACGCGCAGGCAGTGGCTGCCGCCTGCGCTCGCGCTGCTGATCGGCTGCGCGGGCATCGCGGGCGTGCTCGCCCGCGAGCTGCGCCTCAACGATCGGGCCGAGGCGTGGCAGCAGCAGGCTTCGCGGGAGGCGCTCGCCGGCCGCTATCCGCAAGCGGAGCAGCTCCTGGAGCGCGCCGCGCAGGTGCGGCCGGATGGAGCGGGCCTGCTGCGCGATCTCGACATCGCGCGGCAGGCGCGGCGGCTCGACGACCAGGTCAAGGAAGCGGCGAGGCTGCTGGAGGGCGGCCGCCTGGAGCAGGCCGAAGGCGAGCTGCGGCAGGTGCAGGCTGCGATGGCGAACCGCCAGGAGCGGGTGTTCGATCCCGTTCGCGGCCGCATCGGGGACGAGGCGGCGCGCCTCGCCGTCAAGCAGGTATCGCAGGAGCTGGACGGACTGGACAGCGTGGCCGAGCTCGCGGATCGCTTGCAGCGCCTGCGCGGCCTGCAGGATGCCGGCGCGGCCCAGCTGCGGCAGCGCATCCTCGACCTCATCGTCGAGACCGGCGCGGCCAAGGCCGAGGCGCTGCTGCGCGCGCGCGACTACTCCGCGGCGCTCGCGGCCGTGGCGGAGGCGAGGGAGCATGCCGGCGCGGTCGAGCCGCTCAAGGAGCTGGAGGCGCGGATCGGACGCGAGCGGGAGAACTACGAGCGGCAGGAGCAGCAGCGCCTGGCGGCGGCCCGGCAGATCGCGTACGACGAGCAGCTGCGCAACCGCACCGCCGCCGTCGCGGTGCGCAGCGTCAAGGTCGGCCGGGATGGAGAAGGACGGGCCGTCGTGACCGGCGAGGTCGAGAGCAAGGCGACGCGCGGCATCCATTCCGTGCAGCTCGAATACAAGCTGCTCGATGCCGAAGGCCGCAGCGTCGGCACGGTCACCGCCCGCACGGAGCCGGACGTGTCGATCGAGCCGGGGGGCCGGGCATCCTTCCGCGGGGTGCGGACGATGCCGCCGGGCGAGCTGACCGCCGTCATCACCAAGGCGACGTGGTACATTGAGTAGCCGCCGGAAAGAGGGAACCGTATGAATTGGAAGAGAAGCTGGCCGGCGGCCCTTAGCGCCCTGCTGCTGCTGGGGGGCGGAGCGGCTTCGCTCGCGATCCACCTCGACCTGCCCCGGCGGGCCGGCGCGGAGCCGCTGCTGGCCGTCCTCCCGAGCGGAGGGGCGGGCAGCGCCAGCGCTTTGAAGGAAGTCATTTTCAACACGCAGAAAAAGGTGTTCACGATCCAGAGCGACAGCGGCCTCGGCTCGGGCTTCCTGTACAACGACCGCGGCGACCTGCTGACGAACGCGCATGTCGTGGCCGGCTCGCGCACGGTGAGGGTGATCGCCTCCGACGCCAGGGAGCTGGTCGGCGAAGTGATCGGCATCGGATCCGAGCTCGACGTCGCCGTCGTGCGCGTGCCGGAGCTGTCCGGCTCCCAGCCGCTCAAGCTGGAGCGCGCCGGGCGGGTCGAGGTCGGCGATCCGGTGCTCGCGGTCGGCAGTCCGCTCGGCCTGCAGAGCACGGTGACGACCGGCATCGTCAGCGGCCTCGGACGCAACTTCGCGATGAAGCCGTATGTGTACCGCAATCTGTACCAGATCTCGGCGTCGATCGCGCCCGGCAACAGCGGCGGTCCGCTCGTCGACCAGCGCACCGGGGCGGTGCTCGGCATGAACTCGGCGGAGATGCAGGACGGAGAGATCGGCTTCAGCATCCCGATCGCGGACGTGCTCGGCCTCGCCGAGGGCTGGTCGAACAGCTCGATGGAGGAGCTGCCCGGCGTCTCGGACGATGAAGCGGGCACGGCGGCCGGCCGGAAGACCATTACGGACTACGCCGGCTACCTCGTGTCCCGCTTTTACGAAAGCCTGAGCAACGGCGACTACCTGTACGCCTATTCGCTGCTCGGCTACAGCTGGAAGGCGCAGGACCCGTACGAGGACTTCCGCAAAGGCTACCTGCCGACGAAGAATGTCGTCATCAAGAGCCTGAACGTGACCAGGAACGGCGAGCGCAGCGCGACCGTCAAGGCGGTCATCGAGGCCGAGGAGCATGGACAGGACGGCGCGAGCTCCAAGCGCAACTTCGAGGTGACGTACAAGGTCGGCTACGAGAACGACCAGCTCAAGCTGATCGACGGCAAGGGCAAGGAGCTCGACGCGGCAGGCAAGGAAGCGCCCAAGAAGAAAGGCTGAGGAGCAAAGCTTGAGGAACAAAGCTTGAGCAAAGCTTGAGGAGCAGAGCTTGACGAGCAAAGCTCGCTAGCAGAGCTTCAGGAGCAAGCCTGCGAAAAGAAGAAAGCAGCCCGTAGCCGGCTTCGATGCTGGCTACGGGCTGCTTTTTTGCGTGGCGGCGCGGCGGAAGGGCTAGCCGGCGGTGGATTCGAGCTGGGCGGAGAGCGCCTGCAGGCGCTCGCGGATGAGCACGACCTCGCCGATGACGATCAGCGCCGGATTGGCGGCTCCTGCCGATGCGGCCAGGGCGGGCAGCCCGGCGAGCGTGCCGACGAGCGTCCGGCTGCCGGCCGTCGTGGCGCGCTCTACGATCGCGGCCGGGGTGCCGGCCGGCTTGCCGTGGCGGAGCAGCTCCGCTGCGATCGCTTCCAGCCGGGAGATGCCCATGTAGACGACCAGCGTGTCGACGCCATGCGCGAGCAGATCCCAGCGCGGCTCCGGGGAATCCGCGCTCGCCCTCGTTCCGGAGACGCAGGCGAAGGAGGCGCTGACGCCGCGGTGGGTGAGCGGGATGCCCTCGGCCGCGGCGGCGCCGGAGGCGGAGGTGACGCCGGGCACGAGCTCCCACGGGATGCCGTGCCGCGCCAGCTCGAGCGCCTCCTCGCCGCCGCGTCCGAAGACGAGCGGATCGCCGCCCTTGAGCCGCACGACGGCCAGCCCCTGCGAGGCGAAGCGCACGAGCAGGGCGTTGATCTGCTCCTGGCTCATGGCGTGGCGGCCGGGCGCCTTGCCGCAATAGATGCGCCGCGAGGAGGAGGAGGCCTCCTCCAGCAGCTGCGGACTGACGAGCCGGTCGTACAGGATGACGTCCGCCTGCTGCAGGCGGCGCAGCGCCTTGACGGCGATCAGCTCGGGATCGCCCGGGCCGGCTCCGACGATCGAGACGAGGCCCGGCTTCATGGCCGGCCCTCTCGCCCTGAGGCGGAGGCGGGAGCGGTCCCCGCGCCGCGGGCGGCCTCCAGCGCGGAGGCGGCGTCCGGACGCTCCGCCGTCTCGACCCAGACGCTGCCGTCCGCATCGACGTCCGCCGCGTAGGTGCGCACGGAGCCCTCGTCGGGCGCCTGCGCCTGCCCGGTGCGCAGGTCGATCTTCCAATCATGGAGCGGGCAGTGCACGGCAGAGCCGCACACCATGCCCTCCGACAGCTTGCCGCCCTTGTGCGGGCAGCGGTTCTCCACGGCGAGCACCTCGCCGTCCGTCAGCTTGAACAGCGCGATCTCCTCGCCGCCGACGACGGCGATGCGCGAGCCGAGCGCGTCGATCTGCCCGGCCTGGCCTACCCGGTGCCTGCTCATGCCTGTTCCCTCCCCGCGGCCGCGAGCGGCTCGAAATTTTTGCGCAGCTCCGGATCGCCGACGATCTCCTTCCAGGGGTCCTCAAGCGTGGCGAGAGCCTCCTGCAGGCGCTCGTTCAAGGCGATCCGCTCCTCCGCAGAGGCCAGCGCCTCCCGAATGGAGCCGATCCCGACGCGCTCGACCCAGTGGGCGGTCCGCTCGCCCCATGACGCCGTTTCCCGATAGTATTGAAGGAAAGCGCCGGACCACTCCATCACTTCCTCTTCCGTGCGCACGACGCCGATCAGGTCGGTGGCCCGCACCTTGACGCCGCCGTTGCCGCCCGCATGCAGCTCCCAGCCGCCGTCGATCGCGACGACGCCGAAGTCCTTGATCGTCGCCTCGGCGCAGTTGCGCGGGCAGCCGGATACGGCCATCTTGAACTTGGCGGGCGTGCTGATGCGCTCGTAGGCTTTTTCCAGCCGGATCCCCATGCCCATCGCGTCCTGCGTGCCGAAGCGGCAGAACGTGTCGCCGACGCAGGTCTTGACGGTGCGCAGAGCTTTGCCGTACGCGCTGCCCGACGCCATGCCGAGCTCCTCCCACATGCGGGGCAGATCCTCCTTGCGCACGCCGAGCAGGTCGAGCCGCTGGCCGCCGGTGAACTTGACGAGCGGCACCCGGAAGCGCTCGGCCACGTCCGCGATATGCTTCAGCTCGGCGGGACTCGTCACGCCGCCGTAGATCCGGGGCACGACGGAGAACGTGCCGTCCTTCTGGATGTTGGCGTGGTAGCGCTCGTTCGCGAAGCGGGATTCCTTCTCGTCGCGATGCGAGCCGGGCTGCAGCATGCCCAGGTAGTAGTTGAGCGCGGGCCGGCACTTGGAGCAGCCCTCGGGCTGGCTCCAGCCGAGCACGTGCATCGTCTCCCTCACGCCGGAGAGGCCCATCGAGGAGATGGCCTCGACGATCTCCTCGCGGCCGAGCGCGGTGCAGCCGCAGATGCCCTCCTTGACCTGGACGACGGCGTCGCCGGCGGTCAGCTCCAGCAGCCCCTCGACGAGCGGCTTGCAGCCGCCGCAGGAGGCGGACGCCTTCGTGCACGCCTTGATGGCGCCGAGGCTCGTGCAGCCGCCGGAGACGATGGCCTGGACGACCGCCTCCTTGCTGACGCCGTTGCAGCCGCAGACGATCTCGTCGTCCGGCATCGCGGCGAGCCGCTCCAGCGGCGAGGCGGCGGTCGCGCCGCCGGAGCCCGGAGCGAAGCCGAGCAGGAGCTCCTTCTCGCGTCCGGCGATCGGCTCGCCGCTCTTGATCAGGTTGAACAGCATCGCTCCGTCCGAGGTGTCGCCGAACAGCACCGCGCCTTCCAGCCGGTCGCCGCGCACGACGAGCTTCTTGTAGACGCCGTCCACCTCGTCCTGCCAGCGCAGGGACCGGGAGCCTTCCCCGCCCATGTAGTCTCCCGCCGAAAAGACATCCACGCCCGAAACCTTCAGCTTGGTCGACGTGACCGACCCCTTGTAGCCCTCCGTCGGCACGCCGGCCAAATGCTTGGCGAGCACGGCGCCCTGCTCGTAGAGCGGTGCGACGAGGCCATAAGCGATGCCGTCGTGCTCGGCGCACTCGCCGAGGGCGTAGACGCCGGGCGCGCTCGTCGCCAGCTCGTCGCCGACGATGACGCCGCGCCGCGTCGCGATGCCCGCTGCGGCGGCCAGCTCCGCGTTCGGCACGATGCCGACGGCCATGACGACGAGGTCGGCGTCCAGACGGCTTCCGTCCCGGAATTTCAGCCCGGAGGCGCGCTTCCGGCCGGTGATCTCCGCCGTCTGGGCGTTCAGCCGGAACTTCATGCCTTGCTGCTCCAGCTCCTGCTGCAGCATCAGGCTGGCCGCCGGGTCCAGCTGGCGGTTCATGAGCAGGGCGGAGTTGTGCACGACCGTGACGTCCATGCCGAGGTTGAGCAGGCCGCGGGCGGCCTCCAGCCCGAGCAGGCCGCCGCCGATGACGGCCGCCCGGCGGTAGGTCCGGGAAGCCTCCAGCATCGTTTCGCAGTCGCGGATGTCGCGGAACCCGATGACGCCTTCCTTGTCGGCGCCGGGCACCGGGAGGAGATAGGCCCGCGACCCGGTCGCCAGCAGCAGCACGTCATAGGAGGCGCTGACGCCTTGATCCGACGTGACCGTGCGCATGGCGGTATCGATGGAGGCGACGGGATGCCCGGCGTGAAGCGTGATGCCGTTGTCCTCGTACCAGCTCCAATCGTTGAGCACGATATCCTGCAGTCCCGCTCCGCCGTCCGCGAGCACGGTGCTGAGCTGGATGCGGTTGTAGTTCGGATGCGGCTCCGCGCCGAAGACCGTGATCGAGTAGGCGTCCGGCGCCAGCTTCAGCAGATGCTCGATGCAGCGGATGCCGGCCATGCCGTTGCCGACGAGGACAAGCTTCTTGGGGATGGTCATCGTGAAAGCTCCTTTCGGATCGGCGGCCTGCGCCGCCGGGAATCGGATGAAGACAGAAAAAGCCTGCGGGAAAGCCGGAATGGACGGAGAAAAGCGCCGTCGGCCGGGATTCCTGCAGGCTTCGTTGCCGTAGGATGGATACGCCGTTGTATCCGGAACTGCAATTGAATTGGGTTAGAGCAACTATACGTCACGACCGCGTTTGTGTCAATATAGCTTACATAAATTCCGGATCTTTTTCTTTTCAATGAATTTCAGGCGCATCTATCGACAATCCGAAAAGGATTGTGTTATAAAAATTTACACAGAACGATTCGATGATTCAGGAAGCGGAAAGGAGCGGATGTCCATGCGCGCGATCGTCCTGATCGCTCCGAGGGAACGCGGAGCGGGGCCGGCAGCGGGAGCGGCAGAGGCCGGGCCGAAGCCGGAGGCGCTGCTGCGCGCATGCGGCTATGCCGTGCTGCGCGCGGCGACGGCGCAGCAGGCGGAGACGGTGCTGCCGGAGGCGGATGCGGCCGTGCTGCACATGCCCCTGCCGGAGGTGGGCGGCTGGCGCGGCGCGCTGGCCGGAGGGCGGCCGGTGCCGCTGCTCTGGTGGTGCAGCGCCGAGGCGATGGGCCGCTCGGCGGCGGCTTGCGAGGACGACGTGCGGCTCGACGGCCTGCTCACTCCCGGCATGAGCGCGGGCGAGGTGCACTGGGCGCTGCAGCTGGCCGGCAAGGCCTGCATGGAGCGGCGGCAATGGGAAGAGGAGCGCAAGCGGCTCATGGCCCGGCTGGAGGAGCGCAAGTGGATCGACATGGCCAAGGGCATCCTGGCGGAGACGCGCGGCCTGAGCGAGGCCGAGGCGTACGAGCTGCTGCGCTCGCAGGCGATGGAGGAGCGGCGGCGCATGGTCGACGTCGCCACCTCGATCGTCAAGGTGTACCAGCTGCTGCAGGACAACACGAAGAAGGGGGCGAGGCGCCCATGATCGAGCTGCTCAAGGAAGTGGGACGAGGCAAGCGGGGGGCCAAGGATCTCGGCTACGAGGATGCGGCGAGGGCGGCGGAGGCGATCCTCGGCGGGAGCGCGACGCCGGCTCAGGTCGGCGCGTTCCTGATCGCGGAGCGGATCAAGATGGAGAGCGTGGAGGAGATCGAGGCGTTCGTCCGGGTGTGCCGCTCCTACGCGGAGCGGGACGGACAGCAGGGAGGCGTCGACCTGGCCGGACCGTACGACGGGCGCAAGCGCTCGTTCATGGCGACGTTCCCGACGGCGTTCGTGCTGGCGGCGGGCGGATTGCCAGCGACGCTGCACGGCGCCGCACCGCTTCCTCCCAAATGGGGCATCACCCTGCACTCCCTGCTGGAAGCGGCGGGCCTGCGCCCGGACCGGCTGCCGCGCGCCGCGCTGCAGGCGGCCGCCCGCCGCACGGGCGTGCTCTACGTCCCGGCGGAGAGCTGGTGCCCGCCGCTCGCGCGGCTGCGCCCGATCCGCGAGCAGCTCGGCCTGCGGACGGTGCTCAACACGGCGGAGAAGCTGCTCGACTACGGAGGCTCGCCGCATCTCGTGTTCGGCGTCTACCACAACACCGTGCTGGAGCGGATCGCGCGCCTGCTGACGGGGCTCGGCTACGGGCGCTCGCTGGTCATCCAGGGCGCCGAGGGCTCGGAGGACGTGCATGCGGGCCGTCCGACGCGCATGTATGTCGTGGAGAACGGAGAAGCGCGCCTGCAGGTGATCGATCCGGAAGCGCTCGGCCTCGAGCTGGAGGACGAGGAGCGCGACTGGACGGCGGAGCAGCAGCTGGCGGCGGCCGAAGCGGTGCTCGCCGGCGAGGGCACGGTCGCCCATGCCGGGGCGGTGCAGCTCAACGCCGCGCTGCGGCTGCAGCTGGCGGGCCGCGCCGGCTCGCTGGAGGAGGGCGTGTACATCGCCAAGGCGCTGCTCGACGACGGCTCGGCGCTGGCGGCCTACCGCGAATGGCGGGAGATGCTGGCGGCGCCGGGCGCGGAAGCGGCGGAGTAGCGTGCCGTCGCAGCGGCTTTCGGACTCCGCCCTCATGCTCTCTGCCTTGACAAGCCGAAACGGCCCGTGATATATAAACGTTGCTGGCACTCGAGCGAAGAGAGTGCTAAGCTTCATGCACGAAGAGGAGAGAGTCGAAGTGGAAAAGAAACCGTTCCTGGCGGAGTCGAAACGCCTTCTGGCCATGATGATCAACTCGATCTACACCCAGAAAGAGATCTTTCTGCGCGAACTCATCAGCAACAGCAGCGACGCCATCGACAAGATCTACTATAAAGCGCTTACCGACGAGAGCCTGACGTTCGATCCGGACAGCTACTACATCGAAGTGAAGCCGGACAGCGCGGCCCGCACGCTCACGATCGCCGACACGGGCATCGGCATGACGCGCGAGGAGCTCGAGGCGAACCTCGGCACGATCGCCAAAAGCGGCTCGCTCGCGTTCAAGCAGGAGAACGAGTCCAAGGACGGCCGCGACATCATCGGCCAGTTCGGCGTCGGCTTCTACGCGTCGTTCATGGTCGCGGACAAAGTGACGGTCGTCTCCCGCGCGCTCGGCGAGGAGCAGGCGTGGCGCTGGGAATCCGAAGGCGCGGACGGCTACACGCTCGAGCCGGCCGACAAGGCCGGCACCGGCACGGAGATCACGCTGCACATCAAGCCGGACACCGAGGACGACAGCTACGAGGAGTACCTGAACGAGTACCGCCTGAAGGCGCTCGTCAAGAAGTATTCCGACTTCATCCGCTACCCGATCAAGATGGAGCTGTCCTCCAGCCGTCCGAAGGAAGGCGCGGAGAACGAGTTCGAGGAGTTCTCGGAGCAGCAGACGATCAACAGCATGGTGCCGATCTGGCGCAAGAACAAGTCCGAGCTGAAGGCGGAGGACTATGAGAACTTCTACCAGGAGAAGCGCTACGGGTTCGACAAGCCGCTCGCGCATGTCCATGTCAGCGCCGACGGCGCGGTCGTCTACCAGGCGATCCTGTACGTTCCGGAGACGATCCCGTTCGACTACTACACCAAGGAGTTCGAAAAAGGGCTCGAGCTCTACTCCCGCGGCGTGCTCATCATGAACAAATGCGCCGACCTGCTGCCGGACTACTTCAGCTTCGTCAAGGGCATGGTCGACTCCGAGAGCCTGTCGCTCAACATCTCCCGCGAGATGCTGCAGCATGACCGCCAGCTCAAGCAGATCGCCAAGAACATCGAGTCGAAGATCAAGGGCGCGCTGCAGGGCATGCTCAAGAACGAGCGCGAGAAGTACGAGAAGTTCTTCGGCTCGTTCGGCCGCCAGCTCAAGTTCGGCGTGTACAGCGACTACGGCGCGCACAAGGAGACGCTGCAGGACCTGCTGCTGTTCACCTCGTCCAAGGACAAGGAGCTCGTGACGCTCGCCGAGTACGTCTCCCGCATGCCGGAGGACCAGAAGTACATCTACTACGCGAGCGGCTCCTCCGCCGAGCGCATCGAGAAGCTGCCCCAGACCGAGCTCGTGCTCGACAAGGGCTACGAGATCCTGTACTTCACCGACGACATCGACGAGTTCGCCATCCGCATGCTGACGAGCTACAAGGACAAGGAATTCCGCTCCGTATCGAGCGGCGACCTGGGCATCGAGGATGAGAGCAAGCCGGAGGACGAAGCGGCCGACGAGGAGAACAAGCCGCTGTTCGAGGCGATGGCGGGGCTGCTGGGCGGCAAGGTGAGCGCGGTCCGCGCCTCCAAGCGCCTGCGCAAGCATCCGGTCTGCTTCGCGACCGAGGGCGACCTGACGATCGAGATGGAGAAGGTGCTGGCGGCGATGCCCGACAGCTCCGGCGTCAAGGCGCAGAAGGTGCTCGAGATCAACACCGGCCACGACGTGTTCCGCGCGCTCAAGGAAGCCCACGCCGCCGATCCGGCCAAGCTCGAGCTGTTCACCTCGCTGCTCTACAGCCAGGCGCTGCTCATCGAGGGGCTGCCGATCGAGGATCCGGTCGAGTTCACGAACCAGATCTGCCAGGTGATGGTGTGATTCTGCCTTGAAGTCAAAAGCCCCGGAGCCGCTCTCCAGCGGACCCGGGGCTTTTTGCCATGCTTGCAAGAGCGGCTGCGGGACGCGGCCTTCGCTACAGCTCGGCCGAGGCGGAGGCGGGGGCTGCGGCGGGCGCCGGCGCCGCGGCCGGAGCGGCCTTGCCGCCGCCGTAGCCCATCCAGCCATGCCGCCAGCGCAGCTGCATGACGACGATCAGCGCCATCGCCGCTGCCGCCACGAGGCTCAGGATGAGGAAGCCCGGCGTGTAGCTGCCGGTCGACTGGTACAGCCGGCCGAGCACGAGCGGCAGCGCGTAGCCGCCGAGGCCGCCGGCCGCGCCGACGATGCCGGTCATGAGGCCGAGCTCGCGGCCGAAGCGCTGCGGCACGAGCTGGAACACCGAGCCGTTGCCGGCGCCGAGGCACATCATGCCGACGAACAGAAGCGCCAGCGTGACGGGCAGCGGCGGCAGCGCCGAGACGGAGGCGAGCAGCAGCGCCGCGCCGCCGTACAGGATCGTCAGCATGCGGGCGCCGCCGAAGCGGTCGGACAGATAGCCGCCGATGGGGCGGAACAGGCTGCCCCCGATGACGCACAGCGTCGTGAAGTCGGCGGCCCGCACCGGGGCGAGGCCGTATTGGGCGTTGAAGAAGATCGTCAGGTAGTTGGAGAGTCCGACGAAGCCGCCGAACGTGACCGCGTAGAGCGCGCAGAACACCCAGGCGTCCCGCTGCTTCATGATGCCCGCGTATTCCGCGGGACGGCGCGGAGCCGGACGGTCCGGGCTGTTGCGGGCGAGCAGCGTGAACAGGACGAGCACGACGGCGATCGGGATGATGGCGAGGCCGAATACGATTTCCCAGCTGCCGTAATGCGCCGCGAGGCGGTTGGCGAACAGGGTGGCGAAGACGGTGCCGCTGTTGCCTGCGCCGGCGATGCCCATCGCCAGCCCCTGATGCTCCTTGGGGTACCACTGTCCGGCAAGCGGCAGGGCGGCGGCGAACGAGGCGCCGGCGACGCCGAGCAGCAGGGCGACGGCGTACAGCTGCTCGAGGCTGTCCACGACCTGCCAGCCGAGCACGAGCGGGACGATCGAGACGAGCATGCCGATCTGTCCGGTCCGCTTGGGGCCGATATAGTCGGCCAGGAAGCCGAAGACGAGCCTCAGGATCGAGCCGCCGAGCACCGGCAGCGCGACCAGGTTCGCCTTCTGCACGGGCGTCATCGGGAAGTCCGCCGCGATGACGACGGCCAGCGGCCCGATCATCACCCAGATCATGAAGCTGACGTCGAAGTACAGGAATGCGCTCAGCAGCGTCTTTTTGTCTCCGCTTTGCCAGAAGCTTTTTCTCTCCATCGTAGGTTCCTCTCCTTTGTCGACCGGCAGCCGCGATCCGGAGCCGAAGCCGCAAAAAGCCGCAGTCCGTCCCTGCTGGGGGAGGACTGCGGCATCATTGCCGGCGCATCGGCCCGTACGGCGCTGTACGGTCGTGTTTGACAAGTTCGAGTATAGGGACGGAGCGGCTCTCGTGTCAATATAGCTGACGCAATTTTATTTTCGGTTCAACTGCGTCAGCTATATTGACATCATTTTATGAGTCCGCTAAGCTGAAACCAAACCTTCCGGCACAATGGCGTGCCGCTGGACCGAGAGCAACGAAGCCCTCTTCTTCTTCGCGCCTGGAGCGCGGATGGAAGCGGGCTTTTTTTCTTGCTCGAAGCGGGAGGCGGCGTCGATCGGGACGGACAGAGGGGGCGGACGAGATGGAGACGGGCGCGCGCGGCAGTGGACGGGGCGGACAGAGCGTGGCGGAACCGGACGCGCGGCAGGAGGAGGCGTCCGGGGCCGAACAGGCGGCGGGAGAGCCGGAGGGAGGGCCGGAGAGAGAGCCGAAGGGAGAGTCGAAGGGAGAGCCGGAGGGAAGGGCGGCGGAGGCCGCTTCGCCGGAACTCCCGCACGGGCTTGGGAGGAAGCCGGCGGATGCGGCCGATCCGCCGGAGCTCCCGCTGAAGCTGGCGGAGGCGGCGGATGCGGTGCGCCTGCTGGCGGGCGAGCTCGCTCCGGTCGGCATGGAGCGCGTCCCGCTGGCGGATGCGGGCGGGCGCGTGCTTGGGGAGGCGCTGCTCGCCCGGCAGCCGCTGCCGCCGTTCCGCCGGGCCGCGATGGACGGCTATGCGGTGCGGGAGGCCGACCTGGCTCCGCTGGATCAGGGCGGCGCGGCGCGTCTGGCCGTGGCCGGCGAGCGGCGGCCCGGCCGGGCTTGCGGACGGCAGGACCCGCAGCCGGGATCGGCGCTGCGCATCTTCACCGGCGCGCGGGTGCCGGACGGCTATGACCGCGTCGTCATGCAGGAGCGGACGCGGCGGCTGCCCGGCGGCGCCGTAGAGCTGGACCGCCCGCCCGGCTCGCCGACCCACATCGCCGAGATCGGCGAGGACGCGCCGGCGGGAGCCGTGCTGCTGGAGGCGGGCGCAAGGCTGAGGGCGCGGCAGATCGCGCTGCTGGCGGCTGACGGCCGGGACGAGGCGCAGGTCCGCCGCCGTCCGGTCGTGGCCGTCGTGCCCGTCGGCGACGAGCTCCGCCGGGCGGGGCAGCCGCTGGGCGGAGCGGGCATCTACGATTCCAACAGCGCGATGCTGGCTGCCCGGGTGCGCGAGCTGGGCGGGATGCCGACGACGCTTCTTCCCGTGCCGGACGATCCGCGCCGTCTGGCCGAGGCGATCCGGGAGGCGGCGCTGGGGGCCGATCTCGTCGTGACGTCCGGCGGGGTGTCGGTCGGCGACTGCGACTATGCGCATGAGGCGGCCCGCTTGGCGGGAGGCCGGATCCGGGTCGACAAGATGAAGATGCGGCCCGGCACGCCGACCTCGGCCTACCGGATGCCGGACGGGACGCTGCTGGCCGCGCTCTCGGGCAACCCGTCCGCCTGCTTCGCCGGCATGGAGCTGCTCGTCCGTCCGCTGCTGCTGCGGCTTGCCGGACGCGCGGACTGGATGCCCCGCTGGCGGACCGGCCGGCTCGCGGCGTCCATGCCCAAGCCATGCCCTTATCCCCGCTACATCCGGGCGGCGGTCGGCGAGGCGGAGGACGGCATGGCGCTGCTGCTGCCGCTTGCCGGAGACCGCTCGGGCAACGTCGCCGCCTTCGCCCGCGCCGAAGCGCTTGCCTGCGTGCCGGCAGGAGGGAAGGGCGCGGCGGAAGGAGATCGCGTGCGCTGGCTCGCGCTAGACGCGGACTAGCGCGTCAGGCAGGCGCGCGGGCAGGTCTCGGATGGAAAGGGAAGGGGATCAGGCGATCGAGAAGGAGGGAAAGGGCCATGGCGGAACGCAAGGAGAGGCTGGTCGTCGCAGGAAACGGCATGGCGGGCTTGAGGCTGCTGGAGGAGCTGGCGAAGGCCGCTCCGGGGCGGTATGAGATTGCCGTGTACGGCAGCGAGCCGGTGCCGGCCTACAACCGCATCCTGCTGTCCAAGGTGCTGCAGGGAGGCGTGGGGCGGGAGGAGATCGAGCTGAAGGCGCGGAGCTGGTACGAAGAGCAGGGAATCGAGCTGCGCACGGGCGAGGCGGTCGTCAGCCTGGATCTCGCCGCCCGCGAGCTGCGCACGTCCGCCGGCCGGACCGACCGCTATGACCGGCTCGTGCTGGCGACGGGCTCCTCCGCCTTCATCCCGCCGGTCTCCGGCGCGGACAAGAAAGGCGTGATCGCCTTCCGCAGCCTGGCGGACAGCGATGCGATGCTGGAGGCGTCGCGATCCGGCCGCAGAGCCGCCGTCATCGGCGGAGGACTGCTCGGCCTCGAGGCGGCGAGGGGCCTGCTGCATCTGGGCATGGAGGCGCATGTCGTGCACAACGCCGCCTATCTGATGAACCGTCAGCTCGATCGGCAGGCGGGCCGGCTGCTGCAGGCGGAGCTGGAGCGGCAAGGGATGCGGTTCCACCTGGCGCGGGACACGTCGGAGGTGACCGGCATCGGGCGCGCGAGCGGACTGCGCTTTCGCGACGGCAGCCGCCTGAAGGCGGATCTGATCGTATTCGCCGTCGGCATCCGTCCGAACGTCGAGCTGGCCCGGGCCGCGGGCCTGGCCGTGCGGCGCGCGGTCGAGGTCGACGACCGGATGCGCGCGAGCGATCCGTCCGTCTACGCGGTCGGCGAGTGCGCGGAGCATCGCGGCATCGCCTACGGCCTCGTCGCGCCGCTGTACGATCAGGCGAAGGTGCTGGCCCGCGAGCTCGCGGGAGCGGGCGGAGAGCCCTATGAAGGCTCCATTCCCTATTCCCAGCTCAAAGTGGCCGGCATCGAGGTGTTCTCGGTCGGCGATGCCGCCGGACATGGCGAGGAGGAGACGGTGCAGCAGGCCTACGACGGCTTGAGCGGCACGTACCGCCGCGTGCTGGCGCGGGACGGGAAGGTGACGGCGGCGGTGCTGTACGGCGACGCTTCGGAAGGCCCCGCGCTGCTGGAGCTGGTGCGGCGCGGCGCGCCTCCGGAGGAGCTGGCCGCCTCGCCGGCCTCCGGCAAGGCGGAGGCTGGAGGCGGACTGTCGCCGCGGGAAGCGATGGCGGCCGCCCTGCCGGACTCGGCCACCGTCTGCGAATGCAACGCCGTCGCCAAAGCCGCCATTCTGGAGGCGGTGGCGGGAGGCTGCGGCACGGCGGAGGAGGTGCGGGCCTGCACCGGAGCCTCCCGCTCCTGCGGGGGCTGCCGGCCGGTCGTCGAGGCGCTCGTCCGCCTGGGCGCCGCAGGCGGAGCCCAGGCGCGGCCGGGCGGAGCCGCCGCTGACGAAGCCGCCGCTGGCGCCGCGCCGCCGCCGTCTCGGCCGCTGCCGATCTGCGGCTGCACGGACTTGTCGGCGGCCGAGCTGCCGGCCGCCGCGGCGAGGCTCGCGGCGGAGAGCGCCGGGGCCGCGCTTTCCCCGCTCGAGCTGCGCCGCCGGCTCGGCTGGCGCGGGGAGGGCGGCTGCGGCGAGTGCCGGCCGGCGATCGCCTTTTATGCGGCGCGGCACGGCTGGACGGCCTCTTCCTTGGCTTCGGCACAAGGGAAAGGGCCGGGCGCCGTCGTCCGTGCCGGACGCTCCGAGCGCCGGATCGGCAAGGAGCCGCCGGCGCCGGGCGAGCGCGAGGCGGCGGAGGCGGCCGACCGCATGCAGCGCCGCTGGCGGCGGCTGGCCTGGCCGTCGCCGCTGCGGGCGGCGGTGTCGCCCGGACCGGACGCGCCGGCAGGCGCGCTCGTCGCCGACATCGGGCTCGCGCTGTCGCCGGCGGGCTGGGAGCTGACCGCCGGGGGCAGCGCCGAGGGCGTCGTGCGCGGCGGGCGGCTGCTCGCCGTCGCCGAGACGCTGGAGGAGGCGGCCGTGGCGGCGGACGCCTGCCTGCAGCGGTACCGGGCGGAGGCCAGGTGGGGCGAGCCGGTCTGGCAGTGGCTGGAGCGGACCGGCGAGGCCGCGCTGCGCGAGCTCCTGGCCGATGCTTCCTCGCGGCGGGAGCTCGCCGGAGCGCTGCGGCTCGCGGCGGCGGGGAGGAACGGGGCCGAGGGCGAGGAGCCCGGACCGGCGCGGCAGGAGAGGGAAATGGAGAAGGAGGCATGTCCATGACGACGACGATTCCGCTTGCGGTCCGGGAGCTCGATGCCCAGTGTCCCTATTGCAGCGTGCAGTGCAAGCTGCGGCTGACGCCGGAGCCGCTCCCCGGCGGCGAGCCTTTCCGCTACCGCGCCCAAGGCGTCCCCAACGCCGCCTCCCAAGGGAGGGCCTGCGTCAAAGGGCTGAACGCGCATCAGCATGCGTTCAGCTCCGAGCGGCTCCTGCAGCCGCTGATTCGGAAGGAAGGGCGGCTCGTGCCTTGCGGCTGGGACGAGGCGCTGGATGCCGTCGCGGAGCTGTGGCGGAGCCGGATCGCGGCCGGCGATCCGGATTCCGTCGGCTTTTACGGAGGGGGATCCCTGACCAACGAGTCGGCCTACTGGCTCGGCAAGTTCGCCCGCATCGGCGTCGGCACGCGGCACATCGACTACAACGGCCGCTTCTGCATGTCGGCGGCGGCTTCGGCCGGCGTGCGCGCGTTCGGGCTCGACCGAGGGCTGACGTTCCGCTTGTCGGACATTCCGATGGCCAAGTGCATCCTGCTGGCCGGCACGAACGTGGCGGAGTGCCAGCCGACGCTGATGCCGTACTTCAATGAAGCGAAGGAGAACGGAGCGTACCTGATCGTGGTCGACCCTCGCCGCACGAAGACGGCCGAGGCCGCCGACCTGCACCTGCAGCTGCGTCCGGGCACCGATGCGCTGCTGGCCGTCCTGCTGCTGCGGCTCGTGCTGGACGAGGGGCTGGAGGACCGCGCCTTCATCGAGGCGCGGACGGAGGGCTTCGAGGAGGCGAGGCGGCAGGCGGAGGCGCTCGACCCCGACGAGGCGGCCGCCCGCTGCGGCTTGCCGCTCGAGGACGCGCGGCGCGCGGCGCGCGCTTACGCAGGCGCGAAGACGGCGATCCTCTGCACGGCGCGCGGGGTGGAGCAGCAGACGGACGGCCACGAAGCGGTGCGGCAGCTGCTCAACCTCGTGCTGGCGACGGGCCAGATCGGCCGGCCGGGCTGCGGGTACGGGGCGATCACGGGACAGGGCAACGGCCAGGGCGGCCGCGAGCACGGCCAGAAGGCCGACCAGCTTCCGGGCTACCGCTCGATCGAGGATCCGGCCGACCGGGCGCATGCCGCCGCCGTATGGGGCGTTCCCCCGGAGTCGATTCCGGGCAAAGGCGTATCCGCCTTCGACATGATGCGGCTCGTCCACGAAGGCCGCATCCGCTCGCTGCTGGTCATGGGCTCCAATCCCGTCGTATCCAATCCTCATGCGGGATTCGTCGAGGAGGCGCTCGGCCGGCTGGACCAGCTCGTCGTGGCGGATCTGTTCCTGACGGAAACGGCGCGGATGGCGCATGTCGTGCTGCCGGTCGCCTCCTATCTGGAGAACGAGGGCACGCTCACCAACCTGGAAGGCCGCGTGCTGCTGAGGGAAGCGTCCCTGCCGCCGCCCGGCGAGGCGCGGGCGGACTGGGCGGTGCTGAACGCGCTCGCGGAGCGGCTGGGCCGCAAGGAGCGGTTCGGCTGCGGCTCGGCGGAGGCGATCTTCGAGGAGCTGCGCCGCGCGAGCCGCGGCGGAGCCGCCGATTATTCCGGCATCTCGTACCGGCGTCTGCGGAGCGAGGGCGGCGTCTACTGGCCCTGTCCCTCGGAAGAGGAGGAAGGGCAGGGGCTGCTGTTCGCGGACGGCTTCGCCCGTCCCGGCGGGCGGGCGCAGTTCGCCGCCCGGACGGCGGCCGGGACCGGCGCGGTCGTCGAGACGGACGGCGGCTATCCGCTGCTGCTCACGAACGGCCGCGTGCTCGCCCACTATTTGACCGGAGCGCAGACGAGGCGCAGTCCGGCGCTTGCCTCCCGGGAGCTGGAGAGCTTCCTCGAGCTGCATCCGCGGACGGCGGCCGCGCTGGGAATCGAGGAAGGCGAATGGGTGACCGTCGTCTCCCGCCAGGGAGAGTTCGCGGCGCGCGGCCGCCTGAACGCCGGCATCCGCGAGGATACGGTTTTCGCGCCGATGCACTGGGGAGGAAGGCAGAACGTCAATCGGGCGACGAGGCCGGAGCTCGATCCGGTCTGCCGCATGCCGGGCTTCAAGACGACGGCGGTGCGCGTGCGGCCGCTGCGGGGAGGCGGAGCATGAGGCGGGAGCCGGCAGGCCGGGGGAGGGCGGCGGCTGCTGCGGACATGATGCGCTTCGGGCCGACTGCCGCCGCGATGGATGGATTCATCCTGGCCGGCGGCCGCTCCAGCCGCATGGGCAGGGACAAGTATGCCCTGCTCCTGGAAGGGAGGACGCTGCTCTCGCGGATCGCGGAGCGGATGGCGCCCGCTTGCCGCTCCGTGCGGGCGGTCGTCGCCGGTCCAGGGCAGGCGGAGCGGGTGCGCGCCGCCGCGCCGGAGCTCGCGGCGCCGGTGCTGGAGCCGTATGCCGGCGAGGGGCCGCTGGCCGGCTTGCACGGCGCGCTGCTTGCCGCCGAAGCGCCGCTGGTCTGGCTGGTCGCCTGCGACATGCCGTTCGTCTCGGCAGCGGCTGCCCGCCGGCTCGCGGCGGCGCTGGAGCGCTGCGGCTCCGCCGGGTGCGCGGCGCCTCGGATCGACGGCCGGCTGCAGCCGCTCCATGCGGTGTATCGGCGCGACGCGGCGCTGGCGGCGGCGGATCGGCTGCTGCAGAGCGGGGAGCGCCGCCTGTCGGCGCTGCTGGAGGCGCTCGTCCCCGCCGGCGGCGAGATCGGCGGGGACGAGGAGGCCATGCCGATCAGCTTCAACATGAATACCCCGGCGGATTATGAGGCCGGCATCCGGCTGGCGGAAGGAGGAGGACGCGGATGACCGCGGTCATGCAGCTTGTAGGCGGCAAGAACGCCGGCAAGACGACGCTGCTGTGCCGGCTGACGGAGGAGCTGTCCGGCAGGGGACTCTCGGTGGCGACGATCAAGCACGACGGCCATGAGCTCGAAGACGAGCGTCCGGGCTGCGACACGCGGCGGCACCGGGAGTCGGGGGCCGTCTGGTCGGCGGTCAGCTCGGCTTCGCGAGCCATCGTGGTGGAGGAGCGGGGGCTTGCGCTGCCGGAGCTGATCCGGCTCGCCCCGCCGGTCGACGTCCTGCTCGTCGAAGGATTCAAGCGGGAACCGCTGCCCAAGCTGCTGGTCGCCCGCTCTCTCGCCGATCTGGAGCTGCTTCCGCAGCTGGCCGCGGTGGCCGGCATCGCGCTGCGGGCGGAGCTGCGCGCCAGCGGCGGCGGCCTCGGCTTGCCGGACGGAATTCCGGTGTTCGGCGTCGACGAGGCGGAGGCGCTCGCGGAGCTCGTGCTGGCGGTCGGAGCCCGTGCGGGCTTCGGCCGTTGAACCGCGAGCGGTCCATGCCGCCCTGAGGCCCAATAATCGGGGGCGGAGGATTCCGGCGAGGGGGCCGGCTCAAGACGAATCGTGGAGAGGAAGGTTCCGGCGTTGGGAAGGACGTATCGCGGAGCGAAAGGTTCCGTCTCAGGGCCGAACGGCCAAAAAGGCTCTTCCGGATCGTCCGCGAAGGGCGGCAATCCGAAAGAGCCTTGACGTGCTGGCGCTGTGCTGAGGAAGAAGTCCGGCCCCGCCGCCTAGCTCTGGCCGATGACGATCAGCTCGATGCCGATCACGTCGCGGCGGTGGACGGGGAAGCTCAGCAGGGAGTGGGGAATCTGCCGCCCGTTCAGCCGCAGCACGTACTGGACGCCGCCGCCGATCCGCACGTCGTCGGTCGTGTCGTTGCGGACGCCGCCGACGGCCTGCACGCCGCTCGTCGTCGCTTGGACGACGCCCGTGTAGTCGAGCGCTTGGGCGATGTTCATGCCTTCATAAAAGGGAATCTGATAGTCTTCCGTGACGTAAGGGAACGACTCGCCGCCTTCAATCCGCACCGTCACCGGGGCGGGAGCGTTCGGCGTTATCGTCGGTCCGGGCGGAACCGAGCCGACCGGCGCGGCGGCGGAAATCGTCGCCGTCTCCGCCGCCGGACTGGACGTCAATGCCGGTACCGCCGCGCCGGCCCCGATCGGAAACGGCCCCGGTCCGGGCGGCCAAGGCCCCGGTCCCGGAGGGAACGGCCCCGGTCCGGGCGGCCAAGGTCCGGGCCCCGGAGGAAACGGTCCCGGTCCGGGCGGCCAAGGCCCCGGTCCCGGAGGGAACGGCCCCGGTCCAGGCGGCCAAGGCCCCGGTCCCGGAGGGAACGGCCCCGGTCCGGGCGGCCAAGGTCCGGGCCCCGGAGGAAACGGTCCCGGTCCGGGCGGCCAAGGCCCCGGTCCCGGAGGGAACGGCCCCGGTCCGGGCGGCCAAGGCCCCGGCCCCGGAGGGAACGGCCCCGGTCCAGGCGGCCAAGGCCCGGGCCCCGGAGGGAACGGCCCCGGTCCGGGCGGCCAAGGCCCTGGTCCCGGAGGGAACGGTCCCGGTCCGGGCGGCCAAGGCCCTGGTCCCGGAGGGAACGGACCCGGTCCGGGCGGCCAAGGTCCCGGCCCCGGAGGGAACGGCCCCGGTCCGGGCGGCCAAGGCCCCGGCCCGGGGAAGCCGCCGCCTGGACCGAGCGGCGGGAACAGGCCGCCGCCGAACGGCGGGAAAAGCGTCGGCGGCCCCGGAGGAATCGGCGGCGGCGCCGGCTGGAACGCGCGAGGACTGCCGCAGCCGCAGTCGCCCCCCGCCTGGACATAGCGATAGGCGCTGTTGGGGGCGTAATACAGGTAAGGTTGTGACATACCGGTCGAACGGCTCCTTTCCGTCTGGCGCAAGGCTGGAAAATCGCAGGATGCATTAGCCTATGCGGCAGGAGCCTATCCTCTTGACCGATCATCGGATTTTTTCTGGCTGCTCGCATTAGAACTCAGGACAATCGCTGGGCTTGCCCTAAGAGCCAATGCGCAAAAATATGTAGTACCCTTCCGGTCGTCCCGCAGCCGGGCAACGCTCCCCCTAAAGGTAAAATCGGCCATAGGAAGCGTCACAGCCGACGAAACGCTCCCCCTAAAGGTAAAATCGGCCTTAGGAAGCGCCACAGCCGACGAAAAGCTCCCGCTAAAGGTAAAATCGGCCATAGGAAGCGCCGCAGCCGGCGAAACGCTGCCGCTAAAGGTAAAATCGGCTTTAGAAAGCGCCGCAGCCGACCCCAAGTCAGCCCAAAGACGAAAAAAGCCTGTCCGCAGCATGGAGCTGCGGACAGGCTTGGATGGATCCGGCGCGAAGCTTACTTCGCGGCCGACTCGTAGCGCTTGCCGACTTCTTCCCAGTTCACGACGTTCCAGAACGCCTTGATGTAGTCGGGACGCTTGTTTTGATACTTGAGGTAGTAGGCATGCTCCCATACGTCCAGGCCGAGCAGAGGCGTTTCGCCTTCCATGATCGGGCTGTCCTGGTTCGGGAGGCTGTATACTTTCAGCTTGCCGGCTTTGTCGGCGGCGAGGAAGGCCCAGCCGCTGCCGAAGCGCGTCGTAGCGGCTTTGGCGAAGTCTTCTTGGAACTTGGCGAAGCCGCCCAGCTCGCTCTCGATCGCCTCAGCCAGCTTGCCCGTAGGAGCGCCGCCGGCATTCGGAGCGATCGTCGTCCAGAACAGGCTGTGGTTGGCATGTCCGCCGCCGTTGTTGCGGACGGCCGTGCGGATGGACTCCGGCACGCTGTTCAGGTCGGCGATCAGGTCCTCGACGGACTTGGAAGCCAGCTCGGGAGCGGACTCGAGAGCGGCGTTGAGGTTCGTCACGTACGTGTTGTGGTGGCGATCGTGGTGGATCTCCATCGTCTGCGCGTCGATATGCGGCTCCAGAGCGTCGTTTGCATACGGAAGTGCTGGAAGTTCATGTGCCATGATCAAAAAACCTCCTCAAAATGATATGTAGCGATTCCAGAACATTATCCCTCATGCCCCTGAATAAATCAACATTTTTCTTTCAAAAGTCCGGGCTGCGAAGGGGCCCCTCCGCATCGGAATGGAAAGGCCTGGCATGCCGGCCGACATCTAGAATGCCACGAAAACGATCCATTATTCTTACCCGTGCGCTATAAAGTTCAAACGAGCGAGTAAGCGCTATCAATAAAGCGCTTTCAACGAAATGTAAGCGCAATGTTAAATTTAATGAGGTTTTTTGGACGAAAAGCCTGGCTTTCCTTTACTTTTGTCGTATAATCAAACTTAGCTTTTACCAATGACATTGAATGTAAGGGAGCTAAGCATTCATGCATGTTCGTTCTTTCCAGCTTGCCGATTATCACGGCGCGACCTCCTTGCTGCAATCGGTTCTGTGCGAAGAGTGCTACGAGGAAACGAAGGAAGCTCTCACCAGGCAGCTGTCCTGGGACAGCGATCTCGTGCTCGTCGCATCGGATGGAGATCAAGTCGCCGGCATCATCATCGGCACGATCGACAACAACCGAGGGTACTACTACCGTGTCGCCGTCCACAAGGACTTCCGCGGCCGCGGCATCGCCAAGGGCCTCATCTCCCGGCTCCGCGCACGCTTCGAGCAGCGCAACGTATCCAAGATTCTCGTCACGGCGGACAAGCATAACGAACCCGTACTTACGCTCTACAGCTCACTCGGCTTCGAGCCGAGCGACTTCTATCATTCGTTCCAGAAGCTCAGCATCGTGGCGGGCTAGGACGAGCCCTGGCCGGACCTTTTCCGGTCAGCCGCTCGCCGGCCCAGCCGCCCTTTCCTTCAAGCATGTCCGGCGTCCATTGATTTTGGCGCCTGGATATGCTTTTCTTATTACTATGATGGTTAAGTCAGGGAGTGCGTAAGTGAACACGTATCGGCGCTGTTATATCAAAAGCTTCAAGCACGACGGCCATCTCCACCGCCAGTGGCAGAAGAACTGGCTCGTTCCCGACCGCTTGCTGCTGCCGCAGCAGGCCGAGGAGAACATGATCGTGCTCATCAACAACCAGACTCCGATCACGGAGGCGGACGGCTCGGTGTGGGTCAGCCGCGTGCCGGCCGTATCCTTCTTCCTGCCTGGCAAATGGTACAATGTCGTCGCGATGCTGGAGGACTTCGGCATCCGCTACTACTGCAACCTGGCCTCGCCTCCGTATCTGTCGGGAGACGTGCTGACGTATATCGACTACGACCTTGACGTCATCCGTACGGCGGGCGGCGATCTGGCGGTCGTCGACCGCGACGAGTACGAGCGCCACAAGGCGGACTACCGCTACCCGCCGATCGTCGACGCCAAGGTCGGCCAAGGGCTGCGCGAGGTGACGCAGCGGATCCGCGGAGGCAAGCCGCCGTTCGAGGACGAGATCGTGCTGCGCTACTACGAAGCCTGGACGCAACGTCCGGACCGCGAGGAGGAGGGGCCGGCATGACGGAGCCTGCCGCGGCCGAGCTGCGGACCGAGCCGGAGACGCGCCATGCCGCCCGGCGGCGCGAGCTGTCCGCGCTGCTGAGGACCGCCGTCGTCGTGGCGGCGGTCGTGCTGTTCCTGAACCGGTTCGTCCTCAATCTGTCGATCGTCGAAGGCGACTCGATGCAGCCGACGCTCCATCCCGGCGACTGGCTGCTGGTGAGCCGGCTCGCCGGCGACGCGCTGCCGATCCGGATGAACGACGTCGTCATCCTGCGGGATCCCAGGCCTCAGGACGGCAGTCCGGGCTATCTCGTCAAGCGCGTCGTCGGGCTGCCCGGGGACGTGGTGGAGCTGCGCCAAGGGAAGCTGCTGCGCAACGGGCTTCCGGTGGCGGAGCTGTATGCGGATCCGTCGCCGGCGCTGGAGAATTTCCGGGCGGTGCAGGTGGAGCCGGGGCATTATTTCGTGCTCGGCGACAACCGGCAGTGGAGGGCGAGCCGCGACAGCCGCACGTTCGGCTCCATCGACGCCAGCGACATCACGGGCCGGGCCGAGCTGCTGCTCTGGCCGTTCGTCCATGCGGGCCGCCTGTAGGCTCAGGGCGAGAGCGGCGGCGTCCGCCATTTACCGTGGAAGAGGAGCGATAGCATGAAGGAAGTGACCGTATATACCGACGGCGCGTGCTCCGGCAATCCGGGTCCCGGAGGCTGGGCGGCCGTGCTGTTCTACGGCGACAAGCGCAAGGAGATCTCCGGCGCCGAGCCGCATACGACCAACAACCGCATGGAGATCCAGGCGGTCATCGAGGCGCTCGCGCTGCTCAAGGTGCCGTGCCGCGTCAAGGTGCACAGCGACTCGGCGTACGTCGTGAACTGCTTCCAGAACAACTGGATCCGGGGCTGGCTGCGCAACGGCTGGAAGAACAGCAAGGGCCAGCCGGTCGAGAACAAGGAGCTGTGGCAGCGGCTGTGGGAGCTGATGGGCATCCACGAGGTGGCCTACGTGAAGGTCAAGGGCCACAGCGACAATGAATGGAACAACCGCTGCGACGAGCTGGCCGTAGGCGCCATCAAGGCGATGCGGGCCGGAGGCAAGGGCTAGGAGGGCGGGGGCTGCGCGGCTGCGCGGCCCCGCTTCGTTTTCGCACGGGGCAGCCGCGGACGCGACGGGGAGTCAGGAGGAGGAGAAGATGGATCGAATCGCAGCAGACGCCGGCTTCTGGAGCCGGTTCAAGGCCGAGATGAAGGAAGCCGCCTACGGGCTCGGCATCGACGATATCGGCGTGGCGTCGCCCGAGCCGTTCACGGCGCTCAAGGGGCGGCTCATCCGGCATCGCGAGCTCGGCTACGAGTCCGGCTTCGAGCCGAAGGACATCGAGCGGCGCGCCGATCCGTCGCTCCTCTTCGACGAGCCGCTGTCGATCATCGCGATCGCGGTCGCCTACCCGTCCAAGCTGCAGGATCCGCCCAAGTCCGAGCCCGGCGCGCGGCGGGGCATCCTGTCCCGGTCTTCTTGGGGAGAGGATTACCATGCGGTGCTGCGGAACCGGCTGGCGCGGCTGGAGGCGTGGCTGCGCGAGCGCGTGCCGGAGCTGCGAGCCGAATCGATGGTCGATACGGGCGAGCTGAGCGACCGGGCGGTCGCCGAGCGGGCGGGCATCGGCTGGAGCGGCAAGAACAGCTTCATTCTGAACCGCAAGCACGGCACGTTCACGTTCCTCGCCGAAATGATCACGAACCTGCCGCTTGAGCCCGATTCGCCGGTCGAGGACGGCTGCGGCAGCTGCACGAAGTGCATCGACGCCTGCCCGACCGGGGCGCTCGTCGGCCCCGGCCAGCTCAACGCGCAGCGCTGCGTCTCGTATCTGACGCAGACCAAGGAGATGGTGTCGGACGAGCTGATGCGCAAGATCGGCAACCGGCTGTACGGCTGCGACACCTGCCAGATCGTCTGCCCCGTCAACCGGGGCGTCAACGTGACGCGGCATCCGGAGTTCCGGCCCGATCCCGAGCAGGTCAAGCCGCTGCTGGAGCCGCTGCTCGAGATCGGCAACCGCGAGTACAAGGAGCGGTACGGGCGCAACGCTTCTTCCTGGCGCGGCAAAAAGCCGATCCAGCGCAACGCGGTCATCGCGCTCGGCAACTTCAAGGAGAAATCGGCCGTGCCCGCGCTCATCCGCGTGCTGCGGCAGGATCCGCGGGCGGTGCTGCGCGGCACGGCCGCCTGGTCGCTCGGCCGGATCGGCGGACCCGAAGCCGAGGCCGCGCTGGCGGAAGCGGCGGAGCGGGAGGAGGACGAGGAGGCCCGCTCCTGGGCGGAGCGGTCGCTCGCCTCGCTGCGGGAGCAGGCGGCGGCGGAGCCGCCCTCGGAGACCGCGGTTGAAATTGCGCGGACAACCCGTTGATGCTAAGATGGAAGAGCTTGATCGACCCTGATTAAAGGACAGGTGAACCGCGCGTGGAATGGTATAATATCGTCATCCCGATCGTCACGTTGATCGTCGGCCTAGTCGGCGGCTTTTTCATCGGCGTGTTCTATCTCCGCAAGCAGATGGAGAAGATGCAGTCCGATCCGGAGATGCTTCAAAAGATGGCCAAGCAGATGGGCTACAACCTGAACAACAAGCAGATGCAGAAGGCCCAGCAGATGATGAAGGGCCAGCAAGGCGGACAGCAAAAATTCATCCCGAACCAGCGTGGCGGCAAGCGCAGATAACACGGCAGCCGCCCGCTCCTCAAGGAAGCCAGGGAGGCCGCGATGGCAGGTTTGAAAGATTACTCCAACTCGATGGTCGCGCGCAACCGCGACCAGATCGAATATCATCTCCGCGAGATCCTCAAGCTGGTCGGCGAGGACGTCGAGCGCGAAGGGCTGCTGGACACGCCCGCCCGCGTCACCCGCATGTACGAGGAGATCTTCGCCGGATACGAGGTCAATCCCGCCGACGTGCTCGGCGTGACGTTCGACGAGAACCATGAGGAGCTCGTCATCGTCAAGGACATCGTGTACTACAGCCAGTGCGAGCATCATATGGCGCCGTTCTTCGGCAAGATCCACATCGGCTACCTGCCGAACGGCCATATTCTCGGGCTGAGCAAGATGGCCCGCCTCGTCGAGGCGGTCACCCGCAAGCTGCAGGTGCAGGAGCGGATCACGTCGCAGATCGCGGACATCCTCGACGAGGCGCTGTCGCCTCAGGGCGTGATGGTCGTCGTCGAGGGCGAGCATCTGTGCATGTGCTCGCGCGGCGTCAAGAAGCCGGGCAGCAAGACGATCACCTCCGGCGTCCGCGGCGAGTTCCGTTCGAACAGCGCGCTGCGCGCCGAGTTCCTCTCGCTGCTCAAGCAGTAGAGCCGAGAGCCGCAAAAGCCCGCCGGCCCGTCCGGCCAGCGAAGCGCCAGGCGCCGCCAGCACGGCAAGCCCGCCGGCCTGATTCCAGGCCGGCGGGCTTTTTGCGTTCAGCGCGGAGGGCGCCGCTCCGCATGCGGCGGGGCGGCTTCGACCAGAGGCCGAAGGATCCGGTCCGGCGTCAGTAGGGCTCCCAGGCCAGCGTCCGCGCTTTGTCGAAGCGCTCGCTGACGTACGGCCAGTTGACGACGTTCCACCAGTCCTTGACGTAGTCGGGCCGCTTGTTCTGATGCTTGAGATAATAGGCATGCTCCCACACGTCGAGCGGCAGCAGCGGGATCGCGTCCCACTGGGACAGGTCCTGATGCTTCTCCGCCTGCAGGATCTCGAGCCTGCGGCTGCGCGGGCTGTAGACGAGGATCGCCCAGCCGCCGCCCTCGACCTTGTTCGCCGCCTCGGAGAACTGCTTCTTGAACGCGTCGAAGCTGCCGAAGCTGCGGTCGATCTCGTCGGCAAGCGCGCCGACGGGCTTGCCGCCTCCCTGGGGAGACATGGCCGGCCAGAACAGCGTGTGCAGGTAATGCCCCGCGCCGTTGAAGGCCAGCTCCCGCTCCCAATGCTTCACGAGGGCGAAGTCGCCGCTCTTGCGCGATGCCTGCAGCTCCTTCTCCGCCTTGTTGAGATCGTCCACGTAGGTCTGATGATGCTTGTCGTGATGGATCCGCATCGTGGCCTCGTCGATGTACGGCTCCAGCGCGTTGTAGGCGTAGGGCAAAGGAGGCAGCTTGTGCCCGCCGATCGGAACCTGCTGCTGCGGGCCGGCGGCCTGGCCGGTGCGGGGAGGAGCTTCCGCGCGGGCGGGCTGCTCCGGCGCGGAGGGGGCCGCCTCGCCGCCCTCCGTCTCCGGCTGCTCCGCCGCGCCGCGGCCTTGGCGGATCGCTTCGGCCCGCGCGAGACGGGCGGTGGAGCCGCGCAGCGCCTCATGCACGGCCGAGCGCGCCTGCGGCTCGCGGCCGAGCGCCGGGCTGGCCGCGAGCAGCTGCAGCAGCTGCTGGACGAGCACGCCGCTTTGCGCGGCAGCCGCCTCCAGCAGCTCGGACGGCTCGCCGGCGGCTCCGGCGGCCGGCGGCTGAGAGCGGGGCTCCAGCAGCCGGTCCGCTTCCGCGGCCGTCCGCTCCAGCAGCGGCTGCCATTGCCGCAGCACGCCGGCATAGGCCGGCTCCAGCTCGGCCGCCTGCAGGATCTGCTCCAGCCGGTCCGCTTCCTCTTGCTTCCATTGCCTGATCTCCTCCAGCAGCCTCGGCTGAGCGAGGTCGGACGGCGCTTGGGTCATGGGGGAACCCTCCTTTTCGTGGTCGGACCGGCATCCCGCGCATCGATCGCGGCTGCCGGCGGACGCGATGGCTCTCGCTTAGGTGTATTCGGCCGACCGGCCGGGATATGAGCGGCAAGCGAAAAAAAGCGCTGCCGGACCGGCAGCAACGCCCGGGTTGCCGCCTGCCATGAAAAACACGAAGCCGCTCCTTTTGCCGGAGCGGCTTCGTGTTTCTCTGTATGGTCGGGTCTCGGTCGCGGGAGCCTGACCGAAGCTCAGGCGTCGAGCCGGCCGTCCTGCTCCAGCGATTGGTTCACCTGGCTGAGGAACAGCGCGGCGCGCTGGATGTACTCCTTGGGATGCTGGCGGAACAGCAGCTCATGCTGGCCGCCGTTCACGATCCATTCGCGCGACAGCGGATTCGTCTGCCGGGATGCGATCGTCTCCGCATACTGGTAGGAGGCCTTGGCGTCCATCGTGCCGTGGATCATGTAGATCGGAATGGAGTAGTTCGTGCTCATGACCTGCTCGGCGGGAATCTTGTTGAAGTCGACGCCGGTCCAGAGCGGCAGCAGCTTCTCGATGAGCGGCAGCGACAGGCGCGGCAGGTCGATGATGTTGCGCACATTGTCGAACAGCGTGTCGGGGCTGGCCACGAAGGTGCTGTCGAGGATCATCGCATCGATCGCATCCGTCTGCAGGGCGGCCTGCAGCGCCGTGCCGGCGCCCATGCTGAAGCCCCAGACGACGACTTCCTTGGAGCCGTTCGCGCGGACGTAGTCGACGGCGGCGAGCAGCTGCTGGGACTCCTCCCAGCCGCCGGTCGCCGGAGCGCGGTACTGCTGGGAGGCATAGCCGTAATCGAACATCAGGACGTTATAGTTCAGCCGGTGGAGCAGGCTGGCGAGGTCGTACATCGGCACCCACGTCTCCTCGCGGTTCGCGCCGTAGCCGTGGCTCAGCACGATCGTCCGCTCGGACTCGCTCTGGATCGAGCGGCCGGGGGAGGAGGGGATGTACCAGCCGCTTACGGTCGTGCGTCCGCTGAGGCTCGGGAAGGTCACGTCTTCATAAGCGAGGCCTTTGGCCTCCATCGGATTGGAATGGACCGGGGCGACATAGGGATACGCGACCATCCATGCGATATAGCCGTGGAAGGCGACAATCAGCAGCAGCAGCAGGGCGGCGCCGGCCGACACGGCGGCTACGAGCGCATTGCGGCGCGTGTCGCGGCGAGGAAGCACGGAAGAGAGGGACGGGTCCAGCTGCAGCGGCGAGTTCAGCGGCGTATGCAGGGCAGAGCTGCTCATTTCGTCTTCCCCTCCCTTGTTTTGTAAGCGTTCTAGATCCTATGTACTACTACTGTATGCGTCTATTGTCCGGGCTGTCAATTCATGTCGAGCAATTGTTAAGCACTTGTAATGTTGCCGTAAAATGAAGCCGTTTCTTTACGAGATAAAGGAAACGAGTTATACTAGGAGAATCTTAGTTTCACTGAATGAAACCGAATCGGGGTAGACGGACTCCGCTTTCTCCCCTATAATGATAATGATTCTCAATGAGAACGGAGGAGCGTCATGGCCTTCTCCGCCCCGGAAAGAAAGCAGGTGAGCGCATGGAACCGTCCCGCAGCGGCAAGGCCGAGGATGGAAAATCGAATGTAAGGGCCGTCGAGAGGGCGCTGGATATCCTGCTCTGCTTTACGACGGAGAGCGACCTGCCGATGACCGAGATCGCGGAGCGGGTCGGGCTGCACAAGAGCACCGTGCACCGGATGCTGGCGACGCTGGAGGACAAGGGCTTCCTCGAGCGCGACCGCAGCTCCGAGCGCTACCGGCTCGGCATGCGCATCTGGGAGCTGTCGGCGCATCGGTCGCGGTCGGGCGACCCGGCGGTCATCTGCCTGCCGGAGATGGAGAGGCTGCGCGACACGCTCGGGGAGACGGTGAGCCTGTACGTGCGGGACGGCAGCGAGCGGATCCGCATCCAGGCCGTGCAGAGCAACCAGGCGATCCGGCGCGTGGCGCCGGTCGGCGTGCGGCTGCCGCTGTACGTCGGAGCCTCGAGCAAGGTGCTCATCGCTTTTGCCGAGCCGGCGCTGGCGGCGCAGATGATGTCCTTGGAGGCGCTGCCGCAAGGAATCGACCCGCAGTCGTTCCGCGAGCAGCTGGAGGAGATCCGTCGGCTCGGCTACGCGACGAGCATGGAGGAGCGCGAGCCGGGAGCGGCGGCGCTGTCGGCTCCGGTGTTCGACCGCAGCGGTCGGCTGGCGGCGGCGCTGTCCGTATCGGGACCGGCCGCGCGCTTCACGCCGGCCATCATACGCGAGCAGTCGGCGCTCGTCGTCCAGTCGGCGACCCGCATGGGCGCGATGCTGCCGGGCTGAGCGCCCTCGATTATGGCGTCTGCACAGGGATGCGGCGCCGATTCGTTTCCTATTACCCGCAGAGGCGGCCTGTGAAGGCGCCGGGCTCTGCGGGTTTTTTGGCGCGGGAGCTTGGAGTGCCTTGGTTCGGCGAGTTGGAGGCGTCGAAGCTTCATGCCAATTATTATTCATGGACTAAAATAAACGTTGACATAAGAAGTCAACCTCGCTAGTATACTATAGCATAGTAAATCACTAGGATATGAAGGGGATGGACTCATTGCCTGAAAACAACAACCTCGTGCATGCGTTCCAGACGAACTGGATCAGCCTGCTTGTCTCCCTCATCGTCATCGGACTGCTCGTCTGGCTGGCGCGGCGCCGCGTCGGTTTCGGCTATCGGGTGCTGCTCGCGCTCGGCATCGGCCTCGTCGTCGGCGTGACGCTGAACTCCTTGGAGATCGACGCCACGAGCATCAGCACGCTCGGCTCCATTTACGTCAACCTCATCAAAATGCTCGTCATCCCGCTCGTCGCCGTGCTGGTCGTCTCCAGCATCTCGTCGATCTCGAGCCTCGGGCAGCTGCGCAAGATCGGCACCAAGACGATCCTGCTCTTCATCGGCACGACCGGCGTGGCAGCGCTGATCGGCCTGCTCGTGGCGCTGGCGTTCAACCCGGGCTCGGGCATCGCCCAGGAGACGCCGGAAGGATTCGAGGCGCGGACGATTCCGACGTTCTCCGAGGTCATCCTGAACCTCGTGCCGTCCAACCCGATCGGCGACATGGCCGACGCCAAGGTTGTGCCGGTGCTGATCTTCGCGATCTTCATCGCCGTCGCCATCGTGCAGCTCAGCTCGCGCAAGCCGGAGGCGGCCGAGCCGGTGCGCCAAGTCATCGAATCGCTCAAGCAGGTCATGAACCAGGTGACCAAGTACATCATCCGCCTGACGCCATACGGCGTGTATGCGCTGATCGGCTCGATGGCCGCGCGCTACGGCTTCGATACGCTCAAGCCGCTCATCAGCCTCATTCTCGCGACGTATGTCGCGCTGCTGCTGCACTTCATCCTGACGTTCGGCTCGCTCGTCACGTTCTGGGCGAAGCTCAATCCGTTCAAGTTCCTGCGCAAGATCTACCCGACGATCGCCGTCGCCTTCACGACGCGCAGCAGCTACGCGACGCTGCCGGTCAACCTGGAGGTCATCACCAAGCGGCTGCGCGTGTCGCCGCGCATCGCCAGCTTCGTCGCGCCGCTCGGCGCGACGATGAACATGAACGGCTGCGGCGGCGTCTGGCCGGCGGTCGTGGCGATCTTCGTCGCCGAGGTGTACGGAGTGCCGCTCGGCATCTCCGACTACATCCTGATCGTTCTCGTCAGCACGATCTCCTCGATCGGCGTCGCCGGCGTGCCGGGACCGGCGTCGATCTCGACGACGGTCGTCCTGACCGCGCTCGGCCTGCCGCTGGAAGGGCTCGGCCTCGTGCTCGCGATCGACGCCGTCGTCGACATGGGCCGCACGGCGGTCAACGCGACCGGCACGACCGTGTCGTCGCTGCTCGTCGCCGTGTCGGAGGACGAGTTCGACCGCGAGAGCTACAACCGCGACGAGGAAGAGGAGCTGGAGCTGAGCCACGCGTAAAGCAGGGCGCAGCGGAATGAACGGGACGAAGCGGAGCCGGCTCCGCTTCGTCCCTGTTTTCAACTCGATGAACGCAGCGAAGCCCCCGAGGGACATGGCCCTTCGGGGGCTTCCTGCATGAGCGGATCATGCGGCAGGGATCATCGAGTTGCCTGGATTACATCGAGTGCTGGATATGGATGTCGGAAGATTCGATGAGGTAGTGCCTTCTCCAGAAGGCGGTGGCGGGAAAGGGCATCGCTTCTCTGGAGCCGGGCTCCAGAGCCTTGCGCAAAAGACGGTCCCGATGATCGCTGATCCACTCGGCGTCATAATAGAGCACCGACATGACCTCGTCGCTCGGAACGCCGACGAACGATTGGAACCAGCCGCTCCAGCTCTGCCAGTCGGCGGGAGCCTCGGAGTAGGACATCGTGACGACGGCACGGTGCAGGCTTGAGCCTGCATAAAGATGAAGCGCGACCAGATAGTCGCCGCTGCCGCCTGCAAGCATCGCCGTGGTGCGGCTGATGAACAGGTCGATGCGGCGGATGCGGCGGTCGGGAGCGAGCGGCTCCTCGACCAGAAGAGCAGCGTGGCGGGCGTCGTGCCCCGCCTCCTCGATGACCTCGGACGCATCCAGTACGACCGGAAGCGGCAGCGAGGCGGAGCAGGCGATTTCCTGCTCGGCGCAACAGGCGGCGGAGCGGTGGACGGCTCGCAGCCGTCTCGGCTCCGGACCGCCGGTGAAGCGTTCCTGCAAAGACATGGTCGAACCTCTCCTTTGGTTGCTTACGGGGTTAGCTGACGGATTCGGGCCAAGAGAGTAGCCCTACCAGGCGCAGTCCGCGGCGGCTTCGGCAGCCGCGCGTCGGGTGCGCGCCGGATTCACCCCGGCAGGCGCGACAAGGCGCCTGCGGTTGGTTCCCCCGCTTCCACTTTCGTGGAATTCAGCAGAATAGAAATGTGCTGAACTTTATCATACTTCAGGCCGGCCTGTCTTGTAAAAGGCTATATTTAGCGAAAATTCGATGAAATGCTGTCGGGAACTCGTCCATGCGGACCCATCGTCGCTCTAAAGCGCTCTCATGGAAAAGGATCATAATCCGGAGCGCATCCGTCATAGGATGGAAATTAAGATGGAGAAATAGCGCTTCGGAGAGGATGGGGAAGGATGGCGCGGATCAAGGTGGGAAAAAGGCCTCCGCAAGCCGATGCCGGCGGGGAGGAGCGACGGAGCGAGCCGCCCGCAGGCTGGCGCGGCGCCGTGCAGCAATATGTGCAGGCCTGCAACCAGGCCGAGGTGGAGCTGCGCGACAGCGCGCTCGCCGGAATCATGACGGACGCGGACCATCGGCTGCGCCTGCTGCACCGGCTCCAGCGGCAGCGCGAGCGGGCCGAGGAGCGGGATCTGCTCACCTCCCAATGCGAGACGCGGGCCGCGCTGGTCAAGGTCAACGAATCCGGCGCGGAGGTGTCGGTCGTGCTCCAGCTGCATCTGAAGCGGCATGTCCAGCACAAAGGCCGCCAGTATACGGAGGAGCGGATCGAGCGCGAGCGGATATGGCTCGCACCGGCCGGCGCGGACGGGAGCTGGCGGCTGACGCGGGTCGAGCCGCTCGTCGGCGAGCGGCGGCCGCGCTACGGCCATGCCGCGGCGGACAGCGCGCTCGCCGAGCACCGCTCCTACGGCAACGGCGGCGGCAGCGGCATCCAGCCGCCCGGCGCGCCGCGTCCTTTCCTTAACTATGGCGTCGTTCCGCGCATCAACACCCGCTCCCGCGCCTCCCGCTACCGGCGCGAGCTGGTCGCAGCCTACGCGGACCAGTGGTGGAACGAGCCGAATCCCGCTTACGAGGAATTCGAGGTCAACTGCACCAATTATGTGTCGCAGTGCGTCTTTGCAGGGGAAGCGCCGATGAACTATACTGGGAAAAGGGAATCCGGCTGGTGGTACAAGGGACGGACGGGCGGCCAGGAGCAGTGGAGCTACAGCTGGGCCGTGTCCAACGCGTTCCAGCTCTACTTGAGCTTTCCGCGCTCGTCAGGCATGCGGGCGACGCCGGTGGAGAGCGCGGCGGAGCTGGAGCTCGGCGACGTGATCACCTACGACTGGAACGGCGACGGCCGCTTCCAGCACACGACGGTCGTGACGGCGTTCGACGGGGACGGCATGCCGCTCGTCAACGCCAATACGGTGCCGAGCCGCCACCGCTACTGGGATTACAAGGATTCGTACGCGTGGACGGAGCAGACCCGCTACCGGTTCTATCATTTGAGCGACAGCATGTAGCACGGCCAGGATGCCGGCAGCCGGTCCGCATGGGCGGACCCGGCTGTTGGCATCCTAATTTCTAGAGGGTACCGGAGGGCTAACATCATGGGAGAGAAGATTCGCGTCGGACTGGTCTACGGAGGCAAGTCGGGAGAGCATGAGGTGTCGCTGCAGACGGCGCTGGCGGTCATGGGGGCGTTCGATTTCGGCAAATACGAGATTCAGCCCTTCTACATCACCAAAACGGGCGAATGGCGCTCGGCAGGCGTGCTGCTCGCGGCTCCGGACAGCGTGGAGCAGCTGAAGCTGGAAGGCGGCGACAGCAGCCTGGCGCTCGCGCCGGTATTCCGCGGCCTGGCCCCTGCGCCGGCCGGCGAGTCGGCGCTGCAGGCGGCGGCCGCCGCCGCGGCCGCGCCGGAGAAGGCGGTCGACGTCATCTTCCCGCTGCTGCACGGCACCTTCGGCGAGGACGGCACGATCCAGGGGCTGCTCGAGATGGCAAACATCCCGTACGTCGGCGCGGGCGTGCTCGCCTCGGCGGTCGGCATGGACAAAATCACGATGAAAAAAGTGTTCGCCCATGAAGGGCTGCCGCAGTGCATCTACCGCAGCTTCAACCGCACGCAGTGGGAGAAGGACCATACGTTCTTCGTCATGGAGATCGAGGTCGCGCTCGGCTATCCGTGCTTCGTCAAGCCGGCGAACCTCGGCAGCAGCGTCGGCATCTCCAAGGCGAAAAACCGCGAGGAGCTGATCGCCGCCGTCGAGCTGGCGCTGCGCTACGACCGCAAGGTCGTCGTCGAGGAGTTCGTCGACGCGCGCGAGATCGAGGTCAGCGTGCTCGGCAACGACGAGCCGCGGGCATCCGTGCCCGGCGAGGTCATCAGCGGCGCGGACTTCTACGACTACAACGCCAAGTACGTCGACGGCACGAGCATCATGCAGATTCCGGCCGACCTGCCGGCCGAGACGGCCGAGGCGGTGCGCGAGATGGCGATCCGCGCCTATCTGGCGATCGACGGCTCGGGCCTGTCGCGCGTCGACTTCTTCCTCCGGAGGAGCGACGGCCAGCTGCTCATCAACGAGGTCAACACGATGCCGGGCTTCACGCCGTACAGCATGTACCCGCTCATGTGGAAGGAATCCGGCATGCCGTACCGCGAGCTGCTCGACACGCTGATCGAGCTGGCGCTGGCGCGCCACGCCGACAAGCAGAAGATCCACTACGGCGGCTGAGCCGCCTGAAGCGTGCTTTCCCCAGGCAGAGCCCTGCTCTGGGGAGGCGCTTTTTTACATAAAGAGGAGGGACAAGCGATGGGCTTCGCCACCGAGTTCAATTCCGTCTGCAAATTCAAGTCCGAGCAGGAGCTGTACGAGCTGCTGGAATACGGCAAGGGCAAGATGGTCAAGAGCGGCTTCCGCGTCTTTCCGACCGGCCAGAAGGTGATCGCGTACACGCCGGACAACCGCGCGATCGCGATCGTGCGCATCCTCGCCTCCATCGCGGAGATCAACTTCCAGGGCCAGGAGGTCACCCAGGTCGAGATGGAGCTGGTGCGCAAGCTGACCGAGGAAGAGTCGCGCGTCCAGACGGACCTCGCGCATGAGATGTTCTTCGGAGAGCGGGGATGATCGTCCGCTTCGGCTTTGTCGCGATGAGCCTGCTGCTGGAGAACGCCTCCCCGTCGCGCACGATGACCTACACGAACTTCGCCAAGCTGGGCGACCGGGAGGCCGGCCTCGCCAGGCTGGAGCGCATCGCCGAAGACAACCTGCGCAGCACGCTGCGCATCCTGAACAACAACCGCTATTCGGACATCCACCTGTACCGGTTCTCCTCCAAGCTCATCCCGCTCGCCACGCATGAAGCGCTGAGCGACTGGGACCCGTATCCGGCGCTTGCTCCGGCGTTCGCCGACATCGGCGCGTTCGTGCGGAAGCACGGCATGCGCGTCAGCTTCCATCCCGACCACTTCTGCGTGTTCAGCACGCCGCGGCCGGAGGTGCTGCGCAGCTCGATCCGCGACATGGAGCATCATGTCCGCATGCTGGAGGCGATGGGGCTGGACGAGCGGGCCAAATGCAACATCCACGTCGGCGGCGCCTACGGCGACAAGGCCGTGTCGGGAGAGCGCTTCGTCCGCCAGTTCGGCGAGCTCGGGTCCGCCCTGCGCGGGCGCGTCACGCTCGAGAATGACGACAAGACGTTCACCGCGCGCGAGACGCTGGACATCGCCGAGCAGACGGGCAATCCGGTCGTGCTGGACATCCATCACCACTGGGTGAACGACGGCGGCGAGACGCCGGAGTCGCTGCATGGCGAGCTGTGGCCGCGCATCGCCGCGACGTGGCGCCGGGAGCAGGAGCGGCTCGGCCTGGGCGGCGGGCCGGAGGGGCTGCCGCCCAAGATCCACGCCTCCAGCCCGAAAAGCCTCCGCGATCCGCGCGGCCATGCCGACGGCGTGGAGCCGGGGCCGCTGCTCGCCTTCCTGCGGAGCGTAAACGGCTCGGTGCCGCATATCGACTGCATGCTCGAGGCCAAGGCCAAGGACCAGGCGCTCGCCTGGCTGATGGAGGAGATGCGCAAGCTGGAGGCGGCCGGACAAGGCGTCCGCGTCGTGGACGGCTCGACGATCGAGCTGTAGCGTTTTTTAGAGGATAGAAATGGGGAATCGCAACGCATGCTTGAATGGATCCTGATCTTGCTTACAGGCGTCGTCGCCTCGATCTTCGGCAGCATCGTCGGTCTCGGCGGCGGCATCATCATCGTGCCGGTGCTGCTGCTGCTCGGCCCGCAGCTGACCGGCGCGCCGATCCCGGAGGCGACCGCCGTCGGCACGTCGCTGGCGGTGCTCATCGTGACGGCGCTTGCCTCCTCGCGCACCTATGCCAAGCAGCGCAAGGTGGACTTCCGCAGCGCCTGGTTGCTGTTCATCACGAGCGGCCCGGGCGCGATGGCCGGCTCGGCGCTGACGTCGCAGTTCCACGGCCCGGCGTTCCAGCTCAGCTTCGGCATCTTCATGCTGCTGATGGCGCTGCTGCTCATCCTGCGCGACCGCATCAAGCCGTCCGCGCGCCAGTGGCCGGTGACGGTGCGCATGACCGACGGCGCGGGCATCGAGCATGTCTACGGCTACAGCCTGCCGCTGCTGCTCGGCATCGGACTGCTCGTCGGCATCGTCTCCGGCCTGTTCGGCATCGGCGGCGGCTCGCTGTTCGTGCCGGTCATGGTGCTGCTGTTCGCCTTTCCGCCGCATGTGGCGACGGCGACGTCGATGTTCGTCATCTTCCTGTCGTCGATCAGCGGCAGCGTCGTGCACGGCGCGATGGGCGAGATCGACTGGCTGCTCGTGGCGGCGCTCGCGCCGGGCGCCTGGCTCGGCGGCAAGGCCGGCGCCTGGATCGCCAGCCGCATGAGCGGCAAGGCGATCCTGTGGCTGCTGCGGGCGACGCTGCTCGTGCTGGCCGCGCGGCTCATCTGGCAGGGAGCTTCCCAGCTGTAGCGGAGAGCTTCGCGGGAAGTCGGGAAGTCGCTTGAATCCGAATACGGATGCCGTTCGTATACCGAGGAGGCATCCGTATTTTGCATTCGGACATTGGAAAGGCTTACATTTAGAGAAAAGGAAACGGGGGAGAAGCATGAACGAACCGATCGTAGGCAGCAAGAGCTTCGCGGCGGTGGCGATCAACTGCGCGTCCAAGGCGGGGGAATGGATCCAGTCCAAGCTGGGCGCCTACCAGACGCTCAAGGAGAAGCAGTCGCCCCATGATCTCGTCACCGAGGTCGACCGCGGCTCGGAGAAGCTGATCCGCAGCCTGATCATGATGAACTTTCCGGACCATTCCTTCCTTGGCGAGGAAGGGGTAGAGCCCGGTCCGGCCGCCTCCGCGCAGGCGCTGGAGGACGTGCGCGACGCCGAATATCTGTGGATCGTCGATCCCGTCGACGGGACGACCAACTTCGTGCACGGCTTCCCGTTCTTCACCGTGTCGATCGCGCTCGCGCGGCGCGGAGAGGTCATCCTCGGCGTCGTCTACGATCCTTCGGCGGACGAGCTGTTCATCGCGGAAAAAGGCAAAGGAGCCTATGTCCATGGCAAGCGCATGAGCGTGTCGGGCGAGGCGGCGCTGCGGACGAGCCTCGTCGCGACCGGCTTCCCGGCGGAGCATCGCGAGGCGCTGCCGCGCAACCTGGCGCAGCTGCAGCGGATCGCGCCGCAGGTGCGCAACATCCGCTCGGGCGGCTCGGCCGCGCTCCATCTGGCCTATGTGGCGGCCGGCAGGCTGAGCGGATTTTGGGAGGTCGGCCTGAGCAGCTGGGACATCGCCGCGGGGGCGCTGCTCGTGCAGGAAGCGGGCGGACGCATCGGCGACCAGAACGGGGAGCCGTACCATCTCGGCGTGCGCGACGTGCTGGCGACGAACGGCCTCATCCACGAGGAGCTGCAGGCCGAGCTGGCCGCGCCCTCGGCATGACGGGAGCTTCCGCAGCCGCTCGCGCCTGACCGGAATCCGGATCTCCGGGGCGGACGAAAGACGAGGGAGCGATTCGGCTATAGCCGTTTTGCGCATGGCGCTTCGGGGCAAAATAGGCTACACTAGCGGTAGGAATCATCAAACGGACAAGCATGGAGGGATACACATGACCGAACGCAACGAATCGGCGGAAGTCCAGGCGGACGGAGCGGCGGCGGAAGCCGAAGCCCAGCCGAAAAAAATGTCGCTGGCCGCGGCGGCCAAGCTGAAGCTGCAGCAGAAGAAGCAGACGCAGGCTGTCGGCAAGCAAGGCCAGAGCGGCGCCCAGGGCGGAGCGAAGGAGCTGCGCAGCCAGCTCAACAAGAAGCCGAACAACCAGCGCCGGCGGATGGGCGTCTAACGCCGATGGCTCAGCCTTACGAGAGCGACAAGGCGGAGCGCCTGAAGCGCAATGCGGCGGCGCTGCTCCAGAAGATCAAGCCGGACGCCAAATACGGCGACCGCGTGCCGCCCGGCCAGACGGTGACCGACCGGTTCCCGATCCTGCACGAAGGGGCGGTTCCGGCCTACGACATGTCGACCTGGGACCTGCGCGTGACCGGCGCGGTCCGGGAGGAGCGCCGCTTTTCGTTCGCCGAGCTCGAAAGCCTGCCGCGCGTGAGCGTCATGCGCGACATCCACTGCGTCACCCGCTGGTCCAAGATGGATACGGTGTGGGAGGGCATCCTCTTCCGCGACTTCCTGCGGCATCTGGGCATCGAGCCGCTGCCGGAGGCCAAGCATGTAATGGTGTACGGCGACTACGACTACGAGACGAACGTGCCGCTCGCCGATCTGATGGGCGACGACATCCTGCTCGCCTTCCGCTACGGCGGGGAGCCGCTGACGGACAAGCATGGCGGGCCGCTGCGCCTCGTCGTGCCGCATCTGTACTTCTGGAAGAGCGCCAAGTGGCTGCGCGGCTTCGAGTTCATGACCGAGGACCGTCCGGGCTTCTGGGAGCGCAACGGCTTCCACAACGAGGCCGATCCGTTCCGCGAGCAGCGCTACTCGGAGGAAGGCTTCGAGCTGCCCGAGGACGAATGGGTCCACAAGGACTACGATTGAGCGGGACGGACCTTTCGTCCGCCCGCTGCCAGACTTCGACCTTTCCGGCCGGATCGCCTGGACATGCATGCTGACCGCCTCGCATTCGCGAGGCGGTTTTTTCATGCTTAAAAGTATTTGACACTGATATAGTTAAAGGAGTATAAATATATTATTGATTTAACAAAAGGAGGCGCGCGAGTGAAAGAGGAGGCCAAGCGATTTCACGCCGCCGTGCAAGCCTTCATCCAGACGATGGAGATGTCCATGCCGGAGCTGCTCAAGGAATGCGGCATGACGCGGACGCAGCTGTTCGCGCTGCATCTGGTCAAGGTCAAGGGACCGTGCAAGCTGGCGCTGATCGCCGACAAGCTGGAGGTCAAGCCGAGCGCCGTCACCGTCATGATGGATCGGCTGGAGTCGGGCGGATGGGTAAGGCGAAAACCGGACACCGTAGATCGGAGAGCTGTTTTTGTGGAGATCACGGACGAGGGCAGGAAGGCGCTGGAGAAGTTTCAGCAGCTGAGGGAAAAGCTGATCGAGCGGAGGCTCGTCAAGCTGACCGTGGAGGAGCAGCGCACGCTCTCCGGCCTGATGGAGAAGCTGGCCGAGGACGTGCCGGCGGAGGGCCAGAGCGCGGCGGAAGCTTGAGGCGGCGCCAAGGCGCGGCCGAATGGCGGACAAAGAAAAGAAACGAGGAGAACGAGAGACATCATGGAACATTTAACGCATAAACGAAAGCTGTCGATCATGATCGCCGTCATGGCGGCCATGTTCTTCGCGGCCATCAACCAGACGATCACGAGCACGGCGATGCCGCGCATCATCGCGATTCTGGACGGCATGGAGTACTACACCTGGACGATCAACATCTACCTGCTGACCTCGACGATCGCCACGATTCTCGTCGGCAAGCTGTCCGACATGTTCGGACGCAAGCCGTTCATCCTGGCGGGCATCCTGCTGTTCATCATCGGGGCGTTCCTGACGGGCACGTCCAGCGACGTCTATCAGTTCATCACGTACCGCGGCATCCAGGGCATCGGCGCCGGCATCATCCAGTCGACGGCGTTCATGGCGGTCGGAGACTTGTTCTCTCCGCGCGAGCGCTCCAAGTGGATGGGCCTCATGACCGCCGTCTTCGGCTTCTCGAGCGTGCTCGGCCCGACGCTCGGCGGCTATCTCGTCGACCATCTCGACTGGCACTGGCTGTTCTGGATCTTCCTGCCGCTCGGCGTCGTCGCGTTCGCGATGATCTGGGTGCTCTTCCCGAAAATCGAGCGCGTCAAAGGGGAGAAGATCGATCTTCTCGGCTCGTTGTTCCTGACGACGACGATCGTGCCGCTGCTGCTCGGATTCTCCCTGGCCGGCCCGAATCATGCGTGGGGCTCGCCTGAGATTCTGGGACTGTTCGCAGCCGCGCTGGTGTCCGGCTTCATCTTCGTGATGGTCGAGCGCTACGCCAAGAGCCCGATCCTGCCGCTGCATCTGTTCAAGAACGGCATCGTCACCGTCTCGAACCTCATCGGCTTCCTGATGAACTTCGGCATGATGGGCGCGCTTATCTACCTGACGTTCTTCGTCCAGGGCGTGCTTGGCATCTCCGCCACGTACTCCGGGTACGTCACGATGCCGATGTCGATCTTCATGGTCGTGACGAGCGCGCTCATCGGACAGCGCATCTCCAAAAGCGGCAAGTACAAGCGCTACGCTCTGATCGGCGTGCCGATCATGATTCTCGGCATGGGCATCATGGTCCTCATGAACAGCGTCGGCATGGCCGTGCTGAGCATGTGCATCTTCGGCATCGGCATCGGCATGGGCATGCCGGTATTCTCGCTGGCCACCCAGAACGCAGTGGCGCATACCGAGCTCGGCGTCGTCACGGCGTCCTCGCAGCTGTTCCGCAACCTGGGCGGCACGATCGGCATCGCCGTCATGGGCACGGTCATGTCCAATACGCTGACCAAAAACCTCAAGGATACGCTGACCTCGCCGAACATGCCGGACCTGAGCCAGCTCGATCCGACCGTCGCGCAGCAGCTGACCGGGTTCGCCAACCCGAACTTGCTCATGAACAAGCCGCTCATCGACGAGACGGCAGCTGGCCTGCCGGAGCAGGCGCGGACGCTGTTCCTGCAGCTGATCGAGCAGTTCCGCGGCGCGCTCGGCGACACGCTGGCGCTCGTCTTCCTCGTCGGCACGCTCGTGCTCTGCGTCTCGCTCGTGCTCGTGTTCTTCCTGCGGGAGATTCCGCTGCGCACGACGAACCAGACCGCTCCGGCTCCGGCCGAAGGCGAAAGCGCCGGCGCGGCGGCAGGCAAGCTGCAGAGCGAGAGCTGATCGCCTGCAAGGAGATGAAGAAGAGCCTTTTCGGTCCCCGACCGGAAAGGCTCTGTTTTTTTGGCTGAAGCCGTTGTGGTAAGCTGAAGGAAGGAAAGGCATTATGTGGACGAGGTGATCGGCGTGGCGCAAGAGACGGCAAGCTTCGATTTCGGCATCATCAAGATGTATTACCATATCTCCCCGGAGGGGGCGGACGAGCCTCTGTTCGAGATGGACGCGGACCGCTTCTTCGACGCGGAGTCGCTCGGCGGGGCGCTGGATCTCGGAGGCGCGACCGTGCAGGCGACGAGCCGGGCGCTGCCCGCTTCGTTCGTCGGGACGACGATCGGCAAGCTGCTGCTGACGCAGGCTTATCTGTATGCGATGTACGAGTCGATCCTCGACCTGTCGCCGGAGCGGCTGACGTTCCAGGTCGAGGCGCATGACGATCATGCGCATCTCGGCTTCCGCATCAAGGAGCTGCTGCCTCAGCCGGTTCCGTCCGAACGGGCGGAGGAGCTGCTGGCGGCGGCGTGGACGGACTATGTGCGGTCGTTTGTCAGGCCGGCGGTCGAGGCCGTGTCGGAGGCGTCGGGGTTGAAGGCCGCGGCGATCTGGCAGCAGTACGGCGCCATGAGCGAGTACATGAAGGAGTTCGCCGGCACGATGCCGCTGCCCGAGCCGGTGCGGGAGCGCATGGCGCTTGCCTTCCGCGTGCTCGCCGAGGGCATCCCGGCGGAGGCGTTCGGCACGAGGCGCAACCCGTTCGTCCATAAGGCGCGGTATTGCGACAATCCGTACCCGACCGGCGGCGACAAGCTCATGATGCAGTCGTCCTGCTGCCTGTACGACCAGCGCGAGGGCGGCCAGAAGTGCTACACCTGCCCGATGCTGACGCCCGAGCAGCGCGCGGAGCGGCGGGTGCAGGTGCAGGCGGAGCTGGCGGGGTAGACGGCGGGATACGCAAGAGCGGCATGACGTGCCGGGAAGCGAATCCGGTCCCGCCCGGCTCAAGCTTCGACAGAAGCGGAATGGCCGGCAGCAGTCCCTGTTGCTAGGCCAGGCTCCTTGGAGGACTGGAACTGATTTTCGCTCTTGGCGATGACGACGGTCGCCACCGAGTTGCCGATCAGGTTCGTGATGGCGCGGGCCTCCGACATGAAGCGGTCGACGCCGATAAGCAGCGCGATGCCCTCGAGCGGAATCGGATGGCCGGGCAGAGCGGCCAGCGTAGCCGCAAGCGTGATGAAGCCGGAGCCGGTCACGCCTGCCGCTCCTTTGGAAGTGAGCATGAGCACGCCGAGGAAGGTCAGAATCTGGAGGAGCGTCAGCTCGATGCCATAAGCCTGGGCGATGAACAGCGCCGCCATCGAGAGGTAGATGCTGGTGCCGTCCAGATTGAAGGAGTAGCCGGTAGGAACGACGAGCCCGACGACGGGCTTGGAGCAGCCGTAGGTCTCCATCTTGTTCATCAGGCGAGGCAGCGCGGACTCGGAGGAGGAGGTGCCGAGCACGAGCAGGATCTCCTCCTTGATGTGGCGGATCAGGCCGAAGATGCTGAACTTGTAGTAGCGGGCGATCAGGCCGAGTATGACGATGATGAACAGGAACATGGTCATGTACGTCGCGACCATCATTTTCCCCAGCGACAGCAGGGAGCCGAGACCGAATTTGCCGATCGTATAGGCCATCGCTCCGCCTGCCGCATACGGAGAGAACCTCATGATGATGCCGACGATTTTGAAGAAGATCTCGTTCAGCTTCTCAAAAAACTCGGTCACCGGACGGCCTTTCTCGCCGATCATGGAAAGCGCGAGGCCGAACAGGACGGAAAAGAACAGCACCGGCAGCATCTGTCCGCTCGCCATGGCAGCGATCGCGTTGTCGGGAATGATGCCGAGCAGGAAGTCCTTGAAGCCATGCGAGGTTTCGGAAGCCTGCTGCGCGTAGCCGGCTACCGCATCGGACTTGCTGTCGACGCCGGAGGTGTCGATGCCGTCGCCGGGACGGATCAGGAAGGCGACAGCGATGCCGATCGCCATGGCGAAGGTGGTGACGAGCTCGAAGTAAAGCAGCGCTTTGCCGCCGATGCGGCCGATCTTTTTCATGCTGCCCATGCCGGCGAAGCCGATGACGATCGTGAAGAACACGATCGGAGTGATGACCATTTTGATCAGCTTGATGAAGACGTCGGCGAGCACCTTGAGCGAAGCCCCGAAGCTCGGGAAGAAATACCCGATGGCGATGCCGATCACGATGGCGGTCAGCACCTGGACCGTCAGGTTTCTGAAGTTGATTTTCATCGGAATCCCTCTTTCTGGGCTGGTCGATGGTCAGGCTTGATGGCGGATGGCGGTCCTTAGATCGGAGTCGGAGACGAAGCCCTCGGCTTGGAGGGAGTTTCCTTGCGGGCGACGCCGGAGGCGTACGCCGCTTCGATGACCGCCTCGCGCACCCTCTCCACGACCAGGTGGTTGAACACGCTCGGAATGATATACTGCTCGTTCAGCTCCTCGTCCGTCACGACGGAAGCGATCGCTTTGGCGGCAGCGAGCTTCATCTCCTCCGTGACGCGGGAGGCGCGGCAGTCGAGGATGCCGCGGAAGATGCCCGGGAAGCAGAGCACGTTGTTGATCTGGTTCGGATAGTCGGAGCGGCCTGTCGCCATGACGCGGACGTAAGGCGCGGCCTCCTCCGGCAGAATTTCGGGAGTCGGGTTCGCCATCGCGAAGACGATCGGGTCGACGGCCATTTTTTTCAAATCCTCGGCCTTCAGCACGCCGGGACCGGAGACGCCGATGAAGATGTCCGCGTCCTCGATCACGTCGGAGAGGCTGCCCTCGAGCCGGAAAGGATTGGAGTTGTCGGCATACCACTGCCAGAATTCGTTGGCGTAGCTCTTGCCGGGGACGAGGGCGCCCTCGCGATCCACGCCGATGATGTTGGTCACGCCTGCGGCCATCAGCATCTTGGAGCAGGCCGTGCCGGCGGCGCCGATGCCGCATACGACGATCTTGCACGACTCCAGCGTCTTGCCGGTAAGCTTGACGGCATTGAGCAAGCCGGCCAGCAGCACGACGGCGGTGCCGTGCTGGTCGTCGTGGAAGACAGGAATATCGAGCTCCTCCGCCAGCCGCCGTTCGATCTCGAAGCAGCGCGGAGCGGAGATGTCCTCCAGATTGATGCCGCCGAAGGTCGGGGACAGCGCTTTGACGATTGCGATAATTTCTTCGGTGTCCTGCGTGTTCAGGCAGATCGGGAACGCATCCACCCCGGCGAACTGCTTGAACAGGACGGCCTTGCCTTCCATGACCGGCATCGCGGCCTGCGGTCCGATATTGCCGAGGCCAAGCACGGCCGAGCCGTCGGAGACGACGGCGATCGTGTTGCGCTTGATGGTCAGCGTATGGGCGCGCGACGGCTTTTCATGAATGGCCATGCACACTCTTGCCACTCCGGGCGTATAGACGCGGGACAGATCGTCCCGATTTTTGATCGGCGTCTTGGGCGTCGTTTCGATCTTGCCTCCGATATGGAGGAGGAACGTCTGGTCGGATACCTGCAGCACGCGGACGCCCGGCAGCCGGCCGACGGCCGCTGCGATCCGGTCGGCATGACTCCGTTCGTACACGTTGACGGTCAGGTCGCGCACGGTGGAGGCGGCGTCCGACCGGGTGACGTCGATCGCGACGATATCGCCCCCGGTATCGCCGATGACGGTAGCGATCTGGGCGAACGAAGCGGTGGAGCGGCTGAGCTCCAGCCGGAGTATGATCGGCGTGGAAGCTCCTGCGGGGATGGACATAGGACGGCACATCCTTTTCATGGATATAAGATAAGGTTCAGGGTTGGAAAGCGGGTCTGCCTTTCATGATATCGCTTTCAATTGAAAGCGCTAGCATGCGGTCATAATGGTTGTTTTGGTCTTTATGGTCATGGGGGAGCAGGTCGTCCGAGGGGAGCCGATCGCTCTGCCGGAAAGCAAAAAACCGCAGCCGGGGCGGCTGCGGTTCTCGATGAGGCATGTAGCTCAGCTTTTGTCCAGAGAATAAAGGTTGACCGGCCTGCCGAGGCCGTATTGCAGCTGAAGGCGGAGCTGGCCGCTCTTGGCCAGATGCTCCAAATACCGTCTGGCGGTAACGCGGGCGATGCCGACATTCTCGGCGACGCTCTCAGCCGATACGGCTTCCTCCTGCAGCGCGAGATAACGCAGGATATGCTCCAGCGTTGCGGCCTGCAATCCCTTCGGCAGGCTGCCTCCGTTGTCGGAGGCAGGCGCGGAGGCTGACGCGGATAGGGGACCGTGCAGGAAGCGGTCCAGCTCGCCCTGATCCAGCTGGCCGCCGTCGGCGAGCTGCCTGCTGCGCTGGCGCCAGCGCAGCAGGGCTTCCCGCACGCGCTCCGCCTTGAACGGCTTCATGATGTAGTCATCCGCGCCGCCTTGCACCATCGAGCGGATCGTGTCCCGGTCGTTGGCGGCGCTGATGACGATGACGCCGGCGGCATGGCCTTCGCTGCGCAGCTGCCGGAGCGTCTGGATTCCGTCGAGGCCCGGCATGTAAATATCGAGAATGACGAGGTCCGGGTTCATCTGGCGGATCAGCTCCATGCCTTCCCGTCCGCTGGATGCGGTGCCGGTGACATGGAAGCCCTCTACCGATTCCACGAACTGCCGGTTCACCTCGCGCACCATGGGATCGTCTTCGATCAGGACGACCTTAATCCTCTTCATGCTCGCTTCTTCCTTTCTTCGGCCGACTCTCCTCTGTCATCGGAAAGCTCAGCGTGATGGACGCGCCGGCGCCAGGCGCGGATTCGACCCGGATCGTTCCGCCGCCTTTCTCCGCGATGCCGGCGATGAGGAACATGCCGATGCCCCTTCCGTCTCCGGGCTTGGTGCTGAAGCCGCGCTCGAACATGCGCTGGCGGACGAGCTCGTCCATGCCGCAGCCGTTGTCCTCCACCAGCATCGAGAGCTGCTCGTCGTCTTGCTCGAGGCTGACGAGCACCCGCCGGGGCTCCGGAGCGGACGCCAGCGAATCGAAGGCGTTTTCAATCAGGTTGCCGAGCAGGACGACGAAGTCATGATGGTCGAGATGCTTGGGAAACCGCTGCAGCCGGCTGTGCGGATCGATCCTCACGTCGATGCCGAGCTCACGGCCCCGGCTGATCTTGCCGAGCAGCAAGCCCGTCAGGCTGTCATGGAAAAAACGGGTGCCGAGAAACCGGTTCAGCTGCTCGCGTTCGTCCGACATGCGGAACAGGTAATCAAGAGCTTTTTCGCCTTGTCCAAGCTGGATCAGCCCGCCGATCGTGTGCAGGCGGTTCATATATTCATGGTTCTGAACCCTTACCGTCTCTACGAGCGCTTTGACCCCGGTCAGCTCCTCCGCCATCCGGGCGACCTCGGTCCGGTCCTGGAAGATGGCGACGGCACCGACGGTATGCCCCTGCACGCGGATCGGCACGCGGTTGCTGACGATATGCTGGCCGCCGATGAAGATTTCCTGCTGGTAGACCGGAGCATCCAGCTCTAGAATCTCGGGCAGCCGGGTATCGGGGAGAACGTCGCGGATCGGCCGCCCGACCACGTCGCCTCCGATATGGAAAATCTGTCGGGCCCGTTCGTTGAACACGGCAATCCGCTCGTCGTTATGGATGGCGATGACGCCCTCATGCATCGCGTGGAACGTCGCATCCCGCTCCATCAGCAGCCGCGCGATTTCCAGCGGCTCCATATCGAACATCTCTTTTTTGATTTGCCTCGCGAGCGCCCATGAGCCGGCCAGGCCGACGAGCAGCGACAGCAGCAGGACAGTGGAGATTTGCCCGGCGAAGGGCAGGATGACCTCCCTCGGCGAGGGGAGGACCCGGCCGACCAGAACCGTGCCGATCTGCACATGCATGCTGTCCATGACCGGGACGAAGGCGCGCAGCGCGGTGCCGAGCTCGCCCTTTGCCTTGGAGACATAGCTGTGCTCGGCGAATGCCGGTCCTTCGTCGGTTCCTCTGGAAAAGGTGCCCACCCGGTCCGGAACCGGATGCGACAGCCGCTTATGCTGCATGTCCAAGACGACCACATAGGTGGCGTCATGGATGATGCCGATTTTTTCGGCGGCCTCCCGCAGCTTGGGCTGCAGGGCCGCATCCTCCAGGCCGGCGACGATAACCGGAAGGCTGGCCGCCGTCTTGGCGGTGACGAGCAGCCGCCTGCCGAGCTCCTTCTCCTGCAGGTGGAGAATGCTGCCGACTGCGACGCCGCCGCCGGCAGCAAGCGCGAACAGCACGACGCCAAAGGAGAGCAGGGCGATTTTCCAATTGATTTTAAGCTGCTTCAGCATGGTCGGGCCTGTCTCCTTGCGTTGGAATAAGAGCGGCGCCTCTTTTTCCTCATCATACACCAGAGCTTGAGGCATGCAAACCGGCGGGGAATTCGGCCAAGGGCTTCTGCAAAAGAGGGCGGATAGGGTAAGATGATGTCCAAACAGGCTAGGACGGGGGGCTCGTGTCGGAATGGGGAAATGGCGATTCAAGCTATGGGGCGGAGGGCTGCTGCTGGCTGCTGCCGCCGTGCTGACGATCTTCTGGCTTGGGGGATACAAGCTGCCCGGCCCGCTGCCGGTGGACGACGAACAGACGGGCTTCAGCGGCAGGCATGTCATCAAGTTCAGCTATGTCGTCGCGGAGAACACGCCGAAGGGGCTCGCCGCGCAGCGGTTCGCGGACCTGGTGGAGGAGAAGTCCGGAGGCAAGGTGCAGGTGCAGCTGTTTCCGAACGGAACGCTGTACACGGAGCCGGACGAGCAGGCTGCGCTGGCGCGCGGGGATGTGCAGATGATCGCTCCGGCCTTCTCCAATCTGTCGACCCGCATGCCGGAGTGGAGCGTCATGGACCTGCCCTTCGCTTTCCCCACGGAAAAGGCGGTGGAGGAGGCGTTCGGCGGCGAAGTCGGCTCGATGCTGTTCAAGCGGCTGGAGAGCCGAGGGATGATCGGACTCGCCTTCTGGGGCAACGGATTCAAGCAGATGACCGCGAGCGATCGGCCTTTGGAGCATCCGCAGGATTTCCGCGGCCTGAAATTCCGCATCCTTCCTAGCCCGATCATCGACGCGCAGTTCCGGTCTTTGGGAGCGGCTACGGCGGATATTCCGTTCAACAGCGTGTACAAGGCTTTCGAAAGCGGGACGGTCGACGGCGGGGAGAACACGATCACGAATATTTACAGCAAGAAGTTCTATCAGGTGCAAAACTATATGACGGTCAGCAATCATGCGTACCTCGGGTACGCCGTGGTGATGAACCTCTCGTTCTGGGAAAGCCTGCCGTCGGATGTGCAGGGCATCATCCAAGAGGCGATGCGGGAGACGACCGGGTGGGCCAACGAGAGTGCGCGGGAAATGAGCCGCAAGGAGCTGGCGGAAATGAGGAGCGGCCGCCTGATGAGCATCATCGACCTGGGAGAGGCGGAGCGACGCGAGTGGATGGACTTGTGGGAGCCGCTGTACGGACAGGCGGAGAAGCTCGCGGGGCGCGAGCTGATGGACGCGGTCCGGCGGCTGCGGAGCAAGTATGAGAGCCAAGGCGGGGAGTGACGGGGGAAGCTGCCCGTGGTTCGGCGACCGGCATCAGCGGAGTTCTGTGTTAACCGATGCCCTCAGGCGAGACCTGCGTAGTCTGCTTCTTCGCGTTGTCATATTGGTTGTTTCGGTTTACGCTCCCCGCTGGGGAGCGTATTTATTTTGGAATTTTGGAACTTTGGAATTTCAAGTGAGCTTTGTTTCAATTCACACGCTTCCCAGTGGGGAGCGACGGATGTCAGTCTTTTTCATGGGTATCCTCCTTGAGTAGTTTCAATCCCCCCTCCCCAGCGGGGAGCGACCACTACGAGGCCATGCAGTGGGAGAGCACCGCGCAGTTTCAATCCACGCTCCCCAGCGGGGAGCGACGGATGACGC
>NZ_KE383847.1:127732-148808 GCF_000422485.1 Paenibacillus pasadenensis DSM 19293
CGCCAGGCTGTTTCAATCCACGCTCCCCAGCGGGGAGCGACAGCAAAAAATAACGCTTCCATACCCCTTGGGGTATAAACTAGCCAGTTCCTATACTGATTAGACATAGGAAAGATCTTGACAATCATTAATTAAGGTGAAATGGCATTCATTTCGACAATTTTCGAGGTGCGAATCCCCCAGGGATTCCATGGGAGCTTGGCATTCGCACTCCCGCTCTTGTCCTCATCATAAGCAATGATTCCGATCGAGCCAAGCTTTTTCTGCAAGATCATATTTCAATAAATGCCCTATAGGGGAGGGATAAAGAAAAATTGGGAAAATAAAAGATAAAAGGAGGATTGTGTGTGATTATGTTGAAGTATACGACTAGAATAGGTTATTAGTATTGGGTCTAAAGTCCTTTAAGGAGGTGCGGTAATGAGAGATCAAGAAAATAGTCCTATTCCCGAGTACATCGCCCATATTCGGAAGTCGGACGGCCGCCGCGAGAGCGTGCACGACCATCTCATGGCCGTCAGGCTTTACGCCGAAAAGCTAGGCGAAAAAATTGGAATGAAGCATCTCGCCGGTTTATCAGGACTGCTGCATGACATGGGGAAATACACGACCGAATTCAGAACCTATCTGGAAGAGGCAGTGGCAAATCCTGATTCGCCGCCTCGAAGGGGCTCGGTCGTCCATTCGACAGCAGGCGGGAAGTGGCTTTACGAGCAATTCCACCGTGAATCTTCTGAACCATTGGATCAGTTTGTCGCGGAATGGATCGCCAATTGCATCGTATCTCACCATGGCGGGTTGAAGGATTACTTGAGTCCCGATGGAAAATCTCCTTTTCTGGAGCGGATGTCGACTCCGCTAGAGAAATTACCGGAGTATGAACGAACCGTCGAGGAATTTTTAGCTCATACGATAAGCGAGCAGGAACTCCATTCCTATTTCGCTAAGGCGAGAGAAGAATTGAATGATCTTATGCTGCGATTAAGCAAGCTCAAGCTCAAGTCCAGTGAAAAGCGCGTGACTCATTCCCTCGCGATAAAATATTTGTTCAGTTGCCTGATTGACGCCGATCGGACCAAAACCCGTCAATTCGACGAGAACGAGTCGGAAAGAGAGCCTTTTGATCATCAGGCTTTTTTCCGTGAAACCTATGAGAAGCTGTCGGCCAAGCTCAATGAGCTGGGCAAATCGGAACAATCGCAATCGCCATTGAATCGGTTGCGACGAGAAATGTCGAACCAATGCGACGCTTTTGCGGTCGAGCGGCCATCCGGAGTCTATACGCTGTCTATCCCGACAGGCGGCGGCAAGACGCTGGCAAGCTTTCGTTACGCGCTCCGTCATGCTCTCGAGACCGGAAAAGAACGCATCATTTATATCGTGCCTTTCACAACGATCATTGAACAAAACGTGAAGGTCGTGCGCGAGCTTGTGTCTGATCCTGATCTTGTTCTGGAGCATCATTCCAACGTCGCGGATGATCGGGATTTGAAAAAGGCTTTGCGGTCTTTACAATCCGATAAAATCGATGACAAGGAATGCGACGAAAGCTTTGTCCTGCAGAAGGAAAAGCTTAGCCTCGCTCAAGACACCTGGGATCGCCCTGTCATCTTTACCACGATGGTGCAATTCCTCAATACCTTCTACGCCAAGGGCTCCCGCCATGTAAGGCGGCTGCATCAGCTCGCCAACTCGGTCGTTATTTTTGACGAAGTCCAAGCCGTTCCTTCCCGCTGCATCTCCTTGTTCAATGCTTCCGTTAATTTTTTGCACGAAATCTGCGGGTCGACGCTGGTCCTCTGTACGGCAACGCAGCCGGCACTGCAGTATGTGAAGCGGAATATCCACCTGTCTCTCGATCCGGAGATGATTCGGGATCTTCCGGATGTCATGACCGCTTTCAAGCGTGTCGAGCTAAGAGACGAAACGGGCAGAGGGGCTTTGAATACGGAGCAGCTGGCTGATTTTGTCCAGGGCCGGATGAAGGAGATCAATCAGTTGCTCGTCGTCCTGAACACGAAGGCTGCGGTACGCAAGCTTTTTCAGCAATTGAAAAATGAGTCGTGGACGCAATTGGAGGGAGTTCGACTCTACCATCTCAGTACGATTATGTGCCCCGAGCATCGCAAAGCGAAGCTGGAGGAAATCAAGGAGCAGTTGGAGAACCCGGCCAATCGCGTCATTTGCATCAGCACCCAGCTTATCGAGGCAGGGGTGGACATCAGCTTCCAGGGCGTCATTCGGTCGCTGGCCGGCTTGGATTCCATTGCTCAGGCGGCGGGACGATGCAATCGGCACGGAGAGGACGAGGTAAGATATGTCGATATTATTCGTGCGGCAGATGAGCATTTAAGCAACCTGCCGGAAATTAAGATGGCAGCAGAACAGACGGAGCGATTGCTGAGCGAATTCAAAAAGGATCCACAGCGCTTCGAGAACGACCGTCTATCCCTCCCCGCGATACAGATGTATTTCCACTATTACTATAAGCGAATCGAAAGCATTCAGGGACAAATGGATTACCGAGTGGGTCAGGAAATCAGCTTGTTTGAATTGTTGAATAAGAACCAAGTCGCCATCAAGCAGTTTGAGATTAAAAACCAGATCGGCCCTCCCTTGCGCACTCGGAATGCCATTGCCTCGGTAGAGCATTATTTCGAGGTCATCTCCAACGCAGGCAAGTCGGTCATCGTGCCTTACGACAGCGAGGCCGTTAATATCATTCTTGATTTGAATGGCTCCTTGCAGCCAAGTGAAATCGGAGATCTGCTGCGCAGAGCCCAGAAGTATACGGTCACGTTATATGACCAGGAGCTTAGGCAGCTCGACCGGGGAAGCCATCTGGAGTTCTTGCAGCAGGGCAGGGTGCTGGCGCTTAGCCCGACGGCTTTTTCCGAGGAGTACGGCATTGATCCGGAAGGGAATGGGCTGTGGGATGCTTTAATATCATGATTGCCTAGAAAAAAGAATAGCCCGCTCGTTTAGGAGCGGGTTTCTTCTTCTGATCATGCTCTTATGGTTTCAATCCGCGCCTCCAAGGGAAGGCGACGACACAATCTTAACACATCGTTAGATGGAGTCCAAAAGGGGACATCCATATGTTGACAAAAATTGAACTAGGTCTTATGATGATGCTATCATTAAGAGAATCTTCCATAATATAATTATTAGAAGATAATACAAGGGGTTGGTTAAGGAAGCGACTCATTATGAGTCTGATTGGTTCAACCTGAGATTTCATGCATGTTCCTTTGGGAGATTCATTATAAGAAAGGAGGCCCTCCTTTTGCGGAATCAAATTGAATATGAAGTAACGGGCGCGTATGCCTTATTTACCGATCCCTTGACCAAAATCGGCGGAGAGAAGTTCAGCTATCAAATTCCGACCTATCAGGCTTTGAAGGGGATTACCGAATCGATCTACTGGAAGCCCACCCTCATTTGGTACATCGACGAAGTGCGGGTCATGAATCCGATCCAGACCGAATCTAAAGGCATCAAGCCGATCGAGTACAGCGGCGGCAATACCTTGGCCTACTACACCTATCTGCGCAACGTGCGCTATCAGGTGAGAGCTCATTTCGAGTTCAACCCTCATCGCTCCGATCTGGAGCAGGACCGCAATGAGCATAAGCATCACAACATCGCCAAACGAGCTGTTGCAGCAGGCGGCAGGCGAGACATCTTCCTCGGAACGAGGGAATGCCAAGGCTATGTCGAGGCATGCGAGTTCGGCTCGGGGGAAGGGCATTACGATCAGGTCGCCGAGCTCGCCTTCGGCACGATGGTTCATGGCATCAGCTATCCGGACGAGACCGGCAGCTCCGACATGCTGACCCGCTTATGGCGGGCCAAGATGGAATACGGGGTCATCAAATTTGATCGTCCGGAGGACTGCACGATGGTGCGCAAAACGGGAAGCGGCAGCATCAAGCGGTTTGAACCGGGGAACATGGAGTCGGCCGACGATCTCTACGCGGAATTATTCGGAGAGGAAGGAGGCTGACCAATGACCTGGCTGACGAAACTGAGCGAAACGTATGACAATCATTCAAAATCGGTCGGAATATTTGAAAAAAATCATTTTGATCGGGAATATACGCTGCTGCCTGTCTCGCATACGACCCAAACCGCGCATATTGAGATCTATCTAAACCTGGATGGATCCTTTAGTCGAGCAAGACCACTTGAAAAGGGAGAGGGCAGCACGATTATCCCATGCACCGAAGCCTCTGCAAGTCGGACGAGCGCCCCGGTTCCCTACCCGCTGCATGACAAACTGATGTATGTGGCAGGAGATTACGGGCAGTTTTGTCCCCCGACCAATGAAAAGTTCACTCCATATGAGGATTACTTGAAGCATCTGCAGGAATGGTGCTCGTCTCCTTTTGCGGTACCGGTCATTCAAAGTGTCTACAACTATGTCCGGCAAGGAACGATGATTGCGGACCTGGTGCGAGAGAAGGTGCTCTGGCTGGATGCAGAGGGGCAGCTGGCGGAAAAGTGGACGCCTGAATTGGCCGAGCTTCACGGAGTCGACAGGCCGGACATTTTCAAGGCGCTCGCTTCCGGCCAGAATGCCGCATTTGTGCGGTTCGCGGTGGAAGTGCCTGGAGTGGCAGAGCAGCGGCTGTGGCGGATGCCGGAAGTCCAGCAATCGTTCATCCGGTTTTATGACACCAAGCTGCAGGATACAGAGCTTTGTTATGTAACAGGGAAACTTCTGCCCTATGCGGACAAGCATGCTTCCCGCATCCGGAATTCGGGGGACAAAACCAAGCTGATCTCGGCCAATGACAGCTCCGGATTCACCTATCGGGGGCGCTTCCTCAGCAGCCGGGATGCGGCCGCGGTCAGTTATGAGGTGTCTCAAAAAGCCCATAACGCCTTGAAATGGCTGATCGACCGCCAAGCCTTTGCCATTGACGGCAAAACGTTTGTCGTCTGGGGGACAAAAAGCTTGGATGTGCCGGACCCGTATGCGGACTCATCGGACTTTTACGATGACGATGACGATGAAGAGGAAGACGAGCCAGAGCTTGCCTACACCCATGCTGCATTCGCCGAGCGGGTGCGCCTCGGTCTCAGCGGTTACCGGCATGACACAGATGCCGATCATTCCGATGTCGTCATCATGGTGCTGGATGCCGCGACACCGGGAAGGATGTCCATCAACTACTATCGGGATATGGAGAAGGAGCATTTTCTGCAACGGATTGAAGCCTGGCACCTATCCTGCTGCTGGCTGCAGTATTACCGCAAAGACGGAAAGACGGCAGTCTTCATGAGCGCGCCGGCAACTCGCGATATTGCCTTCGCGGCGTACGGTCCGCGAGCCAGTGAGAAAGTGGTGAAAGGCTTGATCGAGCGGATGCTGCCCTGCATCTTGGACGGAGCCCGAATTCCGAGCGATATCGTGAGGAGCCTCATTGCCCGAGCCTCCAATCCGGTCGGCATGGAGCCGTGGGAGTGGGAGAAGACGCTCGGCATCGCATGCGCAATAGTGAACAGAAGCTATTCCAATTCCAAGGAGGGATTCGAAGTGGCCGTGAATAAGGATTTGAAGGACCGCAGTTATTTGTTCGGAAGGATGCTGGCCGTGGCGGATGTCCTGGAACGCAGAGCGCTGAGCAAGGAGGAGAGAAGAGCCACGAATGCCATCCGCTACATGAACGCATTCGCCCAAAAGCCAGGCCGGACATGGATGGTGATCCAATCCGCGCTTCAGCCTTATCAGGCCAAGCTCGGCGTGAAGGCCAGTTATCTCAATGGGCTTCTTGACGAGATCGGAGCCCAGCTTGACCCGGAAAAGGACTACTCCGATCAGTCCCTGAGCGGGCTTTATCTCCTCGGCTTTTACAGTCAGCGCCACGAGCTCTACCAGAAGCGGAAACAACTGGATGGTGAAGGGAAAGAAGAGGACGATGCGGATCTGGATGACTGATGCGTCTGGCGATCATTAATTTCGACCTTTAATCATCTTACCCCCATTAAAAGGAGACGATCTAAATGCAACCGTTGAATAAGAAAATCGACTTTGCCGTTGTCCTGTCCGTTCGCAATGCAAATCCGAACGGGGACCCGCTCAACGGAAACCGCCCTCGCCAAAACTATGAAGGCAAAGGCGAGATTTCGGATGTATGCTTGAAGCGGAAGATCCGCAACCGGCTGCAGGACATGGGAGAATCCATTCTCGTTCAATCGGATGACCGTCGGACCGATTCCTTCCGCAGCATCAAGGACCGTGTCGAGGCCAACGCCGATGCGCAGGAGTTCATGAAAGGCAAAAAGAAAAATGCGGAGCTGTTTGCCAAAGCGGCCTGCGAGTCTTGGATCGATGTGCGCAGCTTCGGCCAAGTTTTTGCTTTCCCGGGCAGCAATGATGCCGTATCCATCGGGGTTCGGGGACCGGTGTCGCTGCATACGGCCGTCAGCCTCGACCCGATCGACATTTCGAGTCTTCAAATCACAAAAAGCGTCAATCTGACGACTTCCAACGACCCGGACAAGCGCGGTTCGGACACGATGGGCATGAAGCATCGCGTGGACTTTGGCGTCTATGTGACAAAGGGAAGCATCAACGTGCAGCTGGCAGAGCGCACCGGCTTCACCTACGAGGACGCGCTGAAAATTCGGGAAGCGCTGATCTCCTTGTTCGAAAACGATACGTCTTCCGCTCGCCCGGACGGCAGCATGGAGGTGCACCGCGTCTACTGGTGGGAGCACGGCTCCAAGCTGGGACAATATTCATCGGCCAAGGTGCATCGGTCTTTGGAGATTTCGTGGAGAGAAGGTGTTGTAGCACCGAATAAGTTCGATGACTACGTTATTAAAGTTGAGCCGCTGGAAGGGCTGGACGTGCAAGAATATGCCGGACTTTAAGGAGGAGGATTTCCTCCTTCTTTCCGGTATTCAGCATTTTAATTTCTGCCGCAGGCAATGGGCATTAATTCATATCGAACAGCAGTGGGCAGACAATGTCCGGACGATCGAAGGAGAGCACGTGCATCGGGTAGCGGATCAGCCGCAGCTTCGCGAGAAGCGCGGCGAGCGTCTCGTCGTGCGGGCGATGCCGGTCCATTCCCGAGAGCTGGGACTGAGCGGCATCTGCGACGTGGTTGAGTTTGTACGCGATTCCGAAGGGATTCCGTTGGCGGGTGAGGATGGCTTGTACAAGCCATATCCAATCGAGTATAAGCGCGGCAAGCCGAAAAAGAACGATTCGGACTTTTCTCAGCTTGTCGCTCAAGTAATTTGTTTGGAGGAAATGCTCGCTTGCGAGATTTCGACAGGGTACTTTTACTACGACGAGATCAAGAGGCGGGTCGAAATTGACATAAGCGATGCGGACAGAGAAAGAGTAAAAGCCTCCATTGCCGAGATGCATCGCTACTACGAGCGGCGGCACACGCCCAAAGTGAAAACAGGCCCGCATTGTGAAAGCTGCTCGCTCAAGCAGATCTGCATGCCCGAGCTCATGACGAAACGAGCCGTATCGGATTATATAGATCGGCATCTGCTGGAGGAAGGAGCAGCGGGGCGATGAGGAAGATGCTCAACACGCTGTATGTGACGACGCCGGACACCTATCTGTCCAAGGACGGGGAGAACGTCGTCGTACGTTTGGAGGAAAAGACGCTGGCGCGTTATCCGCTGCATAATCTGGAAGGGATATGCACGTTCGGTTATGCAGGCGTCAGTCCGGCGCTCATGGGATCATGTGCCGAAAAAGGCGTTGACCTTACGTTTATGACGAAAAGCGGACGGTTTCTAGCCCGAATCGTGGGCGAGGCGAGGGGCAATGTCGTGCTCCGCAAGGAGCAATACCGCATTTCCGACGATGAGCGGCGCAGCGCCCTCATGGCTCGCAATATGATTGTCGGCAAGCTGTACAACACGAAATGGGTGCTGGAAAGGGCGATTCGAGATTATTCGCTGCGACTGGACAGTACGGCTTTGAAGCGGGTGAGCGCTTCGCTGACGGAGCTGATCGGCCTTGTGCCGCATGTCGAGGATCTCGATGTGCTGCGTGGGCTGGAGGGCTCAGGGGCTGCGCAGTATAGCGGCGTTTTTGATGAATTGATTCTCCAGCAAAAGGAAGCGTTTTTCTTCCATGGCCGCAGTAAGCGGCCTCCGCTCGATAATGTCAATGCGCTGCTTTCTTTCGCGTATTCCTTGCTTGCCAGCGAAATGAGGGCGGCGCTGGAAGCGGCAGGTCTTGACCCGTATGTCGGCTTCATGCACCGAGATCGGCCAGGGAGAGCTTCACTGGCTCTCGATCTGATGGAGGAGCTGCGATCGGTTTATGCGGATCGGTTCGTCTTGACGCTCATTAACAAAAAAATCGTCACCGCGGGCGGTTTCACCCGCAAGGAAAATGGAGCCGTCCTGATGGATGACGACACCAGACGGACCGTATTGAAGCAATGGCAGGAGCGGAAGCAAGAGAAGATCGTTCATCCTTATTTGAATGAATCCATCCCATGGGGGCTCGTGCCGCATGCTCAAGCGATGCTGCTGGCGCGGACCATTCGCGGCGATCTGGAAGAGTACCCGCCTTTTTTCTGGAAGTAGGAAGGAGAAGAGCGCTCGATGCTTGTTCTGATAACCTATGATGTGAGCACTACGACGAGCGATGGACGGAGGCGGCTGTCCAAGGTGGCGAAGACATGCCAGGATTACGGACAGCGGGTTCAGAACTCCGTATTTGAATGCGTTGTGGATGCTTCGCAATTCCGACGGCTGCGGTATGCTCTGGAGGAGCTGATTGATCCCGCTACGGACAGCTTGCGGTTTTATAACCTGGGTGATAGGTATAAGAGCAAGGTGGAGCATGTTGGAGCCAAGGCTTCCTATGACATGGATGGACCGCTGATTTTATGAGACGGAGCTGGTGCGAATGGCAAGCTCCCATGAAATCCCCGGGGGATTCGCGGAGGGGCGCCACGGTCGCTCCCCACTGGGGAGCGTGGATTGAAACAACTGCACGCCCAGGTCGGTATCGTAAAAGTCGAGTCGCTCCCCACTGGGGAGCGTGGATTGAAACGATCCGGCGACAAACACTTACAAGGAAACGCCGCTGGTCGCTCCCCTCAGGGAAGCGTGGATTGAAACTGCAGCCGCTCGGCTCTTTTTTTCAACGTGAAGTAAGTCGCTCCCCGCAGGGGAGCGTGGATTGAAACGGATCCTGCAGCGTCATGATCTGCGGCAGCGCGCTTTGTCACTCCCCGCTGGGGAGCATGGATTGAAACAGGTGACGGTAGAAGTCAATGGCATGCGCCGCTGCCGTCGCTCCCCGCTGGGGAGCGTAGATTGAAACGGTAGCCCGATCACATTCAAATGGTAGTCCCGCGCGCGTCTCCCCCAGGGAAGCGACGATTGAAACCGCTGTCCGACCGTTGTCGCTTTTTTACAATATCCTGCACGTTCCTTTCTCTATAATCGAGACTATCAGACGTCCAGCCGAGATCGCGATGGGCCGCGCTGCGGTGCCGCAACGGGGTTCCGGCCATCCGGCGTCGATCATAACGAGAGGTGGAATTAGGATGGACCATAATGTGAGCACCAGCGGCGCTACAGGCGAGCATACGACGAACGGGAGACCGCACGGCTACTCCGCCCTGACGCCGTTCATCGTCGTCAGCGATCCGGCCGAAGCCATTCGCTTCTACGAAGCTGTCTTCGGAGCCAAGACGAAAAGCGTGACGGATGTCGGCACCGACGGCAATTCGTTCATCGTGCACGCGGACATCGACTTCGGCAACGGGTACCTGCAGCTGGGAGCGGCCAATCCGGACTATCATCTCGTTCCGCCGCCCGGCGGAGGCGACGCCTGCTACTCGCTCGGCGTCTACGTCCCCGACGTCGACCGAGCTCTCGAGCTGGCTGTCCGGCACGGAGCGACTGTCCGAGAGCCGGCGGCGGACTTCGTATCCGGCGACCGCTACTGCAGCATCCTCGATCCGTTCGGGATCCGATGGTCGATCATGACTCGCGTCGAGGACCTGTCCGAGGAGGAAAGCGCGCGGCGAGTGGCGGAGTGGAGCAAAAGCCTGTAGGCTGCCGCCGATGGCCGAGCTCCTGGCCGCTCCCGGCTGAGGGCAGGAACGGCAACGATTTATTAGGCTGGCGCAATCGGATCCAATCGCCGTTGGACACGGAATCGACAGATGAAAATCCCTCCCCGATGTGCTACACTACGGGAATTGCAACAAATTCGGGGAGGTAGCGCAGCTACATGCTTATCATTGGTATCGCAGGCGGCACGGGGTCGGGCAAGACGACGGTGGCCCGGTCGGTCATCGAGCGGATGGGGACCGGCAACGTGACGTTCATCTCGCAGGACAATTATTATCGGGATCGGCCGGAGCTGACGTTCGCCGAGAAGGAGAAGATCAACTACGATCATCCCTTCGCGTTCGAAAACGAGCTGCTCGTCCAGCATCTCCAGCAGCTGAAGCGGGGAGTGGCGGCCGAAGCGCCGGTCTACGACTTTACGATGCACGCACGCAAGTCGGACGAGACGGTGACGCTCCTGCCGAGCAGCATCGTCATGATCGAAGGGCTGCATGTCCTGTCGGACGAAGGGCTGCGCGGTCTGCTCGACATCAAGGTGTTCGTCGACACCGATCCGGACGTGCGCATCCTGCGCCGCGTGCTGCGCGACATCGAGGAGCGCGGCCGCTCGATCCACTCGATCCACGACCAGTACATGCAGACGGTCAAGCCGATGCATGAGGCGTTCATCGAGCCGTCCAAAAAATACGCCGATCTCATCATTCCCGAGGGCGGCCACAACGAAGTGGGCATCGGCGTCCTCGCCTCGCTCACCGAGAAATACCTCAACAGCGGCCATTATTGAGCGCCGCTTGCACGAGCCGCCGGGCGTCCTGGCGGCTTTTTTCCTATTCGCCCGGGAGCGGCGGCTCTATGGAGGCCGAGCCTCGAAAGCAGGCAGAAGCAACGAAACGGAGCGACGCTATTCGGCACCCAAAGCTTGTTCTCAAAACTCTACCAAAACTCAGAAGCGTTATTTCTTCCGTTGAGGCGCTTGCAAGGCCAGCGCGGGGCCAATAAGACGGCTCAGTATCGTTAGCCAGAAAAACCGCCGAAAAAAGGGCCGATAGCGACGCTGAGTATCGTTAGGGCAAGACTGTCCCTTTACTGGACCCCTTGCTGCGTCGACGGCTTTCGGTCATGACGCTGAGGTTGTCAATGGGCGATGCGCCGCAGGCGCGGCCTCCGCGTCTTCGCCACCTGAAAAATAGTAACCCTACCTAGAATGAGGAGCCTATTTTTCGACATCTCAAGCGCTTACAATGACGATACGGAAATCAGCTAGCGGCGCTTGCGGCCGCGGCGATACATGGCAAGGCAAGGAAAGCGGAGGTGCAAGCACCATGGAACCAGGCGCACAGGCCGGCATTGAGGCGGCCAGCCCGAAGGCGGGCAGCGAACGATGGAAAAAATGGCTGAGGAGAATTTACAGTCAGCGATATCTGCAGGTGATGGCGCTGCTCGGCGTCGCATGGATGGTCGTGTTCAACTACATCCCGATGTACGGCATCATCATCGCGTTCAAGGAATATGACATCATCTTCCCGATGTCGATGGCCCCTTGGGTCGGCCTCGATAACTTCCGGGAATTCCTCAGCGACGACATGCTCCTGACCGTCATCAAGAATACGCTCGGCATCAGCCTCATCAAGCTGATCATCGGCTTCCCGCTGCCGATCCTCTTCGCGCTGCTGCTGAACGAGGTCCGCTCCGTCATGTTCAAGAGATGGACGCAGACGATCACCTACCTGCCCCACTTCCTGAGCTGGGTCATCCTCGGCGGCATCCTCGCCACCTGGCTGTCGGATGTCGGCATCATCAACAAGATCCTGCTCTCCCTGAACGTGATCGACGCTCCGATCACCTACCTGGCGGAGCCGAAGTACTTCTGGTCCATCATCATCGTATCGGACATCTGGAAGGAGCTCGGCTGGTCGGCGATCATCTATCTCGCGGCCATCAGCAGCGTCTCGCCGGAGCTGTACGAGGCGGCGACGATTGACGGCGCGGGACGCCTGCAGAAAATGCGCAACATTACGCTGCCGTCCATCATGGGCACGATCACGATCCTGTTCATCCTGGCCGTCGGCAACGTCCTGAACTCCAACTTCGACCAGATCCTCGTGCTCCGCAACCAGCTCAACGCCGAGGCGAGCACCGTCATCGACTACTACGTCTACCAGACCGGCCTGATCGACAACCGCTTCTCCTACTCGACGGCCGTCAACCTGATCAAGTCCGTCATCGCGCTGTTCCTGCTGCTGATGGCCAACTTCGTCACCAAGAAGCTCAACAACAACTCGCTGTTCTAAAGGAGGTCCGTGACCACGATGTTTTCCTTGAAAAGGCAAACCCCCGGCGAAGTGGCCTTCGGCATCCTCAACGGGCTGCTCATGCTCATCATCTGCTTCCTGACGCTGTACCCGATCTGGTACGTGCTCGTCAACGCCTTCAACGACGGCGCCGACGCGATGCGCGGCGGCATCTACTGGATCCCGCGCGAATTCAGCCTGGAGAACTTCCGGGCCGTGTTCCGCAGCGAGGGCATCATGACCGCGATGGGAGTGACGGTCGCCAAGACGCTGGTCGGCGTGCCCGTGCACGTCCTGTTCACGGCGATGGTCGCCTACGCGGTCAGCCGCAGGGAGCTGATCGGGCGCAACCTGTACATGATCATCGGCACGATCACGATGTTCTTCGGCGGCGGCCTGATCCCGTACTACCTGCTCATCCGCGATCTCGGCCTGCTGGACAACTTCCTGGTATACATCATCCCGGCCGCGTTCAGCTTCTTCGACCTCATCATCTTCCTGAGCTTCTTCCGCGAGATTCCGGCGGGGCTGGAGGAGGCGGCGAGGATCGACGGGGCCAACGACCTGACGATCTTCACCCGCGTCATCATCCCGGTGTCGATGCCGGTCGTGGCGACGATCGCGCTGTTCCACGGCGTCTATCAATGGAACGATTATTTTACGGGCATGATCTATATCAACAACACGGACCTGCAGCCGATCCAGACGTTCCTCTACCGGGTCGTGGCCCAGTCCAGCTCGAACCAGATGCTGGGGGCGATGCCGAGCGGCGTCACCCAGACCGTGACCAGCCAGTCGCTCAAGCTGGCCACGATGGTCGTCACGACGGCGCCGATCGTATGCGTCTATCCGTTCCTGCAAAAATACTTCGTCAAGGGCTTCATGGTCGGCTCCCTCAAGGGCTGACGCCGATCCGTCTCGGTTATCCTTCCCGCAATCCGCGGGATTGATCATATAAATCGCACTTCTATCTCTTTATAGAAAAGGGGCAATTGTACATGAAAACTACGCGCAAGGTGGCGACGACGCTGTTGGCGCTCGCCATGACCTTCTCCGTCGCGGCCTGTTCGTCGAACGGCAACGGCAACTCGAACAGCGGCGGCACGGCGTCTCCCGCGCCGACCGCAGGCACGGACGCTTCGGCATCGCCGGCTCCGGCGGCCAGCGACGAGCCGGCCTGGAAGCAGGATACCTCCCCGATCACGTTCGACTGGTACTTGAACTTCAGCTGGTTCAACAAGAAGTGGGGCGGCGACGCGACGGCCGACTACATCACGAAGAAGACCGGCGTCTCGCTGAACTTCATCGTGCCGGCTGGCAACGAGAACGAGAAGCTGAACACGCTGATGGCCTCTGGCTCGCTGCCGGACTTCATCACGCTCGGCTGGTACGAGGAAGGCGTGCGCAAGATGATCGAGGGCAAGCTGGTGCTGCCGCTCAACAAGCTCGCCGAAGAGTACGATCCGTACTTCTTCAAGGTCGCCGATCCGGCCAAGCTCGGCTGGTACACGAAGGAAGACGGCAACGTCTACGGCTACCCGAACGCGTCGTCCTCCCCGGCCGACTATGAGAAATACGGTGAGAACTTCACGTCCAACCAGACGTTCGCCGTCCGCAAGGACATGTACGAGGCGCTCGGCAAGCCGGACATGAGCACGCCGGAAGGCTTCCTGAACGCGTTGAAGATGGCGAAGGAGAAGTTCCCGGACGTCAACGGACAGCCGCTCATCCCGCTCGGCCTGCATGAGTTCACGGAGACGGGCAACTACTCGCTCGAGGGCTACCTGCAGAACTTCCTGGCCATCCCGCAAGTGAAGGACGGCAAGCTGTACGACCGCCGCCAGGATCCGGAATACCTCAAGTGGCTGAAGGTGTTCCGCCAGGCGAATCAGGACGGCCTGCTCGCGAAGGACATCTTCATCGACAAGCGTCCGCAGATGGAAGAGAAGATCGCCCAAGGCCGCTACTTCGCGATGCTGTACCAGCGCTCCGACTTCGCCGCCCAGAACACGCAGCTGTACCAAAAGGATCCGAACATGGTGTACATCGCCGTCGACGGACCGAAAAACGCCGCCGGCGACCAGCCGACGCTGTCCGGACCTGGCATCTCCGGCTGGACGGTGACGCTGATCTCCAAAAACGTCAAGGACAAAAAGCGCGCGATCGCGTTCCTCAGCTACCTCATGAGCGAAGAGGGCAACAAGGATATGTTCCTTGGTGAAAAAGGCGTGACGTATGATACAATCGACGGCAAAGACCAGTTCCTGCCGGAAGTGCTCGACCTGCTCAACAAGGACCGCACGGCGTTCGACCAGAAATACGGCGCATCCTATACGTACTGGATGCTCATGGATACGAACATGAACCTGCAATGGGCGCCGCCTAGCGTCGAGCCTGCCAAGCAGATGGAAGACTGGACGAAGGGCAAGTCGATCAGCATGGCCGAGTTCGACAACCTCGATCCGGCCGCGACGAGCAAGGAAGGCGTAGCCGGCAGCAAAAACGCCCGCGCTTGGGGCAAGGCGCTGCCGAAGATGATCCTCGCCAAGTCGGATGCCGAATTCGACGAGATCTTCAACAAGTACCTGAAGGACCGCAGCGAGCAGGAAGCGATCGACGCCTACCGTCAAGCCGCGTACGAATCGAACCTGAAAAAGCTGGAATCCTTGAACAAATAAGCTTGCAGCCGGGAATTGGCCCGCGCAGCAGCCATTCAAGCCTGGCCGTCCGCTTCCCGATCGGGGCGGACGGCCAGGCTTGTACCATCCTGGAGCGGGAAGTGAAGACGACGTGGCGAGAACGGGAAGCTGGATCGGTACCTTAAGGGAATTCGTCGGAAGCCTGCCGCTGCAGGCGAAGCTGATTTCCTCCTTCGTGCTCGTCATCATCGTCCCGATGCTGCTGTTCTCCTGGTACACGCTGCACGGCGTCTCCGACTACTCGATGCGCGAGCTGGTCAAAAAAAACGAGAGCATCCTCGACATCGAGCGGACGAACATCCAGAACAACATCGAGCTGATGGAATGGACCGGCCAGCTGGCTTTGTCCAATCGGGAGATGAACGACTACCTCCAGACCAAGGAGGATCTTGATACGGAGTGGCTGCTCGACTTCAAGACGCGCACGTTCCAGATGTTTCAGAGCTTCCTGTTCAACAATCCGCGCATCTCGGGCATCCGTCTGTTCGCGAGCAACCCCGGGGTGCATGAATTCTGGCCGATCGTGCTGAGCGAGGCGCGCATCCGCGACAAGCCCTGGTACGATACGGTGCTGGATCGGAAAGGCCTGGTGTGGTGGGAGATCCAGAACAACCGCGAGCTGCTGAACAACACGAGCACGACGTCCGGCAGCGAGGTGATGTCGGTGTCGCTGCTGCGGGAGTTCAAGTATCCGGACGACATGACGCATAACGGCTTGCTGGAAATCAGCATGGAGCTGCGCAATTTCTTCACCAAGACGTTCAGCAGCGTGCAGGATCCTTCCTCGCGCATGGTCGTCGTGGACCGCCGCGGCCAGGTCCATGCCGACATGGCCGCTCCGATCTTCCAGCAGACGCCGGCCAAGGAGCTGCTGCGGCATATCGCCCTGACGGAAACCCCGGGCAACCATACGTCTTATTTTACGGCCGGCGGGCAGTCGTTCCTGGCGATCCAGGCCTTCATCCCCGGACTGGACGCGCATCTGGTCAATCTCGTCAGCCGCACCGACACGCTCGCGGACATCGAGCGTACTCGCGGCAATCTCGTCATCCTGATCGTCGTGCTCATCGCCGTGCTCATCCTGCTCTCGTACTTCATGCAGTCGATCATCCTCAAGCGGCTGCGGGTGCTGCGCGACTCGATGAAAAAGGTGCGCGGAGGCGACTTCCACGTCGACGTGCCCGTAGCGGGCAGCGACGAGGTCGGCGAGCTGGCCCATCACTACCGCCAGCTGCTGCGCAAGATCAACGAGCTGATCGTCGATCAGGTGAACCGGCAGGCGGCGGGCAAGGAGGCGGAGCTGCGCTCGCTCAAAAACCAGATCGACTCTCATTTCCTGTACAACACGCTCGAAAACCTCAAGATGCTCGCCGAGATCGAGGGCCAGTATACGATCTCCGACGCGCTCACCTCGCTCGGCGGCATGATGCGCTACAGCCTGCAGTGGACGCGCGCGCATGTGCGGCTGAAGGACGAGGTCCAGCATATCCAGAACTACATCGCGATCATGAACATCCGCTACGACGGCAAGCTGGAGCTGCGGCTCGACATCGCGCCGGAATGCCTCGAGCAGGAGGTGCTCAAAATGTCGCTGCAGCCAATTGTCGAGAACGCCGTCAAGCACGGGATGGACGACCTGGACTCGGACTCGGGCAAGCTGACGATCACGGTGTCGGCGTTCATCCGGCTCGACGACTGCGTCATCGAGGTGACCGACAACGGCTGCGGCATACCGGGCGAGCAGCTGCGGCTCCTGAACGGCATGCTGCGCATAGAGGAGGCCGACTACCAGGAGCGGCGCGCGCGCACGTCGGCGGCCCGGCGCGGCGAAGGCAGCGGCATCGGGCTGCGCAACGTCGACCACCGGCTCGTCATGAGCTACGGCCAGGAGTACGGCTTGCGCGTCGAGAGCGTGGAGGGAAGCTTTACGAAGGTCGTCATGACGCTGCCCCATCTCATCCTGACCGGAGGTGAACCGCGCTGATGCGCAACCTGCTGATCGTAGACGACGAAAAGAATATCCGGCTCGGCCTGAAGGCGATGATCGAGCGTCAGTTCCCCGAGCGGTACGCGTTCCGCTTCGCGGAGAACGGCCGCGAGGCGCTGGAGCAGCTCGCCGCGAGTCCGGCCGATCTGATGATCACCGACATCCGCATGCCGGTGCTGGACGGCCTCGGGCTGCTGGAGCGGCTGCATGCGCTTGGCCGCGGAACCGGCGGCGGGGCGGACAGAGCCGCAGCCGGCGCACAGGGCGAAAGCGGAGGGGCGGACAGAGCCGCAGCCGGCGCACAGGGCGAAAGCGGACGAGGAGACAGAGCCGTAGCCGATGCCTCTGAGCGAGAGGCGGCCGGCGGCTCCGAGCGAGGCGCGGCAGGCTCGCCGGACCCGGCGGCGCAGGGCAAGCTGCCGGCAAGTCCGGCCGCCCGTCCGCTCGCCGGACCGGCGCCGCTCGTCATCATCCTGAGCGGACATGACGATTTCCCGTATGCCCGCGCGGCGATCCGCTACCAGGCCAAGGAATACCTGCTCAAGCCGATCAAGCGCGAGGAGCTGTTCGAGGTGCTGGAGCGGCTGGAGGGCGAGCTGGACCGCAGGCATGGCGCTGCGGCCGGCGCGGCTGCGCCGGCGGATCGCGAGTCGCGGGCGGGCGAGCTGCTGCAAGGCATGCTGACCGGCGAGGCGGCGCCTGAGGCCGCCGCGCTGGCGGCGGCCGGCCTCGGCTGGCTCGCCGGCGACTACTCCGTCGGCGTCCTGCGGGCGGCCGGCGGCGGCGAGGGCTCGCAGCTGCAAGGGCTCGTGCAGCCGCTGCTGGAGGAGACGGGCAGCGAGGCCTGGGCGATGCGGCAGCTGCGCGGCGGCGACCTGGTGCTGGCGGCGGAAGACGAGGAGCTGCTGAGGCGCCTCGGAGCGAGGCTGGACGGCCATGCGCTGCTGCGCTGCCGGCTGGCGCTCAGCTCCCGGGCTACCGGCCCGGGGCAGCTGCGTCGCGCGTACAGCCAGGCGCAGCAGGCGCAGAAGTATTTCCTGCTGCATCCTGGCGTCGCGCTGCTCTCCTACGACAGCGTGCGCAGCCTGAGCGCGGGCTGTCCGCTGCCGGAGGAGCCGATCCGGCGGCTGTCCAACCTGCTCGGCACGGGGCGGCTGCCGGAGATGAAAAAGCTGCTGCAAGGCATCCTCGACATCCGGGTCATCGGCCGCTGCGAGATCGGCTACCTCGAGGGCATCAGCCGGCGGCTGAACGAGGAGGTGTTCGACGGCGTGTTCCGCAGCTACGGGGAGGAGTCGGTCGACATCCTGCGGCTGTACAAGAGCGCCGGGCATATCGAGAACTTCGAGCGTTTCGAGGATTACTACCGCCATGTCGAGCAGCTGCTGGAGCGGCTCGACGAGTTCGTCGGGCGGGTGCGCGGAGCCCATGCGGACCGCAAGGACATGCAGAAGGCGGTCGAGTACTTGCAGGAGCATTATGCCGAGGACGTCAACATGGCGGTCGTGAGCAACCACATCTCGCTCAACTATACGTACTTCAGCCAGGCGTTCAAGGAGCATACCGGCGAGAGCTTCTCGTCGTACCTGCGCAAGCTGCGGCTGAACCGGGCCAAGGATCTGCTGTCCAGCTCCGACCTTAAGGTATACGAGATCAGCGCGCAGTCCGGCTTCGACAACGTCAAGCACTTCACGCGCGTGTTCAAGGAGGCTGAGGGCATCACGCCGCTGGAGTTCCGCAGCATGCGCCAGGGCATCGGCCCGGGGCGGTAGCGGCACGGGGCGTAGCGGTACGGCTGCCTCGGCACGGCTGCCCCAGCGCGGCTGCCTCGGCAGCGCGCAAGGCCATCAGCTCCGCGGACGGCATCCCGTCCGCGGAGCGGCGGCGGCGGAGACGGCGAAAGCTCGCAACGGACCGTAAACGATTACAATCAGAGAGGCGGAGGCGGAAACGAATGGCGACCGAGAATAGATGCCGGCAATCGGAGGTCGACGGCTGGGTCAAGGCCGACGGCAAGCGGCTCGTGAACGGACGAGGCGAGGAGCTCATCCTGCGCGGAGTCGGCCTCGGCAGCTGGCTGCTGCCGGAGGGCTACATGTGGAAGATGCCGCAGCAGGGCGACCGGCCGCGCCGCATCGAGGCGATGGTGTCCGGCCTGCTCGGCGAGAGCGGGGCGGAGGCGTTTTGGCGCACCTATTTTGAACGCTACACGGCCGAGGAGGACATCCGCCAGCTGGCGCTCGAGAGCTTCAACTCGGTGCGCGTGCCGTTCAACTCGCGCAAGCTGCTCGAGGGCCCGCTGAACGAGGACGGCTACAACGCCTTCCAGGTGGGGCTGCTCGATGACGTCGTCGGCTGGTGCCGCAAGTGGGGCGTCTACGTCATCCTCGACATGCACGGCGCGCCGGGCGGGCAGACCGGAGCCAACATCGACGACTGCGAAAACGACCAGCCGGAGCTGTTCACCTCGGCGGAGCACCGCCAGGCGTCGATCGACCTGTGGCGCTATTTGGCGAAGCGCTACCGCGACGAGTGGATCGTCGCCGGCTACGACTTGCTCAACGAGCCGCTGCCGGAATTCCACGGGCAGTACAATGACCGCGTCGAGCCGCTGTACCGCGACATGATCGCGGCGATCCGCGAGGTCGACGACCGCCATCTCATCGTCGTCGAGGGCGTGCATTGGTCGACGGACTTCAGCGTCTTCACGGAGAAGCTCGACGGCAACGTGCTTTATCAGTTCCACAAGTATTGGAACAACCCCGACACCGAGAGCATCCAGAAGTACCTCGACTTCCGCGACGAGTGGAACGTGCCGATCTTCATGGGCGAGGGCGGGGAGAACGACCTGGACTGGTACGCAGGCGGATTCCGGCTGTTCGAGGACCACCGCATCGGCTGGAACTTCTGGACGTGGAAAAAGATGGATACGACCAACTCCCCCTGCTCGGTCCGCAAGCCGGACGGCTGGGAGAAGCTCGGCGCGTGGCTTGAAGGCGGCGCCAAGCCGGAGCCGGAGGAGGCGGTCCGCATCCTCGGCGACTATCTGGACGGCCTCCCGCTGGCGGCGGTCGACTACCGTCCCGAGGTCGTGAACGCGCTGCTGCGCCGGCTGCCGGTCCGCATCCCGGCGATCCACTACGGCTACAAGGGCGAGGGCGAGAGCTTCGGCCTCGGCGGAGCGGAGCGCATCGACTGGGAAAGCGGCTACCGCCGCGGCGACGGCCTGGCGATCCGCAAGCTGGACGGAGCGCCTCATCTGCCGCCGTCGGAGCCGGGCTGGCATCCGTGGAATGTCGGCGACGGGCTGTGCGTCGAGCTGCCGGCAGGAGCCTGGACGGCGTACGAGTTCCTCGCGCCGGATGCCGCAGCGGATGCCGCGCGCGCCGGTTCGGCGGCTGCGGGCGCGGCCCGGGCGAATGCCGCGGCGACCGGTTCGGCGGCGACTCCTGACGGCGGCGCCCAAGCGAGCGATGAGGCGGCAGCTGCGGCTGATTCCGCAGGCGGTGTCGGCCGCGAAGCGGCGGCGATGGACCTGGATGTCGGCGCCCAAGAGAGCGGCGAGGCGGCCGGCTTCGGCGTCAAGCTGCGCCTCAAGGCTGCTGCGGCCGGAGCGGCGGCGGAGCTCGAGCTGGACGGCCGTCCGATCGGACGGCTGGACGCCGGCGGCGAGTGGAGCGAGGCTGAGCTCGGCGCGCTGCCGCAGCCGGAGCCGGGCCTGCGCCGGCTCGTCGTGAAGGCGAGCGGCGGCGCGCTGCTGCTGGAAGGCATCTGGCTAGGCTGAGCGCCGCGGCCTGGGGGTTAGAACATTGGATAAAGCGTCCCGACCTGCATCTGCGCAGGGCGGGACGCTTTTTTATAACGGTTTGCCGGTGCAGCCGCCTTCCGTGGAAGCAAGCCAAGGCACTCTCGACTCCCTGGTCGAGCCGAAGCCCCGGATTCCCGCAATTGAAGGAACTCTCGGCTCCCTGTCCGAGCCGAAGCCCCGAGTTCCTGCGATTCAAGGCACTCTCGACTCCCTG
>NZ_KE383847.1:149291-225393 GCF_000422485.1 Paenibacillus pasadenensis DSM 19293
GGATTCCCGCGATTGAAGGCACTCCCGGCTCCCTGTCCGAGCCGAAGCCCCGTATTCTTGCGATTCAAGGAACTCTCGGCTCCCTGGCCGAGCCGAAGCGCCGGATTCCCGCGATTGAAGGAACTCTCTACTCCCTGGCCGAGCCGAGGCTCTGCAACCTTTCCGCCGCGCGCTCCGTCTGGATCTATGCATCGTTAATTATTTATATCTAAAATATTTACCCCGAAGCGGGCCAAACATCCTGCGGATGGGTAATAGAACCAAAAGGAGGCGTTCACCATGAAAGCAAACGTTAAAAAAGCCGCCCTCTCGGTGCTGGCGGCGGCCGTCGTCGCCGGATTCGGAGCCTCGCTGCCGCAGGAGGCGGCCCATGCGGCAGCCAAGCCGGCCGCAGCGGCGTCGGCCTCGGATCAGAAAATGGCGATGGAGAAGCTGATGGCGATGTACAAGCCGGCGCTCGAGGGCCAGTTCCCGAACTTCAACGGCTTCACGGTCGGCGTGACGACCCGCCAGCAGGTCATCGACCAGCTCGGCGAGGCGCCGGAGCCGCGCAAGACGGCCGGAGGGTTCGACTTCTATCACGCCGAGATGGGCCATCCCGGCTACGCGCTCCGCTACGACCGCGACAACGTCGTCGCCGAGATGCGCTACTTCGGCACGAACGTCGAGCGCCAGACGAACATCGGCGGCATGACGCGCGACCTGCTCGTCCAGCAGTGGTTCATGCCGCAGGCTTCCACCGTGTTCACGTCGGGCGGCAAGAAGCAGAAGAAGCTCAGCTACGTGCGCGGCAACTATCAGCTCGACTTCATCTTCAACGACGTCAAAGGCACGGACCTCGACCACATCAATCTGATCCCGAAGGCGCTCTGAGCGGCCGCCGGGACGTGAAGCGCGACATCTGTTCCGGGACTCCCCGGGACAGATGTCTTTTCTTTTGCAGGCGGGGACGCCATCCCTGCTTTTCAACCGGCAGCCGGAAGGCTACACTGGAATCGGAACAGCCGACAGCGGCAGGCGAGGGCAAGAGCATGGCGGGGACTGCGTATGTCGTAGCCGGCTTGCCTGCGTGCGCTTCGGCGGGGAGGGAGAGATCGACGATGGAAAAGGCCCGTGAAAGGAAGCGGCTGCGCGAACATGGCGTGCGGATCGGAGGACTGCCGCCCGGTCCCGTCAACGCCATCACGGATGTGCCTGGCGTGCGGACGGCGCATGTGACGCTGATCCGGGACGAGCCGGGGCATGCGGTGCGCACCGGCGTGACGGCGATCCTGCCGCATGGCGGCAATCCGTTTCGCGAAAAGGTGCCCGCTGCCGCCTACGTCGTGAACGGCTTCGGCAAGACGGCGGGGCTCGTGCAGATCGAGGAGCTCGGCACGCTGGAGGCGCCGATCCTGCTGACGAATACGTTCGGCGTCGGCGCCGCGCTCGAGGGCGGGCTGCGCGCCATGATGGAGCAGGACGAGGGCGTCGGCGGAGAAGCCGGCTCGATCAACATCGTGGCGGCGGAGTGCAACGACCGCTATCTGAACGACATGCGCGGCCTGCATGTGCGGCCGGAGCATGCCGAGCGCGCGGTCCGGCTCGCCCGCGGCTCGGCGGAGGGCGTGCCTCCCGAGGAAGGCGCGGTCGGAGCCGGCACCGGCATGGTCTGCTTCGGCTATAAAGGCGGCATCGGCAGCTCGTCCCGGCTCGTGCGGACGGAGCAGGGCAGCGGCACGGTCGGGGCGCTCGTGCTGAGCAACTTCGGCCGGCGCGCCGATCTGACGCTGCTCGGCCGCCCGGTCGGGCGCTGGCTGGAGGAGCAGGCAGCCGCGGCGCGCAAGGACGCGAGCCGGCCGCTTGCCGGCATGGAGCAGGGGGGCGAAGGAGCGGGAGAAGGCGGCAGCGGCTCCTTCCCGCTGTCCCAGCCCCAGCCACAGCCCGAGCGCTCCGAGGACGGCTCGATCATCATCGTGCTGGCGACGGATCTGCCGCTCGACGCCCGTCAGCTGAAGCGGCTCGCCAAGCGGGCCGCGTTCGGGCTCGCCCGCACGGGCTCGGCGGCCGATCACGGCAGCGGCGACATCGTCGTCGCCTTCAGCACGGCGGAGCGCGTCGCCCATGAGCCGGACGAGCTCGCGCCGGCTCGCCGCTCGCTGCGGGAGGACGGCCCGACGCTCGCGGACGCCTTCCGCGCGGCGGCGGAGGCGACCGAGGAGGCGATCTGGAATTCCTTGTGCGCGGGCATCGGCATGACCGGGCAGGAGGGCCGCCGCGTCGAGGCGCTGCCAATCGAGCGCATCGTCCGCTGGCTGGAGGGGTAGCGGGCGCGATCCTGTCCTTCGAGCGCCAAGCCGAACAGCCCGAGCTCCGCGCGCAAGGCGGGGGCTCGGGCTGGCTTCGCAGGCGGGAGCGGCGGCTTGATTTTCACGATCAGGAGAGCCTCGGTCAGGACCGTGCAGGCCAGAGCCTCGGTCAAGGCTGTGCAGGCCGTTGGCGCTTCAAGGCAGACCGCGCCTGGCGGGGCGCCCGGCTCCTCGTCGGGCCGGACGCGCCTCTCTCGACCGTCAGGCGGCGTACATGTCCTCGATCGTCTGGCGGATCTCCTCCGGCGACTTGCCTTCGGCCATCATCGAGATCGACTCGGCGGCGATCTGCAGGCAGACGCCGCAGCGCGTGCCGTGGTCGTCCCAGATGACGGAGCCGTCCTCGCGCATCTCATGGATGAAGCAGTTCAGGTTGCTCTTGTGCCCGACGCTCTCCATGCAGCCGCAGTAGCACGGCATCGTCGAGAGCAGCTCGGCGGCTTTGGCGGAAGCGGCGTAGACGATGCGGATCTGCTCCGGCTGGGCGTCGAGGAAATTCGGCAGCGTGTCGGCCGAAGCGGTCTCCTCGCGCAGGTCGCCGGAGGCGTGGTCGGCATGATCGGCGTGATCGGCGTGGCCGGCCGAGGAGCCGGATTCGGCGTCCCCGCCCGAAGCGGGAGCGGAGCCTCCCCCGCAGGCGGCAAGCAGCAGCAGCAGGGCGAGGCCGGCGAGCGGCAGCAGCCGGCGCAGACGCGGCCGCAAGGAAATGCGATGAGGAATCATGGCGGGAACGGATGGCCTCCTTTGGCGGACGAGCTTTTTTCCACTATATCACACCTAGGCGCTCCATCCCGAAAAAAACGGTTGACCCTCACGCTGCGTGAGGCCTTATGCTGAAGCGGAAGGGAGGCGGAAAACGGATGCTGAAGGTGAAGGAAGCGGCGGAGCTGGCCGGGGTGAGCGTCCGGACGCTGCACCATTATGACGAGATCGGGCTGCTTCATCCGGAGGAAGCGACCGAATCGGGCTACCGGCTGTACTCGCCGCGCGACCTGAAGACGCTGCAGCAGATTCTGTTTTTCCGCGAGCTCGGCTTCCCTTTGAAGCAGATCAAGGCGATCCTGCACGATCCCGGCTACCGCGAGGAGGAAGCGCTGCGGCTGCACCGCGACCTGCTGCTGGAGAAGCGGAGGCGTCTGGACGTCTTGATCGCCAACGTCGAGCGGACGATCCGGCATGAACAAGGAGAGATGGATATGAGCGACAAGCAGCGGTTCGAGGGCTTCGACTTCGGGGCGAATCCGTACGAGCAGGAGGCGCGGGAGCGCTGGGGAGACCAGGCCGTGGACGAAGCGGGCGAGAAAGCGATGGGCGAGCAGGGGCAGGAGGAGATGAACGCGCTGTATCGCCGTCTGGCGTCGCTGCGCGAGCAGCCGCCCGCATCGGCGGAGGCGCAGGCGGCGATCGGGGAGTGGTACGCTTTCCTGCAGCGGTTCACGGCCTACTCGCCGGAGATGTTCCGCCAGCTCGGCGAGATGTATGTCGCCGACGAGCGCTTTACGGCGAACATCGACCGCTTCGGCGAGGGGCTTGCGGCCTTCATGAAGGAAGCGATGGCGGTTTACGCGGACCGCGCCTGAGAGGCGGCCTTGACGGGCCGCTTGATGAAGGGCTGGGCCGAGTCGGCTCAGCCTTTCTCCATCCAGAGCCATGCTTCATGCAGAGCCATGCTTCAGCTGGCACCGCCTTCCTTCCTTCGGGGGAAGGTTTTTCCTCGTTTCTGCCGATAGGTAGAGTAGAGGCGTACAGTGAGCTTGAATGGGGAGGAAAAAAGGATGAAAGCAGCAGCATGGCGCTGGCGCCGGTTCATGGCGGCCGCGCTCAGCGTATCTTTGGTCGGCTCGGGGCTGGCGGTCGGGCCGGGACGCGCGGAAGCGGCGGGACTGAGCCACGTCCAGTCCAAGATCGACGACGGAACTTCCGTCGCGATCCGGACGGGGGATTTCAACGGGGACGGAAACGAGGACGTCCTCGTGCTCGAATTGCTAGCCGATCGCGTCTTCGTGATGCTTGGACGCGGCGACGGGACTTTCGACAAGCAGGCTTCCGTCGGGGTCGGATTCAGACCGCGCATGGCCGAGCTCGCCGACTTCGACGGCGACGGGCGTCTCGATGCCGCGGTCGCCTGTTCGGAGGCCAATTCGGTCCATGTGCTTTACGGGGACGGAGCAGGCGGCTTCCGGACCGCCGAGGCGCTCGGCGGCGTGAATTATCCGTTCGGCATGGCGGCTGCCGATCTGGATGGCGACGGAGACATCGACCTTGCGGTCGGCAACCGCATGTCAGACTCGGTCACGATGTACGAAAACGATGCGGGCACGCTCAAGCTGCATGAAACGATCCCGGCAGGAACGAGAAATCGGGGCATGCTCGCCGGCGATTTCAACGGGGACGGGCTTGTGGATCTCGTGCTGGTCAACGATGCCGAATCCGTCGATTATTTGACGATCCTGCCCGGTACGGGAGCGCTCCGGTTCGGGGCGTCGTACAACGTGCCGCTTGGCCTCTCCCCGCAAGGCCTGGCCCAGGCCGATCTGAACGGAGACAGACATCTGGATCTCGTGGCGGCGCTCAACGGAACGAACGGCATCGGCGTGCTGCTCGGCCGCGGAGACGGGACGTTCGAGCCGCGCGCCCTTTATGCAGGAGGCGACAAGCCGCTTGGCGCTGCGCTTGCGGATTTCGACGGCGACGGCGTGCTCGACGTCGTTTCGGGCCGGCAGAGCGGCAGCATCGAATCGTATTTCCATCGCGGCCGCGGAGACGGGACGTTCGAGCCGGCGGCCGCCTTTTCGACGGCGCCCGTCCAGCTGGCCTACTATGCGGCGGGAGACTTCAACGGCGACGGCATCTCCGATCTGGCGGCGGCGAGCGGGACGGGCATCTACTCGCTGCTGAGCCAGGCGGAGGGCGAGCTTGCTTTTGCCGAGGCGGAAGCGACGGTCGGCGAAGCGGACGGACATGCCGAGCTGACGGTCACCCGGAGCGGCAGCGGGCTGGGCAGGCTCAAGGTCCGGCTGCGCAGCGAGGACGGCACGGCGCTGGCAGGCCGGGACTACCAGCCGGTCGACGAGCTGCTGCTGATCGAGGCGGGGGAGACGAGCGTTTCGTACAACGTCTTTGTAAAGGATGATGCGTCGTACCAAGGAGACCGCTCGTTCCGGCTGCGGCTGGAGTCGCCGACGGGCAAAGCGACGCTCGGAGCCGTCTCGGCCGTGACGGTCACGATCGTGGAGGATGAGCCGGCGCCGGATACGACGCCGCCTGCGGTCGACGCGTCGCGCTTCTCCGCGGTCGATGAATATGCCGGCACGCCGGATCGCCTGCAGGGGGCGGCCGGCGCGGCGAGCGAGCCGGGAGCGGCGATGCGCGCCTATCTCTGGAGCGACGCCGACGCCGACGGGGTCGTCGATGCCGGCGAGCTTGGCGCTGCGGTGCCGCTGGGCGCGAGCCTTGCAGACGGCTCCGTCGCGGCGGCGGCTATCGGTGATCTCGCTCCGGGCGCGTACCGCTACGTCGTGACGGCGACTGATGCGGCAGGCAACGAAAGCGCGAGAGCCGCCGCTGCCGCCGTCGCCTTCACGCTCGTCAAAGGCGAGCGGCCGACGCCGACGCCGACACCGACGGGGACGCCGACGCCGACGGGGACGCCGACACCGACGGGGACGCCGACACCGACGGGGACGCCGACACCGACGGGGACGCCGACACCGACGGAGACATCAACACCAACATCAACACCAACATCAACGCCAACACCAACACCAACATCAACACCAACACCAACACCAACATCAACGCCAACACCAACATCAACACCAACACCAACACCAACACCAACACCAACACCAACATCAACACCAACACCAACACCAACACCAACACCAACACCCACGCCATTCGCGGATGTCGTCGGCCACTGGGCGGAGGCGGACATCATTCGCGCGCAGGCGCTGGGACTGGTGCGCGGCGATGAAGCCGGCCGCTTCCGTCCGGATGCGGCCGTCACCCGCGCCGAGTGGATCGTCATGCTGGAGCGGCAACGGGGCGGAGCGGCTCCGCTGGCGTCGGGTACATTCGCCGATCAGGCATCGATCCCGGCTTGGGCCTCAGATGCGATCGGCGCCGCTCTTGCAGGCGGGATCCTATCCGGCTACGAGGATCGCAGCTTCCGGCCGCATCGTCCGGTCACGAGGGAGGAGCTGGCCGCGATGCTCGTCCGCACGACGGGGGCGTCCTTGGGCGACGACGGGTCCGTGCCGCGTTTTGCGGACGAGGAGGCCATTCCGGCATGGGCGAAGCCGTTCGTCTATGGCGCTGCCGGCGAAGGCTTGCTTCAAGGCCGAGGCGGCGGACGCTTCGGAGCCGAACAGCCGGCAACGAGAGCCGAGGCGGCCGTGCTGCTGACGCGGCTGTCGGAGCGGGGCTGATCAAGCGTACGCTTCGCGATGAGCCAGTCTTCCTGCCAGTCTTTTCTCCAGAACCAGCGGCTTCGCCTCGGCGGAGCCGTTGGTTCGTTTTTTTGGCGGAAGGACTTCTTGGCCTGCGTTAAGGTCAGCTTCGGAGCCATCTTCTGCTCCAGTTGCCGTCCAATCAAAACGAGAGTTTCGATTCCGCTTTTAGCGATCGATCTTGGATCTTCTACCGCGGAATCATAGGGCACTAGAAGGAAAGCATGTCTGTAGGTTGCCGGACGTTACCCTGATCGAGAGCCTGCTCCTTTCGATTGCACGGCGGTAGTCGGGGCACTTCGATTGCTTGAAGTTACCACTAAGGAGCGAGCTAGCGTGACTGCGGAGCTCCCTAACGCCATTTTTGCCGTTAAGGAGCGAGCTAGCGCGACTGCGGAGCTCCCTAACGACGTTTTTGCCGTTAAGAAGCGAGCTAGCGCGACTGCGGAGCTTCCTAACGCCATTTTTGCCGTTAAGGAGCGAGCTAGCGTGACTGCTGCGCCGACAGGGGCAACATCCGTCCGTGACGGTCCATGTGCGGAAGTCGAGGCACATCGCCGGTTGACAGACTAGCGGCCAGCTCAGCATAATGAGAAGGTATGAGAAAACGTTTGCGCAACCGCGCCGTGGCAGCACCAGCCGGCCGACGAATCGCCGCTAGCCGCTTACGGCTGCAGTCACGGCCGCTGGCGCGCCGGCCCGCCGTGCCGCACCCGCTCCGGCGCGGCTCCCCGCAAGCCTGCCGCTGGCGCTCCGGCTCGCCCGCCGTGCCGCACCCGCTCCGGCGCGGCTTCCCGCAAGCCTGCCGCTGGCGCTCCGGCTCGCCCGCCGTGCCGCTGCCGCTCCGGCGCGGCTCCCCGCGAGCCGGCCGCAACCGCGCCGCTAGCCGCCTGCCGGCAGCGGCGGAAGTGTTGCCGCGGGGCGGCGGCCGCCTTGCCATCGGGAGGCGCAATTGGATATGCTGTCAGGTGAGAGTTCAGACAGGGGTCAGAAGGGACGATTCGAACCGCAATGAACGAAAACCAAGAACAAGAGAAGAAAGTTCCCCGCTGGGCCTACGCGCTAGTCGGCGGCATCCTGCTGCTGGTCCTGCTGAGCGTCACCTACGCCGGCTTCATGAGCGGGAGGGTCGGCGACGACGCGGATGCGAGCGGAGGGCTGCCGGAAAAGACGGAGGACGGCGTCATGTTCCACGCCTGGAACTGGTCGTTCGACGCGATCCGGGAGAAGCTGCCGGAGCTTGCCGAGGCAGGCTTCAAGTCGGTGCAGACATCGCCGGTGCAGCCGAACAAGGAGCCTTTGACGAACGGCAGCCAGTGGTGGATCCTGTACCAGCCGACCGGCTTCGGCATCGGCAACTCGCAGCTCGGGACGCGGGAGCAGTTCCAGCAGCTGTGCGAGGAGGCCGAGAAGCACGGCATCAGCATCATCGTCGACGTCGTCGCCAACCATATGGGCAACGCCGGCGGCGGCGAGCTGGCGCATCGGCCGGCCAAGAACGTCGACCCGGAGCTGCTCGCGAACCCGGACTTCTGGCATGAGGCCAAGGGGGTGCTCGATTGGAACGCTCGCGGCCAGGTGACGCAGTGGGGCATCGGCTTGCCGGATCTCAACACCGCCAACGAGGCGCTGCAGGACAAGGTGATCGCGTTCCTGAACGATGCGGTCGCCCTTGGCGCGGACGGATTCCGCTTCGATGCGGCGAAGCATATCGAGCTGCCGGACGACCGGACGCCGTCGAATTTCTGGCCGCGGGTGCTCGGCGCGCTGGACGATAAGGAAAGGCTGTTCCTCTACGGCGAGGTGCTGCAGGGCGGCGCGGACCGCTACCCGTCTTATGCGGAATTCCTGCATCTGACCGCTTCGCGCTACGGGGAGTCGGTGCGCCATGCGGTCGGCTTCGGCGGGACGCCGGACGTATCGCTGGCGGAGGACTTCAAGGCGAGCCAGGTCGATCCGGCGAAGCTCGTGACCTGGGTCGAATCCCATGACACCTACGCCAACGACAGCGAGGAATCGACCGCGATGACCGACGAGCAACTGAAGCTCGGCTGGGCGATCGTCGCTTCGCGCGCCGGCTCGAATCCGCTGTTCTTCAACCGCCCGGCGGGCGGAGGCAAGTTCGCGGCACGCATCGGCGAGCCGGGCGGCGAGCTGTGGCGGGATCCCGACATCGCGGCGCTGAACCGGTTCCACAACGCGATGGTGGGCGAGGGCGAGCGGCTGCAGGCGCTCGGACCGGACGTGCTGCTGATCGAGCGCGGGGAAAAGGGAGCCGTGCTGCTCAACGCCGGCGCATCGGCCGCCCAGGTGGAGGCGGACACCGCGCTGCCGTCCGGCAGCTACGACAGCCATGCTTCCGCCGGCGGCACGTTCCTCGTCACGAACGGCAAGCTGGCCGGCAGCCTCGCGCCCGGCGCGATCGCGGTGCTGCAGCGCTAGCGCCGCCGGCGTCGACGGCAGGCGCGCAGCGGGAGCCCCGCTCCCGATACGAATCCCGGCAAGCGTTCGACCGGCTCTGCGGAGCCGGTCGAACGCTTTTTTTTCAGGACGACGATCCTCCTGCGGGCCGCGTTCGGCAAGCGGAGAAGGAGGGACTTTAGTCCGGCTTGACAGATTATGCAAAGGTTTGCATAATGAGGGGGACATCTAAGTGCAAGCGCTTGCATAAAGGGGGCGTCGAGCCTCGAAGCGCGACAATCCGGATGGAAGGAGGGGCTCGGGAAGGGGGAAGGCGCATGGCTTTCCTTTTATGAAAGCGTTTTCCAATAAAGGCGGCGCATGCCGCTGCCTCATTTCAGAATGCAAAGGAGAATGGTTGATGTTCAACAAGCTTAGATCCCGCTGGGGAATCGCCCTGGCCGGAGCGCTGCTGCTCCAGACGATCGCCGGAGCGGGGCTCGCGCCGGGAAGTCCCTCTGGACTCGCCGCCGGGACGGCTGCTGCGGCGGCACAGGAGTACGGCTTGCCGGCGGACGCCAAGGACGGCGTCATTTTCCATGCCTGGAACTGGTCGTTCGACAACATCAAGGCGCAGCTCCCGGCGATCGCGGCCGCGGGCTTCAAGTCGATCCAGACGTCGCCGATCCAGGGAAACAAGGAGCCGCTCAAGGAAGGCAGCCAGTGGTGGGTGCTGTACCAGCCGACGAACTTCGCGATCGGCAACGCCCAGCTCGGCAATCGCGAGCAGTTCCGCCAGCTGTGCGCGGAGGCGGAGAAGTACGGCATCGACATCATCGTCGACGTCGTCGCCAACCATACGGGCAATGCCGGCGGCGGCAGCCTGACGTACACGCCGGCGACGAACGTCGATCCGGATATCCGGAACAACACCTCGTATTGGCATGAGGCGCGCGGCGTCGACAACTGGAACGACCGCTGGCAGGTGACGCAATGGGGCATCGGCCTGCCGGACCTGAATACCGGCAGCCAAGGGCTGCAGGACAAGGTGATCGCGTTCCTGAACGATGCCGTGGCGCTCGGCGCGGACGGATTCCGCTTCGATGCCGCCAAGCATATCGAGCTGCCCGGCGATCCGGGAGGCTCGAACTTCTGGCCGCGAGTGCTCGGCTCGCTGAGCAGCCGGCAGGAGCTGTTCGTCTACGGCGAGGTGCTGCAGGGCGGGGCGGACAATTTTGCCGGCTATGCGGACTACATGAGCCTGACGGCTTCGAGCTATGGACATGAGGTGCGGCGGGCAGTCGGCTTCGGCGGCAGTCCGAACGTGGCGCTCGCCCAGCCGTTCCAGGCCGGCAGCGTGAACCCGTCCAAGCTGGTGACGTGGGTCGAGTCGCATGACACCTATGCCAACGACAGCGGCGAATCGACCGGCATGACCGACTATCAGCTGAAGATGGGCTGGGCGCTGATCGCGGCGCGGGCGCAGACAACGTCGCTGTTCTTCGACCGCCCGGCCGGCAGCGGCAAGTTCGGCAGCCCGCTCGGCCAGCCGGGACGCGGCCTCTGGCGCGACGGCGACGTGGCGGCGGTGAACAAGTTCCACAACGCGATGGCCGGCCAGGGCGAGTACCTGCGCACGCAGGGCAGCCAGACGATGCTGGTGGAGCGGGGCGCGAAGGGCGTCGTCATCGTCAATCTCGGCGGAGAGATCCGGATCGACTCGCCGACGAATCTGGCGAGCGGCACCTATGCGAACCGCGCTTCCGGCGGCGGCAGCTTCACGGTGTCCAGCGGCCGCATCACCGGCACCCTCGGCGGCGGCAAGATCGCCGTCCTGTATCAGGACGCGGCGCCAAGCCCGAGTCCGACGGCCGCGCCATCCGCGACGCCGAGTCCGAGCGCGACGCCGAATCCGACTGCGGCGCCGAGCCCGACGCCGAGCGCCACGCCGGTGCCGACGCCGACGCCGGCCGCGGGCATCGTCGTGCACTTCTACAAGCCATCCGGATGGGGAACGCCGAGCGTTTATTATTATGACGACAGCGTCAGCCCGGTCCGCACCGGTCCGGCCTGGCCGGGAACGGCGATGACGGACGAGGGAGACGGCTGGTACCGCTACGCGCTCCCTTCCTGGAGCCAGGCCAAGGTCATCTTCAGCTCCAACGGCGCTCAGCAGCCGGCGGCGCAGCAGCCGGGCTATGCCGTCTCCGGGAGAGAAGCGTGGATCAAGGACGGCGCGGTCAGCGCGGCGAAGCCGGAGCAGGGGCTGGTGCAGGTGACATTTACGATTCAGAACGCCGCGACGGTCATGGGCCAGAACGTGTTCATCGCCGGCAGCATCGCCGAGCTGGGCGGCTGGGACCCCGCGAAGGCGGTCGGACCCGGCTCGGCGGCGGCCTATCCGACCTGGACCGTCACGGCGAAGCTGCCGGCCGGGGCGAACATCGAGTTCAAGGAGATCAAAAAGGACGGATCGGGCGCTGTCGTCTGGGAAAGCGGATCGAACCGGATCTATACGGTGAGCGCGTCCAATCCGAACGTCACGTTTTCCTTTCGGCCGTGAACCATGAATGCCGCTGAAGGTTAAGCATGTGCAAAAAAAACGTCTGGCAGGGCTGGGGCGTGCGGCATCCTTTCATTATCTTTTTGGCCGCGATCTGCTACAATGGAGGCTGATTAGAGTCGCGAGCGGCTCCGGCAGCGCCGGGGCCGAGCGATCAGCCGACGGGCGCTTGCCGGAGCCGATCCACCTTCCGGAAGCTTAATAGGGAAGCCGATGCGAGTTCGGCGCGGTCCCGCCACTGTAGCGCCGAGCGGCCGCCCGCTCCACTGCGATCCGAGAGAGGAGAGCGGGAAGGAGGGCGGTCCCGCGATGAAGCGAAGCCAGGAGACCTGCCCGCCGGCGCAAGACCGGTCTTGCCCACGAGGATGGGAGGATGCCGGCCGCCGCGCGTCCGCTTCCATCCGCGAAGCCGGCCATGAGGCAGCTTTTTCGGCATCTTTCCGCCAGCGGCGGGAGGATGCTTTTTATTTTCCGGACGTCCGCGTCCGGCGGCAGGGAGATGCATGGGATGCACAGCTTCAGCGAGTGGTTGAAACGAAAGCGCAAAGCCCTCGGCGCGCTCGCCGCCGTGCTCGTCGTGGCCGGCACGGCCTGGCTGTATGCCGGCGCGGCCGGCAGCGGAGACGGCGGAGGCCGGCTGGCCGAGCGGCAGCAGGCGGAGCCGGACGGCGGGGTCGCGGCGGAGCGCCAGCCGCCGGATGCGGGAGCCGGCGGCGAGGCCGGCACGGCGGCGAGCCCGGACGGCGGCAGCGCGCAGCCGGCGGCGAGCGCCGAGCCGGGCGCTGGCGGCTCGGCGGGGCCGCAGCCGTCCGCCGGAGCGGCGGAGCCGCCGACGGGCGGCGGCACGGGCACGGCGCAGCCGTCCGCGACGCCGGCGGCAGGCGGCAGCGGCGGAGCCTCGCCGCCAGCGCCTGCGGGCAGCGCGGCAACGTCTCCGCGGCCGGCCGCCTCGCCGGCAGCGCCGCCAGCGGCGGGGGCGTCGCCGTCCGCCGCGCCGGCGAGGACGGCGCCGCCGCCCTCAGGCGCCAAGCCGGGCGGCGGCTCGGCTGCGGCCAGCCCGGCGGCGAAGCCGTCTCGGGCGGACACGGTGTCTTTGAGCGTGACGGGCCCGGCGGAGACGGGCGCGATCTTGTCCAAGCAGGCGATCGCGGTCGAGAAGGGCGACACCGTGCTGGACGTGCTCAAGAGGGCGACGCGCGCGGCGAAGGTGCAGATGGAGTACAGCGGCGAAGGGGCGGGGGCGTACGTGAGCGGCATCGGCAACGTGTACCAGTTCGATGAAGGACCGGGCAGCGGCTGGCTGTACAGCGTTGGCGGCGAGTTCCCGAGCAAGAGCGCCGGCGCGGTGAAGGTGGAGCCGGGCGACGTCATCGAGTGGCGGTACACGCTCGACTACGGCGACGATCTCGGCGCGCCGAGCGCCCAGCAGGGCGGCGGCTGATGGTTTTCGGCTTCGCCGGCCTGCATCCGCGCGTCTCTTTCGCCTACTTCGCGCTGCTGCTGCTCTGCTGCATGCTGCTGAGGCACCCGGTGCTGCTCGCGGCGACGCTGGCGGCGGCGCTGCTGCTGAACCTGTCGCTGGACGGCGGCCGCAGGCTGCGCCGGAGCCTGCCCGCGTATCTGCTGATCGCGCTGCTCGCCGCCGTCGCCAATCCGCTGTTCTCCAGCCGCGGTGAGACGATCCTGTTCTATCTGCGCGACCGTCCGGTGACGCTGGAGGCGATCGCGTACGGCGGACTGTCGGCGGCGGCGCTGCTGAGCCTGCTGCTCGTCTTCACGGCGTTCAACCTCGTGCTGGACTCCGGGCGTCTGCTGCGCCTGCTCGCGCCGGTCGCTCCGCAGACGGCGTTCGCGGTGACGGTGTCGATGCGCTTCGTGCCGCTGCTGACGCGCCGGCTCGGAGAGATCCGGTCCGTGCAGCGGGCGCTGGGCGACCTGCCGGAGGGCATGGGCCGCCGCCGCTACCTGCGCGAGGGGATGGAGACGCTGCATGCGCTCGTCGCCTGGTCGCTCGAGGAGGCGCTGCAGACCGCGCTGTCGATGCGCGCCCGCGGCTACGGCATCGGCCCGCGCAGCAGCGCCGACGTCTCGCGGCTGGACGGCCGGGACTGGGCGTTCCTATGGGTGCTGCTGCTGCTCGGCTGCAACATCATCATCGGACGCGCGTCGGGCGTCCATGCCTATGAGGCGTACCCGCGGCTCGAGCCGCTGCAGGAGACGCCGCTCGGCTGGGTGCATCTGGGCTGCTATCTGCTCTTTCTGGCGCTGCCCGTCCTCATGAACGGAAAGGAGAGGCTGCATTGGCGTCTTATCAGATCGAAGATGTAAGCTTCCGCTACGCCGGCTCGGCGGAGCCGAGGCTGGAGGACGTGCGCCTTTCCATCGGGGAAGGCGAGTTCGTGCTGCTCTGCGGGCCGTCGGGCTCGGGCAAGACGACGCTGCTGCGCCAGCTCAAGCGCGAGGCCGCGCCGGCGGGCGAGCGGACGGGCGCCATCCGCTACGCCGGCGAGCCGCTGGAGGCGCTGGACGAGCGCCGCTCCGCCGAGGAGATCGGCCTGGTGTTCCAGGATCCGGACAGCGGGATCGTCATGAGCACGGCGTGGCAGGAGCTGACGTTCGCGATGGAGAACCTCGGCTACCCGGCGGCGGCGATCCAGCGGCGGCTGGCGGAGCTCGTGCCGTTTTTCGGCATCGAGAGCTGGCTGCATCGGGATGTCGGCGAGCTGTCGGGCGGGCAAAAGCAGCTGCTCAGCCTGGCGTCGGTCATGACGCTGCGCCCGCGCGTGCTGCTGCTCGACGAGCCGACGGCGCAGCTCGATCCCGTCGCCGCGCGCGAGTTCATCGGGCTGATCGCCCGGCTGAACGAGGAGCTCGGTTTGACGGTCGTCATCTCCGAGCACCGGTACGAGGATCTGTTTCCGCTGGCGAGTCGCGTCGTGCTGCTGCGCGAGGGCCGCGTCGCGGTCGACGCGCCGCCGCGCGAGGCGGCGCTGGCGATCTGGCGCGAAGGCCGCGCCGAGTCGGCTCGCGTGCTGCCGTCGGCGGCGCGGCTTTGCCTCGGCGCGGAGCCGCTGGCGCCGTCGGCGGAGCGAGTGCCGCTGACCGTGCGCGAGGGCCGCGCCTGGCTGCGCGATGCGCTGGAGCGCCTCGGGCCGGAGCTCGGCCGCGGTCGAGGCGGCGGGCCGGCGGCGATGGCGGCCGAGCGCGCCGGCGCCGCCGCTTCGGCGGGGGCCGCCCCGAGCGGGGACTCAGCCTCCGCTGCTCCCGACGAGCCTCCGCTGCTGGAATGCCGCGACCTCGTCTTCGCCTACGCCAAGGACGAGCCGCTCGTGCTCTCGCGGCTGTCGCTGCAGGTGCGGCGCGGCGAGTGGATGGCATTGTTCGGCAGCAACGGCGCCGGCAAGTCGACGCTGCTCAAATGCATCGCCGGCGCGCTCGAGCCGCAGCGCGGCCGCATCCTGCTCGGCGGCGAGCCGCTCTCCGCCGGCAGCTCGCTGCGCAGCCTGCTGCGGCTCCGCAAAGGCTCCGGCGAGCCGCCGCAGCGCGGCCTGGCCGCGCCAGACGCGCGTCCGGCAGGGCGAAGCGGCGGGGCTGCCGGCGCCGACGCGGACGCTGCACGCGGCCCCGGCTCGCCGGACGCCAGCGCCTTGGCGGGGCGCGAGCCGTCCCGCGGCGCGGCCTCCTTGCGCCGCCGCATCGGCTACGTCGCGCAAAATCCGCTGCTTTATTTCACCCGCGATACGGTCGGCGCCCAGCTCGAGGACCGGCTGCGCCGGCTCGGGCTGGAGGAGGCCGCCTCGCCGCTGGCGGAGCTGGAAGCGCTGCTGGAGCTGGAAGGGCTGCGCGGCCGGCATCCGTACGACATCAGCGGCGGCCAGCAGCAGAAGCTGGCGCTGCTGCTCGTGCTGCTTGGCGAGCCTGAGCTGCTGCTGCTCGACGAGCCGACCAAAGGGCTCGATCCCGAGTCCAAGCATCGTCTCGCCGGTCTGCTCGGCCGCATCCGGGAGCGCGGCACGACGCTGCTCATGGTCAGCCATGACGTCGAGTTCGCCGCCGCCCATGCCGACCGCTGCGGGCTGCTGTTCGACGGGCGCATGGCGGGACTGCAGCCGACGCGCGCGTTCATGAGCGACAACTACTACTACACGACGTCGGTCCGGCGCGTCGCCGGAGAGCTGCTGCCGGAGCTGCTGACGCTGAAGGATCTCGGCCATGCCTAAGCGCTCCGCGGAAAGAAGCTCGTCGCTGCACAGCTCCGGCATGGGCGGAGTCTACGCGCTCTGCCTGCTCGGCGCGCTGGCGCTCATGGGGCTGGCGATGTGGCGGCGAGAGCTGTATTTGCCGCTCAGCCTGGCGATGATCGCGCTGGCGATGCTGCCGTTCTTCATCCGCTTCGAGCGGAGGAAGCTGCGGGCGGAGGAGCTGCTGCTCGTCGCCATGCTCGGCGCGATCGCGGCGGTGAGCCGCATCCCGTTCGTCGCGCTGCCGAGCGTGCAGCCGGTATCGTTCATCGTCATCATGGCGGCGCTCGTGTTCGGAGCCGAGTCCGGCTTTCTCGTCGGCGCGATCGCCGCGATCGTCTCCAATCTGTTCCTCGGCCAAGGCCCGTGGACGCCGTGGCAGATGTTCAGCTGGGGCATGATCGGCTTCACCGCCGGGCTGCTGCGCCATACCCGACTCATGGGCAGCGCGTGGGGCAGGGCGGCGTTCGGCTTCGCCTGGGGCTTCCTGTTCGGCTGGGTCATGAACCTGTGGGGGCTGCTCGGCTTCATCGGCGACCTGAGCTGGCCGGCGATCGCCGCCTCGTATGCGGCGAGCTTTCCGTTCGACCTGGCGCATGCGCTCAGCAACGTCTTTTTCCTGATGCTGTTCTCCGGCATCTGGCTGAGGATTCTTGGCCGCGCCAAGCGCAAATACGGGCTGCTCGATCCGTAGCGGCAGGCCGCAGGCACGCTGCAGACTTGGGCCGCATGCCGCATCAATCCCCTAATCAGGACCGAAAACGGCCCTGGACGAGCCGCCCTGCGCGCATCGCTTTTCCGCCGCGAGCGCAAGCGCAACCGTAAAAAACCGTTTCCGGCCGCGAGTGGCGGGGAAACGGTTTTTCGGCGTTCCAGGCGCGGCCGAGCCGCCGAAGCATGGGCTCAGCGCTAGAGCTTATACCCGAGCGAATCCAGCAGCCAGTTCAGCGAGATGATCGCGACGGCCAGATGAAGCAGCAGCACCAGCCAATCCTTGCGGGACATCTTCAAGTCCTGGACGAAGCTGTAGACGGCCCAGACGAGCAGCACCAGATAGGAGAGCTGAAGCAGGATGGTCGGCATTCGTCATTTCCCCTCTCGGCAAGTTGTGGAAGCGGACTTGCTGGTATAGCATATGTGGAGACGACGAGCGATAGGACGAAGGAGGAAAGAAAATGTGAAAGCGCTTGCGATCGGCATCGCCGGAGGAACCGGCAGCGGCAAGACGACGCTGGCCCGCTGGCTGCAGGAGCAGCTGTCGGGCTCCGGCCGGAGCCTCGAGGTCCTGCAAATGGACCGCTTCTACAAGCCGGTCCGCCCGCTCGGCAAGGGTCCTTTTTCCGATGCGGCCTACGAAGACTTCAACACGCCCGAGGCGGTCGACTGGGGAGCGGTGTCCGCCCGTCTCGACGAGGCGCTGGAGAAGAGGGACGCCGTCATCGTAGAAGGCTTCCTCGCCTTTCACGACGAGCGGCTGCGGGAGCGATTCGACCTGCGGGTATTCGTCGACTGTCCGTCGGACGAGCGGCTCGCCCGCCGTCTGGCCAAGTTCAAGCCCGGGCGCTACAGCCAGGAGCAGCTCATCCGGGAGTATCTCGACCTCGTCCGTCACCGTCACGACCTCTATGTCGAGCCGACCCGCTGGCATGCCGATCTCGTGCTGAACGGCTCGGCTTCCGGCGGACGGGGAGCGGCGGTGCTGCTGGAGTGGATGGAGGAGGAGCTGCGGAGGCGGCCGACGAATTCCACCAGAACGAAGGTGGAGTAGCGATGATTCCGCGATGGTGCCGCCATGCCGGCTTCCATGTGACCACCACGAAAAGGAGGGCATCTTCATGGAAAAGAAATGGATCCACGCTCCGTCCGCTTGCGGGACGGAAATCCGCTGCCGCCTGGTCCGGCAGGAAGGCGGAGGCAGCCGCTCGTTGGCCGTCCTGTTTCCCGGCCGCGGCTACTCCTGCGACATGCCGGTGCTTTATTATGCCGGGAAGTCGGCGATGGAGGCGGGCTACGACCTCTTGAACCTGGAATACGGCTACCAGGCGGCGCGCCGGGAGCCGAAATCATTCGAGGAAATGACGGCAGCCGCGAGCGCCGACTGCGCGGAGGTGCTGCGGCCGCTGCTGGAGCGGTATGACCGCCTCGCCTTCATCGGCAAAAGCATCGGCACCGTCGTCTCCGGCCTGACGCTGGAGGCGCTGAAGGAGGAGGGCAAAGAAAAGGAAATCCGCCATCTCTTCCTCACTCCGCTCGCCCAGACGATCCCGTTCATGCTGCAGTATGGCGGACTTGCCGTAGCCGGCACGAACGATCCGGCCTTCGGCCCGGAAGAGCTGCGCCGCATCGAGGCGGCCGAAGGAATCGAGCTGCTGCAGCCCGAGGGAGCCGACCACGCGCTCGAGACCGGCGAGGCCGGACAGTCGCTGGACATGCTGCGCATGGTCTTGGCCGGGATGGAGTCATGGCTGCGTCGAGGCGCGGCGGGAAGCGGGGAGCGAGCGTGAGGCGGAGAAGGCACAGAAGCGGCGATGCGCAGGCCGTAGTCGAGCTGCACGCCGAGCTGTACGGACGGGAGCGGGGCTACGACGACTCGTTCCGAGCGTTCGTCGAAGACAGCGTGAACGGATTGGTCGGCCGGGACGATCCTCGGGAGGCGTTATGGATTGTGGAGTCCGGAGACCGCCATCTCGGGTCGATCTGCCTCAAGAAAGCGGACGAGTCGACCGCTCAGCTGGGCCTTTTTCTCCTTCATCCGGATGCGAGAGGCACAGGGCAGGGAAGGCGGCTGCTGGAGGAGGCGCTTCGTTTCGGCGTGGAGCAGGGGTATCGCAGCGTCATGCTGTGGACGAATTCGGAGCTCGTGCAAGCCCGATCCTTGTATGCCTCCTTCGGCTTCGAGCGGGTCGAGGAGCGGGTGGCGTTCCTGTCCGGTCGGGAGATGACGGAGGAAAGATGGGAGCGGAGCCTCGAAGCGCCGATCGGGGGCGATTCCGCGTTCAAGCCGACCGCCAGTCCCGATCCGTCCCCGGCCGCGGACCCGGCCGCGGAAACGGTCATGGACCCGGCTGCGGAAACATTCATCTACCTCATCCGCCATGCGGAATCGGCCTACCGCCATGGCGAGGAGCGCAGCCGCGGCTTGACCGATGCCGGCCGGGCGGAGGCGCGGCGAGTCGCGGATCGGCTGCGGTCAAGGCCGATTCGGGCCGTCTATTCCAGTCCGTACGAACGGGCGCTCCAGACGGTGCGGCCGCTGGCCGAGACGCTCGGCATCGGCGTCGTCGAGCTGGAGCCGCTGCGGGAGCGGGCGATGGCGGACGAGTCCGCCGCGCTGTCGTGGGCGGAGGTGCAGGAGGCGATGCGGCGTTCGTTCGAGCAGCCGGAGCTGGCTTTGCCGGGCGGCGAGTCGCTGCGCGAGGCGCAAAGGAGCGTCGCGGCAACAGCAGCGAGCCTGCTGCGCGCGCATCCGGGCGAGTCGATCGCCCTCGGCACGCATGGCCGGATCATGGCGGCGCTGCTCGCTCATTATGATCCGAGCTTCGGCTTCGACGCCTGGCAGTCGCTGTCGATGCCGGACGTGTACCGCCTGACGTTCCGGGACGGCCGCTTCGCCGGAATGGAGCGGATCTGGAGCGACGGCGAGGGCGAGCCGGAGCCCCGCCCATGAAGCTCTATCATTTCAGCGAGGAGAGCGGCATCGGCGCGTTCCGCCCGCGGGTGAAGGCGAACCGGACCGAGCTGCCGCCGGTCGTGTGGGCGATCGACGAGGAGCGCGAGTTCACGTTCTGGGTGCCGCGCGCCTGCCCGAGGATCGTCTACTGGAGGAGCGAGGACATGGCGGCGGAGGACGAGCGGCGCTTCTTCGGCGCCACGTCCGCGCCGGCGGTCATGACGGTCGAGACCGGCTGGCTGGAGCGCATCCAGACGACGGCGCTGTACCGCTACGAGCTGCCGGCGGACGGCTTCGAGCGGTTCGACGAGATTGCCGGCTACTACATTTCCCGCATGGAAAAAATCCCGTCCTCCGTGACCCGGATGACGGGACTGCTGGAAAGGCTGGCCGCCTCCGGCATCGAGCTGCGCCTGACGCCAAGCCTGCATCCGCTGCGCGAAGCGCTGCTCGGCTCCTCCGTGACGCGCTTCGGCATCCATCAGTTCGGCAACGCCTCGCCGCCTTCTCCTTGAATGCCGCTGCCGCGGATCAGCTCGGCCAAGGCGGCAGCCGCCGGAGGCAGCGGCTCGCCGCGCCGGGTGCAGAGGGCGATGCTGTTGTGCAGCCGCACGCCCTCGACCTCGACGCGGCTCAGCTCGCCTCGCCGCACGGCGTCGCGCACGACGAGCGAGGAGACGAAGCTGGCCCCGTACCCGGCCGCGACGGCGCGGATCGACTCATGCAGGCCGTTGAACTGCAGCGAGATCGTCGGCTCGGGCACGCTGTGCGTCCGGCACAGCGCCAGCAGCCGCTCGCGGGTCGAGCTGCCCGGCTCGCGCTGCACGAACGGCTCGGCGACCATCCGCTCCAGCGGCACCGTCCGGCCGGCGTAGCGATGATCGGGAGAGACGACGAACCAGAGCTCGTCGCGAAAAAGCTCCTCCGAGCGGATGTCCGCCGGATGGACCTCGGGCAGGCCGCCGTACAGCGCCAGGTCGACCTCCACGGCGAGCAGCAGCCGCATCGCCTCGCTCGAGTTGGTCGTCCGCACGCTCAGCTCGACGTCGTCGTACCGCTGCCGGAAGCGGGCGAGCCAGGCCGGGAGCAAGTAGTTGGCCGGCAAATAGGTGGCGGCGAGCCGGATCTGGCCCAGGCTGCCTTCAGCGTAGCCGTGCGCCAGCCGCTCGATCTGCTGCTCCACGGCGAACAGCCGCCGAGCCAGCTCGTCGACCTGCCGGCCGGCGTCGGTCAGCCGGATGCCGCGTCCGTCGGGCTCCAGCAGCCGGACGCCGAGCTCGCCTTCGAGCTTGCGGATCTGCGACGTAATCGCCGGCTGGCTGATGCGCATCCGCTCGGAGGCGCGGGTGACGCTGCCGGTATCGGCGACATGGCGGAACAGGCGCAGCGCGTGCAGGTTCATTCGATGGAAGCCCCCTTTGCTTGCTCACGCCTCTCCGAAGCGCGCATCGAACTCATGGCGCAGCATGCCGTAGATGAGCTCGTCGTGCCGGCGGCCGTTCGTGAAGATCTGCTCGCGCAGCCGAGCCTCCAGCTGGAAGCCGAGCGCTTCCTGGAAGCGCATCGACGCCTCGTTGAAGGCGTACACATGGGCGGTCGCCTTTTCGTAGCGGAGCTCGTGAAAATAATACCGGAGCAGCAGGCGCACCGCCTCCGTCGCGTAGCCGCTGCGCCAATGCGGTCGGAACAGCGCGATGCCGTAGCGGAAGCTGCCGTCGCGCGGCTCGCAGTGATGCGCGTCCAGGCTGCCGACGAGCTCGCCCTCCAGCGTCTCGACCGCGAGCGAGATGTTGTCGCCTTGCGGCTCCTCCTCGGCTTTCTTTTCCGCCCAGCGGCGAGTGCCCTCCTCCGAGCGGGGGAAGTACACCGCATCCGCCGCGCGCGCTCCTTCGGAATCCAGGTCGTTGTCGTGAAAAAGCTCCCAGTCCTCCGGCTCGATCGGCCTCAGCCGAACCTTGCTTCCTTGCCAGATGTACATCGTCGCACCGTCCTCTCGCCGTAGCATTCGACTCCACGCGGTCGATTCCTGCCGCGCCCGGGCGGGCCTTTCTTGCGGCTACTGCTCCGGCTGGCGGCGGTAGATGAGCTGGACGACGCCGGAGGAGAACGTCTTCGCTTCGATCAGCTCCAGCTCCAGCCGCTGCTTCATCTCCGTGAACAGCGGCTTGCCTGCTCCGAGCGCGACCGGATGGACCGACAGCCGGTATTCGTCCACGAGCCCTTGCTCGATGAACGTGGCGATCAGGCCGGCTCCGCCGTACAGCCAGATGTCTTTCCCCGGCTTCCGCTTGAGCTCGGCGACCTTCTCGCCGACGGAGTCATGGATGTAGACGGCGCCGCGAGCGGCCTTGTTCCGGTTCGTCGAAAAAACGTACTTCTCCTTGCTGTGGACGGCCGTCCACAGCTCCTTCTCGCTCGGCGCCGCGTCGTCCGACGGGGCATGCTCTCCCCAGAGCTCGTAGCTTTTCCTTCCATACAGGATCGTGTCGATCCGATCCAGGAACGCCAGGAACTCCATGTCGGGGTCCATGATGCACCAGTCCGTCTCCCCTTGCTTGCCTTCGATGAATCCGTCCAGCGTCACGGCCAGATCGAGAATGATGTTGCGTCCCATGGGCTCAGCTCCTTTTTGGATTGAGCTTGATCATAAGCGAGGAATAGGACATCTTTCGGCTTATTCCAGCCTGCTTTATTCATTACTTTCAATTATGGATCTCTTCTAATCTTATATTATACTTATCGATTGCGTTCGCATACCCTAGAGACATGAAGCCGGCTTCAACTCGGAGTCAAGGGAGAGGGCATGCATGAAACGAATCTGGAAGGATGTCGACCGTTACCTGGAGGAAAGGCTGTGCGGAAGCGAGCCGGAGGCCGAGGCGCTGGACGCGGCGCTGCTGGCGAACCGCGAGGCGGGACTGCCGGCGATCGACGTCTCCCGCAGCCAAGGCAAGCTGCTGCAGCTGCTCGCGCGTTTGAGCGGGGCGCGGCGCGTGCTGGAAATCGGCACGCTCGGCGGCTACAGCACGATCTGGCTGGCGGGAGCGCTGCCGGCGGACGGACGGCTGATTACGCTCGAGCTGGAGGCGGAGCATGCCGAGCTCGCCCGCGGCAACCTGCGCCGCGCCGGGCTGGAGCGGCTCGTCGAGGTGCGGCAAGGAGCGGCGCTGGACAGCCTCGACGAGCTGATTGCCGATGGGGAAGAGCCGTTCGACTTTATTTTCATCGACGCCGACAAGCCGAACAATCCCGTCTATCTGGAGCGGGCGCTGAGGCTGTCCCGTCCGGGAACCGTCATCATCGCCGACAATATCGTGCGAGGCGGGGAGGTCGTCGACGGCAAGAGCACGGATCCCCGCGTGCAGGGCATCCGCAAGTTCCTGGAGCAGCTGGGCGCGGATCGCCGGCTGTCGGCCGCGGCCTTGCAGACGGTAGGCGGCAAAGGCTACGACGGCTTTGCGGTGGCGATCGTGAACGGGCTGGAGCAGGACAGGAGCCTTCTCGACGCATGAAGCGGCGGGGCGGCTCGCGTGGGCGGCAGCGGGAAGTCGAAGCGTCCGCTCGGACGTCCGGGCGACGGACGCACGGCGACGACCGTTAGCGGCGTCAATGTATCGGTGCGTTGACTGTTCATGGCGCGAATGGCGGGTCGTTCTTCCTGTTCGCTCGCAACATCCATGCCCCCTTCACCCGATCCCGCCGCAAGATTCTCCAATGCCTCGCCGGATGGTACAATGAACAACGTTGAAATCGTTCATTTAAGGGGCTGGGAAAGGCATGAACAAGCACTATGAGCAAGTCAAGGAGTTCCATGCGGCGTTCGGAGCGCCGGTGGCGGCAGCGCCGTCGATGGCTGCCCGGGGCGAAGGAGACGCTGTAGCCCAAGCGGCTGCGGCGACTGAAGAGCTGGCGGGGCGAATGAAGGCCGCCTCCTTGCGCGGCGAAGGCGGCAGAGCGCTGGCGCGGGCGTCCTGGATGGCCGAGGAGCTGGCTGAATTCCTTGCCGCCGAGACAGTCGAGGATCAGGCGGACGCGCTGATCGACCTGATGTACTTCGCGCTCGGCACCTTCGTCGAGATGGGCGTGGAGCCGCAGCGGCTGTTCGAGATCGTGCATGGAGCCAATATGGCCAAGCTCGGTCCGGACGGCAAGCCGATCTACAACGAGCAGGGCAAGGTCGCCAAGCCGGCGGGCTGGCAGGCGCCCGAGCCGCAGCTGATCGCCGAGATCGAGCGCCAGCGCGAGCGTGCGGGCTCGGTTGGCTGAAGCGGGAGGATAGGTGAGGACGCCAAAAAGCGGAGCCGGCAGCGGCTCCGCTTTTTGGCGTTCCCGCCCGCCGAGGGACTGCGGGAGATGGGCGGTGCGCCCCATCCTTGGAAATTCATCCTGACCCTAATGATACCTGGAAGCGCTATTCGGCGTTTTAGAAGGCTTTTTCGCAGCCAACGATACGGAGGAGCGCTATTTTGTCGAAAAAGCGGATTTGGGAGCGAATTTCGCAGCAATAAGGTCTGTCCGTATCGTTACCATTCCATTCGGCGCAAATCGGACGGAATAAGGTCTGTGAGTATCATTAGCTTGCGGAGCAGGCGTACGGAAACGACCGCCTCGCTCGTCGCGATAGGCAGGTCCGGCGGCACGGCGGGGCCAGCGGCAGGTCCAGCGGCGAGCCTGGTCGGGCCAGCAGTAGGTCTGGCCAGCGGCAGGTCCGGCGGCGAGCCTGGTCGGGCCAGCAGCGGGTCCAGCGGCGGGTCGTCCGCAGCCTTTGCGCCGGTCCGGAGAAGCGGATCGCCTTTGCCTAGAGGCCCATCGCCGCGAACGCCTCGGCGGCGGCTTCGAGCGTGCGGGCGATGTCCTCGTCCGTATGGGCGGTCGTCAGGAACCAGGCCTCGTACTTGGACGGGGCGAGGCAGACGCCGCGCTCCAGCATGAGGCGGAAGAAGCGCGCGAACGCTTCGCCGTCCGTATCCTGCGCCTCGTCGTAGTTCGTCACCGGATGATCGCAGAAATGCGTCGAGAACGAGCCGCGGATGCGGTTGACCGTCAGCGGCACGCCGTGGCGCGACGCCAGGTCCGCCAGGCCGTCGGCGAGGCCGGCCGCCAGCCGGTCCATGCGCTCGTAGACGCCCGGCTGCTGCAGCACCTCCAGGCAGGCGATGCCGCTCGCGATCGAAGCCGGATTGCCGGCCATCGTGCCGGCCTGATAAGCGGGGCCGAGCGGAGCGACCTGCTCCATGATGTCCTTGCGGCCGCCGTAGGCGCCGATCGGCAGGCCGCCGCCGATGATTTTGCCGAGCGCCGTCAGATCCGGCTCGATCGCCGCTGCGTCGGGGAACGCGCCGAACGTCTGCGCCGTGCCGTAGTGGAAGCGGAAGCCGGTGATGACCTCGTCGTAAATGACGACCGCGCCGGCCGCGCGCGTCAGGCGGCACAGCTCCTCGAGGAAGCCGGGCTTCGGCATGACCATGCCGAAGTTGCCGACGATCGGCTCGACCATGACCGCCGCCGTCTCGCCGCCCCAGCGCTCCAGCGCGGCCTTCAGGGCGTCGATGTCGTTGAACGGCACGGTGATGACCTCGCTCGCGATCGACTGCGGGATGCCCGCGCTGTCGGGGATGCCGAGCGTGGACGGGCCGGAGCCGGCGGCGACGAGCACGAGATCGGAGTGGCCGTGGTAGCAGCCGGCGAACTTGATGATCTTGGATCGGCCGGTATAAGCGCGGGCGACGCGGATCGTCGTCATGACCGCCTCCGTGCCGGAGTTGACGAAGCGTACTTTGTCGAGGGAAGGAATCGCGTCCTTGAGCATGCGCGCCAGCTGGACCTCCAGCTCCGTCGGCGTGCCGTACAGCGTGCCGCTGGCGGCCGCGCGGCTGATCGCCTCGGTAATATGCGGATGCGCGTGGCCGGCGATGATCGGGCCGTAAGCGCAGAGATAGTCGATATACTGGTTGTCGTCGACATCCCAGAAGTAGGCGCCTTGGCCGCGCTTCATGACGACGGGCGCGCCGCCGCCGACCGCCTTGAACGAGCGGCTCGGGCTGTTGACGCCGCCGACGATATGCTGCAGCGCCTCGGCATGGAGCGCCTCGCTGCGGGCGCGGGAGGCGCCGGGGACGGCGAAGCGGCTGGCGGATGGGTTGGACATGGGAGAACCTCCTGATCGGTCTTGGGATGGTAGGGCATGAAAGAAGGAGAGCAGCTGGCTGCTCTCCCGATAAGGGTAGATTGGACGGTAGCTTTAAGGCGAAGCCGCATTCGACGAGGCGTTCTCGCCCGGCGAAGCGGACGGCTCAGGCGCGTTCTGATCCTCCGCCAGCACCTCCTGCACGTATTCGCGCAGCTTGTCCTCGCTCGTGATCGCGAGCACTGACGCGCCGCCGACACGCTCGTCGGCGAGCAGCTTGCTCGGCGGCAGCTGGGCGGTGCCGGCATTGTGCAGGCCGAGGCCGAGCTTGGCGAGGCGAGCCATTTCGTTTGCCGACAGGTTCGTCTCGACGAACGGGCTGACCTTGCGGATGATCGTGCTCAGCTGGGCGATGTTGCCGAAGTTCTGCATCTTGTCGGCGACCGCGCTCAGGAACTTGCGCTGGCGCTCCGTGCGCGTGAAGTCGCTCGTCGCGTCGTGGCGGAAGCGCACGTACTGCAGCGCCTGATCACCGTTCAGCTCCTGATAGCCCTTCTTGAGATGGATATCGTAGCGGTTGCCATCGGCGTTGTCGACGTAGTTCATGTCCTTCTCGACATCGATGTTGATGCCGCCGATCGCGTCGACGAGTGACTTGAAGCCTTCGAACTCCGTGTAGACGTAATACTGGATCTCAAGGCCGGTCAGCTCGCTGATCATCTGCATGCTCAGCTTGTAGCCGCCGTAGACGATCGCTTCGTTGGCGCGGCCCTGGCCATGGCCGGGGATGTCGACCCAGGTGTCGCGAAGCAGCGAGAACAGATGGGCCTTCTTGGTGACGGGATCGATCGACACGACGATCATCGAGTCGGAGCGCGCGGGCTCTTTGCTCGTTTTTTTCGCGCGTCCGTCTCCGCCCATGATGAGGATGTTCACGCGCTCGGTGCCTTCCCATTCCGGCGGCTTCTCCAGCTGCGAGTCGTTCTCGAATTGCTCGAAGATCGAATTTTCCGGGTCTTTTTGGAGATTGTTCAGGGCATTGTAATTGTCGACGATGAAGTAGGCGACCAGTCCGGCCATGACGAGCACGACGGCGAACAGCGACCAGAGCCAGGCGCGGCGCTTCTTTTTAGCCTTCGGCGGCTTGGGGGCGGCGGGTTTGACGCGTCCCGGGCCGTGCCGATCTTTTCTGCTTTCCATCCGGCGGTGATAGCTCCCTTCCCAAATAAAAGCTGCTTCGTACAAAATCGGCATCGGCCGCGGAAATCATGAACCGACGCGGCGGAAATCGACTTCAGGCGCGCTGTCCGCAGCGAGGCGCCGCCAATGGATCGCGAGGAAGCGCCAAGCGGCGCCGGGCATCCGGCAAGGATCCCGTCGCTTGCTTCCCCAAGCTGTCGTAACATATCATAAAATTATAAATCCGGGGTCGGCAGGACGCAAGCTTTGCCGCAGGATGAAGGAAATCCGTCATCCATTTCCCGGGAAATGTCGAGTCGCCTTACGAGAGGAGCACGCCATGAGCACCATGCCGGCCATAGAAGTGCGCGAGCTGCGCAAGCAGTTCCGCGTCCAGAAAAACCGAGAGGGGCTGTCCGGCGCCCTCAAGGATCTGTTCAAGCGGGAGTACCGGGAGGTCGCCGCCGTCAAGGACATTTCCTTCGAGATTCCCAAAGGGGAAATCTGCGGATACATAGGAGAGAACGGAGCGGGCAAGTCGACGACGATCAAGATGCTGACCGGCATCCTCGTCCCGACAGCCGGCCATCTGCGGGTTAACGGCTTCGTGCCGCACAAGGACAGGGAGAAGTTCGTCGGCGGAATCGGCGTCGTGTTCGGCCAGCGCTCGCAGCTGTGGTGGGACATCGGCGTTGTCGAATCGTTCCAGCTGCTGCGCAAGGTATACAAGGTGCCGGAGGCGGACTACCGCAAGCGGCTGGACGAGCTGACCGAGCGGCTGCAGCTCGGCGAGCTGCTCAACCGGCCGGTGCGCAAGCTCAGCCTCGGCCAGCGGATGCGCTGCGAGATCGTGGCGAGCCTGCTGCACAATCCGTCGATCCTGTTCCTTGACGAGCCGACGATCGGCCTCGACATCGTCGTCAAGACCGAGATCCGCGACTTCCTCAAGCAGCTCAACCGCGAGCACGGCACGACGATCCTGCTGACGACGCATGACCTGCAGGACATCGAGGCGCTGTGCACGCGCGTCATCATGCTCGACGACGGGCGCATCATCTACGACGGAGCGCTGGACGAGCTCAAAAGCCGCTGGAGCCGCGGCCGCGAGATCGTGTTCCAGTTCGGCGAGCGCGTCAAGCCGGCGCAGCTCGCGGAGCTGACGGACGGCCTGCCCGGCGTCAGCTGGCGGGCCGAGAGCGACGTGACGGCGGCGATGTGGCTGCCGCACGAGGTCAAGGTCGCCGACGCGCTCGCCCGCGTCGTCGGCGAGTCGCGCCTCGACATCCGCGACATGAAGATCATCGAGACGAACACGGACGACATCGTCCGCGAGATCTACCAGTCCGGCGACGCCGCTTCGCCGGGGCGGACGCGCGCGGCCGAGCTGGCGGAGGCGGAAGCGGACGCCGCAGCGGGAGCAGGCGCGGGAGTAGGCAAGTCCGCCGCGAATCGGACGGACGCAGCAGCGGCCGAAGCCGGCAACGGACGGGACGCGGCCGAAACGGCGGCCGATCCCGTCGAAGGCACGGATGCGCCCGCTGCGGGCCTGACAGCGGCGAGCCGCATGCCGGCCCTTCGCAGCCGGCGGGCCGCGACGCGCTGGACGAGCCGGACCTGGCGGGCGAGGACAGCCTGACGGCGGCCGACCCGCAGCCTGTCGAGCCGGTCCAAGGCCCGGCCGCCGCGCCCGAGGCCGGCCGCGCGCCTTCCGGCAGCCCGGCCGCCGGAAAGGAGCCGATCCGCCGTGGGTAGCGCTTATGCGGATCTGATCCGCATCCGGTTCCTGATGATGCTCGCTTACCGCGTGAACTATTACAGCGGCATCATTATTTACGCGATTAATATTGGAGCCTATTACTTCCTGTGGGGAGCCATCTACGGCGGCCAGACGTCGCTCGCCGGCTTCACGGTCGGCCAGATGACGACGTACGTCGCCGTGTCGTGGATGGCTCGCGCGTTTTATTTCAACAACCTGGACCGGGAGATCAGCAATGAGATTCGCGACGGCAGCGTGGCGATCCAGATGATCCGCCCGTACAATTACCTCGTCGTCAAGATGATGCAGGGCTTCGGGGAAGGGCTGTTCCGCTTCCTGCTGTTCATGATCCCGGGCATGGCGCTCGCTTGCCTGCTGTTCCCGGTGCGGCTGCCGTCCGATCCGGCGACGTGGGCGGTCTATCTGGTCATGCTGTTCTTCGCTTTCCTCATCAACTCGCAGATCAACATCCTGACGGGGCTGGCGGCGTTTTTCGTCGAGAGCAGCGAGGGCATGATGCGCCTCAAGCGCGTCGCCGTCGACCTGTTCTCCGGCGTCATCGTGCCGATCAGCTTTTTCCCCGGCTGGCTGGGCGAGGCGATGAAGTGGCTGCCGTTCCAGGCGATCACCTACTTGCCGAGCTCGGTGTTCACCGGGCGCACGCCGGCCGGAGAAATTCCGGGCGTGCTCGGCATCCAGCTGCTCTGGTTCGTCCTGCTGCTCGTGCCGATCGCGCTGGTATGGCGGGCGGCCCGCAGACGGCTGTTCGTACAGGGGGGCTGACCGGACGATGAAAAAAATGCTGTTCTACCTGTCGCTGTTCTGGGATTACTTCAAGAACTACGCCAAAACGAAGCTGACGTACCGCGCCGACTTCTGGATCGAGGTGCTGGCGGATCTGAGCTTCCAGGCGGTCAATCTGGTGTTCATCCTGATCGTCTTCCAGCACACGCCGACGCTCGGCGGCTGGAGCGAGGCGGAGGTCGTGTTCGTCTACGGCTTCTTCATGGTGCCGTACGGCATTTTCGGCACGTTTTTCAACCTGTGGAACTTCAGCGACCGCTACATCACCAAGGGCGAGATGGACCGGATTCTGACGCGCCCGGCGCATAACTGGTTCCAGGTGACGCTCGAGAACATGGACCCGCCGTCGCTCATCGGCTCGCTGGCGGGCATCGTCATCATGGCGAGCTGCTGGGTCCAGCTCGGCTTGCCGCTGGAATTCTGGGACATCCCGGTCATGCTGCTGCTCGTCGCCGGCGCGGTGCTCGTCTACGGCGGGCTGTATACGGCGCTGACGGCAATCGCGTTCTACTCCGACGCGCCGACCGGCATCCTGCCGCTCATGTACAACATCCAGAACTACGGGCGCTACCCGATCAACATCTACAACAAGATCATCCGCTTCATGCTCACCTGGCTCATCCCGTTCGCCTTTGTCGGCGTCATCCCGGCCTCCTACTTCCTCGGGGACCATGGCGACGGCCTGGCGCAGCTGGCGCTGCTGACGCCTGTCATGGGCATCGTGTTCATGACGCTCGGCATGCTCGTGTGGAATCACGGCGTCAAGCGATACCGGGGAGCCGGCTCCTAAGCCGAAGCAGGATCCATGCGAAAGGAAGCTGACTTCATGACCCAACTTACGCTCGGCGAGCTTGCGCCGGACTTCACCCTCGCCGCCTCCGGGACGGACAAGCCGGAAGCTTCGCTGTCCGACTATCGGGGCCGCAAGGTCATCCTGTACTTCTATCCGAAAAACAACACGCCGGGCTGCACGCAGGAATCCTGCGATTTTCGCGATGCGATGCCGGCGTTCGCCGGCGCGGACGCGATCGTCCTCGGCATCAGCCCGGACAGCGTCAAGTCGCATGGCAACTTCCGCGCCAAGCACGGCCTGACGTTCCCGCTGCTGTCCGATCCGGATCACGCGGCGGCCGAGGCGTACGGCGTCTGGCAGCTCAAGAAGCTGTACGGCCGCGAGTACATGGGCATCGTGCGCTCGACGTTCCTCATCGACGAGGAAGGGCGTCTCGTCAAGGAATGGCGCGGCGTGAAGGTCGCCGGCCATGCCGCCGACGTGCTGCAGAGCCTCGCGCAAGCGGGCGCAGGCGAGGAATAGTCTCGAGGCGAGGCGTCCCAAGGATTCAGACGCGGGGCAGGATGCTTCAGGTTGTCCCGCCCCGGATTCGCCGCATACGTTGCAAGGCAGCCGCCTGGCCGATTTTCGGCCGGGGGCTGCTTTTTTTTATGAAATTGCAGGCCCTAAGATCCGCTGCGCCAGGAGCTGCGAGTCGCGCGGCCGGGGGCGGATCTCCGCTCATCCCGCCCAGCGATTGGTAAAAGACGGGCGGATTGGAAATAGTAATGGATAGCATCGTGCAGGAGGGGATCCGAAGTGAGGAAACGCGCGTCCGGTCGAACGAATAGGTGGAGAAAAAGGGGGGCTGCGGCGCTGGCTGGGACGCTGGTTTTCCTGTCGCTGCAGGCAGGAGCGGCGTCGGCGAAGGGGAGTTCAGCGGCCTTGCATTCAGCCGAGCGGCCGCCAGCATCGCAGGCCGCCGCCAAGCCGGCCGCGGTCGGACCGTTCCGACCGCTCGTGCTTGCGCATCGGGGCGCGTCCGCGGATGCGCCGGAAAACACGTTCGCGGCCTTCGAGCTGGCGCTGCGGCAGGGGGCCGACTACATCGAGCTGGACGTGCAGCTGTCGCGGGACGGAGTGCCGTTCGTGCTGCATGACGAGAAGCTGGAGCGGACGACGGACGGACGAGGCATCGCGTCGCGCCGGACGATGCGGGAGCTGGAGTCGCTCGATGCCGGCGGCTGGTTTGGCGAGGCGTACCGCGGGGAGCGGATTCCCCGCTTCGAGGAGGTGCTGCGCCGGTACGGCGGCAAGATCGGACTGCTGGTCGAGCTGAAGGATCCGCAGCTGCAGCCGGGGCTCGAGCGGGCCGTCGCCGCGGCGCTCATCCGCTTCGGCCTGACCGGAGAGCAGCGGCTGGAGGCGGGGGGACCGGGCTGGCGAAGAGCGCCGGTCATCGTACAGTCGTTCAGCCTGCCTTCGCTGAAGAGGCTGGGCGAGCTCATGCCCTCGGTGCCGCTCGGCGTCATCCTGTCGCGCGAGGAGGAGCTGGAGCAGAGCCGGCTGCATGAGATGGCCGACATCGCCACCTACGCGAACCTCCGCAAGCAGCTCGCCCAGCCGAAGCTCGTGCGCCGCGTCCACGGCTCGGGCATGGCCGTGTTCGTCTGGACGGTCGACCGCCGGCGCGAGGCGGTTCAAGCCGCCGCCGCCGGCGCGGACGGCATCGTGACGGACGGACCGGACCGATTCCGCGATTGGATCAAAAAAACACCGGACGGCATAAGGCGCCCGTCAGGCTCATAGAATCTAGCACTAGATTCGAGAGTAGGAAAGGGTGGACGGATATGGCGAAAAAGCTTGGCTTGCGGCTCCTGGCCGCGACGGCGGCGCTCGGCATCGGCTGGACGAGCCTCGGAGGAGAAGGAGGCGTCGAGCGGCCGCTGGCTGCGCCGCCGGCGGCGATAGGCGCGGCTCATGCCGCCGCAGGCAGCGGCGGCGAGGGAGGGGAAGGCGCGGCGGCAAGCGCGGCTCATGCCGCCGCAGGCAGCGGCGGCGAAGGAGGGGAAGGCGCTGCAAGCGCGGTCCGAGCGGGCGGGAGCGGAGCGGAAGCTCAAGCGGCAGGGGCTAGGTCGACTCGCGCAGCGATGGCCGCAGGCATCGGTTCCGCGCAGCCGGACAGCGAGGCCGCCTCTGCGGCGGCGCTCGACTCGCCTCAGCCGGAAATCGGCGGGGCGGAGCTGCTGGAGGCGCTGCGCCAGGCCGCGTCCAGAGCGTCCTCGACGGGCGCCGCTCCTGCCGCCGGGCAGCCCGGGGCTGTCGCCGCGAAGGCGAAGCCAGCCGCAGCCGCCAAAACCGTCTACCTGACCTTCGACGACGGACCGAGCGAGCATACGGCCCAGGTGCTGGACATCCTGCGCGAGCAGGGGATCAAGGCGACCTTTTTCATGGTGGGCCGTCAGGTGAAGGCCCATCCGGAGCTCGTCCAGCGGACGCGCGAGGAAGGCCATGCGATCGGCAACCATTCCTACGACCATGACTACAAGCAGCTTTACGGCAGCTTCCAGGGCTATGCCCGCCAGACGCTGCTCACGGAGCAGGCGCTGCTGGACGCTGGCGTCGCGACGACGCTCGTGCGGGCTCCGGGAGGCACGTATACGAACTTTGACGAAGGCTACTTCCGCGCGATGCGCGAGGCCGGCTACACGATGGCGGACTGGAACGTGGACAGCGGGGATTCCAAGCGGATCGGCGTGCCTGCGGCGGAGATCGCCGCCGGCGCGACGTCGGCGGCGCTCAAGCGGGAGATGACCGTGCTGCTCCATGACGGCACCGGCCACGGCGAGTCGGTCAAGGCGCTGCCGGCGATCATCGCTTTCTATCGCGCGCATGGATACGCGTTCGCGGCTTTGGACGGGGGCGGCGAGGCGCCGGTGTTTCCGGTCGCGGCCAAGCTGAAATGGAAACGGGAAGCGCCCAAAGCGGAGGAGATCGCCGCGCTGGCGGAGCGCAGCCGCGAGCTGCGGCGCAGTCCGGAGTGGCTGGCGGCCGCCGCGGACAGCGTGCCGGCCTGGAACGGCAGCGCGGCGCAGGCGGGCAAGACGGCGGAAGCGGATGCGAAGGCGGAGGCGAAGTCAGGCGCGAAGGTAGGCGTTGAAGCGAAGGCGGGAGCGGAGGCAGGAGCTGAGGCGGAAGTGAAGGCGGGAGCGAAGGCGGGAGCGAAAGCAGGAGCTGAAGCGGATGCCAAGGTGAATGCCGAAGCAGAAGGGAAAGCAAGTGCTGGAGCAAATGGATCCGCTTCTGCCAAAACCTACGGGACGCAGCTCGCCGATCTGCGGCTGCACGGCGCGACGGGCGAGACAACGATTGTCTACGGCGAGTACCGGATCGTCGAAGGGGAGCTTTATGTACCGGTGCGCCGGACAGCGGATGCGCTGGGGGGACGCGTCGAATGGGACGGGGCGCGCCGGACGGCGACGGTGTTCGCAACGACGGGAGAAGCGGCTGCGCTGGATCCCGAGACGGCCTTCCGCGATAGCGCGGGCGCGCTGTACGCGCCGCTCGAGGAGCTGCTGCGGCTGCTCGGCGACCCGCTGCAGAAGCTGGAGAAGACGCCGGGAAAAGTGGACGGCTGGCTGAGAAGCGCCATGGATGCCGGCGGATCTTCCCGCAGCGGTGCGAATGGAGAGCTCGCAGGTCCGAATGCGGAAACGGCGCCGGCGGCCGGGGAGTCGGCTGCGGCGGACAAAGCCTAGCGGTTCGATGGAATAGGAAAGGATATTCAAGGAGGCTCGCCGAAGCAGGAACAGCGGCGGGCCTGTTTCATCTGGAGGCCCGGTCAGCCCAAGGAGGAATGCAGAATGAAACGAATGCCGTTCAAGCGCCCGACGGAGGACTACAACCGCAGGCTGCTCGAGCTGGACGAAAGGCTGTGCGGCTTGATCGGCGAGCGGAAGCGGATCGCCGGGACGGAGCCCGGCTTTCCGCCTGCGGCCGACCTTTCGGCCTGGGCGAAAGCGAGCGATCTGCAGGAGGACTACGTGAACGCCTTGTTCTCCTTTCTCATGACAGATGACGAGGACTACCGTCCGGCGATCGAGCCGGAAGGATACCGGCGGATGCTCGTGATGAGCCAGTCTGTCGTTGCGGGCGACACGGTGTTCACGCTGTCCGCGATCCGGCAGTATGACAATGCGAGCGTCATCACGCTGCTTGGGGACGACGAGCCTGTCCCTTGCGAGCTGCCCTGGGGAGAGCGGGACCGATGGTTCCGCTGCGAGCTGCACGTCGAAGGGCCGCACCGGGTCCGATTCGACGGAGGCGGGGGTTCCAATCATTCGTTGATGTGGCGGTACGTCGTGACGCCGGCGCTGCCGGACGAGGCGCCGGGGCAGCGGCTCGTGTTCCGTCCCTATCGCTTCAAGCGGGGCGAAGGCCCAGCCAAGGGCGAGGAGATCGCGTTCATCCGCTAGGAGCGGAGCCTGAGGGTCACGGAAACACGGCGTATCGGCTCGACGAGGGAGTCTAGAGTGCCTTGGATCTCGGGGATCCGGCGCAGCGGCTCGATGAGGGAGTCCAGAGTGCCTTGGCTCACGGGAATGCGGGGCATTGGCTCAATAAGGGAACTGAAAGTGCCTTGGCTCACGGAAACCCGGCGCGTCGGTTCGATGAGGGAGTCGAGAGTGCCTTGGCTCACGGGAATGCGGCGCGCCGACTCGATGAGGGAGTCTAGAGTGCCTTGGATCTCGGGAATGCGGGGCATTGGCTCAATGAGGGAACAGAAAGTGCCTTGAATCTCGGAAATGCGGCGCATCGGCTCGACGAGGGAGTCCAGAGTGCCTTGAATCTCGGAAATGCGGCGCGTCGGCTCGACGAGGGAGTCCAAAGTGCCTTGGCTCACGGGAATGCGGGGTATTGGCTCAATGAGGGAACTGAAAGTGCCTTGGCTCACGGAAACCCGGCGCGTCGGTACGACGAGGGAGTCGAGAGTGCCTTGAATCTCGGGAATGCGGGGCATTGGCTCAATGAGAGAACAGAAAGTGCCTTGAATCTCGGAGATCCGGCGCATCGGCTCGATGAGGGAACTGAAAGCGCCTCGGCTCGCGACAGAGGTATGATAAACGTCCTAGCAAGCGGCGCGCCGATCAAGCACAAGACCGATATCAGCCATCTTTTTCCCGGAGACCGGGAGAAGGATGGTTTTTTTCATAGGCACGGGAAGCGGCAAACGCTCTGCCGAGCCTGTCGATCTCGCGGCATCGCCGTCAGAGGGCGGCCGCCTTTCTGCCTCCTACTGCGGAAAAAGGGCGGGCGGCTGCGGGGGAAAGTCTAAACCTTTCGCCGAGTGGGGAGACTGTCTAGCAAAGAGGCCGCTAGATTGGAAGGCGGAAAAGGGAGATGAGAGGCGATGGCCATGCAGCCGAAGCAGGAGCGAGAAGTCTGGGGGGACCCGTACCGGAGCGCCCCGGAGGACAGTCGGGAGGAGTGGCCGGAGCCGCCGGGGGCGCTGCTCGCCCGCATGGCGGCCCGCTCGGAAAGCGTGCTGCTCGGCAAAGGGGAGACGATCGGGCTGGCAATGACGGCGATGCTCGCCGGAGGCCATATTTTGCTCGAGGATGTGCCTGGAGTCGGCAAGACGATGCTGGCGCGCGCGCTCGCGAGGCTGCTGGGCGGGCAGTTCCGGCGCATCCAGTTCACCTCTGACCTGCTGCCGGCCGACGTGGCGGGCTCATCCGTCTGGGATGCGCGCTCGGGCGAGTTCGTTTATCGGGAAGGGCCGATCATGGCCAACGTCGTGCTCGCGGACGAGATCAACCGCACGTCGCCGCGCACGCAATCGGCGCTGCTCGAGGCGATGGAGGAGCGCCGCGTCACGGTCGACGGCGTCACCCGGCCGCTGCCGGAGCCGTGGCTGCTCATCGCGACGCAGAATCCGCTCGACGGGGAGGGCACGTTCCCGTTGCCGGAGGCGCAGATGGACCGGTTCATGATGCGCCTGTCGATCGGCTATCCGGAGCCGCGGGAGGAGGCGCGCATGCTGGAAATGCTGGCGGCCGGCGAGCGCCAGGCGCCGGAGCAGCTGCGGCCCGTCGTCTCGCTGCGCCAGTGGCAGCAGATGGCGGAAGAGAGCCGCACCGTCCATTGCAGCCCGGAGCTGCTCGCTTATATCGTGCAGATCGTGCAGGCGACGCGCACGGCGCCGGAGCTTGAGCTGGGCGCCAGCCCGCGCGCCTCGCGCGACTGGCTGCGGGCGGCGCAGGCGGCCGCCTACATCGGCGGACGCGATTATGTGCGCCCCGCCGATCTGCGGGCGGTCGCCCGGCCGGTGCTGGAGCACCGGCTGGCCGCTCGCGGCGCTTACGGGCAGCCGGACCGAGCCGCGCCGCGGCGCGTGCTGGAGCGGCTGCTGGCCGCGACGCCGCTGCCCGGCGGCAAGGCGGCCGGGCGATGAGCGCGGGAGGCGGACCGTTCTCCGGGCTGCGCCAAGGAGCGAGGAGCGTTGCCGGGGGGAGCGCGGGAGGCGGAGCCGGGACGAACTCGGCTGGGATAAGCGCGATGGGCGGAGGGACCGCCGTTCCAGGCGTTGCTGGGAGGAGCGCGGCAGGAGCGGCAAGGACGGACCGAACTGGGGGTAGCACGGCTGTCGGAGGGGCCGGGACGAACTCGACTGGGATTAGCGCGACGGGTGGAGCGGCCGCCGTTGCTGGCGGCGGAGGGCAGCCGAGCTTCCCTGCCGCTTCTTTTGGAGGCGGGCGTCGGCCAGCCGGAGCGCCTCGAAGCCGGCAATCGGCGGATCGCCGAGGACGGCCCCGCTCGCGATGGCTGGCTCTAGGCCTGCTGGCGCTTGCGTTCGGCGGCGCTGCCGGAGCGGCGGCGGCGCGCGGCGCGGCGCTCGATTGGTTCGCGGCGGCTTGGGCCGGCGGCCTGCTCTTGCTGGCGGCGCTGCCGGCGCTTTGGAGCTGGACCTGCGGCGGCAGCCTTCGCCTCGAGCGCGTGCTTGAGGCCGGCGGCGACGCGGGCGAAGCGGCGGTGAGGCTGCGGTTCAGCGGCCGGCGCCTGCCGCCGCTGCTGCTCGTGCAGGTGCGGGAGGAGCTGAGCCGGCGCACCGGCGTCTCGGAGCAGCCGCTCGTGCTCACCTGCTGGGCGCTGCCTTGGCTGCGAAAGGAATGGACCGTGTCATACCGGATCGGCTCGCTCGGGCGCGGAGAATATGCGTATGGGCCTTGCACCGTCTCCATCGCCGATCCGCTCGGGCTCGCATGGACGTCGGTCCGGCTGGAGGCGCCGGACGGGTTCGCCGTCCTGCCCGAGCCGGAAGGGCCGCCGCTCGGCGCCGTGGCTGACGGCAGTCCGCGCTCCCTTGCGGCCGGGAGCGGCAGCGGACAGCCTGACGGCGGCAATCCGCGAAGCGCGCCAGGCCGAGGCCCGTTGACGCGCGCCTATCGCGAGGGCGACCCGCTTCGCCGGGTCGATTGGAGGGCCGCGGCGCGCGGGCGCGGCTTGCAGACGCGTCAGGACGAGCAGGCCGGCTCGCCGGAGCTCGTCGTGCTGCTGGAGCTGGAGCATGCGCTGTGGCAGCGTCCGGGGAGCGCGAGCGGGCTGCCCGGCTCCGCCAGCGCCGAACCCGACGCGCTGCTGGACGTCTGCGCCGGGCAGGCGGCCGCGCTGCTGCGCGACGCGGCCGCTGCCGGCTGGGCGGCGCGGCTTGCCGCTGGAGCGGAGCCGCCGCTGGCGGTGGCCGGCGGACGCGGCTTGCCGCTTGCGGCTAGGCGGCTGGCTGCCGCCAAGCCCCAGCCAGGCGGCAGCGCGGACGCGGCGCTGGAGCGGCTGCTGCGGAGCGGTTCGCTGGCGCCCGGCAGCCGCATCGCGGCGCTGACGCCGCTCGGCGGCTGGGAGCGGCTGGCGGAGCTCGCGCGCGCCGCCCGTTGTCCGCTCGAGCTGCGCGTGCCGATCGGGCCGGCGTTGTCGGCGGCCGCGCGGCGCGAGTGGGAGCGATGGGCGGCCGAGGCGGGGGTCGAGCTGGTATGGCTGCCGCTGGAAGCGTCGAGATGCCGCGCCTGGCGCGCGAGCGCGAGCGTGCGCGAGCACGACGGTGGAGCCGGAGGGGCAAGCCGGAGCAGGAGCGGGCGCGCGACCGGGAGCGAAAGCGGAAGCTGGACGGTCTGGCGCTGAGCTCCCGCGAGCCCGGCAGCGGCGCGGAGAGTTGCGCGGAAAAACCGAGCAACTCGGGCACGGAAGAGCGGGAACGAGGAGAGTTGCGCGGAAAAACCGAGCAGCTCGGGCACGGAAGGGTGGTAACGAGGGGAGTTGCGCGGAAAAACCGAGCAACTCGGGCACGGAAGGGTGGTAACGAGGGGAGTTGCGCGGAAAAACCGAGCAGCTCGAGCACGGAAGGGCGGGAACGAGGTTAGTTGCGCGGAAAAACCGAGCAGCTCGGGTATGAAAGAGCGGGAACGAGGCCACCTGCGCGGACCAAGCTGCAAAGGCTCGGCATATGACGATTGCGAGGCTCCGGCCGACGCCGCCCGCAACGAATGGAGGAGGTACGGCATGAAGGATAGCGGCTCGAACGATTTTTCGGCGGGACTGGTGCTGCAGGGAGCAGCCTGGAAGCAAGCCGGTTCGGGGCAGGCAGGAAAGGCCGTCGGAACGCCGGGGCGAGGCACGGTCGGCGGGACGGCAGGCAGCGGAGGCAAGGGAAGCGCAGTCGGCGCAAACCCGCCGAGCGGAAGCGCAGTCGGCGCAAACCCGCCGAGCGGAAGCGCATCGTCGACCGTTGGCGGAAGCGCCTTGTCGAAGCCGGGCAGCAGCCTGGCTCCGACAAGGCGTTCGCCGTCCGCTCCGGCCGGCGTCGGGTCCGCCGTCCGTCCATCGGCCTCGAGCCGCCATGCGCGCCTGGAGCATGCCGGAGGCTTCCTTCGCTGGCCGCTCCGGGCCGCGGCAAGCCTGCTGCTGCTCGGCTTGCTGACGGAGTGGCTGCTGCCGCTCGGGCGGCTGCCGCAGTGGAACGACGCCTACCGCATCGGCGGGCTGGCCGCCATTGCCGGCCTGCTGCTGCTTGCCGGCGTCTGGCTGCTGCCCGGCTGGGCCTCGCTGCTGCTCCGGCTCGCCGTCGTGACGGCGGGGGCGGGCTGGATCGGCGAAGGCCCGGACGGCTGGTCCGGCATCTCGGGATTGCCGCGACTGCCGGGGCAGCTGGCGCAGGATGCCGGACAGCTGCTTGCCGGCGGTCCAGCCGCGATGTCCGGCGTCGGACAGGCCTTTTGCTTGCTGCTTGGGCTGTCGATCCTGCTCTCGGCGCTGCAGACGCTCGTCTGGATCCGGCAGTGGGGCATCGGCTTGCTCGGGCTGACGGCGGCGTATTTGTGGGCGCTGAGCGAATGGTTCGGGCTGAACACGCTTCCGAATCTGGCGCGCGCGTCGGCCGAAGGCGTGCTGCTGGCCGCGCTGCTCACCCTGCATCGGCTGAAGCGGCGTCAGGCGGACGCCGCGGGCTCAGGGGCGCCTCCCTCTTCCGCTGCCACCGCCAGTGCGGAGATGCCGCCTTGGCGCTGGTGGGCGGCGAGCGGCGGGATAGCCGCTTTGCTCGCCCTCGGCGCGGCCGGACTTTCGGCGGGCAAGACGACTGTGGAGCGGCCGGCCGACTGGGCGCTGGCTGCGCAGCAGGCGATCCGCGCATCCGCATCGCAGGACGGGGCGGGGGCGATCCGCCAGTCGCCGATCTTCACCGGCGCAGGCGGGCAGGCGGCTGCGGAGGCCGGAGCGGGCGGCGCCGCCGCCGAAACGGGCTACGGCTTGGACGATACGCGGCTCGGGGCGCCGCTGCGGCAATCCGACCGCACGCTGTTCTGGGCGGTTTCTCCCGAGCCTCTTTACTGGAGGATGGAGGAGAAAACCGTCTATACCGGCCAAGGCTGGCGGGAAGAGGGCGGCGAGCTCGTAGCGCGGCCCGTCGGTCCGGGGGCGGCTGTGCCGGGGAAAGCAAGTGCGGCAGCAGAAGGGGCGCAGTCGGCGAGCACGGAATCGGCGAGCACGGCGAGCAAAGGCACGGAGAGCAAAGTCACGGAGAGCAAAGTCGCGGCGAGCCAAGGCACGGAAAGCGGAGGCGCGGAAACGATCCGGCAGTCGGTCTGGCTGCCTCGTTTGGAGGAAGGGATGCCGCTGCCTGCGGCCGGCACGGCGGCAGCGATCCTGTCGGCCCGGTCGCCGGCGGCCGAAGCGTACAGGGACTGGACGTCCTATTTGAGCGAAAGCGGCGGCGGAGCCGTCTATCTGCCCCAGGCGGCCGGCGGGGCGCTGGGCTATACGGTCGTGTCGGAACTCGTCCGGCCGACGGCGGAGCAGCTCCGTCAATCGGGCGCCGCTTCGAACAGCGCGCAAGAGAGCGGGAACGGACAAGAAGGGCAGGTCCGGCGGACGACAGGCGCAGGAGCGGCAACGGCGGAGGCCGACGAGGCGGCGCTCCAGCTCGAGCTTGAGCTGAAGGCGGCGCTGCAGCTGCCGGCCTCGCTGCCGCAGCGGGTGAAGGAGCTCGCCGCTTCGGTGACCGCCGGCCAGGCAGACCGATACGGGCAGGTCGTCGCGGTGAGCGACTACTTGAAGGCGCATTATCGCTACTCGCTGACGGAGACCGAGGCGCCCGCGCCGGGGCAGGACCTGGTCGACCAGTTTCTGTTCGAGCGGAAGCTCGGCTACTGCGTGCACTTCTCGACGGCGATGGCGGTCATGCTGCGCTCGGTCGGTATTCCGGCCCGGTGGGTGAAGGGATTCGCTCCAGGCGAGGAGACGGCGTCGGGAAAAGCTCCTGCGGAAGTCCGCGCGGCGCTCGGGAGCGCCGCGGCCGGAGCCGGAGGAGACGTCTACCGGGTCAGCGGGCTGGACGCGCATTCCTGGGTGGAGGTTTATTTTCCCGGTGTCGGGTGGGTCGCGTTCGACCCGACGCCGGGGTACGCGGCGGGCGCCGCGCCGCAGCCGGAGGCTGCGGCCGCTGCCGCCGCAGCCGGCGCGCCGGCTGCGGCGAGCCCGGCGCCGCAGCCAGGCGCAGCCGCCGGCACGCGGCTGCGCGAGGCCGCTGGCGCAGCGGCCGGCCGCGCGGCCGAGCTCGCGCGCACGCTGGCGCAGCCCGGCGCGCTCGCGGCCGTCGCCGCGCTGGGCGCGCTCGCGGCCGCGCTGGCTTCGCCGGCGCTGCGCTCGCGGCTGCGCCTCGCGCTGGCGCTGCGCCGCTACGCGCTGGCGGCCGGCGGCGAGCGCCGCCGCCGCGACGCGCAGCGGGCCGCGCTGCTTGCCGCCGCGGAGGCGCAGCTGCGCGCGCTCGAGCGCCGGCACGGCGCGGCGCCGCCGCCCGGCGGCGGCCCGGCCGAGCGCGCCGAGGCGCTCGCGCCGCGGCTGGCGCCGGCGGCCGCCGCGCAGCTGCGCCGGCTCGCGGCCTGGGCCGAGGCCGCGCGCTTCGCGGCGCCGGCGGCCTGGCGCGGCCCTGCGGCGGCGGAGCTTGCCGCCGCGCTGGCGCTCGTCCGCCGCGCCCGCGCCTGACGCGCCGCGCGGCGAAGCCTCCTGCGCGCGAAAAGCCCGCCCGCAGCCGCGGCTCCGTGCGCGGCGAAGCCTCCTGCGCGCGAAAAGCCCGCGCTCCGTAGCCGCCGCCCCTCGCGCCGCGGCCCCCGGCTCCTGGCTCTGCCAGCCTGCCCGTCCCGGCCGCCCTCGCCGGCGACCTTCCGGCCGCGCAGCCGCGCGGCTTCCCGCCTTGACTGGCCGGAAGCCGCTTTGATAGAATGAGTCCAATTGACTGAGGGAGGTTCGGGCGTGAACAAGCCTAATGAAATGATCGTGGTTCTCGATTTCGGAGGACAGTACAACCAGCTGATTGCTCGGCGCATCCGGGATCTCGGCGTCTACAGCGAGCTGCTGCCGTACAACACTCCGGCTTCCAAGATCCGCGAGCTGGCGCCGAAGGGGATCGTGTTCTCCGGCGGGCCGGCAAGCGTCTACGAAGAAAACTCGCCGATGGTCGATCCGGAGATCTACGAGCTCGGCCTGCCGATCTTCGGCATCTGCTACGGCATGCAGCTGATGAGCCATCAGCTCAAGGGCAAGGTGCAGCGCGCCGGCAAGCGCGAGTACGGCCGCGCGGACGTGACGTTCGCCGAAGGCGCGGCGCTCGCGCTCGGCCTGGAGAACCGCCAGACGGTATGGATGAGCCATACCGACCTCGTCGTGGAGATGCCGGAGGGCTTCCGCTTGGATGCGGGAACGGAACATGCGCCGATCGCGGCCATGAGCCATCCGGAGAAGAACTTCTACGCCGTGCAGTTCCACCCGGAGGTGCGCCACTCCGTCTACGGCAACGACATGATCCGCAACTTCCTTTATACGGTATGCGGCTGCGAGGGCAACTGGAGCATGGAGACGTTCATCGACGACGCGATCCGCGACATCCGCGCGCAGGTCGGCGAGACCGGCCGCGTGCTGTGCGCGCTGTCGGGCGGCGTCGACTCCTCCGTCGTGGCCATGCTCGTCCACAAGGCGATCGGCGACCGCCTGACATGCATGTTCATCGACCACGGCCTGCTGCGCAAGGGCGAGGCGGAGAGCGTCATGGAGACGTTCGTCGGCAAGTTCGGCATGGAGGTCATCAAGGTCGACGCGAGCGAGCGCTTCCTCGGCAAGCTGCGCGGCGTGTCCGATCCCGAGCAGAAGCGCAAGATCATCGGCAACGAGTTCATCTACGTGTTCCAGGAGGAGTCCGCCAAGTTCGCGAACTTCGAATTCCTCGCCCAGGGCACGCTGTATACGGACATCGTCGAGAGCGGCACCGCGACCGCGCAGACGATCAAGTCCCATCACAACGTCGGCGGCCTGCCGGAGGACATCACGTTCAAGCTCGTCGAGCCGCTGAGCGCGCTGTTCAAGGACGAGGTCCGCAAGGTCGGCTCCGAATGCGGCCTTCCGGACGCGATCGTCTGGCGCCAGCCGTTCCCGGGTCCGGGCCTCGCGATCCGCGTGCTCGGCGAAGTGACGGACGAGAAGCTCGAGATCGTGCGCGAGTCCGACGCGATCCTGCGCGACGAGATCGCCAAAGCGGGCCTCGACCGCGAGATCTGGCAGTACTTCACGGCGCTGCCAGGCATGCGCAGCGTCGGCGTCATGGGCGACGCCCGCACGTACTCTTACACGGTCGGCATTCGCGCCGTGACGTCGATCGACGGCATGACCGCCGACTGGGCGCGCATTCCGTGGGACGTGCTGGAGAAGATCTCCGTGCGCATCGTCAACGAGGTCGACAACGTCAACCGCGTCGTCTACGACATCACGTCCAAGCCGCCGGCGACGATCGAGTGGGAATAGCCCGCTGAGCCAAACGAGAAACGCCCTTTGCCAGACGGTTTCGTCGGGCAAAGGGCGTTTTTGATGTTGGAAATCAGGCTGCTCAGCCGAGATCATGCATCCGCACGAGCAGGACGGACGCTTCCGCGCGCGTCGTCGCCGCGGACGGCTCGAAGCGGTTGCCGTCGCGGCCGTCGATCAGCCCTTTTTGCCGGATGCCGTTCAGAGCCGGGATCGCCCAGGCCGGGATCGCGGCGTCGTCGGCGAACGTAGTGCGGCCGTCCGCCGGCTGCTGCAGGCCGAGAGCCGCTCCGACCATCGTCGCCATCTCGGCGCGCGTAACGAGCGCGTTCGGCTTGAAGCTGCCGTCGGCATAGCCTTTGACGATGCCGAGCTGCTTGGCCTGCGCGACGGCCGTCTGCGCCCACTCGCCGATCGAGGCGGCGTCGGCGAACGGCTCGCCCTCGACGGCCGGCTGCACGTTCAGCGCGTTCATCAGCATGACGGCGAACTCGGCGCGGGTGACCGGCTTGTCGGGGCCGAACGTGCCGTCGGGATAACCGGCGGCGATGCCGTAGGAGGCCGCCCGCTTGACCGGCTCCTCGGCCCAGTGGCCGGTCAGGTCGCTGGCGGCGAGCTCCGGAGCCGGAGCGGCCGGCTCGACCGTGCCGGAGGCGGGCACGTCCTGCGTGCCGATCGTCTGGAACCATCCTTTGACGGTATCATAGTCGGAGCTGAACGCCAGCGCGAGCGTCAGCAGGATGCGCGCATGCTGGGCGTTCAGGCTGTCGCCGGCAATGATGCCCGGCGTATTGCCTTGGTACATCGTGCCGGAGCCGGTGCGCGTCGTCGTAACGAACAGCACGCCTTTTTCAATCGCCTCGGCACGGGCGGCGCTCATTTCCGCGGACAGGCCGCCGGCGCCGGTGCCGGCGGTGACGATGCCTTTGACGCCGTCCAGGGCGAACTGCTTGATCGCGCCTCCGCCCGCGCCTTGGTAGGCATAGGCGATCTCGACGGCCGGGAAGTTGCTCTTGGCGATCGACGTCAGGTCGAACGGCGTGCGCCACTGCGGCGTGCCGGACGCCATCGCCCGCGCGGTGAGGCGGTAGAGGCTGATGTTCTTCTCGTCGATGTAGCCGAGCGCGCCGAGCGCCGGCGTCTCGAACGTATCCATCCGGTGGGCGTTCGACTTCGTCACGTCACGCGCCGTCTGGATGACGTCGTTCAGCATGACGACGGTGCCGTAGCCCTTCGTCTTGCCGCTGCCGGCGAGCTTGATCGCGTTGTACAGGTTGGCCGGCCCGTCGGTGCCGATGACGTCCCACGGACGCATCGCGCCGGTGACGACGACCGGCTTTTCGCTGCGCACGGTCAGGTCGAGGAAGTAGGCGATCTCCTCCATTGTGTCGGTGCCGGTCGTCACGACCGCGCCGTCGTACTTCTCCAGCGCGGCGTCCACCGTCTGCGACAGGTCGTACAGGTCCTGCAGGCTGTAGCTGCCGGATCCCTTGTTGCCGAATTGCGCCGTCTCGACGTCGGCGATCTTCTCCTTGCCGGGCAGCTGCGCGACGAGGTCCTCCATGAGGTAGGTGCCGGCGCGGTAGTTCTGGAAGCTCGTCCCGTCCGCCGCCTTGCCGGCCAGCGTGCCGCCGGTGGCGACGACGATGACGTCAGGCAGCTCGGAGGTGTGAAAAGCCTCCGGCACGGCGGGAATCTCCACCGTCGGCGCGAACGGATTGGCGCTGATCGCAGCGGCCTCGGCGGCCGCAGCGGCAGGGACGGGGCCGGACGCCGCGAAGGCGCCGGCGGCAAGGGAGAGCATCGCCGCGAGAGCGGCGGAGCGTTTGAGCGTGGTCAGCAAGGTAGCCATTGGTCTTGTCCTCCTTTATTCCGCTGCGCTGGCGGTGCTGGCGGCGCTGGCCGCGCCAGTGCCATAGTCGGCGAACCAGCCCTTGATCGTGTCGAAGTCACTGGAGAAGGCGAGGCCGAGCAGCAGCAGGATGCGCGCGTGCTGGGCGTTCAGGCTGTCGCCGGCGATGATGCCGGGCGAGCTTCCCGGATACATCGTGCCGGAGCCGGTGCGGGTCGTCGTGACGAACAGCACGCCTTTTTTGATCGCTTCGGACCGCGCCGCGCTCATCGCCGACGACAATCCGCCCGCGCCGGTGCCGGCGGTGACGATGCCTTTGGCGCCGTCCTTGACGAAGCCGTTGATCGCGCCTGCTCCTGCCGCTTGATACACATAGGCGACCTCCACCTTCGGCAGCGCCTCGGGCGCGATCCGGGTCAGGTCGAACGGCGTCTTCCAGGCGGCGGTGCCGGCTTTTCCGGCTCGTCCCGGCGCGCGGTAGATGCGGATGTTCTTCTCGTCGATGTAGCCGAGCGCTCCGAGCATCGGCGTTTCGAACGTGTCCATCCGATGCGAGTTGCTCTTCGTCACGTCGCGCGCCGCGTGGATGTAGTCGTTCAGCATGAGGACGGTTCCGAACGAGGTCGTCTTGCCGCTGCCGGCAAGCTTGATCGCGTTGAACAGGTTGGCCGGCCCGTCGGTGCCGATGACGTCCCACGGCCGCATCGCGCCGGTGACGACGACCGGCTTTTCGCTGCGCACGGTCAGATCGAGGAAGTAGGCGATCTCCTCCATCGTATCGGTGCCCGTCGTGACGACGGCGCCGTCGTAGATGCGGAGCGCCTCGTCGACCGCGAGCGACAGCTCGCGCAGCTCCGGAATCGTGTAGCCGCCGGAGCCTTTATTGCCGAATTGGTAGGTCGACACGTCGGCGAGCTGGCTTTTGCCGGGCAGCTGCTTGACGAGATCGGCGATCAGGTAGGTGCCGGCCCGATAGCTTTGGAAGCTGGTCGGGGCGTTCGCCTTGCCGGCGAGCGTGCCTCCGGTGCCGATGACGATGACGTTCGGCAGCGGCGACGATTTCGCGGCTTGCGGCAGCGGCGGAATCGCCGCCGCTTCGGCGGCGCTTGCGCGCGGCGCGCCGAAGGCGGCCAGCAGGCCGATCAGCAGCGAGACGGCGAGGGCGTAGACGAGCAGGCGCTTGGGGGATAAGGATGCAGACATCAGACAAGTTCCTCCACTCTATGTAATAGTAGTTGACGCCATCAGTCTATTAAATGTTAAGAAAGTTTACAAGATGGACGATTGGCAGCAGGCGCCCTTCCGTCCGTAGCGGTTGGAAGTTTATTTCACGGAAGAATTCATGACATTATGGCTGTTGAAAGCATGAATTGGACAGTTTCTTCCAAATCCATCAAAAAAGGGCGGGTATGCTTCTCGGCAGCCCGCTCGAGCAACAGGCTTTCTTTTTGTGCAAGGACGGAACAACGGCTCGGCATCGGCCGGCCGTTCCTTTTTTGCATCAGCTTCATTATGGTAAAATTTAAGCGAATTTCGGACGAAAAAAATTTCTCCTGTCCGCAGCTTCGGGGAAATTTTTGCAAAGCGATCGAACGAAGGAGCCATCATCCCGACATGAATCCACCTGCTTCCGCCAGTCCGTTCCTCGAGCCGCCCGAGCGGCTCGTCAGCTACCGGCTGCTCGTGCTGCTCGCCGTCGTCGTCACGGCCGGAGCGAGCCAAGGGCTGCTGCTGCCGCTGCTCGCGATCCTGCTCGAGCGCGCGGGCGTGCCCGAGGACGTCAACGGCCTCAACTCGATGGCGCTTTACATCGGGACGTTCTCGACGATGTTCTTCATCGAGCGTCCGGTGCGGCGCTTCGGCTTCAAGGCCGTCATTGTGACGGGCATCGTCCTCATCACCGCCGCCACGCTGCTGTTCCCGCTGACGGCAGGCTCGCTGACGGCGTGGTTCCTGCTGCGCCTCGTCATCGGCGTCGGCGACAGCGGCATGCATTTCGCCACCCAGCTCTGGATGGTCAGCCGCGCGCCGGCGAGCCGCCGCGGCACCTTCATCTCGCTGTACGGCATGTCCTACGGCGTCGGCTTCAGCATCGGTCCACTCGGCATCAACCTGCTGCACTTCGGCGAAGCGGCGCCGTTCCTCGTCAGCGCCGGGCTGTACGCCGTTGTGCTGCTGCTCGCGCTCGGCCTGCCGGCCAAGGAGCGGCCGGAAGCGGCCGAGCCGGGCGAGGCGACGGGCGCCGCGCGCTACCTGAAGGTGTATCGGATCGCCTGGTACGCGCTGCTGCCGGCGATGCTGTACGGCATCATGGAAGCGTCGATGAACAGCAGCTTCCCGCTGTACGGCACGCAGATCGGCCTGAACCGCGAAGCGATCAGCGCGCTGCTGCCGGCGCTCGGCCTCGGCGGCCTGCTGCTGCAGCTGCCGCTCGGCTCGCTCAGCGACCGGATCGGTCGTCTGCCCGTGCTAATCGGCTGCGGGCTTGGAGGCGGCGTACTGTTCGCCTGCATCCCGGCCGCGGGCGACAGCGTCGTCCTCGTCGCCGCGCTGCTGGCGCTGGCCGGCGGCCTCGTCGGCTCGTTCTTCTCGCTCGGCCTCGCTTATGCGGCCGACCAGCTGCCGCGCCATCTGCTGCCGGGAGCGAACGTGCTCGCCTCGATCCATTTCTCCGTCGGCAGCATCGCCGGTCCGGTCGTCGGCGGCTTCGGCCTCCGGTACGGCGCGGCCGGCAGCCTGTTCTGGCTGCTGGGCGGAGCGTTCCTGCTGTTCGGCATGATCGGGCTGGCGCTCGCGCGCCTGCGTCCTCCGGCCGCGGCCGCGGACGCCGAGCGCTGACGGTTTTTCCCGGATGTTGGATAATGTTCGGAAAATAAGCCGAAAATCAAAGAGATCGGTTGACTTATGTCGAAAATGAAGGTAAATTAGTTACGTTCTGATTGATATCCAACGCAACTTTCGTATAATTCCGGGGATCGGCCCGGAAGTCTCTACTCGGTCACCGTAAATGACCAGGCTACGAAAGTTCGGAGCGGAAGCCGCTTGCGCCCCGCTCGCTGTCGCCTTCATCGTCCGGCTGTTGCCGGCCGTCGGGGCGGCAGGGAGCGGAGTCGGGACCATTTCCGCTCCGGACGATCCGGGAGAGACGCTTTCGGCAGCTGCCCGCCAGCTGCCGCGCGCTCTCCTTTTTGCTTTTCCGAAAGCAAGGCCCGAGGCCGCTTCCGCGCGGGAGCGCCTCGGGCGCCAGCCAATCCAACTGTCCAGGGGGGACAAGCAGCATGGAGCGCTTCTTCAAGCTCAAGGAAAACGGCACCACCATCCGCACCGAAATCATGGCCGGCCTCACGACGTTCATGACGATGGCCTACATCCTGGCCGTCAACCCGAGCATCCTCTCGGCGTCCGGCCTGAGCTGGACCGCAGTGTTCCTCGCGACTGCGCTGGCGGCAGGCATCTTCACGATCGCGATGGGCCTGTTCGTCAACTTCCCGGTCGCGCTCGCGCCGGGCATGGGCCTCAACGCCTACTTCGCCGCCACCATCATCGCCTCGCAGGGGACGGGCAATCCGATCTCGCCGGCGATGGGCCTGACCGCTGTCTTCATCTCCGGGATCATCTTCCTCATCCTGACGGTGACGCAGATCCGCCAGATGCTCATCACCGCCGTGCCGGACAGCCTCAAGCACGCGATCACGGTCGGCATCGGCCTGTTCATCGCCGTCGTCGGCCTCAAGAACAGCGGCATCATGACGATCGCCGCCGAGACCGCGGTCACCGACGTCGAAAAAGGCACCTTCACCAACCTGCTCAGCTTCGAGACGGTCATCCACATGGGCGACATCCATAACCCGTCCGTCTACCTGACGATCCTCGGCCTGCTGCTCATCGCCGTGCTGATGGTGCTGCGCGTGCCGGCCGCGTTCCTGTGGGGCATCCTCGGCACGACGCTCGTCGCCTGGCTCACGGGCAACCTGCCGACGATGGCGGAGAACCCGACGTGGCTGCCGGACTTCGGCGAGCTCAACTTCTGGCACTTCGACTTCGCCGGCGTCATGCAGGTCGGCCTCATCACCGTCGTGCTCACGTTCACGTTCGTCGAGCTGTTCGACACGTTCGGCACGCTCGTCGGCACGGCCAACCGCGCCGGCTTCATGAAAAATCCCGAGGAAGGCAAGAAGCGCGTCGGCAAAGCGATGTTCGTCGATGCGGTCGGCGTCAGCGGCGGCGCGATGCTCGGCACGAGCACCGTCACGGCCTTCGTCGAAAGCTCCTCCGGCATCGCCCAGGGCGGCCGCACCGGCCTGACGGCCGTCACGACCGGCATCTGCTTCCTGCTGTCGATCTTCCTCGCTCCGCTCGTGGCGCTCATCCCGGGCTCCGCGACGGCGGCGGCGCTCATCCTCGTCGGCCTGCTCATGATGCAGTCCGTCAAGGAGATCGACTTCCAGGACATGGTCTACGCCGTTCCTTCGTTCTTCATCATCATCATGATGCCGTTCACGTACAACATCGCCAACGGCATCAGCTTCGGCATCGTGTCGTACGTCCTGCTCGCGCTGCTGGCCAACCTGACCGGCAAAGCCGGCAAGAAATACAACATCCATCCGCTCATGTGGATCCTCGCCTTGCTGATCGTGCTCCGCTACCTGTACCTCGGAGCGGGCTGATCCCGCTCGGGTCCGCCGCCCTTCCCGCCCAGGCGGGGAGGCCGGCGGACCGCCAGCCTGCGGCATGCAGAAGCCGCCTCTCGCGCCATTCGGCGCGCGGAGGCGGCTTTTTTGTTTTGGCGCACGGTCCATATGTTCCCAGGTGGTGGGGGTGTGCCGACAGCGGCGGCCCCTTCGCTTCTGTCGGCCTTGCCGGGCGAAGGGGCTTTGCCGCTGCCGTCCAAGTTCTTCGACCCTTCCTGCTGGATGCGCTCCTTGTGCCGAATGGACTCGATAGACGGAGGTCAGCTGCCCATCCATTTCAACCGCCTCGAACCGATGTAACGAACCTGAGCGACGCTATTCCGTTCAAAACCGATGTTCAGCTTTATTTAACGAAACGGACAAGCGCTATTTAGGCGAGGAGGGGAGCGTTTCGGTGATTTGTCGACCCATAGCGCATGTGGGTTTCGTTAGAAGGTTCGTTTGCCCGATTCCGCACGAATAGCGCTTGTGAGGTTCGTTAGCCCATGAAACCCGGGAAAGATACGGCTTCGACGCAAGCTGTCCCAAGGCCATTCCGCTAGGAGCGGCTGTGTCTGGGCGCGTTTCATTAATCCGTGTCGGAGCTGGCGTGGAGGCGCTTCATCGACCAGTTCCAGGTCGAAGCTGCCAGCCGCCGCCTTCCCCCTCACTCCTGCTGCGAAACGATCCGCACCCGGTAGCGCGGAGCGAGCGCGACGCCGCGGTAGACGCGCCCCTCTAGCGCGTAGCTCCAGCTGAGCGCGGCGGTGCCGACGAGCTCGCCGCCGCCGAAGTCGGCGGCGACGCGGCCGCTGTACCGCACCCGATGCACGCTGCCGGGCAGCATCAGGCCGAGCTGCAGCCCGTCGGCCAGCACCGCCGCCGGCGCGCCGTCCAGCCGCAGCGTTTCCGGCAGCAGCTGCAGCCCCTCGGGCACGAAGCCCGAGAGGAATCCCTCGGCGGGCTGGCTGCCGATCGCGCTGATCGCGATCTCGATGCCGACCGTCTCGCCGGGCTCGCTGACGGTGCGGTCGGCTGCCGCCGCGACGCGGAAAGCCGCTGCCGTCACGACGGTCAGCGCCGGTCCGGCCGCGACCTCGCTCTCGACCGGCCGGCCCGCCCCCGCGCTGAAGCGGACGACCGCTTCATTGCGCAGCGGGAGCGGCTCGGAGCCCGGCCGTCCTTGGAGCGGCAGCACCTCCGCCCGGTAAAACGCCGTGACGGGAGCGCCCGGCGAGACGAAGCCGAGCGCCAGCCCGCTCTCGAGGCTGCCCGCCGATGCCGGCGGCGCTTCGCCGTCCACCCGCAGGCTGCCGGCCAAGTACCTCAGGCCGGCTGGCAGCGGATCGGCCAGCACCGCGTACAGCGGCGGCCCGGACGGCACGCTTGCCGTCACGACATAGCTGAGGATGTCGCCGGGCGAAGCCTGATGCGCATCGACTCGCTTTGTCGCACGAGGCGGGGCCGGCGGATCGGGCGGCACGATCGTCAGCTGGACCGGATTGGACGGGACAAATTGCGCCTCTCCGTCCGCCGACGCGTACTCCGCCGACGCGGAGGCGAGCTGCCCGGAGGCGGCAGTTGAGACGACGCGTACGGCGAACGACAGCCCTACCTCGGCGCCAGCCGCCAGCTCTCCGACGAGGATGCCGGTGAGCGGATCGGCATCCGGCAGCCGGACGCCGTTCAAGGTGACGCTGCCGGCAACAACCTCCACGCCCGGAGGAAGCGTGAAGCGGACGACGATGCCGGTCACGGCGGAGCTGCCGCCGTTCACGAGCCGCAGGACATATTCGGCGGTTTCGCCGACCGCGACGGGCACGGGGCCGGCTGTCAAATACGCGGCCAGCGCGGCCGAGCGTACCGGAATCGAGAGCTCCGCTGGCTCGGCGCCGACAGTGAGCACCCGCCCGCCCGGCGTGCGGAATGTCGCCGAGCCCCACGCCTCGTTCACGAGCGCGCCTCCCGGCACGGGGCCGGTCACCAGCGCCTGGAAGCGGAACGAGGCGCTGCCGCCCGGCTCGAGCAGGCCGAGGTAGATGCCCTGTGCCGGATCGGCGCCAGGCAGCAGGCCTCCGCCTAGGACGACGCTGCCGGGCACGAACGAGGCGCCGGGAGGAGTGCTCGCCCCGGCCGTCAGCTCGCCGGCGAGATTGCCTTCATTGAAAGCGGTGACCGTGTAGGTGACGATGCCGCCTATGGAAGCTTCCGCCGTCGAGGCGCTCAGCGTCAGCCGGATGCGAGGCCCTGCGACGAAGGTGATGACCGTGTTGGAATAGGCGGCGGAGCTGACGGCGCCGGACTGGAAGCGGACGGTCGACTGGTTGTGCAGCGGACCGAGCGGCGCAGCCATCAGGAGCTCACCGCGGTGACCGTCACCTGGAACGTGACGGTCGCCGCCGCGCCGGGAGCGATCGTGCCGACGGCGATGCCGGACGCCGGGCTGGCCGCGGGCTGCGCGGTCCCGTCCACGGTGACGCTGCCGGGCACGAATGCGGCTCCGGCCGGCACGGGGTCGACCAGCACGACGTTGTTGACCGGCGAGATGCCACTGTTCGTGACGGTCATCGTGTAGGTGAGTGTATCGCCGACGACGGCGTCGATCGCCGAGGCGCTTTTTACGACCGTGACATCCGGCGAGGAGACGGGGATGACGAGCGTGTTGGAGAGGACGCTCTGCGTCAAGGTCCGTCCGTCCGGCGGGCTGAACGTGAACGAGCCGGTCGCCTGGTTGCTGAGCAGCTGCGGGTTCGGCAGCGAGGTGACGTTCACTTGCAGCGACAGGACGATGAAAGCGCTCGCTCCCGGTGCGAGCACGCCCGCCGCGATGCCGGCCGTCGGATCGGCGCCCGGCTGCGGCACGCCGTTGACGAGCACGCTGTTCGGCACGAAGTCGGCGCCTGCTGGCGGGCTGTCGAACACGGTCAGGCTGGCCGGATAGTTGCCGGTATTGGTCGCGGTGACGAAGTAGGTGACCGTGTCGCCGACGGTCGCCTGCGTCCGGTCCGCCGATTTGACCAGCGAGACGATCGGCTGGTAGACGGGCGTGATGACCGGATTCGAGGTCGAGCTGCCGGCAAAAGCTCCGGAGGTGAAGGCGGCCGAAGCGCTGTTGGTCAGGCTCGGCGGAGTCGGCAGCCCGCTGACGAGCACGCTGAACTGGACGGAGACCGAGCCCCCCGGCGCGATCGTGCCGACCGCGATGCCGGTCGCGGGATTGGCGGTCGGCAGCGAGGCGCCGCCGACGGTGACGCTGCCGGGCACGAACGAGCTGCCGGGAGGCACGGTGTCCGACAGCACGACATTCGCGATGTTCTCGATCCCGCTGTTGCTCACGAGCGCCGTATAGACGAGCGTGTCGCCGACGACGGCGTCGCCGGCGCTGACGCTTTTGACGACCTGCACGTTCGGCGAGCTGACCGGGATCGTCACCGTATTGCTGACGGCGCTGCCGGTGAGCGTGCGCGAGTCGGGCAGCGTGAAGGCGAAGGATGCGGTCGCCTGATTGGCCAGCTGCTGGCCGGCCGGCAGCGACTGGATCACGACGGAGAACATGACGCTGACCGGCGTGCCGTTCACGACTCCGGCCGGGATGCCGGTCGCCGGATCGGCGCCGGGAACCGGCGAGCCGCCGACGATGGCGCTGTTCGGCACGAACGCCGTGCCTGCCGGGATGACGTCGAACATGGTGACGCTCGCGCCGTAATTCCCGGTATTGCTCAGCAACACCGTGTACACGACCGTATCGCCGACCGTGGCGTTGACGGCGCCGGCCGACTTGACGGCGGCGATGATCGGCTGATAGACCGGCGTGACGACCGTATTGGAGAAGGCCGCTCCCGAAAACGTGCCGGTCGTGAAGCTGGCCGAAGCCGTATTGGCGATCTGCGCCGGATTCGGCAGCGAGACGACCTGGAGCGAGAAGGTGACGGCAGCGCTCGCGCCTGGCGCGAGATCGGGCACAGGGGCTCCAGCTGCGGGGTTGGCGGCGGGATTTGCGACGCCGTCCACCGCGTAGCTGCCGGGCACGAAGGCGGTTCCGGGAGGCAGCGGATCGGTGAGCACGATGCTGCCGAGAGTCGTCGCGCCGCTGTTCGTCAGCACGATCGTATAAGGAATGATGTCGCCGACGGAGGCGGCGCTCAGCCCTGCGCTCGCGGCCAGCGCCAGATCGGGCGCCGACACCGGGATCGGCAGCAGGTTGGAGCTCGTGCTGCCCGTCAGCGTGCGGCCGCTCGGCAGCGTGAAGCTGTAGGCGGCCAACGCCTGGTTGGCGATGACCTGAGGCACTGGCAGCGAGACGACATTGAACGAGAACGAGACGGCGACGCTCTGGCCGGGCGCGATGACGCCGGCGGGGATGCCGGCGATCGGGCTGGCTCCGGGCTGCGGGACGCCGCCGACGATGACGCTGTTCGGTACGAAGGCGGTTCCCGCCGGAACCGGATCGGTCACCGTCGCCAGCGCGGCGTAGTTGCCGCTGTTCGTCAGCGTGACTGTATAGCTGATCGTATCGCCGAGCGTCGCGCTCGCCGTTCCGGCGGTCTTGACGGCGGCCAGGCTCGGCTGGTAGACCGGCGTCGAGACGAGCGCGGACAGCGCGGAGGCGGCGAGAGCGCCGGAGGTGAAGGCGACGGAGGCCTGATTGCCGACCGCTCCGCTCGCCGGCACGCCCGTCACCGTCAGGCCGAAGGCGACCGTGGCGCCTGCTCCGGGCGCGAGCGTCCCGAGCTGGATGCCGGCCGCGGGCGTAGAGGCGACAGGGATGCCGTTCACCGTAACGCTGCCCGCCGTCAGCGCCGTGCCGTCCGGCAGCGGATCGGTCAGCACGACGTTGTTGACCGGGTCGATGCCGGCGTTGACGACGGCGATGCTGTACGGAATCGAGTCGCCGACGGCGGCGTCCGCGGCGGTCGTCGTCTTGACGATGGACACGTTCGGCGGCGAGACGGAGACGCTCACGGCGTTGGACACGGCCGTCCCGCCCAGCGTGCGCCCGTCCGCCGTCGTGAACGAATAGGTCGCCGACGCCTGGTTGACGTACGTCTGCGGGCTCGGCAGCGTCGCCGCGGCCAGCGAGAACGTCGCCGTCAGGCTCGCGCCGGGCGCGATGCTGCCGATGCTGAACGGAGCCGCCGTCGGATCGACGCCGGGCAGCGGCACCCCGCCGACGGCGAGGCTGTTCGGCACGAAGCTCATGCCGGCCGGGAGCGTGTCGGCAAGCGAGACGATGCCGGCCAGATTGCCGCTGTTCGTGACGACGACGCTGTAGGCGACCGTATCGCCGAGCGTCGCGGACGAGCGGCTCGCCGATTTGACGAGCGCGATCTGCGGCTGCGTGACCGGCGTATTGGTCGTGTTGGAGGCCGACGTGCCGGAGAAGCTGCCGGAGGTAAAGCTGACCGTCGACTGGTTGATGATCTGCGATGGGATGGCCATCGTAACGTTCACCTCGTATTGGACGGCGGCCGAAGCCCCCGGTGCCAGAGTGCCGAGCGGAATGCCGGTGGACGGCGATGCGGAGGGGAGCGCGCTCCCCGAGACGACGACGCTGCCGGAGACGAACGCGGTGCCGCCCGGCAGGCTGTCTGCCAGCACGACGCTGTTCACCGGCGAGGCGCCGTTGTTCGTGACGATCACGGTATAGACGAGCGTATCCCCGACGACGGCCACGGTCTGGTTGAAGCTGGCAGCGGCCGAGACGCTCGGCGAGGAGACCGGCAGCGTCACCGTGTTGGAAGCCGCGCTGCCGATGACCTGGCGGCCGCCGGGCAGCGTGAAGGAATAGCTGCCGCTGGCCGAGTTGCTGGCCGTCTGCGGGGAAGGCAGCGAGACGACGTTCGCCACGAACGCGACAGTGACGGAGGCGCCGGGGGCGATATTCGGCAGATCGATGCCGGCTCCCGGATCGAGGCCGGGATTGGGCGCTCCGTTCAGCGTGACGGTATTGACGGAAAACGCGAGGCCGGAGGGTAGGATGTCCTTCACCGTGAACGGAGCGGCCGCGTTGCCGCTGTTGCGGATGACGAGCGTATAGGTGAAGGAGTCCCCGACGGTGAGCGAGGCCGAGCTCGCCGACTTGACGATGGAGAAGACCGGCTGGACGACGGGCACGGACACGGCGTTCGAGACGGATGCGCCGGCGAAGGCTCCCGAAGCGAAGGCGGCTTTGGCCTGGTTGGCGACGGCGCCGGAGGCCGGGATGGCGTTCACGGCCGCCTGGAACACGATCGTCGCGCCGCCGCTCGGGACGATCGTACCGAGCGCGATGCCGGTATTCGGATTCGCCGACGGCTGGGCGATGCCGTTCACGGTGACGCTGCCCGCGACGAAGCCCAGCTCCGCCGGCAGCGGATCGGAGACGATGACGTTCTGGATCGGCGAGCCTCCGCTGTTGAACAGAACGACCGTATAGGCGATCGTGTCGCCGACGGCCGCGGCCGCGGCGCTCGCGCTTTTAGTCAGCGTGACATTAGGCGAAGAGGCGGGCAGCGCGACCGTGTTCGACACGGCGCTGCCGCTCAGGCTGCGTCCGCTCGGCAGCGTATAGCTGTAGGCGGCCGAAGCCTGGTTGGTCAGCTGCGGCGGAGACGGCAGCGAGGCGAGCGTCAGCTGGAACGTGACCGCCCGCGAGCCTCCTGCGGCGATCGTGCCGGCGTTGATGCCGGACGCGGGATTCGCGGCCGGCGCGGGCACGCCGCCGATCGTGACGCTGCCCGGCACGAAGGTCGAGCCGGCCGGGATCGGATCGGTGATCGTAACGGCGGCGGCGATGTTGCCGCTGTTCGCGGCCGTCACCGTGTACGTGACGGTATCGCCGACGACGACTGCAGCGGCGGATGCCGTTTTGGTCAAGGAAACGACCGGCTGATAGACCGGCGTCGCTACGAGGTTCGACAGCGCCTGCCCGCTCGCCGTGCCGGAGCTGTACGAGGCGGCCGCCTGGTTGGAGAGGCTGCCTCCGGCCGGCACGGATTGCGCCGTCACCTGGAACGCGACGGCGACGGAGGCGCCGGGGGCGATCGTGCCGACCGCGATGCCCGCGCCGGGAACCGCGGTCGTCCGCGCCGCGCCGCCGACCGTGACGCTGCCCGCGACGAACGCCGTCCCCGTCGGCATCGGGTCGGTCAGCACGACGTTCGTCAGCGCGGTGCCGCCGCTGTTCGTGATGACGCTCGTGTAGGTCAGCGTCTCGCTGACGGCGAGATCGGCCAGGCTCGCCGTCTTGGCGACGCTCACGCTCGGCAGGCTGACCGGGATCGTGACCGTGTTCGAGGCGGCGGAGCCAGACAGCGTCCGGCCGTCCGGCGGCTGGTACGTGTAAGCGGCGGTCGCTTGGTCGACGAGCTGCGGCGGCGCGGGCAGGCTGTTCACATTCACCTGAAAGGTGACGGTCGAGCTGCCGCCGGCGGCGATGCTGCCGATCGCGACGCCCGCCGCCGGGTTCGCGCCCGCGATGACCGTGCCGTTCACCCGGAAGCTGCCCGTCACGAAGCTGCTGCCGGCCGGGATATTGTCGGTCAGCGTGACGGCCGCCGCGATGCTGCCGCTGTTGGCGGCGACGATCGTATAGGTGATCGTGTCGCCTACGGTCGCGGCCGCGGCGCTCGCCGTCTTGGCGAGCGAGAGGACGGGGGCGTATACCGGCGTCGACACCGTATTGGACGGGATGACGGCGGTGATCGTGCTGCCGCCGGCGATGCTGACGAACGAGAACGAGGCGCTCGCCGTATTGTTCAGCTGCGGCGGGCTCGGCAGCGCGGTGACGGTCGCCCGGTACGTCGCCGTGATGCTCGTGCCGAACGCCAGCGTGCCGATCGCCACGCCGCTGCGGATGTCGGCGGTCGGGAGCGCGGTCCCGCCGACCGTCATGCTGCCGGCGACGAAGCTGAGTCCGGCAGGCAGCGGATCGGTGAGGACGACGCTCGTCACGTTGGCGGTGCCGCTGTTCGTCATGACGACGGTGTAGGTGAGCGTGTCGCCGATGACGGCGCCGGCGGCGCTGGCGCTTTTGACGACGGTGACGCTCGGGGAGTTGATGTTGATCTGGAGGCCGCTGGCGTTCAGGATGTAGGCGTCGCCGGAGGTGGTGAGCGTGAGGACGGCGCTCGTCTGGCTGTTGACCAGGCGCGGGCTGATGTCCACGTTGGTGATGTCCCAGCCTTGGCGGCCGCCGACGATGTTGGTGCCGGGCGCGCCGTTGGTCTGGTTGCGCGTCCCGAACGTGCCGGTCGTATCGAGCAGGCCGGCGTCGTTGTTGATTTGCGAGGCGAAAAAATTCGCGGCCAGATTGTTCGGCCCCGAGAGCGCGACGAGCGAGGAGGCGGTCGGGCCGAACAGCGCCTGGTCGCCGGTCCGGTTGGCGTCGCCTTCCTGGGAGCTGAACAGCGCCCGGGCGCCAAGCGCTCCGGACACGGGAGTGGCGAAGCCGGTGATCGGCGTCGTCGTCGAGCCGGACGTGGTGACGAGCACCGACCCGACCCGCAGCGACAGGTTGCGCAGCGGCAGCGAGGCGTTGCTGTAGATGACGGCCAGCGTCCAGCCGCAGTGGTTGGCCGTCGAGTCGCCGCTGACGACGATCGTGCCGACCGCGCCGCCCGTCGTGTAGGTGCCCGCTCCGCCGGCCTGAACGAGCGGAGTGACGTTGGCGGTCCGCACATAGGCCAGCACCCCGGTGCCGAGCGCGATGCCGGTCTGTGCTGTGACGCTGTCCGGCGAGACGGAGCTCGCTCCGACTGGCGTCGTGAACGTGACGGGGTTGTTGATCGCCGACGTCAGGTTGGCGCTGCCGTTCACATAGGTGCCGCCCCAGATTAGCTCCGCGTACAGGACGGTGCTGCCTGCGGGCAGGACGAGCACGGCCGACGAGCTGTTCAGCGTGTAGGCGTCGGTCGTGCCGGCAGGATAGCTGCCGTACTGCAGCGCGGTGTTCGTCGTGATGAAGGCGCCGATGCTGTCCTGCGTGCCGGGCACGCCGACCGTGTCGGATCGGCTGAGCCCGAGCGTGTTGCCGGTGAACGTCATGGCGCCCGCCGCGTTGAAGATCGCTCGAACGAGCAGTGGAATGGTCATCACCGCCTTGCGGATAAAGTCTTGGACGAGGCAGGGCGAGCCTGCGCAGAAAGCCGATCGTAGACAACCGTCGCCAAAATAGCCGTCGTTCAACTCTATGCCGCGCGTCCTCCATAGTTGTTTGACTGCTGAATAATTAACTTTGCCCAAGGTTTCCACGGATCGCCCGGCCCGTTATAATAGAAGGAGCAATGTCCGAATGCAAGGATGGTCCGGACCTGACTTTGCAGAGGAGGGGAAGCGGATGGAGCTGCAGCAAGCGATCCGGCAGCGGAGAAGCATCGGCAAGGTGCTGGATCTGCCGGTTGAGAAGGAGAAGATCGAGCGCATTCTGGAATCGGCGGTATGGGCCCCCAATCATCACCATACGGAGCCGTGGAAGTTTTTTGTCATGACGGGCGAGGGGCGGCGAGTGCTGGGCAGCGCTTATGCCAATGCGGCGCTCGATTCGCTGGCTGGACTGGATCCCGAGGAAAAGGAAGTCCGCCTGTCGCGAGAGGAAGCGAAGGCGATGCGTGCCCCGGCCGTCATCGCGGTCGCCTGCTCGCCCTCGACGAATCCCCGGGTCATCCGCTCGGAGGAGCTCGCGGCCGTCCATTGCGCCGTGCAGAACATGCTGCTGACGGCGCATGAGGAAGGGCTCGGCGCCGTCTGGCGCAGCGGCGAGCCGATGCATCATTCGTCGATGAAGTCGGCGTTCGGGCTCAAGGACGGAGAAGAGCTGGTCGGCTTCATCTACCTCGGCTATCCGGGCATGAACGTTCCGGAAGGGCGGCGCATCGCGGCCAAGGACAAGACGTTCTGGATGTCCTGACGTTCAAAATGGTTCGGATGGGGAGCATGGGCCGGTGCGGAACGATCGTTTTCGTGTCAGCTAACATCACATCCCCTTGAATGGAGATGTTCGGTTTTAAGGCGATGGAAGCCAACCTGCCATATTCGGCAGGTTGGCTTTTTTAGACCGGTTCGGCGGACCCGGGCCTGCCCTCTTCCGTCGAAAGCGCTTCCTGCCATGCGGCATCCAGAGCTTGCGGGAGGCGGAAAAGCTTGTGTCGCTGCGGCATGTCCCGTCGAAACGAAGCGCCAGGAGGCGGCCTCTGAGAGCGGCAGCAGCCTTCAGGACGGAAATGTTGAAAGACGAACTATAGATGGATATTATCTTCGCAATGTTCGCTTTCTGCAGTTGACAGTGCCAAGTCGGATTGGTACACTAGGAAAGCAAAGCGGGGCAGCCGGGTTTGGCTCGCCTCGCAGATGTCGAATCTTGGAATAGGGCGAGCAGGGACGCGCGGCGTCCGGGTTGCCCGATAATCGCATACTCCTCGTATATATTCGGGAATCGGCCCGAACGTTTCTACCCGGCGACCGGAATCGCCGGACTACGGGAAGAACCGAGGCTCCGCATAGGCGCTTCGGGCAGAGCGGCGCCGCCTTCCGGCGCGCGTGTTTCGGCGTCCGGCCGCCGCGCCGCTCTGCGATCCCGCAGGCTGGACGGCCCTCCCGGCCCTCTCTTCACGAGAGGGCGGAGCGTCTTTCGTTCCGCGGGATTTTTTTGTACCTCTATAAATGCGCGAAGGCGGGATGAAGAGATGGGTGCAAGCGTAGGCGTCATCATGGGCAGCAAGTCGGATTGGGAAACGATGAAGCTTGCATGCGAGGTGCTGGACGAGCTCGGCATCGCCTACGAGAAGCGGGTCGTGTCCGCCCACCGGACGCCGGACCTGATGTTCGACTACGCCGAGAGCGCCGCGGAGCGCGGGCTCAAGGTCATTATCGCGGGAGCCGGCGGAGCGGCTCATCTGCCCGGAATGGTCGCGTCCAAGACGCCTCTTCCGGTCATTGGCGTACCCGTCAAGTCGTCCGCGCTGAGCGGGATGGACTCGCTGCTGTCGATCGTGCAGATGCCGGCCGGGATTCCGGTCGCCACGGTGGCGATCGGCGCGGCCGGCGGCACCAACGCCGGCCTGCTGGCGGCGCAGATGCTCGGCGCCTTCGACCCGGCCGTGCAGGCGCGCGTCCAGGCGCGGCGGGATGCGACGCGCGAGCGGGTGCTCGCGAGCGGGGAGGAGCTGCTGTGAGCGCGCCCGGCAAGGACGCGGCGCTCGGTCCCGGCGGAGCGGCGGTGACGCCGGAGCAGGCCCGCGTCGTCTTGCCCGGCGCGACCGTAGGCGTGCTCGGCGGCGGGCAGCTCGGCCGCATGCTGGCGCTCGCCGGCAGCGCGATGGGCTATCGCTTTATCGCCCTCGATCCCACCGAGGACGGCCCGGCCGCGCAGGTCGGCGGCGGCATCCGCGCCGCGTACGACGACCGCGAGGCGGCGCGGGAGCTGGCGGAGCGCTGCGACGTCATCACCTATGAGTTCGAGAATGTCGACGCCGGCGTCGCCGCGATGCTGATGGAGCAATCCTATGTGCCGCAGGGCAGCGAGCTGCTCTACACGACGCAGCATCGCCTGCGCGAGAAGCGCGCCGTCGAGGCGGCGGGCGCGCGCGTCGCTCCCTATGCGGAGATCCGCAGCGAGGACGAGCTGCGCGAGGCGGCAGCCCGGCTCGGGCTGCCGGCCGTGCTCAAGACGGCGACCGGCGGCTACGACGGCAAGGGCCAGTGGGTCATCCGCAGCGAGGAGGAGATTCCCGCCGCCTATGCCGAGCTGTCGCGGGCGGGCACGGATCTCGTGCTGGAGCAGTTCATCCGCTTCGCCAAGGAGCTGTCCGTCGTCGCGGCGCGCAGCTCGCTCGGCGAGGTGCGGGCGTTCCCGCCCGCGGAGAACGTCCACGTGGACAACATCCTCCACTTGTCGATTGTGCCGGCGCGGGTCGCGCCGGACGTGCTGGCGGAGGCGGAGCGGCTCGCGCTGCGCATCGTGGAGCAGCTGGGCGCGGTCGGCCTCGTCGCGGTCGAGCTGTTCCTGACGGATGACGGCGAGCTGTACGTCAACGAGCTGGCGCCGCGCCCGCACAACAGCGGCCACTATACGATGGAAGCCTGCCGCACCTCGCAGTTCGAGCAGCATGTGCGCGCCGTCTGCGGGCTGCCGCTCGGCGATCCGTCGCTGCTGAGCCCGGTCGTCATGGCCAACCTGCTCGGCCAGCATGTCGAGCCGGCGATCGCCCGGCTGAGCGTCCGCGACAGCGAGGCGGAGCGCCTCGGCGTCGCGCCCAAGCTGCATCTGTACGGCAAGGCCGAGGCCAAGCCGGGCCGCAAGATGGGCCATGTGAACGTGCTGGCGCCGGATGCGGACGCCGCGCTCGCTTGGATTCAGGGAACCGGCATCTGGCAGGCGGAGAACGAAGCGATCGGATCCTAGGCAGTTCAATTTATAGACAAGGGTGTGGAAGACAACATGCTGGAGCGTTACAGCAGGCCCGAGATGCGGGCGATCTGGACGGAAGAGAACAAATTCAAGGCGTGGCTGGAGGTGGAGCTCTGCGCCTGCGAGGCGTGGGCCGAGCTCGGCGTCATTCCGCGGGAGGACGTCGCCGCGCTGCGCGAGAAGGCCGGCTTCGACATCGACCGGATCAGCGAGATCGAGCTGGAGACCCGCCATGACGTCATCGCCTTCACGCGCGCGGTGTCCGAGACGCTCGGACCGGAGCGCAAGTGGGTGCATTACGGCCTCACGTCGACCGACGTCGTCGACACGGCGACGGGCTATCTGCTGCGCCAGGCCAACGAGATCCTCGAGCGCGACGTCGTGAATTTCATCGAGATCCTGCGCGGCCAGGCGGTCGCCTACAAGGATACGGTCATGATGGGCCGCACGCATGGCGTGCATGCGGAGCCGACGACGTTCGGCCTCAAGCTGGCGCTCTGGCACGAGGAGATGAAGCGCAACCTGGAGCGCTTCCGCCATGCGGCGGACGGCGTCCAGTACGGCAAGATTTCCGGCGCGGTCGGCACGTACGCCAACATCGACCCGTTCGTCGAGGAGTTCGTCTGCCGCAAGCTCGGCACGAAGCCCGCGCCGATCAGCACGCAGACGCTGCAGCGCGACCGCCACGCCGAGTACATGGCGACGCTGGCGCTGATCGCCACCTCGCTGGACAAGTTCGCCACCGAGATCCGCGCGCTGCAGAAGAGCGAGTTCCGCGAGGTCGAGGAGCCGTTCGCCAAGGGCCAGAAGGGCTCGTCGGCGATGCCGCACAAGCGCAACCCGATCGGCTGCGAGAACATCTCCGGCCTGGCGCGCGTCATCCGCGGCCACATGATCAGCGCCTACGAGAACGTGCCGCTCTGGCATGAGCGCGACATCAGCCACTCCTCCGTGGAGCGCGTCATCCTGCCGGACGCGACGATGCTGCTCAACTACATGCTCAACCGCCTCGGCAACATCATCAAGAACCTGCAGGTGTTCCCGGACAACATGAAGCGCAACATGGGCCGCACGTTCGGCGTGCCGTTCTCCGGCCGCGTCATGACGATGCTGATCGACAAGGGCTTCAGCCGCGAGCAGGCGTACGACACCGTGCAGCCGCGCGCGATGCAGGCTTGGGAGGAGCAGCGCCAGTTCCGCGACATCATCGCGGAGACGCCGGAGATCACGGCCGCGCTGAGCGCGCAGGAGATCGACGACGCGTTCAACCCGAGCTGGCATCTCAAGCATGTCGACACGATCTTCCGCCGGCTGGAGCTGATCTAGGGGGCTTTTGCGGCGGCGGGCACCGTTCGCTCGCTAGGGATCGTCCGCTCGGACGGCTGCAGGCTCGCTCAAGCGACCCATCGTTTTCGCTTCATCCATCTCGCATTGGCAGGAGGAACCATCATGGCTGCAGCAACGGAGGCGCTATCGACGGCGGCAGGCCTCATCCAGGCGCCGCTGCTCTATAAAGGAAAGGTCCGAGAGCTCTACGATCTCGGCGAGCATTACCTGATCGTCGTCACCGACCGCATCAGCGCGTTCGACTACGTGCTCGATCCGCCCGTCCCGGACAAGGGCAGCGTGCTCAACCGGCTGAGCGCCTACTGGTTCGAACAGACGGCCGCGATCCAGCCGAACCACGTCGTCCATACGGATGTGGAGCGACTGGGCGAGCTCGTCTCCGACAAGGACGCGCTGCGGGACCGCATCATGGTGACGCGCAAGGCGGAGCGGATCGACATCGAATGCGTCGTGCGCGGCTACATCACCGGCGGCGGCTGGCGCCAGTACGCGGCGACCGGCGAGATCAACGGCATCCCGCTGCCGGCGGGCCTGCGCAAGAACGAGCGCTTCGAGCGGCCGATCTTCACGCCTGCGGCCAAAAACGACGTCGGCCACGACGAGGACATTCCGTTCTCGCGGATGGAGGAGCTGGTCGGAGCGGACGTCGCCGCCCAGCTGCGCGACCGCAGCCTCACGCTGTACGAGTTCGCGCATGCGCGCTGCCTCGAGCAAGGCATTCTGCTGGCCGACTGCAAGTTCGAGTTCGGGCTCGTCGATGGCGAGATCATCCTGATCGACGAGATCTTCACGCCCGACAGCTCGCGCTTCTGGGCGCAGGACAAGTACGAGCTCGATACCGAGATCGACAGCATGGACAAAGAGCCGGTGCGGACGTATCTGCTCGGCTCCGACTGGGACAAGGACAGCAAGCCGGCGCCGCTGCCGGAGCCGGTCGTCGCCGCGACGACCGCCCGCTACCGCGCCATCTACCGCGCCATTACCGGCGAGGAGCTGAGCTGACCGCTATTCCGCGGAGCCGCAGCCGGATTTTGATCGGGCTGTATGCACCCGGGGGCTCGAAGCAGAGGCTGTAACCCGGAAAAGTCCGGTTGCAGATGCTCGGAGGCCTGAGGCAGGCGCTGCAACCCGAGAAAATCGGGTTACGGGAGCCTGGGGGCCAGAAGCGGGCGCTGTAACCCGACAAAATCGGGTTGCAGGAGCCTGGGGGCCTGCAGCAGGCGCTGCAACCCGAAAAAATCGGGTTGCAGGGCGCCAATTGAGCAACTCGGCACCAGCAGGCGGCCGGCGGTCGGAGTTGTGCGGAAAACCCGAGTAACTCAGCACCAACAGGCGTTCGACGGTCGGAGTTGCGCGGAAAACCCGAGTAACTCGGCACCAGCAGGCGGTCTGCGGTCGGAGTTGCGCGGAAAAACCGAGTAACTCGGCACCAACAGGCGTTCGACGGTCGGAGTTGCGCGGAAAACCCGAGTAACTCGGCACCAGCAGGCGGTCTGCGGTCGGAGTTGCGCGGAAAAACCGAGTAACTCGGCACCAACAGGCGTTCGACGGTCGGAGTTGCGCGGAAAAACCGAGTAACTCAGCACCAGCAGGCGTTCGACAGTCGGAGATGCGCGGAAAACCCGAGTAACTCGGCACCACCAGGCGGTCGACGATCGGAGATGCGCGGAAAACCCGAGTAACTCGGCACCAACAGGCGTTCGACGGTCGGAGTTGCGCGGAAAAACCGAGTAACTCGGCACCAGCAGGCGTTCGACAGTCGGAGTTACGCGGAAAAACCGAGTAACTCGGCACTAGCAGGCGGTCGGCGGTCGGAGTTGTGCGGAAAAACCGAGTAACTCGGCTCCGAGGAGCGCGACCGGTAGGCGTTAAGTCGAAAAAATCGAGCTGGTGAGCATTACGCAGGGAGCGGAGGGGACGGAAACCTCTTGGAGAAGCGGCAGCGGTTCCCTTGAAGGCCGGATTCCTTCCGTTTCGGAAAGGGAGATCGAGGAATCTGGGCTTCAGCGGAATCGGAAAGAGGTTCCGTCCCCGGAGCGGCGTCAGCGGATAGTCGAACTCGAGGTTCCGTCCCCGGAGCCCCAATCGTTCCGCCGCCCGCCCATCAGCCCGCAACGCAAGCAGCTTCACCCGACAAACATTCAGCCCGACGAATCTTCAACCGCCTTGATAATCAATCCACTCAAGAGGAGTTGCCACGATGAAAGCAACCGTATACGTGACGATCAAGCAAAACGTGCTCGACCCGCAAGGAACGGCCGTCCAGGGAGCCCTGCACAGCATGGGCTTCGCGGAAGTGGACAAGGTCCGCATCGGCAAGTACCTGGAGCTGACCCTGGACACGACGGACCGCGCCGAAGCCGAGGAGCGCGTGCGCGCCATGTGCGAGAAGCTGCTGGCCAACACGGTCGTGGAAGACTACCGCTTCGAGCTGGAGGGCTGATCGGATGAAGTTCGCCGTCATCGTTTTCCCCGGATCGAACTGCGACATCGACTGCTACAAGGCGGTCGAAGAAACGATCGGGCAGTCCGTCGACTACGTCTGGCACACCGCCACGGACCTCTCCGCCTACGACGCGATCCTCGTGCCGGGCGGCTTCTCCTACGGCGACTACCTGCGCTGCGGCGCGATCGCCCGCTTCGCTCCGGTCATGGCCGAGGTCGTCAAGGCCGCCGAGGCCGGCAAGTACGTGCTGGGCATCTGCAACGGCTTCCAGATCCTGACCGAGGCCGGCCTGCTGCCGGGCGCGCTGCTGCGCAACCGCGACCTCAAGTTCCTTTGCCACCAATCGCCGCTCGAAGTCGTCAACGCCGCCACTCCGTTCACCAACCAGTACCGCGAGGGCGAGGTCATCTCGATCCCGATCGCCCACGGCGAAGGCAACTACTACTGCGACGACGAGACGCTGGCGCGGCTGCAAAAAAACAACCAGATCGTCTTCCGCTACGCCAGCGGCGGCAACCCGAACGGCTCGGTCCACGACATCGCCGGCATCTGCAGCGAGCGCGGCAACGTCGTCGGCATGATGCCGCATCCCGAGCGGGCGGTCAGCCAGCTGCTCGGCTCCGAGGACGGCAAGCGGATGTTCACATCGATTTTGAACGCATGGAGGGAACAGCATGACGCAGCAGTCAACAGCTAAGGCGTTGGAGCCGACGGCGGAGCAGATCGCCGAGCAGAAGATCTACCAGCAGTTCGGCGTGACGGACCATGAGTACGAGCTCATCTGCGGCTTCATGGGCCGCCTGCCCAACTACACCGAGATCGGCGTCTTCAGCGTCATGTGGTCGGAGCACTGCTCCTACAAGAACTCCAAGCCGATCCTCAAGAAATTCCCGATCACCGGCCCGAAGGTGCTCATGGGACCGGGCGAGGGCGCGGGCATCGTCGACATCGGCGACAACCAGGCCGTCGTGTTCAAGATCGAGTCGCATAACCACCCGTCCGCGGTCGAGCCTTACCAGGGCGCGGCGACGGGCGTCGGCGGCATCATCCGCGACATCTTCTCGATGGGAGCGCGTCCGGTCGCGCTGCTCAACAGCCTGCGCTTCGGCAATCTGGACAACGACCGCGTGAAGTACCTGTTCGAGCATGTCGTCGGCGGCATCGCCGGCTACGGCAACTGCATCGGCATCCCGACGGTCGCAGGCGAGGTCATGTTCGACGAGAGCTACGAAGGCAATCCGCTCGTCAACGCGATGTGCGTCGGCCTGATCGACCATGACAAGATCCAGCGCGGCGTCGCCAAGGGCGTCGGCAACCCGGTGTTCTACGTCGGTCCGGCGACAGGCCGCGACGGCATCCACGGCGCGACGTTCGCGTCGGTCGAGCTGTCCGAGGAGTCCGAGGAGAAGCGCACGGCGGTGCAGGTCGGCGACCCGTTCATGGAAAAGCTCGTCATGGAATCGACGCTCGAGCTGATCGACTCCGGCATCGTGCTCGGCATCCAGGACATGGGCGCGGCGGGCCTCACCTGCTCCAGCGCCGAGATGGCGTCCAAGGCCGGCAACGGCCTCGAGCTGTACCTCGACGAGGTGCCGCAGCGCGAGGAAGGCATGACGCCGTACGAGATGATGCTGTCCGAGTCGCAGGAGCGCATGCTGTTCGTCGTCGCGCCGGAGCATGAGGCGCAGGCGCGCGAGATTTTCGAGCGCTGGGGCGTCATCTGCGCCAAGGTCGGCAAGGTGACCGACGACGGCCGCCTGCGCCTGTTCCACCAAGGCGAGCAGGTCGCCGACATGCCGGTCAAGGCGCTCGTGGACGAGTGTCCGGTGTACAGCAAGCCTTCGCAGGAGCCGGCCTCCTATGCGGCGAGCGCGTCGATCGACACGGCCGCTTTCGAGGAGATCACGGATCTGACGGGCGCGCTCAAGGACGTGCTGGGCTCCCCGACGGTCGCGAGCAAGGAATGGGTGTACCGTCAATACGACTACATGGTGCGCACGGGCACCGCGGTGCCTCCGGGCTCGGACGCGGCCGTCGTGCTCGTGCCGGGCACGCGCAAGGCGCTGGCGATGACGACCGACTGCAACGGCCGCTACGTCTACCTCGATCCCGAGGTCGGCGGCGCGATCGCGGTCGCCGAGGCGGCGCGCAACATCGTCTGCTCCGGCGCGCAGCCGCTGGCGATCACGGACAACCTCAACTTCGGCAGCCCGGAAAAGCCGGAGGTGTTCTGGCAGCTCGAAAAGTCGGCGGACGGCATGAGCGAGGCTTGCCGCGTGCTGGAGACGCCGGTCATCGGCGGCAACGTCAGCCTGTACAACGAGAACGCCAAAGGCGCGATCTACCCGACGCCGGTCATCGGCATGGTCGGCCTGATCGACGACATCGACTACATCACGACGCAGGAGTTCAAGCAGGCCGGCGACGCGATCATCCTGCTCGGCGAGACGCGCGCCGAATTCGGCGGCAGCGAGCTGCAGCAGGTGCGCGGCGGGAAGGCGGAGGGACGTCCCCCGGCGCTCGACCTGGCGGTCGAAAAGACGCTGCTGGACGCAGTCCAGGCGGCGATCCGCGCCGGCCTCGTCGCCTCGGCGCATGACCTGTCCGAGGGCGGCCTGGCGGCGGCGCTGGCGGAAGCGAGCTTCGGCCGCGGCCTCGGCGCGAGCGTGGACGTCGCGACGGAGCTGCGCGCCGACCACGCGCTGTTCAGCGAGTCGCAGTCGCGCATCCTGCTGAGCGCATCGCCGGAGCGCAAGGGCGAGCTGCTGGCGCTGCTCGCGGAGCGCGGCGTGCCGCATGCGGAGCTCGGCACGGTCGGCGGGGAGGAACTGGACATCCGGGTGAACGGCCGGCCGGGCGTGCGCGCGGCGGTGTCGGAGCTGCGGAGCGTGTGGAAGGAAGCGATCCCATGCCGGATGAAGTAAGGCTGGCGGTCCAGTCCGGCTCGCGCTGGGGCGAGGGCGCAGGCAGCGCCCCCGCCCTCCATGCGGACGGCACGGCGGCCTCCGGCGAGGCGCCTCCGGCGCTTGCCGCCGGGGGACGCTTCGCCGGCCCCGGCTCCGAGGAGCTGCGCGCGGTGTCGCGCGCCTGGGAGGACGCCCACTACAACGCGGGCATCGGCCGCGACGATATTTTCGACAAGCTCAAGGAAGAATGCGGCGTGTTCGGCGTGTTCGGCACGCCGGACGCCTCGTCGCTGGCGTACTACGGCCTGCACGCGCTGCAGCATCGCGGCGAGGAGAGCTCGGGCGTCTGCACGGTGGACAGCGCGACCGGCGGCTTCGCCTACCACCGCGGCATGGGCTTCGTCAAGGAAGTGTTCACGAGCGACATCCTCGCCTCGCTGCCGGGCGACCGCGCGATCGGGCATGTGCGCTACTCGACGTCCGGGGCGAGCCAGCTCGGCAACGCGCAGCCGCTCGTGTTCAAGTACCGCGACGGCGACCTGGCCGTGGCGACCAACGGCAACATCGTCAACGCGCCGTCGATCCGCCGCGAGTTGGAGAGCATGGGCTCGATCTTCCAGACGACGAGCGACACCGAGGTCATCGCCCATCTGATCGCACGCTCGCCCAAGGACTTCGTGAGCGCGGCCCGAGACGCGCTGCGGCGCATCGTCGGCGGCTTCGCCTTCCTCATCATGACCAACGAGCGGCTGCTCGTCGCCTCCGACACGAACGGCCTGCGCCCGCTCGTCATGGGCCGGCTCGGCGACGGCTACGTGTTCGCCTCCGAGACCTGCGCGTTCGAGACGATCGGGGCCGAGTACGTGCGCGACGTGCAGCCCGGCGAGCTGCTCATCCTCGACGCGGACGGCCTGCGCGAGGAGCGCTTCGACGAGGAGGAGCGCCGCGCCAGCTGCGCGATGGAGTACATCTACTTCGCCCGGCCGGACAGCGACATCAACGAGGTCAACATCCACACGGCCCGCAAGCAGATGGGACGCCGCCTCGCGGTCGAGGCGTTCGTGGACGCGGACATCGTCGTCGGCGTGCCGGACTCCAGCATCAGCGCGGCCATCGGCTACGCCGAGCAGACGGGCATCCCGTACGAGATGGGGCTCATCAAGAACAAGTACTCCGGCCGCACGTTCATCCAGCCTTCCCAGGAGCTGCGCGAGAAAGGCGTCAAGATGAAGCTGTCGGCCGTACGCAAGATCGTGCAGGGCAAGCGCGTCGTCATGATCGACGACTCGATCGTGCGCGGCACGACGAGCCTGCGCATCGTCAACATGCTGCGCGAGGCCGGCGCGGCCGAGGTGCATGTGCGCATCAGCTCGCCGCCGTTCGCCAACCCTTGCTACTACGGCATCGACACGCCGGACCGGCGCGAGCTGATCGCCTCGTCCAAGACGGTCGAGGAGATCCGCGAGGCGATCAACGCCGACTCGCTCTACTTCCTGAGCGCCGAGGGACTCGTCGAGTCCGCTTCGGTGCCGGGCGACAGCAAGGGCGGCGGCCTGTGCCTCGCCTGCTTCAACAACGACTACCCGACCCCGGTCGACGAAAGCTCGGACAAGAGCTGCAGCTGCTAGAAGATCAAATTGTAGGGAGTGACAGGTGAATGGCAGAGGCATACAAGCAAGCCGGCGTCGACATCGCGGCGGGCAACGAAGCGGTCGAGCGCATGAAGAAGCATGTGAAGAGGACGATCCGTCCGGAGGTGCTCGGCGGGCTGGGCGGCTTCGGCGGCCTGTTCAGCCTGGACAAGAACAAGTACGAGGAGCCGGTGCTTGTTTCGGGCACGGACGGCGTCGGCACGAAGCTCATGCTCGCCTTTGCCATGGACAAGCATGACACGATCGGCATCGACGCCGTCGCGATGTGCGTCAACGACATCATCGTGCAGGGCGCGGAGCCGCTGTTCTTCCTCGACTACCTGGCGACGGGCAAGGTCGAGCCGGAGAAGATCGAGCAGATCGTGGCCGGCATCGCCGAAGGCTGCGTGCAGGCGGGCTGCGCCCTGATCGGCGGCGAGACGGCCGAGATGCCGGGCATGTACACGCCGGAGGAATACGACATCGGCGGCTTCACGGTCGGCGTCGTCGACCGCGCCAAGATGATCGACGGCAGCGCGATCGCTCCCGGCGACGCGGTCATCGGCCTGGCGTCGAGCGGCATCCACAGCAACGGCTACTCGCTCGTGCGGCGCCTGCTTCTGGAGCAGGCCGGCTACGGCCTGCAGGACGAGCTGGCGGAGCTCGGCGGCAAGCGCCTCGGCGACGTGCTGCTGGAGCCGACGCGCATCTACGTCAAGCCGGCGCTGGAGCTGATCGGCAAGGTGCAGGTGAAGGGCATGGCCCACATCACCGGCGGCGGCTTCATCGAGAACATCCCGCGCGTGCTGCCGGAGGGCGTGAACGTCGAGGTGGACTGCGGCAGCTGGCCGATCCAGCCGATCTTCAAGCTGCTGCAGGAGACAGGCTCGATCACGAACCGCGACATGTTCACGACGTTCAACATGGGCATCGGCCTCGTCGTCGTCGTGCCGGCGGACGAGGCGGAAGCGGCGCTTGCCGCGCTCGCGGAGCTCGGCGAGGCGGCGTACCGCATCGGCGCCGTCACCGAGGGCAGCCGCATCGTCACCTTCACGGGGGCGGACGTCTGATGGCCGAGCAGCTGCGCTTCGATCTAGGGGACGGAGACCGGACGGGCGGGCAGCTGCGCGTGGCCGTCTTCGCCTCCGGCCAGGGCAGCAACTTCCAGGCGCTGGCGGACGCGGCGGCGGACGGGAAGCTCGGAGGCTCCATCGAGCTTCTCGTCTGCGACCGCGCGTCGGCGCCTGTCGTGGAGCGGGCGCGCCGCGCCGGCATCGACGCCTGGGTGTTCGACTCGTCGGCGTACGCCTCGCGCGAGGCCTACGAAGGCGAGATCCTCGCCGAGCTGCAGCGGCGGGGCGTCGGCCTCGTCGTGCTGGCGGGCTACATGCGCATCCTGACGCCGGTGCTCGTCGACGCCTACGCCGGGCGGATGATCAACATCCACCCGTCGCTGCTGCCGGCATTCCCCGGCATGCATGCGATCCGGCAGGCGCTGAACTATGGCGTCAAGGTGACCGGCGTCACGATCCATTTCGTCGACGGCGGCCTCGACAGCGGGCCGATCATCGCGCAGCGGGCGCTGGAGATCGGCGAGGGCGAGAGCGAGGCCTCGCTCGCCGAGCGCATCCACGCCGCGGAGAACGCGCTCTACCCGTGGGCGGTGCGCGGCTTCGCCGAGGGGCGGATCTCGCTTGACGGCCGCCGCGCGCTCGTCTCCGTCGGCGCAGGAGCCGGAGCGGACGACGATTCGGCGGACAAGTAGCTTTCATCGATTTATTTTCATACAGGAGGGGACAACGTGGCTATTCGCAGGGCGCTTATCAGCGTATCGGACAAGACCGGCATCGTTGAGTTCGCGAGGGAGCTGGCGGCCGCCGGCGTACAGATCATCTCCACGGGAGGCACGCACGGCCTGCTCGAGAAGGAAGGCATCCCGGTCATCGGCATCTCCGAGGTGACGGGCTTCCCGGAAATCATGGACGGCCGCGTCAAGACGCTGCATCCGGCCGTGCACAGCGGGCTGCTCGCCGTGCGCGACAACGAGGAGCATCAGCGCGCGATCCGCGAGCTGGGCCTCGACTACATCGACCTCGTCGTCGTCAACCTGTACCCGTTCGCGGCGACGATCGCGAAGCCTGACGTGACGTACGAGGACGCGATCGAGAACATCGACATCGGCGGTCCGACGATGCTGCGCTCCGCGGCCAAAAACCACGCGTTCGTCACCGTCGTCGTCGACGCCGCCGACTACGAGGGCGTGCTGAGCGAGATCAGGCAGGACGGCGACACGACGCTCGACACGCGCAAGCGCCTCGCGGCCAAGGTGTTCCGCCACACCGGCGCGTACGACGCGCTCATCGGCGACTATCTGTCCAAGCTCGGCGGCGACCCGCTGCCGGAGCGCTACACGGTCACGTATGAAAAGGTGCAGGACCTGCGCTACGGCGAAAACCCGCATCAGCGCGCCGCCTTCTACCGCCGTCCGCTGGCGGAGGCGGGCAACGTCACGACCGCCGAGCAGCTGCACGGCAAGGAGCTCAGCTACAACAATATCAACGACGCCAACGCGGCGCTCGCCATCGTCAAGGAGTTCAGCGAGCCGGCCGTCGTCGCCGTCAAGCATATGAACCCTTGCGGAGTCGGCGTCGGCGCCGACATCCATGAAGCGTGCCGCAAGGCGTACGCGGCCGATCCGACGTCGATCTTCGGCGGCATCGTCGCGGCCAACCGTACGATCGGAGCGGAGACGGCGACGCTTCTTTCGGAGATCTTCCTGGAGATCATCCTCGCGCCGGACTTCACGCCGGAGGCGCTGGACATCCTCAGCCGCAAGAAGAACATCCGCCTGCTGCGCACCGGCGAGCTCGCAGCGGCCGCAGGCCGCAAGAGCGACTGGGTCGTGACGAGCGTCGAGGGCGGCATGGTCGTGCAGGAGAGCGACGTGCACAGCATCTCCGAAGCCGACCTGAAGGTCGTCACCGAGCGCCAGCCGACGGCCGAGGAGATGAAGCAGCTGCTGTTCGGCTGGAAGGTCGTCAAGCATGTGAAGTCGAACGCGATCCTGCTGGCCAAGGACGACATGACCGTCGGCGTCGGCGCCGGCCAGATGAACCGCGTCGGCGCGGCCCGCATCGCCATCGAGCAGGCGGGAGAGCAGGCCAAGGGAGCGGCGCTCGCTTCGGACGCGTTTTTCCCGATGGGCGATACGGTCGAGCTCGCGGCCAAGGCCGGCATTACCGCGATCATCCAGCCGGGCGGCTCGATCAAGGACGAGGAGTCGATCCGGGCGGCCAACGAGCACGGCATCGCGATGGTGTTCACCGGCGTGCGCCACTTCAAGCATTAGGGCGGCCAGGCCGACTAGGTTCAGCTAAGGCAACCAGGTCGGCTAAGGCAACCAGGTCGGCTAAGGCGGCCAGGCCGGCAAGGGCGCTTCGGCGCCCTTTTCGTTTGGACGAGGGAACGATTTGCGCTTGAGCCCACTCCAGTCCACTTCATTTCAAGGAGGAGTTTCCATTGCGTATTCTGGTCATCGGCGGCGGAGGCCGCGAGCATGCGATCGTCTGGTCGCTGGCCAAAAGCCCGAAAGTGAGCGAGCTGCTCTGCGCCCCCGGCAACGCCGGCATCGCGGAGCTGGCCGAATGCGTGCCGATCGCGGTCGACCGCTTCGACGATCTCGTGCAGCTCGCGCGGGAGCGCGAGATCGACCTCGTCTTCGTCGGCCCGGACGATCCGCTGGCGGCGGGCATCGTCGACGCGTTCCAGGACGCGGGCATCCCGGCGTTCGGCCCGGACCGCAAGGCGGCGGAGATCGAGGGCAGCAAGATCTTCATGAAGGACCTGCTCCGCAAATACGACATTCCGACGGCCCGCTACGAGTCGTTCACCGACTTCGAGGCGGCGCTCGCCTACCTGCGGACGCAGCAGGCGCCGATCGTCGTCAAGGCCGACGGCCTGGCCGCGGGCAAGGGCGTCACCGTCGCGGCGACGCTGGAGGAAGCCGAGGAGGCGCTGAGGGGCATGATGCTCGGCGGCGTGTTCGGCGCTTCGGGCAGCCAGGTCGTCATCGAGGAGTTCATGACCGGCGAGGAGATGAGCATCCTCGCCTTCGTCGACGGCGAGACGGTGCGGGCGATGGTGCCGGCGCAGGACCACAAGCCGATCTTCGACGGGGACAAAGGGCCGAACACCGGCGGCATGGGCACGTACTCCCCGCTGCCGCATCTGTCCGAGGCGCTCGTGAACGACGCCATCGCGACCATCATCGAGCCGACCGCGCGCGCGATGGTCGCCGAGGGCCGGCCTTTCCGCGGCGTGCTGTTCGCCGGCCTCATGCTGACGCCGGACGGCGTCAAGACGGTCGAGTTCAACGCCCGCATGGGCGATCCGGAGACGCAGGTCGTGCTGCCGCGCCTCGAGACGGACCTGCTCGACATCGTGCTCGCCGCGATGGACGGCCGCCTGGCCGACATCGAGATCAAGTGGAAGGACGAGGCCGCCGTCTGCGTCATCGCCGCGAGCGAGGGCTACCCGGGCTCCTATCCGAAAGGCCGGCCGATCTCCGGGCTGGAGGCGGCCAAGGAGGCGGGCGCGCTCGTCTTCCACGCCGGCACGGCGGAGAAGGACGGCCAGATCGTGACGAGCGGCGGCCGCGTGCTCGGCATCGTCGGCCTCGGCCGCGACATCGCCGAGGCGCGGGAGCGCGCGTACGAGGCGGCGGACCGGATCTCGTTCGAAGGCATGCAGCGCCGCAGCGACATCGCCATGAAGGCGCTCAAGGCGGCCGGGCAGGCGTAAGCCCGGCGACCGCGCGGGCGCAAGTCGTCCGGCGGCCGAGCAGGCAGCGGTCGGAAGGGCTCGCGCGGCAGAGCAGCGTAAGCCGCCCGGCGGCCGAGCGGGCGAGCCAGCTCGCTGCTTGCTCCCGCCCGTAGCCTGCTGCCAGCTGTATCTCGCTGCCCGACACTCGTGTTGTCTGCCGCCCGCTGCCAGTTGTATCTCGCTGCCCTACACCCGTGTTGGCTGCCGTCCGCTGCCAGTTGTCGGCAGTCGCGCCTGCCTGCTCTCGCATGGGAGAAGCGCGGGCGGGTGCTGCAGTTGGATTCCGGGAGTGAAAGCCAGAACCAAGGCACATTTCTGCCTTGGATTGGCTCAATCGGCCCTGGAAGCCGAAACCAAGGCACATTTCTGCCTTGGATTGGCCCAATCGGCCC
>NZ_KE383847.1:226255-379073 GCF_000422485.1 Paenibacillus pasadenensis DSM 19293
CGCTGCCGAGCACCGCGCCGCATCTGATGCCGCCGCTGCCGAGCACCGCGCCGCGTCCGGCGCGCCCCATCTCGCCCTGTCCGGCGCATCCAGCCATCTGGCATCCAGCGCGGCCAGCCCGCGCGGCGCGGCGCGCTCCGCCCGGCTCCGCCGCTGGCGCGAGCAGGCGCTCGGCTATGCGTTCCTCGCGCCGTCGCTCGCCGTGTTCGCCGTGTTTCTTTTCTATCCGATGATCCGCTCCGTCTATCTCAGCTTCCAGCTCACCGACCCGCGCGGCCGCGTCGCCGCCTATGCGGGCTGGGACAACTATACCGGCATGCTGCAATCGTCCGCGTTCTGGAACAGCCTGCTCGTCACGCTCAAGTTCACGCTGCTGACCGTACCGGCCGGCCTCGCGCTCGGCCTGCTCTGCGCCAGCCTCGTCCACTCGGCGGGGCGGGGGAGGAGCGCGCTGCGCTTCCTGTTCTCGCTGCCGCTGGCGATGTCCGTCAGCACGGCCTCCATCATCTGGATGATCCTCTACCACCCGTCGCTCGGCATGCTCAACTGGCTGCTGCTGCAGCTCGGCCTCGGCCCCGTGCAGTGGCTGACCGATCCCGGCAGCGCGCTCGGCTCCGTCTCGCTCATGACCGTGTGGATGAACTCGGGCTTCCCGTTCGTGCTGCTGCTGGCGGCGATCCAGGGGCTGGACGGCGACGTGCTGGACAGCGCCCGCATCGACGGGGCTTCCGGCTGGCGCACGTTCGTGTCGGTCAAGCTGCCGCTGCTGTCGCCGACGCTCTTTTTCCTCGCGGTCGTGTCGGTCATGAGCGCGTTCCAATCGTTCGGGCAGATCCACATCCTGACCAAGGGCGGACCGGCGGGCTCTACGGACGTGCTCGTCTACTCCATCTACCGCGAAGCGTTCGTCAACTACCAGTTCGGCACGGGCAGCGCGCTGGCGATCGTGCTGTTCGCGATCATGCTGCTGCTGACGCTCCTCCAGTTCCTCGTTCTCGGAAAGAAGGTGCATTACCAATGAGCGCCGCGTCTCCTTCTCCCGTCAAGCCGGCAGCCCGAGCCGCCGCAAGCGCCTTGCCGTCCGCCGCTTCCCGCCGCCGCGCCGGCTCCGCGCTGCGCTTCGTTCTGACCTCCGCGCTCGCGCTGCTGACCGTCGGTCCGCTGCTCTACCTGCTGGCGCAGATCTTCATGACGCCGGCGGAGGCGTCGATGTACCCGCCGCGGCTGCTGCCGTCCGGGCTCGACACGTCCAGCCTGCGCCAGGCGATCGAGACGGTGCCGATCTTCGGCTTCATCGCCAACAGCTTCGTGCTCGCCAGCGCGGTCACCGCGCTGCAGGTGCTGTCGGCGGCGCTCGCGGCGTACGCGTTCGTCTACGTGCGCTTCGCCGGCAGCCGCTTCTGGTTCGCGCTGTTCATCAGCACGATGATGATTCCGTGGGAGGTGACGATCATCCCCAACTACCTCACGGTCAAAAGCTGGGGCTGGCTCGACACGTTCCCGGGCCTGATCGTCCCGTTCGCGGCGTCGGCGTTCGGCGTGTTCCTGCTGCGGCAGTTCTTCCTGCAGCTGCCGCGGGAGCTGTTCGAGGCGGCGCGCATCGACGGCTGCGGCCATGTGCGCCACTTCCTGTCCGTCGTGCTGCCGCTCTCCGGTCCGGCCGCCGCCTCGCTCGGCGTGTACGTGTTCCTGAACGGCTGGAACATGTACCTGTGGCCGCTGCTCGTGACGAGCAGCGACGCGATGCGCACGGTGCAGATCGGCATCGCGATGCTGCAGTTCGAGGAGATGACGAGCTGGAACCTCGTGCTGTGCGGCGTCGCGCTCGTGCTCGTGCCGTCGCTGGTGCTGCTCGCGCTCGGCCTGCGGCCGCTCGTGCGCGGCATCACCGCCGGAGCGGTGAAGGGCTGAGCGGCCATGGGCTTGCCTAGGCGGCGCAGCCGGGGCCGATGCGGCCTGCGGCCGTCTGCCCTGTCCTGCGGGCCGTCTGCCCTGTCCTGCGGCCGTCTGCCCTGACCTGCGGGCCGTCTGCCCTGACCTGCGGCCGTCTCCGACATGGCTGAAGGCCGTCGTCGATGCCGGGGCCTGCCTTGCGCAGCCCCGCGAACCGCGCTGTGCGAGCGTGGAACCTTTTGCAGGCGTCCGCCCCTCGGGGCTTGCCATAGCGTCATCTGCCATCCGATCATTTCAACGAAAAAGGGAGAGATTGCACACATGGTCATCCGCAATTGGAAATGGGCGCTGCCGGCCGCGGCGGCGATGCTGATCCTGCCACTGTCCGCCTGCGCGGGCAATCCGGACACGAACAACAGCGGCGCGGCTTCGTCCGAACCGAGCACGACGGCCTCGCCGTCCTCGTCTCCGGCCGGAGGAGAAGCGTCGAAGGCGCCGGTGAAGGTCGTCTGGTGGCACTCGATGAGCGGCGAGCTCGGCAAGGCCGCGGACGCGCTCGTCAGCGGCTTCAACTCCACCCATCCGGACGTGCAGGTCGAGGCGGTGTTCCAGGGGACGTACGACGAGAGCCTCAACAAGATGAAGGCGTCGATGGACTCCAAGTCCGGCCCGTCGCTCATCCAGGTGTACGAGATCGGCTCCCGCTTCATGATCGACTCCGGCGCGGTGACGCCGGTGCAGCAGTTCATCGACGCCGAGGGCTACGACGTCGGCTCGCTCGAGCCGAACATCCGCGGGTACTACACGTTCGGCGGCAAGCAGTATTCGATGCCTTTCAACACGTCCAACCCGATCCTGTACTACAACAAGGATCTGTTCAAGGCCGCCGGGCTCGATCCGGAAAAGCCGCCGGCCACGTACCAGGAAGTCGCCGACGCCGCAAAGGCGCTCACCAAGGACGGCGTGACCGGCGCCTCGTTCGCGATCTACGGCTGGTTCATGGAGCAGCTGCTCGCCGCCCAAGGCAAGGAGCTCGTCAACAACGGCAACGGCCGCGACAGCGCCGCCACCGAGTCGCTCGTGAACCAGGAGGCGGCGGTGCAGACGCTGGAGTGGTGGAAAGGGCTCGTCGACGCCAAGACCGCGCTCAACCTCGGCCGCAAGACCGACGACACGAAAAAGGCGTTCCTCGCCGGCCAAGTGGCGATGACGCTGGATTCCACGGCGGGCCTGCGCGGCATCGTCGACGGCGCGGCAGGCAAGTTCGAGGTCGGCACGGCGTTCCTGCCGCGGCCATCCGCCGATGCCGAGGGCGGAGTCGTCGTCGGCGGCGCGAGCCTGTGGGTGCTGAACAACAAGCCGGCCGAGGAGCAGCAGGCCGCATGGGAATTCATCAAGTACCTGGCTGAGCCGGCGACGCAGGCCCAGTGGCACATCAACACCGGCTACTTCCCGATCACGACCAAGGCGTACGACGAGCAGGTCGTCAAAGACAACCTCGTCAAGTACCCGCAGTTCCAGACCGCCGTCGACCAGCTGCACGCCTCCAAGCCGAGCACGGCGAGCCAAGGCGCGGTCATGGGCGTGTTCCCGGAGGCGCGCCAGCTCGTCGAGGCCGCGATCGAGGAAGCGTTCACCGGCAAGAAGGACGTCAAGGCCGCGCTGGACGACGCCGCCAAGCAGATCACGGACAAGATCGCCGTCTATAACAAGACCGTCTCGAAGTAAGGGACGCTTTTGAACCAGCCAGCTCGATACAAGGCTCTGACCGCCGGGATGATTCCGGCGCGTCAGGGCTTTTTTCATCCTGGCCGGAAACGAACAGGGGAGGCGCTGCGGCCGAGCCGCTCCAAGTCCGTTTTCGCCCCTCGATTGGCGGATCGGCAAAAAACGGGCTCGCTCCGCTGCAACTTAACCAGGCGCCCGCTCCGTCTGAGGTGTTACCGGATTGTAACTCCTTGACGATTTTTGTCCGGTACGATAAAGCTATCTTACTAGAGTTAGGAGCACCTCAGATGAACCCGATTTGTCTTTTCTTGTCGAAAAACGTCTCAAAACGCAGCCAGGCTGCGAATGATAGAAGTAGAAAGCATTTGCGAAAACCGGCGGGCGCCGCTGTCCGCCGACGCGCGCCGCAGGCGGCTGCGCTCGCGGCGCTGACCGCGCTCGCGCTGGCGGCCGGCGGCTGCGGCAGCGCCGACCATGTCGAAGCCGGCGGCTTCCAGCCGTCCGCCTCGGCCTCGCCCGGCGCTAGCTCGCCATCGGCTTCACCTGACGCCGGCGCGACGCAGCCCGGCGCCGGCGCGCCGACGGCGATCCCGGCCACAGCCTCGCCTTCGCCGCATCCGTCGGCCTCGTCCGGCCCCAAATCGCCGCATCCGTCGCCGACGGCTTCGCCGCATCCGTCTCCGTCCGAGCGGCCGCACACCGTGACCGGCGACACGTACGAGAAGCCGCCGCTCCAGGCGCAGGCCGGCCCGCTGGCCGAGCCGAACGACGGCCGCGCGCATACGGCCAAGCTGGAGAAAGGGGCCAAGGCGGTCGCCCTGACGTTCGACGACGGGCCGGATGCGGCCACGACGGTCAAGATTCTCGACATTCTCCGGAAAGAGAAGGTCAAGGCGACCTTTTTCGTCGTCGGCACGCAAGTGAAGAAATACCCCGAGGTCATGCAGCGCATCGTGGACGAAGGCCACGCGCTCGGCAACCATACGACGCATCATCCCGACCTCTCAAAAACAGGAAAGACAAAGATCCTGCAAGAAATCAAGGATAATGATACACTTATTCAAAAAGCCGTCGGCATCACGCCGACGATGTTCCGTCCGCCGTACGGCGCGACGTCCGCGGAGCTGAAAGCGATCCTGAGCGAGGGCGGCCGCACGGAGGTGCTCTGGAACGTGGACACGAGAGACTGGGCGGGCACGTCGGTCAAGACGATGAGGGCGAACGTCGCCAAGCACGCGAAGCCCGGCAGCATCATCCTCATGCATTCCTTCGGCAGCAAGCTGCATACGGCGGAGCTGCTGCCGCTCATCATCCATGATCTCAAGACCGCGGGCTACCGCTTCGTGACGCCGGACCAGCTCGGCTGAGCGGCGCCGCCGCAGGCGGTCCTCGAAGCGGCGCCGGCCCGGACGGCGGCATCATCCAGACGACGGAGGCAAAGGAGGGGCGGAAACGAACGTGAGCAACAGCTGCAATCGCATCAATCGAACGAGCCGTCCGCCCCGCAGCGGCGCCCGCAAGCCGCTGCGGCTGCTCGCGCTGCTCGGAGCCTGCGCGCTCGCGCTCTCCGGCTGCCGCTATACGGCCGCGCCTGCCGATCTGCTGGGACCGCCGATGGAGGCGCCCCAGGCCGGAGGCGCCAGCTCCAGCCTCAAGCAGCTGCTGCCTGCAGGCGGCTCGCTGTCGCTGCCGACGCGCGAGCGGCAGCCGGAGGCGATCCGCTCCATCGACCTCGACGGCGACGGCTCGCCCGAGGCCGTCCTGACGTACAGCGACGCATACGGCAGCTCGCGCATCCTGATCGCCCGGCAGGAGGCCGGCGAATGGAAGACATGGGCGGTGCTCCGCTCCGCGATGGGGACAAGCCTCGAGTGGCTGAGCTTCGTGGACATGAACGGGGACAAGCGGCCGGAGATCATCGCGGGCTGGCTCGTCAGGCAGCCCGGCAACAGCCTGACCTGGCAGCAGTACGAGGTGCAGGTCTACTCGGCTTCGGACCCTCTCTTCGAGGAATCGGAGGAAGGAAGGCTGCTGAAGCCGGTCGCAGAGCTCGGCTATGAGGCCGGAGATACGGGCGATGTCGACGGAGACGGGCGCCAGGAGCTCGTGCTCGTGCGCCGGCCGGGCAGCCCGAACGAGCCGATGCTGGAGGTATACCGGTTCGCGAACGGGAGACTGGACCGCGCCGCGACGCTGCCGCTCGAGGCGGATGCGACGCTGTACGAGCGGCTGGCGATCGGCCGCATCGCCAAGGACCGGTTCGGCGTCATCGCCGAGGCGGGCGCGGGCGCGCATTCGTCGCTGACGCTCATGGCCGGATGGTACGACGACGGCCTGGAGCAGGTTTATCCGCCGGTCGAGGAGCCGAATCTCGGCTTCAACATGAGCCCGGTGCTCAACACCGACATCAACGGCGACGGCATCCTCGAGTGGAGCCGCCAGGTGGAGGCGCCGGGCCAGCCCGAGGGCACGCCTTATTCGGATCTGATCACGTACACCGAATGGACCCAGTGGAGCGGGCTGCGGCCCCAGGATCCGGGCTTCGTCCGCAAGGACATGTTCCTGCCGGTCACGCTGGAATACAACGACTTCAGCTCTGGCGTCTCCGTGCAGATCCCGTCCCGCTGGAGAGGACAGTTCACGCTTTCGCGACCCGTCGAGGAGCCGGAAGCGATCATTCAGCTCGACTACTACAACGCCAAGAGCGGGGCGATCGCGCCGCTCTGGACGCTGTACGGCATCCCGATCAAGGAGTGGGGGAGCTGGTCCGCCGCCATGGAAGGGAAGGGACGCAAGCCGGCGAATCTGCGCACGGCGGGCGGCTATGTCTATGCGGCGATCGAGGAGCCCAAGCCGAAGGCGGAGGACGGATGGTCGGACACCGACCTCAACCGCTACGACGCGATGAGGCTGACGGGCGAGCAGCTCGCCTCGTCGGTGCGGCTGCAGCCGGCCGATTGAAGACGACGGAACGGAAAGGGGGATGAAGGCGGTGAAGATCCTGCTGGTAGAGGACGAAGAGGCGATCCGCGGCTTCGTGAGGATCAATCTGAAGCGCGCGGACATGGAGCCGGTCGAGGCCGGCAGCGCCGAGCAGGCGCTGCGGCTCGTCGCGGAGCAGGGCCCGCCGGACATCGCCCTGCTGGACATCATGCTGCCAGGGCTCTCCGGGCTCGAGCTCTGCTCGGCGCTGCGCGAGGCCTATCCGGAGATGGGCATCATCATGCTCACGGCCAAGTCGCAGGAGCAGGACAAGATCGAGGCGCTGGAGCTCGGCGCGGACGACTACATCCAAAAGCCGTTCAGCCCCGGCGAGCTGATGGCGCGGATCCGCTCGCTGCAGCGGCGCATGAACATCGGCGCTTGGCGCGGCCCGGCTCCTGCGGCTGTCGCGGCCGCGACCGCTCCATCCGCGGCTGCGCCTGCCCCGGCTTCCGCCCCCGCCTCGGCGGCTGTCCGCAGCGGCGAGCCGTTCCGGCTGGCGCCCGGCGACCGCCGCCTCTGGAAGCATGATCGCGAGATCGTGCTGACGCCGACCGAATGGTCGCTCGTCAAGCTGCTGCTGGATCGGCGCGGGCAGAGCGTCAGCCGCGATGAAATTTTAAGCGAGGTGTGGGGGAGGTACTACGTCGGCGACCTCAAGGTCGTCGACGTCAACATCCGGCGCATCCGCCAAAAGGTCGAGGACGATCCGTCCGAGCCGGCGATCATCGAGACGGTATGGGGGTTCGGCTACCGGTGGAACAGGAGCGATCCGGGATGAGGAGCCTGCGGACCAAGATGGTGTTCAGCTATTTGCTGCTCGTCTTTCTGACGGTCGTCGTGCTCGGCGGCATGTTCCTGACGCTCATCTGGAACTACTACTACGGCAGCGCCTCGAGCGCGATGAAGCAGCGCGTGGCCACCTCGATGTCGCTGCATGCGCGCGCGATGCAGTGGATGTCGGCCAACGAGCGGGCGAGCTACATGCTGCAGAGCATGAGCGAGGCGGACACCCGCATCCAGCTGCTGCAGCCCGACGGCATGATGTTCCTCGACTCCAACGGCTTCAGCGACAACCGCACGATCCGCACGCCCGATGTCGTGCGGGCCGCCGAAGGCGACACGAGCGCCTGGATCGGCAAGGACGAGACGAGCGGCGAGCGCATCGTCGCCGCCTCCGCGCCGCTGCTCCGCGAGGGCAGGATCATCTCGGTCGTCCGCTATTCGGCCGCGCTCGGCGAGGTCGACCGCATGGTGACGCTGCTGATCCGCATGACGCTGCTGACCGGCGCGGCCGTCATCCTGCTGTTCCTTGCGCTCAGCATGTGGATGGCGGGCCGCATCGTCCGGCCGCTGCGCGAGCTGACGCGCCGGGCGCGCCATATGGCGGCCGGCGACTGGCAGCTCGGCATGAGCGGCCAGCGCGGGCGCGACGAGATCGGCCAGCTGTCCGATACGCTGCATACGCTGGCGGTGGAGCTCAACAAGCGGGAGAAGCTCAAGAACGACTTCATCTCGTCCGTCTCGCATGAGCTGCGCACGCCGCTCACCTCCATCAAAGGCTGGAGCGAGACGCTCGCCGATCCCGGCTCCCGCCGCGAGGAGGTGCAGGAAGGGCTCGGCATCATCGCCCGCGAGACGGAGCGGCTGACCGGGCTCGTGGAGGATCTGCTGGATTTCTCCAACCTCAGCTCCGGCAGCATGGACCTCCATCTGGAGGAGCTGGATCTGAACCTGCCCGTCCGGGAATGCGTCACGCAGCAGGCCGTTCGGCAGGAAGAGACCGGCGTGCGGCTGCTGAGCCTGCTCGAGCCGGCGCCGCTGCTCGTGCGGGGCGACCCGAACCGGCTGCGCCAGGTGCTGATCAATCTGATCGACAACGCCTTCAAGTTCACGCCGGAGGGCGGCTCGATCCGCGTCAGCGCGCATCGCGAGGGAGCGGAGGCGGTGCTGCTCGTCGCCGACAGCGGCGTCGGCATCGCGCCCGAGGATCTGCCCCATGTGACGGACAAGTTCTACAAAGGGCTGTCCGCCCGTCCCGGCAGCGGCCTCGGACTCGCCATCTGCAAGGAGATCGCGGAGCAGCACGGAGGCTCTCTGCATATCGGCAGCGAGCCTGGAGCCGGCACGACGGCCGAGCTGCGCCTGCCTTTGATCGACGGCTCCGGCCCGCTCCTGCCGGGCTGATCCCGGCCGGCTCGGCTATTCCTTGTAGAACAGCGCCTTTCGATTGACGAGCACGAACACGCAAGCGACGATGAGAGCGGCCGCGATCATCGCGGATACCCAGTGGCGGACGAGCCAGCCGAGCAAAGCGTCCATCGGGATTCCTCCTTCAACGTTCGTTTGTTCTCTCTACCGCTAGTATGGACCGGCGCCGCCGTTCCATGCGAGAGACGCGCGAAAAGGGCCGTCCTCCACGTCGTTGTCGACGCGGAGGATGGCCCTTTTCGGACAGTGCGATCGCCTGGGCGAGCCGTGCCCGCGGTGCGGGCACGGGCTGGCGGGTACGGGTTGGCGGCCGGAGGCAGCCGGATCAGGACTCGGCCGGGTCGGGAGATGAGGCGGGCAGCCAGTCCTGCGACCAGCGGGCGATCTCGCTGACGATCGGCTCCAGCGCGCGTCCTTTGTCCGTCAGCGAATATTCGATGCGCACGGGCATCTCGGGATAGACGGTCCGCAGCACGACGCCCTCGGCCTCGAGCTCCTTGAGCCGTTCGGCAAGCATCTTGCCGCTCAGCCCCGGCAGCGAGTCCTCGATGCGGGCGAACCGCTGCGGTCCCGCGAGCAGCTTGTAGACGATCAGCGTCGTCCACCGCTTGCTGAGCAGGTCGACGGCTTTTTCGAAGCGCGGGCAGAGCTCCATGTCCAGTCGGGACATTCCATCACCTCATTCGAATTCTTCTCATTATACTGCTGTTACACCTCCGTCACAAACGGCAAACAAGAAGAGCGATTGACAATCGAACGAGAACGATGGTAAGCTGAAGACATCTAAACCCGATTAAACAGGTTGGAATAATATATGATTAATAAACGAACCCGCAAAGGATGGATCGATCGATGGAAAAACAACTGATTCTGCGCCATGAAGGGCTGGAGCTCACCGCCACGCTGCATTATCCTGCCGCGTCCGCGGCCGACGAGCGCGAGCGGCAGCCCATCGTCGTCATCTGCCACGGCTTCATCGGCAGCCGGATCGGCGTCGACCGTCTGTTCGTCAAGACCGCCCGGGCGCTGGCCGCCCAGGGATCGTTCGTCCTGCGCTTCGACTACGGCGGCTGCGGCGAGAGCAGCGGCAGCTACGGGGCGCTCGGCTTCGACTCGATGATCGGCCAGACGAGGGCCGCGCTCGACTACGTGCTGGCGATGGACTGCGTCGATCCGCAGCGGGTGACGCTGCTCGGCCACAGCCTGGGCGGAGCGGTCGCCCTCCATGCCGCGGTCAAGGACAAGCGCGTCAACCGGCTCATCCTCTGGTCGGCCGTCGGCTATCCATTCAACGACATCGTCCGGCTGGTCGGCCGCAGCGGGTACGACGAGGCCGTGCTCAAGGGCTCGACCGACCACGCAGGCTACACGCTGGAGCCGAAGTTCTTCGACTCGCTGCAGCAGCATCAGCCGTTCCAGGCGGCGGTGCGCTTCGGCGGCGACGTGCTGCTCGTGCACGGCACGAGCGACGACGTCATCCCGGCCGATTACAGCTTCCTGTACCAAAAGGTGTTCTGGACGCGCGGCGACGGCCTGTGCGACAAGGAGATCCTGTTCCAGGCGGACCACACCTACTCGACCCGCGCGCATCAGGAAGAGGCGATCCGCGTCACCGTCGACTGGCTCGCCAAGCTGGAGAAGCGGCATGAGCAGTGGCTCGACTGGAGCATCTGAGCGGCTAGGGCGGAGCTGCGACGACGCCCTAAGCACGCCCTAAGGCTTGTATTTGCCGGGGCTCTCGAGATCGACGCGCACCTCGGCCAGCCGCAGCGAATCGGGCTTGAGCAGCGTTTTTGCGCCGCCGTCAGTCCGCTCCTGCCATTCGCGCGGATGCTTCCGATAATAAAGCTCCTCCAGTTCGAATATATCGATCTTTCGGCTCAGAGCGCTCCGGTACGTGGAGACGATCTGGGCCTCGATCATTTTTGCCGCCGCTTCCTCCACCTCCGCCATCGGCGACTGCGTATTGCGCGTCATGAGCACGCCCTTGACATGCACGCGGGCCTCGAACGCCGGCTCGCCTTGCTCGTCCTCTTTCAGGCGCAGCTTGATCTTCGTGCGGGTGAAGCTGCCGTAGCCGTAGTCGACTCCGTCATGCACGATCTCGATCAAGTACTGCTCCATGTGCGGATTCATCCAGTGCCAGCCCTCCAGCTGGCCGATCGGCAGCCGCGTCTCGTAGGCCGCCTGGCGGAAGAAGAACGCGCCGGCAACCTTCAGCTCCGGATGCGGCTTCTCGTCCTTTTCCCAGGCGCGCTCCTCGAGCATGAGCTCTGGCACGTAGCCGTTTATGGCGGGATGCTGGAGCTCGCGCAGCAGCTTGAACAGGAACACCGGCTCGATGTCGGACTTCTGGCTGTAGCTCGCTTCGGGCGAATGCAGCAGCGTCGTCGTGTTGGACAGGTTGAAGAAGGACTTGGTGATGAAGATGTCGTCGAGCTTATGGCGCGTGCCGAACATCCAGACGTTCATGCGGCTCTCCGGATACCCGGCGATCAGCTCGGAAATATCCCGGCTCGACATCGCTTTAAGCGCGCCTTCGGTCAGCAGCAGCGCCGACACATGCGAGAAGTCCATAGGCTGCTGCGAGCTGTTCATCAGCTTGGCATTGGCGTCGCCGATGCTTTTCCCCGATCCGTGTCCGGTCCAGATCGGAATCTGCTTTCCGCTCACAGTGCCGGTTTCCGACTTCGATTCGCCGGCGAAATCGAGCATCTGCACGTACATCGTGTAGATGCCGTCTTTATAGTCGATGCCGATCGCTTTCAGATACAGCTCGTTGTTCGTCTTCGATCCTTTGCAGCCCGCCAGCAGCAAGAGCAGCGCGGCGGCTGCGATCAGGCGCAGGCGGCGCATGGAGCAATCACCTCATTTCAACGGTTTCTGCACGCGGAGCGCTTCCGCCCGGCGAGGGCGCTTGCGGAACGGCAGGATGAACAGTCCCGGCAGCAGGTCGCGGAGCTGGATCGGCGAGATCGGGGTCAGGTACGGCACGCCGAACGATTGGATCCGCGTCAGATAGACGAGCACGCTGATCGTCGAGATCATGAAGCCGAAGAAGCCGAGCGCCGAGCTGGACGCATACACATAGAACCGAATGAGCGTCACGGCGCCGGTCAGCGACTGGTTGACCAGCGTGGAGCCGGCGACGAACGTCATGGCCGCCATGACGATCATGACCGGGGAGATCAGTCCGGCCCGGACGGCCGCATCCCCGATGATGAGGCCGCCGACGACCGTCAGCGTCTGCCCGATCGCCCCGGCAGCCGCGCGCCGGCCTCTCGGAAGATCTCGATCAGCAGCAGCGCGAGGAACATCTCCTCGATTGACGACAGCGGCAAGCCGAGGCGCGAGTTCATGATCGTCGCCAGCAGGTTGAACGGAATCTGGTCGACGTGGTAGACCGCCAGGGCGATGTAGAGGCCCGGCAGGAAGCAGGTGACGAGCAGGCAGACGTAGCGCAGCAGCCGGGTGAAGTTCACGAAGAAATAGTTCTGCTGCGCATCCTCGGCGGACTTCATCAGCAGGAACAGGTTCGCCGGCGCGATGATCGCCGTCGGATTGCCGTCGAGCAGGATGACGGCTCGTCCGGCCGCCAGGCATTGCACGGCGAAGTCCGGCCGGCCCGTATAGGACGTCCGGGGCAGGAGCGACCAGGAGCGGTCGACGAGCAGATCCTGCAGATGGCGCGTCGAAACGATGTCGTCGGCGTCGATGCCGGACAGCTTGTCGCGGATCGCATCGACGAGCTGCGGATTGGCGATGTCCGCCTCATACAGGAGCGCGGCCTTCGTGCCGGAGCGCGTGCCGACGCAGAGCTGCTCGCAGCGCAGGCCCGGCGTGCGGAGCCGGTAGCGGATGAGCGCCGTATTCGTATGCAGCTGCTCGACGAAGCCGTCCTTCGGGCCGCGCACCGACACCTCCGTCGCGGCCTCGGACGGAGAGCGGCCCGGCACCGTTCCGGCCGACATCGACCAGGCACGCTGCTGCTCGTCGCAGAACAGGATCGCATTGGCCTCGAAGATCATCCGGCAGATGTAATCGCGCCAGGTGATCGTATGGGGCGCCTCCTTCGAGATCCGGGGCAGCTTCAGCTCCTGCCACGCGCCCATGTTGCCCGGCCGCGCGCTCGCCGCTTCCTCCGGCGCCAGCGCGGGCACGCCGGCGCGCGCCTGAGGCAGGACGACCTTTTGCAGCAGCATCGGATCGGCCATCGCGCTGCAGTAGACGAGCGTCAGCTTCAGCGGACGAGCTCCGGAGGGAGGTCCCGGCTCCGGCAGCCCGCGCGGCGGCTTCTCCGCCTCGTCGACTTCGTCCGGCGCCTCGCTGGCTTGCGCCTCTGCTCCCGGTCTAGCGCGCTCTGCCTCTACTTCGATGTCCAGGAGGGAGACGTCGTCGCTGCCTTGGAGCCACTGGCGCAGCTGCTCCCGGCCGGGCAGGCGCTCGCCTTCGCTGCCGCCGTTGCCGGCGCTGTTGCCGGCGCTGCCGCCGTTGCCGCAAGCCGTCGCCGTTCCCGCCGCCCGGTTGGCGTTCGGCTTCTTCATCCCGGCTCCGCCTCCTTTCCGGCCGTCGGCAGCGGAGAGCGCCAGCGCAGGAGGATGGCGAGCAGCGCGGTGAGCGCCGGGACGAAGGCGATGAAGACGGGGTACTGGTACTCGATCAGGAAGAAAAAGAGCTCCGAATCGGTGACCTTCGAGCTGGAGAACGCGGTGACGACCGCCGCCATGCCGACGAAGAAGATCGTCAGCCCGCGTCGGCCCCGCACCGGGCCGAGCCGCGCGGACAAGTAGAAGAGCAGCGAGATGCGGGCGAACGTGCTGGAGACGCGCTGCACGATCGCGAACAGATCGATATGCTCGATCGTGGGGCCGAGCGAGATCACCTTCCAGATCTCGAGCACCGGGCTGCGCAGCTTGAACGCCTGGTCGGAGCCGAAGACGCAGATCGAGACGACGACGGGAATGAGCTGCAGCCAGCACAGGAACAGGACCAGAAGGGCGAACTGGTACCAGCGGAACCGGCCTTTGACATGCTGCTGCACGAACAGGACGAGCCAGATCTCCAGCATCGCCGCCGCCGCGAGCGGCATGCCCTTCAGCGCCGGGCTGATGCCGTTCTCCAAGATCGGCAGCAGCATCCGGCTGTCCATGTTCGGCCAGTTCAGCATCAGCAGCAGCGAGTCGAGGATGACCGCGATCGGGACGAGGATGACGCAGGCATAGGCGATCGAGCGGAGCCCGCCGGATGCGGTCCAGGCGCAGAGCGCCGCTGTCGCTCCCGCGATGATCCAGACCGGCGTATGGCTCATGTAGCTGTGGATGGCGATATGCGCCGTTTCCCAGGAAAGGGTGGAGGCCTGGAGGAGCAGCAGGACGACGACGAGCGCGCGCATCGTCCAGGAGGCGGCCCGGCCGAACCGGTCCGACAGCCATTGCTCGATCGGCACGCCGTTCAGCTTGCGGATGACGTAGCAAAGGAGGCCGCACCAGAGCAGCATGGGCGGCAGGGCGAGCAGGATCGCGACCCAGGAGTCGCTTCCCGATCGGGAAAAGATGAACGGCGGAACGAGGATGTTCGCTACGCCTCCGCTGCTCAGCAGCAGCATGATGATGCATGTCCAGACGCTGATCCGGTTTGAGATCGGCATGGGATTCCGTGCCTCCTTTCGCGCATGCCTGGGGTCGCTCGGGCGACGCCGGCCCATGCGGCTAGTATGGATCGGCGCAGGCATTGCTATCCGCTGGAGGAAGGTTCTTGCAGGATGGAAGCGCCTCCCGGGCGGGGGCGAAAAAGGTTCCCAAGCGCATCCGGCTGGTCTATGATGGAAACGGAGGGGATGAATGCATGTCTGGAACCATGACCGGTAAATGGCTTCTGATGGCGGCCGCGGCGTCGATGCTGCTCTCCGCCTGCTCGCAAAAGGCCGACGCTCCCGTCGAGACGGCCGGCCCGCCGAGCGTGACCGCCTTGCCGACCGCTTCGCCGAGTCCGGCGCCGTCCGCAGCTCCCGCCTTCACGGCGCCGCTCACGGGAGAAGCGCTGCAGGGGCCGATCGACAGCCGGCCGTATCTGGTGATGATCAACAATCACGCCAAGGCGAGGCCGCAGTCGGGGCTGGGCTCGGCGGACCTGCTGTACGAGGTGCTCGCGGAAGGCGAGATCACGCGTTTCCTGGCCGTCTTCCAGAGCCGCGCCTTCGACGGGGCGATCGGCCCGGTGCGCAGCATCCGGCCGTACTTCATCGACGTCGGCAAAAGCCAGGACGCGATCCTGATCCATTCCGGCGGCAGTCCGGACGGCTATGCGATGCTGTCGCGGGAGAAGCTCGACCATATGGACGAGATTACGAATGCAGGGGCTTACTTCTGGAGGGACAAGTCCAGGAAGGCTCCGCATAATCTGTACACGAGCCTCGAGAAGCTGGCGGCCGGCGCCGCCAAGAAGAAATTCGAGACCGCCCAGACGGGCGCGGTGCGCACGCTGCCGTTCGTCTCCGATCTGCAGCAGGCGCCGCCCGGCAGTCCGTCGTCGGGACTTGAGGTCACGTTCCTGCTCCAGTCGTACAAGGTGTCGTACCGCTACGATGCGGAGTCGCTGACGTACAAGCGCTCGATCAACGGCGAGCCGCATGTCGACCTGAACGACGGCAAGCAGCTGGAGGCGGCCAACGTCGTCGTGCTCGAGGCGCCCCACCGCGTGCTGGACGATGTCGGCCGGCGGGAGGTCGATCTGGATCGCGGAGGCCGGGCGAAGCTGTTCCAGCGCGGCCAGGCGAGAGACATTCAGTGGAAGAGGAGCGGCACGGACGATCCGATCCGGTTCTACGACTCGGAGACGGAGGCTCCGCTGTACCCGGGCCAGACCCATGTGCTGATCGTGCCCGACAAGCCGGGTCTCGAGCAGCGGCTCGCGGTGCTGCCTTAGGCTCCAGCAACGAACCTTCGGCCCTGCCTTGACGGCAGGGTCTTTTCGCGCGTTTTGGGCAAAATGAACCAGGGCGAAAATTCGACAAAATTCGATTTTTCGAGGCGCTGGCGTTTACAAATCCTTTACACCACCCGGATGAACTGTGATAAGATAAGTGGGGCCTGAAAAGGGCTGTCTAACCATTTTTTTGAAAGCAAAGGGGACGAACATGGCTAAGAAGAATATCTTCTTCAAAACGCTGGAGGAAATGGCGGATTCGATTGTCGAAAGCGTGGAGTATTTCGCGCGCGGGGTGGACGACCTGTCGAATGTCGGCGAGTTCGCCAAGGCGATGAAAGAATACGAGAGCCAATGCGACCGCTATACCCATACGATCATCATCGAGCTCAACAAGACGTTCATCACGCCGATCGAGCGCGAGGACATCATGGCGCTGACGACCGCGCTTGACGACGTCGTCGACGAGATCGAGGCTTGCGCGTCGCGCTTCGAGATGTACCAGGTGACGGACAAGGACGAGTACATCCGCCTGTTCGCCGACAACCTCGTGCGCTGCGCCCACCAGGTCAAAAACGCGATCTATCTGCTCACGCAGAAGAAGCTGCTGGCGATCCGCGAGCCGAACATCGCGATCAACGAGCTGGAGAACCAGGCCGACGACCTGCTGCGCGTGAGCATCAAGGCGCTGTTCGCGAACCAGAAGGATCCGATCGAGCTGATCAAGCGCAAAGAGCTTTACGAAATGCTCGAAAAGACGACGGATTACTTCGAAGACGTCGCCAACACGCTTGAAACGATCATCATGCGCAACAGCTAAGGACAGGAGACGACCTGAACGATGGATACAGTATTGATAATTATGGCGGTCGTCGTGTTCCTGGCGCTGGCGTTCGACTTCATCAACGGCTTCCATGACACGGCCAACGCCATCGCGACCTCGGTGTCGACGCGGGCGCTCAAGCCGCGCGTCGCCATCCTGCTGGCGGCGACGATGAACTTCGTCGGAGCGCTCAGCTTCACCGGCGTCGCCAAGATGATCGGCGGCGGCATCGCCGATCCGACCACGCTGCAGCACGGCGAGGAGATCGTCATCGCGGCGCTGCTCGGAGCGATCATCTGGAACCTGATCACCTGGTGGTTCGGCATCCCGTCCTCCTCGTCGCATGCGCTCATCGGCGGCCTTTCCGGAGCGGTCGTCGCGTCGGCCGGATTCGGCGCGATCAACGGCAGCGGCTTCTCGGACATCATCAAGGCGCTCATCTTCTCGCCGATCATCGCGTTTGTCGTCGGCTATCTGCTGATGACGCTGCTCAAGCTGGTGTTCGCCAGGTCGAGCCCGCATCAGATCAACAAGGGCTTCCGCACCGGACAGATCATGACCGCGGCGTTCCAGTCGTTCACGCACGGCACCAACGACGCGCAAAAGGCGATGGGCATCATCACCTTCGCGCTCGTGTCGGCCGGACTCCAGGACAACATGGACGTGCCGCTCTGGGTCAAGCTGTCCGCGGCGACGGCGATGGCGCTCGGCACCTCGGTCGGCGGCTGGAAGATCATCAAGACGATGGGCACGAAGATTTTCAAGATCGAGCCGATCAACGGCTTCGCCGCCGATCTCGGCGCCGCCTCCGTCATCCTGACGGCGACGATGCTGCATTTCCCGGTCAGCACGACCCATACGATCACGTCCTCGCTGCTCGGCGTCGGCAGCGCGAAGCGCTTCTCTGGCGTGAAGTGGGGCATGGCCGGACGGATCGTCGTCTCCTGGGTCATCACGATTCCGATCTCCATGGGCTTGGCCGCGCTGATCTACCAGATCATCGAGTGGCTGTTCCTGTAGCGTTCGTCCCCTTTTCAAGTCGAAGCCCGCTTCTCCCTTCACCGAGGGAAAGCGGGCTTTTTTCGTCCTATTCTTCTTGCTTCGGCCTGCGGCGCTTGGCGCCGGTGCGGCGCTTGCGGCTGCGGCCGCCCTTGGCATAGCCGCCTCCGCCGGTGCGGCGCTTCTTGCTTTTCGTCCGCTTCTTCTTCGGCGGCGACCATTCGTCGTCCTCCAGATCGACCATCTTGGACTTGTCGGAGCCTTTCTTGCTGCCGAATGTGCCCATCATCACCTTGACGAGCGGAGCCATCTGCTGCACGCTGCCGATGATTTTCTGCGCCTTGGTCATCGTGCCGAGGATGCCGTCGAGACCCCCGATCCGATCGACGAAGCCCTTGAGCTCGGTCAGCTTGTCGAGAGAGAACAGGCTGCCCTTTTTTTCCGTCTCCGCCGCTGCCGCAGTAGGCAGAGCGGCGCCTTCCAGCGTCGCCAGCGGGCCGATCGACGGCGCCGGGCCGGGCGGCATCAGCGAGGGCGGCGGGGCGAACAGCGACTGGGCGGGAAGCTGATTATAAGGGAACCCTTCGCCGAGACCGGGAAAGATGCTTCCCTGCGCCGGGACGGCAGGCGTATTGCGCTGCGGCATAGGCGGGTAATAGGAAGGATAGTTCGGATTCACTTGGCTTTCACATCCTTGTGGGATTGCGGAGGGCGAACTCCGCGTTTGTTCCAGTGTATGGCCTAAAGCGGCGTTTGGGTTGGACGTTCGCCCGGTTTTTGCCGAAAAACCCAGTCGGGGACTGGCACGGGCGGCGGGAGGACAGGGCGCCGCGGAGGAACGATCGGGACGCCGCGGCCGGCTGCGGCGCGCGTCGGCCTTCCTCGCTTCGTCGATAGGCACACTTGAGACGGAAGCACCGGAGCAGAGTTCGTTCGACCTATCGTGATGTGCGCGAGGAGAGGACGGTTCCGGACAGCATGAATTTTGAGGTAGCATAAAATGTAGGTCCGTAGTAAAATAGGTGCGCGTCCCATCCGTGACGGCCGCAAACTCATGTACGCGTCCAGTGGACATCGTCCTAGCCGCGCCTCGTTGAAGGAGGCTGAACCGATCCGACGGGCATTCTGCCCGCCATCCGAAGAGAGCGCTTGCAAAAAACATCGCTCCTCTAAAGCGTGAACACGGTGATAGTTGTATTCTCTAGCGCAGCAATATAAAATGGAATGTAGGATTATTTCACAGGGGTGAAGTTGATGCAGCTCAAGAAGCTGAACGATAAAGCGATCGACCAATTATTCGAAGCGGTCCTCACGCTCAAGAGCGTCGAGGAATGCTATATTTTCTTCGATGATCTTTGCACGGTGAACGAGGTTCAATCCCTCTCCCAGCGGCTCGAGGTGGCGCGCATGCTCGGCAAGGGCAGCACGTACAACCAGATCGAGGCCGAGACGGGAGCGAGTACGGCGACGATCTCCCGCGTCAAGCGCTGCCTCAATTACGGCAACGACGGCTACAAGATGACGCTGGACCGTCTGAACCGCTGATGGACAGAGAGCCGCTGCGTCCCGGCATCCTCGTCATCAGCCATGGCTCGCGCGACCCCGGGTGGGTGGCGCTCGTCGACGAGGCCGTAGCGGCCGCGGCGCAAACGATTACGCAAGCGACCGGCCCTGTGCCGGTCCTTTCGTCGTTTCTGGAGATTGTGGATGGACGGCTGATCCAGGACGGCATCGACGAGCTGCTCGCGCTCGGCGTGAGTGATCTGTTCGTCCTGCCGCTGTTCGTCTCTTCCGGCAGCACGCATGTCGACGACATCATGCAGGCGTTCGGCCAGCCTCCGGCGGGCCTGCGCGAGGGCGAGCTCGAGCCGCTGCGCACAGGCGGAGCGCGCATCCATCCCGGCGTTCCGATCAACGACGAGCCGGAGATCGCCGAGCTGCTGCTGCGGCAGGCCCGGGAGCTCTCGCGCGATCCGTTCCGGGAGGCGCTGCTCGTCGTCGGACACGGCTCGATCGAGCCGGTATTCCACGAACGCTGGCGCAGCAGCCTGCAGCGGCTCGGCGAGCGGCTGCGGGAGGGCGGAGGCTTCGCCCGCGCCGAGACCGCGATGCTGCTGCCGGACGAGGCGGCCGACCGGCTGCGCGAGATGCGGAGCCGGCGGCCCGAGGAGACCGTGATCGTCGTGCCGGCGTTTCTTAGTCAAGGATTTTTCACATCGACCGTGATTCCATCGAGGCTCGGCGAGTTAGAATATGAATATGACGGCCGGGCGATGCTGCCGGACGCGGCGGTGCCGCGCTGGCTGGCGCGCCAGGCGCTGCAGTGGATGCAGCGGATGCGACAAGCAGGAGGATGAGAGAAGGCATGACGAGCGGATACAAGAGAGCGCGGCTGATCTACAACCCGACGTCCGGACGCGAGGAGATGAAAAGGCGGCTCGGCGAGATTTTGACGCTGCTGGAGCGGGGCGGCATCGAGACGAGCACGCATGCGACCTGCGGCGAAGGCGACGCGTCGGTGGCCGCCGCCGATGCCGCGGACCGCGGCTTCGACATGATCATCGCGGCCGGCGGCGACGGCACGCTGTACGAGGTCATCAACGGCCTCGGCGAAAAGCCCAACCGCCCTCCGCTCGGCATCCTGCCCGTCGGCACGACCAACGACTTCGCGCGGGCGCTCGGCATCCCGCGCAACCTGGAGTACGCGTGCGAGCTCATCACCCGCCAGTACAGCCGCCCGATCGACGTCGGCCGCGCCGGCAAGAAATATTTCATCAACATCGCCGGCGGCGGCTCGCTCACCGAGCTCACCTACGAGGTGCCGAGCAAGCTCAAGACGATGATCGGGCAGCTTGCCTATTATATGAAGGGTCTCGAGAAGATGACCCGCCTGCGGCCGATGGAGCTGCGCATCGAGGGCGACGGCATCGAGGACATCCACGAGGAGATCATGCTGTTCCTCATCTGCAACAGCAACTCCGTCGGAGGCTTCGAGAAGCTCGCCCCGGCGGCGACGCTCGACGACGGCCTGTTCGAGGTGCTCGTGCTCAAGAAGTGCAACCTGGCCGAGTTCATCCGCATCGTCACGCTCGCGCTGCGCGGCGAGCATTTCAACGACTCTCACATCCTGCACTTCAAGACGAACCGCCTCACCGTCACGACGCCGGACTATGCCCAGCTCAACCTCGACGGCGAGTACGGCGGCACGCTGCCTTGCACGTTCACCGTGCTGCCCTCGCATCTGAACATCTTCGTCGACGAGGAAGGGAAGACGCATTATTGAGGCGGCGCTGGCTTCGGGCGCGGCAGCTGGGCGGCTTCGTCCGGCGAGTCCGGCGAGTCCGGCTTCGTCCGGCGAGTCGGCTGAGTCCGGCGAGTCCGCTGGGTCCAGCGAGTCCGCTGATTCCGCCGGCTTCGCCGGCTCTCTGCGGCGCAGAACGCAGGCGCAGTTGAACCGGCCATAGTTCTTGAGCTTGAGCTGTTAGCGCCTGCGGTCTAACGACGAGTCAGCTCGTTAGAAGCCCCTTTTGAGGGAACGCCGATTTCTTACGACTCCTGAGCTTGTTAGACGCGTGCGGAAGCCCGTTTTTCCCATTTTCAACCCTAATTCGTCACTCTAACAGCATCATTCGTCGTTAAAATGGGAAGAGCTCGAAAAAGGGGCCGCTAACGACACCACGAATCATTAGCACCATGAAAGCTCGAAGCTCGACTCCAATTTCAACGGCTTGCACGCGTCCTCGCCTCCTTAGGCGCCGGGCTGCCTGCAAGCCTTTACTACGCATAGAGAACGGATGAATGAATGATGAAACCTACCGTACCGGTCGGAAAGAACGAAACGGTCACGCTCGACATCACCGGCCTGACGCATGAAGGCGAGGGCGTCGGCCGCGCCGACGGCTTCACCCTGTTCGTGCAGGGCGCGCTGCCCGGCGAGCGCGTCAAGGCCAAGGTGCTCAAGGTCAAGAAGACGTACGGCTATGCCAAGCCGATCGAGTGGCTGCAGAGCAGTCCGGACCGCGTCGACGCGCCGTGCCCGATCTACAAGCAATGCGGCGGCTGCCAGCTGCAGCATCTCAGCTACGAGGCGCAGCTCGTCTGGAAGCGGCAGCATGTCGTCGATACGCTGGAGCGGATCGGCAAGCTGCATGTGCGGAGCGAGGGAGAGCGCGCGGCGGGAGCTGCGGCCGGCGGAGCCGGGGTTGGAGTAGGCGACGGTGGATCGAGCGCTGATGCGAGCGCAGCCGGAGCAGGCGAGAGCGGAGCGGATCGGGCGGAGGTTGGAAAAGGCGGCATCGTCGTCCATCCGACTATCGGCATGGACGAGCCGTGGCGCTACCGCAACAAGGCCCAGGTGCCGATCGGCATGGCGATGGCCGACCTGGAGAACGGCGCGGCCGGCAGCCTGATCGGCGGCTTTTACGCCCGCGGGTCGCACCGCATCGTCGACATGGACGCCTGCCTCATTCAGCATGAGCACAACGACGAGGCGGTACGCCAGGTCAAGGCGATCGGCAACCGCGTCGGCATCTCCGCTTACGACGAGGCGACCGGGCGGGGCATCCTGCGCCATGTCGTCGTGCGGACCGGCTTCGTCACCGGCGAGATGATGGTCGTGCTCGTCACGAACGGGCCGCGCATCCCGCGCGTCGAGGACTGGATCGCGGCCATCCGCGAGGCGCTGCCGCAGGTGAAGAGCATCGTGCAGAACGTCAACAAGCGGCAGACGAACGTCATCTTCGGCGACGAGACGCGCACGCTGTGGGGCAGCGACGTCATCTACGACGAGCTGGACGGCATCCGCTTCGCCATCTCGGCGCGGTCGTTCTACCAGGTCAACCCGGCGCAGACGCTGCGCTTGTACCAGTCTGCGGTCGACTATGCCGGCCTGACCGGCCGCGAGAACGTCATCGACGCCTACTGCGGCATCGGCACGATCTCGCTGTTCCTGGCTCGTCGGGCGGGGCATGTGTACGGGGTGGAGATCGTGCCGGAGGCGATCGAGGACGCGAAGCGCAACGCCGAGCTGAACGGCATCGGCAACGCCTCGTTCGAGGCGGGACCGGCCGAGGTCGTCATTCCTCGCTGGCGCTCGGAGGGCATCCGGCCCGACGTCATCGTCGTCGATCCCCCGCGCAAAGGCTGCGACGAGCAGCTGCTCGACACGATTCTGGCGATGCAGCCGGAGCGTGTTGTCTACGTGTCCTGCAACCCGGCCACTCTGGCGCGGGACCTGCAGGTGCTGGAGGCGGGCGGGTACCGGACGGTGGAAGTCCAGCCGGTGGATATGTTCCCGCATACGAGTCATGTGGAGTGCGTGGTAGGAATATGTCGGGTCGATTCCTAGAAGTCCTGAATTATCAGTATTCTGCGAAGTATGCGTCGTTTAATATTGAGGAAAACGAGTTTAGAAGTAAGACATTGAATGATAAAATCGAGGTTTCTATTGTGTTGGATTTGAAATGGGTAGACACATCTGATGACTTCTAATTGAATTTGAGAATATCCAAGAGAGCGTCCAAAAATTGGGGCGTTCTCTTTTTATATAGATACTTTTCAAAAAAGCCGATTGTCTGAACTATTGAATGTTCAGCGCAGTCGGCTTTTTTGCGTGAAAGGAGAGTTGTTGGATGAGCAAAGTAATCGCTCTCGCCAATCAGAAAGGTGGCGTCGGCAAAACGACAACAGCGGTCAACCTCGGTATTGGCTTGGCGGCGGAAGGCAAGAAGGTTCTGCTGTTGGACGCGGATGCGCAGGGCAACCTGACGGATTCGCTAGGCTTCCATGAACCGGACAGTCTATCCGTTTCACTGGCTACGATGTTGGTGAAAGGCATGACGGAGGAGCCATATGCGCCGAGGGAAGGTATTTTGCACCATCACGAAGGTATCGACCTGATGCCGGGAAACATCGAATTATCGGCAGTCGAAGTGGCGCTCGTCAATACGATGAGCAGGGAAACGATTATGCGATCATACATCGATTCCGTAAAAGCAGATTACGATTTTATCGTGATCGACTGTATGCCGAGCTTGGGCATGATGACGATCAACGCATTGGCAGCGGCGGATAGCGTCATTATCCCGGTACAGGCGCACTACCTGCCCGCCAAAGGCATGACGCAGCTTTTGCAGACGGTTGCCCGCGTTCGGCGGCAAATTAATCCGAAGCTGGCTGTGGATGGTGTGCTGCTCACGATGGTAGACAGCCGAACCAATTTCGCCAAAGACATTTCTTTCGTGTTGCGTCGGGATTATGGGGATAAGCTGCGTGTATTCAATACAGAAATCCCCCTGTCCATCCGCGCGGCAGAAACTAGCGCCAAGGGCAAGAGCATTTTTGCCCACGATCCGAACGGACAGGTTGCTAAAGCCTACGCTGCACTTACGAAGGAGGTGCAGGATATTGGCAGCGAAAGAAGATCGGCTCGCCAGCATAAAACTGACCAAAGTCGATGATTTATTCTCGACTGAGGCAAGCCGCAACGATTCGCAACGGGAAAAGGTGATGGATATTCCATTGGCTGAAATTAGTGAATTTCCCGGTCATCCCTTTAAGGTAAGGGCGGATGAAGCGATGTTAGAAATGGCGGATAGTGTCAAGCAGTATGGTGTCCTTGTTCCCGGCTTAGTTCGGCCAAAGGCAGGCGGTGGATACGAGATGGTATCCGGCCATCGTCGAAAGAAGGCAAGCGAATTGGCTGGTATGGAAACAATTCCTTGTCTCGTTCGCGAGTTGGATGACGATCAAGCGACGATCATCATGGTGGATAGCAACCTGCAACGGGAGTATATTTCTCCGAGTGAAAAAGCTTTTGCCTACAAAATGAAATTGGAAGCTATGAACAGACAAGGACAACGAACAGATTTAACTCGTTCCCAAGTTGGGAACAAGTCTGCTGCAAAGAAATCAAGCGAGATATTAGCAGAACAGATGGGCGAAAGCAAAAACCAAATATTTAGATACGTTCGCCTAACCGAACTCACTCCTCCCATTCTCGAAATGGTAGACGACAAACGGATTGCCTTTAATCCTGCCGTTGAGTTATCTTACTTGGCCGAGAAAGAACAGCAAGCCCTATTCGAGACCATGCAGGCCGAGGACTGCACGCCTTCACTTGCTCAGGCTCAGCGTATGAAAAAGATGAGTCAAGAAGGCAGGCTGAATACAGATGTCATTTACACCATACTGACGGAGGAAAAGCCGAATCAGAAAGAAAAAATGAGTATTCAGCGAGAACGAATCGACCGCTTTTTCCCACGAGATTTCTCGGAAAAACAAAAGGAAGACCTAATCGTGCAACTGCTGGAAAACTGGTACAAAAGGCGGCAAAGGGAGCACGAACGGTAATTCCCCCGTTGCCGCCCTGTTCATGCGCCCTTTCCTCTGACGGAGAGCTTTTTTTATGCCCATTTTCGGGGAGGAGGTCATCAATGGACTTTACGAAAGGAAAACGGCGTCAGTATGAACGTCTGATGAAAGAAAAGCCGGGTTTTGCGCGTAGTAGGCCATCCGAGGAGGAAGAAGCACAACTGCGCAAGCAGGCTCAGGTAGCCGAAGGCTGGCACAAGAAACGTGACCACAAAATGAACCGGGAGGGCTGACGATGGAGCAAGAGAAACGAATGGCCGGTGACTACGAAGTCTATCAAGCGCTGCCCATTGGCAGGGTGGAGGTTGTTTTAGGCATCGACATCACGAATACCGAAAAGCCCTATTTGGTTTGCTACTGCTCGCAGAATAATTTGTTTGGCATCGATCAGTATTTCGGTGCAGAAGGATATGCGGATTACCTGGTCGCAATGCAGGAATTTACCAAGCTATTGCAATGGGAAATCGAGAAACTCCAGACCGAGCGCGCTACGATCACGGAGCCGATGCCTCCCATTCAACCCGACCAATGCCTGCCCATCAAAAGTGACGATGATCTCGGCGGCAGAATTGTTGTGACCCGTTTGGATTGGTTGCGGCCGGAATTTCGCACGACAGACCATCAGTTGATTTGGGTAACGGGAGGCTTCGGTGCCTCCGGGAACTCACGTGGGCGGGCGGTCTATGCGGAAACCCTCTATTCCGGCGATGAATACCGCTATAACCGGGAAGACCTGATGGGGTTCCTGAAGCCGGAGCATACGCCCACATGGGCGGCCGAGAAGCTGGCACAACGACAAGCGGAGCAAGCCCCATCAAAGCCGCGTCCGCGAGGCGAAGCGCGTTAAGAGAAGCGCAAGGTATCTTCTATATAAATGAAAGGAGATCGTGAACGATGTCATGGACGTATCGACACCGCAAGACGCTCATCATGGGAGCCATCGCGATCAGCGTGGCGCTTCTGGTAGCAGCGGCCTTGTATATGCTGATGCAGCACACTGATCAGCAGCAAAAGCAGCAACAAATGAAAGAGGAGTATGAGCGGCAGATTCAGCAATTGAGAAAGGAGGAGCAGCAAAACAGCCGAAATGTCTGGACGACTGCAAAAACAATACCGGCAGGCGTCTCGCTCAAAGCGGATGACCTCAAGGCTGTTCCGATGCCCGTCAGTTTGGTTCCTCCGGGCGTCATCACCGACCGGGAAAGCATCATCGGCAAAAACGCCAAAATCGAGCTTGCACCAGGAACGCCGCTGCTTTCCTCTTTATTGTACGAAGGGCAGCCCATTCCGAAGGATTTGCGCATACAGGAGTTTCAGGTCATTCAGCTTCCCTCTAATCTCAAGCCTAACCAATATATAGACGTTCGCATCGGCTTTCCAACCGGCGAGGACTTTGTTCTCTTATCTAAAAAGAAGGTACAGGAGCTGTCCGGTACGGTTGTATGGCTGGAACTGAATGAGATGGACATCCTCCAAACGTCCAGCGCTATTATTGATGCGTACTTGCAGGGAGCGCGGTTGTATGCCCTCCCGTACATCGAGCCGGGCTTACAGGAAGCGGCTGTGGTCAACTATCCGGCCAATCAGAAGGTATTGAACCTGATGGCGGTTGATCCCAATCTGCTCGAAACCGCAAAAATCGAACTTGCCCGTGCGTTGCGTCAAACGCTGGATGGCAATTTGAAGGCGGTCAGCGACTCGGACAAGCTTCGCGTCACCAGCGGTAGTGTAACCGTGCAGCAGCAGTTGCAAAACGAACGGATGACGACGCGGCAGGCTAATGCCATGAGCGGAACACAGCCAGTAGGCACACCGCAGTCTGGAGAATCAGCAGTTTCGACGAATGGTCCGCAGCCTAGCGTGAGTGATGCTGCTGGAGCAGCAGCTACGCAATCTCCGAAAAATCAACAGACGCCCCCTCCTGCCGTTTCGCCGTCGCAGCCATCGGGTATGCCTCCTGCAACCGAAGCGCCTCCGGCAAGCGAAGATAAGTGGGAAAATATCTTCAATCAATGAGGAGTGCGGATATGAAAAAAATTGTTTTTATCGGCGTAGCGGATAAGACGCATGCTTTGTTGGTGCTTGGCCGCTTACTTGTGTCGTTGGGGAATAAAGTGCTGTTGGTAGATTCCACCGTCACGCAGTCGATTCGGGGTTATCTGCCGCACGCCTATGCCAATAGCGCCGTTCAGGATTATGAAGGTATGGATGTGGCCTACGGCTATCTCACTCCCGAACAGCTTGAACGAGGCTTGGCACAGGCAGGGACGACACCGGCATACGACATCATGCTGGTGGACACTGACCATACGGAATTTGTTTTCCACCACAACCTGTCCCAGTTTGATAAGCGGGTGTGGTGCTGGGATGGAAGGCGGTTATCGCTGGAGAAAAACGAGGAACTGATGATTCGTCTCGGCTTACAGAACACGGAAGAGCCTGTCTCGTTTTTCGAGTTGCTCTCCCCTGACATACCGGGAAAGTTGGCAGCGTGGCGAGCCGAAAAGCGGTTGCGGCATATCCAGTTGGAGGTTACGGTGTTTCGCTTCCCTTTGGACGAACGCGATGCAGCCGTCGATTTGAACAATCAACACCACGGCCGCATCGACCTTCGCGGGCTGACCGGGGCGTTTCGCGAGATGCTGCTGACGATGCTGGAGCAGCTTGGCGATTTCGACCGCAAGACAGCGCGACGAGCCTGGGCAATCGCTCGTAAACGGGTGCGGGTGTGGTAGAAAGGAGAACGTTTATGGGAGCTACCGTTGTATTTTGGAGTCCTGTATCCGGTCAGGCCGGGACAACGACTAATCTGCTCGCCGCGGCGACGTGCATGGGTTTGGAATATTCGGCGCGATTGCTGTTGCTTGGGCATTTGCTAAGCAGTTACTCTGCTGTCGAACGAGCCTATTATCGACCTGCCGGAAGAGAGGACATGCATACCCCGGACACGGGAATTGATGCGCTCTTGCGTCTGCTGAAAAACCGCAAGCTGGAGCCTGTCATGCTGCGTGACTATGCCCATCCGTTGCTGCGGGATCGCCTGGATATTTTGCACGGCTCCATCAAGCAAGAGGATATCTTTATCGAAACGGCAAAAGAATGGCTCACACCGCTGCTTGCGGTTGCCCGCCGCGCTTACGATGTAGTGCTGTTGGATGGGGGGAGCGGCAGCGGGTCGGCTTGGGACGAAATGCTGCGGCGGCAGGCCGACGTATGGGTCGTCTGCCTGCCGCAAAACCGTCTCCTTCTAGAGCGATTTTTTCAATCGGCAGAAGCAGCGATGCTTCAAGGCCGAAGAACGCTGCTCGTGTTCGGACAGTACGACCCTTATTCGACGCTCACTTCTAAAAATCTCATGCGTCAATTCCGTATAGGACCGACCGTGTACCCTGTTGCACATAATACAGGCTGGATGGATGCGGCACAGCATGGAGAAGCGAATCCTTTCTGGTTTCGCAACAGGAAGATAGCAAGCGGTCACGAGAACCACCTGTTCGTGCAGCAGGTGCGACGATTGGCGCAGGCTGTGATCGACAGCGCAGGCGCAAGACAGCCCCTTTTCGGAGGGAAGGAGGGCGACACGCCATGACGGCTATGCTCAATGCCTTCATCCTGATCGCGCTCTTGTTGCTTTCAATCTTCTTCCTTTATTTGCGCCTGAGCCGACGATTGCCGGAACGGACGGACGACACATCGGTATATACGCTGGAAGCGATGACCACTTTCGTAAAAGCAACGCTACACGAGTTAACCAGCAGCAACCTGGCCGACTTCGGTTTGTCGGAGGAAGAATACCGCCGCCGAAAAAGCAAACGGGCGGAGCTGAAAAAGGCGCTGCGGGGCTGCACCTCCGGTGATCTGCGGGACAAGGAATACGTCAAGGAGATCATTGCCGACCTGCTCGCGCAGCGCTATGAACTGGACGATGCGCATTTGAACCTCCTGCTGCCTTTTCATCAGCCGGAGTCCCTCTCCGCGCAAGACCAGTTTGATATTCTGCTTTACACATATAAAAAGGAAGCCGGGCTTCATGCGCTCGACCGGCTCGTTCAAACCTATGAATGGGATCGGCAAAGACGAAACGAGGAAGGCCAGCTTGAAACGTACCGGATTACGGTGGAGGATATTCGTAGCGTCTTCGCCCGTGAAGCGCCGCGTTTGACGACGGACGATAAGCTCCAGCTTGTCGTCCAGCGGATTTATCAGCATTACAAGGGATTCAGCGTCGTGGACGAGCTGCGCGACATGCGTGTGGACGGTGTATCCGGGGGCGTATCTGGTCTGCCGCCGCTCATGTGGGAGGGCGAATGGTCGCTGGAGGAGGACGCACAGCTTCAGTTGCTGCCCCGTTCGCATGACAGCGTATGGCTGTTTTACAAGGGGAAGTCCATTCACCTGAGCTTCTTGTCCTTCGGCTCCGAGCAGGAACTGCGGCGCGTTTGCCAGATCATCTATAAGCACAATTTTCCCGGCCAGTTGTCCGAGGCGAACGGATTTAAGGTCAATGAAATGGCAGACGGCTCCCGCGTCGTCGTGCTGCGCCCCCGATTCAGTGAATCGTGGGCTTTTTTTGTGCGCAAATTCGACGTGCAAAGCGCGACGCTAGAGCAGTTGATTCAGGACGAAGGCGCGGATTTGCCGATTGGCCTCATTCGTTACTTGGTATCGGGTGCGCGGATCACCGCGATTACCGGTGCGCAGGGCAGCGGCAAAACAACGCTGCTTATGGCGATGGTGCGCCATATTCCAGAAGTGCTGCCCATCCGGGTACAGGAAATGAGCTTTGAGCTTCAATTGCGCAAAATTTATCCAGAACGCAACATCGTCAGCCTGCGCGAAACCGAGACGATTTCCGGTCAACAGGGGCTGGACATCCAGAAGAAGACGGACGGCTCTGTCAATATTTTGGGCGAGGTAGCGACCGACCCGGTCGCCGCTTGGATGGTTCAGATGGCACAGGTGGCGTCATTATTCACCTTGTTCACGCATCACGCCAAAACCTTCCGTGACCTTGTGCTGTCTCTCCGCAATTCCTTGTTGAAAACAAAGGTGTTTACGAACGAGCGTGTGGCGGAGCAGCAGGTCGTCAGCGTCGTCAACTTCGATATTCACCTCCGCCGCGACCTGGACGGACGGCGCTATATCGAGCGCATTACGGAATGTGTCCCAGTGCCGCAGGAGACGGCGTACCCGGAAGCCTTTCGCGGGAAAATGACAAAGGACGAACGGATGGCAGCCTTTATGGAAACGACGCTCGAATACTTCCGCCGCTCGACGGATCGTCCGCTGTACACCGCCCGAAATCTCGTTGAATGCCGCGACGGCCGTTACGTTGCCGTTCATCCCCTGTCCGAGCAAAGTCGCTGCGAGATTGCGGAATACTTGGGCGGCCCCGATCAGGCCGTCTTTGATGCGTTTCTGGCATCCCATTGGGGGGATGAGACTTGATTCGGGAATGGCTCTCCCCTCTGCTCGGCATCGCAACCGTGCTCTTTCTTGCCGCTGTCGCGGCCTTCCTGTGGCTGTCCCGGCGTGATTCGGAGGTGGCGGCAGTCCGGCGCTACGAAGCGCTGCGTAAGCCGGGGCAAGCGCCTCGCAAGCAGGCGGTTTACAGTTTCATGCAGCAGCTATACAGCGTTTGCGAGCAGATGCCGGTTTTAAGGATGTACTTGCAGCACCTTCGCAGGCGATTGGTCATCCTGCGGCTCGGGGACGAATGGAAGCTGCGGCTTGAGGTGATGAAATCGGCGCTCTTGATGTGGCTTGTCCTGTTTTTGGCCGCGATTCCGCTTGTTTTGGCGGTGCGCGACCCTTACACGCTGGCGATGCTCGGCATTGGTCTTTGGGTCGGCCACGGCATCCTCTCGGATATGGGTGTTTATCGGCTCGAAATGCGGCTGCTGCGACAACTTCGTCTGTTTCTTGGGGATGTGAGACATCATTACCATCGTCACGGGATGGTGGATGAAGCCGTCTATGAATCGGCTGACAGCGCGCCGTATGAAATGGCGCTGCACGGGCAAGAGCTGTTCGACATGCTGACGGACAGCGACGCCGAAGATAAACTGGCGCAATATGTGGAGCATGCCCCTAATCGCTATTTGCAGGGCTTTGCGGGATTGTCGTATCTCATCAAAGAGCATGGCGATCAGCAAACGGAAAGCGGTTCGGTCTACCTCAAGGGACTGGAAAAGCTGTCCATCGAACTGAATCTGGAATTGCTGCGTCGCGAGCGTCTCAGCTTCTTATTACAGGGGCTGACCGTTATCGCGCTGCTGCCGCTGCTGTTTACCCGTCCGATTGAAGCCTGGGCCAGCCACTTTTTTCCGGCAATGGACACGTTCTACGCCAGCGCTTTCGGTTGGGCCGCCAAACTCTGTCTGCTTGTCGTCGTGTGGCTTTGCTACGAGCTGCTGCGCAACCTGTCGGAGCTGGATGCGACCGCAAGGCCCACCACCACCAGCCGAAAAAGATGGGAGCAACGGGTCTATGGCTGGCCGTGGGTGCGCTGGCTGGCCCACCGGCTGGGGCCGGTTTCAGGCTCGCGAGAAGCGGAACGGATAACCCGGCTGCTCAAGGATACAACCTCTCCCTTACGTCTCGAATGGTTTTACGTGCAGCGGATCGTGGCCGGGTTCGCAGCCTTTTTGGCGGTGCTGGGCTTATTCGTGTCCTTGCATGCAGCGGAGCGGCATCAGGTGCTGTATGCACCTGTGAAGCCGGGAACACTTTTCGGGCAGTTGTCCCCGGAGGAGGAAACGAAGGCACGGGAAGCCGCCGCGCTGGATCGCAGGATGCTCGATCAATTAAAGGAGGTGAGGCCGCGAAGCGAAAATAGCGTCATCAGCCTGCTGCGCAAGGACCCGGCTGCACAGGTCAAGGAGGATCAGCTTCGAGAGGCGGCGCGGCGCATCCTGGGCAAGCTGGAGAAGCTGAATCAGCCTTTTCTGGCGTGGTGGGAAGCGTTTTTGGCTTTCGCCGCAGGATGGGGTGGGTACACGCTGCCAGTTGGTATTCGACTGTTCCAGCGGCGTATGCGGCAGATGGAGATGAAACACGAGGTGGATCAGTTGCAGGCCGTGATTGCCATGCTCGCCGGGATGGATGGGATGTCGGTTGAACAGCTTTTGCTATGGATGGAGCAGTTCGCCCGCGTCTTCAAGGAGCCACTGCAATCCTGCCTTCTTCACTTTGAGCAGGGTGAGGAGCAGGCGCTTGCGCAGCTCAAAGAAGATGCACCGTTTCTGCCCTTTGTTCGGATCGTGGAAAAGCTGGAAATGGCTTCGCAGCATTTGACGATCCGGCAGGCATTCGACGATCTCGAAGCAGAGCAGGCGTTTGCGCGGGAGCAGCGCAAGCAGGAGTATGAACAGTTAATTGAACAAAAGGCAGGCTGGGGCCGCTGGATCGGGTTTGCCCCCTTGATGATACTGATATTCGGGTATTTGGTCATTCCGCTTGTCGTCGTCAGCCTGCGCCAGATGACCGTGTACTACGATCAGCTTCAACGCATCCAGTAACCCATACAGACGCTTTCCTTTATCAGCGGGAAGGCGTTTTTTTTATCCCCCCAATCAAAGGAGAGAATTGTACATGTCCAATGCGCAGAAGGCACTTGTCATGGCAGCAGGAATCTTCCTTGCCATCGCACTCATTACACTGGCTGTCGTGCTGTTTATTTCCGCCCAGGATTCGACCAAGGCGGCTCAAAGCAATTTTAGCAATATCCAGACGGAACTTTCACAAACGGCGTTTACGGTGTATGACAATACGACGCTTTCGGGCAGTCAGGTTGTAAACGCGCTTCGCAAGTTCCGCGATCAGGACCAATTTGGCATCCAGATCGTTACCGGCAAAAACCCGACCGGTCAGTGGTACGGCAAGGTTGTCAATACCGGTGTGCCTCTGGATAGCGTCACCTACGGCGCAATCGTCGGAGCCGCACCCGGCCAGATTAGCCAGACCGTAGACGAAGCGGACATCAACTACGTTAATCCAAGCGGCAAGTTCCGCAGCACGCTGGTGCTGGACAGCAGCAATGTCATTCGCGGCATCATCTTCCGGCAGCAATAAGGTCGGATGAAGTTACGAAAGCGTCCGGCCCAGGTTGGACGCTTTCGTCATGAAGGAGGTGTAACGCATGAACTATGCGCCAAGAACGATGCTGGAGATGAGCGCAGCATTGCTCGTTTTCCTCATGGCCGCAGGAAGCGGTCTGATTTTGTTTCAGACCGGTGCCTCACTCAATTCGCTCGCCTATGTAACCGGCCAATCGCAGGACCACAACTTGCAGCAAATCGCTGTACCGCTCTCGGGCGACGGTTCGGTATCCGGTGCGGAAGTGCTGCAAGCTATCGCTCGCCTAGATGAAGGTGATGCGGAAATGGTGGTAGACGGCATTCGGTTCGCGCCGCCGCTGGAACGAGAGCAGCTCTCGTCCGCTGGCATACGTCTGAAGGGGCGTTATCAGCCCGCCTATGAACGTGACGTTTCTGGTCACTTGCAGCGCCTGACACTAAGGAGCCTGCCATGAACAGTTTGATCAAAATTTTCGCCGTATTGATCGCTGTTCTGCTGCTCTATCTCTACCCGCTCACTGCCGCCTTTGACCAGCAGGACGATATTTCGGAACTGGTTGCCTTGCGCGCGACGACAGCCTTCGTCGATGCGGTTCGGGACAAAGGCGGCATCACGCCAACGATGTACAACGATTTCATGACCGCGCTTGCGGCGACCGGCAATAGCTTTGACGTTCAGATGGAACATGACAGCAAGAAGTATGTACCAGTTTACGACGATCCGACACGGCCCGAAACCTTTAAGGGGAACTACGAGGTACAGTACGATGCGTTTTTCAATGCGCAGATCCTGCCGGTGCTGTTCCCCGACAATCGGGCAGCAAAGGATGACCCAACCCGTCGTTATCGGATGCGTGCGGGTGACAGCTTCTCGGTGATTGTGCGCAATACGAACCGAACGGCAGGCACGCTGCTCTTCGATTTTCTGAATAATACCATCAGCCCGAATGAAAAAATCGTGATTCCGTATGGCGGGGGGGTGCGCAATGAAATGGATTGAATGGGCTATCGTCGGCGCGCTGTTGTTTCTTCCCTTCGCGATCGTCAACCGGGATGAGACGGATACCCTGAGACGGATGGTGCTGACGGAGATGAGATACGATGCTGCGCTGGATGCGGCGGTAGACGACGCCGCGAGGTTGCTCGTCGTTAACGCAAGCCAGCAGCAGGAAGCGCAATATGCCTCGGCCAAACATGTCGCGCTGAACAAGGAAGAAGTACTAGCGGCGTTCTACCGGACGCTGGACGCGGGCTTGGGCGCTGCGGATGATCCGGTGTCGCAAGGTGTCCTGCATCGCTACATTCCGGCTATCGTGATCGTCGGGTACGACGGCTTTTACGTCTATTCCGAGCAAGAATGGACGGGGACTGACGGAAAAACCGTCATGAAACCGGCTTGGGGAACGAAGAAGCCTTATGCGTATTCCGATTCGGCGGGTAACAGCCTTTCCTTTACGCTCGACCAACAGGTACTCGCTTACGATGCGGCCAGCCGAAGCTGGCATGAGGGCTTGCGGCAGGACATCCGGCAGGAAACGACGATTCCGCTTTTGCAGGATGCTGCGCTCTTCGAGCAGGTAAGACGAAGCACGATTGTCCGGGCGATCCAGGACGAGTTGGCCTACCGGATCAATCGATATAACGAAACAGTCTCTCGAAATGGCCTGTCCTACACGTTCACCCTGCCTCTGATCTCCGATGAGGACTGGCACAATACGGTGGATGATGTGGGCGTTTTGGCTTTTGTACAAGGTATCCCGATGGGAGCAAAGGCGTACAACAACTATGCGCTTGGCGGGAGCCGCATCGTGAAACGTCCAACGATCATCGGGGCAAGGAGAGGCAGTATGAAGGTGTACTACCGCAGTTCCTGCGGTTACACCTATCCGACCGAAGAAACGTTTGCCAGCGAGCAAGCAGCCGCACGCAAGGGATATATGCCCCTGACTTGCCTCGGCTCGGCCTTCTAGCAGGAACGTATGCCTATTCGCTCATGTGAGCGATGGTAAGCGGAATACAAGCAAAGGAGTTCATCAATCATGTGGATTCGACTGGTGCTGGCGGCAATCGTTTTTTGGATAGCCGCCGGATTTACCAACCCTATGGACGGGCAGCAATTGGTCATCAGTGGGGATTCCGACCGGATCAATCCGGAGTTGGGCGCTTATGTCGAGGATATAGTACCCGGCGATAAGCGAGAGTACAAGGTTCACGTCACGAATCCCACTGATGAGGAAATAACAGCGCTGCTCTATGCGGCCGATGCCATGCCTGCATTGGGCGGCGGTAAGGATTTTACTTTACCGAGCGATCCCGATACCGGTTCGGCTGCATGGTACAGGGCGCCGGATCGCAGTATAACCCTCAAGGCTGGCGAGACGCAAAGCTTTACAATGGAAATGCAGATACCTGAAAGTGTGGAGCCGGGCCAGTACGTGTCCGTCATCGGCGTCTACGATCAAAGTATGAGGGAATCGGCGGCGCGTAAAATCGGGCTGCAGGTCGTCCTCAACTACAAGTTGGACGAGGCGAAGCCTCCTGAGGCTGTCCCGCACGCAGCCGTATACACGCTGGAGAACGGAAAAGCGAGCCTGACGATTTTGCTGGTCAATGAAGGCGATAGCTTGTCCGAACCGGAGATCGAGGTGCGGCTCAAACGGCAGGACGATGCCAGCGAGCTTTTGTTTAAAAAGGAAATCAACGGTTGATTCCATTTATGCAGGCACGGTCGCACAGTACATGGCGGAGTTAAACAGGCCGCTTTCTCCCGGTTCTTACATGGCGGAAGTAAAGACGACGCTGGGTGACCGCACAGAACAGAAGGATTTCCCTTTTGAAGTAACGGGCGGTCGGACTATGCCATCAGGAACCGTGATTCAGGCTACTGGGGACGTTTCTCCGCTTCATGAAGGTTCATTTGGCTTGCGCTCATCCTGCGTCCACGTGGGCTTGCTGCTGATTCTTGTCATCGTCGTTGTTGTTATAAGGAGAAGAGCTTCGCGCACGGAGTAACGAGCGGCTCCTGGTTCCTGCGGAGGGCAGGCTGCCGGACAGTGGACAGGCAACAGAATCGGCACTATGATGTAGGCAACAGCAAGTTTTTCCAGTTTCGCACATTTTCTTTAGGGAGTGAGGCAATTGAAAAGAAGGTTAGTATCCCTCCTCATTGTGACACTTTTCGGAAGTATATTCAGTTTGACGGCAAGCGCAGCCAGTAAACCGCCAACCTTTGTCAGCGTCGTCATGGACGGCAAAAAAATCTGGTTTCCCGACGCGCAGGCGTTTATTGATGAGAACGGGCGAACGCTCGTCCCGGTACGCTTTGTCGCCGAATCGCTCGGAGCGAAAGTCGGCTGGGAATCGAAAACACAGACGGTTCCGATTACGAGAGACGATCAATCTATCGTTCTGACGATTGACCAAAATGTTGTGCTGGTAGATGGCAAAGCGGTCACTTTGGATACGAAAGCCATCCTAAGCGGCGGTCGAACGTTTGTGCCGCTCCGTTTCGTAAGCGAGGTGTTGGGTGCGAAGGTGGATTGGGACAATCCGACAGACACCGTGTTTATCAAGACCAACGAAGATAGCCCGGCGCAGACCGACCAATGGGGGCGCTTGATTCGCACGACCGACTTACCGAAGAATGCGAGCGATTATCCATACATTCTTGCGGACGTTCCGAACGAAATGTACGAGATGGGCTATCCATTTTCGCATCCAACAGACAGCAAAGTATCATCCGTCCTCTATTCGACGAAGCCGGAATTCAACAAGAAGAACGTGGATATTTGGATGGGAAGACTGAAAGCATTCGGGGCGCTATGGCTGAATGTAAATTACAACACGATTGATGACGCGTGGGCGCAGGCGGTTTTTGCTACCAAAATGCAAAACTCTGATGCCGAACTGAAGCATATTCGCCGCTACGCAGAATGGGTCAAAGAGAACCAAATCCAGATGGAAGGCTATCTTGATCCCGAGCCATCCATGATTTATAAAGATGGGTTTGGCAACAACTTTGTGCGATCCAAGTTCAGGATTAAATTCGTCTCGTACAAGGCAAGCAATGACTTGCTTTACGATGAGTGGTTCCCGAAAAAACAAACGTTTGAGAAAGGTGTTTGGTACGAAGGTTACGCCGATATTTCTCTATCCACTAATGTAGGCGGCGATTGGGGAAATACGTTGAAGGTCGATCCGAATGCAAGTTTGTTCCGCAATCATATCATTAGAAAGGCGGACTCGAACTAGATGCGCAAACCTAAATTCATACGAATCACGTTGAGCATGCTGCTGGCATGCTCTTTTTTATTGTCGTGCTTTCCGTTTCTTACGAATGCCGCGACACCGGCTGTCCGGGTAGATGAGGGTAAGATCAAATTTGAAATCACTAGCACAGCAGCAACTTCGTCCATCCGCTACAGAACGGTAGGTTGGACGGTGCGTCGTGACCAACTCTGCACGAATATATCATCCAAACAGTGTAGTGATCCGCGTAACGGCAGTCACGCATCCTTTGTCAATCAACAGGTGCGTCAAGTCGCGCAAAATCCGAACCCCCCAATTCCCGGAGAGCCGGTCACGACCTACTATGAAGTCAGTGAAGATTTAGTAACGGACGGCATGTGGCAAGCAGGCATGGGAGACATCAAGGACAACGACGACCTGTACTTGTACGCAATTATGGTATCCGTCGATGGCAATGGAAACGTGCGTAAAGGCCCATTTTACACGTTAGAAGGAATCAAGAACGCTGAACCTTGGGCGCACCCGGATGATCTCGATGATTACTTTGGGATTCACGTCCCCTATCGCAGCGCGAATTTTCCTGTCGATGTCGTTGCGAAAACCGTGGGAGGAACGATCCTCAAGCAGCCTGAGGTCACGTTCCATAAGGGCGACTACAAAGTCGGCGAGACGATCAACCACGAGTTTCCTGCGACGATTGAGGATAACGGGAAAACGTATAGTATTGTCCGCTCCTACCTATCGCCGAAGAAGGACCTAACGCAGAAAAGCTGGTTGCAGGAAAATCCGGATACGAATCCGAAGGTGCAAACGCGAAGCTTCACGGTTGCGCTTGGCGGAACGGAAGCGATTGCCGAATACGCTGAAAATAACCCGGTAAGGGCGATCTATCAAAAGGAAGATGGTACGAAACTCAAGGAAGTCGACAAAGGCGTCTACGAGACTGGAGAGGAAGCGAACTATACGTTTGATCCGCAGCTCACATCTGGCGGCCAGACATATGAAATTGTTCGCACTTATATCACAAACAACAAGAAACCGGATGAGAAGCTATTCATACAAGAAAAAGGCGACGCGAAGCTGCTCGAACGCTCCATCTTGGTTGGCTCTGGCGGCTCCAACTTCGTCGGCATCTATAAAATTCCTTCCCCGATTACCGTGACCTCTCGTATTGACGCGCCAGATCACGTCGATGCTTCCGTCACCTCTGTGGATGGAAATTTTGTATTTGAAGCGAAGTCACCCGTGCCGCTCAAAACGTATGAGATCACAAAAATAGAGAACGCAACATTCGTTACGCCTAGCGATAAGTCCGGCTCACTCAGCGGGCTGACGGCAAGTAAATCGCTGCCGATCAAAATTCCATTCACATCCGGCTCCAGTATTACCGTCAAAATCACGGTCGTCGTGAAAGATGCTAATGGTAACAGCGGAGATTCCACCTCGGATCACACCGTACGCAAAGGCGACAATGGCGGCGATACCTCGTCACCCGGCACGAGCCAGCAAGCCGAGGCGATGGATGCCACGGCATCGGCGATCATCAAGGCGGATTCGCGCGGCGCAGAACGCTTTGACGTTTTGAAGGGCATTCCGACCTCAGAAAGCCTTTATGTTAACGCGAGCGCCAAAGCGTATTTGTATCGCAACACATTCACGGAAGTGAAAGGCTCGAAATCTTACCCGATTACAGTCAGCCGCACGTATACGCTGAGTTGGACGGAATATGTTCCCGGCCCGCCGGATAGCGAAGGCCATTCGACCACGGTTCCGGTATCCCGATCCGACACGCAAACCGTCACCCAAAGCTACAACGTGGAGCGAAAGTACAGCTATTGGCTGGCAGACCGTTTGGAAGTGTATGGCTTACAGAAGGCGACAGTCGCCAACTATGCCCTGCCCTCCGGTTCGGTGACGCTGCAAGCAAACGGGTATACCGCACCGTCTGTTTCCGCCACCCATGATGCAGCGGGCTCGTCCCATATTACGGACCCGGTGTATCGCAACGTTGTGCTTTCCGGTCAAACGGTTTACGGCGGCTCCAGTAGACCTTCGGTTCCAAGCGAGAACTGGAAGTCAGAGGCTGAAAATGCGGTCGGGAAAATCAAGGTCAAGAACGACACGGTCGTCTTTAATGGACAAACGATCATGGACAATCGGACGGTGGAGGAAACGGCACCTGCTCCGGGGGCGATTCCTGCATCTCCTATGATCGGTCAGGATGTTTTATATGGTTCGGGATTTGTCATCGATGCGACTAAAACGAACAAGGGGAGCCAGCCAAGCACGGGGACGATTTATTATACGCTGGTCAAGGGCATCGGAGGCGGGTCGAACCAAAGCTTCCCGATCAACGGCATCAATCCGGTGACGGTGCATACCCCCGTCGTCAATCTGGCATCTGTAGCCGACGATCAGGCGCACAATCAGAAAACGGTGCCGACAGCCGATCGTTCGGCGCTTATTCTGGATCGCCCCTTTACCGTGACGATTCCTACCAGCGGGCCGCACCGGGACATTACCGGCTATGGCAATCGGGACTATGCCAAATATGTGCGAGACAAGCAGGTAAGGTTCCCATTCGATGTATACAAGGCTGACCACGGAACGTTGATTCCGAAGGACACCTGGACTTCGATTCCTGTCGGCCAGCTTACAACCACTTTTTACATGCCCGTTTGGGTAGATGAGGGAAATTATGATGTACTGTTCCGCACATTTGCCGAAAACAGTCCGGTTTCATTCACATCACAAAGTAATGCCAATTTGGACTTAACTAATCATGTGGCGACGCAAGTTGTGGCGGTTGAGGTTATTGGCCGTCTGTTCGACTTCCGAATTACCGATATTGCCGACTACCAGTGGGAAAAGGTGTTCAGAACGGCGGCAGGCAGTGTGACGCCGACCGGAAATAACTACTGGGTTGGCACAAAAGGGATCGACGGCGCGGCGCGCGGCAATACGGCCCCTTACGTGCTGCCGATTCGGCCCGGCAGTCACCCGGAGAGCGGAAAGAAAAATGTTGTCGTAAAAACAGGCTATCACTTCAAATTTGAGGTCAAAACGCTCGGCAACATGTTCAGCGCGGGCGACGGGATTAAAATCACGCCTACCTTTTACTTCGTTGACAAGCAGGGCAAAAACCGACAACAGGTGGACTTGTACTATCATTCGGGAACCAAGCGGTTTATTCGGATCGGCTCCACAGAAGATACCGAGCGGCGGTTGGTGACGCTCGACACCCGCCTGCGCAATGTGTCGCAGCAGGAGCTAACCAACACAGCCAGTTCACTGTGGAAGCTGAATGGTTCCTCTGGCACTCAGACGTCGTATGTACAGCAGGTTTTGAAGGAAGCGGCGCAAAAGCGGATTTACGTCGGTGGCTACGACGGCATGCTGCTTCCTTCGCAGCTTCGGACGTTTATCGGCAGCATGCAGGTGCCGTCTGGCATTGATACTGCGCGGGCCAATGCCTCGGTGCAGCGCTGGTTTGGCGAGTATAGCCTTCCGGCTGCTCCCTATGCAGTGCCAGCAGGCATCAATCTGGCCGAGTACGGACGTACCCACCGGCTGGACGACAATGCGCCGATCTTCCTGCGTGACGGCTATATTGTAGTCAATTTTAACATCGAAACCATTCGCAATAAGGACATCGCTCACCCGCATTTGCAGTATAAAAATGCGCCGCTGGACAACCAGTGGCAGATGGAAGGTTTTCAGCGCAGTTTTGTCGATCCTTACGGGGGGGTGTTCTCTTTGCTAGACGGGGACGTTGTGTTTTATCACGCCGACTTGTCCAGCTACGACGATTTTGGTACGGGCGGCACCCATTAAAAACAACATACCGTTTGGGAGGAAAAGAGCATGATTGAGAAGCTGAAGATTGCCACATCTGAGGATGAGGCTTATTTTTATTCCGCCTCCATCGAGAAGGATACAGAGCGCGGTTGTATTGGGCATGTGCGCGGTGATTTCGGCAAAGATGGGGAGGCATTTTGGGCGACTTGGTTCGAACATATCTCTTCGTTGAAAACTCCTGATTTTCGGGAGGAGCTTGGAGCGGTCATTCAAGCGTTGACGGAACAGGGGCTGCTTCAAAACCGCAGTGGCATGCACGATTTTTGTATAAAACATCCAGAGGCCCGTCTACCAAGCGCGCGGCACAGCGATGTCTATGGCTTTTGTTTACAGACGGCAAAGCATCGTTACTATCTGCGATGCTTTCCGCGTGCCGGCGACTATAACTTTTATTTATATTGCTTCGCCCGGCCGGAGCGAATGAATGAATTGTCGTCGCCCCTCCATTCCCCTTCATCGGCACCACTAAAGCAGAAGTCTGAACTGGAACGATAGGAGGACGCACACCTATGAACGATCTCGCCCGTTACCGGCTGCTGGCCGGCGTATCGGTTCCGCCTGCGGCGAAGCTGCTGTACAGCTATTTGCTGGATCGCGCAGGCGGACGAAACGGCACGGTATTGCTTTCATCCAGACGACTTGCGGCAGAGGTGGGGCTTTCCGCCTCTGCCGTCCGTCGCAATCTGCATCGGCTTCAGCAAAACGGACTGATCCGGCTCACGCCCCGATATTCCGAGGAAGGCATTCGTCTGTCGAACCAAATTACCTTTGCATGAGGAGGTGCGACCTTTGACAGCCAAGTTGCAGCGAATGGCGGAGCTTGCCGCCAGTACGGCCCGTGCGGTTTCGAATGACCCTGAGCGCTGGGTCGATTTTCTGCGGACGGCGGCCTGGAACTACAAGTATCCGTTTCAGGATCAACTTTTGATCTACGCGCAGCGCCCCGATGCTACGGCATGTGCGACGATTGAAATCTGGAACAAGCGGTTAAACCGTTGGGTCAAGCGCGGCGCAAAAGGCATCGCGCTGATCGAGGATCGGGGCAGTTATTTGGGGCTGCGTCATGTCTTCGATGTGTCGGACACGCAGAGCCGAATCCGACAACCCGTCTCCCTATGGCGCATGGAGGAGCCGGATACGGAAGCCGTCATCGAAACGTTGGAAAATGCGTTTGGCAGTGAACGAGGGCCAGGCATGGAACTGGTTGACGCGCTGTTGTCCGCTGCCCGAAACGCGGTGGAGGACCATAGCGCCGATTACGTGCGGATGCTGCTCACCGAACGCGACAGCAGCCTGCTGGAAGAACTGGATGAGCCGCATGTAGAACTGCTGTTCAGGGAAGCCGCACAATACGCGGTCGCCTTTATGGCGCTGACACGCTGCGGTTTGGAACCCTCCCATTACATCAGCGTTGACGATCTGTCCGGCGTCGGTTATTTCAATACGCTCCCTGCGCTCTCTCATTTGGGCGCGGCGATCAGCGACGTAGCTGAAACCATTCTGCGTGAGATTGAATCCACCGTCCGGGCGATGCGCCGCGATGAGCAGCGAAAAAAAGAGCGTCCGGCCAGCCGTACCGTTGCAAGGCCAGAATCCTTGCCGCAAAATGAAGCTAAAGCACTCGAAAGGATGATGAAACATGGAACTGACCTACACGCCGAACGGGGATTACCTCCTGCCCGACCTGACGTTGACCGAACCGATGAGCATCGGGAAATATGGGATGTTGCGCAAGACGTTTCTCAAGGAGCAGCGGAAGGGAACCTACGCCCACCTGATGCTGTCGGAGCAACTGACCAGGCATCTGGCGGACATCGACCGGACAGCGAGGGAGCAGGTCGACCTGACGATGCAGGAACTGATCCGGCAGCATCCGGCCCCGGACAAGGCGACCGACCCGATGGGCTGGACGAGTCACATGAACAGCTTGAAGCAGCAGGCGGAGGAACTGATTCTCACGGAACTGATTTATCACTAAAATGGTACGACCGGGAAACGGAAGACAGAAGTCTTCCGTTTTTTCATGACCAGGCGATCATCAACGATATGCTTCGCGCCGCGCCTCTTTCCGAGAACAAAGCGGCCATCGAAGCCTTTTTCGATGCAAATCAGGAAGAACGTGAACGAACGCTGTATATTCGCAGTCTGTTCCCTACGGGAGTCACGGAGTTAACGCTCGAAGATGACCTAAAGGCCGGTTTTGAGCCGTACCGCAATGTGCTGCATCTTTGGACGGGATCGGCGGCGCAGCGGACGGCGCAGAGCTTTTACGATTGGTCGGTGATTGCCGGGCATTTCGCCAGCATGATGATCCTTAACGAGTTTGATCCTGCTCGTACATCGCTGCCTTCTATTCAGCAGCAGACTCTATGGATGAAGCAAGCGGAGGACGAAAAAGCCTCCGCTTTTTCACTTCCTCAAGCGGCCATCGACGCTGTTCTGCAAGGTGGCAGCGGTTTTGAGAACGGAAAGCTTCGCATCGCGCTATTTTTTGGGCAGTCGTTATCGGCGCAGGAGAATGCTGATTTTCTGAAACGGGAATATGGCACAGGCGGGCGCCTCCCTGCCCTGATCGGCACCGATATTCATGAAAATCACGACAGCAAGGGGATTACGCTGACACGAGGTTCTATTATGAACCCGGACGTTAAAGTCGAGTTGCCGTGGATCAAGGTGCAAAAGCGAATCAGCGAGCTACTGGCAGCGGGCCGTTATCTGAACCGCCAGGAAGAAGAACGGTTGCCTGCCTATGCCGAGCAGCTGGAGGAGCAGCGCAGGCAGCGCGCGGCGGATAAGACGGAACACAAACTGCCGCTGTCGGAAATGCAGCCGGATGAATCACAGCAAACGACCAACCGGGCTCGGGCGCACTATGGGTATATCGAGGGCAGCAAACTCTTTATCGGTGCGGATGAATACGAAATTGCGCAGATGGGGCCGCGAAAGGTTGTACTGCAGGACGTTCAATTTCCGTTATTCATGCAGGAAATGAATCGCCGGGATTTCGAGCGCATGCTGCGCGAGAATCCGCTGAACGATCATCTGATTTCCGGCCAGCAGGAATCGGATTCGGAACACGCGGAATGGGATACGGAACTGGTGGACGAACCGGAGCAAGCGGCACAACCGGCACAACCGGCACATGATGAGGGGGACAGGATATCCCCCGTTGCTCCTTCCGCTGCCACGCCCGAGATCGAGATCCGGCGTGAATCGACTCCGATCAGCAACTACCGGATCATGGATTACGAATTGGGACATGGCGGCGCAAAAACCAAGTACAGGTGGAACGTGGAAGCGATCCGGCTGCTCGGGCAACTGGAAAAGGATAACCGTCAGGCGGCTGCGGACGAGCAGGCTGTGCTTGCCCGTTATGTGGGCTGGGGCGGGATTCCGCAAGCATTTGATGATGGGAATCCGCAATGGGGAACCGAATATGCGGAGCTGCGAGATTTGCTGGACCCGGAGGAATATGCATCCGCCCGCGCCTCCACGCTGAATGCGCACTACACCTCTCCAACCGTCATCAAGGCGATGTACGAATGCCTGGAGAGGATGGGCTTTCGCAGCGGTAATATTTTGGAGCCGTCTTGCGGCATCGGCAATTTTTTCGGTCTATTGCCCGAGTCATTTCAGGACGCTCGGCTGTTTGGCGTGGAGTTGGACAGCATCACCGGGCGCATCGCGCGGCAGCTTTATCCGCAAGTATCGATTGCTGTCAGCGGCTACGAGCAAACCAGCTTGCCGGACAGTTTTTTTGACCTCGCGGTTGGCAACGTGCCGTTCGGTAGCTACGGCGTGGCCGACAAAAAATACGATAAGCACAAGTTTCTGATTCATGATTACTTTTTTGCGAAGACGCTGGATAAGGTTCGTCCAGGCGGTATTGTCGCTTTCATTACGTCGAAAGGGACGATGGACAAACAAAACCCAACCGTCCGAAAATACATCGCGGAACGGGCCGCGCTGCTCGGCGCGGTTCGTCTGCCTAGCAATGCGTTTCTCGCGAATGCCGGAACCGAAGTGACCGCCGACATTTTGTTTTTGCAAAAACGGGACCGTATGGTGGCCGTCAGCGAGCAAACCGAGGAATGGCTTTCGCTCGGCGTTACGGCAGAGGATGTGCCGGTGAATAGCTACTTTGCGGCCCGCCCCGAAATGGTTCTTGGTACGATGGCCTTTGATGATCGAATGTACGGCAACCAGAAGGAAACGACCTGCCGACCCTATCCGGACGCTCCTTTGGACGAGCTTTTGCGTGAGGCACTGGCGAACATCCATGCGGAGTGGGTCGAGTTGGAACGGGAGGAACAGCCGGAGGAGGAAGAGGTCTCCCTGCCTGCCGACCCGTCCGTTCGTAATTTCAGCTTTGCGCTGGTCGAGGGACGCATCTATTTTCGGGAAAACAGCCGGATGCGGCCGGTTGAAACATCAGCAACTGCGGCGGGTCGTATCAAGGGCATGATTCAGCTTCGGGACACGGTGCGCGAACTGATCGAATACCAGACCGAGGATTACAGCGACGAAGCGATAAGGGAGCAGCAGCGCAAGCTGGATACGCAATATGAACGGTTCACAGCGCAATACGGCCTGATTAACAGTCGCGCCAATAGCCTTGCCTTTTCGGATGACAGCTCGTACTTCCTTCTCTGTTCGTTGGAAGTCATAGATGAGGAAGGACGGTTGCTGCGTAAGGCGGATATGTTCACGAAGCGTACCATTCGGCAACGAGCCAACATCAAACAGGTGGATACGGCTTCGGAGGCGCTGGCGGTTTCCATCGGTACGAAAGCTCGCGTCGATCTGCCGTATATGGCAGAACTGACCGGACTCACGCAGGAACAGCTTGTGCAGGAGCTTCGCGGCGTGATCTTCCCGAATCCTGAAAATCTGGACGAAGAAGGACAACCGACCTACGAAACAGCGGATGCGTATTTATCGGGCAATGTGCGTGAAAAGCTGCGCGCTGCCAAACAGTTTGCGGCCTATGACACCGAGCGGTACGCTGAAAATGTTAGAGCGCTGGAAGCCGTGCAGCCGAAGGACTTGGACGCTTCCGAGATTGATGTGCGACTGGGCGCAACCTGGTTGCCGCCGGAAGTCATTCGGGCATTCATTTTCGAACTGGTGGATACGCCGTATATGTACCAAACCTCCATCAATGTGATGTATTCCGGCTACACAGCAGCCTGGAACGTCAAAGGCAAAAGCGATGATCGCAGTAACAATATTAAGGCCAATGTCACCTACGGTACGAATCGCATCAATGCGTACAAAATTCTCGAAGACACGCTGAATCTGCGGGATGTACGGATATTCGATACGGCCGTTGAAAACGGTGTGGAAAAGCGGGTGCTGAACAAGCAGGAAACGGCTATCGCGCAGCAAAAGCAGGAAGCCATGAAGGAAGCGTTTCGAGACTGGATATGGCAAGATCCGCAGCGCCGGGAGCAGCTCACGCGACTGTACAATGATCGATTTAATTCCATCCGTCCGCGCGAATATGATGGAAGTCATATCCGCTTCACCGGGATGAACCCGGAAATCCGGTTGCGGCAGCATCAGGTCAATGCGGTTGCCCGAACGCTCTACGGCGGCAATTCCCTTTTCGCCCATTGCGTCGGCGCGGGCAAAACCTTTGCGATGACCGCCGCGGCAATGGAAAGCAAGCATTTGGGCCTGTGCAACAAAAGCATGTTGGTTGTTCCTAATCATCTGACCGAGCAATGGGCTGCGGAATTTTTGATGCTCTATCCGTCCGCGAACGTACTTGTCGCCACCAAAAAGGATTTTGAAACGAAGAACCGGAAGACGTTCTGCGCACGGATTGCCACCGGCGATTACGACGCGATTATTATCGGCCACTCGCAATTTGAAAAAATTCCGATCTCGGAGGAGCGCCAGCGGCAGCAGCTTTACGAGCAAATATCCGAAATCACAAGCGGCATCCGCGAGCTAAAGGAAGCCAAGGGCGAGCGGTACGCCATCAAGCAGTTGGAAAAGACCAAGAAGACGCTACAGGTCAAGCTGGAGAAATTGAACGACACGAGCCGTAAGGATGATGTGGTCACCTTTGAGGAACTCGGCATCGATCGATTGTTCGTCGACGAAGCAGACTCGTATAAAAATCTATTCCTTTATACGAAAATGCGCAACGTCGCCGGGCTATCGCAAACTGAAGCGCAAAAGTCATCGGACATGTTTGCCAAGTGCCGCTATCTGGACGAATTGACCGAGGGAAGGGGCATTATTTTTGCCACGGGTACGCCGATCTCCAACTCCATCACCGAGATGTACACGATGCAGCGCTACTTGCAATACGAGCGGTTACGAGGGCAAGGCTTACAACACTTTGATTCATGGGCTTCAACATTTGGAGAGACGGTAACGGCGATTGAGCTTGCACCGGAGGGAACGGGCTATCGCGCTAAAACGCGGTTTGCCCGTTTTTATAATTTGCCGGAGCTGATGAACGTCTTTAAGGAAGTGGCGGACATTCAGACGGCGGATATGCTCCAGCTTCCGGTTCCTAAAGCCCACTTCCACAATATCGCTGTGCCGCCGAGCGATTTTCAGCGTGAGATGGTTTCTGATCTCGCTCGTCGTGCCGAAATGGTACGAGCGAAGCGCGTAGAGCCGCACGAAGACAACATGCTCAAGATCACCAACGACGGGCGCAAGCTGGCTCTCGATCAGCGGTTGGCCAATCCGATGTTACCCGATGACGAAAGCAGTAAAGTAAGCGCCTGCGCAGATAACGTCTATCGGCAATGGGCTGACAGTCGGGAGCAGCGGCTTGCGCAGCTGGTCTTTTGCGATCTTTCGATCCCTAAGCAGGATGGCACCTTTAATGTGTACGACGAACTACGGCGTAAACTGACGGAGAAAGGCGTTCCGGTTGAGGAGATCGCCTTCATTCACGACGCCAATACAGAAGTGAAGAAGAAGGAACTGTTTGCCAAGGTGCGAACGGGACAGATTCGCATATTGCTCGGATCGACGTTTAAGATGGGTGCGGGAACGAACGTTCAGACCAAGTTGATCGCGCTTCATGACCTCGATTGTCCGTGGCGACCACGCGACCTGGAGCAGCGCAGCGGGCGGATTATTCGGCAAGGCAACCAGAACAGCGAGGTTCACATCTTCCGTTATGTCACAGAGAACACGTTTGACGCTTACCTCTATCAAACGCTGGAGAACAAGCAGCGGTTTATCTCGCAGATCATGACCAGCAAATCGCCGGTTCGTTCTGCCGAGGACATTGATGAGACGGCACTCTCCTATGCCGAAGTCAAGGCGCTGGCGACTGGCAATCCGTACATCAAGGAGAAGATGGACCTCGACATCCAGGTATCCAAGCTCAAGCTGCTCAAGGCGAATCATTTAAGCCAGCGTTATGCGCTGGAGGATCGGCTGCTCAAAATGCTGCCGCAACAGTTCAAGTCAACGGAGGAACGCATTGCTGGGTATGAGCAGGACGTGGCCTTGTTCATGCGCGCCCAAGCGTCGGAAAAGGCTAGCAGCGACGATTCCCGTTTTCCCGGTATGACCATCAAAGATTACACGTACTCGGAACGTGCTACGGCGGGCGCTGCCCTGCTGGAAGCCTGCAAGGGCATGACCTCTCCCGATCCGCAGGATGCAGGCAGTTACATGGGCTTTTCCTTATGGCTATCGTTTGATAGCTTTGCAAAGGAATACAAGGTGACGCTGCGCGGCGCTTTGGGCCATACGATTACGTTAGGACCGGATGCAGGCGGCAATATGAGTCGAATAAACAACACCTTGTCGGATTTGCCGAATAAGCTCGCCTATTGCCGTGACCAGCTCGCAACACTCAAGCAACAGATGGTAACGGCGAAGGAGCAGATCGAGGCACCGTTCAAGCAGGAGCAGGAATTGCAAACGAAGTCCGCGCGGCTCGCGGAGTTAAATGTGCTGCTGAACATGGACAAACGGGAAAACGAAGCCGTGGACAGCGTGTCGGATGAAGAACCGGAAGCACCCGAACGGCGGGTTGCGGATCGAGAGCGATAACGGCAATGGAAAGGTATAAATCACAGGACGAAACGGACTCCGGCTTTTGGGGTCCTTTTCGCATTTCTGGAGGTACGCACATGTTGTATGCCATCCCAAGCGGCGGCGGATGCTTTTGCCCGATTCTACCGCCTATTTGTTATGGAACCGATCCGACCGAGGAGGGAGAAACCATGCCGGAATTGGAATTGATATCCAAAGGGAAGAACTGATTTGGAGACACGTATTATTACATCCGTGATTCGAACGGGGTGACCAGTCAAGTCTATGAAAGCGAGTTAGACGCATTCATGAAAAAGAAAGGCGCTTCAGAGTTGAGGGAAAGAAGAGCTTATCTGTATCCCAAAAAGAAGGGTAAGGCACGATGACCAAGTGCGGCAGGATGGAAGAAAATCGGCCTTACGATTAAGAGACACGAGTAGTAAAGCCGTCGACTATTACTTACTTTTTCAGAGAGGAACTACGGCAATGAGCTATGTAAACAAGGAACAAATCGAACGTGCAAAGCAATTGGACCTGCTCACCTATTTGCAAAGTTTCGAGCCATACGAACTGGTTCGCTGCTCGCGCAACACCTATTCGACCCGCTCCCATGACAGTCTTAAAATCTCCAATGGCAAATGGTTTTGGTGGTCGCGAGGGATCGGCGGACGCTCGGCGCTGGACTATCTCATTAAAGTAAGAGGCATGTCGTTTCCCGATGCAGTACTGCAAATTGACGGTAATCCACCAGTTCACATGGCTCCAGCTACTCCTGCCATCCAGCAGGATGGTTCAAATGCGCGGCTGGAGCTTCCCGAACCTTATGAGACTTCGAATCGCGTCGCCGCTTATCTCTCCAAACGCGGCATTTCTCGTGATGTAATCGATTTTTGTCTCAATTCGGGACGCTTATACGAAAGCCGAATGTACCATAATGCAGTTTTTGTGGGATTTGATTTGACAGGAGATCCGCGCTATGCGGCGATACGCGGGACAACCAAAACCCGATATATGGGCGAAGCGCTAGGCAGCGATAAACGGTATTCGTTCGCTATACCGGCCGATGACAACGGCACCGAGCTGCATTTGTTTGAAAGTGCAATTGACCTTTTATCATATTGCACCCTTGAGACAATTGCAGGGAGAGACTGGCGACAGTCGCATCAACTGTCGTTGGCCGGCATATACAGCCCAAAAGAAAATAAGGATGAGGGCGTTGCCCCGGCAGCACTCACCCACTATCTGCAAAGCTACCCGGAAGTGGAGCGCATAGTGCTTCATTTGGACAACGATGAGCCGGGGCGCTCAGCCACAATGATGATTCAACAATTACTCGGCCCAACTTACGCGATTTCCGACGAGCCGCCCATCGGGAAAGACGTTAATGACGACCTGAAGGTTTATCGTAAACAGCGCGTGGTACCAAGCCGATAGCGCAGTTCGGTAGAGTGGCATTCAGAGCGGTGTCGGGCGAAAATAGAGATGGCTTTAATATTCTAATTCCGAGGAGGTAGGGCATGAACGAACAAGACGTAACCGAGCGGGACGAGGAGATTGAAAAAGCACTTTTGGAGGCAGAGGAACAAGCGCGAAACGATCCGACACGTTTAGACCATCAAACGGTGATGAAGAGTGTACGCCGGGCAATGGACAAGGAACGTTGATGGAAGTCAATCACCATAATGTTTCGCACGAAGACGCTGAGCGATCAGCGTCTTTTGTCGTTTCGATGCCCTCCCCTTTTTCCCGGCAGGTGCCTTTCAGGGCGACGCGAGACGAATGTCTCGTGTTGCAGCAAGCACTGAATTTGGTCTCCCAAATTCGCTTGTTAGGGGCAAGCCCCTAATACCCCTGCCTCAACAGCACGCTGTTTTATCAAGAATATGGGTTTCAACAAAGATCGGTATTTTTTAGAAACGCCAGAAACTATTTAGCGTTTCATTCGGCTATTTCCTTTGAAGAGGGAAGTGAACATGATGAGAAGACGAGTTATTCGCATTCAGGTATGGGTGAACAATGATGAAAACGCAAGACTTCAGGCGAGCGCGAAAAAATCGGGACTTTCACAGGAGGGTTATATTCGATCTCTGATTAATGGCTATGTTCCGAAGGCGATGCCGCCAACGGACTATTTCGCTATGATGCGCGAGCTTCATGCTATCGGCAATAACCTAAACCAACTCGCAGCGAAGGCCCATGCGACAGGTCATCTGGATCGAGCAGCTTTTCAGCAGGAAGCAGACCACTTGCGCCGCGCCGTCCAGCAGCTTCAACAAGCCGTGACCGCACCGGAACCGAGAAACGAGCTACAAGGAAATTCTAACGTCCATCCACCGTAAAGGGGACAATTGCACATGGCGACCACCGCAATATGGGACGTTACCGACCGCCTCAAGCGTGTGCTGGATTACGCCACCAATCCCGATAAGACCGATCAAGCGCGTGTAGCACATGATGATTTACAGCAGGTGCTCGCTTATACCAGCGCGGATGCCAAAACGGAAAAACAGCTTTACGTGAGCGGAATCAACTGCGATCCGCTTACCTCTTACGAGCAAATGCAGCGAACCAAACTACAATTTCAAAAGACCGATGGCATTGTAGCTTTTCATGGGTATCAGGCGTTTGCACCTGGTGAAACGACGCCGGAGGTGGCACATGCCATTGGCGTCAAGCTGGCGCAGGAGCTGTGGGGAGAGCGCTTTGAAGTCGTGATATCAACCCATTTGGACAAGGAGCACTTGCACAATCATTTTGTACTGAATGCGGTGTCGTTTCTGGACGGTAAACGCTATTACGATAACAAAGCCTCTTACGCGCTGATGCGGCAAACATCCGACCGACTTTGCCGGGAGCATGCCTTATCGGTCATTGAGCAGCCGGAACCGGGCAAGGCCAAGCATTACGGCGAGTGGCGAGCGGAACAGGAAAGCAAGCCGACTTGGCGCGGCTTGATTCGCGAGGACATCGACGCCGCTATCGCCGCTGCCATGACGATGACGCAATTCTTCGCGATCCTTCAAAAGCAGGGCTATGAAATGAAGTCGAACGTCAAGCATTTGGCGGTACGCCCGCCGGGCAAAGAGCGTTTTGTTCGATTGCGCAGTCTTGGCGACGATTACACGGAGCATGCGATAAAAGAGCGTATTCTGCAAAACCAGTTACCGCAGCGTCAGCAACCGTTGCCGTTGCCGCGGCGCAGACGAGCCGTCATCGTTCGCAGCACCCTGCACATCGGACGTAAATTTAGCGGCCTGCAAGCCCTGTATCTGCGTTATTTATTCAAGATGGGGATTCTACCCCATTCCCGCGCATCCCTCAAACGGACGTCTTTTTTATTGCGTGAAGACTTGCGTCATTTGACGGCCATTACGGAACAAACCAGGCTGCTGTGTCGTCACGGCATTTCCAGCAAAGCACAATTGTTGGCTTACCACGCTGGGCTGCAAACGGAATTGCGGCAAGGATACAGCTCCCGCAAAATGCTGTACAACCGACTTCGTTGCTGCCAGCATCCCGAGCAAATCGAATCGTATAAGTCGCAAATTGCTGAGCTTTCCCGTCAGCTTGCGAAGCTCCGAAAGGAGGTGAGGCTTTGTACGGGCATCCTTGCCCGATCCGACGAACTGGCAAACAAGCTGCAACGTAACGAGGAAGACCAATCGACACGAAGGGAGGCCAATGTCCATGAGCAGCGGAACCGAGGCGGCCGATCAGGTCGTCAGCATGAGTCTTCGTGGCATTGAGGTCATGGCGAAAATTTCCGGCGAAGGCGCGAAGCATCTGGCCGTTTATTTGTTCGCCGCCCTGCAAGGGCAAAAACGAACAAGAGGCCGCATTCGTCTGGAAAGCTTGCTGCGCAGCGGCAAGGAACTGAAGGTGTTTGCAGTACGAAATGAAGACTTGCCGACTTTTTGCAAAGAAGCGAAGCGCTATGGTGTCCTCTATTGCGCGCTGCGTGACAAGAAAAATGTGGACGGGCTTTGCGACGTCATGGTGCGGGCCGAGGATGCGTCCAAGATCAACCGAATCGTTGAACGCTTCAAGCTGGCGACCGTAGATACGGCCAGCATCAAGCAGGAGATTGTGAAGTCCCGCAGCGAGAAGCAGTCGGTCGAGCGTGAAGGGGCGGCGCAACCACCGGAGCAACATGCCGGCACACCCGAAGAAGGAGCCAACGAGTCGCCAGCTTCAAATGAGGGAGCGGTAGTGAGCGAAGATTTTTTGGACGATCTGTTGGGAAAGCCCGAGCCGGCGGCGGAGGTGCAGCCGGTAAACGAGCAGCAGGGAACCGATCAACCGGCGGCCGAGGCGTGGGAGGTCGAGCGAACGGAACCGGAGCGTCCGCTTCCCCCCCCGCCGACACAGGAGGAGAGGACAACGGAACCATCCTCTCCGTCCGCGCCTACCTCCGAGCGCAGCGCGGCATACGAAAGGGTTACGATTGACCCTGAAAAGCCGAAGGGAAAAGTGTCCGTCCGCCAATTGCTGCGTGAAATTCGGGAGGAAAACCGGGCGGCAGAGAGCAGACGGCGGCAGCAGGTGCAGGAACCGTCGTTGCCTAAGCGCAGAGATCGCGGGAATTCGGCGTCCGGCAGTAAAGCATCCGTTCCGATGGCCGGGAGTCGAAAGCGAGGGAAATCGAAATGAGCGAACTGGACGAGTTATTCCAGCCCCAAGTCACGACGGCCTCCGGTCAGCGTGAGCAGCCGTTCGACAAAGAAGCGTGGGCGCAAAAAAAGCAAGAACTGCGGCAGTGGACGTATGAGACGATTGATACTGCCACAGCCGCCATTGCGCAAAACGGCGAACAATTTCAGCATTATCTGGACGTACAAAGCCGTTTTGATCTCTACAGCGTCGCGAATGCGCTGCTTATTTTCGCGCAGCGACCGGATGCCACTCGCATTGCTGATTTTGATAGCTGGAAAGAACAAGGCGTCTATATCCGTCGCAAGGAATCCGGATTTTACATCTTGGAGCCAGGCGAGGAATACAAGCGAGAAGATGGGAGTACCGCAATCAGCTACAACCCCAAGAAGATGTTCGATGTTGCGCAAACAACCGCACCGAAAAAGGAATCGCCGATCTACCCGGATGACCGCACGCGCATCAAGGCATTGATGGACCGCTCACCTGTTGCGATTACGATTGGAGATGCCTTGCCTGCGGAAGTTCATGCGCTTTATCAGCCGGATACGCGAAGCATCGTGATACGTCGCGGACTTGGGGCTGGTGACATTTTTCGAGCTCTCGCACAGGAGCTGACGCATGCGGAGATCGATCGCGGCCATAACGACTACAGCCGTTCACATTACAATTTTCAAGCTTACTGCGCTGCGTATATGCTTTGCAAAAAATTCGGCGTCGAGACGGCTTCCTTCCGCTTCGGCAGGGTTCACGAACGGCTCAAGGAGTTGGAGCCGCAGCAAATTCGCGCCGAGCTGACGGTGATGAAGGATGCGGCACACGACATATCCCGTCGAATGCACCGTATGCTGGCCCAGCAGCGACAGCAGCAACCGAATCGCAGCGATTCCACCCGCTAGTCGTGGCATGCTTTTCATTTTTCTGTTGGGAGGAGTGGCGATGAAAGAGGAAGAACGCATCCTGAGAATGGATCATTACGAGCATGGCATTGTCATCAACGCCTTGAATGCGCTCCGCAACGACTTGATCGGCCAGCAGCGGCCGACCGATCCTGTTGACGATTTACTGCTCAAAGCGATTGACGCTCCCTATCAAAAAATAAAGCGCAGGAGTCATCATGCGGCGCGCTGAAACCGCAAGGAGTAATCTTTTACTCTTTGCGGTTTTTTTTATTCCGGTCGTGTGGGCGGCGCTGCTTGCCGCCCCCGCTTTGTCAAAGGGATTACCGGCACTTCTGCTGTATCTCAGCGAGGCGATTAACAATCCCTTCCAGATTCAATGGGTCGAGGATACGCCGCGAAGCTTGTTGCTGTTCACGTTGATTTATGGGATTTCGGTCGGCATCTACTTGGCGTCCCCGCGCAACTATCGGCGGCGCGAAGAGCATGGCAGCGCACGATGGGGCAAGGCCGGACGGATAAATGCCAAGTATCGCGACAAGCAACCGGAACAAAACAAGATTCTGACGCAGCAGGTACGCATCGGCTTGGATGGCCGCAAGCATCGCCGGAACCTGAATGTTCTTGTCGTCGGCGGTTCCGGGTCCGGCAAAACGAGGTTTTACGCCAAGCCGAACGTTATGCAGGCGCATACGTCCTTTGTCGTGCTCGATCCCAAGGGCGAAATTTTGCGCGATACCGGGCATCTACTCAAGTCCGAAGGCTATGACATCAAGGTGCTGGATCTCATCAATCCACACCGTTCGCATGGCTACAATCCATTCGCCTATTTGCAAGACGACAAGGATGTTCTCAAGCTGGTCACCAATCTGATCCGCAATACGACACCGAAGGGCAGCAATACCAACGATCCCTTTTGGGAGCGATCCGAGACCGCCTTGCTGGAAGCGCTCGTGCTATACCTCCTATATGAAGCACCGCCCGAGGAGCAAAACTTCCCAATGGTCATGGAAATGATCGCGGCTGCGGAGGTGCGGGAGGAGGACGAAACGTACCAAAGCCCGCTCGATGAACTATTCGAGCGGCTGGCCATGCGCGATCCGGAACACCTTGCCGTCAAGCAGTACAACATTTTCAAGCTGGCGGCGGGCAAGACGGCCAAGTCCATTTTAATTGGCCTCGGCGTTCGATTGGAGAAGTTCAATTTGCATACGATTGCGGGGATGAGCATGGTCGACGAAATGGAATTGCCCGTTATGGGGGAGAAGAAGACGGCGATGTTTGCCGTCATTCCCGATAACGACAGCAGCTTCAACTTCATTGTCGGCATGCTCTACACGCAGCTTTTTCAATGCTTGATGTACGAGGCGGACTATAGGCATGGCGGACGCCTGCCGGTTCATGTTCACTTTGTCATGGACGAGTTCGCCAATGTAGCGCTTCCCGACGAATTTGACAAGCTGCTCTCCACGATGCGCAGCCGGGAAATTTCCGTTTCTATCATTTTGCAAAATTTAGCGCAACTCAAGGCGCTGTACAAGGATGCGTGGGAATCGATTGTGGGCAACTGCGACGAATTTTTGTACTTGGGCGGCAACGAACAGTCTACCCACAAATACGTCTCGGAGCTGCTTGGCAAGGAAACGATTGATACCAATACCTACGGCCAGAGCAAGGGGAGAAACGGCAGCTACTCGATCAACTACCAGCAATCAGGCCGCGAATTGCTCACACCAGACGAGGTAAGGTTGCTGGATAACCGCTTTTGCCTGCTCTTTATCCGTGGCGAACATCCAGTCCAGGACGACAAATATGATTTGCTCAGGCATCCTCATGTCTCGCTCACGACGGATGGTAACGGTCTTCCCTATCAGCATGGCGGCACGGAACACGCTTTGGACTGGCAATCCGTGTTCCTTCATGCAGACGGGGATTATGAACTTCTTTCGGAAGAAGAAGTAGAGTCGCTATTTTTACGAAGGGAATGATGAACTTGAAAATGAAAACGAAACGGCTGCTGGCCCTGTACATCGTGCTGATCTTAACGGGAACTGTATTCGTCTCCACTGCTTATGCAGAGGGCGATCCGATGACGACAGTCAACAACCTGTCTACTTTTATCTTCGGTTTAATCCGTGCGATTGGCATGATTATTCTCGGTTTCGGCATTGTTCAAATTGGATTGTCGCTAAAATCCCATGACCCTTCTCAGCGCGCAAACGGGTTTCTGACGCTCGCCGGAGGGGTCATTATTACGTTTACGAAGGAAATTCTTACCCTGATTGCCGGATGAGCCTGAAGCTTTGGATGAAGGGGGGCGGACGTTTCGTCTGTTCCCCGTTTACGGAAGGGGTGAGCATGTGTCAAAAAACAGTTGGGTGATCGACAACCTCGAAAATGCCTTGGATACCTGGAACGATAAGATGAATGAAATCTGGAGCCTCGTTACGCAATCGCCAGCGGATTTTAAGGGTGGGGGCGTTTGGCGTGTCATCACAGATATTCACGGTGCGTTGCAGGCGACGGGACTGGCGCTTCTGGTCTTGTTTTTTGTGATTGGCGTGGTGAAGTCGACCGGCAGTTTTGCGGAAGTGAAAAGGCCGGAGATGGCCGTCAAGCTGTTTATCCGCTTTGTGCTCGCCAAGGCGGTCGTAACCTATGGTCTGGAGTTGATGATGGCTCTCTTTACGATTGTACAGGGGATCATCTCAACGATGATGGGACGCTCCGGGTTTGGAACGACAGAGGCTATGGCCTTGCCGGATACGGTAGCGCAAGCGATTGAAGACGTTGGCTTCTGGCAAAGCATTCCGCTTTGGATCGTCACCATTCTCGGCAGTTTGTTCATTACGGTGCTATCCTTTGTGATGATCCTTTCGGTGTACGGGCGCTTTTTCCGTATCTATTTGTATACGGCAATAGCCCCCGTTCCGCTGTCCGCATTTGCGGGGGAGCCAAGCCAAAATATCGGCAAGTCGTTCCTGAAAGGATACGCGGCAGCGTGTCTGGAAGGCGCGATTATTGTACTGGCGTGTATCATTTATTCCGCCTTTGCTACCGCTCCTCCAGCCATCGATTCTAGTGCGGGCGCGGTTACGATGGTGTGGACGTATATCGGGGAACTCATTTTCAACATGCTCGTTCTTGTCGGTACGGTGAAGATGGCAGATCGTATCGTGCGCGAAATGATGGGACTGTAATCACCTTGTGAATGATGGGAGTTATCGGATTGCGGTCAAAAAAAGCTTTAATAGCGCCAGAGCATCCTTGCGCTGCTTCTCAGTGCATTGATTGAGCGCAGCCATAATCAATGCCGTTTCATTGTAAGGTGTGGCGCTCTCCTCTTGACCAAGGAGCAATTCATTAGGAGAAAGCTTGAGCAAATTGCAAATACTGAACATCGTTTCAATGGACATCCCGGCTTTACCTCGTTCAATATCGGCGCAAAATCTTGGGACCCGTCCAACTCGTTCAGCCAGTTGTTCACGAGATATTTCCAAAGCCTCTCGTTGCTTCCGAATGCGTTGCCCCACCTTCTTTTTATCGTAACCAATCATCAAGCGTCACCTCTTTAAAGGGGTTGAGTTTATAACTCCCATTATGGAGGAGTACACAATTGACATAAATGAGATTAAAACTTACCATCGAAGTAGTCTTCTAACATACAACGAGTTTCATTCAAAAATGTCGGCTCTCACAATAAAAACGGGAGGATGGATAAATGAACGAATTGTTAAGAGAGCTGGAAGAGGAGCGGCGAAAGCTGAATTCGCTTGGTGAACAGTTAATAAAGCAATCCATTTCTTTATCCGGCCATCAAGCATTTCAAGAGCAAAGTCAGAAGGTCGATCAGCTAGTAGCCTGCTATCATCACATGAAAGCCAAGCAGAAGCAGCGGGTAAGGTAAAAGAGTTGTGGGGGGAAGCAGGTAATGGAAATTCCACCGTGGTTTCGAACAGCTATTCAAGGTCGATTGGACTACGTTTCTGCACGATTCGAGCATCATCCTGATCTCAAGCGTGTTCGTGCTGAAGAAAAGAAGGCTTTTCAAGTCTTGTTTGTTGGTATGGATATTGGTCGTATGCCTGAATTTGAAGCTTGGGAGGACAGACATCATTTTAAACAATCGATTATCAATGAGTGGTTATATTTGCAAGGAATGAAGGATGGCTTTCAGCTTGCTGTGGAACTATTGAGCAATCCTGTGCCATTTGATGACGACACACTGTTCAAACCTGAACGCAACGAGCCTGAGGCGTAGACTGCTCATCCGGGAGGGATAAAAAGTGGAAGTGAAAATCAACCGGGAAATCCGGGATTATACGGAAAGCTTGTTCTTCGGACTGTCCTTGCGGCAGTTCTTTTTTTCTATTCTGGCGGTCGCTGCGGCGATTGGACTGTATTTCGGGCTGCGCAGTCATTTCGGACTGGAAACGCTCAGTTGGATGTGCATATTGGGGGCAGCTCCCTGCGCCGCGCTCGGGTTTATCCGCTATCACGGTATGACGGCGGAGCAACTATTGTGGGCGTATGTGAAGTCGGAGTTTCTGATGCCAAGACGGCTTGTCTTCCGCTCGACCAACATATACTACGAAGCGCTAAAAGGAAGCCTGCACAAGCGTGAGCAAGAAAGGATGAAGCGCAATGATTAAGACGCTCAGGCGCACCATGAAGCAGGACAAGGAACGGTCAGTCATTCCCAAAAGCGTACAACAAGCGATCCCGATCCGCGCCATCTGGCCGGACGGGATTTTTGCTGTAGGTAACAAATTCTCAAAGTCGTTCCGTTTCGCGGACATAAACTACGCTGTCGCATCGAGAGAGGACAAGGAGACGATGTTCCTTTCCTACTCCGAATTGCTTAATTCGTTTGACAGCGGCGCGACGACGAAGATTACGATTCACAATCGGCGGCTTAATCAGGCAGATGTAGAACGTTCCATTCTTATTCCGCTCCAGCACGACGGGCTGGATGTGTATCGGCAGGAGTACAACGACATGTTGCTTGGTAAAGCGACCGATGGCAACACAAATGGGACGATTCAAGAGAAATACATCACCATTTCCGTAGTTAAAAAGAACGTGGATGAAGCTCGCCATTACTTCGCGCGGGTCGGCACGGAGTTGACGGCGCATTTCTCTCGTCTCGGCTCGAAATGTACTGAACTTGATGCGACTGACCGCCTGCGCATTCTGCATGACTTCTTCCGGATTGGCGAGGAAGCCGATTTTCGCTTCGACATGCAGGAGATGATGCGCAAGGGTCACGATTTCAAGGATTACATTTGCCCGGACACCTTCGAGTTTGCCAAAGATCATTTTCGGATGGGAGAATACTACGGTCGGGTCATCTTTCTGCGTGATTACGCCAGCTACATCAAGGACAGCATGGTAGCCGAACTGTGCGACTTGAACCGCAACTTGCTGCTGTCGCTCGATGTGATCCCGATTCCGACCGACGAAGCTGTCCGCGAAGTGGAGAATCGACTGCTCGGCGTGGAAACGAACATTACGAATTGGCAGCGGCGGCAAAATCGCAATAACAACTTTTCTGCTGTCATCCCTTACGACATGGAGCAGCAGCGCAAAGAAAGCAAGGAGTTTCTTAGCGACCTGACCACACGCGACCAGCGGATGATGTTCGGATTACTTACGATGGTGCATGTCGCGGACAGCAAAGAACAACTCGATAGCGATACGGAGACATTGCTCACTACGGCTCGCAAGCATTTGTGCCAGTTTTCTACGCTCTCCTATCAGCAAATGGACGGTTTGAATACGGTGCTACCGTATGGGCTGCGAAAGGTACATGCTTTGCGGACGCTCACGACTGAAAGTACGGCTGTTTTTATTCCGTTTCGAGCGCAGGAGATCGTGCATCCAGACGGCATTTATTACGGGCAAAACATCATCAGCAAAAATATGGTCGTCGCCAATCGAAAGCAACTGCTGAATGGAAACAGTTTTATCCTTGGCGTATCCGGTTCCGGTAAAAGCTTTGCCGCGAAACGGGAAATCGTCAACCAGATATTGGCGAGCGATGACGACATTATCCTGATTGACCCGGAGCGGGAGTATTCCGCTCTGGTAAATGCGCTGGGTGGCGAGACGATTCACATTTCTGCTACTTCGTCGAACCATATCAATGCGATGGATATGAACCGGGATTATGGCGACGGAGCCAATCCGATCATTCTTAAATCGGAATTCGTCCTGTCGTTGTGCGAGCAGTTGACTGGTGGACATCAGCTTGGAGCCAAGGAGAAGTCGCTCATCGATCGCTGTACCGCCGCTGTGTACCGCAAGTATTTGCGGAGCAACTATAAGGGACAGCCGCCGACATTGCAGGATTTTCGCGCAGAGCTGCTCAAGCAAGCAGAAACGGAGGCGCAGGATATCGCGCTGGCCATTGAATTATTTACTTCCGGCAGTCTGAATACGTTCGCCCAATCGACCAACGTCAACGTCCACAATCGGCTGATTTGCTACGATATTCTCGACTTGGGCAAGCAGCTTCTTCCCATCGGCATGCTGGTCGTACTCGACAATATCTTGAATCGGATTACGCAAAATCGCGCCAGAGGCAAGAATACGTTTATCTTTATTGATGAAATCTACCTATTGTTCCAGCACGAATACAGCTCCAACTTTCTGTTCACGCTCTGGAAGCGTGTCCGTAAGTATGGCGCTTTTTGCACAGGGATTACGCAAAATGTGGACGATCTGCTGCAAAGTCATACAGCCCGCACCATGCTTGCAAACAGTGAATTCATCGTCATGCTGAATCAGGCCAGCACCGACCGGATGGAGCTTGCCGAGTTGCTCAACATTTCGGACCTGCAACTGTCCTACATTACGAATGTTGACGCCGGGAATGGTCTGATGAAGGTAGGTAGTTCCCTCGTACCGTTTACCGACAAGTTCCCGCGGCACACGAAACTGTATGGCCTAATGACAACGAAGCCCGGAGAGTAATGGATAAACAGCAGTAGGCGGCTGGTCGCAAACAGGATCAGCCGCTTAAGCACTAATATACATCTCTCATGGACTCTTCACCAGTAAATCTTGGCTGTTAGGAAACTTACAATTTGATAAATGGGGAGTGGGGGCTTATCCGCTACTCCTCGATCTCAACAGCATAAAGGGGATGGTTTAGACCATCCCCATGTTTACTATTATTCCGGTTTATTCCCTGCGTTCGGATCAGCCACAAAATCACTCTTATAATCTGTATATTTCAACTCCGTTACCATGCCGGCAGAAGCGTGATGCAGGTCATGGCAGTGGAACATCCAGTCGCCGGGATTATTCGCTTCAAAGGCGACCTCGTATTCCTCTCCCGGCTTCACGTTTAATGTATCCTTGATAATGGCAGAACCCTTGAAGGGAACTCCGTTTTTACTCAATATCTGGAAAAAGTGACCGTGCAAATGCATCGGATGATCATCGGTCTTGGAGTTGTTCACGAGACGTACTTTAACGGTATCGCCCTTTTTGACCGTCAGCGCATCGGTGTCTGGAAATGTCTTGTTGTTAATGGTATAAGCCATTTTGCCGTCTTTCATTTCAGTGTTCAGGTTCATCGTATATTCTAATGAATATTTTTGATTAAGCGAAAAGGCTTTTTTACCGGCTTCGCCGTATTGGGCCAAGTCAACTGCTGAAAGTTTCTCTGAAGCGTTGGATTTGTCGGAAGACGCTGGAGCCCCGTTATAAACAATCATGGCTCTCATGCCCGATGCAGCTTTATTATTGCTATGATCTTCAATCAACCATTGGCCGGGGTTGTCGGCAATAAATTCCATATCGTAACGTTCTCCCGGAGCAATACTGAGCACACTATCTTTCAAGATACCTGGATTGGTTACCGGCTGGCCATCCGTTGCGATGACTTTAAACTCATGCCCATGCAAATGTATTTGATGAGACAAGTACCCAGCATTGATCAAACGAATACGTACTTTATCTCCTTGTTTGACCGGAAGCTGATCAAGCGATCCAGATTTCCCATTAATCGTGAAAAGATCGTACATGCTCATATCATGCGCCATAGGCATGGAATTCGTATTACTTTCCTTGGATGAGGAATCGCCGCTGTGCATATTCATGCCGCTGTGATCCATGCCAGACATATCCATCCCCGACATGGCCATGCCGGACATACCCTTTCCAGAGCTCATCCACTCATCCAGCATCAGTGTGAAGTCCCGATCTACTTTTTCATCGTTTTTTCCTTCCACCACAAAAGATCCGTATAATCCGCGATCCAACTGATTCACGCTATCCTGATGAGAGTGGTACCAATAGGTGCCCGGGACATCTGCCTTAAACTCATACGTATACGACTGGCCCGACTGCACGGCATTTTGTGTTACGCCCGGAATGCCGTCCATGGCGTTTGGTACAGGAACGCCGTGCCAGTGAATCGTGACTGGCTCCGACAGTTGGTTTCTCAGATTGATTTTTATCGTATCTCCTTGCTTTACCCGAATTTCTGGGCCTGGAACGGAATTGTTGAACGTCCATACTGGTAGAGTCTTACCGGGGGCGATTTCCTGATTGCTTTCCATCGCGGTCAAATTAATTACTTTTCCCGTCAATACCTGAGACTTTACTGCTTGAACATCTGTTGTTTTCTGAGGTTCGTTTGTTCCCTTCATATTCATTTTCGAATGATCCATTCCGCTCATTCCGCTGGGCGAACCGGCACAACCAGCCAATACAATAGAAAAAGCGCCAATGATCATGACGCTCTTGAGTTTCCAGCCAGTTTTCATTGTTTATCATCCCTTTCTGTATTTGCATCCCGATAAATCCATGATAGACGATGTATATGTAGAACTTATGTAAGAGAAAGAAGATCCACCTAAAACGACAGGGATAAGGAGAAGGCATCTGTAAGAACGTCATTGTTTAACGTGTAGCATCATTTGTTTTTGGGGAGCATCTAAATAAAACATTTGCCTTGACATACCCAATGGGGGTATTGTATATTTGGAGTGTGAGGTGATAAGTCGTGGCGAACCAAGAGGAAGTGGTAATAAACGAAACCGACGATTCCTGTTGCTCTGCGGACAGCGAAAGAAAGAGCCATCATTCGGACAAAACGAAGGGTAATTTGATCTCCCGTCTGAATCGGATCGAAGGCCAAATTCGCGGAGTAAAAGGCATGATCGAGCGGGATACTTATTGTGATGATGTACTGAACCAGATCGCTGCGATTCAGTCGGCCTTGAACAGCGTAGGCAAACTGCTGCTCGAAGGACACATGAAGAGCTGCGTGGTGGAACGTATCCAGGCCGGGGAAAGTGAAGTCATTGACGAACTCTTGATTACGGTTAATAAATTAATGAAATAATACAACTATCGGAGGAATTTTATATGCAACAAGCAACGCTAAAAGTAAACGGCATGTCCTGCCAACACTGTGTAAATTCGATTGAGAAAGCTGTCAAAGAAATCGGCGGTTCGGCTCATGTGGACCTGAAAAACAACGAAGTGACGGTCGAATACGACGAAAATAAATTGTCCTTGGATGCGGTAAAAGAAGCTATCGAAGAACAAGGGTACGACGTCGCCTAACAAGTAAACAGGCCGCCACCGGTGGCCTTTCTTTTTACAAATTTATATACCCTGTAGGGGTATGAGAAAGGTGGAAATCATGCAAAACACGACAGAACAGCAAAACAAGCAAACGACGCTGCAAATAGCGGGTATGACGTGTGCCGCTTGCGCAAACCGGATTGAGAAAGGCTTAAGCAAACTGGAAGGTGTGTCGGAAGCCAATGTGAACTTTGCTCTTGAACAGGCGTCCGTTACATACAATCCGGATAAAGTGAATATTCCCCTAATCGAAAAAAAAATTCAAGACATTGGCTATGATACCGTGAAAGAAGCGGTGGATTTTGACATTAGCGGCATGACCTGTGCTGCTTGTGCCGCTCGGATCGAGAAGGGGCTCAACAAATTGCCTGGCATATCAAAAGCGACCGTTAATCTGGCGCTGGAAACGGCTCACGTTGAATACTCGCCTACCGAAGTGTCCACTTCGGATATCGTGAAGAAAGTGGAACAGATCGGATACAAGGCAGCGCTCAAACAGGATCAGCAAGAGGCGGTAGACCATCGGAAGAAAGAAATCAAGGCGCAGCAAAAGCGGTTCCTGCTGTCCGCCATTTTGTCGCTGCCGCTGTTATGGGCCATGGTCGGTCACTTTTCGTTTACGGCTTGGATTTGGGTGCCGGATCTTTTTATGAGCCCTTGGTTTCAATTGATCTTGGCCACGCCCGTTCAATTTATCGTCGGACGCCCCTTTTATGTCGGCGCATATAAAGCGCTTCGGGGTGGCAGCGCCAATATGGATGTATTGGTGGCGCTCGGCACATCGGCCGCCTATTTCTACAGTTTGTATTTAACGGTTCAGTGGGCGAATGACGTGCATGCCCATCAGCCAGCCATGTACTACGAAACCAGCGCGGTCCTCATTACACTGATCGTGCTCGGTAAACTGTTTGAAGCGTTAGCGAAGGGGCGTTCATCGGAAGCCATTAAAACATTGATGGGCCTGCAGGCCAAAACGGCGCTGGTCGTGCGAGAAGGTCAGGAAGTGGCCATTGCAATTGAGGACGTGGCTGCAGGTGATGTTGTGATCGTGAAACCCGGTGAAAAAGTGCCGGTTGACGGCATGGTGCTGGAAGGTTCATCTTCGGTCGATGAATCGATGCTGACGGGCGAAAGCATCCCAGTCAGCAAACGGCAGGGCGACTCGGTGATCGGGGCAACGATCAATAAAAACGGTATGCTGCGCATTCAGGCCACCAAGGTTGGCAAAGAAACGGCCCTTGCGCAAATCATCAAAGTTGTGGAAGAAGCGCAAGGCTCGAAAGCCCCGATTCAACGCATAGCCGACGTGATCTCCGGCATCTTTGTTCCGATTGTCGTCGGGATTGCGGTAGTCACTTTCCTTGTCTGGTATTTCGGTGTCGCGCCCGGTGATTTCGCCGGTGCTCTCGAAAAAGCCATTGCGGTGCTTGTGATTGCCTGCCCTTGTGCACTTGGCCTGGCTACTCCTACGTCGATTATGGCCGGGTCCGGCCGGGCGGCGGAGCTCGGCATCTTGTTTAAAGGTGGCGAACACCTGGAATCGACGCACAAAATTACGACCGTTGTACTGGATAAAACCGGTACGGTGACCAAAGGAAAACCCGAACTCACCGATGTGATCGTGTCGGAATCCATGGATGAAAACCGGTTCCTTGCTATCGTGGCGGCAGCCGAGAAAAACTCCGAGCATCCGCTTGCGGAAGCCATTGTCGCTGGCGTTCGGGAGCGAAACATTGCTTTTCCGGAAGCCGAGGCGTTTGAAGCGGTACCGGGGTTTGGTCTTCGCTCGGTCGTCGATGGTAAACATGTGCTGATCGGCACACGCAAATGGATGGCGAGCAATCAGATCGATGCGCAGCCGGCTTTCCAGCAGATGAATGAACTTGAAGAATCGGGGAAAACAGCCATGCTGGTGGCCGTCGATGGTCAGTATGCGGGTATCGTCGCGGTGGCCGATACGATCAAGGAGAGTTCCAAGCAAGCCGTTGCCCGGCTCAAAGAACTGGGGCTTGATGTGGTGATGATCACAGGAGACAACGAACGGACCGCCCAGGCGATTGCCCGTCAGGTCGGGATCGACCGGGTACTCGCGGAAGTCCTGCCCGAAGGCAAAGCGGATGAAGTGAAAAAATTGCAACAATCGGGCGAGAAAGTGGCCATGGTTGGCGACGGCATTAATGATGCCCCGGCACTGGCTACCGCCGATATTGGCATGGCCATTGGCACCGGCACCGATGTGGCCATGGAAGCTGCTGATGTAACGCTGATGCGCGGCGATCTGAACAGCATTCCGGATGCCATCTTGATGAGCCGCAAAACGATGACCAATATCAAGCAAAACCTTTTTTGGGCGCTAGCCTATAATGTGATCGGCATCCCGATTGCCGCGGCAGGATTTTTAGCTCCTTGGCTGGCAGGGGCAGCGATGGCGTTCAGCTCGGTTTCGGTTGTACTCAATGCCCTCCGGCTGCAGCGGGCGAAATTGTAAGAAGGAGCGTGGGGAAATTGGCTTACAAGAAATTTGCGGTGTCGCCGGGGTTCCAGGAAGGCGGTTCTCTCTTTAAGCCGGAGCAACTGGCTATACTGGGTTCCATTGTGGGAGACGATGCCAAGATCGAACTGACCACTTTTAAACAGCTCTATGTGGAGATGCAGGACGACCGGATCGATACTGTACAAGTCCAATTGAAAGAAGCCGGTTTAGACATCCAACCTGCAGGATTTTATACGAAAAATTTGATCACCTGCAATTTTTGCAGGGGAGCCGACGATGCCGGTCTTAACGTGGCGGTACAGCTTGATCAGGCCATTGTCGGCCAAGAAGTCCCAAGTCCTTTAAAAATCGGGTATGCCGGATGTGCACTCGGCACCAGCGAGCCTTTGCTCAAAGACATCGCGGTCGTGAAGATGAATGACGTGTACGATATCTATGTCGGCGGCGAAGCCAAGGGCATCAAAGCCCGTCTCGGCCAGTTATACGCTTCAGGCATTCCGGAGGATCGGATTATCCCCCTCGTTACACGTCTAATTGCGATTTTTCAAGAGTTAGGGAAAAAGAAAGAAAAATTCTCGAGATTCGTTGAACGCCTGACGATAGCGGAACTTCAACATATGACGGCGTGCGGCAACGGATGATGAAGAAACGGCTTTTATTTCTCGGCTACGTGATCGGGGTCATCGTCATCATCCTAAACAAAGATCCGATCCTTCGGTGGTTGGATGATGATAGCGCCAATCATCTCATGCTGCTGTTTGGCGCAGCCGTGTTACTCGCCCTTATTCCTGTTGTTCCATATGGCGTGGTTGCCGGAATCATAGGGGCCAAATATGGCCCCTTTTTAGGTGGGGTATTCAATATCCTCAGCTCTACCCTTGCTGCTGGTCTGCTATTTTTGTTGGTGAGGGTCGTTTTTCAGGAGCAGGGAATGAGGCTCTTGGCCAAATTCAAACGAGTGGACCAATTTACAGCCTTAATGGAGCGCAATGCGTTTTTTGCAGTGTTACTCGCCCGACTGATTCCGTTTGTGCCTGCTGCTTTCGTCAATATCTATACAGCCATCAGTCGAATGCGGTTTGGCACCTTTATAGCCGCTACGTTGATCGGGAAAATACCGGTGATGTTTGTATTTGCCGTTATTGGCGATCAACTGCTTTCCGATCTCGGCAATGTATTGTGGACATTATTGATCTACGCTGTCTTTCTGCTGGTGGTGTTTGTTGTGTATTGGTGGCTGAGAAAGCGGGAAAGCAGCAACGCGGGGTGAGCCGTAAATCATTTTTGTTTAGGAGGACCTGATGAAGACGATTTTGGTGGTGGATGATGAAGGAAAAATTCGGGATGTCGTGGTTTCCTATCTGAAAAAAGAAGGTTTTCAGGCGGTGGAAGCCGCGACAGGGAGTGAAGCTTTGCAGGCGCTGCAAAGGGAGTCCGTCGATCTCGTGATACTCGATCTGATGCTTCCGGATATGGATGGGGAGCAGGTATGCCAAACGATACGGAAGATGAATTCGGTACCCATTCTGATGCTTACTGCAAAGGTATCTGAAAACAATCGAATCAAAGGGTTGTCCATGGGGGCGGACGATTATTTGACCAAACCGTTTGATCCGCGTGAGGTCGTGGCCCGGGTCCGGGCGATCTTGCGCCGAACGGATGACGGTCATTTGCTTGCCGACCGGTTATCCTTTAACGATGGCCATCTCGACATTGATTCGCTGAAACATACGGTGTTCTGCCATGGAGAACCGGTCAATTTAACACCGAATGAATATAAGCTGCTGCTTGCCTTGGCCAAATATCCACAGCGGCATTTTACGCGTGAGGAATTGGTCGATAAGGTACTCGGCTACGCCTTTGATGGCGATATGCGGACCATCGATCAGCACGTAAAAAACTTACGCCACAAAATTGAACCGGACCCGAAGAATCCGCAGTATATTGTGACTGTATACGGCCTAGGTTACCGGTTTGCAGGGGGCACGACATGAACAAGCGACTGCACACACGCCTGGCTTTCATCATTATCGGTACCGCGACGTGCATCCTGCTCATTTCGACCTTAAGCGTGATACTGGCCACGCATTACCATATTTCCATGTTCCATGACCAAGCGGCAGGCATGAACCATGATGTGTCGCAACTCGATTATCACTTGGAGCAGGCGCTTTTCCAATCGATTATGTTGACGTTCGCCGGTTCGATCATTCTTGCGGTTCTGATCGGTTTTTATATCGCAAAACGGATTTCCCGGCCGCTTGTGGACATGAAACAGGCTGCCGAACGGATGTCGGACGGGCAGCTCGATACGCGGGTTATGATCGGCGGCAATGACGAACTTGCAGAGCTTGGCACTTCGCTGAACGAACTGGCCGCGCAGTTGCATAAACAAGAGCAGCTTCGGATCACCATGACCGAAGACATTGCGCACGAACTTCGCACGCCGCTGGCCACGCTGAAAAGCCATATGCGAGCATTTGAAGATGGGGTTTGGGAACCAACCCCGGAGCGTATCCATGCGTGTTTCGAAGAAATTGAACGGCTCACGCAAATGGTAGCTGAACTGGAAGACTTAACGCATATGGATTCACCGGCTTTTCAATTGGAACGAAAGCGAGAACCTCTCGATGCGATACTTGCCCAAGGGGTGGATCTCGTGGCTGCGGCTTATCTGGAAAAAAACGTGGGGCTTTCGTTTCGCTGTAGCCCGAATATTCAAATTTTTGCGGACCGGAATCGTATGATCCAAATTTTCGTGAATCTGCTTAGCAATGCTCTAAAATTCACGCCGGAACATGGACAGGTGCAGATTGAGGCTGCCGAGGAAGAACAAGACGTACTGATTCGCGTGCAGGATTCGGGCAGCGGTATTGGGCAAGAGGATCTACCGTATATCTTTGAGCGATTTTACCGGGGGGACAAATCACGTAATCGGAAAACCGGCGGCAGCGGTTTGGGGTTAACCATCGTCAAAAAGCTCGTCACCGCTCATGGCGGGCAGGTGTGGGCAGAAAGTACGCATGGCACCACGTTTATGATCCGACTTCCGAAAGAAAACCGTTTATTTTAAACCAACATCTGCTCATCTACACAGGATCTTCACAAGTGATGGGTAAACTTATACTATCCTGCAAATCGTCTGATTTGCGACGATGAATATAGAGAAAATCAGTTTTAGGGGGGACGTTTTCCTGAAAAAGATCATCACACTCGTGATGGCAGTTGCCATTACCGCAGTATTCACAGCATGTTCCAAGAAAACGGGCGACGATCCGCACGGCTCCCATGATACGGGAAGCGCTGCTTTCACGCACATTCATGGTCTTGGCTACTCCAGCGACGGCAAACGTCTTTTCATCCCTGCACATAACGGGATAAAAGTCTACGCTGATGGCAAGTGGAGTGACGCCCCAGGGGAGAAGCATGATTATATGGGCTTCTCCATGACCGATAACGGCTTTTACAGCAGCGGTCATCCCGCAGTCGGTTCTAGTTACAAAAATCCCATGGGTCTGATTAAAAGTACCGATGAAGGAAAAGCGATTACTGTTTTGGCTTTGGAGGGCGAAGTTGACCTTCATGGCATGAGCGTGAGTTATCGGACACATACCCTGTATGTGATCAATCCCGAACCGAATTCGAAAATGAAGGCTGCGGGTTTGTTTTACAGCCGAGATGAGGGCAATACCTGGATAAGCAGCTCTATGTCCGGTATTTCCGGACAGATTACGGCGCTCGCGGTGCATCCGACACAGGATGCGATTGTGGCGATCGGCACCACTTCGGGGGCGTATCTTTCCAACGATAACGGGCAAACGTTTGCTGCTCTTTATACGGACCAGCCGGTTTCCGCGTTAGCTTTTACGGATCAAGGGGAACTGCTGATCGGTACCGGAAAATCTGAACTGGTCAGCATTAATCTGCAAACGAAACAACCGACCGCCATTAAAACGCCGGTGCAAAACGGTGACGGGATATCGTACCTAACGGGAAGTCCGGCGAATCCGAAAGAGCTCGCCTTGGCCACCGAAAAAAAAGATGTTTATGTGTCCACTGATTATGGGACTGATTGGAATAAAATTGCCAACCAAGGACAAGCTATCAATTGATAACAGGAGCCATTCCTGTAATGAATGAATTCGAGGTTTGAATGAAAAAAGCACCTTCTGTATACTGGGGAACGTTCCGACCAAAGAACAAATCCCAGCACAGGAGGCACTCTACAATGAAGTATAAACACGCCAGGAAGCAGAATCAACGCATTCTACAAATTACCGATACAACTCTTGTTGTCGGAGCCGACATTGCCAAGCAAAGGCACGTTGCAAGAGCCGTCGATTTCCGCGGAATCGAACTCGGCAAAGACTGTGTATTTGGCAATGACCACCAAGGGTTATCGAAGCTCGTACGGTGGATGAAAGAGCTCCAGCAGCGTCATCACAAGGCAGAAATCGTCTTGGGGATTGAGCCAACCGGACACTATTGGTTTCCATTGGCTGAATTTCTGCAACGGGAGAATGTAAAGGTCGTCGTTGTTAATCCGCATCACGTGAGCAAAAGTAAAGAACTAGAAGACAACTCTCCAACGAAGAACGATTACAAAGATGCTAAAGTCATCGCCGATCTTGTGAGAAGCGGAAAGTACAGCGAACCGAAATTGCCGGTGGGCGTCTACGCAGACCTTCGGATCCTGATGAATCTTCGGGAGAAGGTCATGGTGAACTTTGGCCAGGTCCAGCGCCGGGTACAGAACTGGTTAGACCGCTTCTTTCCGGAGTACGGTCAGGTGTTTAAGGACTGGGAAGGCAAGGCTTCGCTGATTACGCTGAGTGAATTCCCCACACCGAGCGAAATTGTGGCACTAGGTGCCAGCGCAATCGTGCGTCGCTGGAAGGAAGACGTGAAGCGCGCTGTCGGTCCTAAGCGAGCAACTCAATTAATTGAAACTGCGAGGACCTCCATCGGGCTGACGCAAGGCCTGTCAGCGGCGAAAATCGAGCTGCGAACGCTATTGGAGCAGTACGAGATGTTCGCCAAACAGCTTGAAGATATCATGACGGAAGTCGAGCGACTGCTCGCTCAAATTCCAGGAACAAAAGAAATGCTGACTATCCCTGGCGTTGCCGTCGTGACGCTCGCCGGCTTCCTAGCAGAAGTCGGAGATCTCAGCGGCTACGACCACGGTCAACAGATTATCCGACTCGCAGGGTTTAACCTGAAAGAAAACAGCTCAGGAAAGAAAAAAGGAAAATCAACGATTACAAAGCGCGGCAGATCCAGGCTCCGGGCGTTACTGTTCCGGGCGGTGATGCCGATGGTCGCCAAGAACACCGAGTTTAAGGCGATGCACCACTATTTCACGACACGAAGTCAGAACCCGCTGAAGAAGAAACAATCCCTTGTAGCACTCTGCGGTAAGCTGATTCGAGTCTTGTACACGCTAGGCACCAAACGTATTACGTACCAAGCAAGCGACGTTCTAGGGCCGGTACGTCAGGCTCAGTTACAGGTAGCAGCTTAATTCAAACCATCCTCACCCGAACTTGAAATCAACCAACGACAACTGAAGCACGGAGCAGCCGTAGGATCTAATTCCGTAAGGGCAACGACCCAGTAAAGGAGCAAGAAACGGCATCCACACCTCGAGAGATAGAACGAAGGAATGTAAGGGCATAGACCCAGCGTGACATGGGAGGGTAAGTCGTCGAGGAGCAAGAGTGGACATCCAAGGTGCGGTCATATGAATCGCCCATAGATTGGGAAATGTGTTCCAATCTCTATTCCCGTCACCGACTACTTCAGAAAATTATTCCACGTCTACATGACTTCTCCATCTCTTGAGAGAGTCGATGGTTGAAAATCTAAGAATGCGTGAGAAAAAGCGAGAAAACATTAAATTATAGTGGGAGGTTTTGACATGAAAAGAAAACTAGTTATGATCATTGCCGCTGTTATGATTGCCGTATTAACTGCATGTGGCAATAATACAGCGAATCCGAGTACACCGCCGAATACAACGCCCCCGGCTCCTACGAACAGCAATAACGGGCAGCAAAGCGATCATTCCGGTATGAATCATTCCAGCTCAGGCGAAGTGCCTGCTGGATTAAAAGAAGCCCAGAATCCAAAATTTAAAGTCGGAAGTCAAGTCATCATGCAAACGGACCACATGCCAGGGATGAAAGGTGCTACAGCAACGATTGTCGGAGCTTATGATACGACAGCCTATGCGGTATCCTACACTCCAACAAACGGTGGGGAGCCGGTGAAGAATCATAAATGGGTAATTCATGAAGAATTGAAAAATCCCGGTGCGGAAGCGTTGAAACCGGGGGCACAGGTTACCTTGGAGGCTGATCACATGCCAGGGATGAAAGGTGCGACAGCTACCATTGATTCAGCGGAGCATACGACGGTTTATATGGTCGATTACACGCCGACCACAGGTGGAGAACCGGTGAAAAATCATAAATGGGTAACCGACAGTGAACTTTCACCGGCGGGATCGGGGTCACAGCCAAATACCGGTAACAGTGGTGGCCATGATATGAGCAACATGCCGGGCATGAAACATTAATTGACGGTTTTTCTCCCGTAAGGGGTAAAAAACAATAGAAGAAACAAAAGGAGGCTAACCACCCATGTCACACGAACAATTTCAATCCTGCATTGAGGAATGTATCCGTTGTATGCAAGCGTGCAATCACTGTTATGATGCTTGTTTAAAAGAAGATCATGTCGCAGTGATGAAAGAATGTATTCGTTTGGACCGGGAATGTGCCGACATTTGTGCCTTCGCCGCGCAAGCGATGTCGATGAACAGCTCCTACGCGAAAGAGATCTGCCGGATCTGTGCCGAGGTTTGTGAAGCTTGTGGGAATGAGTGCAAAAAGCATGAACACGAGCACTGTCAGCGTTGTGCCGAAGCGTGCTTTTCCTGTGCGAAAGCTTGCCGGGCGATGGCCGCTTAATGATTGGCGCAGTCAATTATTTCGTCAACCCCCTAGAGCATTAGGGGGTTTTTAAATGAGTTGAGAATAAAGTAGCAGGGGAGGTCAATTATAGTGATGGACGGATCGATGATGGATGGTTCCATGATGTTTATGATGTGTGTCATGATGGGGATCGGTTTTCTGCTTTTGATCGTGGTGATTTACGCGGTTATCCGATCCCTAATGAGAAAAAGCAGAGTTGAAGATCGTCCTCTGATGACCTTAAAAGAGCGTTATGTAAACGGGGAAATAAATGATGAAGAGTTCGAACATAAAAAAACATTTTTAAGGAAATAATCGAGCCGCCCAGCCATTGGGCGGCTTATCTGCTTAAATAGGACATTTATCCTTGGCGCGGTTATTGATCGGAAATTCAACTGACTTGGATAAACTACTGGTACCTACGTAACCTGTATTTAAATATTTGTTTGATTGTTTTAATAGTTTATATTAAAATAATCAAACAAACATTTGAATGAGTGGTGATGATAATGGCACAAGACGTGTGTGAAATTTTTTGTTACGACGAATACAAGGTGAATCGGGTAAAGCAAAGTTTGGAGACTAGCGACACACAGCGTATGGCAAAAATCTTCAAGGCACTGGCCGATGAAACGCGAGTCAAGATTGCCCTGGCATTATGCCAAGAAGAGGAATTGTGCGTTTGTGACGTGGCTAATATCATTGGAACGACTATTGCTAATGTATCCCATCACCTGCGCTTGCTCCGCAACATGGGCTTGGCCAAGTACCGGAAAGAGGGAAAATTGGTCTTTTATTCGCTGGATGATGAACATGTGAAGCAATTTGTTTTGTTGGCCTTTGAGCATGGGAAGGAGGATAAAGTCCATGTCTGATGTTGCAAGCAAAAAAAGTGTATATCGAGTCCAAGGCTTTACTTGTACGAACTGCGCCGCGAAATTTGAGCAAAATGTTAAGGCACTCCCCGAGGTCGAGGATGCGCAGGTGAATTTTGGCGCCTCTAAAATTTCGGTCTACGGTGAGGCCAGCGTTCAGGAGCTGGAGAAGGCCGGTGCATTTGAAGGTTTAAAGGTGTATCCGGAAAAAGAGCAGCGATCCATTGAAAAAGAGCCGTTCTGGAAACGGAGATCGACGATCACAACGGCGTTATCGGCTATTTTCCTCATTTCGGGTTGGTTCGTTGGTGAAGAACATCCGGCATCATTCATGTTATTTGCTTTGGCGATCCTGATTGGTGGTTATGAGCTGTTTATCAAGGGCATTCGAAGCTTGGTACGTTTTAACTTCAACATGAATACGCTTATGACCATCGCGATTATTGGAGCTGCTGCCATCGGGCAGTGGATGGAAGGGGCGACCGTCGTCTTTCTGTTTGCGATTAGTGAAGCCCTCGAAAGTTTCTCCATGGAAAAAGCGCGGCATTCCATTCGTTCGCTCATGAATGTGGCCCCCAAGGAAGCGACGATTCGGCGTGGCGGACAGGAGCTCCAGATCAACGTCGATGATATTGCCATTGGTGACATCATGATCGTGAAACCCGGACAAAAAATTGCCATGGACGGCAAAGTGATTAAAGGACGTTCGGCCGTCAATCAAGCGGCCATTACCGGCGAATCCGTTCCAGTGGAAAAAACAGAGGGTGACGATGTATTTGCCGGAACGTTAAACGAAGAAGGCTTATTGGAAGTTGAAATCACCAAACGGGTAGAGGATACGACGATTGCCAAAATCATTCATCTTGTGGAAGAAGCGCAAGCGGAAAAGGCACCTTCCCAAGCGTTTGTAGACCGGTTTGCGCAATATTACACACCGGCGATCCTTGTCCTGGCTTTAGGTATTGCGGTGGTTCCTCCCTTATTGTTTGGCGCAGCCTGGGGAGATTGGATTTACCGGGGACTCGCCCTGCTGGTCGTGGGCTGTCCTTGCGCGCTGGTCATTTCCACGCCAGTGTCCATTGTAACGGCCATCGGTAACGCTGCGAGAAATGGCGTACTCATTAAAGGCGGGATTCACTTAGAGGAAACCGGCCATCTATCGGTCATTGCTTTTGATAAAACCGGGACGTTAACAAAGGGTGTTCCGGTGGTCACCGATATGGTTACTTTCGAAGGCGAGGACGAAAAATCATCACTTGGTATCGCGGCGGCGATTGAAAAATGGTCCCAACATCCATTAGCTTCGGCTATCGTGCGGAAAGCTGATGATGAAGGCTTAGACTTAACCGAGTGGGAGACTCAAGACTTTACTTCCATCACAGGAAAGGGTGCTAAAGCTGTCATTCAGGGCACGACCTACTATATTGGAAGTCCGCGGCTGTTTGATGAGTTGTCTAAAATGAACGAGCGGATGGTTAAGGAAACCCAGCGCTTACAAAAACAAGGGAAAACGGTTATGGTGCTTGGCACAGAAACCAAACCCCTAGCTTTAATCGCCGTTGCCGATGAAGTTCGCGACAGCAGTCGTGATGTGATCCAAAAGCTCCATGCGTTAGGCATTCGAAAAACGATCATGCTCACCGGCGATAACCGGGCGACGGCCGAAGCGATTGGCAAGCAAGTGGGCATAGGTGAAGTCAAGGCCGAACTGCTTCCGCAGCAGAAACTTGAAGCGATCAAGCAATTAAAAGAAACCGGTAAAGTTGCGATGATTGGCGATGGTGTTAATGACGCCCCGGCTTTGGCCAGTGCAACGGTAGGGATTGCCATGGGGGGAGCCGGTACCGATACGGCATTAGAGACGGCAGATATTGCGCTTATGGCTGATGATTTAACGAAGCTGCCCTTTACGATACGATTAAGCCGTGACACGCTGAAAATCATTAAGCAAAACATTGCTTTTGCGCTGATCATTAAGCTGATCGCTTTGGTGCTCATTGTGCCGGGATGGCTCACGTTATGGCTTGCTATCTTTGCGGATATGGGAGCAACACTGATCGTCACGCTAAATAGCTTACGTTTGTTACGAACCAAGAAAGAGTGATGGCTCTTCCTCCACCGTATGTCTACGCAATACGACTTAACATAAAGACAAATAATCATTGACCCTGTACTATGGTACAGGGTTTATATTTAATTACGGGGTGAGAAAAGATGAAATACCGTTCTGGAGACATTGCCAAACTATGTAACGTTAACAAAGAAACACTGCGATATTATGAACGAAAAGGTTTGATTAGCGAACCTGTAAGGTCGGAGGCAGGTTACAGGCTTTATCCGGAAGATACGATAAACCGAATCACGTTCATTAAACGCATACAGGAGCTTGGTTTCACACTCTCCGAAGTTGATAAATTGCTTGGCGTCGTGGACAAAGACGATGTGCGATGTGCGGATATGAATGATTTCGTTGTTCAAAAGCTTGAAGATGTCCGGTTAAAAATAAGAGATCTTCAACGAATCGAAACGATGCTAAAAGATCTAAAAGGCCGCTGTCCCGATGAAAAAGCGATACATGAATGCCCAATCATCGAAGCGTTGATTGACGATGATCCAAAGGAAAAGGAGGAAATCAAATGAAAGAACATACAAAAAAATGGGGATGGGGCTTTTTAGCTCTGCTTTCGTGTCCTTGTCATCTCGTTTTGATTCTTCCTCTGCTTGCCGGTACTACGTTTGGTGCTTATTTTGCTGTCCATCAGACCGCCGCTAGTGTTATTTTTGCCGTTATATTTGTGATTTCTCTTTGGATGATGTTCAAACGAGCTGACAAAAAAGAAAAAGCTAATGCAACACACGACTGCTGCGCGGTTCCAGAGCGAAAATGAGGTGAATGATATTGAGAGAAAAACTAACAAGCTGGGGAGCGATATTATCGGCTTTTCTGATGTCCAGCTGTTGTCTCGGACCCATAATCCTCATTCCCCTTGGATTATCAGGTTTGGCGGGAACGCTTGCGATTTTTTCAATCCAGTACCAATTGTTTTTAATGATCATGACGTTAGTATTTCTTGGTGTTTCGTTTTATTTGGTTTATGGACGCAAACGCAAAAATAAAAGTACGGTCATCACCTTATGGATGACGACCATTTTAGTTTTAGGTGCATTTCTTTATTTAGGGTTGGCTGAAACAGGAATGCTATAAGAAAGAGGTGTTTTGTGTGAGAGCAACAATGGGAATTATGGTGTTATTATCACTGTTAGTATTGGGTACGGCATGTGGGAACAATGAAAAATCAGCGATAGCTGCGCAAAGTACAGCTGTTGCTAATCAATCGGTGGTGTTCACGGTGACGGGACTGGAATGTTGCCCGCCTTCTGTCATTCAAGATTTAATTCAAAAGGTAGACGGGGTCAGCAAAGTAGACATTGAACCCATGGGAAGCAAAGGGAAAGTAACGGTTGCCTTTGATGATAAGAAAACCGATTTGAAGCAGATTCAAGCATCGGTTACTCAATATGGATTTGGTGTAACGGGAGGATAAAAAATGAAAAAATACCGGATCAAAGTTCAAGGTATGACATGCAACGGCTGTGAAGAACACGTTGCAACAGCACTTGAACACATTGGAGCTGCGAATATTGAAGCGAGTTTTCGCCGCGAAGAAGCGACGTTTGAATTACCGGATGAAGTGGAGATTGATACAGCAAAAAAAGCCATCAACGAGGCAAAATATCAATCCGGTGATGCGGAAGTTCTCGAATCTCATAATGTTCCCAATCTTGGCGATGAGGGGGACTATGATTTTCTGATCATTGGTTCGGGTGGGGCCGCTTTTTCTGCTGCAATTCAAGCGGTCGAACATGGTGCAAAAGTGGCGATTATCGAGCGCGGAACAGTAGGCGGAACCTGCGTAAACATTGGCTGCGTGCCATCGAAAACCTTGCTTCGTGCTGGTGAAATCAATCACTTAGCGAAAAATAACCCTTTCTTGGGGCTACATACTTCCGCTAGTGCCGTTGATTTGGCTCAATTGGTTGAACAAAAAAATGAACTTGTAGCCGAAATGCGTGAACAAAAGTATGAACATTTAATTGGTGAATACGGATTTGAACTCATTCGCGGAGAAGCAAAATTCGTTGATGAAAAAACTATCGAGGTGAGTGGGCGAAAGCTTACCGCCAAACGGTTTTTAATCGCGACAGGAGCTTCACCGTCGATTCCTGATATTCCAGGACTAACAGACATTGATTATCTGACAAGCACGTCACTACTTGACCTTAAACAATTACCTAAAACGCTTGCTGTTATTGGTTCGGGGTATATCGCCATGGAATTAGGTCAACTGTTTCACAATTTAGGTACCGAAGTTACATTAATCCAAAGAAGTCCGCGAGTCTTTAAAGAGTACGATCCTGAAATCTCCGAGGCGGTGACTAAAGCAGTCATTGAGCAAGGGATTCAGGTTATTACCGGTGTAACCTATGAACGCGTTGAAGCGACTGGCAACTTTAAACAAGTCCATCTTTCAGTAAACGGTGAAACGAAAGTCATCGAAGCCGAGCAACTGCTTATTGCGACCGGCAGAAAACCAAATACGGAAGCCCTCAACCTTCGCGCTGCGAACGTCATTATAGGTTCAAAAGGCGAGATTGTTGTCGATGATTTTTTGAAAACCTCAAACCCAGGGATTTATGCCGCAGGTGATGTCACGATGGGGCCGCAGTTTGTGTACGTGGCCGCTTATGAAGGACGCATCGCGGCAGATAATGCAATTGGCGGGTTAGAGCGGAAAGTGAACCTTGAAGCTGTTCCTGGCGTTACGTTCACTTCTCCTTCCGTTGCTACGGTAGGACTTACGGAAGAACAAGCTAAGGCAAAGGGATATGAAGTTAAAACTTCCGTTCTCCCTTTGGATGCAGTGCCTAGAGCACTTGTAAATCGCGAAACGACAGGCGTTTTTAAGTTAGTTGCTGATTCCAAGTCGTTAAAACTATTAGGCGCCCATATTGTCGCTGAAAATGCTGGGGAAGTCATTTACGCCGCGACATTAGCGGTGAAATTCGGTTTAACAATTGAGGATTTACGTGATAGCCTTGCGCCGTATTTAACCATGGCGGAAGGATTAAAACTGGCAGCATTGACGTTCGATAAAGACGTTTCCAAATTGTCTTGTTGTGCTGGATAAATATTCGCATTGTCCTTTTCATTGACCGCAGCCCTTGTCTAAACCAAAGAAGCCTTCGCATCTGCAAGGGCTTTTTTTGGCATACGTAGCCTTTTTTCTAGCGGTTTACAAACTGTTCACAAATAATCGATTGATTATATAAGTAAATCCGTATATATTTATTGATGGGTTAAAATAGGCTGATGAGCCGTTATGTATTGTTTTCGGGACTACTCAAAGCGGCTTAAGGAGATCGTATAACAATTGAGGGGAGGTAAGGAATGGAACAAATCAATGAAATGGCAGAAAATCTTAAACTGCTTGGGGATAAAACCCGTCTTACGATGATGGCCTTATTAAAGGATCGCGCCCTTTGTGTTTGTGACATTGTGGAACTGCTGGAAACATCACAACCTAACGCCAGCCAGCATTTGCGTAAATTAAAGGCGGCGGGGCTAGTGAATGAAACACGTAAAGGACAATGGATTTATTATTCGTTAAATGTTGAAGATAAGCCCTATATTCAGGCGATCATGGGCTACCTTCCATCATTAAAAGAAAAAATCGATCAAATCAAAAATGATTGCGATTGAGTAGCGGAGGATTACATGGCTATTACTGCATTTCTTATTTTTTTATTTACCTTAACCTTTGTGATTTGGCAGCCAAAGGGACTAAATATCGGCTGGTCCGCAAGTGCTGGTGCGATCCTTGCTTTACTTTTCGGGGTGGTTAGCTTCGGAGACGTTGGTACCGTTACCGGCATCGTGTGGAACGCCACCTTGGCGTTCGTGGCCATTATTTTAATCTCATTGGTGCTTGATGAAATTGGATTTTTTGAGTGGGCGGCGTTACACATGGCTTGGCTGGCACGTGGAAATGGCATTCTCATGTTTGTGTTTATCATCCTGCTTGGATCGGCGGTCGCAGCCCTGTTTGCGAACGATGGCGCGGCCTTGATCATTACGCCCATTGTACTGGCTATGGTTCGGGCGCTTAAGTTTGATGACAAGATGATCCTGCCGTTTATTATAGCGAGTGGATTCATTGCCGATACGGCTTCCTTGCCACTTGTCGTCAGCAACTTGGTGAATATTGTATCTGCGGATTATTTTAACATCGGTTTTGCCGAATACGCGAGCCGCATGATTGTTCCAAATTTCTTTTCCGTCATTGCGAGCCTCATAGTGCTATATCTGTGTTTCCGGAAAAGCATCCCGAATCGATACAATCTCACGCAACTGAAAAGGCCGAAGGAAGCCATTAAGGATATGTGGCTGTTTAAGTTATCTTGGGTCATTTTAGCCGCGCTGCTCGTTGCGTATTTTATCAGCGAATTTTTCTCGATCCCTGTATCCATTATTGCTGGGGTTGCAGCGATTGCCTTTTTGTTCGCGGCAAGAAAAAGTCCTGCGATTCATACTTGGAAACTGGTAAAAGGCGCTCCCTGGGCTGTCGTGATCTTCTCTATCGGCATGTATGTGGTCGTTTATGGCTTGCGCAATGCCGGACTTACGGATGCACTAGGCAACGTCATTCAAGCGGTCGCAGACCAAGGTTTATTTGTGGCTACCGTAGGTATGGGCTTTATTGCAGCCATCCTGTCGTCCATTATGAACAACATGCCCACGGTCATGATCGATGCACTGGCCATCCAAGGCACGCAAACCGATGGGTTCATTCGTGAGGCGTTGATCTATGCGAATGTGATCGGTTCGGACTTAGGACCGAAAATTACGCCAATCGGCTCCCTGGCCACGCTGCTTTGGCTGCATGTCCTATCCACGAAAAATGTGAAAATCAGATGGGGCTATTATTTTAAAGTCGGTATCCTGCTAACCATTCCCACGTTGTTCATTACGCTCACCGGTCTTTATGTATGGCTTTATGTTCTCCAGACGCTACAGGTGAATGTATGGCTATGTATTGCGGTGACTGTGGTCGTCTTGGCGGTAGTTGTAATGATCATGAAGTTTTTTATGGGAAGTAGAGCGAAAAGAGTTCATCAAGGCGATTAACGAATTGAAATCAAAAGGAGATTGTTCACCATGGAGAAAAAACCGTTAGTTTATTTTTTGTGCACCGGAAATTCTTGCAGAAGCCAAATCGCGGACGGGTTTTTAAACGCGCTAGGCAGCGATAAATATGAAGTTAAAAGCGCAGGTCTTGAAGCACACGGACTGAATCCGCATGCGGTGCAGGTCATGCAAGAAGCTGGCGTAGATATTAGCAAAAACACCTCCGATGTGATCGATCCGGATATTTTGAATCGCGCCGATTATGTTATTACCCTGTGCGGCCACGCCGACGAGCATTGCCCTGTGATCTCCAACAAGAACGTAACGAAATGGCATTGGGGTTTTGATGATCCGGCAAAAGCAACCGGAACGGAAGACGAAATCATGAACCAGTTCCGCACCGTTCGCGATTCGATTAAGAGCCGGATTGAACAATTCGTCAAAGAAGGGAAATGAGGTGGCGACGATGATCAAACGAATGCATGTTGCTTTAAACTGTACGGAGCTGAACAAGTCTCTGGAGTTCTATCGCGCTTTTTTTGGGGCCGAACCGAGTAAGATTAAAGATAATTACGCCAAATTCGAGTTAGAAGAACCGGCGCTGCATTTTTCGCTCAATGTGCGCCCCTTCGAACAAAAGGGTGTACTGAACCACTTGGGATTCCAAGTCAATAATACGGAAGAAGTGCTGGCCATAGGGGAGAGGCTTCGTCAAAGCGGACTGCTGCTGATTGACGAGATGAATACCACATGCTGCTATGCGGTGCAGGATAAAGTTTGGGTGTATGATCCGGACGGCAACGCTTGGGAGATTTTCTACACAAAAGAAGATTCCGAATTCGAATCGGCCGGAGAAGCCAGGGATTTGTCCCTTTGCTGCGCGCCGCCAGCGGCCCCGGTTCCGATTGAGTTTGGATCGTTTAAAAAAGGAGTATAGTCTATGGCGTCTGAAAAAACCTACCATGCTTTGATTCCGGATAAAATTTTCATGGGCGCGGCAACTGATGTGGAATCGATGGTAAAAAATGAAGGTATCGACGTGATCGTGGATCTACGCGGCGAAGCGACGGAATGCGCCTATCCAGCGGCGAGTGCGAAATGGATTCAAATTCCGTTAGCAGATCATGCCGCTATGCCACAAGAAAAAGCCTTCGGTCAAGCGATCCAGGCCGTCACCGAAGCTTATCACCAAAACAAGAAAGTTGCTTTTCATTGTGGCGGAGGAAAGGGACGGACCGGTACGGTAGCCGCTGGCACCTTGCTTGCCTTGGGATTAAGCGATACGCTTGACGAAGCCGAGGCCAAGGCAAAGAGCATTCGCAATATCATTGATATTAAGCCATCACAGAGAGAATGTTTGCACCAACTATATCCCGGTAAATAAGCAAGCAAGAGACCACTCAGCCGAGTGGTTTTCTTTTTGGTGCGCCACGCATGGCGATTAACTAGGCGGTGAAAGTCCGCTGTGGGGGCTTGTAGTTGCCAACCACTAGCCAAGAGCAAGGGTGTCCATCGTGAGGTGGAATCTGAAGGAAGCTGGAGGCAAAATTCCGACCCGAGGAACACGAACATCATCAGGCATACGGTATGGGATGAGCTTGCTAAACAAAGCGAAGTCCAATTAACTACACGGACGTACCAATGTAAATGATGCGGGTGCATGGAAGGAAAGTGAATCGTCTTACCGTGGGAGGTCTCATGGACGTGAGGAGATGCACTTCAAATCACGGTTGAAACAAGAATTGCCATGAGAAGTCAGCAGACGCCATAGTACCGCATGCCATCGACAACATGCGGGAAGGGCTGAACCTAAGGAGGTGCAGGTCAATGAAAGTTACCAAGTCAGGGGTAAAGGGCAGCCAACTTCATAGAGAAGGCTCCACGCAAAAAGATAGTACGGAATACGAAGGATATGCGGGAGTGCACATCCCTGCAAGGATAACTGAAACGGACAACACCAATGCAGACTTGCCGAAGGAAGGACTGCTTGAGCGAATTGTGCGCAGAGACAATCTAAACGAAGCTTTCAAGAGGGTCAAAGCGAATAAAGGCTCTCACGGAATCGATGGGATGGAGGTAGATGAACTTCTACCCTATCTCAAAGAGAACGGAGAGGCACTCAGACAATCCATCCTGGACGGGAAGTACCGTCCGAAATCCGTTCGGAGGGTAGAAATCCCGAAAGAGAACGGAAAGAAAAGAAATCTAGGGATACCGACGGTAGTCGATCGAGTGATTCAGCAAGCCATCGCCCAGACGCTTACACCGATCTACGAGAAACAATTCTCGGAGAACAGTTTCGGTTTTCGCCCCAAACGAAGTGCACATCACGCTATTAGAAGAAGTCAAAGGAACATTCAAGAAGGATACAAGTACGTGGTGGACATGGACTTGGAGAAATACTTCGACACCGTGAACCAAAGTAAGCTCATCGAGGTATTGTCGAGAACGATCAAGGATGGACGGGTCATCTCACTCATACACAAATACCTAAAAGCCGGCGTCATTGTGAATCACAAGTTTGAGGAAACGGAAGTTGGGGTCCCTCAAGGGGGAAACTTAAGTCCAATACTCAGCAACATCATGCTGAATGAGTTGGACAAGGAGTTGGAAAGCAGAGGACACCGATTTGTCCGCTATGCGGACGACCTGCTTATCTTCTGTAAGAGCAGAAAGAGTGCCGAACGCACACTGACGAACTCCGGCTGACGACCGCTTACGACGGCTTGGGGGCTCATGCCGCCGACCTGCAGGAGCAGATCGACCGCTATTCGGAGCTTATTTTGGAGCCGGGCAGCGAACCGCTCTGGGAGGCGCTCGAGCAGCGCTCGCCGGTAGAAGCCGAGCGGCTTGCCGACGAGCTGCGGAGCCGCTCGGCTCTGGCTGTCGCGCAGATGGAGAAGCATCGCGCGCTGCGGCTGCTGGAGGGCGCGGAGAGTCCAGCCGCCTATTTCCGCAACATCGAGTCCTGCATCGAGGAGGAGTTCGGGCATTTCGCGGTGACGCCCGAGTCCAAGGTGCTGATGGTCGGCTCCGGCTCGTTCCCGATGACTCCGCTGCTGATCGCGCGCCGCACCGGCGCCGAGGTGCTGGGCGTGGACATCGACGCCGAGGCGGTCGAGCTGGGCCGCCAGGTGGCGCGCAAGCTCGGCCCGGAGCTGCCGATCCGGATCGAGCATGGGCATGCGCATGAGCAGCGCGGCCTGGAGGAGGTGACGCATCTGATCTTCAGCTCGACGATTCCGGTGAAGTACGAGCTGTTGGAGCGGCTGCATCCGCTCACCTCTCCGCGCGCGACAGCGGCGATGCGGTACGGCGACGGCTTCAAGTCGCTGTTCAACTACCCGATGCGCCAGGCCTTGGACAGCCGCTGGCTGCTGGCGGGCCGCACGCTGCGGCCCGACCGGATCTTCGACATCGCCCTCTATGTCAAGGATAGCGGCATGCCGGGAGGCGAACGATGAGCGCGCTCGGCCGGGTGCTCGTGCTCGGAACGGGGCCGGCCGCCGTGCAGCTGGCCGTGCTGTTCCGCCAGCGGCTGCAGGCGCCGGTCGGAATGGCCGGCAGGCGCTCGCTGCGGTCGGAGCCGTTTTTCGCCGCGGCGCAGCGGCAGGACCGACGGCTGCGCGCCGAGGTCCAGAACCGGCTGCATGAGCGGCTGGCTGGCGAATGCGCGCTGGAGTCGCTTCATGCCGGCATCGGCTCGGTCGAAGGGAGCTGGGACACGGCCGTGCTGGCCGTGACGGCCGATGCGTACGCCTCCGTGCTGGAGCAGCTGCCGGCAGAGGTGCGGAGCGGGCTGCGCCGGGTCGTGCTCGTCTCCCCGACGTTCGGCTCGGCGGGGCTCGTGCGCCAGCTGCTGAAGCGGCTGCGTGCGGCGCAGACGCGCGATGGCGGCTCGGCAGCGGCCGATCCGGAGATCATCAGCTTCTCGACCTACTTGGGAGATACGCGATGGTCGGCGGGCGGGCCGTCGGCCGCCGTGCTTACGACCGGCGTGAAGCGAAAGGTGTATGCCGGCTCCACGCAGGGGCGGACGGAGGCGCTGGACGCGCTCTGCGCCGCCTGGGCCGAGGCGGGAGTGAGGATCGAGACGCTCTCTTCGCCGCTCGAGGCGGAGACGCGCAACATCTCGCTGTACGTCCATCCGCCGCTGTTTTTCAACGCCTTTTCGCTGGATGCCGTGTTCGGCCGCGCGCAGTCGCCCGTCTACGTCTACAAGCTGTTTCCGGAAGGTCCGATTACGCCCGCGCTGATCCGCGACCTGCATGCGGCCTGGCTGGAGATCGGCGCGATTTGCGAGGCGTTGTCCGTGCCCCGCGTCAATCTGTTGAAATTCATGACCGACGACTGCTATCCGGTGCGGCCGGAAAGCTTGTCGCGGCTCGAGCTGGACCGCTTCCCGGAGCTGGACGCGGTGCATCAGCAGTATCTGCTCTACGTGCGCTACGCGTCGCTGCTCATTGATCCCTATTCGTCGCCCGACGACCAGGGACGCTATTTCGACTTCTCGGCCGTTCCGATCCGGCGCCTCTTCGTCGACGCCGACGGTCGCTGGGAGCTGCCGCGGATGCCCAAGGAGGACGTCTACCGCACGCGCATCCTGCAGGGCATCGCCCGCCGGCTCGGCGTCCGGACGCCGACGGTCGACCGCTTCCTTTCCCTGTTCGACGAGCGGCTGGCCGAGGCCCGGCAGGAGCTGGAGGGGCAGCCGCTGTCCGAGGCGCTCCTCGGCTGCGACGGCCGCGATCAGCTCGAGCTGATCGTCCAGGATCTGCCCGCGGCAGCCGCCTCGGGAACGGGCGCGCCATCCGCTCCACAAGCCTGATTTCATTCACCCATCCAGGAGGAACCATGAATCTTATCACGAGCAAGAGAACAACCAGCACGTCGAATTCCGGATTCCGCATCGCCCGTTGGCTGGCCGTCCCGGCCGCCGCGTTGATGCTGCTCGCAGCGGGCTGCGGAGTCTCAGAGGACAAAGCCGATCCGGGCGCGCGGGATCGTGTACGCGACGGCCAAGGACATCAACGACATGAACCCGCATCTCTACCCGGGCTCCATGGCGGCGCAAGGCATGATCTACGAATCTCTGATCGAAAAGACGGAGAGCGGCTTCGCGCCGCTGCTCGCGGAATCGTGGGAGGTGTCGGACGACGGCCTCGCCTACACGTTCCATCTGCGTCAAGGCGTGACATTCCATGACGGCGCTCCTTTCAACGCGGAGGCGGTGAAGAAGAACATCGACGCGGTGCAGGCGAACGCCGAGCGCCACGCCTGGATCAAGCTGTCGGCCAAGCTCAAGCAGGTCACGGTCCTGGACGAGCATACGGTGCGGCTGGAGCTGTCCGAGCCGTACGCGCCGACGCTGCTGGAGCTGTCGATGACGCGGCCGTACGTGTTCCTTTCCCCGAACGACTTCAAGGATGGCGGGACGAAGGACGGCGTGCAGGGACATGACGGCACGGGGCCGTACCGCCTGGCCGAGCAGAAGCAGGACCAGTACGCGGTGTTCGAGGCCAACGAGGACTATTGGGCCGGGGCGCCTGCGGTGAAGCGGATTACGGCCAAGGTGCTGCCGACCGGCGAGACGACGCTGCTCGCGCTGCAGAAGGGGGAAGTGAACTTCCTCTTCACCGACGACCGCGGCGCGGACAGCCTGGACGTCGAGGCGATGCAGAGCCTCGTGGACACCGGCAAGTACCAGCTGCTGCGCAGCAAGCCGATGAACACGAAGCTGATCGCGGCCAACAGCAGCCGCGCCGACAGCCCGGTCGGCGAGCGGGCGGTGCGCGAGGCGCTCTGGCATGCCGTCGACCGCGACACGATCGCCGGGACGCTGCTGCACGGCACGGAGACGCCCGCAGAGGCGCTGTTCTCTCCGAATACCCCTTATGCGGACCTTGATCTACCCAAGCGGGCGTATGACCTGAAGCGCGCCGCCGAGCTGCTTGAGGAGGCCGGCTGGAAGCAGGGCGACGGCGGCATCCGGACCAAGGCGGGCAAGCCGCTCGCGCTCCAGCTCGTGTACGATGCGGCGTCGCTGTCGCAAAAGACGGAGGCCGAGCTGATCCAAAGCGCCGGCGCCTCCATCGGGATGAAGCTGGAGCTGGTCGGAGAGCCTTCGCCGTCGCTGGCGGCCCGCCGCGCGTCAGGCGATTACGACCTGCTGTTCAACCAGACCTGGGGACTGGCCTACGATCCTCAGAGCACGATCGCCTCGTTCACGGCAGAGTCCTCCTATCGCCATACGACGAGCGGCATCGAGCGCGCCGAGGAGCTGTATGCCGAGATCGAGGAGGCGGCGCGCACGACGGACGAAGCGGCGCGCAAGCAGCTGTACCGGGACATCCTGAAGACGGTCCATGACGAGGCGGTCTTCATCCCGATCAGTCACGGCGGCGTGACCGTCGTCGCGCCGAGCGACCTCGACGGCGTGGCCTTCAAGCAGACGCAGTTCGAGCTGCCGTTCGAGCAGATGAAATTCCGCTAGGAGGAGGCGACGATGCTTCGATATGCGGCACGCCGGGCGCTGGCCGCGGTTCCGCTGCTGGCGGCGATCTCGTTTCTTGCTTTCCTGTTGAACCAGCTTGCCCCGATCGAGCCGGCCGTGGCGGTGCTGCACGCGCAGGGCGTGCCCCAGGCGACGGAGGAGCTGATCGCGGCCAAGCGGACCGAGCTGGGGCTCGACCGTCCGCTGCCGATCCGCTACGCGGAGTGGCTGCTGTCCGCGCTGAAGCTCGATTTCGGCCAATCCTACGTCACGGGCCAGCCGGTGCTGGCGCTGCTCTGTCCCGCCCTTCTCCACACGCTTCAGCTGGCGGCCGTTTCCTTCGCCGTGATCGTGCTGCTGTCGATCGGCCTCGGCGTCTTTTGCGCCTTGCGCGAGGGCACGCGGCTCGACCAAGGAACGCGGGCGGCCGCCTTTTTCCTGACGGCGCTGCCGCCCTACCTGCTGGCGGCGGGGCTTGTCTGGCTGCTGTCGGTCAAGCTGGACCTGCTGCCGACGAGCGGCCTCGGCGGGCCGGCCAGCTTCGTGCTGCCGGCCGCCGTGCTGGCGGCCGGTTATGCCGGCGTTTATTTCCGCGTCATCCGCAGCTCCATGATCGCCGGCCGCCATGACGACTCGATCCTTTACGGCCGGGCATGCGGACTGCCGGAGCGGACGCTGACGCTGCGGATGCTCGTCCAGTCGCTGCGGCTGACCGTCCCGATCTTCGCGATGGCGGTGCCGATCCTGCTCGGCAGCACGGTCGTCGTGGAGAACGTATTCGCCTGGCCGGGCCTCGGCACGATGAGCGTCAAGGCGATCCTCAGCCGCGACTACCCGGTCATCCAGGCGTTCGTGCTGCTGCTGGCGTCTGCGTTTGTCCTCTTCAACGCCGCCGCGGACATCGTCGGCGCGATGCTCGATCCCCGGCTCAGAAAGGAGCTGTGACATGAAGCGACTGCAACGCCTTTTATCGGACCGTCTGGCTGCCGCTTCGCTGGCCGTGCTGGCGGCGATCCTGGCCGCAGGCGCGCTGGCGCCGTGGATCGCGCCGCATCCGCCGGACGAGGTGGACATGGCGCTGCGCTATGCGCCCTGGTCGCTGGACTATCCGCTCGGCAACGATCAGCTCGGACGCTGCGTGCTGTCGCGGGTGCTGCACGGCATCCGGCCGAGCGTGCTGTACGTGCTCGCGGCGGTGCTCGCCTCCGCCGGCTTCGGCACGGCGGTCGGCATGGCCGCGGGCCTGCTGCGGGGCCGGACGGACGCGCTGCTTATGCGGCTTTGCGACGTCATGCTGTCCTTTCCCGGCTATGTCATGACGCTGGCGGTGATCGGCGTGCTCGGCACGGGTCTGGCGAACATCCTGCTGGCGTTCATCCTGATGAAATGGGCGTGGTTCGCCCGCGTCGCCCGGACCGCCGTCCAGCGGCATGCGGACGCCGGCTACGTGCTGTTCGCCCGCACGCTCGGTGCCGGACGGCTGACGCTGCTGCGCCGGCATCTGCTGCCGGCCTGCCTGCCGGAGCTGGCCGTGCTCGCGAGCGGATCGTTCGGCACGACGCTGCTGCAGGTGTCCGGGCTCTCGTTCCTCGGCCTGGGCATCCAGGCGCCGCATGCGGAGTGGGGCATGATGCTCAGCGAGGCGAGGCAGGCGATGTTCTCCCGTCCGGAGCAGCTGCTCGCCCCCGGCTTCATGATCGTGCTGACCGTCTCGGCCGTGAATTTCCTGTCCGACGCGCTCCAGACGGCGCTTGATCCGCAGGCCGGCGGACCACGGCAGGCGGCAGCCGTGCCCGGCGAGCCGGAGGCGGCTGCGGCGGCCATGCTGCGCAAGGAGGCGGTCTGATGAACGTGCTGGAAGTAGACGGACTGGCGATCGCAAGCCGCTCGAGCGGGCGTTTGCTCGTGCCGGGCCTTTCCTTTCGGGTGCGGGAGGGCAGCTGTCTGGCCATCGTCGGGGAGAGCGGCAGCGGCAAGTCGATCTCCTGCAAGGCGATCGCCAGGCTCAATCCGCCCGACCTGAGGCAGACCGGCAGCATCCGCTTTCGCGGGACGGAGCTGTCGGCTCTGCCGGAGCGGGAGCTGCGGCGGCTGCGCGGACGGCGGATCGGCCTGATCCTGCAGCACGGCATGCGGGCGTTCGACCCCGCGCGGCGGGTCGGCCGGCAGACGGAGGCGGTGCTGCGCACGCATCACGGCTGGAGCGCCGAGGAGGCAGGCGAAAGGATGGCCGCCGCGATGGAGACGATGCTGCTGAAGGAGCCGCGGTCGCTGCTGGAGCGGTTCCCGCATGAGCTGTCGGGAGGCATGCTGCAGCGGCTCATGATCGCGCTGTCGATCGTGCTGCAGCCGGATCTCGTCATCGCCGACGAGCCGACGACGGCGCTTGACGCCGCCTCCCGGTACGAGGCGGTGCGGCAGCTGATGCTGCTGCGGGAGCAGGCGGGCTGCTCGCTCATCCTGATCTCGCACGATCTGGCGGCGGTCGAGCGCATCGCCGACGACGTGCTCGTGCTGCGGCAGGGCATCGCGGTGGAGAGCGGGCGGGCGCAGGATGTGCTGTCCGCGCCGCAGCATGCGTACACGCGCATGCTGACGGAGGCGAGGCGCTCGCTGACCGCTCGCTTCGAGCAGGCTTGGGGAGGCGATGTCCATGCTGGCTGCTGAAGGCATCGCCAAATCGTATTCGTCCCGTCCGGGCAGGCGGGCCCAGCGGCAGGCCGTGCTGGAGGAGGTGACGCTCCGCTGCGCCGAGGGCGAATGCCTCGGCATCATCGGCGCGAGCGGCAGCGGCAAATCGACGCTCGGACGGATTCTCCTCGGGCTGGAGCGCCCCGATCAGGGAAAGGTGACGATCGACGGACGGGAGCGGGCGCATCGCGACGCGGTGAGCGCCGTCTTTCAAGACTACCGCTCCTCGATCCATCCGTTCTTCACGGTGCGGCAGGCGCTGCTCGAGCCGCTGCGGGGAAAAAGGCTCGGCCGCGCAGAGACGGACCGCAGGCTGGAGGAGATGCTGGAGCAGGTCGGGCTGGACGGCTCGTACCTCGAGCGCTATCCGCATGAGCTGTCCGGCGGGCAAGCCCAGCGGGTCTGCATCGCCCGGGCGCTGCTGACGGGCGCGCGCTGGATCGTGCTCGACGAGGCGGTCAGCTCGCTGGACGCCTCGGTGCAGGCGCAGGTGCTGGAGCTGCTGGAGCGGATCCGCGGCATGCACGGCATCGGCTATCTGTTCATTACGCATGATCTGGAAGCGGCGGCCTTTTTATGCGACCGCATCGCGATCCTGCACGAGGGGCGGATCGTCGAGACGCTCGCCCGCGGACGGCTCGGCGAGGCTCGGCATCCGTACGCGCGGGAGCTTCTGGCTCTGTTCCGGAGCGGCCTTGGGACAGGGACGGGCGCCTTGAACGCGGATAAGGAGGGAAAAGGATGAAAAAGCCTCTGGCGGCCGCGCTGTCGGGGCCGTTCCTGCGGCTGTACAGCCTGACGCTGCTGTACTTCAGCGCCAATGCGATTTTGAACGTGCTCATCCCGCTGAAGGGCGAGTCGCTCGGCGCGAGCAACGCGGCGATCGGCGTCGTGATGGGGGCCTATCTGTTCACGACGATGCTGCTGCGCCCATGGGCGGGCCATCTGATCGGACGCCACGGCCCGATCCGGGTGCTGCGCGCGATCCTCGTCCTGAACGCGGCCGCGCTCGCGCTGTATGCGTTCACGGGACTGGAAGGCTACTTTGCCGCGCGCGTCCTGCAGGGCGTCTGCACGGCCTTCTTCTCGATGGCGCTGCAGCTGGGCCTGATCGATGCGCTTCCGGAGAAAGAACGCTCGCAGGGCATCTCGATGTACTCGCTTTGCGCGACGATGCCGGGCATCATCGGGCCGCTGCTCGCGATCGGCCTGTGGCAGGCGCAAAATCCGGCGCTGCTGGCCGCCGTGCTGCTCGGTCTCGGCGCCGCGACGGGCTTGGTCGGCTGCACGGCGAGGCTCGGCAAGCCGGCCGCGCAAGGGGGCGGCCCGGACGGCGCGGTTCCGGGCCCGCAGGCGGGCCGCGCGTCGGCCTCGCCGCAGCTCGGCGCAGGGGGCGGCGCGCTGCGGCGCTCGTTCCGCGAGCTGGCCGCGCAGCCGCAGCTGCGGCGATGCAGCGTGCTCATGCTGGCCGGCTCGGTCGTGTTCGGCGCCGCGACGACGTTCATCCCGCTGTATGCCGCGCAGGTGAGCGGCGGCAGCGCGGCCGCCTACCTCATGCTGCAGGCGGGCGTCGTGGTGGCGGCGCGGTTTTGGCTGCGCAAGCGGATTCCGTCCGACGGACGCTGGCATCCTTCGTTCATGGCGGCGGTGCTGGTCAGCCTGGCGGCTGCGGCGCTATGCGTCGGCCTCGCCGCCTACGGCGGCGCTGCGGCGTTTTATCTGGGCGCGCTGCTGATGGGGCTCGCCCAGGCGATGCTTTATCCGGCGCTGACGACGTATCTGTCGTTCACGCTCCGTCCCGAGAGCCGCAACGTGCAGATGGGGCTGTTCATCGCGATGGCCGATCTCGGCGTCTCGCTGGGCAGCATCGTCATGGGGCCGGTCGCCGATCTGTTCTCCTATTCGGCCATGTACCTGCTGTGCGCGGCTCTGGCGGCCTCGCTGCTGCTCGTCTCCGCTCGCGAGACGCGCAGCAGCGCCCGCGAGGCGGAGCTCCCGCAAGGCTTGGCCTAGGCCTAGACGAATCAGGACGCTTCGAAAAGCCGGAAGCCGCCTTCGCTCTCATGCGAAGGCGGCTTCCGGCTTTTATGGCGTCAGTCCGATTACGGCCCGACCTTGCCCTGCGGATCGAGCACGGCGAAGTTGTAGTTGACCGAGCGCACGACCCGCTCGCCGCGAGCGTTCACGCCCTCCGCGTCGAACGACAGATTGTAGACGCCGGGCTCGTAAGGAGCGGTCAGCGAGACAGAGGCGGCCGAGCCGGCGATGGCGGCGTCGGGAAGCGTGCGCAGCGAGGCGGAGGAGCGCCCCGGGATCGACTTCGTCAGCGACGGCTTTTTGAACAGCCCTTGCACCGGCTTGCCGAGATCGACGGAGAGGGCGACAGGCTCGCCCGGGCGGTAGAGCTTTTTCGGCGCGGCAATCCGCATCGTGCTGGGGCTGTCCAGGCGGGCGAGGGCGAAGTAGGCGTCGCCGCTGCCGCCCAGCTGCAGCTTCCACTCGCCCGCCTCCGGCTGGTTGATGTGGAAGACGCGCCGGACGGCGCCGGCGAATACGTCGGCGGACGCCGAGTCCGGCGGAGCGGCCTCCGCGGCGTGCGCTTGGCCCGACGGCGACAGCAGGATGGCCGTGCTGCCCGCCTGCGCGGTCATCACCTCGAGCGACAGCGACGTCAGCCCGCTCTCGAGCGGGAACGAAGCGGATGCGGAGCCGTCCAGCGCTCCGCCGCGCAGGATGAGCCCGGCCGGCTCGTCTGCGCCCGCTTGGCGGGACCCGGATGCCGCCTCCGGCACTGCTTCGCCGGCGACCGGTCCGCCGCCGGACGCCTGCAGCCCTCCGGCCAGCGAGGCGGCCGGGAGAGCGAGCTTCGGCCGCACGAGGCTCCACGTCTGCGAAGCTCGCGCCATCGCGCTATGGGAAATATTTTTCGTGAAGCTTTGGATGCCGTACGGCAGGCCGAGCGCCGAGTAGAGCGAGACGGCGCCGTCATCCTCTCCGGGCAGCACCGCGTGGGCGAACCAGTAGCTCGTGAAGATGCCGTCGTCGCCCATGCCGCCCGACATGTAGGTGCGGGTCGCCTGGACCTCCGGCCGCGCGTCGGTCTGCGAGCGGAAGCCCGCCATGTACGACGTCTGCAGCGAGTATACGGCGTCGTCCTGCTGGCCGATGATGGAGCCGAGCCAGGACGTCCAGCTGCCGTAGGCCATGTCGGCGAGCTCGGAGCCGAGATTGGGCGTGGACAGCTGATGCACGACGTTCACATACGGGGAGGCGCCGTAGTGGACAAGCGCCGTCTGCGTGTCGATGCCGCCTTTGGAGTGGGCGATGATGTTCAGCTTGGGCACGTTGTAGTAGGCCGCAACCTTGCGGATGACGGAGGCGAGCAGCGCGCCGTTGGTCCACATGCTGCCGCCGTCGCCGTCCGCGTCCTTCAGCTGCACGAAGGCGGTGCGGTAGCCGGCGTTGTAGGCGGCTTCATAGTAGCTGTCCTCGAGCGTCCAGCGGTCCATCGTGGAGTGCAGTCCTTGGACGAACAGCAGCACCGGCTTGGACGAGGATTGCGGCGGCACCGCTCCGGTGTACCAGTTGCCGGCTTGGCCGGCGGCGTTTTCTTGATGGAGCTGGGGGGCGGGAGGGGCGGCGTGGACCGGAACGGCTGCCAGCAGGCTGAGAGCGAGCAGGGCGGCGGAGGCGAGCGGCGCTTTGGAGCGGACGGAGGCGGAGAGGCGGCGGATGGACATCAATCGGATTCCCCTTTCGAAGGAAGGATGCTTGCCTTTCCATATTAAGGAATCATTGTCAGCACGGTATGTGCGTCGAGTGAATAAAGGGTAAACGCTCCGTGCCGGCCGTCTGCGGCTCGGCCGCGATGGAAAGGCGGCTCCTTGATAGGTATCCATTTTCATGCCGCAGCATGCCGAACAAGCCTGCTTCGAGTCCAGACGCTCGAGGCAGGCTTGTTCGGCATGCTCGGAGAGCAGAAGCCGCCTGTGCTCAGGCAGAGGCGGCTGGCCGCATCCGAGCGACAGCGCGCTGGCCGGCAGCCGGCGGAGATCAGGCCGCCCGCTTCTTCACCGGGCCGGAGGCGCGGTCGACTCGCGCACGACGAGCCGGGTCGGCAGCAGCGTCTCGGTGCGGGGGCGCGATGGATCGTCGAGCCGCCGGAGCAGCTGCTCGACCGCGCAGCTCGCATAGAGCGGCAGGTCGACATCGACCGTCGTGATCGGCGGCGTGGCGAGGCGCGACAGATAGCCGTTGTCGAAGCTGACGACCGACGCGTCGCCGGGCACGGACAGGCCGAGCTGCTGCAGGGCGGAGCTCGTCATGAAGCCATAGCCGTCGTTGACGCAGAACCAGGCGGTGGCGAGGCGGGCCGCCGGCTCCAGCCGCCGCCGCACCTCGTCGCTGTCCTCGGCGACATCGGTCAGCAGGCACGGCTCGGGCAGCTCGAGGCCGAGCTCCCAAGCGGCCAGCCGCACCCCCTCGAGCCGCTCGTAGTAGCTCGGGGAAAATTCGATGCTGCCGACGAAGCCGATGCGGCGATGTCCGAGTCCGTGCAGATGGCGCACCGCCTCGTAGGCGCTGAAGCGGTTGTTCGTCAGGATCGAGTCGGCGGCGAGCTCCGGATGATGATGGTCGATCAGCACGGCGGGAATGCCGGTGCCCAGGACGGCCTTCAGATAATCATTGGTGATGTGGGAGAGGATGAGCACGCCGTCGACCGTCTTGTTCTCGAGGAATGGCGGCAGCTCCAGCGCCTCGGCTTCCTTCGGGCTGACGGACTGGATGACGAGCTCGCAGCCGCTTCGCTTCAGCTCCCGGTCGATGCTCAGATAGATGTCGCCGAAGAAGCCTTTTTGGGAAAAGGCGAAATCGGAGGCGAGCAGCGCGATCGTGCGCGACGCCGCCCCGGGCTCCGGCGACTGGCCTCGGCGGCTGTACGTGTAGCCCATCTCCTCGGCCGTCTTCTGGATGAGCTGCCGCGTCTCGTCGCTGACGCCGGCCTTGCCGGTCAGCGCTTGCGAGACGGAATTTTTGGAAAGATTAAGCCTGTCGGCAATCGCTTGCATCGTTACTTTCGTCTTCACGTTCGTCAACCCCTGTTACGGACTAGCTTCATTGTTCCGGTTGCGCGCCGGCCTGTCAAGGCAAGCGGGAGCTCGGAGCCGGAACGGGCTGTCCTTCCTCCATTGTAACGTTACAAACTGAAAATGTAAATCAGATCATTCCGTTTACATAAAGCTGATCCATAAGTTTGTCACTTGACATGAACCGTTTTCAAGCCCATAATGGACCCCGTAACCCCTTACAATCAGCATTACTTTTATCATGACAACTTTACAGAAATCATGACAACTTAAAGGGAGGCACAACAAAGATGAAAAAGAGAGTCCCTATGGTCCTGTCCGTCGCGCTGATGGCCGGCTTGCTGTCGGCCTGCTCCACCGGCCAAGGCGGCCAGACCGGAAGCGAAGGCGGAGGAGAGTCGTCGGACGGCGTGACGACGATCGAATTCTGGGCTGCGCCGAACCCGACGCAGCAGGCGTTCTGGCAGGAGATGGCCGATGCGTACGAGGCGCAGAACGGCAAGGTGAAGATCAACGTCAGCGCGATCAAGGAATCGCCGACCTCGGAGGCGAGCATCCAGGCCGCGCTGGCGGCCAAGAGCGCGCCGACGATGTCCGAGAACATTAACCGCGGTTTCGCGGCCCAGCTGGCAAGCAGCCAGGCGCTCGTGCCGCTCGATACGCTGGAGGGCTTCGACGAGATCGTGCAGGGCCGCAGCATGACCCAGACGATCGAGCCGTGGACGTTCGCGGACGGCCACCAGTACGTGCTGCCGATCTACTCCAATCCGATGCTGTTCGGCTGGCGCCTCGACATCATCCGGGACCTCGGCTACAGCGAGCCGCCGCAGACGTACGGCGAGATCCTTGAGCTGACCAAGAAGCTCAAGGCCAAGCACGGCGACAAGAAATACCTGTGGGCCAAGCCGGATCTGGCCGACCCGACGGCGTGGAAGCGCTGGTTCGACTTCTACATGCTGTATGACGCGGCCTCCGGCGGCAACAAGTTCATCGAAGGCGACGCCTTCACCGGCGACGAGAAGGCGGGCGTCGAGGTGCTGTCGTTCGTGGACGACCTGCGCAAGGAGAAGGGGCTGCTCGCCCGCCAGGTGACCGACCCGTTCGAGAACGGCACGGGCGTCTTCACCGACGTCGGTCCGTGGACGTTCACGACCTGGGCGGAGAAGTATCCGAACCTGAAGTACAATGAGACGTACGCGCTGACGATGCCGCCGGTGCCGGACGGCATGGACCCGGCCGACAGCAAGACGTTCGCCGATACGAAAGGGCTCGTCGTGTACGCCTCGGCGACGAAGGAGCAGCAGGCGGCGGCGATCGACTTCATCCAGTGGGTGTACGGCGACGCCAACAACGACGCGGCCTGGTTCGAGAAGACGAACCTGCCTCCGGCGCGCGACGACCTGTCGACGAACGAGTCGTTCCAGGCGGTGCTGGACAAGAGCCCGCAGCTGAAGCCGTACGCGGAAAACGTGCCGAACGCCGTGCCGCCGATGGACAATGCGAAGTACAACGACCTCCAGACGATCATCGGCACGGAGGCGTTCAATAAAGTCGTCAAGGGCGAAATCGCCCCTGCGGAGGGCTGGGCGGCTATGAAGGCCGCGCTGGAGAAAGCCCTGGACTAAGGGAGGTCTTCTCGTCATGGACCAACGCAACAACAAGCTGGGCTGGCTGTTCGCCAGCCCTTACCTCATCTATTCGCTGCTGTTCTTCTTCATCCCGCTGATCTGGTCGATCTTCCTGTCCGTCACCGACTGGGATCTGATCGCGCCGACGTTCAACGTGGTCGGCTTCGAGAACTTCCTCGAGGCGCTGCGCTCGCCGAGCGTGCATGCGGCGTTCTGGAACACGTACAAGTTCATGATGATCTTCGTGCCGCTGGTGACGGCGCTGGCGATCGGAGTGGCCGTGCTCGTGCATGGACTGCCCCGGTTCAAGGGACTGTTCCTGATCGGCTTCTTCCTGCCCTACCTGAGCTCGGGCGTCGTCTCGGCGCTGATCGTCAAAGGACTGCTGTCCTACACGAGCCCGGTCAACGAGTTCCTGCGCGGCATCGGGCTGGACATCAACTGGCTCGGCTCGCCGCTGTCCGCGCTGTTCGTCGTCGGCCTCATCCTCGCCTGGAAGTTCACCGGCTATTATGCCCTCATCCTCACCTCGGGCCTGGAGAGCATCGACAAGGAAGTGTACGAGGCGGCCGCGATCGACGGCGTCAAGGACGGCCAGCGGTTCTGGCGGATCACGCTGCCGCTGCTGTATCCGTCGCTGTACACGACGCTCATCCTGGGCTTCGGCGTCACGTTCGGCATCTTCACCGAGGTGTACCAGCTGACGGGCGGCGGCCCGGGCAACGCGACGAACACCTGGCAGATGGAGATCTTCAAGCAGGCGTTCTCCAACATGCAGGTCGGCTACGCGTCGGCGGTCGCGCTGCTGGCATCGGTGGCGACGTTCATCTCGATCTTCGCCATCCGCAAAATTCTGGAGATATGGGGGAAGCGAAATGGTTGGGTCTAAACGCCGCAGCGGCTCGAGGCGAGCCATCCGCTATCTCCTCGCCCTCGCGCTCCTGCTCGTCATGGTGTATCCGTATCTGTACATGGTGCTGAGCTCGTTCGCGGACTGGACGCAGATCGACAAGCAGCTGCTGCCGACGAAGTTCACGACGAAGTCGTACGAATGGCTGTTCAGCGGCGGCGAGGCGGGCGTCACCCGGCCGTGGCTGAACGCGTTCCTGAACAGCGTCGTCGTCTCGGCGGCCTCGACCGCGCTGATGATGCTGTTCGGCATCATGGTCGCCTATGCGCTGTCCAAGCTGAACTTTTTCGGCCGCCATGCGATCAACAACTTCGTCCTGTTCCATATGTTCTTCCCGGCCATCATCCTGCTGGTGCCGACGTTCCTCATCATCCAGCGGGCCGGCCTGTACGACACCTATCTCGGCCTGATCGTGCCGAAGGCGGTCAGCCTGTGGGCGATCTTCATGTACACGAACTTCTTCAAGGCCGTGCCGTCGACGTTCATCGAAGCGGCCAAGCTCGACGGAGCGTCGGATCTGAAGATCATGTTCCGCATCATGCTGCCGATGTCGAAGTCGATCACGACGGTCATCTTCCTGTTCCTGCTCATGGAGCGGTGGACGGAGCTGCTGTGGGACATGATCGCGGTCAAGAGCGATTCGATGCTGACGCTGAACGTGCTGCTGTCGCAGATGTTCGGGCCGTACGGGTCGTATCCGGGTCCGCTCTACGCGGCCTCGACGATCCTCACGCTGCCGATCATCGTGCTGTTCCTGATCTTCAGCAAGAAGTTCCAGGAGGGCATGCAGTTCAGCCTGAAATAATCGTCCCGGCTCCGGCCGGGCTTCGCGGGAGGAGAATGGATTCATGAGCCAGCTGCAACCGGCTCCGGCGCCATGCGCCGAGCTGCTGAGAGAATATCGGGCCGCCGGCCCCGCCGCGCGCGAGCCGCGCCGCATCCCGTTCGCAGGCGTCGGCGGCAAGGACGTCTACAACATCGCCGCCCCGTTCGAGGACGAGGGCCGGACGGTTCTTCCCGGACGCGTCGAGTCGCGCGACAGCGAGCATTCCGACATCGTCTTTTTCGCCGAAACGGACGGCGCCTGGCTGCCGATCGAGGGAGCGCCGGTCCTGCGGCTGCAGGACCCGTTCCACAGCCGCATCGGCGGCGAGCTCGTCGTCGGCGGCGTGGAGATCTTCCCGCATCCCGAGCGGGCCGACGCGCTGATGTGGCGGACCGTGCTCTACCGGGGCCAGGGCCTCCGCGACCTGCGCCGCTTTTTCGAAGGACCGGACGGCATGAAGGACATCCGCCTCGCGGAGCTTGCGGACGGGGGCGTCGGCGTGTTCACGCGGCCTCAGGGCGAGAAGGGCGGCCGCGGCAAGATCGGCTACGTCCGCGTCGGCTCGCTGGACGGCCTGACGGTCCGGGCCATCGACGAAGCTCCGCTGCTCGAGGGACAGTTCGCCGAGGGCGAATGGGGCGGAGCCAACGAGACCCATCTCCTGCCGGGCGGCCGCATCGGCGTGCTCGGCCATATCGCCTGCTTCGATGAAGCGGGCGATCGCCACTACTATCCGATGGCGTTCGAGTTCGATCCGGCGTCGGAGGCTTGGAGCGGCCTGCGCCTGATCGGCGAGCGCCGCGACTTCCTGCCTGGCCCGGCCAAGCGGCCTGATCTGGAGGATGTCGTGTTCAGCGGCGGCCTGATCCGCGGCGGCGACGGCAGAGCCGTGCTATACGCGGGCACCAGCGACGCCGACGCGCAGACGCTGGACATTCCGGACCCGTTCGCCGGCCGGTAAGAGCCCGGGCGGCATGCAGCGAGAGCCTGCACAGCTTAGACCACGAAGGAGCTGCTACGCATGAATGTTTACCGATATGAGCAAAATCCGCTGGTGACGCCGGCCGACGTGAAGCCGCATCGCGACGATTTCGAGGTGATCGGCGCCTTCAACGCCGGGGTGGCGGAGTACGGCGGGGAGGTCATCCTGCTGCTGCGCGTGGCGGAGCGGCCGATCAGCCCGGATCCGTCCGTTGTGCTGGCCCCTGTCTATAACGTGGAGAAAGGCGAGCTCGACCTCGTTCCGATCCGCAAGGACGACGAGAGCTACGACTTCTCCGATCCGCGCGTCATCGTGCGGCGCGACCAGGCGCCGGCTTTCGAATACTTGACGTCGCTGTCGTACCTGCGCATCGCCCGCAGCCGCGACGGACGGAATTTCACGATCGACGACGAGCCGTTCATCTATCCGTCGCAGCCGCTGGAGAGCTTCGGCATCGAGGATCCGCGCATCACGCAGATCGGCGATACGTACTATATCTATTTCTCGGCGGTGTCGCCGGTCGGCATCGGCGAGTCGCTCGTCTCGACCAAGGACTTCAAGACCATGGAGCATCACGGCATGATCTTCGGGCCGGACAACAAGGACGTGCTCATCTTCCCGGAGCGCATCGGCGGCAAGCATTACGCCCTGCACCGGCCGACGACCAAAAGCTGCGGCCGCCCGGAAATGTGGATCGCCGAGTCGGACAACCTGCTCTATTGGGGCAACCACCGGCATCTGATCGGGCTGCGCGACGGCATGTGGGACAGCGGCCGCATCGGCGGCGGCGCGGTGCCGATCCGCACGGACCGCGGCTGGCTGGAGCTGTACCATGGCGCGACCAAGGACCACCGCTACTGCATGGGCGCGGTGCTGCTCGACCTGGACGATCCGTCCCGGGTCGTCGCCCGCTCGGGCCGGCCGATTCTGGAGCCGGATGCCGCCTACGAGGCGGACGGCTTCTTCGGCGGCGTCGTGTTCTCGTGCGGCGCGCTGGTCGACGGCGATGTCGTCCGCATGTACTACGGCGCGGCCGATACGTCGATGGCCTGCGCCGAGCTCAGCCTCGCGGAGATTTTGGACAGCCTGGAGCCGGTCTGAGGCGATGGGGCGTCCGTCGCCGTCCTGCCGGGACGGCGGCGAGTCCCCGATCGGGCTGGAAAGGGCGCAAGCCCAAAAAAGCATGGTTCCCTTTCAAGGGAGCCATGCTTTTTTGCTGTTTGCTCGCCGCGCCTCGGAGCATCCTCCAGACCAAGTCCGCCCGCCGATCCGCCGGCGGCCAAGCGGGACGGCCAAGCGGGTGCGGGCGCGCCTCGCTGAAGCGGCAGCCCGGCCTACGTGCCGAAGCGCTTGCGGTAGCCGCATTTGCGGCACAGCTCCTCGACCGCTTCGCGGCGGGAGAAGCCGTCATACAGCTTTTGCGCGCGATCGCCCTGGATGATGTCGGAGAAGCTCGCCTGATTGATGTTGCCAAGGTTGATGATGCCTTCGCCGTCGAGGCAGCAGGGCACGACGGTGCCGTTCGCCAGGATGGCGGCCTGGTTGCGCAGGCCGTGGCAGAAGCCTTTGCCGTCATCCTCCTCGGCGTTCAGGTCGGGCCACTCGAACTCGTGGTCCTGGTTCAGGTAGAAGCGGTCGGCCAGCTTGAGCCCCGAGCCGCGCTTGAACTGCTCCTCGATCGGCTCCGTCAGGCCGAGCTCGCGCTCGATGATCGCCAGCACCTCGCGGTTGCGCTTCAGCTCCAGATTGGTCGCATTGTCCTTGCGCAGGTTCCAGAGGCGGAGCGAGAACAGGACGTCCGTCGACGCCAGCGCTTCCTGGATGAACGTCAGGATCGTCGTGACGTACGCTTCCTTGTCGGTGGAGCCGGCATGGCCGTCGAAGCTGTGCAGCGAGAAGTTCATCTGCCGCAGCGCCGGCTTGCCGAGCAGCTTGGCCTTGTTTTTTTCGATCAGCGTGCCGTTCGTCGTGATGTTCACCTTGAAGCCTTTGTCGTGGCTGATGTCGAGCAGCTGGTCGAGCTTCGGATGCAGCAGCGGCTCGCCTTTTACATGAAGGTAGACGGAATCCGTATAGGGCTTGATCTCGTCCAGCCGCTTGGCGAAGTCCTCGGGCTTCAGGAAGCTTTTTTCCCGCAGCGTCGGCGGACAGAAGTGGCAGGCCAAGTTGCAGACGCTCGTGATTTCGATATAGAATTTCTGGAATTTCTTCATCGGTGCTGGCCTCGATTCGGTTATGCGGGATGATGGCGGCGGCGTCTGCGAATGGATGAAAGGATGCAGAGCCCTCGAATATCATACCATTTCGCGCGTGATTCGGCTCCTTCTCTTTTCTAATGCTTTTGTCGATCAATGCCGATATATGTCGGTGGTCAACAGCATGCTTTAGGGGGAAACAACTTGGACATCAAACATCAACAACGTAAGCCTTGGCTGCAGCTGCTGCTCGCATCCGCCTTGCTCTGTACCGGCTGGAACTTCGGCGCGGCATCTGCCTTGGCGGTGCCGCCGCAGCCCCAGGTCGTGCTCTCGGACAAAGTCGTGACGGAGAACGCGGTCGAGAACGGCACGTCGGCGGTCCTGAACGGGACGGTCTCGGACCAAGTCTATATGGGCCCGGATTACGAGCGGTTTTTCCTTGTCGACGAATATGTCGTTTCCGGAATTCCGCAGAACGGACAGAAGGTGCCGGCCGATCCGGCCGCCGCGGGCCTCGCGTTCCAAGGACAGATCAGCGGGCTGACGCCGGGCAAGTCGTATCAGTATTCCGCTTGCCTGCAAAAGGACGGCGAATCGGTTGCTCTTTGCGCGAATGCAGCTGCATTCCAAGCCTATCGGACGCTGTCGTGGTTCGAGCCGTTTGAACTCGATCTGCCGCGCAGCACGCCGCTGGACGAGGTGAAGAAGCTGATGCCGGAAACGGTGCGGGCTCATTTCACCGACGGCACTTCGGAGCTCTATCCGGTGTCTTGGAATCTCAATGCGTACGAGTGGGACAGCCGGCTGAGCGGATACAAGCAGTACGAGACCGGCGGCCAGATCATCATCCGCGGAGCGGCCGAGCTGCCGGACGGCAATACCGTCCGCTATGAAGAAATGGCGACGGATGACCCGCGCTTCATCATCAACATGCCGCTCATCGAGATGACCGGGGCGGCGCCGGTCGAGGATCGGACGGTCGTCGTCGGCACGACGCTGGAGCAGGCGAAGAGCAAGCTGCCGAAGCGGGTCGAGTTCAGCTTCGAGGATGGCGTCGAAGCGTTGCTGGACGTCAAGTGGGATTCGGGAACGCCGGCTTTCGACGGCGCCCGGAAAGGGACCTATCTGTTCAAGGGAACGCCGCTTTGTCCGAGGCTTGATCGCCGGGCAATGCCGGCGAGCGTCGAGCCGGGGGGCGATTCCTGCGAAGCGTTCGCCAATGCCGCCGAAGTCCAGGCGAGCGCCTACGTCCATGTCGTCGACTACAAGTGGCAGCTCGTCGGTCCGGCCGGCTTCACGCCGGAGCCCGGCAGCGAGCATCGCTTCTTCTACGATGCGGTCAACGTTCCTTACGTCGCCTTCTCTGATGCTTCTGCGGACGGAGCGCTGTCGGTCATGAAGATGGAGGGAGGCGTCTGGACCTATGTCGGCGCCCCAGGCTTCATCGGAAGCCATGTATCCAACGTCCAGGCGGCATTCAACAGCGTGAATCCCGATGATAAAAAGCTGTACGTTTCCTTCATCGACGGCGATGGCACCGTGAAGGCGGCGTCATACGAGGCAGGCAGCTGGACTTCCATGCCATCGGCCGGCTCGGCGCTGGCCGGGGAGCGTGGCGCGCTGGCAATGGGCATGGACTGGGACGGCCCGGCGCTCGTGTACGCGGATGCGGCGGCAGACGGAAAAGCGACGATGAAAATATGGAGCGGCGCAGCGTGGAGCAGCTTCGGCACGCCGGGCTTCAGCGACGGCCGCGTCAGCGGCTTGTCGATCATCGATACGTTCGCCGCGTATTTTACCGTCAGCGCTTTTGAAAACGGCGTTCTGAACGTGTATGGCTATGTGTATTACCCGTCGATGAACTGGGAAAAGCTCAGCGGCGCGGCGGCGGCTTCTCCGGCCGGCAGCGCGCTTATTCCGTTCAAGTACAATTATGACTCGATGGCTCTGTCGATGGATGACAAAGGCGTCTCCGTCCTGATCTGGGACTGGAACAATCGCAAATGGTCCGCCTCCAATCTGCCGCCTGTGCTGGCGCAGCCGGCGAAGCTGGCGGACGTCGCGGTAGATATGCAGGCGAAGGTTCTTTATGTCGCTTTTGAAGATCAAGGGAAAATTACGGTGCGCAAGCTGAACGGCTCCGAGTGGGTGACGGCTGGCGCCGCGCAGTTCACAGCCGGCGGCGCGTCCGAGCTGCGCCTGCAGATCATCGACGGCATCCCGCATGTGTCGATCGTCGACGACATGCACGGCGGCAAGCTGACCGTGCTGAACTACCGCGCCTGGTACGATCCGGCTGCAGTGACCGGCGCCGCCAGCGAAGTGGCGGAAACGTCGGCCCGCATCGAAGGCTCGGCGCAGGGAACGCTGTCGCGCCGCGGCATGGAATACCGCGAGCAGGCGGACGGAGCGGCATGGATCGTCATTGACGGCGGCCAAGGCCCAGGCAGCATCTCCGTCAAGCTGGACTTGCTCAAGCCGGGCACCGGGTATGAATTCCGCGCGTATGGGGACAGCCAGGAAGGCCGGACCTATGGCGACATCGCCGCCTTCCGCACGAAGTCGCAGCCAGAAACGGAATTGCCGGAAACGGAATCGCCGGAAACGGAATCGCCGGAAACGAGCGGGCCGGGCGCGAGCTTGCCGGCATGGACGCCGTCTCCGAGCGCGTCTCCGACGCCGACTGCAGCGCCGACGTCCACGCCGACGCCTGCTCCGACAGCAGGCGAATACAAAGCCTATATGAAGGGCTATCCGGACGGAAGCTTCTTGCCTCAAGGCAGCGTCACCCGCGCGGAAGTCGCGGCGATCCTGAGCCGCACGATGGATAAAAAGGCATCGGCAGCGACGGACGCCAAAAGCTTCAAGGATGTGCCCTCCGGCTTCTGGGCCGGCAAGGACATCGCCATTGTTGCCGAACAAGGATGGATGAACGGCTCCGGCGACGGCGGCTTCCGTCCGGGCCGCGCCGTGACGCGCGCGGAGATGGCGCAGATTCTGCTCAACGTCTACGGCAAGCAAGAGCAGGCCGCCGCCATGCCGAGCTACCCGGATGCCGCCGGCCACTGGGCGGCAGCGGCAATCGCTTCCGCAGAAGCCCGCGGCTGGCTGCCGGGCTATGCCGACGGCAAGTTCCATCCGAACCAGCCGCTGACGCGGGTGGAGACGGTTCGCCTGTTCAACTCCCTGCTTGGCCGCAGCGGCAACACGCAGGCGAAGCAGGTGTGGACCGACGTCAAGCCGGGAGATGCCGACTTTGCCGACATCATGGCCGCATCGGTCGATTACCGCTTCTAGCCGAAACGCATCGGACGGGCGCGCGCGGATACGGCGCCGCCTCTCCCTGTTCGGTCAGTTACGGTTCAAGAGCCAGGAGCCTGCGGGCTCCCGGCTCTTTTTCGATTCGGGCTCATCCCTCCGGCAGCTCCCGCAGCCGCCGATCCGGATCGGCGTGGATATGCGCGACGCCTTCGCGGCACAGGCCGTACGGTTCCCAGCGGCAGTCGCGGCAGATCGTCGCGATGTCGTCCGGCCGCACGCGCGCGGCGACGGCCTCGCAAATCGCGCTCCAGCTCCAGATGTCGCCGGGCTGCATGCCGACCAGCCCGGCGATCTCGGCGTCCTTGCGGTAGACGCTGGCATTTTCGCAATGCGAGGGCTGGTCGGCGGGAAACGCCGCGCAGACGGCATCCGGGCCGACGGTCAGCCGGATTGTCGTCTCCGGGTCCCGGCGCAGCCGTTCGTAGATGCCGGTCATGTTGGCGCAGAAGCCGTCGGAGTAGCCTTTGCCGCGATAGCCGAGCAGGCAGAGCAGATGATGGCCTCGGAGCTCGATGGGGGTCATGGGCAGTCCGCCTTTCCTGGATTAGTCAACTAAAACTATATCACAAGAGGTTGACTATGTGGCGGACGAAAGCCCGATGACAGCCAAGATAAAGCCTCCTGCCTGAGCCTTTAAGGCCGCTGGGAGGCTTTTTGCTTGTCGTCTTGAAAAACCAAGTTGACAACTTGGTTAACTTGTTTTATTCTTGCTTCAGGCTTCATTCAACCGTCGTTCATTCAATGGACGATCGTTCAACGAGCATTCATTATCTTACGGCCAAACTAATTTCGGCTGCCGACTGGACCGCCAGAGGCTCCCGCTCCTTAACCCGACCTCGGGGAAGGCGCGGGAGCCTTTTTGCATCCATCCGTCGGTCCGAGGAAAGGAGCGGCATGAGCGACTCTAATGACAATCGCCAAGTTCCATCGCCAGCACCCGACCGCGAGGAGCTCAAGCTCGAAGCCGACTGGCTGTTCCGCAAGCTCGTCCGACGCTTCGTCAAGGAGCGCGACAAGATTGCGCTGGAGGGCGTCTCGCTGCCGGGGCTGCTCGTGCTCGGCACGATTTTGCAGGAGGGCGAGCAGCGGCTCGGCGAGCTGGCGGAGCGGCTGGACTTCACCTCCGGCGCGGTGACCGCCCTCTGCGACAAGCTGGAGAGCGCCGGCTACGCCGAGCGCAGGCGCAGCGCCTCCGACCGCCGCTCAATCGCGCTCGCGATCACGCCGGCCGGCCGCAAGCTGCTGGAGCGCACCCGCGAGGCGGGCGCCCATACGGTCGAGCTGCTGTTCGGCGGCCTCGGGCCAGCCGAGCTGGAGCTGCGCATCGAGCTGTTCCGCGAGCTGCTGCAGCGGCTGGACGGCTTCGCCGAGCGGGTGACAGAGCGGCACGAGCAGGCCTCCGCACGGGCTGCCGCACCGGATGCATCACCGTCCGCATCGCCGGCTCCCGTACCGGATGCATCACCGTCCGCCTTGCCGGAGCCGCCGGCCAAGCCGGCCGCGCCGCAGCGCCGCAGTCCTTTCATCGGCTACTGATCGCCTGCACCGCCACTATCCCCACCATCCCCACACGACAAGGAGAATGAACATGGGACATCCGACGATCTATCCGACCGGCACGACGGTCTATCTGCCCGAAAAAGCCTGGAGCGGCTACACGATCTTCCAGGCGGCCGACACCGGCGCGCTGCTGATCGACATGAACGGCCGCGAGGTGCGGCTGTGGAAAGGGCTGCGGGGATTCCCGAACAAGCTGTTCCCCGGCGGCTATGTGCTCGGCAGCACGGCCGAGCGCGATCCGCGCTACGGCTTTCAGGACGAGAAGAATCTCGTGCAGGTCGACTGGGACGGCAACGTCGTCTGGAAATTCGACCGCTACGAATACATCGAGGATCCCGAGAACGCGCCGCAGTGGATGGCCCGCCAGCACCATGACTACCAGCGCGAGGGCAATCCGGTCGGCTACTACGCGCCGGGGCTGGAGCCGAAGACCGACTCCGGCCATACGCTCATCCTGGCGCATAAAAACGTGACCAAGCCGGAAATTTCCGACAAGGAGCTGCTCGACGACACGATCATCGAGGTCGACTGGGAAGGCAACGTCGTCTGGGAATGGGCGGTCAGCGACCATTTCGAGGAGCTCGGCTTCGACGAGGCGGCGCGCGAAGCGCTGCGCCGGGACCCGAACACCCGCGGCTTCGGCACGTTCGCCGGCGACTGGATGCACATCAACTCGGCGTCGGTCCTCGGCCCGAACAAGCACTATGACGCGGGCGACGAGCGGTTCCATCCGGACAACATCATCTGGGACGCGCGGGAGACGAACATCACGGCCATCATCGACAAGAAGACCGGCGGCATCGTCTGGAAGCTCGGCCCGGACTACTCCGGCGAGCTGGCGCATATCGGCTGGATCATCGGCCAGCATCACGCCCATCTCATCCCGCAGGGGCTGCCGGGCGAAGGCAACATCCTTATCTTCGACAACGGCGGCTGGGGCGGCTACGGCGCGCCGAACGCCGAGGCGCCGGACGGCGTGAAGGTCGCCCGCCGCGACCACTCGCGCATCCTGGAGATCAACCCGGTCACGCTGCAGATCGAGTGGCAGTACACGCCGACCGAGGCCGGCTTCCAGGCTCCGCTCGACTCGTACCGGTTCTACAGCCCGTACATCAGCAGCGCGCAGCGGCTGCCGAACGGAAACACGCTCATCACCGAGGGCGCGGACGGCCGCATCTTCGAGGTGACGCGCGAGCATGAGCTCGTCTGGGAGTACATCTCCCCTTATAAAAACAAGCGCAACTCCAACATGGTGTACCGCGCCTACCGCGCGCCGTACGAGTGGGCGCCGCAGGCGGAGCGTCCGGTCGAGACGGCGATCGAGCCGCTCGACGTCGCGGACTTCCGGCTGCCGGGGGCGGCGGGACGCGGACCGGCGGCCGTCGTCGAGGTCGAGGGCACGGCCGAGTACGGCGAAGGCGCGCTATGCGTCGCCCGCATCGACGAGACGATCGCCAAGGAAGAGGCAAAGGAGCAGGATCCGACATGAGAATCCGACTGAACCGGCTGGCGGGGACGCTCGCCGCAGCCGCGCTCTTCGTGCTGCTGCTGTCCGGCTGCGGCAGCGAGGCCGAGGGCAGCGGCGTCGACAAGGTGAAGCTGAAGATCGCCGACATCTCCACGAACATCACGTTCCGCGTCGCGCTGGAGAAGGGCTTTTTCGAGAAGCATGGCGTGGACGCCGAGCTCGTGACGTTCGCGACGCCGGCCGAGGGCGTGAACTCGCTGTTCATCAAGCAGGTCGACGTCGCCTTCGGCGCGGACTTCCCGCTGCTGAACGCGGTGAGCAAGGGCGATTATGCGATCTTCGCCTCCTCCGGCACGGCGACGGATCTGAGCGCGAGCGACTGGAAGCTGTTCGTGCGGCCGGACGTGAAGAGCGGCGCCGATCTGAAGGGCCGGAGCTTGAGCTTCCTGCGGGGCACGTTCCTGCCTTACCTGTGGGACGTCTATCTGGGGGAGCAGGGGCTGAAGCTGGATGACGTCAAGCTGATCGGCCAGGGCGGCCTCGACGAGGCGTACGTGGCGCTGCGCAAGGGCGAGATCGACGCGGTCTGGGTATTCGGCGCGATCAACCACGAGAAATTCTCCGCGATTGAAGGCGTCCATGAGCTGAGCGACATGTCCAAGACGCCGGTCCGGCTCGGCACCGGCCTGATCGCTACGAACGAGCTGCTGCAAAAGGAGCCCGAGGCGGTGACCGGATTCCTGAAAGCTCTCGACGAAGCGTCGTCCTACGCCCAGGCGAATCCGGACGAGACGGCGGACATCCTTTACAAGACGGTCAAGCAGCCGCGGGAAGCGACGCTCAAGGACTTGCCGAAAAACCCGTGGAGCATCGGCTTCACCGAAAAAGCCTACGAAGGGCTGAAAAGCCAGAAGAAGTACATGGTCGACAATGGCATCATCCAGCAGGACTTCGACCTGGACGGCAAGCTGAAGCTGGATCTCGTGCGGGCGGCATTCCCGGACCGCGTGATCGAATTGAAGGAATAGAGGAGGCGATGGGCGGATGGGTACGGCGATGAGGAAGGCGCAGGGGCAGGCAGCGGAGGAAGCGGCCGAGAGAAGGGCGGCGAAGGCGGCAGCGATGAGGACGGCGCACACGTCGGAGCCGGCAGCGGCGCAGCAGCGGCAAGCGGCGGAGGCGGGCCATGAGATCGACATCCATCAGCTGAGCAAGAGCTACCCGCATGCGGGGGGAGGCGAGCCGCAGCACATCCTCCGCGAAGTCGATCTGACGGTGCGGAGCGGGGAGTTCTTCATCCTGCTCGGCCCGAGCGGCTGCGGCAAGTCGACGCTGCTCGGCCTCATCGCCGGCTTCGTTGCCAAGACGAGCGGACGGCTGCGCGTCGGCGAGCGCGAGGTGGAGCGGCCGGGACCGGACCGGGCGGTCGTGTTCCAGCAGGCGGATTCGTCGCTGTTTCCGTGGCTGACGGTGCGCGAGAACGTCGAGTTCGGGCTGCGCATGAAAAAGACGAAGGCGCCGGAGCGCCGCGCCATCTCGGACCGGTACATCGGGCTCGTCGGCCTGACGGGCCACGAGGACAAGTTTCCGCGCGAGCTGTCCGGCGGCATGAAGCAGCGCGTGCAGCTGGCGCGCGTGCTGGCCAACGATCCGGCGATCCTGCTCATGGACGAGCCGTTCGGAGCGCTCGACGCGATGACGCGCCGCACGATGCAGCGGGAGCTCGTGCGCATCTGGCGCGATACGGGCAAGACGGTCATCTTCGTCACCCATGACATCCAGGAGGCGCTGCTGCTCGGCGGGCGCATCGGCATCATGTCGCCCGGCCCGTCCTCGCGCATCAGCGACATCTACGACGTGGCGCTCGCCTATCCGCGCGACATCGCGGACCCGGCGTTCCATGAGCTGCATGCGCGCATCCAGGGGCATTTCGACGAATAGGGGGAGACGGCCATGACCATCACGGACAAGACGAAACGGGTCCTGCTGCAGCTCGCCTTCTGGGCGGGGCTGCTGGCGCTGTGGCAGGGACTCGCCTCGGCCTACGGGCCGGAAATCCTGCCGGGGCCGGCGCAGACGGCGCGCGGCGGCTGGGAGCTGCTGGCGGACGGCACGCTGCCGTCGTACATCGGCATCAGCTTCTCCCGGGTGCTGCTCGGCTGGAGCCTCGGCAGCCTGATCGCGATTCCGCTCGGCCTGCTCATCGGGCGGGTCGGAGCGATCCGCGCCTTCGCCGAGCCGTTCCTGAACTTCATCCGCTTCATCCCGCCGATCGCGTTCATCACGCTGTTTCTGATCTGGTTCGGCATCGGCGAGACGTCCAAGGTGATGCTCATCCTGTACGCGACGCTGTTCATCGTGCTGCTCAATACGCTTACCGGCGTGCTGTCCGTGGAGGAGGACCGGATCCGCTCCGCGCGCAGCATGGGCGCATCCGACTGGCAGATCGTGCGGCATGTCGTCGTTCCGGCGACGGTGCCGTACATGTTCACCGGCATCCGGCTGGCGATGGGCACGTCGTTCATGGCGATCATCGGCGCGGAGATGATCGCCTCCAACGAAGGCGTCGGCTATCTCATCTGGAACTCGCGGCTGTTCTTCCGCACGGATTGGATCTTCGTCGGCCTCATCAGCCTCGGGCTGATGGGCTTCGTCACCGACCGCGCGGTGGCGCTGCTCGGACGCAAGCTGCTCGGCCGGTACGGCGTCGTGAGCACGGGCAGCCTGCGGCGGTAAAGGGGATGGAGCGGGCTTGCAGCAAAAAGCGCATGGAGTTTCCATGCGCTTTTTTGGCTTTCCTCTATTTTCGTTGCGGCAAAATCAAGTCGAGGTCAAGGGGGAGAGGCTCTTGCGGCGCATTAGGAATATAGAATCAACCTATTTGTATGATTAATCGCACCAGATGGCTTTCTGGCCGACGGCCTCGCCATACTTCCGCCCTGGTGCCCGCCGCTGGAATGAGGCATGATGGTGGCACGGAATCCGCGGAAAGCGGAGAGAGGACGAGGAAGATGCAGGAAGCGACGACCATGATCCCCGAAGAACGCATCCACACCGAGCTGAAGCGCATCGAGTCGGAAGAAAAGGTCCGCATTCTATACGCCTGCGAGTCAGGCAGCCGCGCCTGGGGCTTTCCTTCGCAGGACAGCGATTACGACGTGCGCTTCCTGTACGCGCATCCGACGGAGTGGTACTTGAGCGTGCATCCGGGACGCGACGTCATCGAGCGGCCGATCTCGGCGCAGCTGGACCTCAGCGGGTGGGACATCCGCAAAGCGCTTCAGCTGCTCGCGAAGTCCAACCCGCCGCTGCTGGAGTGGCTGCATTCGCCGATCCGCTATCTCGAATGGGGCACGGTTGTCGGCAGCATGCGCGAGATGACGCCGGACCTGTATTCGCCAAGAAGCTCGATCCATCACTACCTCCATCTTGGGGAAGGCAACTTCCGCGATTACTTGCAGGGCGAGCGGGTACGGCTGAAGAAGTACTTCTACGTGTTGCGTTCGGTGCTCGCCTGCCAGTGGCTGGCAGAGCGCGGAGGCATTCCGCCGGTGGCGTTCCGCGAGCTGATCGAAGCGCTGCTGCCGGCTGGAGAGCTGAAGGACACGGTCGAAGAGCTGCTGCGGCGCAAGCGAAGCGGAGAAGAAATGGACAGCGAGCCGCCGATTCCGCTGCTGCACCGTTACCTGGAGCAGCGGCTCGTGGAGCTGAGAGAGCAGGCGGGACGGATGCCGCAGGCGGAAATGCCGCCGGAAAGCCTGCTGGACGCATGGTTCCGAGCGGCGCTTCGCGAGAGCGATGCCGCGCCTTGGACAGAACGGAGCGATCCTGCGCCACGCAGATTTTTCATAGGATTCAATTTCAAGGAGGCTGAACATTCATGGCGTATCAAGTCATCGACGGCGTATCCGTCTGGGGCGATCCCGACGAGAGCGCGCTGCAGCAGGCGAGAACCTGCGCCGCCCACGGCCGCGTCGTCAAGACGCTGCTCATGGCGGACCATCATAAGGGCTACAGCCAGCCGATCGGCGGCGTCGTCGCGTACGACGGACAGATCTCGCCGTCGGGCGTCGGCTACGACATCGCCTGCGGCAACAAGGCCGTGCGCACGACGCTGCTCGCGAGCGACATCAAGCCGCGCCTCGGGCGCATCATGGACGGCATCGCGGCGAACGTCTCGTTCGGCGTGGGCCGAGTGAACGGCGAGCGCGTCGACCACGAGCTGTTCGACGATCCCGACTGGGACGTCTACCGGACCGTCGGCAAGCAGGAGCATGACAAGCTGAAGGCGCTGGCGCGGGACCAGCTCGGCACGGTCGGCAGCGGCAACCATTTCGTCGACTTGTTCGAGGAGGAAGGAACGGGCCGGCTGTGGGTCGCCAACCACTTCGGCAGCCGAGGCTTCGGCCATCGGACGGCGAGCGGGTTCCTGAACCTTGCGGCGGGACGCCGGTTCATGGACCGGGCGCCGGGCGAGAGCATGGACCAGCCGCCGGTGCTGCTGGAGCTGGCGGACGAGCTCGGCGACATGTACGAGCGGGCGATGCGGCTCGCCGGGCGCTACGCGTATGCGGGACGCGACTATGTGATGGACAAGGTGCTCGGCCTGCTCGGCGCGGAGGCGGACTTCGCCGTGCACAACCACCATAACTTCGCTTGGCGCGAGATGCATGAGGGCCGGGAGAGCGTCGTGGTCCGCAAAGGCGCGACGCCGTCGGCGCCGGGCCAGCTCGGCTTCATCGGGGGCAGCATGGGCGACATCTCCGTCATCGTGCGCGGACGGGATACGGAAGAGAACCGCGACGCCTGCTGGAGCACCGTGCACGGCGCGGGCCGCGTCATGAGCCGCACGCAGGCGGCGGGCAAGATGAACGGGAAGACCCGACGGCGCCTGGGCGGCGAGATCAGCGAGGAGCGGATGCGCGAGGCGGTGCGGGCTTATGGCGTCGAGCTGCGCGGCGCGGGCACGGACGAGAGTCCGTTCGTCTACCGGCGGCTGCAGCAAGTGCTCGATGCCCATGCCGGCACGATCGAGGTGCTGCACCGGCTGCGGCCGATCGGTGTCTGCATGGCCGGCGCGGATGAGCACGATCCGTACAAAGATTGAATTTTCCTCCAGATCTGCCGATGGATAGAAAGGCGCTTCGCAAGAAGCGGAATCTATCACCAGCCTGGAGGGTCTACGGAAATGAAACGAAGGATCGGAGCCGCGGCAGCGGCTGCGCTGCTGACGATGGCGGCGGCATGCGGCGGGAATTCCGGAAATGGCGGGAACGAAGGCGCGGCATCGAATCCGGCGCCGAGCTCGGCGGCATCCGCGGCGCCTGCCGCATCCCCGGCCAAAGGCGTCGAAGTCGACAAAGGGCTGCTGAACCACGAGATCACGCTGCCGGCTTCCTTTTTTGAAGGCCAGGAGCTCGACGCGGCCATCGAGGCCGCCAAGAAAAACGGCGTGACGGACGTGAAGCGCAACGAGGACGGCTCCGTCACCTACAAGATGCCGCGCAGCGTGCACGGCAAGATGATGGACGAGATGAAAGCCAGCCTGCTGACGTCGATCGACGAGCTGAAGGCCGGAGAGACGTTCCAGTCGGTCAAGGACGTCGAATACAGCAAGGACTTCTCGGAGTTCACGCTGATCGTCGACCAGGCGAAGTTCGAGGGCTCGTTCGACGCGTTCGCGGCGATAGGCGTGGCGCTGCCGGCGATGTACTACCGGCTGTTCGACGGCGTGCCGCAGGACGAGAACAAGGTGACCGTCAAGATGCAGGATCAGGCGTCGGGCGAAGTGTTCGACACGGTCGTTTATCCCGATGCGATGGGCCAATAAGGCGACGGCTCAATAGGAACCGCATCGGAGCGCAAGCGCGTTTCGGGGACGGATAGGACGGATAGCAAAGCCGGGGCTTGGCAGACAAGCCCCGGCTTTTTGCCGTCTCCAGATCGGCCGCTCGGCCGCGCCGGCCGGATCGTCCGGAGCAGGAGCGCATGAGCCCGCGAGTGCCGCTTGCGGGCGTGCGGCGGGTTTGTCCTGACAGCGGCGCCGCGAACGGATACAATGATCCCAGAGCATCCAAACTTTTCCTCGGACGAGGAAGCCGGGAGGCGGAGCGGTCATGGAGAACAGGGAGAAGCAGCGGCTGGCGTTCCGGGAGGACGGCACGTTCACGATCGTGCAGTTCACCGACTTGCATTGGCAGAACGGAGAAGAGCGGGACCTGCGGACGAGGGCGCTCATGGAAAAGGTGCTGGAGGCGGAAAAGCCGGATCTGATCGTCTTCACCGGCGATCTCATCTACAGCGAGTCCTGCGCGGAGCCGCTCGAATCGGCCCGCCAGGCGACGGCTGCCGCTGGCGCGAGCGGCAGCCCTTGGGCAGCCGTGCTCGGCAACCACGATGCCGAGGCGGGCTCGGGCGTTACGCGCGAGGAGCTGCATCGGACGCTCATGGGACTGCCGGGCAGCCTGACCGGCGATACGCCGGGGGTGACCGGCTGCGGCAATTATGCGCTGGAGATCGACGGTCCGGGAGGAGGCGCGACGCTCTATTTCCTCGACAGCGGCGACTATTCCCGGCTGCCGGGCGTGCCCGGGTACAGCTGGCTCGCGCGCGACCAGGCGGAATGGTACGCCTCGCGCTCGCGCGAGCGAGCGAGGCAGGCAGGGGGCGCGGCGCCTCCGGCGCTGATGTTCTTCCACATCCCGCTGCCGGAGCATGCCGAGGCGTGGGAGGCGGAGGGCTGCCGCGGAGAGCGCCATGAGGCGGTCTGCTGCGCGGGCGTGAACGGCGGCATGTTCGCCGCGCTGCTCGAGGGCGGCGACGTGTCCGGCGTATTCGTCGGGCATGACCATATCAACGACTACGTCGGCGAGCTGCACGGCATCTCGCTCGGCTACGGCCGGGCGACCGGGTATGCGACCTACGGCAAGGAAGGCTTTCCGCGCGGCGCGCGCGTCATCCGGCTGACCGAAGGGCGGCGGGACTTCGACAGCTGGCTGCGCCTCGAGGGCGGCGAGAAGGTTTGGCAGGCGCCGGCGAAGCGGCCGGCGGCCGGCGAAAAGGCCTAAGACGCCGAAAATACGAACCGAATGAGGCGGCGGACGAGAAGCTCGAACGCCGCCTTTTCCGCTTTTGACGGAGCTCCGCCGCTGACGAAGAAACCGTTATCATCGCGCTGCCGCTATGCTATACTGGCGCAGAAGCTGGGCTTGGACGGCGCCGGATGCGCCAAACGAGCCTAACAACAAGCATCCCAAGGGAGGAATCACCATGTCCGGACTGCTCGGCACGAACGTCATCACCCAAATCGGCATTCTCGTCCACGACATCGACAAGACCAGCCGCGTCTACGCGGACTTTTTCGGGATGGACGTCCCGCCGGCGATCCTGACGGACGCGCCGGAGATCGCGCGCACCGAGTTCGAGGGAGCGCCGAGTCCGGCTCGCGCCCGGCTGGCTTTCTTCGACATGGGCTCCCTGCAGCTGGAGCTGATCGAGCCGGACGAGCATCCGAGCACGTGGCGCAACGACTTGAACGAGCACGGAGAGGGCGTCCACCACATCGCGTTCCAGATCGAAGGCATGGCCGAAAAGATCTCTGTACTGGAGGGCAAGGGCTACGCGCTGCAGCAGAAGGGCGAGTACGCCGGCGGGCGGTACGCCTACATGGACACGGCGCCGGACCTGAAGGTGCTCGTCGAGCTGCTGGAGAACGACTGATCAGACGGCAAAGGGAGGATCCTGACATGAACATCCTGATTACCGGAGCGGGCCGCGGGCTCGGCCTGGAGCTGGCGGCCGAGTGCCTGGAGCGCGGCCATCATGTGCTGGCGGGACTGCGCCGGCCGGAGCAGCCGAGTCCGGAGCTCCGGGCGCTGGCTGACCAGCATGGCGAGCGGCTGGAGCCGGTCCGGCTCGACGTCGCGGACGAGGCGGGCATCGCCGAGCTGGCCGCGCGGCTGAGCGGACAAGGGCGGCAGCTCGGCGCGATCGTCAACAACGCGGCCGTCCTGGAGGCTCGCCAGACGCCGATCGAGCGGCTCGACCTCGCCTTCATGGAGTCGACGATGGACATCAACCTGTACGGTCCGATGCGCGTCGCCAAGCATCTGCTGCCGCTGCTGACCGAGCCGGGCGCGGCGCTGATCAACATCTCCTCCGAGGCGGGCAGCCTGACGAACGCCTATCCCGGCGATTATCCGTACACGCTGTCCAAAGCCGCGCTGAACCTGCTCACCGAGCAGCTGTCGCGCGTGCTCGCCGAGCGCGGGGCGATCGCGCTGAGCGTGCATCCGGGCTGGATGCGCACCGACATGGGCGGCGAGCAGGCGAGGCTCGATCCGCGCGAGAGCGCCCGCGGCATCGCCGACCTGATCGAGCGCCGCGTCGAGGCGCCGCCGGGCTTCCGCTTCGTCGACTATTTGGGGAGGCCGATGGCGATCTGATCCGGGCGGCGGGCAGCGGCAAGAGCGTCATCAGGCGCGCGTCAAAACGCCGGGCCTTGTTCAGGCCCGGCTTGTTCGCGTTCTCCGCTTGAGCCCGCCGCTCGCGTCGAGCCCGCTGGCGGCCGCAGGCTCGGCGGCGGCCGCTACACGACGCCTTGCAGGATCATCGCATCGGCGACCTTCCGGAAGCCGGCGATGTTGGCGCCGGCGACGAGGTTGCCCTGGAAGCCGTAAGCTTCGGCGGCGTCGACGCTGCTGCGGTAGATGTCTCGGATGATGGCGTGCAGCCTGCGGTCGACCTCCTCGAAGCTCCACGACAGCCGCATGCTGTTCTGCGCCATCTCCAGGGCCGATACGGCAACGCCGCCGGCATTGGCCGCTTTGGCCGGGCCGAACAGCACGCCGGCCGCCAGCAGCAGATGCACGGCTTCGAGCGTGCACGGCATGTTGGCGCCTTCGGCGACGGCGATGACGCCGCCGCTCGCCAGCTGCCGCGCGGCGTCCGCGTCAAGCTCGTTCTGCGTGGCGCAAGGGAGCGCGATCTCGCATGGCACGCTCCAGATGCCGCCGCTGCCGGCATGGTAGGACGCATGCGGACGCTCGCGCACGTACTCGCTGATGCGGCCTCCCTCGGAGAGCTTGATCCGCTTGACGAGCTCGAGGTCGATGCCGCGAGGATCGACGATGTATCCCGCCGAATCGCTGCAGGCGACGACGAGGGCGCCGAGCTCCTGCGCTTTTTGCATGGCGTAGATCGAGACGTTGCCGCTGCCGGAGACGACCGTGCGCCGTCCGTCAAGCTCCAGGCCGCGCGAGGCGAGCAGCTCCTGCACGAAGTAGATGCAGCCGTAGCCGGTCGCCTCCGTCCGTCCGAGGCTGCCGCCGTACTGGACGCCCTTGCCGGTCAGCACGCCGGGCTCGTTGCCGCCGCGGATGCGCTTGTACTGGCCGAACATGTAGCCGATCTCGCGCGCGCCGACGCCGATGTCGCCCGCCGGTACATCGACGTCGGGGCCAAGGTACTTCTGCAGCTCGGTCATGAAGCTCTGCGTGAAGCGCATGATCTCCAGGTCCGACTTGCCCTTCGGATCGAAGTCCGAGCCTCCCTTGCCGCCACCGATCGGCTGGCCGGTCAGCGCGTTCTTGAACGTCTGCTCGAAGCCGAGGAACTTGATGATGCCGGCGTTGACGGTCGGGTGGAAGCGGATGCCGCCCTTGTATGGACCGAGCGTGCTGTTGAACTGCACGCGGAAGCCCCGGTTCACCTGCACCCGTCCCTGATCGTCGACCCACGGCACGCGGAAGGAGACGAGCCGGTCCGGCTCGACGAGGCGCTCCAGGATGGCATGCTTGCGATACTCCGGATGGCGGACGAGCACGGGCTCCATGCTTTCGAGAAATTCCTGGACGGCCTGATGGAACTCGGGCTCCTGGGGATTGCGCCGGACGACGCTTTCATAGACGGACTGCAGGTAGGCTCCGGCCTCAGAACCGGCGGACACGGAAAAGCTCATGATGAACGACCCCTTTGTCAAAGTAGTGGCGAATGCGTCTTGCCAGGAACTTGCGGACTTGCGGACTTGCGGAAGGAAGGCTTAAAGCAGCTCCCGGCGCAGCTGCTCCGGCGATTTGGGCGAGAGCAGGCCGAACGGAATGTCGAATACGGTGCGCGCCCCGGTCTGCCCCTGCTCCCGCAGGCGGCATACCGCGCGGGCGTAGGCGACGAGCACGCTCGCCGTGAACTCCGGGTTGCTGCCGAGCTTCAGGCCGAACTCCATGAGCTGGCCCGTGCCCTCGCCGGTGGAGCCGCTGCGGATGACGAAGCCCCCGTGCGGCATGCCGCTGTGATCGCGCTGCAGCTCCTCGTCCGTAATGAATTCCACCGTCGTGTCGTAGTCGGCAAAATAGTTCGGCATCGTGACGATCGCTTCGCGGATCGAAGCCCGGTCCGCGCCGGTCTCGGCGACGACGAAGCACTGCCGCAGATGCTTCTCGCGCGTCGCCAGCTCCGGCCGCTCTCCGCTGCGCACGCGCTCGACCGCGGCCTCGATCGGCACCGTGTACTGCACGCCGGCCTTCACGCCGGGGATGCGCCGGATGGCGTCGGAGTGGCCCTGGCTGACGCCTGTGCCCCAGAACGTATCGGTCGAGCCCTCCGGCAGGATCGACTCCGCCAGCAGGCGGTTCAGCGAGAACAGCCCCGGGTCCCAGCCGGTCGAGATGAGGCTGAGATTGCCCCCGGCCCGTGCGGCGGCATCGACCCGCTCGTAGAACTCCGGGATGCGGGCATGCGTGTCGAAGCTGTCCACGGTGCTGAATGCCGCCGCCAGCATCGGCGTCTGCTCCGGCAGATCGCTCGCCGAGCCTCCGCACAGGATCATGACGTCGATCCGGTCCCGGTACAGCTCGGCGTCCGCGATCGTTGCAAATACGGCATCGCCGCAGGCCGATTCCATCGAGGCAGGATCGCGCCGGGTGAAGATCGCGGCCAGCTCGAGATCGGCGTTTTGGCGGAGCGCTTTATGGACGCCTTTGCCCAGATTTCCGTAACCGACGATGCCGATTTTCCACTTTTTGTTCATCGTTTTCGCCCCTTTTTCAGTCAATCTGTCTTGTGCAGGCATTAGGAGGAGGATAGACAAAGTTGACATCACATGTCAATGGTTTAAAGCGAAAAAGCTTGATTTCATTCTTTTCCGATCGTGTGACGGGTCCTTGATCCGCTCGCAATCGGGTCTTATCGGACCGTAAAAGAAAACCGTGATCAGCGCGTTGTCGCTGTGCTATACTGGCGCAAAGCTCGACTTGCCGCGAGGGCGGCCGACGGCGATTTGAATCCGAGCCGGGACAAGGAGGAGAACGAGATGTTTCCCCATGAGGAAGGCCTGCGCCTGGCGCAGGAGCGGGGCGTGACGAGCGTGCTGGAGACGGTCGACGTCTCCACGGGCGCGCGCCGCGCGAGGGCCGAGTTCGAGGCGCTGATCGAAGCGCCCAACTGGACGCCCGACGGCAAGCGGCTCATCTTCAACAGCGGCGGCAGGCTTTATGCCTTCGAGCTGGAGGGCGGAGCGGTCGCCGAGATCGGGAGCGGCTTCGCGGACCGCTGCAACAACGACCATGTGCTGTCGCCGGACGGACGCCGGATCGCGGTCAGCCATCATACGGAGGGGGACGGCCGCTCGCGCGTCTACGTTCTGCCGGTCGAAGGCGGGGAGCCGCGGCTCGTCACGCCGCTCGGGCCGAGCTATCTGCACGGCTGGTCGCCCGACGGCCGGACGCTCGCCTACTGCGCCGAGCGCGGCGGCGCCTACGACATCTACGTCATCGGCTCGGACGGCGGCGAGGAGCGGCGCCTCACCGACGCTCCGGGACTCGACGACGGGCCGGAGTACGCGCCGGACGGCCGAATCTGGTTCAACAGCACGCGCTCCGGGCTCATGCAGCTGTGGCGCATGGAGCCGGACGGCAGCGGGCAGCGTCAGATGACGTTCGACGAGCATCGCAACAGCTGGTTCCCGCATCCTTCTCCGGACGGACGGCTCGTCGCCTATCTCGCCTACCGCGCGGGAGACGTCGAGCCGGCCGACCATCCGCCGAACCGGCAGGTCGAGCTGCGCCTGCTGCCGGCTCTAGGCGGCGAATCCCGGCTGCTGGCCGAGCTGTTCGGCGGTCAGGGCACGATCAACGTGAATTCATGGTCGCCGGACAGCCGCGAGCTTGCTTTTGTCAGCTACCGGCAGGCCGGCGGAGAGATGGGGAAAGAGAAGGGGGAACGGACATGAGCGGACTTGCCATCGGAGAGGCGATCGCGCGCATCCAGCGGGAAGCGGGCGTCAAGCCGGAGGAGGGGACCGTCGACACGCTCAAGACCGGCGATCCGACGCAGCCGCTGCGCGGCGTGCTCGTCTGCTTCACGGCGACGGCGGACGTCATCCGCGCGGCGGCGGCAAGCGGCGCGAACCTGATCGTCACCCACGAGCCGACCTGGTACAACCATCGCGACGAGACGGACGGGCTGGAGGACGATCCGGTCTACCGAGCCAAGCGCGCGCTCGTCGACGAGCACGGCATCGCCATCTGGCGCTTCCACGACGACTGGCATCGCCGCCGGCCGGACGGCATCCAGGAAGGCATGCTGCGCCGGCTCGGCTGGCCGGCTCCGACGGACGGCGGACACGGCGCCGTCGTGCAGCTGCCGGAGCAGACCGTGCGCGAGCTGGCGGCGCAGCTCAAGGAGCGTCTGGGCGTGCCGTACGTGCGCGTCGTCGGCGATCCGGACTGGACCGTCTCGCGCATCGCCATGCAGGTCGGCGCGCCGGGCGGAGAGCGCCAGCTGCGGGCGGCTGCGCGCGATGATGTCGACGCCGTGCTATGCGGCGAGACGGTCGAGTGGATGACATGCGAGTACGTCCGCGACGCGGCGCTGCTCGGCCGCCGGCGTGCGCTGCTCGTCGTCGGGCATTTCCATAGCGAGGCCGCCGGCATGGAGCATCTGGCCGACTGGATTGCTCCGCTGCTCGGCGGCGCGCCCGTGGCGTACGCGCCAAGCGGCGACCCCTACCGTTACCTGTAAGCGCGGAGAGGCGGTTCGGACGGTCATCGTTTCATCTTTTCCTGAATGTGGTAATGATTAGGCGAATTTCATCGCTGCTCATCCCATTCAGGCGAAGAGGAGGAAGAGATGATCGGACAGCGTATGAAGTGGCGCAGCGGGCTGCGCTCGCATGCCGAGCGGCTGCTCGGCGGAGCCGGGCGCTGGCTCGCGAAGCATCCGTACGTCCTGCATCTGTACGCCCTGCTTTCCTGGGCGGCCTTGCTTTATTTCCTGAGCACCCTGTTCTTCTATCCCGAATCCCGCAAGCTGGGCGTGCAGTACCTGTGGTCGATCTACGTCCTGCTGCAGTTCTGGTGGCTGTGCCGGAGCAAGACGCTTTCCTGGCGCTCGGTCATGCTGTTTTTCCTGGCCGGCGCCTGGCTCATCGTCCCGCTCACCGGGTTCGCGGTCAGCCTGCTGACCGCCTGGACGGGCAGCGATACGGGCGACCTGTGGAGCCGCGCTTTGCTGACGCCGATCGCCGAGGAGGTCGTCAAGCTCCTGCCGCTGGCGGCTTACCTGCTGTTTTCCCGGCGCGCCTCGGCGCTCAGCCTCGGGGACTACGCGCTCATCGGCGGCGCGGTCGGGGCGGGCTTTCAGTTCATGGAAGAGACGGCGCGCCGCTGGACGACCGGACACATCTTCCCTTACGGCTACAGCTGGATCAGCGGCAAGTTCATCCACTGGAACGTCGGCGAGCTGTTCCCCGGCTACCTGCAGCTGACCCGCGGCCCGGCGTACATCAGCTACAGCCACGCGATGCTGGGCAGCCTCGCGGCGCTCGGGGTCGGGCTGGCGATCCGCTTCCGCGGCAAGCTGAGAGGCGCCGCTCCGGCGGTGCCGGCCGCGCTGCTCGCGCTAGCGATCTTCGACCATGCGGCCTACAACGCCAGCTACGACCTGCCCGACATCCTGCAATGGATCGGGGATTGGACCGGCAACGGGCATGCGACCAAGCCGCTTTATTTGCTGCTGCTTGCCGGCGCGGTCGGGTACGACTACGTCCAGCTGAACCGCATCCGCGACCGGCTGCCGATGCTGGAGCGGGAGCGATGGCTCGATCCGCTGAGCGAGCTCGCCCGCAGCGGCGCCGCCTTGTTCTTCCGGCGCGGACGGTTTCGGGAGCAGCTGACGTTTTTCCGGGAGCGCAAGCGGCTCGGCTGCACGCTGCTCTACGGCAACGAAGAGGCGCTCGGCGCCGAGCCGGACCTTCGCCGCGAGACGCGGCGGCTGGCTGCGCTGCTGGGAGCCGCCGTGCTGCTGCTGGCGGCGGCCTCGCTCCACCTCCATGCGCTGCTGCAGGCGCCGGATGCGGCGCCTGCATGTTCGAGGAACTGCAGCAGTGGTGGGACCGGCGTTCCTTCTGGGAAAAGACGGCCATGGCGGCGGGCATGCTCGCGCTGTCCCTGCTGTTTCTGGAGCTCTGGCCGGCGATCGGCCTGATCTCGACCGTGACCGGCCTGTTCGGCAGCGGCGCGACGATCGGCTCGTTCCTGCGCGATCCGCGCAGCTTCCTGACGCCGGGGCGGCTCGCCGCGCTCGGCGTCGACCTGGCGCTGAACCGCATCCCGCTCGGGCGGCTCGCGGAGCGCATTCCCGGCCGATTCGGCGAGTGGCTGCGCAAGCATCTCGACGCGCGGACCGTCGAATACGACATCGCCAAGCTGCAGAACACGTCCCGTTTCCGCGCGGGGGCGCTGGAGCATATTCTCGAAGGCGAGCTCAACCGCCGCGGGCGGGGCGTCGGCTACCACTACGAGGGGATGCCGACCGCTCGCGGGCGGGTCATCCCTGGCACGGAGTCGCCTCCGAACGCGCACGGCGTCTATCAGGCGCAGGTCGAGATCGACGGCGTGCCCAAGACGGGCAAGCAGGGGATGTCGACCTTTTTCCCGAAAGACATGAGTCCGCAGCAGATCGTCGACTCCATCAACGAGGCGTTCGCGAACCAACGCCATGTGACGGGCAACACGTACACGGGCACGACCTCGTCCGGCATGAGGGTCGACATGTATCTGGACCGGAGCGGCAGCATCATCTCGGCCTTCCCGCATTATTGAACGGCAAAGGAGACGAACGATAGCGATGAAATACCCCTATGCGATCGAGAAATTGAACCACGGCGGGCAGGAGCTGACCGTCATGAGGCTGCCGGCGGAGCTCTCGCTCGTCGAGACGTTCCTGTTCACCGACGTCAATCGGGGGAGCGGACCGCAGTACCTGGACGCGATCGGCGCGGTGCTGCGCGGCGAGTCCGACGGGCGCGAGCTCTCGGGCAACGCCTGCACGCTGGAGATCGGCCGGGAGCGGACGCGGGTCGTCGATGAGCTGGCCGACGAGGACAGCTGCTGCGAGCTGGAGACAGAGGAGCTGCAGCGGCTGATCGAAGCGTGGATGCGGGAGATTTAGGCTCGGGCGCAGCGGCCCGGTCCGTTGGAGGCGTGGACGGCGCTCGCGGCGGAATGAAGGAGAGAAGGGCTGATCATCAGCCCTTTTTTGCGTTGTTTGCGTGGGAGAGGATGTTGATCAGCCTGCTGGACGGTGGCCTTGGATCATAAAGCAATCATACGTTCGGAACACCCTCCTGCGCTCGGCTTGCGGCATAATGAGCTCGCAAGCAGCCGCCTATGAGCGGCGAGATCGCAGGGGGAGTGGAGATACGATGATGATGGGACTAGGATTGCTGAGCTTGGCGGGGATGCTGACGTTCATGGCGCTGGCGGTCGTGTCGGCGGTGCGGAAGACGGGGAAAGGAAGACGCGATCTGCTGATCGCGGGCGGGTTGTTCGTGCTGTTCATCGTCATGCTGGCGGCATCTCCGGATCCGGAGGATGCGGGCAAGCGGCCGGCAGCCGGCGCTGTGACGGCGGACTCGCCGGCTGTCTCGCCTGACGCCGAGCCGGCGACTGCCGCGTCGGCTTCGCCAACCGCCGAAGACGTAGAGGCGCAGGAGGCGCGGCTGGCGGCAGCCAAGGCGGAGCAGGAGGCGGCGGATAAAAAAGCCGCCGAGGAAGCGTCGGCGAAGGCAGCCGAAGAGAAGCGCCAAGCGGCGGAGGAAGCGAAGCGCAAGGCAGCCGAAGAGGCGGCGGCGAAAGCCCTCGAAGAAAAACGGCTCATGAGCAGCGTCATGAACCGGTTCATCGACCGCATGGTGAAGTCCGGATCGTCAATCAGTCCGGAGTCGAGCGCCTATTTGGAGGAGCATGCCTCCTGGTTCCCGGCCCGTACGGCCGAGGCCAAAAAGGCCGCTCGGGCGGCCGTATCGGCCAGCACGACGTCGCGCCACTTGTTCAAGAACGTCACGCCTCATCAGGAGAAGATCGTGCGCTTGTCCGGCACGGCCGTTCAGGTCGAGGAGACCGAGACCGACTTCGGCACGCTGGCGATGATCCATATCCTCGACGAGTTCGGCAACTCCATCATGGGCGTCTACCTCGGCTCCACCGGCGACCTGCTGTCCGGCGACGAAATCACCCTGTACGGCGCGCCGACGATCGCCTACTCGTTCGACAACGTCGGCGGCGGCACGACCAACGCGATTTTGCTGGCGGTATCGAACTTTACGTTGTGAACGGCAGCTGAAGCGGAAGGAATAAGGGCCGGCTGCCTTGAATAAGACGACCATCGAGGAGACCGCTGCAAGGCGGCTCCCATGGATCAGGCTGACGACAGCCTGCGTGATCATGAGGGAGGCTATCCGGATGTCAACCGTGCCCTATCAAGTCGAAACAGGAGCATCCGAGGTCAGGCTGTGGTCGAGCAAGCGCCTTCCATTCGAGCCGAAAGGCTGGCAGCTGGAGATGAAGCGGCATCTGCGGGAGGCTCTGCTTGCTTTGGAGGGCGATTGCTCGGCTGCCGTCCACATGGCCTATGAATCCTTGGAGCGGGATCGATTCGATCTGGAGAACGTGCTCGCTTACAATGTCGGCGCCGGAGCTTTTCGGAAGCTTCGGCCAAGGCTTCTGATCATGGAGAGAGCCTTTGCGCCTCCAAAGAGGCAGCCGGCAAACACAGCCAGCTCCCAGTGGGAGTATCCGATCTCCCACAGCTACCGGATCGGAGTGCCGGAGAGGCCCGAGTGGCCTCGGACCGGCCTGATCGTATCATGGGAGGCCATGCTCGATCGGCTCCATTCCGGCTGCGGAGCGGCTCAGATCTGGAGAAGCGTGAAAGAAGGCATCATAACGCAGCGGACGCCGGCTCCAATCGAGCTCGCCGAAGCTCCGCTCGGGATCAGCGTGCAGATCGGCCTCCCGCCTCGATTCGGCCTGAGCTTGTTTTCGGTTCTGAAGCCGCTGCTGGACGGCATCATGGCCGCTCTCCAGCGGCATGACGGCAGCAGCCGGGAAGAGACTTGCCGTCGTGTCGCCCAGGCGGCGGGCATTGCTCCTGCGCAGGCGATGCGCTGGCTCGAGGAGGATCCAAGAGCCGTCCTTCCGGCGGGCAAGGTTGTTTCTCCCAAGGGCGAAGGCGTCACCTGGAATCCAGCCGACGACCGCTTGGTCCGGATCGAGATCGAAGTCTTGCATGAGGCCGATGCATCTGCCTCCATTCGCTGCGCGGGGCAGCTGCATGTCGTCGAGACGAGGAAAGGGGACGTGGGACCGGAATGGAATTGAAAAAGAAGCTATGCCTCCTCTCCTGCGGAGCGGCGAAGATTTGGGACCGCATGCCGGAAACGGGCGCCGTGCCGGCGAGGCTGGCTTATACAGGCGCCTATTCGGTTCTATGCCGCGAATACGCAGAGGTTTTTTTCAACGAGGATTGGCTCATCCTGTCGGACAAGCACGGGTTTCTGCGGCCGGATGACATCGTCCCGGAGAATTACGACGTCAGCTTCCGCAGGCCTTCCGCGGAGCTCGTATCGGATGAGGTCCTGCGAGAGCAGGCAGAGCGCCTTGAGCTGGATGCCTATGAGGAGATCGTCATGCTGGCAGGAGGGCATTATGAGGAAAGGATCCGTGCAGTCCTTCCATCGGCAGCCATCTCCGCCCCGATGCGCGGCCTCCGGATCGGAGAACGGATGCAGTTCCTGCGGACTGCGATCGCGGATCATTGCAAAGAATCTCCCAAACCGATCTTTCCGAGAGTCAGAAGCAAATATGCGTCTCTGCAGATCTATCTGAGCGGACGCAGTCAGGACCGCATCCGGCTGTCGATCCCGGAGATCGAGCAGCTGCTCGGATTTCCATTGCCGAAATCCGCGCGCATCCATGCCGCCTGGTGGGCCAATACACAGACTCATTCGCATGCTTCGGCCTGGATGGAGCCGGGCTGGAAAGTCGAGCGTGCCGAGCTTGGAGCGTTTACGGAATTTTCACGACAGTAGAGTGAAGACGCTCACCGATCCTGCAGATCGTCCGCCCAGTCCGGGCGCTCCACGGCCCATCTCCTGCAGGAGCGGGCGATCTTCAGCTTGTAGAGATAGTCGTCCTCGTATCGTTCCTCGATCAAGCTCTGCCTCGCTTTGTCGTTGGAGGCGAAGAAGTCGAGCTTTTCCCGCAGCTTCTCCTCGCTGAAAATGCCGTATATTTCCTGCTCTACATGGTGATCGCAATAAAACCAGCCGTCGAGATGCCGCTCCTCCGCATCGTCGACGATATCCCCGCAGCCGGCTTCGCATCGATAGGCCGCTTGCAAATTCACCTCGACGTCGTGCTTCCGGAACAAGGGGGAAAGCACTTGGAAGACCTCTTCCGCATCCTCCAGCCGCTCGAAAACCATGTTGAAGCCCCCGTGGCAGGGATGCCTATATGTCTGCAGCAGGTCGATCACGTCGGTAGCCAGCCCTTCCTGGAGCATCGATATCATGACGGCGTTCATCTGCCCCTCTTCCTCATGGTCCGAGGCGTGGAAGTATCCAAGCCCGGTCCGGAACCAGTAAAGCGGCTGCCGCTCCGGCCTCCACGTCAGGATCGACGACTGGAGATCGGCGAGCTTGCGGATATGGCGATAGATTTCGTAAGCCAGCTTTCCGTCCGCGCCTTCATCATTCAGGAAAGAACGGAACTCCTGCACGACAGAGTCGATGCCCTCGCACAGCGCTTCGAGCCGAAGTTCCGGGCAGCTGTCGGCTTCAAGCTCCTGCTTCCAGGATCGAAGCGTCTCCAGGTACTCATAGCGGATCGCCATGTAGTCATCCTCATAAGGATGCACGGAGCAGTCCGGCGTCGGATCGGCCTCCTCCTGGCACTCTTCCGAACAGAACAGGGCCCCCGATTCATGACAGAGATAATCCAGTCCGACGAGCAAGCCGCATGCGGAGCAGCAGCCTTCTGCCGGATAGAGCAGACGCGCCAGCGCGTCGAGCCGCTCCGCTTCCTTCTCCATCTGCTGCCGGATGCGTTCCGCCTCGCGGGCGACGAGGCTTTCCTCTCCGGGCAAAGGCGGCTCCGGCCAGCGGCCGCTGTCCTCCAGCACGGCCTGCAGCTCCTGCCGCACGCGGACAAGTCGGGCATGATCATCTTTCGACTCCGTCATCGCCTCATGACGCAGACGCTTCGATTCTGTCCCGATCGAGCGCCAGGCGTCGACGAGCGTATGGTACAGGTCGACCCCGCTCTCGTAGGGATCGGCGTAGAGGTAGAACGACTCGGTGCACGGCCAGCCGCAGAAACGATTGCCCTCGATGTCAACCAGATCATGCTCGCCGATCGGATGGAAACAGCCGGAACAACGGGACGGATCGAGCAGCACGCTCCACCCGTCTTGGCTTCGCTTCAGCCAGCCTTCGTTTGCTAACTTGCGAAGCCCGTCCTCGTAGAGGATCATCTCTGCTTGCTCGGCGTCCATGTCGGCCCAGCGGTCATGCCAGTGCGGATGCGTCATCGAAAGCTCTTCCCGCAGGTCGGACAGCGTGAGCGTGCCCAGACGGTTGGCGGCGAAGCATGCTCGCAAGTCGGTGGAAAGCTGGCGTTGTTGAGAGATCGTCAACATGAATGAAACCTCCTGAAATTGAATTAGCCTCAATTCCACCATACACTGCCACTTCGTAGAAATTTTATGGCTCGATGAAAAGAATCAAACATCCGTTCGCGACACCCGCGCGTTCTCGAGCTTCGCTACAATCAGGGCAGAACAGGAAGCGAGGGATGCGGGATGGGAACGAGGATACCGACGAGGGAAATGAGAAGCGAAGCAAGGATGCAAGCAAAGCAAGCGCAGCAGGAACGATTCCGACAGCGCTTGGAGAAGCTGCGGCAGGAGAAGGCGGAGCAGCCGGAGAGGGACGAGGCCGTCAAGCCTGCTGAGAGCCTCGCTCTAGGCGAGGAGGGCTTTAGAAAAAGCTTGCGCAAGCTGGAAAAGAAGCTCGCCGCTCAAAATGAGCGCACAGCCGAAGAAAAGCGGAGAAGCCGCCAGCTTGCGTTGGAGCTCAAGGCAGCCAGGCAGGCGGGCTATGAAGCCAGGCAGCAGCTGGCTGACCGGGAACGTCAATGCGGCGAGCTCCAGCGGGCTGCAGCTGTGATCGAGAGCAGCCGGCAAGCGTATGCGGAGCAGGCAGCGTCTCCGCTGCGGGAGCAGCTGGCCCGTGCCGAAGAGCAGGTGGAGGAGCAGCGGCTCATCCAGCTTTTCCTGCAGGGGACCATCACGGAGCTGTCTCACCGGCAAAGGCAAGCCGAAAAGCGCCATCAGATCGAGCTCCAACGGATGGAGTCGAAGACGGCCGCTTCGCAGAAGCTTCTGCAGCAGGCGCTTCTGCATGCGATGTCCATCCAGCCGCAGCTGTCCGCTGCGAAGCCGGGTTGGGAGGATGAGGTGCTCGCCGGACTCGACCTTTCGAGTGCGGGGCAGATCGAAGCGGCCATGCGGCTGCAGATTCGGCTCGCGCAGGCGGTGCAGCAGGCTTGGATGGAACGAAGTGCAGCGGGCACGAGCTTGAAGGCGGACAATTCTTTAGCGGATGAAGTGCCGGGGGCAGTTGCTGATTCGGTCGAGGCTGCGGCGGCATCGGAGGAACCAGCCGCTCTCTTCGGCTACATCCTTCAACAGGAGGATCGGTTCAGCTTCTATGAGCTTAACGGAACTTCCTACAGCATTGATTGGGAAAGCGCCGACAGCGGCATGCACGGCTTCTTGAAAGCCGATCTTCCGGCAAGAGCGGTGCTTTTGGATTCCGGTCAAGTTCGGATCGTCAAACAATACCGCCATCATTATGCGCCGCCTCGTCCATACGGACAAGCCCCTGCTTCTTCGGGAAAGCTGAGACGCAGCGGAGACGAGGCGCCCAGGAGCGATGCCGGATCCATGCCTTCCATTCATCTGCCTGCAGGCTCGAAAGTGCTCGTGCTGGGATCGCGCAAGCGCAACGATTATATGGCGGCGCTGAGGGAGCATGGGGCCGACGCCGACTGGTTCGACGGCTATGAGGAGAGCTTGACGGTGCTCAAGCAGAAATGGAGATCGGCCAACGCCGTGCTCATCTGCACTCGCCATGTGCCGCATGCCGTCCACGACATCGTCGACCGCCGGGATCCGAGGGTCCAGTGGCTGGATCAGGACAACGCTCGACTGGTCGTGGTGCATGCCTCGCATATTTTGAGCCGGAGGGAGGCTGGGGTACATTTCAGGCAAAATGACATCTCGACAAACGATATATCCGCATGATTTCGGGTTGGATTTAACTGGATTACCTGTTACTATTCGCATAGAGAGAGCGGCGAATGAATCATATTTCTTCTCTAAACGAGACTACGATTATAGATTACATCCTGGCTATGGTCATGATTGAAGTAAAGGAGCCCCCGCCCATGCCCCCCTACAACAAACTCGTCCGCGACAAGATCCCGGCCATCATTCGTGAGCAAGGGCTAGAGCCCAGCACTCGCCTGCTTGGCGACGAGGAATACAAACAAGAGCTCCGCGTCAAGCTCGCCGAGGAAACCGGCGAATATTTAACCGCGCTCACAGACGCCGAGGCTGGCGAAGAGCTCGCCGACATCCTCGAGCTGCTGCACGCTCTGGCGGCCGCCCACGGCTTGACGCCGGAGCAGCTTGAAACCATCCGCGCAAACAAGGCCGCCAAGCGCGGCGGCTTCCGTGACCGCATCTACCTGATCGAGGTTCCGGATGCCTGACATCAAGCTCATCACCGAGAACTTGGTGGATGAGCTGATCCCCGGCATCCAGCAAGCCTCCGGCATCTATATCCTCACGTCGTTCGTCATGGACTCCGGCGTCCGCATCCTCGCCCCGCATCTGCGGGAAGCGCTGGATCGCGGAGCGGAGGTCAAGCTTCTGGCCGGCGACTATCTGTTCGTCACGCAGCCGCAAGCGCTGCGCACTCTCCTCAGCATTCATCCCAGTATGGAGGCCAGGCTATGGCGGAGCCGCGGAACGTCTTTTCACCCGAAGGCTTATCTGTTCGACTACATGAACGGCCAAGGCAAATTCATCGTCGGCTCGTCCAACCTGTCCCGATCGGCGTTCAAGATGGGGCTGGAGTGGAACCTGTCCGTCAACGCGCAGCTGGAGCCGTTCACGTTCCAAGAAGCGCTCGACAAGTTCACGCGCAATTTCTACCATGATCAGACCAGCACGCTTACAGAGGGCGTGATCGCCGCCTACGAGCAGGAATACATGCGCAACCGGCAGAAATACCCGGAGCTCGTGCGGCAGATCGTCGAGGAAGAAGAGGCGGATCTCGGGGGCGCTCCCGGGGGCGTCGGTCAAGAGACATCCGCCGTCGGGGCCGAGGAAGCCGCAGCATCAGTCAGGTCCGCTTCCTTGACTCCGCGCCCTGCGCAGGCCGGCGCGCTCGAAGCGCTGGAGAATGCGCTCGACGAAGGCTACACGCGGGCGATGGTCGTCATGGCCACCGGCCTCGGCAAGACGTACCTCGCCGCCTTCCTGGCCCGCGGCCGGTTCCGCCGCGTGCTGTTCGTCGCCCACCGCGAGGAGATCCTCCTGCAAGCGAAGCAGTCGTTCCTCCACGTCATGCCGGACAAGACCGCGGGACTGTACAACGGCTTCGCCAAAGAGGACGAGGCGGAGCTGGTCTTCGCCTCGATCTACACGCTCGGGACGAAGCGGCATCGCGAGCGCTTTGCTCCGGACGCGTTCGACCTGATCGTCGTCGACGAATTCCATCACGCCGCATCCAAGTCGTATCGGGCGCTGCTGGACTACTTCCAGCCGGCGTTCCTGCTCGGCATCACCGCGACGCCGGAGCGGCTGGACGGCAAGGACGTGTACGCGCTCTGCGACGGCAACGTGGCGTACCAGATCCATTTCATCGAGGCGATCCAAAAAGGCTGGCTCAGCCCGTTCCGCTACTACGGGGTCTATGACGATACGGACTACTCGCAGCTGACCTGGCTCGGCGGCGGCTACGACGAAGCGGAGCTGCAAGCCGTCCAGCTGCGCGAGGAGATGGCGGAGCGCATCCACTCCGCCTGGCTGCGGCACCGGCAGACGCGCACGATCGGGTTCTGCTCCTCGATCGCGCAGGCGAATTTCTTGGCCCGTTTCTTCGCAGATCAAGGCGCGGCGGCCATCAGCCTCAGCTCCGAGTCGAGCCCGGCTCAGCGCAGGGAGGCGGTCCAGAGGCTGGCGGCGGGAGAGCTGGACGTCATTTTCACCGTGGATCTGTTCAACGAGGGTGTCGATATTCCGTCCGTCGACACGCTGCTGTTCGTGCGGCCGACGCAGTCGCTGACCATCTTCACCCAGCAGGTGGGGCGCGGCTTGCGCCTGCACGAGGGCAAGGAAAGCTGCGTCATCGTCGATCTCATCGGCAATTACCGCAATGCGGACATCAAGCTGAGCTTGTTCGATGCGGGAGCGGGCGAGGAAAAAGGCAAGCGGAGCGGAGTGCTGCCGTCTGTGCCGGCCGGCTGCGTGATCGACTTCGAGACCGGCGTCATCGACCTGCTGCAGGAGCTCGCCCGCAAGCGGCAGCCGCGCAAGGAAAAGCTGCTGTCCGCCTATCGCGCGCTCAAGGAGGAGCTGCATCGCCGGCCGACCTATGTCGAGCTGCACTTGCATGGACGCGAGAACAGCCGGGAGTACAAGCAGGAGTTCGGCTCCTATGCGGCGTTCCTCGGCTGGGCGGAGGAGCTTGAGCCGCAAGAGCAGGCGGCGCTCGAAGGGTGCAGGGGCTGGCTGCTGGAGGCGGAAAGCACCGGCATGAACAAGAGCTACAAGATGGTGCTGCTGCTCGCGATGCTGGAGAGAGGCCCGGAGCGCTGGGAGCAGCCGATCTCCTCGCGGGAGGCGGCGCCGTTCTTCCATCGGTACCTCACGGCCAAGGAGTACCGCCGGAGGGCTGATCTGTCGGACAAGAAGATGTCGGCGCTGGTCGGCTATGACGAGAAGAAGATCTCCGCGCTGATCGAGGACATGCCGATGTCCAAATGGAGCGGCAGCTCCAAGGGGCTCGCATTCCTGGATGAACGCGGCTTCGGCTTCAATCTGGAGATCGCTCCGAAGGAGAGGGAGATCCTGCATCGCTGGGCACGCGAGATCGCGGAGTATCGGCTGCATGCTTATTTCGAGAAGAAGGCTCGATGAGCGGACGATAGTTAGGCATGCTGACACAGCAACAACGCGCCGGAAGGGACGATCCCCTCCGGCGCGTTGTTGCTTGAATGCCTCAGTATTAATTATCTTCTTCCTCGCAAGCCTCCTGAACCGAGGCTTCGAACTCCTCTTCGTTCAGCGAAGCCAGCTTGTCGCCGTATTGGTCCAGGCGGTCCGGGCTGCTGGAAGGCCCGTCGTTCTTCGGCTTGCTGTTGCGTCCTGACATCGTCATCCCTCCTTTCGCGGAACCTAGTGTCTCCGGGGCTTGGCAGGGTTATGCACGCAGAACCGCCTAAGAAGGGCAGGAGAGGAGGAATTCCAGCCCCCTCTGCGGAATGCAAGAAAGAGGCTTGTCCTCGCCGGGCTCACGTCGCCGGGCTGCACATCGCCGGGCTGCAAGACCCGTCTCGCTACAAGGCGAATCCGAGCCGTTCGGCCAGTCCCGCAAACGGGCTGGGCGGAGGAGTCGTCTCGGCGGTGGAGTAAACGACGGCAGGAGCCAGCATGCGGCCGTCGTTGGCCTCGAGCTGGATGCGCCGGTAGACGCTGCGGAACAGCTTGGCGGTGTTGAAGGCGTCGTCGAGCGCCGTATGGGCCCGCCCGAACGGCTCCAGGCCGGACAGGACCAGCGCTTTGGCCAGTCCGATCCGCTGACGGCTGTCCTGCTCCTGCAGACGGGTGAACGACAGCTGGAAGTCGTTGTAATTATGGAACCAAGGGGCATCCATGCGGTGATGGAGAAAATGGCGGAGCAGCGCTTGGCGGTCGTCCGGGCCCCATGAGCAGAGATAGTAAGGGAGGCCATCCTGCTCCAGCCAGTCCGCGAACTGCGTCATCGCCTGCGGGAACTCGGGCGCCGCATCGGCATCCTCCTGAGTGATGCCCGTAAAGCGGGTCGTCGCCGCCCCGATGGCCGGATGGAACAGCGGCCGGACCCGGGTATGGAACAGATCGCTCCAGACGGGGGGGCCGTCAGGATCCAGACGCAGCTTCACCGCTCCGAGTTCGAGAATATCCGAAGTATAGGCCTTTTGACGGAGAAAGGTGAATTCAAGGTCGAAGATGATGGCGTTCATGGCACGTCTCCTTTGCCTGCGCGTATGGCCGAATTGAATCCAGCATATCGGCAGCTGAAAGCAGATGTCGGTTGCGAACAAGAGTTCGTGAAAAGAAAGGATCGATTCCATGCTGTTTTTCTACAACGCGTTCCGCAAGATCGTCAAGCTCGACGGCCGGACGCTCGCCGTGTTTGCGGCGCTCTTTTTTCTCCTCAGCCCGTTCGTCATCCAAGCGCTGGAGCCGGAAAAGTTCACGAGCTGGTTCCGCTCGCTCTGGTGGGTGATCGTGACGGCGACGACGGTCGGCTACGGCGACTTTTTCCCGGTGACAGCGCCGGGCATGGCGTTCGGCATCGTCGTCATCTTCATCGGATTGTTCCTGATCGGCTCCATCGTTGGCAAGACGACGGAGAACTTCGTGAGCTGGAAGAAGCAGAGGGAGGAAGGCAGATTGGCTTACTCAGGCAAGGACCACTATGTCGTCATCGGCTGGTCGGAGGAAAAGATCCGCGACATGATCGAGGAGCTGCTGCTCGCCGATCCGGCGCGGGAGGTCGTGCTCCTCGCCAAGCTGGAGAAGAAGCCGATGGCGGAGGAACGCGTCCATTACATCCAGGGCGACGCCACGGACTACGCGACGCTGGACCGGGCGAACGTCTGCGCGTGCAAGGCGGTCGTCATTTTTTCCCCGGAGGGCGTGCCAAGCGCCTCGCTGGCGGACGGCCATACGCTGCTGATCGCGACGACGCTGGAGAGCTATGCGGCCCGCCGGGGCCAGGAGATCTACACGATCGCGGAGATTCTCAAGGAAAGCCACCGCCACAGCTTCCGCCATGCGAAGGTGGACGAGCTGATCCTGTCGCAGCAGTCGATCTCCCATCTGATCGCCAGCTCCACGGTGAACCAGGGCTCGTCGCGGCTGTTCATGAACCTGATGAGCAAGGACAGCGGGGACGAGCTGTATGGCATCGCCAAACGCCCGGAATGGCGCACCTACAACGACGCCTACGAATGGCTGAAGGCGCGCGGCGCCTTGCTCGTCGCGGACGGAGACGATACGGGCATCATCCGCCGGCTCGGCGACGCGATCCCGGATCAGGCCCGGCTGTTCATCATCGCCGATACGGCGACGCATGAGGCGCTGCAGAGCGAAGGAGCATAGACGCCTGCGACGAAAGGGCGGGGAGCTGCGCTGCGGACGCGGCAAGAGGCATGGCCCTGCCGTGCGGTCGGCTTGACACAGGGCAAGGAACGTTCCGCGCTGCTCGAACGTGCGTTCGAACCAAGGTGATGTCCATCTCTTTCCATATCATGAAATCAATCGAAAGATTGGGTTCTGAAGGAGGAGATCAGAGATGGGACGGAACGAGGGCAAAGGGAATGGGGGCGGCTCGGAGCGGATCCGGCTGGGTGTCCGCGAGTTGATGGAGCAGCTGGGGCTGCGCGGTCCGGAGGCGGAAAGGCTGCTGGCCGAACTGGAGCTCGGGAAATACAGGAGAGAGGAAGCTGCGGCAGATCTCGAAAAGTCCCCTGATGATGCCGATAGAAATGAGGAAGAAAGTCCTGGCGAGGGAGGAAAATAGTCCCTGATTCTAGAAACTATCCCTCGCGGGCCATCCTTATCAACTCATCATCACGAGCGGGGGAATGCGACATGTCCGAAAAATCGAGCAAGCTGCTGAGAGCCCTGTATCTGATCCAGGGCAAGCCCGGCATCACGACGACGGAGCTGGCGGAGCGTCTGGAAGTGACCAAGACGAGCGTGAACCGATACATTACCGATCTCACCTATGTGGCGCCGCTCACGACGGATGTCAGCGGAAAGGTGTCGAAGCATTATTTCTCGGAGGACTTCGCCATGCAGCCGCTGAAGCTGACCGACGAGGAGCTCATCGCGCTGTCGCTGGTGCCTTCGCTGGTCGATCCTGACAAGCTGACGCCTGCCTTCATGACCGGCCATGAAAAGATTCTGGCGACGCATCGCATGGAGAAGGTGCGGCAGAAGCAGCAGGGCGCTCTCATCGACGACATCGCCGGCATCATCCAGCTGGGCACGCCGGTCCATCGGCCGGAGAGCCGGAACCTGCTGCAGCCGATCATCCAGGCGATTCTGGAGCAGAAGACGATCCGTACGGAATACCACACCCAGCACAGCAACGAGACGAAGCAGCGGGACATCGATCCGTACTTCCTCGTGCCGCGCGACCTCAAGTTCTATCTGATCGGCTACTGCCACCGCGCCGAAGCGATCCGCACGTTCCGCGTCAGCCGCTTTCTGGACGTCGAGCCGACGGAGAGGAGCTTCGACAAGGGCGGCTTCAACATCCGGCAGCACCTGAAGCATACGTGGTCGATCGACCAGGGGGACAAGCAGGTCACGTGCCGTGTCCGCTTCGCGCCGGAGGTGGCGCGCTACGTCCTGGAGGAGGAGCTGTTCGTCCAGCCTTGGACGAAGGTGGACCCGGACGGAAGCCTGCAGTTCGAGGTGAAGGTCGACAACGAGAAGGAGTTCATCCGTTGGGTGCTGCAGTACGGCCCGTCCGCGGAGATCCTCAAGCCGGAGTCCGCGCGCCAGGCGATGAGGGAGCAGATCCAGGCTTGGAGCCGCATGTACGGCTGAGCAGCCATTCCTTTCATGACTGGACATGGATAGACCCGTCCGCATCGGCGGAGCCGGGTCTATTGCTTTAATTGACGCTGATGCAGGCGAACGGACATTCGGAACAACCCGCTGCCGCGCCGATCGCCGATAATGGGAAGGAAAGCGCGCGCGAAGCGGCAGCGGGAGGAATCGCGATGGAAAAGGAAGAAACGATGCATGTGACGCTGACGGGCATGAGCCATTATTGCGGGGCGCCGCTGCTGAAGCCCGGACTTGCGGTGGCGCTCGTCAAGGAGCCGGACCATCCGCTCGACGCGGAAGCGATCCGGGTGGAGCTGCCGCCGATCGGCAAGATCGGCTACGTCGCCAACAGCACCCATACGGTGGCAAGGGGCTGCCTGAGCGCCGGGCGGCTGTACGACCGGATCGGCCGCAGCTGCCTCGGGACCATCCGCTTCGTCTGGAAGGACGCGGCGATCGTGGAGCTGCGGCCGGATCTGGACGGGATGGCGGGCGCGTGGTCGGCGGGCGAGGCGTGGGGCGAGATCAAGTTCAAGCTCAAGCACGGCCATGCGGACGTGGAGGTTCTGGAGAGCGGAGGCCGTTAGGCCGAGCGGACCAAGCGGACAAGAAGGAGGAAGGGCCATGAGCGGAGGATGGAGCCGGGAGCTGGTCGAGCTGTCCCGGAGAGATCCGTTTCGGCGGAAAATCGTGCTGGGAGACCGATTTCAGCAAGCAGAGCAGTGGCTGGCGCGCGCGGCGGCCGAAGCCGGGCCGCTGCTCGGCATGGAGCCGGGCACGCTGCGCAGCGCGGCGGCGCGGCTGGCGCAGCCGGAGCTGGCGGCTCGCGGCCTCCGGCTGCTCGGGTCTGGAGAGACGCTGTGGCTCGTGCAGGCGCAGATGCAGCGTCTGGCGGAGGCGCCGGATGCGTACGCCGGGCCGGAGCTGCTGACGCCGGGAATCATCGAGGCTTTTCACGATGCGGTGCAGGAGCTGCGGCTGGCGGGCGTCTCGTCCGCCGCGCTGCGCGAGGAGGCGTTTGTCGACGCGCGCAAGGGCCGCTATATGAGGGAGCTGCTCGCCGGCTACGAGCAAGCGCTGCAGGCAGGCGGCTGCCAGGACTTCGCCGGGCTGCTGGAGCTGCTGCCGGAGGCGGGAGCGCAGGCAGCCGGACGAGAGCCGGCTGACCCGGCAGAGACACGGAGGCGGGCAGCGGAGGGACGGGACGCGGGGACGCCGGGCGGCGCGAAGGAGCTGTACATCGTGCCGTCGCTCGACGGCTATGCGCCCGTCGAGCGGCGCATGCTGGAGCGGATCGCCGGCTCCGGCATGCATGTGCTCGGCGCCTGCGAGGCCTTTCCCGCCTGCCTGGAGGGCAGGGCGGCGGGACGCGGCGGCATCTCGATGTTCCGCGCCGCCGGCAAGCTGGCGGAGGCGCGCGAGGCGCTGCGCCGGCTGCTCGGCGCGGAGCTGCCGCTGGATCGGGCGGAGATCGTGATTCCGCCGGACAGCGGCTGCGAGGGCGCGGTGCAGTCGCTGTGCGACGCGCTCGGGCTGCCTGCCACCTATGCGGCAGGACGGCATGTGTCGCAAGCCCGCGCAGGGCGGGCGGCGCTGGCGCTGCTCGACTGGGCTGGCGGCGGCTATGGCGCGGAGAGCCTGGCGCAAGCGCTCCGCCACGGAAGCATCTCGCTGCGGGCCTGGTCGGAAGAGCTCGGCTCCGGCGAGCTGGCGCGAGCGCTGGAGGAGCTCGGCTGGGGCCGCGAGCGTTATGAGCGGCTCGCGGTCGAGGGCGGGGCGGAGCGCGCGGATCCGTCAGCTGCGCATGGCGGCCCGCTTGGCGCCTCGGCCGCCTCCGAGGCGCAGGCACGGGCGCGCGGCGTGCTGGCCGCGGTCTTCCGCGACCTGCTCGCCTGGCTGCCGGAGCCGTCGGCGGGCGGCTGGACGCCGCTGACGGTGCTGCGCGGGCTGAACGCTTTTCTCGCGGCCGCCGCGGTCGTCGCCTCGGAAGAAGACGCCGCCGTGCTGGCGGAGCTGCAGGCGCGGGAGCAGGAGCTCGAGCGCGTCCCGCTGCCGGAGCTGTCCGCCGGGCAGGCGCTGCGGTTCGTGCGCGGCCTCGTGCTCGGCATCCGCATCGGCGCTTCCGGCCCGCAAGCCGGCAAGCTGCATGTGTCGACGCTGCCGACGGGAGCCGAAAGCGGCCGTCCGATGCTGTTCCTGCTCGGGATGAGCGATTCGGCCTGGTCGTCCTCCGTCCGTCAGGACCCGGTGCTGCTTGATTCCGAGCGTGCGGCGATCGGCGGGCTGCTGCTTTCGGGCGAACGGGCGGAGCGCGCGGCGCGGGAGCGGGCGCTGCGGCTCGGACGGCTGGGCGAGGGGACGGCGCTGACGCTCAGCTGGTCATGCAGCGAGCCTGGCGCGCAGGCCGAGATCGAGCCCGCCTACGAGCTGCTGCAGGCGGCGCGGGTTGTGAGCGGACAGCCGGAGCTCGACCGAAGAGGACTGGAACGCTGGCTCGGCGGACCGGCAGGCTACGAGGCTTCTCCGGGCGGCCCGGCGATCGATGCAGCCGACCGCTGGCTCCAGCGGCTGGCAGGAGCGGAGCCTGGGTCCGCTCTGCCAGGCTATGCGCCGCCTGCCCGGCTGCGAAGCGGCCTCGATGCCCTGGCGCGTGCCTATCCGTCCGTCGCCTCCCGCCTCGAGGCGGCGCGCGCGACGGCGCAGGACCGGCTGTCCGAGCACGAGGGCATGCTGCGGACCGGACGCTTCCCGATCCGCTACGGCACGGGAGAGGAAGGGCACTTGAGCGTGACGCAGCTGGAGCGGTACGCCGACTGCCCGAAGCGCTTCTTTTACTCGACGATCCTGAAGATCCGCGCCAAGGACGCGCCGGAGCTCGACCGCACGCGCTGGCTCGACGCCGGTCAAAAAGGCGATCTGCTGCATCGGCTCTACCAGCTGTACCTCGCGGAGCTGGCCGACCGTGCCGGCAGCGGCCCGCTCGCGCATGACGAGGCGCTGCTCGGACGGCTGACGGAGCAGGTGCTGCGGGAGTTCCAAGCCGCGGTGCCGGCGCCGAGTCCGGCGATCCGGGCCAAGGAGAGCGAGGCGATCCGCCGCGATGCCGCGGTGTTCTATCGGAGCGAGCAGGGGCGCGCGGGCCGGCCGAAGTTTTTCGAGCTGGAGCTGCAGCAGGACGGGGAGCCGATGCCGGTCGTGCTGGCCAGCGGCCTGACGATGCGAGTGAAGGGCTTCATCGACCGCATCGACCAGCTTGCGCCTCATCGGTACAAGATTTACGACTACAAGACCGGCAATCCCCGCAAGTACGACGAGAACGGCTATTTCGCCGGCGGCCGACAGCTGCAGCACGCGCTCTACGCCGTGGCGGCGGAGCAGTACTTGCGGCGGACGGGCATCGACCCGGAGGCGGTCGTGGTGGAGTCGGCGTACTGTTTCCCGACGGAGCGGGGACTGGGCAAGGAGATCAGCCGGACGCAGGACCGTCGCGGGGAGCTGGCGGAGCTGACGGGACTGCTGCTCTCGTCGATCGAGGCAGGGGCGTTCCCCGCGCTGCCGGCCGACGAGCGGGCATGCGGCTGGTGCGACTATCGGGAGGCGTGCGGGCGCGAGGCCGAGACGGCGCGCGCGAAAAAGCAGCTGCCGGACAACGAGGCGCTCATCCGGCAGCTGAGGGAGGCGGAGAACTATGCTTGACGACCAGTCGGCCCGCGAGCGGATCCGCACGGATCTGGAGACGACGCTGCTCGTGGAGGCGGGGGCGGGCTCGGGCAAGACGACCTCGCTCGTCGGCCGCATGCTGAGCCTGATCGAGACCGGCGCGGCGCGGGCGGAGCAGATCGCGGCGATCACGTTCACGCGCAAGGCCGCGGACGAGCTGCGCGCCCGCTTCCGGCTGGCGCTGGAGCGGCGCATCCGGGAGACGGACGGCGAGCCGCGGCAGCGGCTGCGGCAAGCGCTGCAGGACGCCGATCGCTGCACGATGGCGACGATCCACTCCTTTTGCGGGCGGCTGCTGCGGGAGCGGCCGATCGAGGCGGGGCTGGATCCGCAGTTCCGGGAGCTGGAGGAGGAAGAGGCGGAGACGCTGCTCCATGCCGCCTGGGACGACTACCTGCTGCTCCATCCCGAGCTGCTGGAAGCGATGGAGCCGCTCGGCCTCCACGTCGAGGATCTGCGGCAGGTGTACGTTCGGGCCAACGGCTATCGGGATGTCGAAATCGCGCTGGAAGAGGTCCCGCGTCCCGACTTCGATCGGATCCGGCTGTCGCTGCCGCCGCTGCTGGACGAAGCCGCGGCCTATCTGCCTTCGGCGCAGCCGGACAAGGGCTGGGACGCGCTGCAGGAGGCGGTGCGGGACGGCCGCCGCCTGCTCCGCCTGCACGGCATGGAGGAGGAGCTGCGGCTGCTCGATCTGGCGCAGCGGTTCGACCGCAAGCTCGTCGTGACGCAGAACCGCTGGACGGACAAGACGAAAGCGAAGGAGCTCGGCGAGCGCTTCCTGGAGTGGCAGCGTGATGTGCTGCAGCCTTTCTTGCAGAGCTGGCGCGAGCACCTGTATCCGCAGGCGATCTCCTTCGTGCTGCCCGCGGTGGAGCATGCGGCTCGGCTGCGCGCCGAGCGGGGCGAGCTGGACTTCCAGGACCTGCTGCTGCGGGCAGCGCGGCTGCTGCGCGAGCATCCGGAGGTCCGGAGCTTTTTCTCGGAACGCTATACGCGGCTGCTGATCGACGAATTCCAGGACACGGATCCGATCCAGGCGGAGCTGATGTTCCTGCTCACGGGCTCCGATTCCGCCCAGTCCGACTGGCGGCTGGCGGTGCCGCGGCCGGGCTCGCTGTTCGTCGTCGGCGATCCGAAGCAGTCCATCTACCGCTTCCGCCGGGCGGACATCTCCATCTACAACGCCGTCAAGCAGCGCATCGCAGCCTGCGGAGACGTGCTGCGGCTCGGCTCCAACTTCCGTTCGGCGCGTTCGCTCGGGGCGTTCGTCAACTATGAGTTCAACTCGCGATTCCCGCGGACGGAGACGGATCGCCAGGCGTCGTTCGTGCCGATGGAGACGACGGCGCCGGATCCGGCAGACCGGCGGCGCGCGGCGCATGGCGTCGTGACGGCGACGATTCCGAAGCTGCCCGGCGGCAAGGAAGCGGCGGCACGCGAGGACGCGGACCGGCTGGCCCGCTACGTAGCCTGGGCGTGCCGGGACGGCAACCTGCTCCTGCAGGAGCGGGAGGCGGACGGGGCGTGGCGCTTGCGGCCGGCGGAGCCGGGCGACTTTCTATTGCTGCTCAAGAAACGGGAGTTCATCCAGCTGTATGCGGAGATTCTGGAGCGGTACGGCGTCCCGTCCGTCACCTCGGGCAGCGCCGCCCGCTGCGGCGAGCTGGCGGCGCTGGCGCTGCTGGCCCGGGCGCTGAACGATCCGGAAGACCGGATCGGGCTGCTCGCGGCGCTCAAGAGGCCGCTGCTCAGCGTCAGCGACAGCGCTTTGTACCACTACCGGATGGAGGGCCATGCGCTGCGCCTGCGCGGCTTGCCGGAGCTGCGTGAAGTGTCTGCAGAGGCGAGGCCGGTCCGGCTCGCGCTCGGCATGGCCGCCGGCTGGGCGGACATCGTGCGCGCTTCGCCGTCCGCGCTCGGCGCCCTCATGGCCATCGCGGAGCAGCTCGGCCTGCTGCCGCTCGCGGCTTCGCTGCCGTCCGGCACGATGCGGGCGGGCACGCTCGTCTCGGTGCTGCACGCCCTGCAGGAAGATCCGCTCGCCTGCGGCAGCTGGCCGGCGCTGGCGCGGCGGCTGGAGGCGCTCGCCTCCGAGGCCGGCGCCGAATGCGGCGAGCTCTATGCCGGCCGCCGCAGCGCCGTGCGCGTCATGAACCTGCACAAGGCCAAGGGGCTGGAGGCGCCGGTCGTGCTGCTCGCCTGCCCGGCGGGCGAATACGACCATGACGCGACGGAGCATGTGGACCGCAGCGGCGGCAAGGCGCGGGGGTACTTCGCGATCACGCGCCGCTCTCCCGGCAGCTACAAGGACGAGATGATCGCGCATCCGCCCGGATGGAAGGACCTGGCCGCGCGGGAGCGGGAGTTCCTGCTGGCGGAAAAGGAGCGGCTCCTCTATGTCGCCGCGACGCGCGCGAAGCAGCTGCTTGTCGTCAGCTGGACGGAGGACCGGCCGGCCGTCAATCCGTGGAGTCCGTTCGAGAGCAGCCTGAGGGATGCGCGCGAGCTGGACGTTCCCGAGCTGCTGCCGGCGGAGCGGGAGCGCTATGACGGCGTCCATGACGCGGCGGCGGATGCGCGAGAGGCGGCCGAGCGGCTTGCCCGGCTCGCCGCGCCGACGTACCGCTCCGCATCCGTGACCGAGCTGGCCAAGTCGGGCCGGCTGCAGCCGCCGCGGCCGTCCGAGGGGCGCGGCATGGCGTTCGGCAGCACGGTGCACCGCTGCCTCGAGCTGCTCGGCTCCGGCAGTCCGCTGGCGGAGCTGGAGCCGAGCATCCGGCTCGTCGCAGCGGAGGAGGGCATGGCCGAGCGGCTGCTGCCGGATGTGCGCGCGATGCTTGCCGAGGTGCTGGCGCATCCGCTTTGGCAGCGTGCCGCGGCGGCCCGCAGGCGCGTGCATGAGCTGCAGCTGCGCGCGGTGCGGAGCGGCGCTTCCGCGTCCCCGCTTTCCTCTGTCGGCGGAACGGTGCCGCTCCAAGCGGACTCCGTCCTCCCGGACCTCCACCTCAAGGGCATCGTCGACTTCCTGTTCGAGGAAGACGACGGATGGGTCGTCGTCGACTTCAAGACCGATGTGCACGAGCCTGCGCAGGAGGGGCTGTTCGCCGCGTTCTACCGTCCTCAGGTGGAAGCCTACCGGGACGTGCTGGAGCAGGAGTTCGGACTTCGGATCAAGGAGATCGGCCTCTATTTCCTGCATACGGGAAGCTATGCGGCTCTGGTCTGAACCGAGCCCTCCCCCCCTTCCAAGGCCCATCCTCTTCGGATGGGCCTTTTCCTCCTTCTTGCCGCTTTACTTCATAGCGATAAAAGTGATCCGAAAGGGAAATAACGGACGTTTTTGTAGAATAAGGGCTTGACCGGGAAGAGGGGGAAAAGGGGAAGGAGGACCTGGGAAATGAGCTGCATCCGCAACAAAAAAGCTCCCATCGAGCTTGATGTCAGAAGGGCCATGGATCAGCTGGGGGTGGAGCCTCGGATTCGCGAGCCGCTGCTGAAGCGGCTGGAGGAATCGGTCCAAAGCAGGGGCGGGGAACGGCGCGATTATCCGAAGGCGTAGCCGCCGTCTCCCGCGAGCCCCCGTCCTCTGCCCGACTTCCGGCTCCGCCTGCGGGCCGATGTCCGGCTGCCGACCGCGTGATAAGCTGAGCTCATATCCGTCCAAGGAAGGGAGAATTTCATATGGAGTACGATACGGGCAGGGAAATACGGCTGGCGGGCATCGGCATGGTAGACGGCGGCAAGGCGGACCGCACGACCATCGACGGCATGGGCAAGGTGACGGGGGACCTGGACAGCGGCAAGGTGATCGTGAACGGTCAGGCGACGTTCAAGGGCTCGGTCCGGGCCGCAAGCGCGGACATCAACGGCTTGGCGGGAATCGACGGCGGGCTGCGGGCGGACAAGTGCCGCGTGGAGGGCAAGCTGACGGTGGAGGAATCGCTTGAGGCGGAAGAGGCGACGGTGAACGGCAGCCTCACGGTGCACGGACCGTGCCGGATCGGCCGCCTGCTGTCGCACGGCAAGCTCCAGCTCGACGCGCTGAGCGGCGACGAGGCTCGGCTGGAGCTCCGCGGCACCAGCAGCATCCGCGAGCTGTCGGCCCGCTTCATCCAAGCCTCGGCTCCGAGCGACGGCTTGCAGGGCTGGCAGAAGCTGCTGCCGCTGCCGGTCGTCCAGAACCGCCTGATGGCGCACACGATCGAGGGCGAGGATATCTTTCTGGAGCATGTGACGGCGAGCCTCGTGCGCGGAGCGAGGGTGCGGATCGGCGCCGGCTGCGACATCGGCCGGGTCGAGTATGCGGAACGGCTCGAGCGGCATGCGGACGCCCGCGTCGGCAGCGAGGCCCGTCTGGCCTAGGAAAGGAGGGATGCCGCATGGCGGCGAAAATTCATTCCGCTGCGCGCCGTCTGTCCCTCACCGGGACCGGCGTATCCGGCGGCGGCAGCTATGCGAAAGCGCGCGTGCTCGGCGATGCCGTCGTGCACGGCAGCCTCGACTGCGTGCAGCTGGCCGTAACCGGCACGATGCGCGTGCACGGCGAGCTGAACGCGCTCAAGGCGAGCGTCACCGGCACGATCGCGGCAGAAGGGCTGTCGATCGGCCGCTTGCGGCTGACGGGAGAGCTGTCTTCCCGCGACGCCGCTTCGATCCGGGAGCTGACCGGGTCGGGCTCGATTACGGTTCAGGAGCGGCTGCATGCGGATTGCCTGCGCCTCAGCGGAGAGCTGCAGGCGATGAGCTGCGACGCTTCGGAGATTCAGCTGCGCGGCAAGGCCGCGGTGCAGGGCAGGCTGGACGCCGGCAGCTTCGAGCTGCAGCTGTACGGCGACTCGACCATCGGCGAGCTGACCGGCGGCCGCATCGAAGTGAGCCGTCCGGGCCGTTGGACGCGGATGATCGGCGTGTTTTTCCGTCCGGCCCGGCACGCCAGCCTGTCCGTACGCCGCATCGAGGGAGCCGTCGTCCGGCTGGAGCATGTCCGCGCGGAGGCGGTGCGCGGAGGGAGCGTGACGGTGGGCGAGGGCTGCGAGATCGGCCTGGTCGAATATACGGAGGAGCTGACCGTGCATCCTGGCGCGGTCGTCCAGGAGAGGCGGCGGATCTAGCATCCGGCCGCCTTTTTGCTGCTGCGGGAAGCCTCCGCCGGAGGAAGCGCCAGGGAAGCGGCTCTTTCCGCAGCCCTCCGGCTCCGGCACCGCAGCCCTCCGGCTCCGGCGCCGCAGCGCCGTACAGGCGCTTGCGCCTCGCGTTCACCCGCACGGGCGGTCCGCAGCCGAGCATATACTGGCAGCAACTTTTCCTGCCACTGGAGGTGCGGGCCAGATGGTCCACCAGCTCGCGACAACAACCCGCCTGCATGGAGGCGGAGGACGATGAAGCTGCTGCTCGTCTTTTCGACGCCGAGCGGGGGCATGGAGACGCTCAACCGCATCCGCTCCCGGGCGCTCGCCGCAAGCGGCGTCGACTGCCACGTCCTTTATACGAACGGAGGCAGCGGCCTGCAGAACGCGGGCGGCGCGACCGTGCTCGTCTACCAGGAATCCGCGGACATCCTGGAGCTCATCCGCCGGGAGGGCTACGACATGATCGTCGTCTGCTCGCATGTCGTCCTGCTGGAGCAGATCCGCCTCAGCGGCTACGCCGGCCGCCTCGTCTTCGAGGTCCAAGGCCTCGGCACGCCGCAGCAGGCCGAGGAATTCCTGCGCGACTACGGCAGCGTGCTGCCCTTCTGCGCGGACGGCCTGCTGTACCCCGTCACGGGCCATCTGCAGGCGATGTTCGGCGGCGCCTATCCCGAGCTGCCGCAGTTCTGCTTCGACGATCCGCTCGACACGGAAAGCTTCGGCTACTCGCGCTTCCCGATCGTGCCGTATCCGATCCTCGGCTGGATCGGGCGGATCGAGCCCAACAAGAACTGGCGCGAGTTCGCCGCGATCGCGGAGGCGCTCGTGCCGGCGTTCCCGCAGCTGGAGCTGTGGATGTTCGAGGACGCGAGCCTGTACGATCCGGCCGAGCGCCGAACGTTCGACCAGTGGCGCCAGGGTTCGCCCGTCGCGAGGCGGCTGACGCTGCGCTCCAACGTGCCGCACTCGCAGATGGCCGATTACCTCAGCCTGATCGGCGATTCGGGCGGCGCGCTCGTCTCCTGCTCGATCCGCGAAGGGTTCGGCTACGCGGTCGCGGAGGCGATGCTCTGCCGCTGCCCGGTGCTGGCCACCGATTCCGGCGGGGTGACGCGGTTCATCGCGGCGGGACATACCGGAGAGCTGTATCCGCTCGGCGACATCGGCGCGGCGGCTGCCGGAGCCTACCGCCTCATGAAGGACGTCGCCTATCGGGAAAGCATCCGCATCCAGGGCGAGCGCCGCATCCGCGAGCGCTTCTCGGCCGCGGCCTATGTCGCTCATTTCCACGCGATGCTCGAGGCGATGCAGGCGGTCCAGCCCAAGCGGCCTTGAGGCCCGGGACAGGGATGCGCCGATCCGGCCTTGCGCCAAGGGAGCCCGCCCGGTAGAATGGGTCGTAGTTTTTTCCGGCGGCTTGCCGCCAGGAACCGACCCCGAGGTGAATGAAGATGAAACTCCCGGCTTCCTTCGAATCGCGCATGAAGGACCTTCTGCAAGAAGACTACGAGGCGTTCCGCGGCAGCTACGAGCAGCCGCGGGCGCAGGCGCTGCGCGTCAACACGCTCAAGCTTGCGGCCGAGGCGTTCCTCGCCGTCCAGCCGTTCGGGCTGGAGCCGGTGCCTTGGGCTCCGGCGGGCTTTTATTACGATGGCGACGAGGACCGGCCGGGCCGGCATCCGTGGCATGAGGCGGGCCTCTATTACATCCAGGAGCCGAGCGCGATGGCCGTCGCCGAGCTGGCCGCGCCGCGGCCGGGCGAGCGCGTGCTCGACCTGTGCGCCGCGCCCGGCGGCAAGACGACGCATCTGGCCCAGCTGATGCGGGGCGAGGGGCTGCTCGTCTCCAACGAGCCGCATCCGGCGCGCGCGAAGATCCTGTCGCAGAACGTGGAGCGCATGGGCGTTCCGCACGCGGTCGTGACGAGCGAGCTGCCGGACCGGCTGTCGCCGCGCTTCCCGGCCTTCTTCGACCGGATCGTCGTGGACGCCCCGTGCTCCGGCGAGGGCATGTTCCGCAAGGACCCGGACGCCTGCGGGCAGTGGAGCCCGGACCATGTGCGGCTGTGCGCGGCGAGGCAGGACGACATCCTGCGCCATGCGGCGCTCATGCTGCGTCCCGGCGGCACGCTCGTCTACTCCACCTGCACGTTCGCCCCGGAGGAAAATGAAGGCGCCGTCAGCCGCTTCCTGCGGGAGCACCCGGAGTTCTCCGTCGCGGCCGCGCAGCGATACGGGGGCTTCGGAAGCGGCCGGCCGGACTGGACCGCCGATCCCGCGCCGGGACTGGAGCATACGGTGCGCATCTGGCCCCACCAGGTGCGAGGCGAAGGCCATTACGCCGCGGTGCTGCGCAAGGCGGACGATGCGCCGGCGGGCAGACGCAAGCTGAAGCTGGAGACGGGCCTGCGGCGGGACAAGCTGCCCGAGCCTTTTCTGCGCTTCGCGGAAGAGACGCTTGCCGAGCTGCCGCTGGGGCTGCCGCTCCTGTTCGGCGACCAGCTGTATGCCCTGCCGGAAGGCATGCCGGAGCTTGCGGGGCTGAAGGTGCTGCGGCCGGGCCTGCATCTGGGCACGCTCAAGAAGAACCGCTTCGAGCCTTCCCATGCGCTGGCGCTCGCGCTGAAGCCGGGGCAGGCGCGGCAGGCCGCCGAGCTGCCGCTCGGCTCGCCGGAGCTGGCGGCCTACCTGCGGGGCGAGGCGATCGCGGCGGGCGGAGCGAAGGGCTGGCAGCTCGTGCTCGCTTCCGGCCATCCGATCGGCTGGGGCAAGCTGGCGGACGGCCAGCTGAAGAATCATTTCCCGAAAGGCTTGCGCTGGACGGGAGCTCAATCGAATTAGGACGAATCTCTTCTCTCCACAGGACGAAGCGGAACCGGACCGCTTCGTCCTGTTTTGCATCCGTCGCGCCTGGCGCAGGGCCGGCCGTGCCGAGCCGGGCGATGCGTTCGCGCGCGGGCGGGCTTCCGATCCGCCGCCCGCCTCGAGCCGCCGCTCAGCGGAGCTCCGCCTCGACGGCGACCTCGAACGACCCGCCCGCCGCGTTGCTGCCGCCGCGGCTCGTGCCGCCGTCGTCGCGGACCTGGACGGTCACGGAGGCGGAGCCGCCCGCGCCGGATGCGGGCTCGAAGCTCAGCGTGCCGTCCGCCTCCAGCGCCGGGCCCGAGCGGAACAGCTCGGGCCGGTCGGTCTCGATCGTCACCCAGAGCGTCTGGCGCTCGGAATCCGGTCCGGCCTGCAGCGGCGCGCTCCAGCCCGGCATCCGCTGCGGACCGCTGCCTGCCGTCGTGCGGACCGAAGGGCCGGGCTCGAAGAGCGGGGCGTCGTTGACCGGCTCGATGACGATCGGGATCGAGGCCTCTCCGCGGGCCGGACGGGCGGAGCTCCGGCTGCCGCTGTCGACGACGCGGATGTCGATCCGGTCGCGGCCGTAGGCGTCGGGCAGCGGCTCATAGCGGAGCGAGGCGAGCATGCGGTGCAGGGCGGACGAGCTGCCCGTCCATTCCATATGGCCGGTATTCGGAGCGCCGCCGATCAGCGTCAGCTCCTCCGCGCGGCCGGCTTCCAGCGTTCCGAACCGGGCGGACAGCGCCACGGCATAACGGTCCGCCGCCGCATCGGGATCGGTGAATCCGACGGCCGGCACCGCCGGCGGCGGCTGGTCTTCCTGCAAACGCAGCGCGCCGGCGGCGTCTCGGCTCGTTGTCCGATCGGCCCGGGCGCCGGCTTCTGCGTCGCTGGCATCACGGCCTGCCGACTGGCTCTCCGCAGCGCGATCGATCGCGCTCCCCGCCGCTGCGGCGCCGGCTTGGAGCAGCCTGACTTCGGGCGGCAAGTTGGCTTTCCGGAGCAGCCCGGTCCGGTCCGCCGCAAGCGTCAGGATGAGGCCGACGGTCAGCAGCGCCGCAGCGGCGAGCCCTGCGATTCGTTTCTTTGTCATGGCTGGATGATCCCCTTTCTCGGTCTGACGCTCCATTCTAGCCCGCCGCCGGCAAAGCGGCGATTGACGGATGTTAACGGCTGCGGCCGAAATGGCGATATAGGAAAGAAAGAATGCTACCCGCTCAGGAGGTACCCATGGATGATCGAACAGGCTGGCGGCCGCCGCTGGCCAAAATCACGCTGCCGGCAGGCGGCCTCGGAGGGCTGACGGCCCGCCCCCGCTTGGTCCGGATGCTGGAGGAAGGATCCTCCTGCCGGCTCATGACCGTCGCCGCGCCGGCCGGCTACGGCAAGACGACGCTGCTCCGCCAGTGGGCGGAGCAGGCCGGACGCCCGGTCGCCTGGCTGTCGCTCGACGAGGCGGACGACGACGTGCCCCGCTTCTGGCGGCTTGTCGCTTGCGCGCTCGAACAGGCGCTCCCGCCGGATTCGCTGCGCCGCAGCCTGCCGCTCAGCTCGGCGCTGTCCTCGCTGTCGGCCGCCGCTTTCCTCGACGCGCTCACCGGCGAACTGGCGGAGGCGGGAGGCCGCCTCGCCTTGGTGCTGGACGATTTCCACCACATCCGGGAGCCGGGCATCCAGGAGCAGCTGGCCTACTGGCTCCGCTACTTGCCGCCGGGCGTAGGCGTCGTGACGGCGGGCCGATCGGCGCTGCGCGTCGGGGGCTCCAGATGGGCGGCCGAAGGCAAGCGGCTCGACCTGACGGCCGCCGAGCTCGCTTTCACCGAGGAGGAGGCGGGGTTGTACCTGGATGCGGCATTTCCCGGCTCGTTCACTCCGGCCCAGCAGCTCCGCCTGCATCAGGCGACGGAAGGATGGGCGGCCGGACTCCAGCTGTCGGGGCTGTCCGGCGCGGCATCGCTCGGCCGCGAGGCCGGCGGGGAGGAGCTGGCGGAATTCCTCATGGAAGAAGCGTACGGCCGCTTGCCGGGCGAGCTGAAGCGGTTCCTGCTGCTGTCGGCGCTGCCGGAGCGGATCGATGCGGAGCTGGCCGGGGCCGCCGCCGGCTGCGGCCGCGAAGAGGCGGAGGCGCTGCTCGGCCGCGTGCGGCGCGACAGCCTGTTCCTGCTGCCGGCTGGAGCGGACGGGTGGCATCGCTACCATGCCCTGTTCCGCAGCTTCCTGCTGCGGCGGCCGGAGCTCGCCGAGCCGAGCCGGCGGGACGCGCTGCATCGCTGCGCCCTCGAGCTGGATCGGCGCGGGCTCGCGGCGGAAGCGATCGGCTGCGCGCTGAGCGCGGGCGACGGCGAGTGGAGCTCGGACAAGCTCGATGCTTTTGCCGCGCAGGCGCTGGAAAAGGGAGACGCCCGCAGCCTCCTCGGCTTGCTGGAGCGGCTGTCCGGACTGCGCGAGCTGACCGCGGAGCAGCAGCTGATGCGGGCCTTTCTGCTCGCTGTCGGCGGACGCTTCGAGGCCGCCGGAGCGGCGATGGACGGCGCGCGGCGCATCGCGGAGAGCCTCGAGCCGGGCGAGGAGCGGAGCCGTCTGAACAGCGGGCTGCTGTTCGTCGAGTCCAACCGCATCTTCTTCGGCGGACGCTTCGAGCTGTGGCAGCAGCTGGCCGACCGCGCGGGCCGCGAGCTGCTGCCGGCGGAGGGGATGTATTTCAACGTCGACTTCAACCGCTCCGAGCCGCAGGTGCGGCGGGCGGACATCGGGATGAAGGGCGTGCTGAGCTCCGATACGGAGGCGATCGGCCGCCAGTTCGCGGGGATGCTGGAGGAAGGCGGATGGGGCGGCAGCCAGGTGAGCCTGTACGTGAGGCTGGCGCTGGCCGAGGGATACTTCGAGTGGAATCGGCTGGAAGAGTGCCGGTCGATGCTGGCCGGCGTGCTGCTGGACCGCTCCGCGCACCGGACCGCCGGCCTCGCGGTGCCGGCGGCCATCCTGCAGGCCCAGCTTCATGCCGCCGAGGGCAAGCTGGACTCCGCCCTGGAGGAGCTGCTTGCCGCCGAGCGGCTGGAGACGGCGCTGGAGCCCCAGTGGCAGGCAGGCCTCATCGCGGCGCGGGCGCGGCTGCTGCTGCAGGCGGGCCAGGCCGCGCCGGCCCAAAGGGCGCTCGCCTCGCTCGGCCTTCCCGGCAAGGAGCCGGCGGCGTACCATCGCGAGTACGAGCTCATGACGCTGGTCCGTCTGCTGCTGAGCCAGCGCAAGCTGGAGCAGGCGCTCCTGCTGCTGGACTCGCTGGAGCGGCTGCAGCGGCGGGAGGGGCTTGTCTCCGGGCTGGCCGAGACCGCTGCGCTGCGGGCGCTCGCGGAGCAGGGCAGAGGCCGCCGGGAGGAGGCGCTGCGGGCGCTCGGGCAGGCGCTGGAGATCGGGGAAGCGAACGGCTACGTCCGGCTGTTCGTCGCCGAAGGCGCGCCGATGCGCAAGCTGCTCGCCGCATTCCGGGCCGGCACGAGAGGCACGGCCGGCGGGGACGCGCCGGGGAGCGGCTACGTCGAGCGGCTGCTGGGCGCGTTCGACTATGCTCCGCCGCGCGTGCTGGAGGCGGCTGCGCCGCTGGCGGAGCGGCTGACGGAGCAGGAGCTGATCCTGCTCCGCCATTTGGCCGAAGGCGCCGCCAACCGCGAGATCGCGGACAGCCTCGGCTTGACGCCGGGCACCGTCCGGGTCTACCTGTCGCGGCTGTACGGCAAGCTCGGCGTCGCCTCGCGGCTGCAGGCGGTGCATGCGGCGCAGGAGCTGCGGCTGCTGCACGGGCGCCACGGGTAAAAGGAATGCCCCGCAGCCGAGGATACCGCACTCCCTAAAGGTAAAAACGGCATTAGGAAGCGCCGTAGCTCGGAAACCGAACTCCCTAAAGG
>NZ_KE383847.1:379083-438588 GCF_000422485.1 Paenibacillus pasadenensis DSM 19293
ACCGCACTCCCTAAAGGTAAAAACGGCATTAGGAAGCGCCGTAGCTCGGAAACCGAACTCCCTAAAGGAAAAAACGGCATTAGGGAGCGCCGTAGCTCGGAAACCGCACTCCCTAAAGGCAAAAACGGCTTTAGGAAGCGCCGGAGCTCGGAAACCGCACTCCCTAAAGGTAAAAACGGCATTAGGAAGCGCCGTAGCTCGGAAACCGAACTCCCTAAAGGAAAAAACGGCATTAGGGAGCGCCGTAGCTCGGAAACCGCACTCCCTAAAGGCAAAAACGGCTTTAGGAAGCGCCGGAGCTCGGAAACCGCACTCCCTAAAGGTAAAAACGGCATTAGGAAGCGCCGTAGCTCGGAAACCGAACTCCCTAAAGGAAAAAACGGCATTAGGGAGCGCCGTAGCTCGGAAACCGCACTCCCTAAAGGCAAAAACGGCTTTAGGAAGCGCCGGAGCTCGGAAACCGCACTCCCTAAAGGTAAAAACGGCATTAGGAAGCGCCGTAGCTCGGAAACCGAACTCCCTAAAGGCAAAAACGGCATTAGGAAGCGACGGAGCTCCTGCGCGAATGACGCGGAGGGGGCTTAAGGAAGCCCTTATCCATGAAGAAGGCTGTTCCCCGTCCAGCGGACGGAAGGAACAGCCTTTTTCCTTTCTCTGCAGCAGCCCAGACCACCGCGCCGGATCCGCTTACGCTTGCGCCAGGCCAAGCCCGAGCTCTGCGAGCGGAATGTCAGCGACCGAATCGACGATCCAATCGGCTTCGGACAGGTCCTGCCGGCCGGAGTTCGGGTTGCGCAGCCCGATCGCGCGCATGCCGGCCGCCTTGGCGGCCCGAACTCCGTTGCGGGAATCCTCCAGCACGACGCAGGCGACCGGCGAGACGCCGAGCTGGCGGGCCGCCTCCAGGTACACGTCCGGAGCGGGCTTTCCCATCGGCACCTCTTCGCCGCTTACGATGCAGCCGAACTTGTCCAGCAGGCCGAACTGGCCGAGCACCGCTTCGATGAAGACGCGCGGCGAGGACGAGGCGACGCCGATGCGCACGCCAGCGGCGAGCAGACGGTCGGTCAGCTCCGCGACGCCTTGCATCGCGGTCAGGCCGCTTGCCGCCAGCGCCTCCAGCTTGCGGTTCATCTGGAGCTCGATGATCTCGGCGATCGATGGCGCGAAGCCGAACTGCGCCCGCAGCAGCTTCCACATTTCCGGGTTGGTCATGCCCACGTAAGGCTCCAGTCCGTGCTGGTCGATTTCTGCGCCGAGCGTGCGGACCGTTTCGATGTCGACGGCGAAGTGCAGCGGCTCGCTGTCGATGATGACGCCGTCCATGTCGAACAAAAACGCTTGCTGGGTCATCTTTTCCATGTTTCGCATCCCTCCTGAGCTAGTCTAGATAGGGCATGAGCCTGTTGCTCGCCGTGCTCAGCCTGCCCGTCATAGCCGCCCGCCGCTCAATCGCCCGCCCGTCCGACGACGGGGATCCACAGCTCGTTGCGGTTCTCCTCCGGCGCGAGGTACGCTTCCACCGCAGGCAGCGCCGCCAGCTCGTAGCCGGCGGAGGGCACCCATTCCCGGTAAAAGCGGCTCCAGACGTCCTGCAGCGCCTCCGGAGGTCCGGCCGCCTCGAACACCGCCCACTGCGAGGCCGGAAACGACAGCTCGCGCCAGCCCTCCGGCGCCGTCTCGCGGGAGACGCAGGCGAGGATGTAGTCGAACCGCTCGCCTTGGCCCCAGCTGCCTCCGGCGCAGATGCCGAGGATGCCCGGCGGCCGCCCGCCCGGCTCTCCCAGCTCGAGGAAGCGCGCGAACGCTCCTTCCGCGGCCGCCTTCTGCCACAGCTGCGGCACCTCCGCGAACGCCTCGCTTGTCGGCACGCTCGCCCCCATTCCAATCGCGCGGAACGCGGGCAGTCTTTCCATCCGGTAGTTCATGTCGGATCCTCCCTGAGCTTCGAATCGAAAGGCGAGGCGGGGGAAGGCCCGCAGACGAGCCCCGGGCCGCCGCGCCTCCGACGGCGCGAGGCCATGCTGCTGGCGGAACGCCCGGGCGAACGCTTCCGGCGACTCGTAGCCGTAGCGCAGCGCGACGTCGATCACCTTTCCGCCTTCCGCCTGGAGATCGGCCGCCGCCAGCGTCAGCCTTCTCCTGCGCACATAGTCGGCCAGCGTCATGCCGGCGAGATAGGAGAACATCCGCTGGAAATGGTAGGCCGGACAGCCGGCCCGGCGCGCCGCCTCGGCATACGAGACCTCGCTGCGGAGGCCGCTCTCCAGACAGTCGACCGCGTCGTTCATCTTGCTGGACCAATCCATGCTCCACGACCTTTCGTCCTTTCAAGCCTACCATGCTCTTCCGGTCCGGCGCCTAGCCGCGGACGCGCGCCTGCGGCTAGCTTCCGGTCCGGCACTCCTCCTATTCTGCGGCTCCGAGGGCATGTCCGCAACCGTTCCTCTTGACGCGGCATGAACATTTGATTATGATCTAATTAGATTTATGTCTAATTAATTGAGGGGGAAGCGCCATGCAGCTGGAAAAAGTCGTCGCCTACCATAAGGCGCTCGCCGATCCGACCCGCATCCGCATGCTGATCCTGCTGGCGGACGGAGAGCGCAACGGCCTGGAGCTGGCCGAGCGGCTGTCGCTCGCGCCGGCGACGATCACCCATCATGCCGCCAAGCTCCGGGAAGCCGGGCTGATCGGAGAGCGGCGGGAGAAGAACGCGATCTATTTTTCCCTCAACGAATACTTCCTGCGCGATGGCGCGGACGCCGCGACGGAGCTGATCCTGCGTTCGCGCGGAGGCTCGGAGAGAGAGGAGACGAAGACGGAGATGGACGAATCGAGGCGATCCGGGGAGCAGGCGCGCCGGGAGGAGCTGGAGAAGTACCGGAGCGGCGTGCTGCGCAGCTTCTTCGACCGCGAGGGGAGGCTGAAGAGCATCCCGGCCCAGCTCAAGAAGAAGCTCGTCGTGCTGGAGCATCTGGCGCAGAAGCTGGAGGCGGGACGCAAGTATCCCGAGAAGGAGATCAACGCCTTCATCCGCGAGGTCCATCCGGACTTCGCCACGCTGAGGCGGGAGTTCATCATGCATCAGTTCCTGTTCCGGGAAAAGGAGGTCTACGAGCTCAATCCGGTCGAGATGTGGCCGCGCTGGGCCGAGCTTTCCTGACCGGCCGGCGCCGGGCTGCGGCCGCTCTCCGCTTGCGGATGCCGGGCATCGGCAAGCCGCCTCGAACGCTTTTCGGCCCGCCCTCTCCGGCGGGCTTTTCGGCATGCCTCGGGATGCGCGCAGGTACATAATTCCTTCTGCTCCTGGCCATAATACACCCTGAATCTGCCAAGCGAGGAAGGGGGAGCATCATGGCCGGAAGCTGGAAACAGAAGTACAAGCATGCGCGCAAGCCGTCTTCCGTCCCCGTCCTCGACGACGTCCTGGAGCAGTACGGAACGATGAAGGGATCGCCGCGCCTGGACGAGATGCTGCGGATCGTCAAGGAAGTCTATGCGGAGACGGACGACCTCTCGATCCGCCAGCTGCGCCTGTTCGGCGAATTCGACGCGGCGGCGATCTTCCTGGACACGATGGTGGACAAGCAGGTGATCAACGAGCAGCTCCTGCGTCCGCTCATGGCGGAGGTTTCCCCCGCCCGGCTGGAAAAGCTCCGGAACCGGCGCCTGATCGACATCGTGCTCAGCGAGGAGCTCCACGAGGTCAACGCCTACGCCGAATCCAACGTCGTTCCGATGCTGCAGGCGCTTTCCTCCGGCCGCACGCTGCTCTGCATCGCCGGCTCCCATGACGCGATCGTGCTGCAGACGCGGAAGGTCGAGAAGAGGGCGATCGAGCAGCCGCAGACCGAGCAGGTCATCCGCGGTCCGCGCGAAGGCTACATCGAGGTGCTCGACACGAACCTGTCGCTGCTGCGCAACCGGCTGCAGACGACCGATCTGTGCATCAAGCTCGCGCCGCTCGGACAGCGGGGCAAGACGAGGACGGCGGTCTGCTATCTGAAGAGCATCGCCGATCCGACCATCGTGGACAACGTCCTGAAGCGGCTGATGCACATCAAGACCGACGCCATTCTCGACGCCGGCTACATCGAGCAGTTCATCGAGGACCAGCCGTTCTCGCCGTTCCCGCAGATCCAGAACACGGAGCGTCCCGACAAGACGGCGGCCGCCCTGCTGGAGGGTCGGGTGGCGATCCTGACGGAAGGCTCGCCGTTCGCCCTGATCGTGCCGACGTTCTTCACCCAGTTCTACCAGACGCTCGACGACTACACGGAAAGGTTCCTCATCGGCAGCCTGATCCGGATGGTGCGGCTGGTCGCGCTGGTTTCCTCTCTGATCTTTCCGGCCCTCTATGTCTCGCTCATCTCCTTCAATCCGGAGCTGATTCCGACGGACTTCGCCGTGGCGATCGCCGGGGGACGGGCGGGAGTCCCGTTTCCTTCCTTCGTCGAGGTGCTCATCATCGAGGGGTCGATGGAGGTGCTGCGGGAAGCGACGATCCGCCTGCCGCAGCAGATCGGGGGAGCGCTCAGCATCGTCGGGGTGCTCGTCATCGGACAGGCCGCCGTATCCGCCGGCTTCGCCAGTCCGATCATGATCGTCATCGTCGCGCTCACGACGATCGGCTCCTTCGCCACCCCCGCCTACAACTCGGCGACGGCGCTGCGCATGCTGCGCTTCCCGCTCATCATCCTCGGCGGCACGTTCGGGCTGTTCGGCGTCATGATCGGCGTGCTGTTCATCGCCAACCACATGCTCGCGCTGGAATCGTTCGGCGCGCCGTACCTGTCGCCGTTCGTGCCGGGCAGCTGGCAGGGGATGAAGGACATGTTCATGCGCGGGCCGATCTGGTGGATGCGCAAGCGGCCCTCCCATCTGTATCCGCAGGATTCCGACCGGCTGCCGCCGGATTCCGCGCGCATTCCGATGGAGCGGACCCTTCATTATGGAGGCAAAGAGGGGGCGGATCGGCATGAATGACACCGGCCGCGAGAGCGCCACGATTTCATCGTTCCAGCTGGGCGCCGTCGTCGCCAGCTCGATTCTCGGCATCGGCGTCCTGACGCTGCCCCGCTTGGCGGCGCTGGCGGTGGACAGCGGAGCCCCGCTGCTCACCTTTGCCGGCATGACGGCCGGCATGCTTTTTCTCGCCGGGCTTGCCTGGCTGATGAGCCGCCACCCCGGGAGCAGCCTGTTCCGCTTCAGCGAGCAGCTGATCGGCAAAGCGCCGGCCCGCGTATTCAACGGGCTGCTGATTCTTTATTTCCTGGTCGTCACCGGCATCACCGCCCGCCAGTTCGGTGAGGCGGTCGTGCAGGTGCTGCTGCAGAAGACGCCGATCGAGATCGTCGTGTCGTTCCTGATCCTGCTGACGGGCCTGACCTGCCGCCGGGATCTGGTCAAATTCGTCTACGTGCATCAATTTTACCTGCCGCTGATCCTGCTGCCCGGCATCATCGTCGTCGCCGTGTCGATGCAGAACGCGGAAACGGTCAATCTGCTGCCGATCCTGGGCAATCATCCGCTCCGCTGGGGGGATGAGCTGGTGCAGATCGCGGCCGCCTCCCAGATCGCGTTCGTCATCGCGCTTCTCGGCCCGATCCTGCGGCGGCCCCGCGGGGCGGTGCGTGCGACAGCCATCGGCGCCACGCTGGCGACGCTCCTGTATACCGCGATCATCATCGCCACGATCGCCGTATTCGGAGCGGAAGAGGTCAAGCTGCTGACCTATCCGACGCTGGAGACGGCCCGCAGCGCCTCGCTCGGCTCCGGCCAGCGGCTCGACGCGCTGTTCCTGATCGTCTGGGTCATCTCCATCTTCACCTCCGTCTACTCCACCTACTATTTCTGCGCGTACGGGACGAGGGAGCTGCTGGGCCTGCGCGACCAGAGGCTGACCGCCACGTTCGGCATGCCCTTCGTCTTCGCAGCGGCGTTTCTTCCCTTGAACATTTTCGAGCTGTATCGTTGGTCGGAACTGCTGAATCTGTATGGAGCGATCCTTTTCGCCGGATATCCGTCGCTGCTGCTGCTCCTCTCCCTGATCCGGCGAGGCGGCAAGCGGACCAAGGAGGCGGAGGGCCATGCGTAGCCTGCTGCTGGCGGCGCTGGCGCTGGCGGGCGCGCTGCTGCTGGCGGGCTGCTGGGACCGGCAGGAGCTCGAGGACCGGGCGCTCATCCTCGGGATGGCGATCGACGAGGCGGACGGCGAGGAGGCGGACGAACATGCGACCCATCTGGCCCCGCCTCCGATGGTCAAAGGCAAGAAGATCCGGATTACGGCGCAGATCGCCATTCCGGGGCGGGTGCCGCTAGGACCGAGCGACAGCGGAGGGGGCGGCAAGGAGGGCGGCATGCCCGTCTGGGTCGTCCGCGTCACGGGGTACTCGATCGACGACGCGCTGAACAACCTGCAGCAGGAGATCGCCGATCCGCGCAGCCTGATCCACCTGCGGGTCATCGTCATCAGCGAGAAGATCGCTCGTGACGGCGTGGAGGACTTGAACGATTATTTCCGCCGGAACTCGGAGGTGCGCCACTCCACCTGGCTGCTCGTCTCCGACATCGAGGCAGCCAGGCTGATGAACGTGGCGCCGCCGCTGGAGCGGGTCCCGAGCCTCTACGTGCTGTCGATGATCGAGAAGTCGATGGAGATGGGCAAGTTCCCCAAGGAGTACATCGGCAGCTTCTGGACCGCGGAGTCGAGCAAGGGGCAGGACGAGTTCCTGCCCTACGTTTCCATCCGGCAGAAGGAGAACATCCTGCTCAAGGGGATCGCCCTGTTCAGCGGGGGCCGGATGGTCGGCCATACGGAGCCGATCGAGATCGGCGCCTACATGGCGATCAAAGGCATGAATCCGGGCGGCTACTCTTCCTTCGCCCAAGTGCCGGACGTCGGGGCGATCATGCTCAATACGTTCCGCCGCCAGACCGAGACCGATATCGATATTGAAGACGGGGTCCCCCATATCAGCATCAAGGTGAGGCTGGATACCCGCATCGAAGAGAGGATCGATCACAAGTCCGACGAATTCACCGCCTCCGACTACCGCAAGATCAAGGAGTACTCGGAGAAGAAGCTGACGAAGATCCTGATCGAATTCGTGCAGTCGACCCAGAAGCTGAAATCGGATCCGTTCGGCTTCGGAGAGGCGGTGCGAGGCCAATATCCCCGGTACTGGAACCGTCACGTCTCGCAGAAGAGCGACTGGGAGCGGCTGTATGCGAAGGCCCGGTTCGACATCGAATGCAACGTCTACATCCGCCGCGAAGGCTTGAAGATGAACTAGGAGGTGCGCCATGCTGATGACCCGATCGCTGTCCCTGATCTTGCTGGCGGCTTGGATGATGGGGTCGGGCCTGATCCTGATCGCCGTAGACGGGCCGATGTATCGGTTCCTGCGGATGGAGCGGGAGAAGCGGGGCGCCAGAGCGCTCGGCTGGACGATGGTCGCGGCCGGCTTGCTGGCGGCCTTGAGCATGGGAGCCTGGCGCTTGTTCCGCTGAAATCGACGAAAAGGAGAGAAGGACATGAACCAAAGTCCGAGGCACGATTCGCAGCACGGGCAGCATGAGGGCTGCGACATGCAGGAGATTCTGGCCGGCATGGTCGCCGTGCTCGACCAGTTCGTGCTGTTCCGGGAGGCGGCGCTCGACCCGGAGCTGAAGCAGCTGCTGGACCGTCAGCACCGCTTCATGCTGGAGCAGTACGAACTGACGCTCGAAAGCTTCTCCACGAGCCGCAAGCCCCGCCGGGAGACGCAGGCCTATCTCATCCCGAATCTGCCCCAGGTGAAGTTCGGGACGTCCCCGGCGGCTCCTGCCAAGCCGATCGCGCAGCCTTCGGAGCTCGCGGACAAGGGCATCGCGGGCTACGCGCTGGGCTTGCTCAAAAGCCAGGCCTCGCTGCTGGCGATGACCAGCCTCGAGCTCGTGCATCCGGTCTGCCGCCGCGTCGTGTCCGCCCAGGTGCCGGAATATATCGAGATGGCGTATGAAGCGTTCCTCTACCTGAACGGCCGCGGCTGGTATCAGGTGCCCGCTCTGCCGGCCGCCGAGGCGCAGCGGATCGCCTCGTCCTTCGCGCCTGCGGGAGGCTCCGCCGGCTGACGGCGGAATGGCGGCGAAATGGCGTCAAGAACGGCTAAGGCCATTCTTTCCCTTTTCCTTTCTTCCTGCCGCGAGGTAAGCTGAAGCGGACGGAAGAGGGGGACACGAATGGAAATGGAGGAGCATCCGCCGCTGACGAAGAGCGGCATCCGGAACGAATTGAAGGCCATGGGCGTGAGCGAAGGCATGACGCTGCTCGTCCATTCGTCGCTGAAATCGTTCGGCCGGTGGATCGCGGGAGGCAGCCAGGCGGTCGTCGAAGCGCTGGAGGAGGCGGTCGGCCCGTCCGGCACGCTCGTCATGCCGACCCAGACGGCCGACCTCTCCGAGCCGTCCAACTGGAGCCGGCCTCCGGTGCCGGAATCGTGGTGGGCGGTCATCCGCGAGGAGATGCCGCCGTATCGGCCGGACCTGACGCCGACGAGGGCGATGGGAGCGGTCGTCGAGGCGTTCCGTCGGCAAGAGGGCACCCGGCGCAGCGCGCATCCGCAGGTGAGCTTCGCCGCGCGCGGGCCGCTCGCCGAGGCAATTGCGGGGGAGCATCCGCTTGTCCCTCCCCTCGGTGAATCCTCTCCGCTTGGACGGCTGTACGAGCAAGGGGCCTATGTGCTGCTGCTCGGCGTCGGCCACGACCGCAGCACGTCCCTGCATCTGGCGGAGCACCGGGCGTCATGGCCGGGCAAGAGCTGGATGCGCCAGGGCGCCCCGATGCTCGTCGACGGCGAGCGCCGCTGGGTCGAGTACGAGGAGCTCGCTTACGACGACAGCGATTTTACGGTGATCGGCGAAGCGTTCGAGGCCGCCTGCCCGCAAGCGAGCCGGGCCCGCATCGGAGACTCCCTCGTCCGGCTGATGCCGATGCGGGAGCTGGTCGACTTCGCGGCGCGGCGGATGGCGCTTCGCGCCTGAGGCGGCGCGCCGTCCGTGCGGCGCGACGGTTCGGCGCCAGGGAGCGGACGATGCCTCGGCCCGTGCGGGGGCGGATGGGAAGCAAGGCGGCAGCAAGGCAGCAAGGCCGGAAGCGGAACGTCGAGCTTCCGGCCTTTTTGGCGCCGGTCCGGGCATAGGAACGCCGCCGGGCGGCTACCCTACCCGGGAAGGGAAGGGATCCAGATGGCGAAGCAGGAAGCAAAAGGACTGCCTTGGTGGCAGCTGTCCTTGTTCGGAGCGGGCTGCACGATCGGCACCGCCTTTTTCCTCGGCTCCGGCATCGCGGCGCGCACGAGCGGCTGGCTGGCGCTGCCCGTATTCGCTGCCGTGGCCTTAGCCACCTATTTCGTCTACGAGGCGCTCGCCCGGATGACCGCGGAGCATCCGGACAAAGGCTCGTTCCGCACCTATGCCGGCGAGGCCTACGGACGCTGGGCGGCATTCGGCACCGGCTGGATCTATTGGTTCTCCGAGCTGCTCATCCTCGGCGGCACGCTGACCGCGCTCGGCCTGTTCAGCCAGGCATGGCTGCCCGCCGTGCCGCTGTGGGCGTTCGCCGGCGGCTACGCCGTGCTGGCGCTGCTCGTCGTCGTGCTCGGCTCCAAGGGCATCAACGCCGCAGAAAACATGTTCGCCGTCGTCAAGATCGCCGCCGTCATCGGCTTCATCGGCGTCTGCGCCTGGTGGCTGCTGCGCGGCTTGGCCTCTCCCGCGGAAGCTCCGGACAGCTGGCGGGAGGCGGCTGCGCCGGGCTGGGGCGGCGCCTGGAGAGGGCTGCTGTACGGGTTCTACGCGTTCAGCGGCATCGAGGTCATGGGCTTCATGGCGGCGGGGCTGCGCAAGCCCGAGGAAGCGCCCAAGGCAGGCGCCTTCATGCTCGCGCTGATCGCCGTGCTGTACATCGGCTCGGTCGCCCTCGCGATGCTGCTCGTGCCGGCAGCCTCGATGAAGCCGGATGCGAGCCCCCTGATCCTGGCTCTGGACGGACTTGGCCTGACGGCGCTGCGGCATGCTCTGAACGGGGTGCTGATCGTATCCGGATTCAGCATCCTCGTCGCCTCGCTGTACGGCGTATCGACGATGCTCGTCACGCTTGCGGAGGGCGGCGACGCTCCGGCCTGGGCCGGGCGGACCTGGGGCAAGCGCAAGCTGCCCGCCGCCGCGCTGCTCGTCAACGCCGCCGGGATGGGCGTGTCCGTCGTGCTGGCGCTGCTGCTTCCGCGCAGCCTGTTCGAGCATCTGGCGACGGCGGGAGGGCTCGTCCTTCTCTATGTCTGGACGATCATCGCGCTGTCTTATCTCAAGCTCGGCCGTCCCGGAGCGTGGGGGCGGATCAAGGCTTGGACGGCGATCGGCCTGATGGCCGCCGCCGCGTCCGGCGCGCTGTCCGAGCCCGCCGGCCGTCCCGGCTTTTATGCCAGCCTCGCCATCGCCGCGGCCGTGGCCGGCGCGACGCTCGTCATGCACCGGCGCTGGAGCGCCGCCGCCGGGCAGCAGCGGCTGCGCGAGTATGCCCGCGCCCGCCGCCGCTCGCCGGGAGGCCGGGAGGGCGGAGGCGCCGTGTGAAGGGGCATTTCTCGGGGCGAGGCGTCCCGCAGGCGCTCACGCTACGACGGTGTTGCCGGGGGCAGAGAGCTCACCTTGGCGATCGGGCCTGCCGGACCGGACGGGCGGACGGGTCCGAGGACGCCGTCCTCCGCAGCGGCGGCTTCCGCAGGCGAGGAGCCTGGAGCGGGGGAGCCGGCGCCGGAGGACGGCGGAGCTTCCGCTTCTTCGGCGCGGCCGAGCCGCCCGCTCAGGAACGGACAGCGCGAGAGGGCGCTGTCGTCATCCCTCAGGAAGTATTGCTGCCACTCGAGATTGTCGGATTGACCGTACCACTTGAGCGCGGGATGGGCGGGAACCTCGTCGTATGCGGCCAGGCGGGAGCGGATGAGCGTCTTCATCTTGCGTCCGAGCGTGGTGGAGTCGTTGATCGCCTGGAACACCCAGCGCGGCTGGAAGGCGGCAAGCATGACCGGGAACGAACGGCTGCGACGGAGCCGATGCGCCGGGGTGGCGCAGAAGGCGAAGTACGGCTCGCCGCCGTAGCAGAACTCCCACTCGTGATGATGCGGATCGCGGGGAATCCCCGCGGGCCAAGGCTGCTTGTCGCGGAGCGAAGCGCGGCGCAGCAGCGACCAGAACCAGGACTCGAACCGCTCGACCGGGACGCCGGCGATCGCCGGCGGCGTATGGAAAAAAACGGCGAGCGAAGCGTACTTGCCGGTGCCGGGCGATAGGGGGCCGTACTGCTCCAGCAGGGAGGCGAGATCGTTTGCCGCTTGCGGCGTTCGCGGATCGGCGGCGAAGCCGTAGCGCAGCTGGCCGCTCAAATACCCCTGGCGTCCGGGAACGCAGGGGTAGGTGTCGCCTTCGTCGGCGATCATGGCGCCGAATTCGCGCCAGGCCGCCTGCTGCCACGGCTCGAGCGCAGAGCCCGTCTCGTCGAGGGTGCGTTTGTCGTAAAGCGTCGCCATGCGTCCATGCTCCTCCTTTTTCCATCCTGCCATCGTATGACAGGAGCGGAAGGGAGGTGTACGTCCGCCCGCATGCCGGAGCGGCGACGACGCGCGGACGACGCGCGGACGACGCGCGTCGTCCGCGTCGTTCAGCTGCTTTCGCCGCTTGTCGCGTTCCGTGTCGGCGCCCTCTCCCGACGGAGCTTCGGCGGAACGCCCGGGGCCCCCGCTCAGGCGGCCAGCTCGACGACCGCCTTCCATCCGAAGTACAGCCCGAATACGAGCAGCGACAGCCCGGCCGCGCCGGAGATGCCCTGCAGCAGGCGGCTGCTTGCGAAGCGCCGCAGCGTGCTGGCCAGCGTCGCCATGACGATGTCCCAGAGCAGGATGCCGGCGAAGATGCCGGTGCTGTGCAGCAGCAGCATCGACAGCCCGCCTTGCCCGGAGCTGCCGGCGATGATCGAGCCGTAGATGCCGAGCCAGAACAGGATGTTCAGCGGGTTGAGCAGCGCCATGAGGAAGCCGGAGCGCAGCGAGTCCAGGCGCGACGCGTCCGCAGTCCCGCGGCCGGCCAGCGGCAGCGAGGAGGAGCGCATCGTCTCGATGCCGGTGTACACCAGCACGAAGAACCCGAACGACCAGAGCAGCGTGCGCATGAAGGCGGTATCGAGAAAGTGGGCGACGCCGAAGTAGATCATCAGCATGTAGAGCGCGTCCGCCGCCATCGCGCCGAGCCCGACGAGCCAGGCATGCAGGAACCCGTAGCGGGCTCCGCGGTCGAGCTGGGCCGCGTTGATCGGCCCGATCGGAGCGCTCAGCGACAAGCCCAGCACGACATACGTCAAGAAAGCATTCACCTTGCATCCCTCCCCGGAGTCGACCAGGCCTGCCTGGTCAAGCTCATTGTATTCCGGGGCTGTCCTTTCTCATGCCTGCTTAGGCATCCTGCGGTCCGAATACCTCGACGCGGATCGGCGTGCAGACGTATCCGTTGCATTCGCTTTCCGAGCAGGGGCAGGCGGAGATGGCGCAGATCAGGTCCGCCTCCGCCCGCAGCTCGATCGCGTCGCCCGCGCGCGAGGTCGGACGCTTGACGGCGATGCTGCCGTCCGGGCCGATGACCGTGTTCATGAACAGGTTGAACGGGTAGTGCTGGTCGGGCTCCGGCAGGCCGTAGGCGGCGAGCGCGCGGCTCAGGTTGTCATGGCAGCTGGCGTGCTCCTTCTTGCCGTACAGCACCTCGTACATTTCCCGCCGGCACGCGGCGTTGATGAAGTCGTGCACGCCGCAGTCGTCGCGCAGCACGGTCAGGATCGGACGATATTTGTTGGAGTAAAGGATGTCGCCCGGAACGACCTTCATCTTGCGCAGCGCGTCCATCGTGACGTTCGGGTCGATCCGCTCGGACGGATCGTCCGCTCGGTAGACGACGAAGTCGGCGACCTGCTCGCCTTGCACGTCGGTGACGCGGATCGTCTGGCCTTGGCGGACGCGGAAGCCGAAGCCTTCCGTTGCCGGCACGAGCCGGTCGAGCTTTTCCATGGGTGCGTTCGCCTCCTGCTTGAGGATGTGGGGGCGTCCGAAGGCGGCTTCTCGGACGGACCCATCCTCTTAATATGGCTGCCGCAGTCTCGCCCCATGCGGACGGGCGCCCGGTTGTGCCCGGCACCGGCGGCATGCTATCCTGCTTGATGACAAGACCGATCGGCGGCCGCCGACGGGAATAAAGGAGACCTGCATCATGAGCAAGGGCGCATTCATGGGAGAGGACCGGCAGGCTTGGCTGGACTCCTTTTCCTTCTCGATTCCGCTGAAGATCCGCTATTGCGAGACGGACATGCTGGGACATGTCAATAATGTGAGCTATTTCATGTACTTCGAGCAGGGAAGGATCGAGTACTTCGAGAATTTGGAACTGACGGAAGATTTATTCAGCCAGAAAACCGTATCCGTCGTCGCCGACCTGGAGTGCCAGTACCTGGATCAGATCTATCTCAAGGACGCGCTGCGCCTGCATGTCAAGACGGCCCGGATCGGCCGCTCGTCGATCGACATCCACTATGCGCTGACGGTCGACGGCAAGCTCAAGGCCGCCGGCCGGGGCGCGATCGTCCTGATCGACACGGCCGGCGGCCGCCCGACGCCGATTCCCGAGCGGGCGCGCGAGGCGATCCGCCGCTTCGAGGGACCTCGGCTGGAGGAGTAGCCCGCCTTAGGTCCAGGTCCAAAAACCGGCTGCGGCCCGAAGGCGGACCGAGGTCCGCCGGGGTAAGCTTTTCTTCAGGGAAATTCGTACATCATGTGGCGGCGGAAAAGCTGCGCAGACTATTTTTCGCCCTTGTCCCGTATGTATATCGTAGCGAGCCGCTCCTGGTCCCGGAACGAGACCCGGGAGGGCGGCCGCAGCCAGAGGAGGAAGCGTACGTGCACGCGAGCAGCCAGCATCGAATTCTAGTCCTGACCGGGACGCTGGGCGAAGGCCACAACCAGGCCGCGCGGGCGATCGCGGAGGCGGCCGCGGGAGCCGCCCCGAACGCCGAGGTGACGATCGTGGACTACATGAAATGGACGCACCCGAAGCTCCACTCGGTCGGACGGTTCTGCTACATGCAGGGCATCAAGGGGCTGCCGTCGGTGTACGGCGTCCTCTACCGGGCGACGCGCGAGGAGAACCGTCTGTCGCTGCTGTTCAAGCAGCTGCGCACGTTCCGCACGGAGCGCATGCTCCAGCTGCTCGAGGAGCTGCGGCCGACGGTCGTCGTCTGCACGTTTCCGGCTGCGGCCGCGGCCATGTCCTACCTGCGTCTCAGCCGGCTGACGCGCGTGCCGACCGTCACCGTGCTCACCGACTACGCCCGGCACAGCTACTGGATCCATCCCGGCACGGACCGCTACATCGTCGGCGCCGAGCCGATCCGCGAGGCGCTCATCGCGAGCGGCGTGTCGCCGTCGCGGGTCGTGGCCACGGGCATCCCGGTGCGCCGCCAGTTCGGCCAGCGCCATGACCGCGCGGAGCTGCGCCGCAAGCACGGCCTCGACCCGCAGCTGCCGACGATCCTCGTCATGGGCGGCGGCGACGGCCTGATCGGACGCAGCGTCATGCGCCTCGTCGAGGAGCAGGGCGGGCTTCCGAGCGCGCAGTTCGTCATCGTATGCGGGCGCAACGAGCGCCTGCGCCGCCAGCTGGAGGAGCGGACGCGCGGCGCCTGCGGCGGGCATCGGATCGTCGTGACGGGCTACGTGCCGTACGTGCACGAGCTGATGGCGGCGGCCGACGTCATGGTGACCAAGCCGGGCGGACTGACCGTCTCCGAGGCGCTCGCGCAGGAGCTGCCGATGATCCTGTTCAAGCCGATTCCGGGGCAGGAGCAGGAGAACTCGGCCTACCTGGCCGGCCTCGGCGCGGCTCTGGAGGCGGGCAGCCGCGGCGAGCTGATGGAGCGCTTGCGCCAGGTGCTGGAGCATGGCGCGCTGCGCGACCGGCTGCGCCGCAACGCGTCGCGCCACAAGCCGGTCGCAGGCGCGAGCCGCGCGCTTCAGGAGATCCTGGAGCTCCAGGATCTCCGCCGCGCGCCGACGGCTGCGGAGGCGTCCGCGCTGGACGCCGCCGTCGCCGCGGCCGTTGCCGGCGGCGCCGCGCTCCAAGCCTCCGCCGCTGCGGCGGCGCAGGCTTGAGGCTGGACTGCTGGCGGCGGAACCGCGCCGCGGCATCGAATAGGATGAAGGAGCAGGCCGAGCCTGCTCCTTTTTGCTGTTCGCCGGATTCGGGCCGTCTCGACCGGCTGCCGTGCTTTCTTTGAAGGGGTCCGGACTGCCGTCATGCCTCGGATTGGAGCGTCCATCGCTCGCTGAGGGGATCCGGACTGCCGTCGCGCCTCGAATTGGAGCGTCCATCGCTCGCTGAAGGGGTCCGGACTGCCGTCGTGCCTAGCCTTGCAGCGTCCATCGCTCGCTGAAGGGGTCCGGACTGCTGTCGCGCCTAGCCTTGCAGCGTCCATCGCTTGCTGACGGGGTCCGGACTGCCGTCGCGCCGCTCGTCCCTGTACAGCTTGAAGCAAGCTAACGACGACTCAGACGGTTGCAGGCGGAAAAACAGCCATTTCCAAGAGATAACGACGCGTGAGAAGCTTAGCGGCTAAAAGAGGGCCCATCCAGGTTCTATATCCCGATAATAGGGATTCTTAGCGTCTGAGGAGTCGTAAGCTTGAAAGAAAAGCGAGAAAAGGGCTTCTAAGCGTCTGAGGCGTCGTAAGCTTCTGGAGCTAGAGAGCTGGGGAGCTGGGGAGCAAGAGCCGGAGGAGCAGGAAGAGCGGAGCCGAATAAGCAGCAAGCGGTCAGCGGTCGGAAAGCCTGGGAAACACGCGGAGCGGATCGCGCTCGCGGCCGCAGCGCGTGCCGGCCATCCGCTTCCCCTTCCTGCTTGAATACGCTATCATAGGGAAAAAGAATGAGCGCGCCCTTCATTTCTTCAACCTGGAATTCGATGAAAATGAAGGAAATCAACCTTCGAGGCAATCGTTTCCCTCCAAAAAAAGACTGGCTTCCGCCCGCATCCTTCACTATCATGGTAGGAAACATGCCATGAAGCTCGTCTCGCATCTACGGTTTTCAGCAGGAGGCATCCCGATGGAAAATTGGCTCGGTCGCTCGCTCAAGCATAAGCTGTCGCTGCTCACGATCCTGGCGGTGCTCGTTCCCCTCTTTTCGCTCGGGCTTCTTTCCTACTCGATCGCCGAAGGGCTGTCGGAGGAGAAGGCCAAGACCGAGGGCATGAAGACGCTGGACCTGCTCCAGGCCTACCTGGACAACATGGTCCGGGACGTGGAGAACATGTCGCTGTTCCTGATCGGCAACGAGAACGTGCAGCAGGATCTGCAAGCCCGGCAGTCCGATCTCCGCAAGCAGACCTCGATCATCAGCTTCCTGACCGATCTGGCCTTTTCCAAGGCGTATATCAGCAACATCGTCATCGAAAGCAATGACGGACGCGCGGCCTACAGCATCCGCTCGGTCGTCAGCTCGGGGCTGGACGTGCTGCGGGCCGAGAACCCGGAGCACTACGATCCCAGCCGCAAGTTCTGGTCGACCGTCTACCGCCAGGACAGCTCTCTCGAAAGCCACCAGGTGCTCACGCTCTCGCGCCCGATCCGCAGCACGAAAAAATACGACAAGCCGATCGGCATCCTCCGCATCAGCCTCGATCAGTCCGTCATCGCCCGCCAGCTGCGGCAGTCGGAGCTGCAAGGCTCCGGCTCGGTCGTGCTGCTGGACGCCGACAACCGGATCATGGCCGGTCCGCCGCAGTGGGAGCTCAACCGTCCGATCACCGACTATCTGCCCGGCCTGCCGGCGCTCGCGGGGGACGGGGGCTCGCTGACGTACGGCGCGGGGGACGGCCGCTCGACGATCCTCTACCGCTCCTTGAACAGCGCGGACTGGAAGCTCGCCGGCGTCATCCCGTTCGAGGAGTACCGCTCGCAGAACCGCTACTTCCTGACGCTCGCGGCGATCGCCGTCTGCATCGCGCTGCTGTTCGTCATCGTCGTCGTCGGCTTCATCGTGCGCAAGGTGACGGGGCCGCTCAGCTCGCTCACGCGCCAGCTCCGGCACGCCCATCCGGACGAGCCGCTGCCGGTGCTGCCGGTGACGACGATCGACGAGGTCGGCCAGCTCGTCATCAGCTACAATCGGCTGAGCGCCAAGATCGCCAACCTGACCGAAGAGGTCAAGCGCAGCGAGGGACTCAAGAAGGAGGCGGACCTGCTCGCGCTGCAGGCGCAGATCAATCCGCATTTCCTCTATAATACGCTGTCGTCCGTGCAATGGATGGCGCTCATGAACCAGGACGGACGCACGGCCGAGATGGTCGGCGCGCTCAGCGACTTCCTGCGGTTCAGCCTCAACAAGGGGCGCGAGTATTGCACGGTGGCGCAGGAGTTCAGCCATGTGGACAGCTATGTGAAAGTGCAGTCGATCCGCTATCCGGACCGCTTCGAGGTCGCCGCCTCCGTGCCGGAGGAGCTGCTGGAGCGGCGGATGCTCAAGCTGCTGCTGCAGCCGCTCATCGAGAACGCGCTGCTGCACGGCATCCTGAAGCGCCCGGAGCGGGGCCGCATCGAGGTCGAGGCCGAGCCCGACGGCGGGGCGATCCGCTTCATCGTGCGCGACAACGGCGTCGGCATCCCGGAGGACAAGCTGGACGCGCTCCGCACGCTGCTCGGCAGGCGCATGCTGCCGGGGCTCGATGCCGACACCGGGGGCGACTACGGCAGCTACGGGCTGCGCAACGTGCACAACCGGCTGCTGCTGCACTACGGGCCGGAGGCCGGGCTGCATCTGGACAGCTCGCCGGGCATCGGAACGACCGTCAGCTTCCGGCTGCCGGAGCCAAGCAAGGAGGGAGACGCATGAAGGTACTGATCGTCGACGACGAGGTCATCATCCGCACGGGACTCCGCACCGTGCTGCCCTGGAAGGAGCGAGGCTTCGAGCTGCTGGAGCCGGCGGCGTCCGCGGAGGAGGCGCTGCTGCGGCTGCCGCTGGAGCGGCCGGACCTCATCCTGACGGACATCTGCATGACGGGGGCGTCGGGGCTCGAGCTCGCCGCCCAGGCGCTGCGGGACTTTCCGGAGCTCGACATCATCGTGCTGTCCGGCTACGACGAGTTCGCCTACGCGCAGCAGGCGGTGAGGGAGGGTGTCAGCGAATATCTGCTCAAGACGAGCCGGCCCGGCGAAATTCTCGACGCCGCCGACCGCGCCCGCCAGCGCTGGCTGGAGCGGAAGCAGCGCGCGCAGACGAGCGCGCGGGAGTCGGCGGCCTACCGCGAGCAGCTGCTGTCGCGGCTGCTGCTCGGCAGCGGCGAGCCGGACGAGGAGCTGCTGCGCCGGGCGGTCGCGGCCCATCCGCAGCTCGCCGGCATCGGCCGCGGCCGGCTGCTGCAGCTGTGGCGCCTGGCCGAGGCGGAGCTGCCGGACGCGGCGCCTTCCGCGGCCCGCGCAGACGCGGACGGAATGGAGGCGGCAGGCCGCATCGAAGCCTCGGTCGCCCGCGCCGTAGCCGCCGCCCGGGCCGCCGCAGCCGGCGAGCCGGCGCCCGGGCCCGGGGAGGAGCCGGCGGATGCCGGCGCGCTCGCGAGCGCCCTCGGCTGCGCCGTCGTGCCGCATGATCGCGGCGGCTGGCTGGCGGCGGCGGCCGTCGAGACGCCCCAGCAGCTGCAGCCGCTGCTGCGCGCGGGACTGCGCCGCCTGGCCGAGCGCGGCCGGCCGGCGCTCGCCGCCTGCGGCGAGGCGGCCGCGGACTGGAGCGGCTTCGCGCATGCGCGCCAGACCGCGCTCCAGGCGTTCGCCTACCGCCATCTGGCGGGGCGTCCCGGCATCGTCTGCTACGGCGACATCGCCGGGCGCGAAGGCATGCGCGCCGTCTGCGCGCCGGAGGAGGAGCGCAGCCTGATCCGGCTGCTGCAGGCCGGCGGCGACGGCGAGCTCGAGCGCGGCGCCGACGCGCTCCTGGCGCAGGCGCGCGCCGACGCGCAGGCGACTCCGGCCACGATGACCGCGTGGCTGTACTCGCTGCTCGCGGCCGCCCGGCGCTCGCTCGAGCGCTCGGCCGCGTCCATCGGACGCGAGCTGCCGCCGATGCCGGATGGCGCGTCCCCGGCGGAGCTCGAGGAGCGCCCGCGCGAGGCGCTGCTCGCCGAGCTGCGCCTGCTCTCGCTTCGCTGGGCCGAGCTGGAGCGCGGCGGCCACTCCGCCGTCCGCCAGGCGGCGGAGTACATCCGCGCCCGCCTCGGCGAGAGCCTGACCTTGCAGCAGGTCGCCCGCAGCCTGCCGATGAACCCGACGTACCTGAGCGAGCTGTTCAAGCGCGAGACCGGGCAGACCTACCTCGAGTACGTCACGCGCCAGCGGCTCGAGCGGGCCAAGGAGCTGCTCCTGCAGACGCCGGCCAAGGTCGCGAGCATCGCTTCCGAGGTCGGCTACGAGGACGCGAAGTATTTCAACAAGCTGTTCAAGGCGGACACGGGGCTGACGCCGACCGAATACCGCCAGCTTCACGAACGATGACCCCCCTCCTCCCGAAGGATCTCCCCTGCGGCGGGAGCGGGGTCTTTTATATACTGAGGGCATAACAGGACAGGGGGATGCGAGCATGAACAAGAACAGATTCGGCAAGACGGCGCTGGCTTCGCTGGCGGCGATGGCGCTGCTGAGCGCATGCGGCAACGGAGCGGAAGAAAATGGCGGCGCTTCCACGAACGATTCCGGAGCCGGCGGCGGCAAGGTCAAGCTGACGCTCTGGCACAACTTCGCAGGCGACGACGCCCGGGCCAAGACGGTCCGCGCCAAGATCGACGAATTCGCCGCGGCTCATCCGGAGATCGAGCTGGACGCCCAGGCGATTCCGGTCGACGGCTACCGCCAGCGGCTGAGCACCGTCGCCGCGGCCGACGAGATGCCGGACGTATTCCTTTCCTACGCGGGCAGCCATATCAAGGGCTTCCAGGAATCGGGCCTCGTGCAGCCGATCCAGGAGCTGCTCGACGCCAAGCCGGAGTGGAAGGACAGCTTCCTGCCGGGCGCGTTCGACGGCTCCACGTTCGACGGCGCGACCTACACGGCGCCGCTGGCGATGTCGGCCACATCCTTCCTGTATTACAACGCGGAGCTGTTCCAGCAGCATAACGTCGCCGTTCCGAAAACCTGGGACGAGCTGATGGCGGCGGTCGACACGTTCAACAAAGCCGGCATCACGCCGATCGCGCTCGGCAACAAGGCGCCATGGGTCGCGCAGTCGACGATCCTCGGCTCGCTCGCGGACCGCGTCACCGGCACCGACTGGTTCAAGAAAGCCGTCGCCCAGGACGGAGCCGCGTTCACCGACGCGCCGTTCGTCGAAGCGCTCGGCTACTTCAAGCAGCTTGTCGACGCCGACGCGTTCGACAAGGGCGCCAACACGATCGACAACACGCAAGCCGAGCAGGTGTTCATCCAGGGCAAGGCCGCGATGATGGTGAGCGGCGCCTGGACGCTGACGAACCTCGCGACGACCCCGGAGGACACGCTCAAAAAGATCGAAGTGACCGTGCTGCCGGCCATCGCAGGCGGCAAAGGCGACGCGAACACGATCTCCGGCGGCCCCGGCGCGGGCTTCGCGCTCAGCAAGAAGGTCGAGGGCGACCGCAAGCAGGCGGCGTTCGACCTGATCTACGCGATCAGCGGTCCGGACGCGCAGAAGGCGATCGCCGAGAGCAACTCGATGGTCATGTACAAGACCGACGTCGATTCGTCGAAGGTCACCTCCCTTTACTACAAGGCGTTCGAGCTCGTCAAGACGGTCGGCATCACGCCGGTCTACGACGCGTACCTGTCCGCCGAAGCCGGCGAGGCGATCAACAACGGCTTGCAGGAAATCATGATGGGCGCGGCTCCGGACGCGGTCGCCAAAAACCTGCAGGACGCCCAGGCCCGCTCGCTCAACCCGTAAGCGCAGTTCCCAACGTCCGTCCCTATGCCACATCCGGGAGATCCGCTCCGCGCTTCGCGGGGAGGGTCTCCTTCTCCTAAGGAGGCGAATCCCCCTATGCCCGCATCTCTGCGCAGCAACCGCTTCATCCTGATTGCCCTGCTGCCCGCCTTGATCGTCTTCGTCCTGTTCGCCGTGCTGCCGATCCTCTGGTCGATCTACTACGGCTTTTTCCAGTGGAAAGGCATGGGCGACGCCAAGTTCATCGGCCTCGGCAACTATCGGGACATGCTGCAGGACCCCGTCTTCTGGCGGGCTCTGCGCAACAACCTGATTCTCGTCGTCTCGGCCATCGTCGGCCAGATTCCGATCGCGCTGGCCGGCGCCCTGCTCCTGACCGCGAACACCTGGTTCAACCGGCTGATCCGCTCCGCGCTGTTCATGCCGATGGTGCTGTCGACCGTCGTCATCGGCATGATCTGGGGCTACATCTACAACTACCAGTTCGGCCTGCTCAACCAGGCGCTCACGCTGATCGGCCTCGAGAGCTGGACCCAGGCATGGCTGTCCAATCCGAAGCTCAACATGTACGCCGTGTCGATTCCGATCAACTGGAGCAACATCGGCCCGTATCTCATCATCTTCATCGCCGCGCTGCAGAACATCTCCTCGGAGATCCACGACGCCGCCGCCATCGACGGAGCGACCGGCTGGCGCAAGCTCGTCAGCGTGACGCTGCCGATGATCTGGGGCACCGTCGTCGTCACGATCGTGCTGTGCATCGCCGGCAGCCTCAAGGCGTTCGACCATGTCATCGTCATGACCGGCGGCGGACCGGCCAAGTCGACCGAGCTGCTCGCCACCTATATGTACAACAGCACGTTCGCCGTCTACCGATACGGCTACGGATCGGCCGTCTCCACGATGATCCTGCTGATCAGCCTGCTGCTGATCGGCATCAACATGGCGGTCACCCGCCGCAAATCGAGCTGACGAGAGGGGAGTGCCGACTGTGAAAACGACCATCGCGCCGCCTGCCGCCGGCTCGGCCGGCGGCGAGAGAAGCCGCCTGCGCCGCCTGATCGGCGGCGGAGCGCTCAAGCTGGTCCTGCTGCTGTACGCCGCAGGCACGCTGTATCCGCTGTACTGGCTGTTCATCAGCGCCATGAAGACGAACGAGGACTTTTTCGCCCATCCGTACTCGCTGCCGAGCGAATGGGTGTTCACGAACATCAGCCGGGCGTGGGATCTCGGCAACATGGGACGCGCCATGCTCAACTCCGCCATCGTCACCTCCGTCTCGGTGGCGCTAACGCTGCTGCTCGGCACGCTGGCCGCCTACGTGCTCTCGCGCTTCCAGTTCCGCCTGCACAAGCTGGCGCTGGGCATCTTCGTCATCGGCATGCTCGTGCCGATCCACAGCACGCTCGTGCCGCTGTTCATCTTCATGAACAAGATCGGGATGCTCGACACCTATGGCGCGCTGATCCTGCCGTACACCGCCTTCGAGCTGCCGATCGCGATCTTCATCGTCATCGCCTACCTGTCCTCCATCCCGCGCGAGATCGAGGAGGCGGCGCTGATTGACGGCAACGGCTGGTGGGGCGTCTTCTTCCGGATGATCCTGCCCCTGTGCAAGCCTGCGCTGGCGACCGTCGCCATCCTGGCCTTCCTGCGGTTCTGGAACGACTTCGCGTTCGCGCTCGTCTTCATCAACTCGCAGGCGCTCAAGACGCTGCCGCTCAGCCTGTCGCTGTTCTCCGACGGATACGGCACCGACTACAGCCTGACGATGGGCGCGATGGCGATCGCCGTCCTGCCGACGATCATCGCCTACCTCATCTTCCAGGAGCAGATCATGAAAGGCATGACGGCCGGCGCGGTGAAGGGATGATTCGACGGTTTTCTCCTTCTATTAAATGGATAATGAAGTGAAGGAATTTTAATGCCCGATCTCTTTTCTGCCTTAACATTGGGCCTTTATGATCATAAAAAAGCCGCTTTTTTCGACAAAAAGCAGGCTTTTTACTATGAAGTCAATAGGACCTTTGTGCAACAATGAGTAGGATATGCTACTTAGATCATATTGACTAGGTTCATGAGCCCGTCTTATAATGACCCTGTGCAAATGTTGGTAATTGTAGATTTTTACTGGAATAATGATAATGCCGTCGAGAAGGAGCAAGGCGAATGGTATATGATGGGATCCTTCTAGGACTGATCGTCGGGTTCATCCGCGCGGGTTGGAAGAATGGGCTGATCGCGATCGGAAATCTCCGCATCAAAGGCGGATGGGCTTTCCCGATTCTGCTGCTCGTCCAATTTCTGCTCTTTTACCTGCAGGGTGACATTCCATTTTTCGCTCAGTTCAACGGATACTTTTATATGGTCATTTATGTCGTCGGACTCGCGCTCCTATGGATCAATCGTCACCAAAAAGGACTGGGCATCATCTTTGTCGGCGTGCTCCTGAACTTTCTCGTCATGATGGCGAACGGCGGACGAATGCCGGTATCTTTGGAAGCGGCGTCCGTATTGGATCCGATCTACATTGAAATGCTTCGCAGCGGAGATGCCGTAAGCAAGCATTTCCTGATGGACGAGTCTACCCGGCTTTACTTTCTGGGAGATATCATTCCGCTGTCGCCGCCCTATCCTCGAACTCAAGCCATCAGCATCGGCGATGTGGTGATCAATGTCGGGGCGTTCTTCTTCCTCTGTCAATTGATGGGAAAGAAATCAAAGGATTATGTCGCCTTGTCCCAAGAATCCTCTTAAGCTTTCTACACTCTAGGAAAGGGGGTGGGCAAACTATGAAGAAAGCCAATCTGAAAGTTATTTTCTTCAATATTTCCATTCTCGCATCCGTAGCCGTGGCTCTGACTTCGGGCTTTAGAGTAGGTTGATAGGAACCGAACAATTAGGAGTCGGAAGAACAACTCTTCTGATTCCTTTTTTTATATCTTTTTGGGGGAGCAACGACATGGGCGGTCAACAACGGTTAATTGGACTCCTAAAACCAAAAGAGTGGCTGGTAGTGGCAATTTGCCTCATGGGCACATTGCTGTTCTTGTCGTTTTTTTGGCCTGAGGGATTTTCGCTGGATCGTAAGGACTGGGTCATCTTCTATGCAATGGTAGCCGGGGCGATAGTGCTTGAGTACTTTATGTACAAGCTGCCTCCAGAAGGTAATCATCAATCCATGGATTCGACGATATTTCTTGCCTCCCTGTTCATTTATGGCGTTAAATTTTCCTTAATGGTACTGTTTGTAAGCGCGATTATTATCGTAATTAATCGTAGAACAGTGGCATGGTGGAAGCACTACTATAATTTCATTACCTACTCCGCCATGATTATAGGTGCTCATTGGGCTTTTCAGTGGATGGACGGGACGACGGGAGATTTTATCGTCGGTGAGATTTATGCTTTCGTCCTTGCTTTGATCGCATATTTCAGTGTGAATATTATTTTGGTAGCAGCTTACTTTTTCTTGCTCTATCGAAATCAGTTGATTCCAGTATTAGCTTTATTCGTTCGTGAATCGCTGTTCGCCTATATTGGAATCCTGCTTTTCTCCCTGGTGCTCGTCATTATGGTGTTGAAAACAGGTTTCTTCGGAATTCTCTTGTTCCTCATCATCGCCGTCCTGCTTTCCCATGTCTTCAAGCAGCTTTTCCTCATGTATCACGAAATCAACGACAAAGCCAATAAAGACCAGCGGACAGGGCTGTTCAACCACAGCTACCTCGAAGAAAAGCTGGATGAATATATCAAGCTCTACCGCGAGGATGGAAAGACGTTTTCCTTCGCTATGATCGACCTGGATGACTTCAAGAAGTATAACGACATGTACGGCCACCCGCAGGGGGACAAGCTGCTCGGCTTCGTCGGCTCCATCATCAAGGAGGAGTGCGAGCCTCACGGCTATCTGGCCGCCCGCTACGGCGGCGAGGAGTTCGCCATCATCATGCCGGAGCTGGACAAGAACAAGGCGAGGGCTTTCGTCAACCACGTCCGCAAGCGGGTGAACAACGCGCCGTTCGACGGCGTCGACGTGCTGCCGCACGGATGCGTCTCCTTCTCGGCCGGCATCATCGAAATGAGCGCCGACACCTACGAGAAGTCCCAGCTGGTCGGCTTGTCCGACCGGGCGATGTACATCTCGAAGTCCAAGGGCAAAAACGTCGTCACCGTCTATGGCGAGCAGACCTATCTGCCGCAGCAGTTCGAGCATGAGATCAACGAGCTCGAGCAGCAGATCCGCATCTTCCTCTCCAAGGACGTGTACACGTTCAAGCATTCCAAGCGCGTGTTCTCGTACGCGGTGGATATGGCCGGCATTCTCGAGCTCGGCGAGGAGGAGCGGCGCACGCTCATTCTCGGGGCGCTCATCCACGACATCGGCAAGCTGGAGGTACCGCGCGAGGTGCTGACCAAGCGCTCCAAGCTCGACAAGGACGAATGGGAGATCATCAAGAAGCATGTCACGTTCGGCAAGGAATTCCTGCTGGCGACCGGCAAGTACACGGACCTGGTGCCGCTCGTCGAGCTCCATCACGAACGGTATGACGGCGGCGGCTATCCGCATGGGCTGAAGGGCACCGAGATTCCGAAGCTCGCCCGCATGCTCTGCATCATCGACTCGTTCGACGCGATGACGACGGAGCGGCCTTACCAGCGGACGAAATCGTTTGCGGAAGCGCTTGACGAGATGCATCGCTGCACCGGCACGCAGTTCGATCCGGAGCTTGTCTTACCGTTCATCCGCTACATCGAGAGGCGGATCGAGCTGGGCGACATTCCGGACGAAGCGCTGGAGGCGATGGAGCAGCAGCGCAAGCAAGAGGCGAGGCATGACGACAGCCGCACATCATCGGGATAAAAAGGCGTTGCAGCAGCCGCTGCAGCGCCTTTCTCACTAGACGAGATCGCGGGGGAGGCAGGCCGTCAACCGGAGCATGGCGCCATGCGCTTCAGCGATGCCGAGGGTTGACGAATCGTGCCTCGGAGGGCGATAATCATAACACTTGTAAACGCTATCTCAGAAATGGGACACGAGAGGAGGGGGAAACGATCGCCAAGCCGGACAAAGTGCTGTCGAAGCTGCAGGAAGTGGCGGATCGCCGAAGCATTCTGGGCCTCTCCTGCGCCTATCTGATCCGAGGCCGCGTCGTCTGGAAGGGCAGCCTGGGACTGGCGGACCTCGAGCGCCGGATTCCGGTGACGGAGCGAACCGTATTCCGCATCGCCTCGATTTCCAAGACGATCGGAGCGGCTGCGATCCTGCAGCTGGCGGAACGAGGCCAGTGCAGTCTCGACGACGACGCGGGCCGGCTGCTCGGCCTGCCGCTCCGCCACCCGCAGCATCCCGAGCAGCCGATCAGGCTCCGTCATCTGCTGACGCATACGAGCGGCCTCCAGGATGAATATGCCGCATTTGCCGCGGCATCGCGGCAAGAGCCGTTGCTGCCGCTGTCGGAGCTCTTGCTGCCGGGAGGCGCCTATCACCCCCCGCGCCTATGGGGCGAGCATCCCCCGGGCGATCCGGCGGGCTACGCCTATTCCAATCTGGGGGCGATCGTGCTCGCCACGATCGTGGAGCGGCTGAGCGGGGAGCGGTTCGACCGCTATTGCCGCAAGCAGCTGCTCCTGCCGCTCGGCATGAGCGATTCCAGCTTTCTGCTCCAAGACATCGAGGATCCGGACCGGATCGCCGTGCTGTACGAGCGGGAGCGCGGCAGCGGCTCGTGGACGCCGGCGCTCGATGACCGCGGCAGCCGCCACGAGCCGCCGAGCGCCGCCTTGCGCGACTACGTGCCGGGCGTCAACGGCTCGCTGTTCGCGCCGCAGGGCGGGCTGCGCACGACGGTCGCCGATCTGTCCCGCTGGCTGGAGATGCTGGCCGCAGGCGGCGAGCGTGGCGGCGTCCGGCTGCTGCGGGAGCGGACCGTGCGGGACATGATGGACAAGCACTGGGTCCGCGATCCGCAGGAGGGCTTTTACCGCGAGGGGGGACTGCAGCTGCAGCGGACGCGCGACCTGTTCCCCGGCCGCCTGATGGTCGGTCATGCGGGCGACGCGTACGGCCTCAAGAGCGGCATGTTCGTCGAGCCTGAGACCGGCACGGGCTTCGTCTATGCGATGAACGGCCTCGACGACGCCAAGGACGGCCATGTATTCACGGCGGCGGAGACGGAGCTGGCGCAGGCGATGACGGATATTTTCCGCAAGCGGTAGCTCGCCTGCCGCGCCGGAAGCCGTCGGATTTCCACGGTTTTTCCCGTTTACAGACCCGTCCGTCGATGTTAGAATGGTTTACATCAGATCGGCTTGCAGAGAAAAGCTTACAAGGGGTTATCACGATGCCGTATGATCGCAGCACGCTTTATGTGATCGGCGACGCCCAGTCCTCGGTCAACAACCCGATCACCCAGCAGTACAGCGCTTTTTTCATCGGGCTGGTCGTCGAGCAGGATACGGGCCTCATCGTCGATGCCGGCTGCTCGTCCACGATTCCGCTCACCTCGGAGTTCGTCAAGTCGATCTTCATCGGCTGCAGCGTGCTCGACGTCGATGCGGTGAGCGAGGAGATCCGCAGGCGTTATCACGGCTCCTCGCAGAAGGCTCTCATCGTCGCGTTCAAGGACGCCTCCAAAAAATTCAAATCCACACGCAGCGGCCGCGAAGAGCGGGAACAGCCCACTTCCGGCAGCGTGTAAGCTGCTTTATTTATCCGCAGGGCGCTTCGCCGCCACGCTCGTAAATAAAACCCAGCCCTTGCCGCCACCTCGATGGCGAGCTTCGGCTGGGTTTTTTCCATCCTATCGATGTAAAATTCCGACTCGGGAGGAAGAAAGATGAAGCTGTACGTATCGGTGGACATGGAAGGAATCACAGGCATGGTGGACAGCACGTTCGTCTTCCCGGGCAGGCACAATTACGCCCGCGGCCAGCAGATCATGACCGACGAGGCGAACCATGTAATCGCGTCGGCGTTCGACGAGGGCTGCGCCGAGGTGATCGTCAATGACAGCCACTCCAAGATGAACAATCTGCTGATCGAGCGGCTCCATCCCGAGGCGCAGCTCCTGTCCGGAGACGTGAAGCCGTATTCGATGGTGCAGGGGCTCGACGCCTCGTTCGCGGGCGCGGCGTTCATCGGCTACCATACGATGGCGCCGACCGCGGGCGTGCTCAGCCATTCGATGATTTTCGGCGCGCATCGCATGTGGCTGGGCGGCAAGGCGGTCGGCGAGCTCGGCCTCAACGCCTACGTCGCGGGCCACTACGGCGTGCCCGTGCTGCTCGTCGCCGGCGACGACCGGACGGCGGTCGAGGCGGAGGAGCTGATCCCCGGCGTGACGACCGCCGTCGTCAAAACCTACGTCTCCCGCACGTCCGCGCTCTGCCTGACGCCGGACAAGAGCGGACAGCTGCTGCGGGACAAGACGAAGGAGGCGCTCGCCGCGCGCGGCCGCGTCCAGCCGCTCGTCCCGCCGGACAAGCCGGTGCTGGCGATCGAGTTCGCCAACTACGGGCAGGCCGAGTGGGCGCATCTGATGCCGGGCACGGAGCTCGACAACGGCAGCCCGGTCGTCACCTTCGCCGCCGCCGACATGCTCGAGGCGTACCGCGCCATGCTCGTCATGGTCGAGCTGGCCTCGCGCGCCGAATTCTGCTGAGCAGTCCCCCAGCCCCCGAAAGGAGCGTCGTACGGCTATGGCTTCCTACATCCTGAAACGGTTCATCTCCATGGCGGTCACGCTGTGGCTCATCGTCACGGTCACGTTTTTCCTCATGCATTCCGTTCCGGGCAGCCCGTTCGACAAGGAGGGCCGGAATACGAGCCAGACGGCGGTCGACAACATGATGGCGTACTACCATCTGGACGAGCCGCTCGGCGTGCAGTACGTGCTCTATCTAAAGTCGCTGCTCATGCTTGATCTCGGCCCCTCGATCGGCCACTTCCCGACGACGGTGAACGACATGATCGGCCGCGGCTTCCCGGTGTCGTTCCAGCTCGGCATGCTGGCGCTGTCGATCTCGATCGTGTGCGGCATCGCGCTCGGCACGGTCGCGGCGCTGCGCAAAAACCGGCTCATCGACCAGCTCGCGATGGTGCTCGCGGTCATCGGCATCGCGGTGCCGAACTTCGTCGTCGCGACGCTGCTCATCAAGTACGTCGCCGTCGAGTGGCGGCTGCTGCCGGTCGCGACCTGGGGCACCTGGCGGCATGCGGTGCTTCCGGCGCTGGCTCTGTCGACCGGCCCGCTCGCCATCATTGCCCGCATGACGCGGGCGAACATGGTCGAGGTGCTGACCGCCGACTATATCGAGACCGCCCGCGCCAAGGGGCTGCATCCGGCGGTCATCGTCTTCAAGCACGCGCTGCGCAACGCGGTGCTGCCGGTCGTCACGCTGCTCGGCGCGCTCGTGGCGAACGTGCTGACGGGCAGCTTCGTCATCGAGAAGATCTTCGCCATTCCCGGCATGGGCAAATACTTCGTCGACGGCATCAACAACCGCGATTACTCGGTCATCATGGGCACGACCGTGTTCTACAGCGCGCTGCTGCTGGTCATGATGCTGATCGTCGACATCGTGTACGGCCTCATCGATCCCCGCATCAAGCTCCACCGGAAGGAGGGACGGCCATGAGCGTGCCGGATTCCCTGTTCGTCCCGATGAACCGCGATGCCGTCGACGCGGAGGCGATCGTGCGGCCGCGGCTGAGCTTCGCCCAGGAGGCGTGGCGGAGGCTCAAGCAGAACCGGCTCGCCTTTGCCGGCGCGCTGCTCATCGTGCTGCTGGCGCTGCTGGCGACCGTAGGCCCTTACCTGCCCGTGCAGAGCTACGACAAGCAGGTGCTGACGGACATCAACCTCGCGCCGTCGGCGCAGCATTGGTTCGGCACGGACGAGCTCGGCCGCGACGTGTTCGCCCGCATCGTCTACGGCGCGCGCATCTCGCTGTTCATCGGCCTGGCGGCGACGCTCATCGACGTCGTCATCGGCATCGTCTACGGCGGCATCGCCGGCTATGTCGGCGGCCGCGCGGACAACGTCATGATGCGCTTCGTCGACATGCTGTACGGCGTGCCGTACCTGCTCATCGTCATCCTGCTCATGGTCGTCATGGGTCCCGGACTCGCCACGATCATCGTCGCGCTGAGCGCGACCGGCTGGATCGGCATGGCGCGGGTCGTGCGCGGGCAGGTGCTCTCGCTCAAGTCGTCGGAGTACGTGCTGGCGGCGCGCTCGATGGGATCGAGCGGCTGGCGCATCATCCGCAGGCATCTCGTGCCCAACGCGATGGGCGTCATCCTCGTGCAGATCTCGTTCTCCGTGCCGTCGGCGATTTTCGCCGAGGCGTTCCTCAGCTTTCTCGGGCTCGGCATCCAGCCGCCGCTCGCGAGCTGGGGCGTCATGGCGAGCGACGGCCTGTCGGTCATCCTGTCGGGCCAGTGGTGGCGGCTGTTCTTCCCGGCGCTGTTCATCTCCGTCACGATGCTGGCGTTCAACCTGCTCGGCGACGGGCTGCAGGACATCTTCAATCCGAGACAGAGGAGGTCGTGACGATGTGGAGACGAGGCGATCGGGATCATCGGAAAAAGGCGGCGCTCTCGGCCGTAGCCGCGCCTCCCGCGCCGGAAGCGGCGCAAGCGCGTCCGGCGCGCGCCGACAGCGGCGGCGCTCCGGAGCCGGACCTCGGTCGGGCCGCGCAGGCGGCTCGTCCGCCGGGGGAGGTCATCCTGGAGGTCGACGACCTCCGGGTGAGCTTCCGCACGCATGGCGGTCAGGTGCAGGCGGTGCGCGGCGTGAGCCTCTCGCTGCGGCAGGGCGAGACGCTCGCTATCGTCGGCGAGTCCGGGTGCGGCAAGAGCGTCACCGCCCGCAGCCTGATGCGGCTGCTGCCGGAGCATGCGGCCGTGCTGGGAGCCGGCTCCAGCATCCGCTGGAAGGGCCGGGAGCTGACGAAGCTCAAGGAAAAGGAGCTGCGCAAGCTGCGCGGCGCGGAGATCGCGATGATTTTCCAGGATGCGATGACCGCGCTCAACCCGACGCTGACGATCGGCGAGCAGCTGATCGAGGGCATCGCGCTCCATCGCAAGGTGCCGCGCTCCGAGGCGAGGCGGCTCGCGGTCGACATGCTGGAGCTGGTCGGCATCCCGGGCCCGGAGACGCGGCTGAAGCAGTACCTCGGCGAGTTCAGCGGCGGCATGCGTCAGCGCATCATGATCGCGATCGCCGCCTCGTGCAGCCCGTCGCTGCTTATCGCCGACGAGCCGACGACGGCGCTCGACGTGACGATCCAGGCGCAGATCCTCGACCTGTTCCGGATGCTGCAGGAGCGCACCGGAGCGGCGATCGTGCTCATCACGCATGATCTCGGCGTCGTCGCCGAGACGGCGGACCGCGTGTGCGTCATGTACGCCGGCGAGATCGTGGAGTCGGGCACGGTCCGCGAGCTGTTCCGCCGCCCGCAGCATCCGTACACGCAAGGCCTGCTCGCAGCGCTGCCCCGGCTCGACCGGGAGCGCGGGCGTTCGCTCGTGCCGATTCCCGGCACGCCGCCGGATCTGTTCGCGCCGCCGCCCGGCTGCGCGTTCGCGGCACGGTGCCCGCACGCGATGGAGGTGTGCCGGCTGCGCCGGCCGCAGATGGCGGAGCTTGACGGCACGCATGCGGTCGCGTGCTGGCTGCAGGATCCGCGCGCGGCGCGGCCGCCGGCCGCCGGCGCCGGAGCGGGGAGCGGCATGGCGGGCGAGCCGGCGCGCACGGCCCTCGGCTAGACCAATTCATTTTTCAAAGGGGAGAGCGATCAAATGAAGATGAAGAAGCTTTCGATGCTGCTGATGAGCGTCATGCTGGCGGGAGGCGTGCTGGCGGCATGCGGCAATGACTCGTCGAACGGAGAGGCCGGAGAAGGAGAGGCGGCAGGCAAGATCCTGCGCTACAACAACGGCAAGGAGCCGACGTCGCTCGATCCGCCGATCGGCTTCGACCAGATCTCCTACGACATCGTCAACAACGCGTTCGAGGGGCTGGCGCGTCTCGGCAAGGACGACAAGCCGGAGCCGGCGATGGCCGCGGAGTGGAAGGTGTCGGACGACGGCCTCGTCTATACGTTCACGCTGCGCGACGGGGTGAAATGGTCGAACGGCGATCCCGTCAAGGCGTCGGACTTCGAGTTCGCCTGGAAGCGGCTGCTCAATCCTGAGACGGCATCCGACGCGGCGTTCCTCGCCTATCCGATCGTCGGCGCGGAGGACTACAACTCCGGCAAAGGCTCCGCCGACGCCGTCGGCATCAAGGCGAAGGACGACAAGACGCTCGAGGTCACGCTGCGCCATCCGGCGGCCTGGCTCGTGCAGATGACGGCCAGCCCGGCGTTTTTCCCCGTGCATCAGGCGACGGTGGAAGGCAACGCCCAGTGGGCGGGCGAAGCGTCGACGATCGTCAGCAACGGTCCGTTCACGATTACGGAGTGGAAGCATGAGGAAGAGCTCAAGATGGTCAAGAACAAGGACTACTGGGATGCCGGCACGGTGAAGCTCGGCGGCGTCACGTACAAGATGGTCAACGATACGAATACGGCCTATCAGCTGTTCACGACCGGCGAGCTCGACACGACCGGCAGCATCCCGGCCGACATGGCCGACCAGCTGTTCGCGGACGGCAAGGTCAAGGTCGAGGAATCCGCCGGCACCGCGTTCTACCGCTTCAACACGACGATGGAGCCGTTCACCAACAAGAGCATCCGCCAGGCGTTCGTCGCCGCGGTCGACCGCCAGCAGCTCGTCGATCTCGTCCTGCGCCAGAAGCATAAGCCGGCTGTCGGCTTCGTCTCGCCGGGTCTCGAGGATGCGGCCGGCGGCGACTTCCGCGACGTCGGCGGCGACCTGATCGGCTTCGACGCGGCCAAGGCCAAGGAGCTGCTCGCGGCGGGCATGAAGGAAGCCGGCTACTCGGCGCTGCCGCCGATCACGCTGACGTACAGCACCAACGACGTGAACCAGAAGGTCGCGCAGGCGCTGCAGGCGATGTTCAAGGACAATCTCGGCGTCGAAGTCAAGCTCGAGAGCAAGGAGAGCAAGGTGATGACGGCCGAGCAGAAGGCGCTGCAGCTGCAGCTGTCCCGCTCCTCGTTCCTGCCGGACTTCGCCGACCCGATCAACTTCCTCGACGGCTTCCAGTCCGACAATCCGTTCAGCCGCACCGGCTGGAAAAACGACAAGTTCGACGAGCTGATCCAGGGCGCGTACGAGCAGGCCGACGAGAAGCAGCGCTACGAGATGATGCACGAGGCGGAGAAGATCCTGATGGACGACGCGCCGATCCTGCCGCTCTACTACTATAACAGCGTCAATCTGGAGAGCGACAAGCTGTCCGGCGTCGTGCGCCATGCGTTCGGCTTCATCGACTTCAAGTGGGCGGAGCTGAAATGATGCTGCGGCCTCCCGCGCTGAAGCCGGGCGACACCGTCGGCATCCCGGCGCTCGCCAGCCCCGGCGATCCGGCGCAGATCGAGGCCGCCTCGCGGCAGCTCGAGCGGCTCGGCCTGCGGGTGCGGCTCGGCCGCACCGTGTCGCTGCGCCGCGGCTATCTCGCCGGCAGCGACGAGGAGCGCGCGGACGAGCTGATGGAGATGTTCGCCGATCCGTCGATCTCCGGCATCGTCTGCGCCCGCGGCGGCTACGGCACGGCGCGCATCGCCGACCGGCTCGACTACGGCGTCATCCGCGCTCATCCCAAGGCGTTCTGGGGCTACAGCGACATCACCTTCCTGCATGCGGCGATCGGCCGGCTCGCCGGACTGGTCACGTTCCACGGGCCGATGATGATCGACCTGCAGGAGCAGCCGGCCGGCAGCGGCGGCTTCGACCATGCGCGGCCGCATCCGGTCACGCTGGAGGCGTACCGGCAGCTGCTCGCTCCGCGGCGGCCGCAGCTCGGCGAGGAGCACGGGCCGCTGCGGCCGATCGTGCCGGGCGAGGCGAGCGGCCCGGTCGTCGGCGGCAACCTGACGCTGATCGTGAGCACGCTCGGCACGCGCTATGAGCTCGACACGCGCGGCCGGCTGCTGCTGCTTGAGGATATCGACGAGGAGCCGTACCGGGTCGACCGCATGCTCATGCAGCTGCGGCAGGCGGGCAAGCTGGACGATGCCGCAGGCATCGTCGTCGGCGACTTCCACAACTGCGGCCCGGCCAAGCGCAAGGCGTCGCTCTCGCTGGACGAGGTGCTGCAGGAGCATCTCGGCGTGGCGGGCAAGCCGGCGCTCGCGGGATTCCGCATCGGCCACGGCTCGCCTCAGCTGGCCGTGCCGCTCGGCGTGGAGGCGCGGCTGAGCACGGCGGAGCGCCGGCTGGACTTTGCGGAGTCGGGCTGGGCAGAGGACGAGGCGGCCAGCGGATCGGCGGCAGACAGCGAGAGAGGCTAGGGCGTGATTGCGTGCAGACACGCCCCCCTAGGCAGAGGAGGACATCCGGCATGAACATAGAGAGCATCAAGGCGATGCGCCAGTCGACCCCGATGGCGAGGCCGTTCCGCACAGCGCTGCGCACCGTGCGCGAGGCGGAGTCGATCATCGTGCGCGTCCGCGACCAGGACGGGCGGATCGGCTGGGGCGAGGCTCCGTCCACCGTCGTCATCACCGGCGACAGCCTGGAGAGCATCCAGGCGGCGATCGAGCATACGCTCGCGCCGCCGCTGATCGGGCAGAGCCTGCTCGGCTACGAGCGGCTGCTGCAGACGGTGCACGGCGCGATGGTCGGCAGTCCGAGCGCCAAGGCCGCGCTCGACATGGCGATCTACGATCTCGTCGCCCAGCACTGCGGCTTGCCGCTGTATCAGTTCCTCGGCGGCTACAAGGACCGGCTGGAGACCGACTTCACGGTCAGCGTCGGCGAGCCGGAGGAGATGGCGCGCGATGCGGAGGCGAGCGTGCGCGGCGGGTTCGACGTGCTCAAGATCAAGGTCGGCAAGGACGCGGCGGAGCTCGACGTGCGGCGGATCGAGGAGATCCGGGCGCGCGTCGGCCCGGACGTGCGCATCCGGCTCGACGCCAACCAGGGCTGGAGCGTCAAGGAGGCGGTGCGCGCCATCCGGCGCATGGAGGATCTCGGGCTGAATCTCGAGCTTGTCGAGCAGCCGGTGCGGGCGCATGACGTAGAAGGGCTGAAGGCCGTCACCGACGCCGTGCAGACGCCGATCATGGCGGACGAGAGCGTCTTTTCGCCGGCGGAGGCGCTGCGCGTGCTGCAGCTGCGGGCGGCCGACCTCATCAACATCAAGCTGATGAAGGCCGGCGGCATCTACAAGGCGCAGCAGATCAACGCGCTCGCCGAGCAGTACGGCGTCGAGTGCATGGTCGGCAGCATGATCGAGTCGCGCGTCGCCGTCACGGCGGCGGCGCATCTGGCGGCGAGCAAGAAGAACATCACGCGCTTCGACTTCGACGCGCCGCTGCTCATCGGCAGCGACATCGTCGACGGCGGCGTGCGCTACGACGGCCGCGTCATGACGTTCCCCGACGCGCCCGGCCTCGGCATCCGCGGCGTGCGCATCCGTCCGGGAGCGGGCGCGGCGGTTTCGTAGGGCGCGGTTTTCAAAAAAGCCAGAGCAAGATTCCAAGGTGAATCTGGCTCTGGTTTTTTACAAGATCCGCGCCGCCTGCATTCTCATGCCGGGAGGTGCATCCTTAAAGGACGACCGGCGAGAGCGGCTTGCTGCTGAAGGTTTTTGCTTTGGCGCAAAGGATCGTAGACCGCCGGCGAAGAAAGTAGAACGAAGCTTATCGGCAAGGCATAGGCATGGCGAATTCAATCCTTGAAGGAGGCATGGCGGCATGGAGCAGGCGAGCGGAAAGGAAGCGCGCGTGGCGGTCAGCGTGGCCGGCGTATGGACGAGCCCGGCGCATGCGCGGGAGCAGGATGCGCCGGCGCTGGCGTCCCCGGCGGATGTGAGGGGCTGGATCGGCAGCATGGACTTCGAGCAGCGGCTTGACCTGTGCGAGGGCAATCGGCTGCAGACGCAGCTGCTGCTCGGCGAGCGGGTGCTCGTCGCGGAGGAAAAGGATGGCTGGGCGCGCATCCACGCGCCCGCCCAGGCGACAGCCAAGGAGCCGGGCGGCTATCCGGGATGGATGCCGCTCGCGCAGCTCGTTTTCGACGGCGCCGCAGGCGAGCCGGAGCGGAGCGGGCCGGCGCCGATCGCGGTCGTGACGGCCGAGAGCGCCTGGCTGCATCGCGGCAGCGCGCCGCTCGGGGCGGCGGCCGACATCGCTCCGTCCGCCCCTGCCGCAAGCGGCGGCGCCGGCGCGGCAGCGGCAGAAGCCGCGGAGCCAGAGGCCGCCTGCGAGCCGCAGCCGTGGATCGAGCTGAGCTTCCTCACGGAGCTGCCGGTCCTCTCGGAGCGGGGAGATTGGGTCGAGGTCGCTTTGCCTCAAGGAGGCGGAGGATGGCTGCGCCGCAGCGACATCCGCCTGCGCGAGCCGCGGGAGACGTCGGCGCTCGTCGGAGAAGGCCGTCATGCCGGCCGCGTCATCGTAGAGCAGGCCAAGCGCTACTTGGGCCTCCCCTATCTCTGGGGCGGCATCTCCTCCTTCGGCTACGACTGCTCCGGGCTCGCTTATGTGATGCACCGCGCCGCCGGCTTCGTCATTCCCCGCGACGCGTCGGACCAGGCGCTCGGCGGGCTGCCGGTGGAGCGGGAGGAGCTGACGCCGGGCGACCTGCTGTTTTTCGCCTACGAGGAGGGCAAGGGCCGCATCCATCACGTCGGCATCTACGCAGGCGGCGGGCGGATGATCCACTCGCCCCGGACGGGCCGCTGCGTCGAGCTCGTCAAGCTCGACGAGAGCTACGAGCTGTACCGCGAGCATTGCGCCAGCCGCCGGTATTGGAAGTAAGCATTCGAGCCCGTTCTCCCGCCTCGTTGCGGGAGAGCGGGCTTTTCCGCTTGTTCAGGCGCTTCTTCATCTTGCCGAATTCCTAGCCGTCCCTCATCATGGAAGGATACGCCAGCACCGACGGGTGCAGGGAAGGAGCCGCCATGACGACCAAAATCATTTTTTCCTCGCCTCGCGTCGGCGAGACGAGCGACGAGCAGCTGCAGCGCATGCTGGACCGCCACGGGCTCGGCCGCCTGCTCGCCTGGAGCCGAACCGGCCAGGGCGCGATGAGCCAGACGCTGCGCATCGAGACGAGTACGAGGGCGTTCATCCTCAAAGGAAACCCGCTCTATCCCGGACAACTGGAGGAGGAGCGCTGGTTCACCGAGCAGCTGGCCTCGCGGACGAGGCTGCCGCTCCCGATTCCTTATATCGTAGACGAACGAACGGATCTGTTCGGCTGGAGCTACGCGATCATGCCGTGCCTGCCCGGCCGGCATCTCGGCGATCTGGCGGACGAGGGAGGCTTCGCCGGAGCGGAAGCGGCCGCCGAGGCGCTGCACGAGATCCACCGCTGGAAGGAGCCGATGTACGGCGAATACGATCCGATTTCACGCAGGATCGTCCCGTTCGAGGGCGGCTACTACGGCTGGCTCTCCGAGCGCATCCTCTACTGGCTGCATGATGCGGCGCGATTCTCCGCCATCGGCGCCGAGGACATGGCATGGACCGAGGAGAGGCTGCGGCAAGCGCAGCCCGATTTCGCCGAGCTCGGCCAAGCGGCCCTGTGCATGGGCGACTTCAAGCCGGGCAACTTCCTGCTGGCGAGCCGTCCGGCCGACGCCAGCCGCCTCGCAGTCAGCGGCCTGTTCGACCTGACGAACGCCTACTTCGGCGATCCGCTGGCCGATCTGGCCAAGCTGCTCGTCTATTACCGCGGGCGCGGCCGGCAGGACCTGGCGGCGTGCTTCCTGCGGGCCTATGCGGAGGGAATGGAGGACGAGCGAGGGCTAGGCAGCCGCCTCGGCGTGCATCTGCTGCATCAGAACGTGCTCGACTGGGGCTGCCTCAAGGCGATGGGAGCCGCCGACTGGCCTGCGGAGCTGACGTTCCGGGCATGGGCGGCCGCGCAGCAGGCGGATCTCGCCGACTGGCTGGCCGCCATCCAGCCGCGATCCGCGGGCAGGAGGGAGACGCCATGACGGAGCATCAGGCGGTGCTGGCCCGGGCCAGGGAGGTGGCCGAGCTCGCCGCGCGCGAGGCGGCGGAGATGGCGCGGGATTATTTCACGCGGGACAAGCAGGTGCAGGACAAGGGCGACAGCGGCGATCTCGTCACCGTCGCCGATACGCTGGCCGAGGAGATCATCCTGGCGCATATCCGCGCGGCATTCCCGGACCATGAGATCCGCAGCGAGGAGACAGGCTGGCACGGAGCGCCGGGCGACTGGCTGTGGCTCGTCGATCCGCTCGACGGGACGAACAACTACGCGATCGGCTTGCCGGTATACGGCGTCTCGATCACGCTGCTTTACCGGCGCGAGCCGCTGCTCGGCGTCATTTGCGACTCCCATCTGGATCGGCTGTATGTGGCGGAGCAGGGAAAAGGAGCCTTCGTCGACGGAGCTCCGCTCTCTATCCGCCGCTGTCCTTCCGTGCCGCGCATGACCGTCGGCTGGATCCAGGGACATGCCGTCGGCAAGGACGGGCGGGTGCTTGCGCTCAAAGCCCGGCTCGAGGGCAGCTTCAAGCGCGTCCTGCGCCTGTGGGCGCCAGCGCTGCAGTGGTGCATGCTCGCGCGCGGCGATTTGGACGCGATGGTGCTGTACAATTCGGAGGGCGACGATCTGTACGCCGGACTGCTGCTCGCCCGCGAGGCGGGAGCGGCGGTCGTCGATTTCGACGGCGAGCCTTTCGAGGGGATGAGCGCGGAGCCGTATCTGATCGCCGCCCATCCCGATCATCTGCCGGAGCTGATCGCGCTCGTGCGGGACGGCTTGAAGGTGTGAGGCATGGCAGGCGAGCGGACGTGCGCGCAGGACCCTGTTTAGACCTTTTTAACGGGGGTCGGCGATTCTTCTACCCTCTTTTTACCTCTCTATGGATTACGCTAAGGACATCGAAGAGTCGAGCAGAGAGGATCGGGAACGATGGGAGAAGAAGCGCTGAACGGGATGAGGCTGTACGTCGTCGATCGGGTGGAAAAAGGCTCATCATGCCGATGCGCCGTGCTGCAGCTCAGCTGCGGCGCCTGCAGCGGCTGGAGCGAGGCGGAGGTAGCCCGGTGCGGGCAGCCGTTCGATCTCGTGCGCTGGGCGTGCTGCCTGCAGCCGCTGCGGCGGATGACGCCGGAGCAGGCCATGCGCGCGGTGCAGGAGCGCGGGAGCGGCTGGGGAGAGCCGCGCCGCAGGCTCGTGCTGGGCGCGCTGCTCGAGCTGAGGGAGCGGTTGACGCGGCAGGAGCGGCTGAAGGAGCCGCCGGTCTGGACCGGCGAAGGCCGTTTCGGGGCAGTTGAAAGAGACGAGCGGGCGATGCTCGAGCGGGCCGCTTCCTATTACGAGATTTTATGAAGGAGGAGCTGGAATGCGGAGCGAGACGGACATGATGGAGCTTTTTCTGGCGACGGCTCGGGAGGACGAGCGGATTCGAGCTGTCACGCTGGAAGGCTCGCGCACCGATCCGAACGCCGCGCCGGATCTGTTTCAAGACTATGATATTTCCTATCTCGTCTCGGATATGGATTCGTTCCAAGCCGATCCGGACTGGATCGACCGCTTCGGCTCGCGGCTGTGGCTTCAAACGCCGGAGGCGATGGAGCTGTTCCCGGCCGAGCTGGGGCGCCGCTTCTCGTACCTGATCCTGTTCGAGGACGGCAACAAGCTCGACCTGACGCTCATTCCGATGGAAGAGGCGTCAGCCTACGCGGCGGAGGACAAGCTGCTGAAGGTGCTGCTGGACAAGGACGGCCTGCTGCCGGAGGTGCCGCCTTCGACGGATGAGGACTACCGGGTCAGCGCTCCGAGCGAGGCTTATTTCCATGATTGCCGCAATGAGTTCTGGATGGTCTCGACCTACGTCGCCAAAGGACTGTGGAGGCGGGAGATCCTGTATGCAATGGATCATCTGAACGGCATCCTGCGGCCGATGCTGCTGCAGATGCTGGAGTGGCAGGCCGGCTATCGGACGGGGTTCTCCGTCAGCGTCGGCAAGAACCGCAAGCGGATCCGGCGGTGGCTGGAGGAGGACGAGTGGGAAGGGCTGATGCAGACATTTCCTGGGGGCAGCGAAGAGGAAGTCTGGGAAGCGCTGTTCGCGGCCGTCCGCCTGTTCCGGCGCTCGGGAGAACAAGTGGCCGCCCGTCTCGGCTGCCGCTATCCGGCAGAGGAGGACGAGCGCATGGCCGCTTATTTGCGGCGGGTGCAGTCTCTTCCCGCGGATGCAGGGCGGTTTTGACGCAATGGGTCGACGGCTTCAATAGCCGGGGCGAATCGAGGGGCGAAAAAGGGCTTGGATGCGCTCGGAAATTTCCCCCGCCAAGAGCAGCGCAAAAGACCCGCCGGACATCGATCCGGCGGGTTTCTCGCTTCCAGCATGCTCGCTTTTTTCGGCTGTCGACCGATCAGTCCGGCAGCATCTCGACCTCGATCGGTCGCAGCGCGTAGCCCGGATAGCTGGTCACGTCGAAGGTGAGCGGCTGCGGAAGCTTCTCCTCGGGAAGCTCCACGAAGATCGTCTGTCCTTCGGTAGAGGAGGTCCAGCCGATGGAGTTTTCCGAATGAACCGTCTGCCGCTGCCGCCCCATTCCGTCTGTAAATGAAGCCGAGACCAAGTCATATCCATACTTGCTCTCCCGCTCGTCGAGTCCGCTCAGGCGGAAAGCGAGCAGGTTGGAAAGCTCCACTTGTCCTCGCTGAATGGTCGTATCCGGAGAAACCAGCGAAACCCGATCATCCGGCGCCTCCAGCACGATCCGCCGTTCCGCGTCGACGACGATTTGCTGCCCCTTGGCGAACATGACGAAGCCGTCGGCGCGCAGCGTCAGCCGCTTCGGCTTCTGGAAGTAGCCGTTCTGGAAAAGCATGACCGGCTCGTCGCCGAGAAAGCCCATCGTGCTGCGCCACTCGCGGCCGGCCTCGTCCGTCAATCTGAGGTTGAGCAGATCGCGGATCTCCATCGTATTCGCGGGATCCTTGCGCAGCTTCAGTTCGAGCTGCAGCGGCGTCTGGCGGGCTGAGACGACGGTCAGCTTCTGGCCTTCGATCTCGAGCGTCCGGTTCAGAGGAAACTCGCGAACGAGCCCGGCTGACTTGTTAAGATCGATGTCGAGCGGCACCTCCAGCATGACTCCGGCTTGATTGACACGCAGCAAGACCTGCTCCGGGAGGCGCTCGCCCGGACTCATCTGCACGTCGATCATGTCCGGCTTGCTGTCTTCCGAGCCCTCCAATTCGGAAGATGGCGGCGTATAGCCCGATGAATACCCGGCAGACAGAACCTGGCCTTGCCCGTCCAGCATGCTCAGACGAAGAGGGACGGATTCGAACTCTTGCAAGTTCGTCCGGTAAAAAACGACCAGCCGCCGCTCGTCGGCGACGAGCGCCTCGACGGTCAGCCATTTGCCGTCCTTTTCCGCGGTGCGGCCGACAATCTGCAGCAGATCGCGATCGATCGAGCTGAGCAGGGCGGGATTCTCCCCGATCAGCCGCAGGAAGCCGGAAAGGCTAGGCACGCTGCGCAGCGCATCGGCGAACGCCGGACTGACCTTAGCCGCGCCGGCCGTCAGCGCCAGCAGCGAAATGAGCGCGGCAGCCAAGCCTAGGCCGAGCCTGCGTCTCCGCCTCGGCCGCGAGCGGCGCTTGCCGCGCTCCAGCCCAGCCCGGATCGCCGCCCGCAGCCGCTCGTCCGCCGCGAGCTCCGCGAGCTCCGCATCGCTCAACCGCCCGTCTGCCACGAGCTCCAACGGCTCGGCTTCGCTCAACCGCGCATCCGCCGCTCGTTCCGCATGCTCGGCTTCGCTCAACCGCGCGTCGGTCGCGAGCTCCGATGGCTCCGCTTCAGTCGTCCGCCCGCTCTCCCGCCCGCCGGCGGACGAGGCTCCCGCCTCCGCAGGCTCATGCCCGTCCGCCGGGCCTTCTTCCCCTTTGCGTCCAGGAACCTTACGTTCATCCTCCATGCTTGCCCTCCTCTCCTTTCCGCAGCTGTCCGCGCATCTGGCCGAGCGCCTTGTGCAGCCACGTCTTTACCGTGCCCGGCGGCTTCTCCAGCGCGCGGGCGATCTCGGTCAGCGTCATGTCCCGGTGGTACTTCATGCGTACGACATCCCGATACGGCGGCTCCAGCGAATCGACCACCGCCGCCAGATCGAGCCGCAGGTCGGCTTCTCCTGCTTCATCGGCGAGGGGGTCAGCCTCCCGGCCTCGCCGTTCCAGCAGCTCCGCCGCCTCCGCGCTGGGCGGCTGCCTGCGGCTGCGCTTCAGCTCGTCGGCGCAGACGCGCAGCAGGATGCGCACGAGCCAGGTGCCCATATAGTCCGGCTGGCGCAGCTCGCGGCGCTTGAGCCAGGCCCGGCATGCCGTTTCCTGCACGGCCTCGAGCACGTCGTGCTCGCCGGACAGGCAGGCCGAGGCGATGCGCCGCAGCCGATGCCGCTCGGCATCCATCAGCTCGAGGAACGCTTCCTCGTCGCCGGCGGCCGCCCGTCTCGCCAGCATCCTCTTCGGTTCAGGCTCTAGTGGAATCATAAGCGCTCCTTATCCGGGCTTCCCCGTTCGACGGCCCCTTGGCCGTCTGGCCGGGGCTCCTGATCATTAGACCTGCGAGAGGGGCGAACGGTTTTCCTCCCCGCGCATTTCGATGAGAGTTTATTCATGGAACGCCCTTTCGGCTGGCTCTAGCAAGTCCGCCTTTGTTATACTATCATCGAATCTAGCAAATACTAGTAGAGTGAAAGCCGGGCAAACGGGAAGCAAGTCCCCGCGCGGTAAGGAAGGAGCACGGGAGCATGAAGCTGGTCGTAGAGCCGGAAGCGGCTCGCTGGTATAAGCGGGAGCTGGGCCTGGAGGATGGAGAGCAGCTGCGCGTCTTCGTGCGGCTCGGAGGCTGCGGCAGCGTGCAGCCGGGACTGTCGCTCGGCATCATGAAGGACGAGTCGCGATCCCCGGGCTTGCGGGAGGAGCAGGAAGGACTGGTCTTTTTCATGGAGGAGGACCAGCTGTGGTATCTCGACGCCAAGGAGCTTCATCTCGTCTACGACGAGGCGGAGCGGGAAGCGGTCATCGAGGTGCGGGACGGTCCGTTGAAAGGGGGAGCCGAATGATTCGCAGGCTGACGATGCTGCTGATCGCGCTTCTGCTGGCGCTTCCGGCCTGGACGGCCGGCGAGGCGACGGCGGCGGGCGCGAGCTACAAGGTCGGCACCAAGTCGCTCGCCGTGCGCGAGGACGCCGACAGCGGCTCCGCCGTGAAGGGATACTTGAAGCAGGGCACGGTCGTACAAGTGACCGAGGAGAAATACGGCTGGGCGAAGCTGAGCGGCGGCGGGCTGAAGGGCTGGGCGGCCGCGCACTTCCTGGTGGCGTCGTCCGGCCCCGCCAGCGCTTCCGGCTCCGGCTCGTCTGTGACGACGGCTTCCGCCGCCAAGGACAGCGGCTGGAAGTCCGTCGCCGGCAGCGGCGTGCGGCTGCGCAGCGGACCGGGAACCGGCTACGATGTAGTCGGCAGCGTGACGACCGGCGACCGCGTCAAGATTGTCAAGCAAGAAGGCAGCTGGAGCCGCATCACGACCGAGAGCGGCCAGACGGCATGGATGAGCAGCCAGTACATCGGGGGGAGCGTGGCCGTCAGCTCCGGCGGCGGGCTCGGTCCGGCGACGGGCTCTTCCCGCGGCAGCCTGCAGGGCAAGCTGATCGCCGTCGATCCGGGCCACGGAGGCAACGACCCCGGCATGATCGGCACGACCCATGGCACCGAGGAGAAGGATCTGACGCTGAGCACGTCCAAGCTGCTGGCGGAGGAGCTGCGCTCGCTCGGCGCGCGCGTCGTCATGACGCGCACCAAGGACGGCGAGAAGCCGGCGCTGCCGGAACGGGTGAAGACCGCCGCCGACGCGGAGGCGGACGCATTCGTGAGCGTGCACTACAATTCCGCCAAAAACCAGGCGTCGGGAACGCTGGTCTTCTATTATTCCAAAAGCAAGGACGCCCCGCTCGCGCATGCGGTGGAGGGGCGGCTGCAAGGACTGAGCCTGCGCAGCAACGGCATCGCCTTCGGCGACTACCATGTGCTGCGGGAGAACCGGCTGCCGTCCGTCCTCGTCGAGCTCGGCTTCCTCAGCAACGCCAAGGATGAGAAGGAAGCCCGCACGGCGTCTTATCAAAAAGCCGCGGCCAAGGCGATCGCCGAGGGGCTTCAGGATTATTTCGCCCGCAAGTCCAGCTGAGCGCCTTCCGGCGCGGCTGACAAAAGAAGGTAGGTCGGACCGATGGATACGAATACGTTCCTCATCATGGGGCTGCAGCTGCTCGTGCTGGCCGGCGTCGGCTTGCTGCTGCTCCGGCGTCCCGGCAGCGGCAGGGGCGGACAGGATGCCCTGATCCGCGAGCTGCGCGCGGAGCTGGAGCGGCTGCGGGCGGATCTGCGCCGGGAGAGCTCGGAGCAGGCCGCGCAGGCGCGCCAGGAGGCTTCCGCCTCGGCGCGGCAGAGCCGAGAGGAGCTGGCGGCGGCGCTGAACGCGACGAACCGCATGCTCATGGCCAACATGAACGACATGGCCCAGCAGCAGAAGCATTTGCTGGATCATTTTTCCGAGCGGCTCTCGGAGCTGACCCGGGTGAGCGAGACCAAGCTGGAGCTTGTGCGCGGCACGGTGGAGGAGAAGCTGCGCCTGCTGCAGGAGGACAACGGACGCAGGCTCGAGCAGATGCGCGCGACCGTGGACGAGAAGCTGCATGCGACGCTGGAGCAGCGGCTCGGCGAGTCGTTCAAGCTCGTCAGCGACCGGCTGGAGCTCGTGCATCAGGGGCTCGGCGAGATGAAGAATCTGGCGAGCGGCGTCGGCGACCTGCGCAAGGTGCTGACGAACGTCAAGACGCGCGGCACGCTCGGCGAGATCCAGCTTGGCAACCTGCTGGAGCAGACGCTGACCGTCGAGCAGTACGAGCGCAACGCCGCCACGCGGCGCGGCAGCAGCGAGCGCGTCGAATTCGCGGTGCGCATCCCGGACAAGCACAACCCCAAGCAGTGGCTGTACTTGCCGATCGACTCCAAGTTCCCGATCGAGGACTATCAGCGGCTGCTCGACGCGCTTGACGCCGACGACCATGCGGCCGCGGCCGAGTGCTCGAGGCTGCTGGACGCCCGCATCAAGGCCGAAGCCAAGAGCATCCAGGCCAAGTACCTCGATCCGCCGAATACGACCGACTTCGGCATCATGTTCCTGCCGGTGGAGGGCTTGTTCGCGGAGGTGCTGCGGCGGCCGGGCTTGTGGGAATACGTGCAGCGGGAGCACCGGGTCGTCATCGCCGGTCCGACGACGCTCACGGCGCTGCTCAACAGCCTGCAGATGGGCTTCCAGACGCTGGCGATCCAGCAGCGCTCGAGCGAGGTATGGCAGGTGCTCGGCGCGGTGAAGACGGAGTTCGGCAAGTTCGGCGATCTGCTCGACAAGACGCAGAAGAAGCTGCAGGAGGCGAGCAACTCGATCGACGCCGCCTCGGTGCGCTCGCGCGCGATCGAGCGCAAGCTGCGCAAGGTGCAGGAGCTGCCGGCCGGCGAGACGCCGGATCTGCTGCTCGAGGCCGCCGGCGATTAGCCGCTGCAGGGCTTGGAGGCGGACTTCGGTCCGCCGAGGATCAGCAGGCGGCAAGAAATCAATTGAAGGCCCGGGCAGGCAGGCGATCAGCAGGCGGCAGGCAATCCATGAAGGCCCGGGCAGGCCGGGATGAAGGAGGCGCTGCGCATGGGCGGCATCGTGAATCTGCTCGCGACCGGGTACCGGGCGCATGAGCTGAATATTTTCAACCAGAAGCATGAGGCGATTCCGTACATCAAGGCGGCGGCGACGAGCCGGCTCGTGCCGCTGCTGGAGGACGGCCTGGAGTGGCTGCTGTCCCCGGGCGGCTACGGCTTCGACCTGTGGGCGGTGGAGGCGGCGCTGGAGCTGAAGCGGGACTATCCGCAGCTCAAGGTGTCGATCCTGACCGCGTACGCGAACGTCGACGAGAAGTGGAAGGACGACCGCAAGCTGTACTACGAGGAGCTGCTGCGCCAGGTGGACCATCATGCCAGCGTCAGCAAGCAGCCGTACGAAGGCGTCTGGCAGCTGACCGCCCGTGACAGCTTGCTCGTGCGCAAGAGCGACGCCATGCTGCTCTTTTACGACGAGGAGATGGGCGAGGGCAGCCCGCGCTACTTCAAGGAGCGCGCGCTGAAGCGTCAGGAGACGGGCGACGATTACCCGCTGCTCACGATTTCGGCGGAGACGGTGCAAAGCATCGCCGACGACGCTCGGAGCGCGGCGTTCGAGTAGAGGTCGCGCTGACTCTATGATTCCAAGGCAGATTTGTGCCTTGGATGTTTGATTTCGGGCCGAATCTGGTGGATCCAAGGCAAATTTGTGCCTTGGATGTTGAATTTCGGGCCGAATCTGGTGGATCCAAGGCAGAATTGTGCCTTGGATGTTTGATTTCGGGCTGAATCTATGAATCCAAGGCAGTTTTGTGCCTTGGATGTTTGAATTTCGGGCCGAATCTACGGATCCAAGGCAGTTTTGTGCCTTGGATGTTTAATTTCGGGCCGAATCTATGAATCCAAGGCAGTTTTGTGCCTTGGATTATGAATTTCGGGCCGAATCTATGGATCCAAGGCAGATTTGTGCCTTGGATGTTTGGTTTCGGGCCGAATCTATGGATCCAAGGCAGATTTGTGCCTTGGATGTTTGGTTTCGGGCCGAATTTATGGATCCAAGGCAGATTTGTGCCTTGGATGTTTGATTTCGGGCCGAATCTACGAATCCAAGGCAGAATTGTGCCTTGGATGTTTGATTTCGGGCCGAATCTGGTGGATCCAAGGCAGATTTGTGCCTTGGAATGTTTGCGTCCCCAAAACGTCTCGCGAGGCGCAGCGCTCGTCGTCCTTCACCTTGCCCAAGCCGATCGGCATAAAGTAGGGCAGAATCCACTTCAACCGGGGCAGGTGGGAGAGGCGTGCAGAGCGACATCGAAACGGACGGACAGCCGGCGGACGGCTGGCATCATTCCACGAGCATGGAGCGTTCGCTATTAGGCCGTCTCGTGAACCGCAGGAACAAGGTCAAGGCCGAAAAGCCGCCCAAATACATTCCCAAGCAGCTGGTCGGCGCCGAGGCGCTCAGCCCGGTGTCGCTGCAGCTCAGCTTCAGCAAGCCGCTCGCGCCGGAGGAGCTGGAGGCAGCTCCGGCTTACCTCAAGCTCAGCGGCGGCTTGCAGGTGACGGGATGCCCGCGCCTGAAAAACGGCTCCCGCGCTTCCTACATCGTGCCGACGAGCCTTCAGCAGCCGGGCAAGCGCTACGCCTGCGCGTTCCGGGGCGGCGACAAGCTCGGCTTCCGCGCCGGCGTCGACCGGATCTTTTTCCGCCGCGCCGTGGCCTGCGCCTACGATACGGTCGAGCTCGCGGCATCGCTCGGCGATGCGGTGGTAGACGTGGGCAGGGTGACGGAGGCGGTACGGCCGGAGTTTGCCGGGAGCGGCTTCGAGCTCAGCGCCGACAATGTGTTCGAAGGCCGATACTATCAAATCGTGCCGCCGCTCGACGGGCTGACCGTGCAGATCTCGCCCGAGCGCGGCCAGACGCTCGAAGCGACGTATATCCCGGGCACGCAGCTCGCGTCCGCCCGCCAAGCGCCGCGCTTCCGGCTGCCTGCCGGCTTCGCGTTCACCTCTGGCCAGCGGTATGCAGTCAGCGCGGAGTGGGCGCGGATCGGCCAGGACGAATTTACCGCCCCGGCCTATCGGCTGCCCGCGCCGCCGCACTCCGCGTCGCCGCACTCCGCGCCGCCGCACTCCGCGTCGCCGCACTCCGCGTCGCCGCACTCCGCGTCGCCGCACTCCGCGTCGCCGCACTCCGCGCCACCGCACTCCGCGCCGCCGCACTCCGCGTCGCCGCACTCCGCGTCGCCGCACTCCGCGTCGCCGCACTCCGCGTCGCCGCACTCCGCGTCGCCGCACTCCGCGCCGCCACATTCCGCGCCCATGCTGCCATCGCCAAAACTTCCTGCGCCTGCGCCGGAGCGGCTGCGGCCGCTGGCCGCGCTGCCGGCTCCCTCGCCAGCCAGGCGGAGCTCGAATTAGTCCGCTTCGACGGCAGCGACCGGGTATTACTTCAGGTTTGACGTTTGTTTTTTCAAGGATGTGCCGGAGGGGCATTCCCCTTCGGCTGTTCCTTGTCCTATACTGGGCTTGCGATCGCTGGCATGGGAGCGGCATCACGGCGCAGGCAGCACGACTCTCGACCTGCGTTTCTGTAAACGATTACAGGAACGCGCCTCCGCATGCTCGGTCTTGGTATCGATTACATTTACAGAGGAGGCTTCATGCAGTGATGAAACCGAGTATCCCTTCTGCGCAGCAGCGCGGATCCGGAGGCGGCCGCGCCAGACCGCCGGAAGCGAGAAAAGGCAAGGCGAAGCGCTGGCTGTCCGCGCTGACGGCCGCGGCGCTGGCCGCAGGCATGCTGCCGGCAGCGACGTCGGCGGCGCCCGAAGCCGGAACGCTGCCCGCTTATTACAACCCGGCGCTGACGCCGGAGAAACGGACCGAGGATCTGCTCGCCCGCATGACGGTCGAGGAAAAGGTCGGCCAGATGGTGCAAGCGGAGCGCGCCTCGGTGACGCCGGAGGACGTGCGGACCTATCATCTCGGCTCCGTGCTGAGCGGCGGCGGCTCGTTCCCGAACGGCAAGCAGGCCGACAGCACGCTGGAGAACTGGACGGAGCTGTACGAGAGCTACCAGAACGGCGCTCTGTCGACGCGTCTGGGCATCCCGCTGCTCTATGGCGTCGATGCGGTGCACGGCCACAACAACGTGAAGGGAGCGACGCTGTTCCCGCATAACATCGGGCTGGCGGCAGCGGGCAGCGAGGAGCTGGCCGAGCGGGTCGGCGAAGCGGCCGCGGCCGAGATCCGCGCCACGGGCATCAACTGGACGTTCGCGCCGGCGCTCGCCGTCGTGCAGGATATCCGCTGGGGCCGCACCTACGAAGGCTTCGGGGACAGTCCGGAGCTGGCGGCCAAGCTCGGCGCGGCGTACATCAGGGGGCTGCAGGGCGAGAAGCCGGAGCAGCTCGCCGACCGCGAGCATGTCGTCGCTACGGCCAAGCATTTCGTGGGAGAGGGCTATACGGCAGGCGGCGTCAACCAGGGCAACGTCACTGCTTACAGCGAGGAAGACATCTGGAAGCTGGAAAAGCCGGTCTACGAAGCGGCCGTCAAGGCCGGCGTCGGCACGGTCATGGCTTCCTACCACAGCATCCAGGGGCTCAAGATGCACGCCAACGAGCGGCTGCTGCAGGACAAGCTCAAGGGCGAGCTCGGCTTCAAGGGCTTCGTCATCTCCGACTACAACGCCATCGATCAGATCACGCGGGACTCGGCCGGCAACGCGGTCAGCGGGCTGAAGGCCCAGGTGCGCACGGCGGTCAACGCCGGCGTCGACATGATCATGGAGCCGGATAAATGGAAGCAGGTCTACGCCGATCTGAAAGCGCTTGCCGAAGAAGGCGCCGTGCCGATGTCCCGCATCGACGACGCCGTCACGCGCATCCTGACGGTGAAATTCCGCTCCGGCGTGTTCGAGCAGCCTTACGGCGACCGCGACATGCAGCAGGCGTTCGGCTCGCAGGCGAGCCGCGCCGTGGCGCGCGAGGCCGTATCCCGCTCGCTCGTGCTGCTCAAGAACGATCCCGTGCGCGGGGCGGACGGCGTCGAGGCGCCGATCCTGTCGCTGCTGCCGACGATGAAAAATCTGCTCGTCGCCGGCAAGAACGCCAACGACATCGGCCGCCAGTCGGGCGGCTGGTCGATCACCTGGCAGGGCTCGGCCGGCGCGATCACGCCCGGCACGACGATCCTCGAGGGGCTGCAGGCGGCCGCCAAGGCAGCCGGCGCGACGGTGACGTTCAACGAGCACGGCCGCGGCGCGGCCGGCAAGGACGCCGCGATCGTCGTGCTCGGCGAGAAGCCGTACGCGGAAGGCAGCGGCGACGCCTCGAGCCTCGATCTGGACACGGAAGACCAGGCGACGCTGGACAACATCCGCGCGGCGAATCCGGATCTTCCGGTCGTGCTCGTGCTCGTCAGCGGGCGTCCGATGACGGTCGCGAAGCAGCTGGACCAGGTGCAGGGCCTCGTCGCGGCCTGGCTGCCCGGCACGGAAGGCGCGGGCGTAGCCGACGTGCTGCTCGGAGAGCGCGAGTTCGAGGGCAAGCTGCCGATCCGCTGGCCGTTCGAGCTGAGCGCTTACGCCAAGCCGGATCCGGGAGCGGAGGAATTCCTTTTCCAGACCGGCTATGGTCTTCAAAAGAACCAGGCGACTCCGCCGCTGCCGGAAGCTCCGCAGCCGGAGACGCCGGAAAATCCGGGCTATGTGCAGATCGAGGCGGAATCGTTCGTCGCCCAGTCCGGCATCCAGACGGAAAAGACGCAGGATGCGGGCGGCGGCGACAACATCGGCTACATCGACGATGGCGACTGGACCGAGCACGAGGTCGAGCTCGAAGGCGGCCTGTATGACGTCGAGGTCCGCTACGCCAGCTGGGGAGACAGCTCCGGCCTCCGGATCGTCGACGGCAACAAGCAGGCGAGCGCGACGATTCCGCTGCCGCGCATCGCCAGCTACCAGGACTGGGGCTCGGCCAAGGCCAAGGATATCGAGCTTCCGGGCGGACCTTGCAAGCAGAAGCTGCGCCTCTCGTTCCTCGGCGGCAGCTTCAACCTCAACTGGGTGAAGCTGACCCGCACGGGCGACGCGCCGTCGCCGACGACGGTGGTTTGCACGGAGGAGCCGGGCGGCCCGGGCACGCCGATCGAGCCGGAGATCGTGCAGGAGGACGCGGTGCAGAGCTGGATCAGCCGCGAGCGCGATCCGGGCGACATCCGCTGGTACTACGCCCCGCGCTGGCAGGAAGGCGACAGCAAGCTGGCCCCGCAAGCCCCGCTTGACGTCGTGAAGCCGAACGAGGCGGCAGGCGAGGTCATCGAGCTCGATGCGGACACCGCCTATCAGTCCATTTTCGGCATCGGCTCCTCCATGGAGGAATCGACCGTCGGCAATCTGATGAAGATGTCCCCGGAAAAGCGGCATGAGCTGCTCGTCCAGCTGTTCGACAAGGAGAAGGGAGCCGGCATGAGCCTCGTGCGCGTCACGATCGGCACGGCGGACTTCACGGGACAGCCGTTCTATTCCTACAACGACCTGCCGCCGGGCGAGACCGACCCCGAGCTCAAGAAGTTCTCGATCCAGAAGGACCGCGACCTCGGCATCATCTCCACGCTCCAGGAGATCCGGGCGATCAACCCCGACGTCAAGTTTTTCGGCTCGCCGTGGAGCGCGCCGGGCTGGATGAAGACGACGGGCAGCATGATCAAGGGCGAGGTGCTGGAGCCGTACCTGCCGGTTTACGCCGATTATCTGGTGAAATTCGTGCAGGCGTACGGCGACGAAGGCATCCCGATCGAGATGCTGACGATGCAGAACGAGCCGCTGCTCGAGATCGAGTATCCGAGCACGAAGATGAGCTGGCAGCAGCAAGGCCGCCTGGCCGCGCTGCTGCGGGCGAAGCTCGACGCCGCCGGCCTCGGCGAAGTGAAGATCCTCACCTTCGACCACAACCCGGGCGACACGATGGCGTATCCGGCGCAGCTGCTGCGCGATCCGGCCGCCTACGCGGCTGTCGACGGCACGGCTTTCCATGACTATGGCGGAGAGCTGAGCGAGATGACTAGGCTCAAGGAGCTGTTCCCGGAAAAGAACGTCTACCTGACGGAGCGCGCCGTCTGGGGCACGCAGGGAGCGGACCGCATCGCGCAGTACTTCCGCAACTGGGCGCGCAGCTACAACTCGTGGGTCGTCATGCTCGACAGCGACATCCGCGCCCACCAGTGGACAGGCGTGCCGGATCCGACGCCGGTCATCCAGGACTCCGCAGACCGCGACCACTACTGGCTCGCGCCGGAGACGTACTTGATGGCGCAGTTCTCCAAGTTCGTCCTGCCGGGCTATGAGCGGATCGACAGCAATTACGGCAGCAAGGACACCGTCACCAACGTCGCCTTCCGCAGTCCGGACGGCAAAAAGATCGTCGCGGTGCTCATCAACCAGACGGCGTCCGACCAGCCGGTCAAGCTGCTCAGCGACGGCACGCAGATCAGCGCGGTCGTGCCGGCCAAGTCCGTCGCCACCTACAGCTGGACCCGTCCGGAGCTCGGACGGACCGCCCCGGGCCGCTTCGCGGCGTCAAGCTTCGACCGGGCCGAGGGCTCGTATTCGGCCGACGCGGCGACAGGCGTCGTCGACGGCCTGAACGCCGACCCGGCGCAAGGCCAGGCGGCCTTCGACTACGGCGTGAACGTGCGCAAGGCCGGCCGCTACACGCTCGACCTGAGCTATGCGGGACAGCCTGCGGACGCCTCGGTCACGGTAAAAGCCGGCGGCGCGACGGCCGCCTATGTGCCGGTTACGCGCGATACGTACGGCGAGTTCGCCGCTGTCCGCGTCCAGCTCGACCTGCCGGCCGGGGAGCAGCAGCTGCGCCTTGAGGCCGCGGGCACCGGCTACCGGCTGCGCGAGCTGCGCCTGCAGCCTGCAGCCGGCGAAGCGGCGCTGCCGCAGCGCGTCGAGGCCGAAGCGGCCTCCAGCACGGCGCATGCGCTGCTGCTCGAGGCTCCGGCAGGCGCATCCAAGGATGCGGTCAGCCTGCACGGCGGCAGCGAGCTGAACGTCCGCGTTTCCGCCCCGGAATCGGGCCTGTACCAGCTGCAGTACCGCTACCGCACGGAGTCCGAGGCCGATGCCACGGTGAGCTGGTCCGTCTACGGGGGCAGCCCGATCCACAGCGACGCGCTGCCGGCATCGTCCGCGTGGACGACGGCATCGGGCACGATCCGCCTCAGCCAGGGAGCCCAGCAGCTGCGGCTGACGGCGGCGGATGGACCGCTCGCGCTCGACTGGGTGCAGCTCGGGCCGGTGCTTCAGGTGAAAGACAACCCGCGCCTCATCGCCGTGCCGGGAACGGCTTCGGCGGATGATTACGCCGCGATGTCCGGCTTCAAGCCGGGAGCCGGCGGTTCAGCCGACGGACGCCAGCTCGGCGAGTCGGACGCGGACGACTGGGCCGACTACCGCTTGTCCGTGCCTGAAGCCGGACGGTACACGGTGACGCTGGAGCTGCAGTCGCAAAACGGCGGCATCGGCGCGTTCAGCCTGAAGCTCGGCGAGTCCGTGCTGGCGACGTACGACGTGCCGCAGATCTACAACAACTGGATCACGGTGCGCAAGACAATCGACCTGCCTGCAGGCGAGCAGACGCTGCGGCTCGCTGCGAACGTCGGCGGCTTCAACGTCGGCTCGCTGGCGGTCGAGCCGCTGCGCCCGCAGACGGCGGGGACGGACGGAGCGCTGCAGCTCGAGGCGGAGAGCTATTTCGACGCCGACCGCAACGCGATCGAGACGAACCGCAGCGCCGGCACGGCCAACGTCGGCTATACCAATGCCGGCAACAAGCTCCATTATGGAGTGGACGTGCCGCAGGCCGGGCGTTATAAAGTCACTTACCGCTATGCGACGCAGCAGTCCGGCGTGTCCGCGGCGCTGCTCGCGGACGGCCAGTCCGTCGGCGCGGTTTCGCTTCCGTCCACCGGAGGCTGGGGCACGTACCGGGAGGTCTCGGGCATCGTCGCCCTTCCGGCCGGACCGCAGCAGCTGTCCGTGCTCATCCAAGGCGACGGCTTCAACCTCGACTGGCTGCGCCTCGTCCCGACGGACGAGGAGCCGGCCGTCCAGCCGGAGCGGGCGGCCATCGCCAAAGCTTCGCTCAAGGCCGGCAAGCACGCCAAGCCGCAAGCGGTGACGCTGGCCAGCGGAACAGCGGATGCCGCCGTCTACTACACGCTGGACGGCAGCCTGCCGAGCGCGCAGAGCGGCAGGCGCGCCGACGGTCCGATCCAGGTGGAAGGCATGGTCGTCATCCGCGCCGTCGCCGTCAAGGCCGGCATGGACGCCAGCTTCGTGTCCGCGTTCACTTATGTGACCGGTCCGGCTGATCCGCAGCCGAGCACGGATCCGGGCACGTCGCCGCAGCCGAGCGAGTCGCCGGGCTCATCGCCGACGCCGAGCGCGGGACCTCCGGCCACGCCGGAACCGACCGGCGGTCCGATCGCGACGCCGGCGCCAAGCGCGTCTCCAAGCGCTTCGCCGACCGCCTCTCCCGGCGGCAGCCTGACCTCCGGCCAGCCGAAGCTCGACGCGGCTTCCGGCATCGCCTCCGTCGCGGTCAGCCAGGCCGAGCTCGACCAGGCCGGCTCGGCGGGCGGCAAGATCACGATCAACGTTCCATCCGCGGCAGGGGCGACAGGCTACACGGTCATCCTGCCGGCCGAAGCGCTGCGCAGCGGCGCCTCCAGCCTGGAGCTGCGCCTGCCGAACGGCACGCTGCTGCTGCCGGCCGGCTGGCTCCAGGGAGCGGCGCTGGCCGGAGCCGACGTCCGCCTGACGCTCGCGGAGGCGGCGGACCGCAGCGCCCTCACGGCGGCGCAGCAAGCCGCTTCCGCGGGCCTGCCGATCTATCGCATCGAGCTGGACAGCGGCGGCAAGCCGGTCGTGCCGGCCGCATCGCATCCTGCGGCAAGCGTCTCCGTGCCGGCCAAGCTGGCCGGCCAGGCACTGGCCGACTCCCATCGCATCGCGGTGCGGCTGCTGGACGGCAGCCGGTCGCTCCCGGTTCCGAGCGGCCGCTACGCCGCCGGCGCCGGCGCTGGCGGCGGCAGCGTGAAGTTCGATGTCCGGGCATCCGGAACCTATGCAGCCGTTCTTTCCGGCGCCGAGTTCCGCGACCTGACCCGGCATGCTTGGGCGCAGCAAGCGATCGAGGCGCTGGCAGCCCGCGGAATCGTCCAAGGCGTGGACGAGCAGCGCTTCCAGCCGGGAGCTGAGGTCCGCCGCGCTGACCTGCTGCTGCTGCTCGTACGCGCGTTCGAATTCTCCGCCGATGGCGAGGCATCGTTCCGCGATATTCCGGCAGGAGCCTATTATGAGGAGGCGGCACGCATCGCCAAGCTGCTGGGCCTGGCCCAAGGCCGCGAGGAGGGACGCTTCGATCCGCTCGCGCCGGTCAGCCGCCAGGAGCTGATGACGCTCCTCGCCCGCGCGGCCGAGCTGGCCGGAGAGCCGCTTGAGCCTGCTGCGCTCTCCAGCCTGGCGGCCTTCCGCGACAGCGGCTCCGTCGCTCCGTATGCGGCCGCCAGCGCGGCGGCGCTCGTCCAGGCCGGCATCGTCGGCGGCGACAACGGCGCGCTCAAGCCGCAAGGCACGGCCAGCCGCGCGGAAACGGCAGCGATGCTCTACCGCCTGCTGGAGCGCAGCTGATCTATTGGAGCAGGACGGAACGGGTCAATCCGCCGCCCCCGACACCGACTTCATCGCAACGCCAAAAGCCCTTTCCCGCTCCAGCGGGAAAGGGCTTTTGGCGTTGCTCGGCTCCGTGCCTGCATGAGGTCAAATCCGCCTGCATGAGGTCAGGTCCGTTTGGACGAGGCGCGGTTGCGAGTGCGGGTGCGCTTTTTCCGAGCCGGCTTGGCGGCAGCGGAGCGGCGGGGGCGCTTGCCGCCGCCAGGCTTTGCTCTCGGACGGCTCGCCCGAGCGGGAGGAGCGCCATGGCGGGCAGGCTCAACCGCCCGATCAGGCAGATCTCCCGCCCGATCCGCGGCCTCGCCCGAGCCGAGCCCTGCCCCGGCGCTGTCTGTCTCTCCCGAGCCGAGCCCTGCCCCGGCGCTGTCTGCCTCGCCCGAGCCGAGCCCTGCCACCGCAACGTCTGTCCCGTCCGAGCCGGGGCCTGCCCCCGCGCCCGGCGCCTCGTCCGGGCCGTCCGCGGCCGCATCGGATCGTTGCGGATGCGCTTCTGCGGCCTCTTCGCCGAAGCTCACCGCCGATCCCTCCGCTCCGCTGCTCTTCTCCGCAGCCGGGACATCCGCCTGACCGCTTTCCTTGGCGGATGTCCCGGCGGCCGACATCATCAGCTCCATCGGTCCCGGATACAGGAACGGCTCCTCGCTGCCGCTGCGGACCGAAAAGCGGAGCTCCCGCACATAGGACGGCTCCTCCATCGGCTGGACGGCGAGCCACTGCATCTCGTCTTCCGATACGCTTTGCTTTACTACGATCAGATGCATCATGAAGTGATGGGCGACGTTCATCTGGCTCTGCCGCAGCAAGGACAGCTCATGCGGCTCGTACATGCCTTCGTATTGCGGATAATAAAAGAACTCCAGCCGCACGAGCCGCAGGTCCGGGGCCTCCTCGCCCTGCAGCGACCAGCTTCGCTCGGCGCAGAAGCGGTATTCGTCCGGATCGACGTAACAGACCGGGTGGGACGTCCAGTATCGGGGAGACTGCTCGCTCAGAAGCGAGCGGTAAGCCGGGTTCGCCAGATGCGACGAGGCATGCGCGTAGGGAGCGGCGATGCATACGACAGCTCCATGGCGGCAGACGCGATAAAGCTCCTTCATCAGTCGGAGCGGGTCCGCCGAAAATTGCGCGCTGTCCGCCAGCATCGCGAAGTCGACCGAATCGTCGCTCAGCGGCAGCGGCGTGTCGAAGTCATGCACCAAGTCGACATCCGGCAGCCTGCGCGTATCGATGCCTATGCAGCCTGGATGCTTGGCCGCGCCGCAGCCCAGATCGATCCTCACATCATCTCATCCTTTGCAAGAAACGGGTTCGTACAGTCTATTCCGCCTGCGCGCCATCCGTTTATGCGAACGCCTTTCAGGGCCGTCTATTCCTCGATGTGGGAAAAAGAAAAGAAAAAATGATGGGCTTCCTGGCCGGGAGAGGCCGGCTTGCTATGCTCGCGGATGAAGTCCTGGATCATTTCGACGAAGGCCTCAGACTCTTCCTTGGTCAGATAGAGGTCGCTGTTCGTCACCGTGCCGGTCTGCTTCTTGCCGGAGCTTTGATTGTCCAGATATTTCTGCTTGCTGGCGTCGAACATGCGGGCGACGAGCTTCTGCGCCTCCGACGCGAAGACGGTGCGGATCGATTCGTCGACATCGTCTCGCCTCACCTGGACGCTCCCCTCGAACGCCTTGTAATATTTCGCGGTAATGCCGTTGATCAGGCGCGTCTCCTTCAGCTCGAGGAGGCCGATGCTTTCCAGCTTGCGGGCATGATAGTACACCTTGGCCGGCACCTCGCCGAGCTGGTCGGCGATTTCCTTGATCGTAGACGGCTCCGTGGCCTTGTAGAACTGGTCCAGGATCTTCATGCGGTATGGATCGGAGAAGATGCGGATTTCCTCGATCGTCTTGAGCACTTTCGTTTCGATGGCGGCCACTCCTGACTGCCCGGAGGCGGATGTAGGTTCCAGTATACTATATTTTCATGAAACTCTTGCGGGTGAGCAGAAAGAAAGCAGGCAGCACCATCAGTATGCCCGCGCCGAGATAGAGCGTCTCGACCGGAACGAGGCTTCCCGCCGCGCCTACCGCGATCGCGCCGACCGGCAGCAGCGCCGAGGAGATCATCGAAGAGAGGGAGCTGACGCGTCCGAGCATCCCGGCAGGCGTCACTTCCATCATGTACGTCGAGAGCGGCGTATTGATGAAAGGAATGGCGGCTCCGCTGCTGAAAGCGAGCGCCGCGACGATGACGGCAGGCTGCCACTCGATCGCGGCAGGCAGGAAGTATAGACCCTGGCTGGCTCCCAATAGGAAGCAGCCGAATACGATCAGCGAGCTTTTGCGGAAGCGGCTCCCCCAGGCGCCTATGGCGAGACCGCTGAGGATCATGCCGGTCAGCAGGCAGACGCCGAGCAGGCTAAGGACGGACGGTCCCGCGTGCAGCACGTCTTTGACATAGACCGGCCCCATGACGTTGTGCGGGATGAGGCCGACGTTGAGCAGCGCGCCCGTCATCAAGGTGAGGATCAGCAGCGAGTGGGAGCGGACGAAGGAGAGGCCGAGCTTGAAGTCTTGCCAGTATGCCGTCTTTTTCGCGCCTGCATCGTCCTGGGAGGGCGATGGGCGATCGTCGCCAGGCCGAGCCGGAACGGCTAGGAAGAGCAGAAGGAGCGCGGAGAGGAGAAAGGTCGAGGCGTCGACAAGGATAGCGCCGGCGAGTCCCGTCCAGGCGATGATCGCGCCGGCGGCTGCCAGACCGGCCAGCTCCGCGCTGCGCGAGAGGGAGGCGCTAAGGGAGTTGCCGCTCAGCAGCAGCGGCTTTGGCAGCAGCCGGGGCACGAGCGAGGTCTCGGTCGGAGTGGCGAAGCATTCCAGCGTTGAGTTCAGGAGAGTAAAGACGAACAGATGCCATGGCTCCAGCAGCCCAAGGCCAAGCAGCGCTGCCGTAGCGGCCACGCTCAGGCCTCGCGCGGCGTAGGAGACGACGAGAATCGTCTTTTGCGGGATGCGGTCGATCAACACGCCGATGAAGAGGCTGAACAAGATGCCTGGCACGAAGTTCAAGGCGAAGAGGCTGCCCATCATCAGCTTCGAGCCCGTCAGCTGATAGACCATCCAGCTGTAGGCGATGGAGTCGATGGAGTCGCCGAAGCGGGAAGTCATGCGGGCGGCGAGGAGAAGCATGAAGGAACGATGGGCGAGCAGGGCGCGGAAAGGACGGCTTGGAGCAGGGGCGAGACCGGCAGCGGGAAGGCTCATGAATAGGGACCTCCATTTCAAATGAGAGACATGAAATTATTTGTAACATTCAATTAAAAGTAACGTTAAAATAAATCTAATGAATGTGAGGCGTAAATGCAAGCCTTTTTTGGGGAGTCTCGTCCTGACGTTGATCGGATGCAGGAGAGGGCATGCGGCATAGGGGGGGCATCAACGAAGACATATAACGAAGACATATAACGAAGACATATAACGAAGACATATGAAGACATATAATGAAGCTTTTTTTCAGATCGTATGTCGGAACTCTTCGTATCGAAAAAAACGGAACTTTTTTTGCAAAAAGGGTTGCGCAAATGCGGATGGGCATGGTATATTCTAATTCCGGCCGAGAGATACGCGGTTGGGACGCGAAAAACGGACAAGCTGTCCGGGCGAGCGTCAAAGCGAATTTGTTCTTTGAAAACTGAACAACGAGTGAAGCAAGTCAACGTTCGAAGCTTTTCTCATCCTTGGATGCGAAAACTTCATAATGAGTCATCGAACTACCTTTATGGAGAGTTTGATCCTGGCTCAGGACGAACGCTGGCGGCGTGCCTAATACATGCAAGTCGAGCGGATCTTGTCCTTCGGGATAAGGTTAGCGGCGGACGGGTGAGTAACACGTAGGCAACCTGCCCTCGAGACTGGGATAACCTCCGGAAACGGATGCTAATACCAGATACGCGAT
>NZ_KE383848.1:0-33957 GCF_000422485.1 Paenibacillus pasadenensis DSM 19293
CAGCGCGGTCGCGAAGCTCGACGTCGATCACGGATCGAAAGCTGTGAAGCCGGCCGATCCGACACGGACGGGCTACACGTTCGGGGGCTGGTACATGGACGCAGAGCTGAAGCAGGCGTATGACTTCAACGCCGCAGTAACGAGTGCGCTGGAGCTGCATGCGAAGTGGACGCTGAACCAGTACGCGGTGAGCTTCGACAGCCATGGAGGCAGCGCGGTTCCGGCGCTGGAAGTGGATCACGGGGGCAAGGTCGTTAAGCCAAGCGATCCGATGCGAACGGGCTACACGTTCGGCGGCTGGTACACGGACGCGGAGCTGAAGCAGGCGTATGATTTTAATGCGGCGGTGACGGGCGCGCTGGAGCTGCATGCGAAGTGGGCGGCCGTTCCAACGCCGGAGCCATCGCCAACACCGACGCCAGCTCCGACGCCAACACCGACGCCGAGCCCGACGCCAACGCCAACGCCGACGCCAACGCCGGGAACGGCGAGCCCGAGCCCGACGCCAGCTCCGACTCCCGGCGCGGACGCGGTTCTCATGGTGAACGGCCAGCCGGCGGCAATGGAGAAACAGGACGTACCGCTGACGGACGGACGGCAATCGACCCGCTTCCTTGTCAGCTCGGAGCAGCTCGCGGCCTGGATGGCCGCCGCTGAGGGAAGGAGCCTGACGCTGCGCCTCGAGGCGACGAGCGAGCTTGCCGAGCTGGTCTTCCCGGCCGGAGCGCTGCAGAAGCTGACGGCCGGCGCGGCTGTCGAGCTCATCGTCGAGAAAGGCTCGGCGAGCTACAGGCTGCCGGTCTCCCGTCTTGCCGGGCTGAGCAGCGAGGCTGTCGTAACGGTCGTGATCGGCGTTCCTTCGTCGGAAGCGGCCGCTCAGGCGGCTCGCGCAGCAGGCGCTTCCGGCCGCAGCCTCGGTCCGATGGCGGAGTTCTCGCTGCGGATCGACGGCAAGAGCGCCGGCGACCATGCCGGAACGTATATCGAGCGGACGCTCGTGCCGCCTTCGACGGAAAGCGGCTGGTCCGCCTTCTATTTGGATGAGCGCACCGGACAGCTGCGGTTCATCCCGCTGCGAAACGAGAACGGACGGATCACGCTGTTGTCGCCGCATGACAGCGTCTACGGGCTGATCCGGTCCGATGCGGCGTTCAAGGATCTGGCGGGCCACTGGGCGCAGGCCGACCTGAACCGCCTGGCCCGCCTCGGCATCTCGAGCGGAGTCGGGGAAGGCCGATTCGCGCCGAACCAGGCGGTCACGCGCGCGGAGTTCGCGGCGATGCTGGCTCGCGCGCTCGGCCTGGCCGAGCCGGCGGAGCGCTCCGGCTTCGGCGATGTGCCGGACCAAGCCTGGTATGCGGGCGATCTCGCCTCTGCCGTGCGTGCCGGCCTCGTGAACGGCGTCTCCGCCGAGAGCTTCGCTCCGCAGGCGCTCGTCACGCGGGAGCAGATGGCGGTCATGGTCGCCAAGGCGCTGGCCTATGCGGGCCAGCCGGCAGCGGCAGATGCTGCGGCGCTGTCCGCTTACCGCGATGCCGCTGCCGTCTCGAGCTGGGCGCAGGAGCCGGTTTCCGCGCTGACGCAGCTCGGCCTGATGTCCGGCACCGGCAGCGGCGAGCTGGATCCGCAAGGCAAGGCCGACCGCGCGCAAGCGGCGGTGCTGATCCTGCGCTTGCTGGATCGGCTCGGCTTCGCCGGATAAAAGAAAAAAGCGTCCAGCCCCGCATCGACATGCGGGGCTGGACGCTTTTTGCCTTCAGGGCAGCCAGGATCAGCCGCTGCGGGGCATCACTTCTGCGCCCGCCCGAGCTGCTCGGCCTGGGCCAGCATTTTCGCTCGCCGCTCGTCGCTTGAGCCGCGGATCGAGCCGAAGCGGGTGACGCCGACCGGGCGGATGCCGCAGAACTCCAGCACGCCTTTTTTCATGACGGTAATGCCGGCATCCCGAAGTAGGGTTCGGTAATACCAAGTCGGGGAGTCCATCGTGGCGATGATCCGTCCGCTCCTGCCGCCCAGCAGCTTCACCGGCACCGGCTTGCTGTCGTCGTAGCGGAAGGCGAAGCCGGGCAGCAGCGCGCGGTCGAGAAAGCCCTTGAGCACGGCAGGCATGGAAGCCCACCAGATGGGGAAGATCCAGACCGTATGGTCGGCCTTCAGCAGCGTCTGCTGGGCATTCAGCAGATCCGGCTCCAGCTCGGTGCGCTTGCGGTAGCCGTAGCGGAGGTTCGGCTCGAACGCCAGCGAAGCGAGGTCGAGCACGCTCACCTGCGCGCCGGACGCTTCGGCTCCGCGGATATAGGCGGCGGCCAGCGCGTGGCAGAGGCTTTGCGAATCAGGATGGCCGATGATGACAGCGATGCGGCGGGACATGGGCAGTTCTCCTTTTTTCTTCCAGGATGAGGTTGATTCTATGATAAACTGGCCGTAACGCGCCGCGCAGTGAGCGAAGGCGCTGCGATGATGACGAAAGGCGCAAGGAGGTGCCGCATGAAGGAAAACGGAATGACGGTGGCGCTGCTGGCCGCATCGGTGCGCGGCATGGCCGCTCGCGGGCTCGATACCGGGCGCTTCTGCCGGGAGGCCGGACTGGATCCGGAGCTGCTGCGGCGAGGCGATGCCCGGATCGCGCACGAGGAGATGGCGCGCCTCATGGACGAGGCGGCGCGCTTCGCCGGCGACCCGCTGTTCGGGCTGCATCAGGGAGCTGCGATGGAGCTGGCCGATCTCGGCGTGGCGGGCTATGTCGTGCAGCACTGCGCCACGGCCGGCAAAGCGGTGCAGGCGATGAACAAGTATCACGAAATGATCTGCAGCGGCTATGAGCTGAAGGCCGCGCCTGCGGAGAACGGCCTGACGGAGCTGCGCTTCCGTCTGAACGACCCGGCGCTGGAGGCGTCCCGCCACTGCACGGAGGACATGGTCGCCTCGCTCTGCCGCTCGCTGCTGCGGCTCGTCGGCCGCCCGGTCGAGCTGGCCGGGGTGTCGTTCCGGCATGCGCCGGCGGCGGATCCGGAGCGGTACCGGGACGTGTTCGGGCTGACTCCGGAATTCGAGGCGGCGGAGGATGCGATCCGGCTGCCGGCCGAGGTGCTGGACTGGCCCGTGCTGGCGCGGGAGGAGAGGCTGCGGCAGGAGTTTCAGGCGCTGGCCGACCGGATGCTGGACTCGCTCGCAAAAGGCCAGGAGACGACGCGCGAGCTGACCCGCTATCTGCTGGAGCGGACCGGAGCCGCGCCGCCTGCGCTGCCCGCGGCCGCGCGGGCGCTCGGCATGAGCGCGCGCAGCCTGCAGGCCAGGCTGCAGCGAGAGGGGGCGACGTTCGCCGGCGTCGCCGCGGAGATGCGCCGCAAGCTGGCGCTCCGCTACTTGGCGAAGCAGGAGCTGAGCGTGGCGGAGGTGGCGTACCTGCTCCACTTCTCGGAGCCGAGCGCTTTTCACGGGGCGTTCAAGCGCTGGACCGGCATGACGCCGGGCCAGTACCGGAGCAGCCTCGCGCTCGAAGCGGGGCAAGCCGGCGGATGAAGGGCCGTCGCGGCAGGCTTCGCCTCGCGCTGGCCGCCTGCGCGGTCTACGCGCTGCTGCTGTCGCTGTCGCTGCACGCCCGGTCGGCTCAGCCCCGCGGCGAGCAGGCGACCGACGTCGGGCGCGTCGTCAGCGCGCGCGTGGACCGGACGGTGACGGTCCGCAGCGCGGACGACGCCCGCCGGGCCGTGCTGGAGGCGGCCGCCGAGGGCCGCAAGGTCAGCATCGCCGGCACGCGCCACAGCATGGGCGGGCAGACTTTTTATGAAGGAGCGGTCGTGCTCGACCTGAAGCGCTACGACCGCATCCTCGCGGTCGACGAGCAGGCGCGGACGGTTACGGCGCAGGCCGGCGCGACGTGGGCCGACATCCAGGAGGCGGTCAATCCGCTCGGCCTGTCGGTCCGCGTCATGCAGTCCCAGAATCTGTTCACGATCGGCGGCTCGCTGAGCGCCAATATCCACGGCCGCGACCCGTCGGAAGGCCCGCTCATCGCCGCCGTCCGCTCCATCCGGATGCTGCTGGCCGACGGCAGCATCGTGACGGCGAGCCGGGAGGAGCGGCCGGAGCTGTTCCGCGCGGCGATCGGCGGCTTCGGCGTGCTCGGCGTCATCCTCGAGGCGACGCTGGAGCTGACGGCGGACGAGGTGTACGAGTCCCGCACGTCGCTGCTGTCGTACCGCGAGTTCCCGCAGCGGTTCGAACAGGCGGCCCGCTCGCCGGATACGGGGCTGCTGATCGCGCGGCTGTCGACGGCGCCGGAGCATTTTCTCGAGCGGATGTACATGACGGAGTTCCGGCGGACCGGGCTGCCGCTGGCGAGCGCGGACCGGGAGCTCAAGCAGGACCGGGCGGTCGAGCTGACGCGCTTCGTGTTCGGCCTGCAGCGCAAGCACGATTGGGGCAAGAGCCTGAGCTGGAGCCTGCAGGAGCGGCTGTTCCGCTCGGAGCAAGGCGGACTCGTCACGCGCAACAACGCGATGCGGCCGGAGAGCGATTTCCTGGACTATCGGGATGCGCAGCATAGCGACCTGCTGCAGGAATATTTCGTCCCGCTCTCCCGGTACGAGGCGTTCGTCGACGGCCTGCGGGCGCTGCTGCGGGAGGAGCCGCTGAATGTCGTCAACATCACCGTCCGCTACATGCCGCAGAACGGCGAGTCGGCGCTGTCCTACACCGCCTCGGAGGATCGGGCCGCGCTCGTGCTGCTGATCAACGAGAAGCGGAGCGCGGCCCGGCTCGAGCGGCTGGAGCGGCTGACGCAGCGGATGATCGGACTGGCCCAGTCGCTCGGCGGCACGTATTACTTGACCTATCAGCCCTATGCGACGCTGGAGCAGTTCCGCCGGAGCTACCCCGGATGGACGGAGCTTGCGGCAGCCAAGCGGAGGTACGATCCGGGAAGCCTGTTCTGGAACGACTGGTACGGCAAGTATGGAAGCGAAGAAGGGGGAGGACGCCGATGAAGCCGATGAAGCGGAGCGCGCTGCGCTGGGTCATGCTGTCGCAGAACGCGATGACGCTCGGTTCGGGCATCGTCTTTCCGTTCTACTTGATCCAGATCAAGGAGATCGGGGGCGGCTTCGCGGAATACGGCATCGCCTACGGCTTGTTCACGATCTGCTCGGCGTTTCTGAACGGCTGGTTCGGCCGCTCGTCCGACCGCTTCGGCCGGACGCCGCTGCTGCTGATCGGCTCCTGGGGGATGGCCGGACTATTCCTGCTGTTCCCGCTCGCCACGAGCATCGCCCAGGTATACGCCCTGCAGATCGCGATGGGGGCGTTCGGAGCGATGCAGCGCACCTGCGAGAAGGCGCTGCTCGCCGATCTGACCGACGGAGAGCCCGGACGAGGCGAGAAGATCGGCCGCTATCAGACCGGCATCGCCTTGTTTTCGGGGATAGCGGTCATCGCGGGCGGCTTCCTGATCGACTACTTCACGCTCGACCTGATGTTCTATGCGGGCTCGGCGCTGCTGCTGGCCAGCGGCCTGCTGCTGCTGCGGGTGGACGAGCGGGGCGAGGAAGGACAGGCGGGCTAGGGGCTCGGCGATGTCGGATATTGGGGCTTGCCAGCCCTTGTCGGATTGTGTAGGATACGTTAAAGATAACTGAATACAAGCTCGTATAATCATGGGGATATGGCCCATAAGTTTCTACCGGACGACCATCGCAATCGTCTGACTATGAGTGGGAGCGCCCGCGCGGGCGGCCGGCCCGGACCTGGAATCAGGTCCGCCGGACCGCTTCGCGCAGGCGCCGACAGGACTTGTCATCGCAGACAGATCTCACTTGGAGCAGCGCGCCCAGGGGAGGTCTGTCTTTTGTTTTGCCGGATGAGGGGAATCGAGGAGAAGAGGGGCGACGGACAATGGAAAAGCTGGAGCAAAGGATCCGCCAGGAAGGGCTGATCCTCTCCGACAAGGTGCTGAAGGTGGACTCGTTCCTGAACCACCAGGTCGACACGAGGCTGGCGCTGGAGATCGGGCAGGAATTCGCCCGCATCTTCGCGGGACGCGGCATCACCAAGGTGCTGACGATCGAGGCGAGCGGCATCCAGTTCGCGATGGCCGCGGGCATCGCGCTGGACGTGCCTTTCATCTATGCCAAGAAAAAGAAAGCCGTCACGCTGACGGAAAACCTGTTCACGGCCGAGGTCGTGTCGTTCACCCGCGGAGAGACGTATCAGGTGAGCATCTCGCAGTCGTATCTGACGCCGCAGGACCGCGTCCTCATCGTGGACGACTTCCTCGCGACGGGCGCGGCGCTGGTCGGGCTCGTCGACATCGTGAAGCAGTCGCGCGCCGAGCTGTGCGGCGTCGGTTGCGTCATCGAGAAGAGCTTCCAGGAAGGGCGCGGGCTGCTCGAGGAGCTCGGCGTCGAGGTGCATTCGCTGGCGCGGATCGCGTCCATGCGCCCGGGCGAAGTGACCTATGTGCGCGAGGCGCAGGCGGCGGCATCCGCCGCATCCGCGCCGGCCGGCGGCCAAGGCGGAATCTCGCATGGCTAAGCCGCTCGCTCCCGGCAAGGTGGCCGCGCTTGGCCTGCAGCATGTGCTGGCGATGTATGCCGGCGCCGTCGTCGTGCCGCTCATCATCGGCGGCGCGCTCGGCCTGACCGAAAAGCAGATCGCCTATCTGATCGCCGCGGACCTGTTCACCTGCGGCCTGGCGACGCTGCTGCAGGTCATCGGCTCGCGCTGGTTCGGCAGCCGCCTGCCGGTCGTGCTCGGCTGCACGTTCACGGCCGTCGGCCCGATGATCGTCATCGGCTCCGAATACAGCCTCGCCGCCGTCTACGGGGCGATCATCGTCTCCGGCCTGTTCGTCGTGCTGGCGGCGCCGCTCTACGGCAAGCTGCTGCGCTTCTTCCCGACGGTCGTCACCGGCTCGGTCGTAACGATCATCGGCCTGTCGCTCATCCCCGTCGCGATGAACAACGTCGCCGGCGGCCAGGGCGCCGCCGACTTCGGCGCGCCGCGCAACCTGCTGCTCGCGCTGCTGACGCTCGTCGTCATCCTGCTCGTCAGCCGCTTCGCGCGCGGCTTCCTGCGGGCCGTCTCGGTGCTGGTCGGGCTCGCGGCCGGCACGGGCGCGGCGTATGCGATGGACATGGTGAGCTTCGGCGGCGTCGCCGAGGCGTCGTTCGTCAACGTGCCGACGCCGTTCTACTTCGGCGCGCCGGAGTTCAGCCTCGTAGCGATCGGCACGATGATCCTCGTCAACATCGTCAGCATGGTCGAGTCGACGGGCGTCTATCTCGCCGTCGGCAAGGCGACCGACCAGAAGGTCGAGCAGCGCCAGATCGTGAACGGCCTCCGCTCCGAAGGCGCGGCGATCATGCTCGGCGGCGTGCTCAACGCCTTCCCTTATACGGCGTTCTCGCAAAACGTCGGCCTGATCCAGCTGACCAAGGTGAAGACGCGCAACGTCATCTTCGCCGCGGGCGGCATCATGGTGCTGCTCGGCCTGCTGCCGAAGCTGGCGGCGCTGACGACCGTCATCCCGAACGCCGTGCTCGGCGGCGCGATGATCGTCATGTTCGGCTCCGTCGCCGCGGCGGGCATGAACATCCTGTCCGAGGTCGACCTGCGCAAGGAAGGCAACCTCATGATCGTCGCCTGCAGCCTCGCCGTCGGGCTCGGCTCCGCGACGGTGCCGTCGATGTTCGCGCAGCTGCCGACCGAGCTGTCGATGCTGCTGCAGAGCGGCATCGTCACCGGCTCGATCACGGCGATCGTGCTCAACCTCGTCATGACGCGCCGCCGCGAATCCGCCGCCGCGTTCCAGGAGGCCGGCGAAGCTTCCTGAGCGGGGCCGAGCCAGGGAAGAAGCTTCCTTGCCGGGACGTCCGCATGGCTGTCCGTAAAATAAAGAAAGGCCTCTCCGAACAACGGATGAGGCCTTTCTTCATCTTTTGCGGCGCGCCGCCCTCGCTCTATTGAAGCGGAGCTGTCCGCTTAAGGAAGGCTGCCGGCCACGCCTCGCGTGGCGTTAAAACCGGTTGTCGACCTTGTCGCGCAGGTTCTGGGCGCGCTCCTTGAGCGTGACGTCGCCGTCGCCGTCGCGGTCCTGATTCAGCGGCGGACCGTCCCGGCGGACGCCGTTCTCTTCATAATAACGGCTGTCCCGCGTGCGTCCCGGCTCGGCGTAGCCGTCGGCGGCGCGATAGCTGCCGTCCACCGGATCGCGGTCGCTGCCGATCACCCGGCCGTCGCGGTCGCGGTCCAGATCGGTATCGACGTAGCTGTCGCCGGCCAAGCCGATCGTCGTCGACGCGTCGGGGCGGCCGGCCCGCACCGGCGTGCCGTCCGGGTAGACTTCGCCTGCCGGCACCGCCCCGGCATCGCCGGGCAGCTCGGTCGCGGCCGCCGACTGGCCGTAAGGCTGCACGTCGCGCTCATACGAGGGGGCGTTGATGGAGCCGGTGCTCCGCAGGGAGTCATAGACTTCATGGTCGCGCTCGGCGCGCGATTCGACCAGCACCAGGATGTTGCCGTCCTGGACATATTCATGGTAAAGGGAAGCCTCGTTCTCCGGAATGCCGAGGCCGATCAGCCCGCCGACCAGCCCGCCGGCTCCCGCTCCGACGGCCGCGCCGGTAAGCGCGGCCGCAATCGGGCCGGCCGCGACGATCGGGCCGATGCCCGGGATGGCCAAGGCGCCGAGGCCGACGAGCAAGCCGGTCATTCCGCCCAGCATGCCGCCGCCCGCCGCTCCGGCGGCGACGCCCTCCGGCGCCATCGTACCCGTCTCCTCCTGAATCGTCGAAACATCGCCCTTGTCGCGGGCCAGGATCGAGATGTCCTCGCTATCTACGCCCCGCTCCTTCAGCAGCTCGATCGCTTCGATCGCTGCCTGCTCCGTGTCGTACACGCCTACGATTTTCTTGCTCATATCCAATGACCTCGCTTTCGTGGAATAGTCGAGCTTGTTTCCGTACCTGCGTTTCCTGTCGTGGAAGTTATATAACCGGGCAGCGGATTCGGTAAACGGAAGGCCAGCCAGGGACAGCCGTACGCTCGACTAGGTCCAAAGTACGGCAAAATTCGACTTTCATCGACAGCGTTCGATCCATGTATGGTACGAAAGGATACCTGTTCTGGCTCTTTCATCTACTACACTAGGGCCGAAATAGACGCCGCATGGAGGAGGAGTAGCATCCTTCCGCCTGCGCGGCCGCGGCCGGGGTATTCCATCGGACTGATAAAATTGGGGCGAACTGGAACACCGCAAAGTATCCTCGGGGGGGAGGCCTCGGCGCGCGCCGCTCCTCTATACTGAGTACAGACAGCAGGACGAAAGCTCTTGAGACGGAAGGTCGAGGTGAACGGAATGAAACGGAGAGGCTTGGCTGCCGGCACGGCAGCGCTGGCGCTCGCGGCGGCGATCGGTTCGGGAACAGCCTTTGGCCAAGCGGGCATCAAAGCGGCGGTGCAGGAATGGTATTCGGAAGCTTTCGGCCAGAAAGCGGACGAGCTGCGCTGGGGGGCGGAGCGCCAAGCCGCCGAGTCGTTCCGGGAAGCCGCCGACCTGCTCGCTCAGCAGGCCGAGCCAACCTACGGGAAGCAGGTCGAAGAGGCCGCTGAGCGGGCCCGTCAGAGAGCTTTCGACACCTACAGCGAGCATCTGGAGCGCTATCTCCGCGAGCTCGACGAAGCGGATGCCGCGCTTGCCGGTCCGGAAGGCGGCATCGGGCGGCAATTCAACGAAGCATCGGCGGCGGCGCGAGCCCAAGCGGATGACGAGCTGGAGCGCAGCCTGGACGAGCTTTTGACGGAGCTGACGCAAGGGGAATAAGCGCTCGAACCGGCGGCAAGCCGGATGCGGGAAGCCTTACATAACTCAACCAAAACCAATTCAAAGGGGATAAATCAATCATGGCTATCAAAATGCTTAAAACGAAAATCGCAGTCGGCGTCGTCGCAACGGGAATCGTAGCCAGCATGGGAACGGCATTCGCAGGCGTGGACATCGCAGGCCAATTCAACAGCTGGTACAACAAGCAGTTCCGCTCGGCAACGACCGAAGTGGCCGTGAAGGCGCTCATCGAGAACGGCAAGAAGCTGGACGCCTACAACACCGAGTACAAGCAGCTGAAAACGGAATCCGTAAACGGCGTCGTGTCGTACCAGAAGCAGCAGTCCGAAGGCTCCATGAAAACCATCAACAGCCAGAAAAACGACTACATCAACCAAGTCAACGCGGCGGCGGACAGCCTGTCCTCCAAAGCGCCTGCAGACTTCGATAAATTCGTGAGCGACGTGAACGCGACGGTCGACACGGCGAAAAACCTCGCCAAGGGCGTAGGCGAGATCGATCTGAAAAGCTCGGTCGAGAGCCAATCCAAAGCAAGCGTAGAGCAAGTCGGCAAAGACGTCGCTGCCTACCAGAAGTCCTCCACGGACAACCTGACGGCGACGATCAAGGACCGCCAGGACAAGCTCAGCAAGCTCATCGAGGAGCAGGCAGCGGCATCCGATGCGGAGATCCGCGCCCATATCGAAGCCAAAATCGCCGAGCTGCGCGCCGAGCTGAGCGCTTATGCGAAGCAGCAGGTCGAAGCCGCGCAGGCGAAAGTAAAAGCCGAAGCCGACACCAGGACGAAAGCCGCGCTTGCAGCGCTGGATGCGGCGGCAGTCATCAAGTAAATCGAGCGCAATCGCAAGGAAGGGAGCAGCATGGCGGGGATGCCCGTCATGCTCTTCGCTTCATGGCTTTACGGCTGAAGAGAAGGAGCGGGAACCGACATGAGGAAGCAGCGGAGCGGCGCGAGGGCCGCGAACGGATGGTGGCGAAGAATGGCGATCGGAGCGGCGGCGATCGCGTCCGCGATGGCGATTACGGCCGGAGCGGCCTACGCCGACGTGGATCTGAAGGGCAGGATCATGGCTTGGGCAGGCTTGCAGGCCGATGCCGCCGTCTCCGAGCTCGATCGCGCCATCCAGGACGAGACCGCTCGGCAAGCAGCGGAGCTGCAGCGCCAGGTCCGCTCGGAGCTGGAGCGCCAAGCGGCTGAGTTCGAGCGATTCTCTGCGGAGCTGCAGACAGCCAAGCGCCAGGAAATCGCCGACTATGCCGAGTCGCTGCTCTCCTCCCGCAGCTTCGACAGCGAGGAGCAGAAGCGGGAGTACGCTTCCCGTCTTGAGGCGGCAACCGCTGCCGCGCTCGCTTCCTTGTCCGGCGTAGACATGCCCGCTGCCGCGCCGACGGTGTCCGGCGACGTATACGCTGGAGACGGCGCGACGCCATGAGCGGCCTGAAGAAGGAGCTGTGGGGCTGGGTCCGCTATATCGCGGGCTTGGCGGCCGCCGTTTTCCTCATCACGAGCATCGCAGGGCTGAACCGCGTCTCCGGGGAGTCGATGCAGCCCTCTCTGGCCGACCGGGACATCCTGCTCGTGAACAAGCTTTCTCGGTATATCGGCGAGCCTGCTTACGGAAAAGTCGCCGTCATCGCCAGCAGCAGCCTCGGCTATCGTCTCGTGAAGCGGGTCATCGGCCTACCGGGCGACATTGTCGAGATTCGGGGCGGCATCGTCTATGTCAACGAGGAAGCCCTCCCGGAGCTGTATTCGACGGGCGATCCGGAAGACATGGCTCCGCAGCCGGTGCGGCCGGAGCATGTCTTCGTGCTCGGGGACAACCGCGAACCCGGCGCGAGCCTGGACAGCCGCAATCCGAAGCTCGGCCAAGTGCCGGTGAGCGAGATCGAGGGCTATGCCTTGATGAGGCTCCTTCCTTGGGGAGGCATAGCAGGTCCGCTGGACTGACCGGAACGGATCCTGCGGAGCCGTCCGCGGATGCCTTCGGGGACGTACGATAAGCGGCAACGGAAAAAGAGCCGGCGGACCCATGTCCGCCGGCTCTGTGCGTTTGCATGCAGGAAGCATCAGCTGCCGATCGCCGACCGGCTCTGATGGTAGTAGAGCGCCGCCTTGGTACGGTCCGGCAGGTCAAGCTTGGAGAGGATCTGGCTGACATGCTTCTTGACCGTGTATTCCGTCACGACCAGCCGCGCGGCGATCTCCTTGTTGGACAAGCCCTCGCTCAGCATCTGCAGCACCTCGCTCTCCTTGGGCGTGAGGCCGGCCGTGATGTCGGCGGGCTGATCCGTCAGCCGCGATTCGAGCAGCTCGACGTCGTAATACTTGCGGCCGCGGGAGATCATGCGGATGGCGTGGATCAGCTCCTCGGGAAGTGCCTCCTTGAGGACGAGGCCCTCGACCTGGAGCTCGAGCGCGCGCTTCAGCTCCGCTGGCGGCATCGACGAGGTCAGATAGACGAACAGGCATGACGATCCGGCTTGCCGGAGCTGTCCGATCACTTCCAGGCCGCTCTGCTGGTTGATGCGGTTGTTCATGATGCAGATGTCCGGGCGCAGGCTGTGGATCAGCGACTGCGCCTCCTTGCGGTCCGAGGCTTCGCCGACAACCTGAATCGAGTCTACCCCGGACAGGATAGACGTGATGCCGCGCCGGACGAGCTGGTAAGGGTCTACGACTATGACTCCGATCATCTGAATCCCCCTCTCTATCGGAACGGTCATGCCGCTATGGGATTTCAATTGGCATGAGCTATTATACAGTTACTTCATTATCCGATCAATCCGAAATATGGGAATATTCCGTTGACGCCATACGCCGCATCGCCAAAAAAGCGAGCCTCTCCAGCCGGAGAGGCTCGCTTTTTGGGTGGAAGCAGGAACGGAAGCCGGCCGCTCAGCCCAGCTCCCGGAACGCTTCGGCCGTCAGGCGGCAAGAATGCAGCCGCGCCGCGTGATCGAAGATCTGGCTGGCGACGATGAACTCGTCCGCCCTGGTCTCTTCCTGGATCTCCGGCAGGCGCCGCTTGACGGTCTCCTTGCTGCCGGCGATGGAATAGCGCAGCGTGCTGGTCAGGATCGCCTGCTCCTGCGGCGAGAGCAGGCCGTCCATCGAGTCGACCGGGGGCTGCAGCTTGCCGGTGCGGCCGCGGACAATGTTCAGGAACTGCTGCTGCTGGGAGGTCGCGAGCCACGCGGCGATCTCGTCCGTGTCGGCGGCGATGACGTTCACGGCGACCATCGCATAGGGCCGCTCCAGATGGCGCGACGGCTTGAAGCTGCTGCGGTAGAGCGCCAGGGCCGGCAGCAGGTAGTCGGGCGCGAAATGGCTGGCGAAGGCGAACGGCAGGCCGAGCTCGCCGGCGAGCTGGGCGCTGAAGCCGCTGGAGCCGAGCAGCCAGATCGGAATGTCGAGCCCTTCTCCCGGAACGGCGCGCACGCCCGGGGCGGCCGTGCCGAGCGTCGGGTCGAAATAGCCGCGCAGCTCGCTCAGCAGCTCGGGGAAGTCCTGCCCGCCGGCAGTCAAGCCGCGGCGCAGGGCGCGGGCGGCCGGCTGATCGGAGCCGGGCGCGCGGCCGAGGCCGAGATCGATGCGGCCCGGATAGAGCGATTCGAGCGTGCCGAACTGCTCGGCGATCGCCAGAGGAGCATGGTTCGGCAGCATGACGCCGCCGGAGCCGACGCGGATGCGCTTCGTGCCGCCGGCGACATGGCCGATGATGAGCGCGGTGGCGGAGCTGGAGACGCCGGGCATGTTGTGATGCTCGGCGAGCCAGTAGCGCGTATAGCCGAGCTCGTCCGCGAGCTGAGCGAGCTCGAGCGTGCGGCGGAACGACTCGGCTGCGTCCGAGCCTTCGGTGACGGGCGCGAGGTCCAGCAGAGAATAGGGAATCGGCGTATGGTCAGAGGGGGTCATGATCGTTCCTCCTTGAACGTAATGGACATTCTTGTATCTATAATACTAAATAAACGGATGAATGCCTAATCGCCGGTCAAGAACTGGGTCCATAGACTCATTTATTCCCCGATCCAATCCGATTATATAGATGATAAGACCTATTTTCGTCTAATGTATTCGTATCGTTACATCCGTAATCAAAGCGAGGGATGGCAGAATGTTGAAGCTTCGTACCGTATTGTCTCTCGGGTTCGCCGGCGTGCTGCTCCTGACGATGGTCGTCGGAGGCGCCGGCTGGTTCCAGGTTGGCTCTGTCAAAGGGACTTACCAGCAATTGATGGAGGAGCGAGTCGGGAATATCGTCCTTATTCAAAATCTGCGCTATCTCGCGGCAAGCGAGGACAAGAACATCCGCGGCTACCTGTTGACGGGCCAAGAGAAGAACTACACGGCCTACAATCAGGATCGGAAAGCTTTTGCGGCCGGGATGGAGCGGCTGCAGGCAGACATGCGGGAGGAGAAGGCGGCGGGTCTCGTCACGGAGCTGCACCGTCTGGAAGGCGAATATGGGAAGGTCGTCGCCGAGCTGACGAAGCTGCGGCAGCGCGGCGACACCGAGGGCTACACCGCCCTGCTGGTGGAGAAGAGCATTCCCTTGTCGGCGCAGCTGTCGGACAAGGCCGCCGAGCTGGAGGCGTTCCAGCAGTCGCTGCTGGACGAGTCGATCGCCGCGTCGCAGGAGCAGGTGGAGCGGACGAGGCTGGTGCTGGCGATCGTCGCCGCCGCCGCGCTGCTCGTCGGCGCTGCCGCCGCGGCCTGGCTGACGCGCCTCATCGTCCGGCCGGTGCGGGCGACGGCGCGGCTCGCGGGCGACATCGCCTCGGGGAACCTCGGCGGCGAGGACATGGAACGGCCGAGGATCGCGGAGCTGGGCGCGATGGCGGAGTCGGTCAACGCGATGAAGGCCAAGCTGTCCCGTCTCATCGAAACGATCGGCGACAATGCGGACGAGCTCGGAGGGGCGGCGCGGCTGCTGGCGAGGAGCTCGTCATCGGCCGAAAAGGATTCGGAGCGGATGGTGGAGACGATGCGTCTCATCTCCGAGTCGGCCGAAGGCCAGCGGCAGCGCATGGGCGAGAATCGGACGGCGCTGGAGGAAAGCTCGGTGAGCTTGAACGGCGTCGCGGAATCGGCGTCGCTGACGGCGGAGTCGTCGGAGCGGGCGATGCAGGCGGCCGAGGAGGGCAAGGCGCGCATGGCCGAGGCGCGGCGCCGGATGGACTCGGTCGGAGCGGCGATCGAGCAGGCCGGCGCGGTAGCCGAGCGCCTCGTGCGGCAAGCGAAGGAGATCGGCCAGGTGACGGATGTGATCACGGCCGTGGCCGAGCAGACGAAGCTGCTGTCGTTCAACGCTTCGATCGAAGCGGCGCGCGCGGGCGAGCATGGCCGAGGCTTCGCGGTCGTCGCCCAGGAGGTGAAGAAGCTGTCCGACGAAACGGCGGCGTCCTCGGTGCGGATCGCGGCGGCGGTGCGCGGCATGGCGCAGCAGGCCGATGAGGCGGCGGAGGCGATGGTGCGCGGGCTGGAGGAGACGAAGGCGGGCTTCCGCGAGCTGGAGCGGACCGGAGCGGCGTTCGATGACGTCAACGAGTCGATCGCGGTCGTCGCCGAGCAGGCGCAGGAGGTGTCGGCGTCGACGGAAGAGCTGTCGGCCTCGATGGAGGAGCTGCTCGCCTCGAGCGACGATCTGCTCGGCCTTGCGACGTCGATCGCGAAGCATACGGTTCACGCCGAGGAGCTGTGCGCGGCCCAGCGGGGCGTCATGCAGGAAGTATCCGCTTCGACGGAGCAGCTGCGGGACATGTCCGACGCGCTGCGCCAGGAGCTGAGCGGCTTCCGCAGAGCGGAGAACGCCGGATCGCCGCCAGGCCGGCGCGACGGAGCTGCGGCGGGCGGCTCCTCGCCGGACGCCGCCTAGAAGCTCGCGCTCTTGATTGGGGACCGTCCCCTCCGGTTAAGGAGGGAGGACATCAACCCATCTGGAGGAGGACGTTTTTTCCATGAGCGAGCAGCCGAAGCGGCACCCGAACGAGACGGCCAAGACGGAGCGACTGAAGGACTTCACCGTCGACAACGACGGGCAGAAGCTGACGACCAATACCGGCCTGCATGTAGCGGAGGACGAGCATTCGCTGAAGGCGGGCGTGCGCGGCCCGACGCTGATGGAGGACTTCCATTTCCGCGAGAAGATGACGCACTTCGACCATGAGCGCATCCCCGAGCGCATCGTGCATGCGCGCGGCGCCGGAGCCCATGGCTACTTCCAGGCGTACGAGCCGCTGACGGAGCTGACGGAGGCGGGCTTCCTGCAGGACCCGTCCAAGCAGACGCCGGTGTTCGTGCGCTTCTCGACCGTCGCCGGCTCGCGCGGGTCGGCCGATACGGTGCGCGACGTGCGCGGCTTCGCCGTCAAGTTCTACACCGAGGAGGGCAATTTCGACCTCGTCGGCAACAATATGCCGGTGTTCTTCATCCAGGACGCGATGAAGTTCCCGGACTTCATCCACGCCGTCAAGCCGGAGCCGCATAACGAGATTCCGCAGGCGCAGTCGGCGCATGACACGTTCTGGGACTTCGTCGTCCACAACACGGAGACGGCCCATATGGTCATGTGGGCGATGTCCGACCGCTCGCTGCCGCGCAGCTACGCGATGATGGAGGGCTTCGGCGTGCATACGTTCCGGCTCGTCAACGCCGAGGGCAAGGCGCGCTTCGTCAAGTTCCACTGGAAGCCGCTGCTCGGCACGCACTCGCTCGTGTGGGACGAGGTGCAGAAGCTCGGCGGCAAGGATCCCGACTTCAACCGCCGCGACCTGCATGACTCGATCGAGGCCGGCCGCTGCCCGGAGTGGGAATTCGGCATCCAGGTGCTGGAGGAGGAGGACGAGTTCAAGTTCGGCTTCGACATCCTCGATCCGACCAAGCTGTGGCCGGAGGAGCTCGTTCCGGTGCGCAAGATCGGCAAGCTGACGCTGAACCGCAATACGGACAACTATTTCGCGGAGACGGAGCAGATTGCGTTCCACCCCGGCCATCTGGTCAAGGGCATCGACTTCTCCAACGACCCGCTGCTGCAGGGGCGGCTGTTCTCCTACACGGACACGCAGCTGTCGCGCCTCGGCGGCCCGAACTTCAACGAGCTGCCGATCAACCGCCCGATGTGCCCGGTGCACAACAACCAGCGCGACGGCATGCACCGCATGACGATCAACCGCGGCCCGGCCGCGTACCACAAGAACGGCATCGCCGGCGGCTCGCCGCATCCGAGCGCGGACGGCTACAAGCATCATCAGGAAAAGGTCGAGGGCCATGTCACGCGCGAGCGCAGCGACAGCTTCAAGGACCATTACAGCCAGGCGGCGCTGTTCTGGAACAGCATGTCGGACGTGGAGAAGGGACATATCGTCTCGGCGTTCAGCTTCGAGCTCGGCCATGTCAAGGACAAGGCGCTCCGCCAGGCCGTCGTCGACATGTTCGCGAACGTGAGCGGCGAGCTGGCGGCGGGCATCGCCGCCAACATCGGCGCGGCATCTCCGGCGGAGGCGGACGGCGCAGCGGGCAAAAGCAAGAGCGACGCTTCGCCGGCGCTCAGCATGATGAACACGGTCAAGACGCCGAAGGGCCGCAAGGTCGCGGTGCTTGTCGCGGGAGGCTTCGACGGCGCGGCGACGGACGCGCTCGTCCGCGAGCTGAGGGCGGCCGGCATCGTGCCGGAGTTCTACAGCACGCGGCTAGGCCCGATCAAGAGCGGCAGCGGGGCGGACGTCGAGGCGGACCACAGCTTCCTGACGAGCGACTCGGTGCTGTTCGACGCCGTGCTCGTCGCCGGCGGCGAGGCGAGCGTCGAGGCGCTGGCGGCCGAGCCGAAGCTGGCGGACTTCCTGAAGGAGGCGTTCCGGCATTTCAAGGCGATCGGCTTCGCCCGGACGGAGGACGCGGAGCGGCTGCTCGCGCTTGCCGGCATCAAGGCGCAGGCCGGCGATCCGGGACTGCTCGCAGGCGATGGGCTCGGCCAGCCGTTCATCCAGGCGGTCGCCGAGCATCGCCACTGGACGCGTCAGGCGCAGTAGCGGATGGACGGACGGCTGCGGGGCTGGCGGCGGATCCGGGCCGCCGTGCGCATGTCCTTCATGCAGGCATGACCAGGTATGACTTGGTCATGCCTTTCTTTTTGCCGGCCGCTCAGCCCGCCCGCCGAAGCCCGGTTCGTTTACGGATGCGGCCGTCTCCCGTTATACTAGCCCTATCCGAACGAGCAAGGAGGACGAGCCAGCATGACGCTGCAGCAGCTGCGCTACATCATCGAGGTGGCGGCGAGAGGGTCGATGAACGAGGCGGCCCGGCGGCTGTTCATCTCGCAGCCGAGCCTGTCCAAGGCGGTGCAGGAGCTCGAGCAGGAGCTTCAGATCACGATCTTCCGCCGCACGAACAAGGGCATCGAGCTGTCCACCGAGGGGACGGAGTTCCTCGCCTACGCGCGCCAGGTCGTCGAGCAGGCGGACCTGCTGGAGAGCCGCTACCGGAGCGCCCGCCAGGCGCCGCAGCATTTTTCCGTCTCGACCCAGCACTATGCGTTCGCCGTGAACGCGTTCGTCCGGCTCGTCGAGCAATACGGGCAGGAGGAGTACGATCTGGCGCTGCGCGAGACCAAGACGCATGAGATCATCGAGGACGTGCGGCTGCTGCGCAGCGAGATCGGCATCCTCTACCGCAACGAGTTCAACGCCCAGGTCATCCAGAAGCTGCTCGCCTCGGCCAGCCTGGAGTTCCACAGCTTGTTCACGGCCGAGCCGCATGTGTTCATCAGCATCCGCAACCCGCTCGCCCGCAAGGCGAGGGTGACGGTCGAGGATCTGGAGCCGTACCCGTACCTGTCGTTCGACCAGGGCGAGTACAACTCGTTCCATTTCGCGGAGGAGATCCTCAGCACGCTGTCCCATCCCAAAAGCATCCGCGTCAGCGATCGGGCGACGCTGTTCAACCTGCTCATCGGCCTCAACGGCTACACGATCTCCACCGGCGTGCTGAGCAAGGACCTCAACGGCAACGAGATCATCCCCGTGCCGCTGGAATGCGACGAGACGATCGAGGTCGGCTGGATCAGCCAGCGGCAGCGCGCGCTTTCCCGGCTGGGGGCCGCCTACGTCGAGGAGCTGGAGCGGGCGGTGCGGCGGGAGGACTGAGCAGGTCCGGGAGGACGATCTCCCGGGCTTTTTTGCATGCGAAAAAAAGGAAGCCCGCGGCCGTTCGTCCGCTCTCGATCCCCATGCTCCCGCGTCCGCCTCCATCCGCAGGCGGAGCCCGATCCCCGACCGCAGTCCGGGCCCTTTGCCCTCCCGCGGATGGGAATGAATACCATCCCCCAGCCGTTTCCAGGCCTCCCCGGGCGCAAGGTACACTTTCTATGGCACTTTAATCAGACAAAGAGCAAGCGATGATGGGGAGGAAGATGGGGATGAGGTCATTCATTCAAGGAGCATTCCGAAACAAGGCGGCGGTGTGGCTATGCGTCGTGCTCGTGCTGGCGATGGGGACGGCGAGCTACCTGAAGCTGCCGATGGAGTTCCTGCCGGAGGCGGACAATCCGGAGGTGACGGTGACGACGATCGGGCCGGGCTACGACGCGGCGTCGATGGAGGCGCTCGTGACGAAGCCGATGCAGGAGGCGACGGCGGGCATCAAGGGCAAGACCGCTTCGTTCGCCTCGTCCGGCGACAGCTACTCGCAGCTCAATCTGAGCTTCGACTCGTCGACGGACATGAAGCAGGCGCGGATGGACGTGGAGCGGGCGATCGCCGCCGTGCCGCTGCCCGAGCGGGTTGCCCCGCCCTATGTGATCCAGCTGAACACGTCGATGATCCCGGTGAGCTGGGTGACGCTGACGTTCGACGATACGGTGGCCGAGGCGAAGCGCGCCGAGGCGGAAAAGGACATTCTCGAGGCGTTCCAAGGCATCGACGGCATCGGCGCGGCGCAGCTGTCGGGCCGTCCGCAGCCGTCGGTGACGGTAGCGCCGGACCCCGATAAGCTGGCCGCCAAGGGCGTGCCGCTGCAGGCGCTGTACGGCGTGCTGCAAGGCCGTACGGGCTCCGCCTCGGTCGGCGAGAGCCAGCTCGGCGGCAGCGCCGTCAACCTGAACGTGGCGTCGACGCTGCGCGATGTCGAGACGCTGCGCAAGCTGCCGGTCGCTCCGGGCGTCGCGCTCGGCGACGTGGCGCAGGTCGAGGCGAAGAGCGAGGCCGGCGGCATCAGCCGGCTCGGCGGCAAGGACGCGCTCGTCCTGACCGTGACCAAGGCGCCGGGCGCCAACGCGGTCGCCGTCGGCGAAGGCGTGGAGAAGGCGGCCGAGCGGCTGAACAAGGAGATTCCCGGCGCGGAGCTCAAGGTGCTCATGAGCACCTCGGAGCAGGTCGTGCATTCCGTGAACAGCATGATGAAAGAGGTGCTGCTCGGGGCGCTGTTCGCGACGCTCGTCATCCTCGTGTTCATGCGCAACATCCGCGCGACGCTCGTCACGATCGTGTCGATCCCGCTGTCGCTCGGCCTGACGCTCTATCTGCTCGACCTGTCGGGCGTGTCGCTCAACATCCTGACGCTCGGCGGCGTCGCCGTCGCGGTCGGACGGCTCGTTGACGACAGCATCGTCGTCATCGAGAACATCTTCCGCCGGCTGCAAAAGGAGCGCTTCTCGATCCCGCTCGTCGTCGACGCGACGCGCGAGGTCTCGACCGCGATCACCGCGTCGACGCTGACGACTGTCGCGGTATTCCTGCCGATGGGCCTGCTGCGCGGCTCGCTGCAGGCGTTCCTGCTTCCTTTCGCGCTGACGGTGACCTACTCGCTGCTCTCGTCGCTGCTCGTCGCGCTGACGGTCATTCCGCTGCTCGGCGCCGGGCTGTTCAAGGGCGTGTCGCTGAAGGAGCATGGGCCGTCCCGCCGCTTCCAGCGCTTCCTCGACTGGAACCTGCGCCGCAAGTGGCTGCCGCTGACGGCCGCCGTCGTGCTGCTCGCCGGCTCGATCGGCGCCTATGTCGCGATGCCCAAGGGCGCGCTCGACACGTCGGACGCCTCCAACCTGACGGTGACGCTGAAGTTCAAGGCGGACGCGACGCAGGAGCGGATGGACGCGGACGGAGAGAAGCTGGAGTCGTATCTCCGCAGCCTTCCTGAGCAGGAATGGGTGTACATGTCCGCCGGAGGCAACGCGGAATCGGCCCAGTACGGCGGAGTCGCGTCGCGGACGCAGATCAGCTATATGCTCGGGCTGAAAAAGGGGACGGACGCGGAGGCTCTGGTCGAGCAGGTGAAGGCGAAGGCCGGAGCGCCCGCCGACGCCGCGCTTGAGGTGCAGACGTCCAGCCTGATCGGCGGGGGCGGCGGCTCCCAGGTGTACGTGGACGTGACGGGACCGGACGCGGCGACGGCGAGCTCGGCCGCGGCGAAGGTCATGGCCGCCATCGAGCCGGTCCGGGACGTGCTCAAGGTCGAGAGCAACGAGCAGGAGCGGAAGACGGTCTACACGCTTGAGGTCGATCCGGCGAAAGCCAAGTCGGCGGAGCTCGCCCAGCAGCTGCAGGGCATGCTGAATCCGGTGCCGATCGGCATGCTGGCCGGGGAGGACGGGCGGCAGACGCCGGTCGTGCTGCAGCCGGCGCTCGCTCCGGCGGATGCCGCGGAGCTGGACGCGCTGACCGTGCTCACGGACGCCGGTCCGCAGCCGGTATCGGCGGTCGCCAAGTGGGTCAAGGAAGAAAAGCCGGCCGTCTATTACCTCAAGGACGGCAAGCCTTACGTCCGCATCGCGGCCGAGGCGGAGCCGAGCCGGCTGTCCGTCGTCGGCGCGGATATCGCCAAGGCGGTGGGCGGCCTGAAGCTGCCTGAAGGCACGCATGCCTATGTCGGCGGCGCCTCCGCGGACATGTCGCAGGACTTCGCCGATCTCGGCATGATCGCGCTCATCTCGATCGGCATCGTCTACCTCATCATGGTGCTGACGTTCAAGACGCTGCGGACGCCGCTGGCGATCCTGTTCACGCTGCCGCTCGCGGCGATCGGGGCGGTGCTCGGCCTGATCGTGACGCAGGTGACGCCGGACTTCACGGCGATGTTCGGCGCGCTCATGCTGATCGGCATCGTCGTCACCAACGCGATCGTGCTGCTCGACCGCGTCAAGCAGAACGAGGAGACGATGCCGATCCGCGAAGCGCTGCTCGAGGCGGCCGGCACGCGCATGCGGCCGATCCTGATGACGGCCGTCGCGACCGTGTGCGCGATGCTTCCGCTCGTGTTCGGCTCGGCGGAGAGCGGCAGCATCGTCTCGCAGAGCCTCGCGATCGTCGTCATCGGCGGCCTGATCGTCGCCACCGTGCTGACGCTCGTCATCGTGCCTTGCATCTACGAGCTGCTGTTCTTCCGCAAGGCGGCCCGCCAGCGCCGCGAGGCCGCAGGCGCCGCGCCGAAGCGCGAGGAAGCCGGCGAGGCTCTCGCTCTGTAGAGGACGGACTCGGGCCTTCGGGCAGATGGAAAAGAAGCCGTTCCCCCGCTTCGGCGCAGGGGAACGGCTTTTTGGCATGCGGGCCCGGGCAGGGGGGCGTAGGCCGAGCCGGGCCGAGCGCGGTCAGCCAGTGCGGTACGAACGGCCCGCATGCTCTGCATGCCGGGAGCGCTCGATCACCTCGCCGTACTGCTCCAGCAGCTCGTCGAAAATCGAGACCCATGAGCGGGTGACGGCATGGCTGCGGCCTTGCTCGCCCATGCGGCGCGCCAGCTCCGGTGCGGCCGTCAGCCGCTCGATGGCAGACGCGAAGGCGGCGGCGTCGCCGGGCGGGCAGAGCAGGCCGGTCGCTTCGTGGCGCACCGACTCCCGGATGCCGCCGGCGTCCGCGCCGATGACGGGCAAGCCGCTCGCCATCGCTTCCAGCGCCACGTTGCCGAACGTCTCCGTGCTCGATGGAAAGACGAACAGATCCGCCGACGCGTACAGCTCGGCCAGCTCCTCGCCTTCGCGATAGCCGGCGAATATGGCGTTGTCCGGCGCTGCGGCCCGCAGCTCCGGCAGAGCGGGGCCGTCGCCGACGATCAGCCAGCGCGCCCTTCCCTCCCGGGAAGCGGGCAGCCTGCGCAGCAGCTCGGCCAGCGTGGCGACATCCTTTTCCGGCGCGATGCGGCCGACGTAGAGCAGGATGCGCTCGTCCGGGGCGATGCCGAAGCGCTCGCGGACGAGCCCCGCGCGGCGCTTGGCGGGATGGAACAGCTCGCTGTCGACGCCGCGCGTCCACAGCCGGAGGCCGCCGACGCCCTGGCGGTAGAGGGCGAGCAGCGTCTCGCGCGACGGCGCGAACGTCGCTCCGCAGCTGCGGTGGAACCAGCGGATGTAGCGCCAGTAGAGCGGGACGGCTTTGGCCATGCCGTAGTAGGCCAGGTAGCGGTCGAAGTGGGTGTGGTAAGAAGCGGCATGGGGCAGGCCGCGTCGCCGGGCGTAGCGGAGGCCGCACAGGCCGATGTTGAACGGCGTCGCCAGATGAAGCAGGTCGGGGCGGAAGCGGTCGAGCTGCTGGCGGATCGACAGCAGGTTGGGCAAGGCGAGGCGGCATTCCGGATAGAGCAGGAACGGGACGCTGGGAGACGGGCGCAGCGACAGCGGCGGCGCTTCCGGGGCGGGAGGCGGCGTTGTCGCTTCTTCAGGCGAGGCGGGGGCGAAGACGAGATGCTCGATGCCGCGGCGCTCCAGATGGGCGGTCAGCCGCCCGAGCGTGCGGGCGACGCCGTTCATCTGCGGGGCGAACGTATCCGTAAACAAGGCGAGGCGCATGGCGATCCCTCCCGGTTCGGTCGTAGCGAAAGCGGCAGATTCGGCGATCCCGTCCCGCGCGCTCTCTCGGCTAGAGCCTACCGGACGACTGTCAGCGCCGGATCAGCGCGGGGTGTAGAGGTTGTAAATGAGGGCGGCTTTGGCGGTGGTGGCGCGCTAGCGGTTCGGCAAGAGCTTGGCTTCGAGGAGCGGGTTCGGCGGGCGATAACTCGAAAAAATCGAGTTACGGGTCGCCAAAGAGGGAGCGGGGTGGGCAATAAGTCGGAAAAATCGAGTTACGGGGCTTGGAGGAGGGGGCTGGGTGGGCAATAAGTCGAAAAAATCGAGTTACGGGTCGCCGAGGAGCGGGTTTGATGCAGTTCGGCAGGCTGAACGCACAAAAACGCCGGCAGGCAAGGAGCGGCGCTCCCTGTCTGCCGGCGTTCATCATCATGCGTCTAACTTTTGCCTAGGCGCCCGTGCCTGCAGCATCCGATCCTGCGTATCCGCAACGCTCGCGCCTGCAACGTCCAAACCTGCGTCCGGCGCCTGCGTATCCGCAACGCGCACAATTTCAACGCCTACGTTTGCAACGTCCGCATCTGCATCCGAGCCTGTGTTTCCACAACGCGCGCGCCATAACGCCTACGCATGCAACGCGCGCGCCATAACGCCTACGCCTGCGGCGCTTAGGCGCCCGCCGCCTCCCAAGCCCGGCGGGCGGGCTAAGCCTGCTCCTCCGCCAGAGCGGCGATGCGCAGGATGACCTCGGCCGCCTTGACCATCGTGTCGGCGGACACATATTCGTAGCGGCCGTGGAAGTTCTCTCCGCCCGCGAACAGGTTCGGCGTCGGCAGCCCCATGTAGCTCAGCTGCGACCCGTCCGTGCCGCCGCGGATCGGCTTGATGTCCGGCTTGACGCCGCAGTCCTCGAGCGCCTGCCGCGCCAGCTCGACGATGTGCATCACCGGCTCGATTTTCTCGCGCATGTTGTAGTACTGGTCCTTCAGCTCGAGCGTGACGCTGCCCGCGCCGTACGTCTGGCGGAACTCCTCGGCGATCGTCGCGAGCAGGCTCTTGCGGTTCTCGAAGCTTTCGCGGTCGAAGTCGCGGATGATGTAGCGCATGCGCGTCCGATCGACCGTGCCCTCGAACGAGATCAAGTGGAAGAAGCCCTCGTAGCCCTCCGTGAACTCCGGCACCTCGCCCGCCGGCAGGCGGCCGTGCAGCGCCATGCCGATCGACTGCGCGTTCAGCATCTTGCCCTTGGCGTAGCCGGGATGCACGTTTTTGCCCTGGATCGTGACGACGGCCTCGGCGGCGTTGAAGCTTTCGTACTCCAGCTCGCCGAGCGGACCGCCGTCCATCGTGTAGGCGAAGTCGGCGCCGAACGCCGCGACGTCGAAGCGATGCGGCCCGCGGCCGATTTCTTCGTCCGGCAGGAAGCCGACGCGAATCCGGCCATGCGGAATTTCCGGATGGGCGGCCAGATAGGCCATCGCGGTCATGATTTCGGCGATGCCCGCCTTGTCGTCCGCGCCGAGCAGCGTCGTGCCGTCGGTCGTAAGCAGCGTCTGGCCCTTGTAGCCGGCCAGCTCGGGGAACTCGCGCGGCGAGAGCGTAATGCCGGGCTCCGCGCTGAGCACGATGTCGCCGCCGTCGTAGCTCTCGATGAGCTGCGGCTTCACGTTCGTGCCGGTGAAGTCGGAGGCGGTGTCCATATGCGCGAGGAAGCCGATCGTCGGCACGGCCTTGGCGCTCGTCGCTGGCAGCGTCGCCATGACGTAGCCGTTGGCGTCGAGCGTGACCTCGGTCAGCCCGATCGCCTCCAGCTCGTCCGCCAGCTGGCGCGCCAGCACGAGCTGGCCCGGGGTCGAGGGGCATGTCTCGCTGCTGTCGTCGCTCCGCGTATCGACGGCCGCATAGGCGACGAAGCGGCGGATCAGTTCCGATTTCAGATCATGCTTGTCCATGAAAAAAATCTCCTTTGCTGTGCTGGGACGGCTCGTGGAGCCGCCGCTTCAGCGGAATCTGTCGCTTGCGCCTGCCGCGCCGCCTCCAGGACGGCTCAGCAGGCTCTTCATGCGTCCACTATAGCAGGTGCGCGGGCACATAATCCAGCGAGGCCGGCGCCAGCGGCATTCCTCCGAGCGCTGGGTCGCGGCGCAGGCCGCCATTTCCCCGAAGCGCCTGTCCGGCCGGCCGCCCGAGCCGCCAAGGCATCGGCCCCTTCATCCTGCTTGCCCAGCCCCGGCCCCCGCGGGCGGCATATGCTGGTGGCAAAGCTTTTGACGACCGTACAGGAGTTGATCGAAACCATGCCGAAGCCGAAGGCGGCGGGAGCCGCAGCGCTCCCCCGCATCGACGTGCTCATCCCCGCGATCGAGAAGGACCTTCCGACGCTGCCCCATGTCATCCGCGCCGCGCGCGCCCAGGTGCGCCATCCGATCGGCGAGATCGTCATCGTCGCCCCCCGCAAGGACGCCATCGTCTCCCTGTGCCGCGAGCACGGATGGAGATTCGTCGACGAGAACACCGTGCTGCCCCTGACGAAAAAAGACATCCATTACCGCTCCGCCCGCTGGGAGCGCTCCGGCTGGCTGTTCCAGCAGCTGCTCAAGCTGAGCGGCGACAAGCTGTGCTCGGCCGATTTTTTCCTCGTCATCGACGCCGACACCGTTCTCATCCGGCCCCATACGTTCCGCTCCGGCGGCCGCACGACGTTCTACACCCGCAGCTGGACGCAGCCGGAGTACCTGCGCATGCACGAGCGGCTCATGGGCCGCAAGGCGGCCGCGCCGCGCTCGCTCGTCACCCACTACATGCTGTTCGAAAAGGCGAAGCTGCGCGACATGAAGCGGGACATCGAGATGCGCCACGGCATGAGCTGGCATCGCGCGATCCTGACCAAGCTGAACCGCTCGCAGCAGTTCGGCTTCAGCGAGTACGAGACGTACGGCAACTATGTGTACAGCCGCAATCCGGCCGCCGTGCGGTTGCGTCCGGCGCTCAACCGCGCCCTGCACGACGGCGTCCGCAGCCTGACGCCGGAGCGGACGCGCCAGCTGGCCGCCAAGCACCGCTCCGTGAGCTTCCACGAGCGCAAAGGCTATGTGCGCAAGGCCGGAGCGTCCGCGCGCCGGATCGAAGCGCCGGCCGGAGCCGGCGCAGCTCGGCGCACGCTCGGCGGAAGCGGACGCGCCGATGACGCGGGCAGGACGGCTTTCCTGCGCGGCGGGGCGGCGAAGCGTCGGCCGTCGGCCTTTGCCGGACCAAGGCTGGCCGCTTGCGCCGCCGTGCGGCGAGGCGGGGGCGGCCGCCGATGAAGCCGCGCGGCAGCGGCCGGGCCGGACACGCCGCGCCAGGGCGGGGCCGCTCGCCGCAAGCCCGCCGCTCCGGCTGGTCCGTCGACTGGCGCGGCCCGCTCGGCCGCGCCGGCGGACTGGGCGGAGCGAGCCGGAGCTATGTGCGCGCGCTGCGCGGGGCCGGCCTGCCGGTGAACGCTTCGGCGGCCATGGGGCAGCCTGCCGCCGGCCGGCTTGCTCCGGGGACCCGCCGGATGCTCGTGTACCATTATCCGCCGCATACGCTCGATCCGGATCGGGCGCGCCGGGCCGGCTACGGACGGGTCGTGCTCAACGCCGTCTGGGAGACGTCGCGCATCCCGTCCCAGTGGCGCAGGACGATCAACCGCTACGATGCGGTGCTCGTGCCGTCGCGGCACAACGTGCAGGCGATGAAGGACAGCGGCGTCAGCGTGCCGGTGTACCGGGTGCCGCACGGGGTGGACACGCGGCGGTTCCGGCCGGGCAGGCCGAAAGCCGCGCTGCCCGGAGCGGAGGGGCGCTTCGTCTTCCTCTCGGTGTTCAGCTTCCAGCATCGTAAAAATCCGGAGGCGCTGCTGCGCGCCTATGCGGAGGAGTTCAGCGAAAAGGACTCCGTGCTGCTCGTCATCAAGACGAGCGGCTGGCGGGAAGCCGGCGGCTCGGCGGGGGCAGAGCGGGCGATCCGCCGCTACGTGGCTTCGCTGCGCCTGCCGCATCGGCCCGCGCCGATCCACATCGTCGCCGGCCATATTGGCGAGCGGCGGCTGCTGGGGCTGTACGCGTCGGCGGACGCCTTCGTGCTGCCGACACGGGGAGAAGGCGTCGGCATGCCGTTCATGGAGGCGCTCGCGTGCGGCGTGCCGGTCATCGCGCCCCGCTGGGGCGGGCAGAGCGACTTCCTGACGGACGGCAATTCGTTCGCCGTTCCTTACAGGCTGCGGAAGCCGGCGGAAAGCATGAAGGGAGCCGGCGCGATCTCGCGCCGGTTCGGCGGCCTGTTCGCGCAGGAGGGGCAGCTATGGGCCGAGGCCGATCTGGCCGGGCTGAAGCGGCAGCTGCGCGCCGCGAGCCGGGACGTCGCGCTTTGTCGGCGCAAGGGCCGGCAGGGCCGCGAGGACATGAAGGGCTGGAGCTGGGAAGCGGCGGGACGGCAGCTGCGGCAAGCGCTGGAGAGGATCGGGACGCAGCCGCCGCGGGGCGGAGCGGCCGCTTCGCGGGAGAGCGGCGAGGCCGCTCCGCCGGGCTTTGTTTCGGCCGCGCTGCGTGGACAGCGCCGGCGGGCGCCGCGCGGGAGCGGGAGCGCTCCGGCAGACGTCAAGGAGAGGAGAACGAGACGGAAGTGAGACTTATCCTATTGTCCGGAGGCTCGGGCAAGCGGCTGTGGCCGCTGTCCAACGAGATCCGGTCGAAGCTGTTCCTGAAGCTGCTGCCCGCGCCGGACGGCACCCTCGAGTCGATGATGCAGCGGCTGTGCCGCCAGCTGCGGGAGGAGGGGCTGCTGGAGGGGGCGGTCATCGTGACCCATCGCAGCCAGGCCGAGATTACGCGCGCCCATGCCGGAGCGGACGTGCCGATCGTGGAGGAGCCGGCCAAGCGCGGCACGTTCACGGCGGCGGCGCTCGGCGCCGCCTATCTGGCCGGTCCGGGCCGCGCGCCGGAGGATGAGGCGGTGTGCGTGCTGCCGGTCGACCTGTTCGTGGAGGCGGACTTCCTTGCGCTGCTGCGGCGGCTGCCGGAGGCGCTGGCCCGCGGCGCGGAGCTCGGCATGATCGGCACCGAGCCGACGCATCCTTCGGCGCAGTACGGCTACATCGTGCCGATCCGCGAGCCCCGCCCCCGCCGGCCGAAGCGGCGTGCGGCGGCCGGCGGCCGGAAGTTCGGCGGCGTGACGGACGCTGGCGCGGACGCAGGCGCAGACGGAGCGGGAGTTGGCAGGAGCGCAGCGCGGCCGGACGCGGACGCGGGCGAAAGCGCCGCGAGAGCGGGCAGGAATGCGGCGCCGCCTGACGCGGACGCAGACGGAACGGGCGCGGGCTGGCTGCCGGTCGGGCGCTTCGCGGAGAAGCCCGATCCGCCGGCGGCGACGAGGCTGATCAAGCAGGGCGGGCTGTGGAACAGCGGCGTCTTCGTCTTTCGCCTGGGGTGGCTGCTCGGTCAGCTTCAGGCGCGGGGATATCCGTCCTCGCTGCCGGAGCTGCTGCGGGGCTACGAAGAATGGAGCGAGAAAAGCTTCGATCAGGAGCTGGCGGAGAAAGCCTCCCGCAGCCTCGTGCTGCGTTATGCCGGCAGCTGGAAGGATCTCGGCAGCTGGAGCACGTTCCTCAGCCAGCTCGGCGAGGCGCAGCTGGGGCCGGGAGCCGTATCGGCCGGCGCCCGCAACACCCATCTCATCAACGAGCTGGGCTGCCCGATCCACGTCATCGGCATCTCCGACGCGGTCGTGGCTGCGAGTCCCGACGGAATCCTGGTCGCCAGCAAGGAGCACTCCGACCGGATCAAGGAAGCGCTTCGCGAGCTGCCCGGACTGCCGATGCAGGAGGAGAAGCGCTGGGGCAGCTGCCGCACGCTGGAGATCGACCGGCTGAGCGGCGGCGGCCAGGTGCTGACGCGGCGCGTCGCCGTCCATGCGGGCAAGTGTACGAGCTACCATCTGCATGAAGGCAAGGAAGAGGTGTGGACCGTGCTCTCCGGCGAGGGCCGCTTCATGCTCGAGGACGAGATCTACCCGATCGGACCGGGCAGCGTCATGCGTTTTCCTCCCGGCTCGCGCCATGGCGTCAAGGCCGTGACCGAGCTGCAATGCATGCAGGTGGAGATCGGACGGGTGCTCGATGAGCGGGACATCGAGCGGCTGCTGATGAGCTGGTAGAGCTGGCGGGCTCGGTGCAGGCAGGCGGTTGCGATGCAAGCAGGCGAGCGCAATGCGCGAAAGCAGGCACGCTGTCGCGGCAGGCGGAGACCTCGACAGGGAGGCTTTGCCGCCGCGAAAGCTTGCGACGAATCAGCTCGTTAGAAGGCTTCAAGCGGCCCCATTGAAAATCTAACGACGGATGAAACGCTTAGAGTCGCAAAAGCCGCCGAAACATGGCCGAAACACGCGCATCGGGACATCTAAGCGCGTGAGGAATCGTTAGCGCCGCGAAAGCAGGCCAAATGAGCTTCTAAGCGTCTGACGCGTCGTAAAGGCTGAAGCTGCGTCAATGAGGCGGCTTTCCCTGACCGCGGCAAGGCAATGGGGGGGCTGGAGGCGCGGCTGCCGGCTGCAGCAAGCAGATTCAGCTGCAACAAAGAAGCCTCTCGATCCGTTTTCGAGCGGCAACCGATCGTTCCGGGCCGCTTCTGCGGGGTTCCTCGATCCGCTTGAGGGCGAGTTCAGCGGTGGGCCGTCTCCTCGGGCAGCGAATTTTGACCGTCGCCAGCCTGGGGGCGGTCGCCTCGACCGTCCTCGACCAAAAGGCAGGCGCTCGCAGATCGGTTTTTTCTTGCAGCGTCTGCCTATAGGGGCATGCCCAGCTTTTTCATGCGGTTGTACAGCGTCGCTCGCGATATTCCGAGCTGGCGGGCAACCGCTTTTTTGTTGCCGCGCTCAGCCTCGAGCAGCCGGCGGATGCGCTCGCGCTCGTAGTCTTCCGGGCTGTCGGGCCAGCGAGCCGGAGGAAACGGCTGGCTTCCATTGCCGTAGCCGTGGGCAGCCCCGCCGGGAGCAGGTCCGGCGGAGAACGGCCTGCCTAGAGCAGCCCCGTCGACGAAGGTTCCGCTGGAAGCTGCGTCGACGGGAGCAGCCCCGTAGGCAGGCCCGCCGGAAGCGGCGCTGCCCGAGGCTGGCCCCCCGAAGACTTGCTCGCCGAAGGCAGCCCCGCCAGCGGCTTCCGACGTGCCGGCCCAGCCGAGGCGGTCGGGCGTCGCGGCGCTGCGAGCGCTCTTTCCGCCCGTGCCGCTGCTCTGGCGCGCCGCGTTCTGCAGCAGCCGAGGCGGCAGATGCTCCAGCCGGATGACGCCGTCGGTCGCGAGCAGCACGAGCCGCTCGGCCGCGCCGCGCAGCTCGCGGATGTTGCCCGGCCAGTCGTAGGCGGCGAGCCGCTGCACGACCTCATGCGGACAAGCCTCGATGAAGCGGCCGTACAGCAGGGCGAACTCGCTGAGGAACGCGGGCAGCAGCTCGTACACATCCCCGGTGCGCTCGCGCAGCGGCGGGATGTCGAGCGTGACGACGCTCAGCCGGTAGTACAGGTCCTCGCGGAAGCGCCCGTCCGCGATCATCGCCAGCAGATCGCGGTTCGTCGCCGCGAGGATGCGGCAGTCGGCGCGCCGCAGCGCCGTGCCTCCGACGGCGTAGAACGTCCGCTCCTGCAGCACCCGCAGCAGCTTCACCTGCAGCTCCAGCGGCATCTCGCCGACCTCGTCGAGCAGCAGCGTGCCGCCCGCCGCCAGGTCGAGCTTGCCCTTGCGGCCGCGCGGGTCCGCGCCGGAGAAGGCGCCGCGCTCATAGCCGAACAGCTCGCTCTCGAACAGCGTCGGCGAGATCGCTCCGCAGTTGATCGCGATGAAAGGCGCTTCCGGCCCCGGTCCGGCATCGTGCATCGCGCGGGCGTACAGCTCCTTGCCGACGCCGCTTTCGCCGAGCAGCAGCACGGGCGCCTTGGCGGAGGCGAGCTTGCGCGCCGTCTCGACGGAGGCCCGCACCGCCGGGCTGCCGCCCCGGATCGCCGAGAACGGATCGGCGCCGCTCGGGTCGAGCCGCTCGACCTTGCGCTCGAGATGCTGCATCTTGGCCGTCATACGGAACAGCTGCTGGTTCAGGCGGATCTGCGACGTGATGTCCTGCTCGGCCGCCACCGCCCCGATGCGCTCGCCGCCGAGCTCGATCGGACGGGCGTGGATGACGGCGTGCATGTCGGGCCGCGGCTGATGCTGCGCCCCCTGCAGCACCTCGCCGGTCGTCAGCGCGCGCAGCACTTGGAGCCGTTCTTTTTGGAAAAAAGCATCCGCCGGACGTCCCATGATCTCCTCCCGGCGGATGCCGAACATCCGCTCCGCCTCGCCGGTCCAGGCGATTACCTCGCTGTCCGAGTTGATGACCGTGATCGCGCTGTCGACCGTCTCCAGCGTCGCCTCGAAGCCGGCCCTCAGCCGCCGGAACGACTGGCGCAGCTCCTCCAGCGCCGCAGCCGCAGAGACGCAGCCGCAGGGCTGGCCGCCTTCGTCCAGCAGCAGCAGCCAAGGGCAGCCGTCCGGCAGCGGCGGCAGCTCGTCCAGCCGCAGCGATGCGGGGAACGCCGACGCGGGTAAGGCGGCTGCAAGCCGGTCGGGCAGGCTCGCAAGCGCTTCGGGCAGCCAGCTCCAGCTCCCGTCTGTCTCCTGGCGGAACAGCGGCCGCTCCGGCTGCTGCTCCGGCCATTCCGAGAGCGCATAGCTCGTCTGGGGCAGCTCGATCAAGCGGGGGAGGTTCAGCTTCATCGTTGGTTCCTCCTCGTCGATGGGGGTGTCTAATAAGTGTATGAACAGGCAGACAATTATGTCTATGAAATTAGACACATTAGACACGATTCCTGCATGCGAAAAGCCCTTCCGCCGAAAATAGCCGAGCGGAAGGGCTTTGTCGGAAAAAAAGAAGCGGCCCCGCCGGGCGGGCCGCTCCTCGGGAGCTGCGGTTTGCGCCGGCCGCTGCGGGGCGGGCGGCATTTTTCAACGGAACATGTTCTGCAGCACCATCATCAGGTTGGCTGGCTTCTCCGCGAGACGGCGCGTGTAGTAGGGGTACCACATCTTGCCGTAGGGCACGTAGCAGCGGACGCGGTAGCCCTCGGAGGCGAGGCGCGCCTGCTCGTTCATGCGCAGTCCGTAAAGCATCTGGAACTCGAACTTGTCTTGGCCGATGCGGTTGGCGGAGGCGTACTCGCGCACCCAGCGGATGATCGTGTCGTCATGGGAGGCGATGGCGGTGTAGACGCCTTGGTCGAGGTGCATGCGGATGATCGCCTTGAAGTTGTCGATGACCTCGGACTTCTTCTGGTAGGCGACCTCGGCGGGCTCCTTGTAGGCGCCTTTGACGAGCCGCAGGTTGACGCCGCTCTGGATCAGGTCGCGGACGTCGGCCTGCGTGCGGCGCAGGTACGCCTGGATGACGGTACCGACGTTCGTCAGCCCTTCGCCGTGCAGCCTCTTGACCATGTCGATCGTCGCCTGCGTGTAGGGCGAGTCCTCCATGTCGATGCGCACGAAGTTGCCTGAGGCGGCCGCTTCGCGCACGACGGCGCGGATGTTGGCGTAGCAGGCTTCCGGATCGAGCGCCAGCCCCATCTGCGTCGGCTTGAGCGACACGTTGGAGTTGACGCCGGCCTGCTCGATGCCGCGCACGAGGCGGATGTATTCCTCGCGATAGCCGGAGGCTTCGCTCAGCGCCCGGATGCCTTCGCCGAGATGGTCGAGCGTGACCATAATGCCCTTGCGGTTCAGGTCGCCGATGACCTGGAGCGCGCCGTCCAGCTCCTGGCTGGCGATGAATTTGGCGGCGAGCTTGCCGCCGTATTTGAGCGTAAGCTTCTCGACGAGCGAATTGCCGGAAATCGTGAGCAGCGTCTTGCGGTACAGCTCGGAGCCGATGTCCATAGTGATCCCTTCCCCTTTATATGCGGATAATGGCGTTCTTAGGGAGTTGTAGTAGCAATATTCATGCCAACGGTATAGGCTATGGCATCCAGGGCGCTGGCGCCACGGCGGCTTCTGGCGGCTTGGCCGGCACGCGCCGCGGCGGCGCGCGGGCTGCTTGGAGGAAGCTCGGGCCGCGCGGCGGAATGCGGATGAGCTGGCTGCGGATGGGGCTGGGCAATGGAGCGAGGCAGGCGGTGCGGAAGGGGCAGTTGCGCGGAAAAGCCGAGTAACTCGGGTCGGATGTGCATCTGGATGGGGGAGATGCGCGGAAAAACCGAGTAACTGGGGTCGGATGTGCATCCGGATGGGGGAGATACGCGGGAAAACCGAGTAACTGGGGTCGAATGTGCGTCCGGATGGGGGAGATACGCGGAAAAACCGAGTAACT
>NZ_KE383848.1:34117-230704 GCF_000422485.1 Paenibacillus pasadenensis DSM 19293
CGCGGAAAAACCGAGTAACTGGGGTCGGATGTGCGTCCGGATGGGGGAGATACGCGGAAAAACCGAGTAACTCGGGTCGTGTGAGGGCATCCGGCGGGCGGCAAGACGAAGAAATCGAGTTACTGGGCATTGAAGTGGGCGCTTGGCGGACATTAAGTCGAAGAAATCGAGTTACTGAGCCCGGATTTCCGAGGCTAACGCCCTCCAGCCGGCTCCGCCTGCTATATCGGAGCCCGGATTTCCGAGGCTAACCTGGCTGTCCAAGGCTGGCGCCTCTGTACGCCAGCCCGGACTTCCGAGGCCAACCTCCTCCAGCCGGCTCCGCCCGCTATATCGGAGCCCGGATTAGTGGCACGATTCTTGCTTATCTTTTACGGCGAAGAGCCCCGGTCAGCAGCGAGGGCCAAGGAGACCTTTCCGAGGAGGATGAATTCGCATGAGAATGGAATATGCCAACGAGCCGTTCACGAATTTCAGCAAGGAAGAGGAAAGCGCCGCCTACGAGGCCGCGCTGGCCGCCGTCCGCGGGCAGCTGGGCCGCACGTACCCGATCGTCATCGGAGGCGAGGCGATCGAGACCGGGCGCACGCTCGACTCGATCAACCCGGCCGACAAGGCCGAGGTCGTCGGCGTCGTCCACCAGGCCGACCGCGAGCTGGCCGAGAAAGCGATCCGCACCGCCTACGAGACGTTCGGCTGGTGGCGCCACACGAGCGCGAAGGAGCGCTCGGGCTACCTGTTCAAGGCCGCTGCCGTCATGCGCCGCCGCAAGCATGAGTTCTCCGCGTGGCTGACGGTCGAGTCCGGCAAAAACCGCGCCGAAGCCGACGCCGATACGGCCGAGGCGATCGACTTCATGGAATTTTACGCCCGCGAGATGCTGCGCCTGAGCGAGCCGCAGCCGCTCACCCGCATCCCGGACGAAGACAACGAGCTGTACTACATCCCGCTCGGCGTCGGCATCGTCATCCCGCCGTGGAACTTCCCGCTCGCCATCATGGCCGGGATGACGACGGCCGCGCTCGTCTCCGGCAACACCGTCGTGCTCAAGCCGGCGAGCCCGACGGCGGTCATTGCCGCCAAGTTCGTCGAGCTGCTGGAGGAGGTCGGCGTGCCGGCCGGCGTCGTGAACTTCCTGCCGGGTCCGGGCTCCGAGGTGGGCGACTTCCTCGTCGAGCATCCGCTGACCCGCTTCATCAGCTTCACCGGCTCGCGCGACGTCGGACTGCGCATCAACGAGCGGGCCGCCAAGACCGCGCCGGGCCAGAAATGGATCAAGCGCGTCATCGCCGAGATGGGCGGCAAGGACTCGATCGTCGTCGACGCCGACGCCGATCTGGAGCTGGCGGCGGATGCGATCGCGGCGTCGGCGTTCGGATTTTCCGGTCAGAAGTGCAGCGCCTGCTCGCGCGCGATCGTCCATGCGGACGTGTACGACGAGGTGCTGGCCAAGGTGGTCGAGCGCACCGCCAAGCTGACGCTGGGCGATCCGGCCGAGCGCGGCACGAACCTCGGACCGGTCGTCGACGACAAGGCGTACGCCAAGATCCAGGAGTATATCGAGATCGGCAAGAACGAAGGCCGTCTCGTGCACGGCGGCGGCACAGGCGACGAGAAGGGCTTCTTCATCGAGCCGACGATCTTCGCCGACATCGCTCCGGAAGCGCGGCTCGCGCAGGAGGAGATTTTCGGGCCGGTCGTCGCCTTCATCAAAGCGTCCACGTTCGACGAAGCGCTCGAGATCGCCAACAACACCGACTACGGCCTGACGGGAGCCGTCATCTCCCGCAACCGCAGCCGCCTGGAGCAGGCTCGCCGCGAATTCTTCGCCGGCAACCTGTACTTCAACCGCAAGTGCACCGGCGCGCTCGTCGGCGTGCATCCGTTCGGCGGCTTCAACATGTCGGGCACCGACTCCAAGGCCGGCGGCCGCGACTACCTGCTGCTGTTCACCCAGGCGAAGCTCGTCTCCGAAAAAATGTAATCCCGCGCCGCGACCCGCGCGCGGTATACTGAATAAAACCGCCCAAGGAGGCCGCCGCCATGCCGGGACCCGTCCTGCAGCCTCAGGCGCTGCTCCGCCAGGAGCAGCGGCAGAAGCTCGCGCTCACGCAGCAGATGCGCCAGTCGCTGGCGCTGCTCGCGCTGCCCGCGGCCGAGCTCGACCGCGCCGTGCGCGAGCTCGCCGCGGACAATCCGCTGCTTGAGATCCGCGAGCCCGCGGCCTCGCGCCGCCTGGGCGGCCGCGGCCACGCCTCGGCCGCCGATCCGCTCGAGCGCGCCGCCGCCGCGCCGCCCACGCTCGAAGCCGAGCTGATCGCGCAGCTGCGGCTGAGCGGCGCCCCCGCGCCTCTCCGCCGCGCCGCCGCCTGGCTCGCCGGCAACCTCGACGAGAGCGGCTGGCTGGCGCTGCCGCTCGCGGAAGCGGCGGAGCGGCTGCGCCTTTCCGCCGCCGAGGCCGAGGCGGCGCTGCGGCTGCTGCAGTCGCTGCAGCCGGCCGGCATCGGCGCGCGGGACCTGCGCGAATGCCTGCTGCTGCAGCTGGACCGGGAGCCGGAGCCGGCTCCCGGGGCGCGCGAGCTCGCCGCGCGCTGGCTGCCCCAGCTGGCGGCCCGCCGCTGGGAGGAGATCGCGGCCGGCACCGGCCTTAGCCGCGCGCAGCTCGAAGAGGCGCGCCGAGCGCTGCTGCGCCTCGACCCGCGGCCCGGCCAGCGGCTGGCGGCCGGGGCAGCCGGCCGGACGCAGGCGGTCGTGCCCGACGCTCTCGTCCGCCAGGGCGCGGACGGCGAGCTGCTCGTCGAGCTGGCCGCCGCTTGGGAGCCGCGGCTGTCGCTCGCCGATATCGGCTCCGGCCCGCTCGCGGCCGTCGCCCGCGGCCACGAGGCGTACGCCTACGTGGAGAGCTGCCGCCGCGCGGCGCGCGCGCTCATCGGCGGGCTGGAGCAGCGGCGGGAGACGCTCGCGCGGGTCGTGCGCGCCGTCTTTGAGGAGCAGGCCGCGTTCCTGGAGCGCGGCTGGCCGGCGCTGCGGCCGCTTACGCTCGCGGACGTGGCGCTGCGGCTCGGCTTGCACGAGTCGACGGTGAGCCGCGCCGTGTCCGGCAAGCAGGTGCGGACGCCGCTCGGCACCTATCCGCTCAAGGCGTTTTTCAGCGCCGCGCTCGGCCGGGGCGGAGCGGCCGAGGAGGTGTCCGCCGCCGCCGCCAAGCAGCGGCTCGCCGAGCTCGTCGCGGCCGAGTGCCGCGAGCGGCCGCTGTCCGACCAGCAGCTCGCGGAGCGGCTGGCGGAGCTCGGCATCCCGCTGTCGCGGCGCACCGTCGCCAAGTACCGGGCGGAGCTGCGCATACCCAGCTCCTCCTCGCGGCGGGGCGACTGAGCGTGGCGTTCCTACATTCGAGAAGTCCAGGGCCTCCTTGCGAGGCGCCTGGGCTTTTTGGCTTTTCTTTCTGGACGGGCGGCCTGCCGATTCGCCATAATAAGGAAAAGGAGGTCGGACCATGGACGATCGCGAGCTGCTGCCACTCAACAACCGCGCCATCTTCGAGCCGCGGGCGGCGGCGCAGAGCTTCCGCCTGCAGCGGCTGCTGCCGCAAGGGCCGGCGGCGGCCTATATCCGCCATTATTGGCTCATCGAATGGAATCTGCCGCCGGGCGCGGTCCACACGCAGGAGGTGCTGGAGCATCCGACGGTCAACGTCGTTCTGCAGCCCGGCCGCTCGGTCGTCAGCGTCGCCGGAGCCGAACGCTCGCAGCAGCGGCTCGAGGGGCGGGACGAGGTGCTCGGCATGCTGTTCCGCCCGGGACTGTTCCGCCGCTGGCTGGACCGCGATCCCGGCGAGCTGGCCGGCCGGCGGCTGCCGGCGGAGCAGGTGCTTGGCCCCGGAGTGCTGGAGCTGGAGCGCGCCGTCTTCGCCGAGCCGGATTCCAGCCGCCGAGCGGCGCTCGTCGATGCGTTCTGGGCCGAGCGGCTGGCAGAGCCCGGAACGCTGCCCTGCTTCCGCACGACGTCCGACCCGACATCCGACCCGCCATCCGACCCCGAGCCCGACCCGACGTCCGACCCGCCATCCGACCCCGAGCCCGACCCGACGTCCGACCCTACGCCGGACCCGACATTCGACCCGGCATCCGACCCTACGCCAGCATCCGCCCCGCCGGCCCCTGTCCCGTCCGGTTCGGTTTCCTTCGCCCCGGCCTCCCTGGGGGCCGCGCCCGAAACGGATCCGTCCAAGATGGCTCCGTCCAGATCGGCCGCGCCCGGAACGGATCACTCGAAGCGGGCTCCGTCCGGCTCGGCCTCGCTAGCGCCCGATCCGTCCGCACAGCTGGCCGATCGCATCGTCACCGGCATCCAGCTCGACCGCAGCCAGCGCAGCGCCCGGGAGGTGGCCGCGCGCTGGGGGCTGTCGCCGCGCAGCCTGCAGCGGCTGTTCCGCGCCTACATCGGCATGACGCCGCAGGCGGTCATCCGACGGTACCGGCTGCACGAGACGATGGGCCTCGCCAGCGGCGACCCGGACTGGGCGTCGCTCGCGCTGGAGCTCGGTTATTTCGACCAGGCCCATCTGATCCGCGACTTCAAGGCGGTCGTCGGCATGACGCCTGGTTCCTATGCGAAGCGAATCACGAGCGAGGAAAGATAACATCGAACAAGCGTGGATCCTCGGATCCGCGCTTTTTTCATCCTTCGGCACCGTATTGTGTAATATATATTGACATCAACCTATCTTCATCTCTATACTCTCCGCAAGAACGGTCAGGGGGAGAGATGCAAGTGGGGAGAAGATGGGGGCATTTCGGAACGGCCGGCATGCTTGCGATCTTGCTGGTGCTGGGAGCGTGCTCGGGCGGAGGCGGAGCGGCGAACGAGGGGGCGGGGCCGACGTCGGTCCCGAGCGCAGGCGAGCCGGCGGGCGCTTCTCCCGCCCCGGCAGGCGGCGGCATCGCCAAGCCGCGCGTCGCGTTCGTCTATCTCGGCGTGCCCGGGGACGGAGGCTGGACGTACGAGCATGACCAGGGGCGACTGATGATGGAAAAGGAGCTGGGCATCGAGGCGACGACCGTCGAGAACGTGCCGGAAGGGGCGGACGCCGAGCGCGTGTTCGAGGAGCTGGCCCAGAACCACGACGTCGTCTTCGGCACGAGCTTCGGCTATATGGACGCGATGGTCAATGTGGCGAAGCGCCATCCCGACGTCAAGTTCATGCACGCGAGCGGCTACAAGACGGCGGACAACCTCGGCACATACCTCGGCAAGGAGTATCAAAGCGCTTATCTGGTCGGCATGGCGGCCGGCAAGATGACGAAGAACGACCATCTCGGCTATGTCGGCGCTTATCCGATCCCTGAGGTCATCTATACGATCAACGCTTTCGCGCTCGGCGCGCAGAGCGTCAATCCGGACATCAAGCTGTCCGTCGTCTGGAGCAATACCTGGTATGACCCGGCGACGGAGCGCCAGGCGGCGGTCAGCCTGCTGGACAAGGGCGTCGACGTGCTGGCGGCCTACCAGGACTCGCCGGCGAGCATCCAGGCGGCCGCCGAGCGCGGCGTCTGGGGCATCGGCAACGATTCCGACATGGGCCGCTACGCGCCCGAGACGTACATTTCCAACCCGGTCTGGCGCTGGGGGCCGTACTACGTGGAGCAGGTGAAGGCGGTCATCGACGGCACCTGGCAGAGCGGAAGCTACTTCGGCTCGATGGCCGACGGCATCACCGACATCGCTCCATTCGGCAAGAACGTGCCGGAGGACGTGAAGGCGCTGGCGGAGGAGAAGAAGCAGGAGATCCTTGCCGGGAGCTTCGACGTGTTCGCTGGTCCGATCCGCGACCAGAGCGGGGCGGAGCGGGTGCCGGAGGGCGGCGCGATGACGGTCGAGGACATTTTGGGCATGACGTGGTTCGTCGAGGGCATCGAGGGAACGATCCCGCAGTAGGCGGAGGGGTGAAAGGAGAGGAAATGAATGAGGCTGGAAGATCCCGTACTGACGGCCTGCTGGCATCCGGCCGCGCTCGCGCGCGACGTGACGGACCGTCCCTATCCGGTCACGGTCCTGGGAGAGAAGCTCGTCCTGTTCCGCAGCGGCAGCGGCGTCCACGCGCTCAAGGACCTGTGCATCCATCGCGGAGTGCCGCTGTCGCTGGGCAAGGTCGACCGGGGCGAGCTCGTCTGCGCTTATCACGGGTGGCGCTATGACGGCGGCGGGGCATGCGTCTGCATCCCATCGCTGCCGCCGCGCCAGCCGATTCCGTCCAAGGCGCGGGCCGAAGCGTACCGCTGCCGGGAAGAAGGCGGCTTCGTCTGGGTGTGCCTCGGCGAGGCCGAGCCGGAGCGGCTGCCGCTGCAGGGCAAGGTCGACCCGGCGCTGATCCCGGTCTGGATGGGCCCTTATCCGGTGCAGGCCGCGGCGCCTCGCGTCGTCGAGAACTTCCTCGACGTCTCGCATCTGATGTTCGTCCACGAAGGCCTGCTCGGAGACAGCCGCCATGCGGAAATCAACGACTACGGCGTGCATCGGCGCGAGGACGCGCTGTTTACGGACGAGATCGTCGTCTACCAGCCCGACCCGGACGGGCGGGGAGTCGGCGTCGAGAGCCGGTATGTCTACGAGATCTTCGGTCCGACCTGCGTCAAGCTCGTCAAGCGCAGCAGCGGTTCCGACGAGGAATTCCACTTGTTCCTGATCGTCCTGCCGGAGACGGCGACCGCCTGCACCGCCTTCATGCTGCAGCTGCGCAACTACTCGCCGAACGTGCCGGAGCAGGTGTTCATCGACTTTCAGAATACGCTGCTCGCTCAGGACAAGGTCATCGTCGAGGCGCAGAAGCCCGAGCTGCTGCCGCTCGATCTGCAGGCCGAGCTGCATCTGCGTTCCGACCGCGTCGCCATCGCCTATCGCCGCATGCTGAGGGAGCAAGGCATGACGATCGGCACGGAGTAAGGAAAAAGCCCCGTTCGCCGGACAAGATCCGGGAACGGGGCTTTGTTGCGCCTGCTTGGCTGCTTCGTGGCTTCATGGCTCGTTGCGGCTTGGAGAGCCGCCCCAGCTCCGCGCGGCTTGCCTGGCGGCCTCAGCGCCCTGCCTTGCGGCGGCTGCGGTAGAACCAGAACGCGCCCGCGAGCACGCCGAGCGCGATCAGCGCGTACGCGATGTTGGAGTAGATGTCCATGTAGCCGACGATCGTTTCCCACGACTCGCCGACGGAAGCGCCGACGGAGACGAGCACGGTATTCCAGATGAGCGAGCCGATCGTCGTCAGCAGCAGGAACAGCGGGAAGCTCATGCCGGACATGCCCGCCGGGATCGAGATGAGGCTGCGCACGAGCGGCACGAGCCGGCAGAGCAGCACGGCCCACGGGCCGTAGCGGTCGAACCAGGCGTCGGCCTTGCGGACGTCCTCGGGCTTGAGGCGCAGGATGTGGCCCCAGCGCGCGACGATCCGCTCCAGGCGCTCCGCGTTCAGCCACGCGCCGATGTAGTACAGGATGACGGCACCGATGACCGAGCCGAGCGTCGCGGCGATGATGACGCCGACGACGGTCATGCTCGTGCGGGCGGTCATGAAGCCGCCGAAGGTCAGGATGACCTCGGACGGAATAGGCGGGAACAGATTTTCAATCGCGATCAGGAATCCAACGCCGAAGTAGCCGAAGCGATCCATGATCTCCGTTATCCAGGCTTCCACAAAACCATCCTCTCGAAGGGCGTCCGCCGGCGGACATAGTTCTTCCCCTATACGATTCAGCCTGTCCCTTGGTTTCAGAAAACAAGCCGCCATGGCACGCTTCGCGAATGAGGAACGCCAGAGAGGCTTTGGTTAGACGTATACGTGATCTGCTATGGCGGCGACAACTAGGCCATTCGTCGAATTATGACATTCCTTGTAAAAAGTATAGATCTATAGGAGTATTGCTTTTTTTTGATTTAAATTGTAACTTATGGTTGCGAAAAGACGTTGAGAGGAAAGCTCATCCCTATTCTTCCACGGCACGATAAAGAATAGCCGAATCGAAAAGGAGGGACAAGTAAATCGAGTAAGGGAGGTTCTTGCGACTTTCTGTCAGGACAGATTAAAAACAGAAACATGCGCTCTGTGGTCGTTCCATCCGTTGCGAGCGCAGGAAAAGGAGATTCAGATCATGAAAAAATCGACGATAACAATCGTTTTGACAAGTGCGCTTATCCTTGTCGGTGCTGCAACTTCCCATATCATACAAGCATCAGCACCAAATGGGCCTGATCCATATCAGCTGGAAGCTGTTCCTTATGAAGGACAGATCAGTAAAGTCATGAGGGGAGAGAGCGGCTCTTCTCTTCTGGTTGACTCCATTGGTAGTAACGAGTATTCGAAAATGATGAGCATTCTTTACCCTAACGGGATTGTAGATGCGCAAGGCCAGGAAGTACCGGGGATAGACAATTTAGTCGAAGTGCGTGAACGATTTATTGAGGAGCATATGAGAGCACTTTCTCTGGTTGGTTCGACTCCAATCGAAATCGAGAAGACGCCGTTTACGATTTCTATCGCGGATGAATCGAATGGCGAATACAAAAGTTTGTTTTATAAAGCGAGTATCGGCAAGGACACCTTTGTATTCCCATCTGAATGGGGAAATCAGCCTTTTGATTTTGTCTCCGACAGTGAAAAGAATATCTATATCATCTATACGGATGCGGGGATTTGGAAGATTGATCCGATTGCTCTGAGCGCAAAAAAAATCACAGCAGACACATATTCGGGCAAAGACCGGCAACAAATCGGCCAAGAATTGACGAAGCTTCATCCGGATGCATACCTGCTCTGGGTCAGTAGTGTTATGATTAGCCCCGATGGCAAGCAAGTCGTTTATCGGACGAATCGTGACAGCACAAGGCTTGATGAGACATCAATATGGGCAATTGATCTTGATTCAGGAAAAGAGAGCCAACTAGTTCCGCCTTCTGTGAACAATGATATCCTAGGGTTCATCTCAGATCGCGATGTTGTGGTAGGGGCTCTCGCCGACACTCGTGCAATAGATGTGTATGACAAGTCGATTATTGCGCTCGATGTTCCGAAAGTGCCGAATCTGCGCATAAGTGCGGTTCAGGATGGGAAAATCGTCATATCCAGTCATGAAGAGGGCAGTTCGACTTCGACTGCGACGGTGAGTAGTGTCGATCTATCAAAGGGAATCCTCACTGAAATTTCTGAAATTTCTGGATATCTTGATGGAGAACCCCGATTTTCGCCATCGGGAACCCAAGTTGCGATCGGTTATGGAGACGATCCTTCGGTCGGGGTTGAAGATGTCATGATGGTTGAATTGTCGACGAAAACACAAAAGCTGCTCTCCAGTTCGTTGCAGAACAAGCGGTCTGTCAAAGGGAATATCATTCGTTTCCAATGGCTTAATGATGAAACAGCAGTTGTAGAAACGCAAACAGGAAGCAGCTTTTCAAGCGCTGTGGTCAATTCGACAGAAAAATGAGCCGATACTGAAAACAATTTGTTAGAAGAAGGTGTTGAGAAATGAGATACAAGAAATTAACGATAATGATGCTCTCTTTTGTTTTAGTTACTTTTATTTTCCCGGCTGGTGTTTTTGCTGCGGATTATAGCATCGTTTTCGGAAATACGCCGCCGTCTATCGTGAATTTCAACTCTCCTCTTTCAAATTCTTCATCTGCAGGCTTTGCGGCAGTGAACAGCAAATGGAATCAACCTCGGTCGAGTGGGACAAATCCCCATAACGGAGCGGATCTTCAAGCTGCATTAAATACGAATGTTTATGCTCCATATGACGGGTGGGCAACCGGAATTACTGTTACTGGTTCGTATGATATTGATTTCCTAGTCGATGCAAATAATAATAATGTTAAAGATGATGGGGATTATCATGTTCGATTTTATCATATGAATAGCAGGGAGACAGATGGGAAGAAAAGTCAAGGGGCTTTAATAGGAAAATCCGGCAATCAAGGAGATGTCCCTCCACATCTTCATTTTGGAGTTTGTTCGACATCGGGTGGATTGAAATGGCTGAGAAATGAAGTGAACTACAGGCACTTGTCTTCATCCAATTGGAGCTCAGGGAAAGACCTTGACGCTTATTCTGTGGTGGCCTGGAACAGCAACATCGCTTCTTTTACTGCATATATTAGGAATGATGGTACTAAAGAATCCTTCTCAGAAGTGAGAATTTATTATCGTACATCAGCGGGATCTTGGACGGATGGTGGAGTCATGAACAAGTCGGGAGATGTTTATAGTTACAACTTTACTGGTAAGGTGTCCTCTGGAACATCAGTACAGTGGATGTTTAGGATGCTTCGATCCGGAGTATCTCAGGCGGCATTCGGTCCGGCTAAATTTTATCAGCCAGACAACAATCCGAATGCAAGCTCATATGCATATAGCTACTTTACTAACACGGTGACATGAGTGTCATAGTACCCACGCCGATCTTGGCGAGGGTACTATGAAGTGTTTTACAGAAAAGGAGGACCTGCCATGAACCGTTTCCCCAAAGCGCCGCTGCCGATGCTCGTTACCGGAATGATTCTGACAGCCTTGACGGGCTGTACGAACGAAGCCCCCGCTGAAATGCCGCCCCCTAGCCCCCGAGTAAGCTCCGTCTCGACACCGACGGCAACGGTGTCACCCACCGAAATCCCGACGCTGTCGCCAACGCCTTCTGCGCCAGTCGGCGAGATCAGAACCTTCACGTTTGGCCGGCTGAAACTGGAGGTCACCCAAGTCATCGAGACTCGGACAAAACAGAGCAGTGATGGGGGTGTTCCTTGGGAGTACCAGCAAGTTGTTTATGGTGCGGGTGCTCGTGTTCGCGTTTTAGACACTGGCATGAGCGATGCGAGTATAACGGAAGATGGCAAGTCTCATCCCCAATTTGGGATATCCTTTGAACCGGATGGACGACAGGAAATCGACGAGAAGCTGGAGTCGTTTGAAATCACGCCCGATATGCGAGGAATTTTCAGCTTGGAGTCAAGTGTTTTTGTACTGGGATTTGAAGCCTACCAAGCAAGCTGATTCAAGAAGAAAGCCCCTTTGCAGGGGCTCTTCTTCGTTTCATCCCACCCGTTTCAGCCAAACAAGCCGCCCCCTGAGGGGCTCCGCGAACGGAGCCCCTCAGGGGGCGGCGGTATGGAAACGCCGGGCGGCCGGGGGGCGGCCGCCTCGGACGGGACCGTCGAAGCGAGGCGGCGGGCCTGCCTCCGCCTTACCCCAGATGCTGCAGGTAAGGCGTCAGGTCGACGCCCAGCGCGCCCGCCAGCCGCTTGCCGAGGTCGGCGTCGGCGCGGTAGAAGTTGCAGACGGCGCGCAGCTGCGTGCTGGACTCCGCCTGCGCGAGGTCGCCCGACAGGTTGCGGATGACCGCGTCCTGCTCGGCGGCGGAGTAGCGGCGCCATACTTGGCCCGCCTGCCCGAAGTCGTTCGTCTTGGCGATCTTCTGGCGTCCGGCCTGCGCGCCGGCGGCGAGCGGCGCCGGCGGCTCCGCGTATGCCGGATCCTCCTGGGGAGCGTCTTTGTGGCGGGATGGCTCGTAGTTGACGGAGCCGCCGGGCTTGCCGTGCTGCATGGTGCCGTCGCGCTGGTTGTTGCTCACCTGGGCGAACGGGCAGTTGATCGGCAGCTGCAGGTAGTTCGTGCCGACGCGGTACCGCTGCGTATCGGAGTAGGAGAACAGGCGGCCCTGCAGCAGCTTATCCTCGGAAGGCTCGATGCCCGGCACGACGACGCCCGGGTTGAAGCCGACCTGCTCCGTCTCGGCGAAGACGTTGTCCGGGTTGCGGTTCAGCGTCATCGTCCCGACATGCACGTACGGGATGTCCTCTTCGAACCAGTCCTTCGTCGGATCGAGCGGATCGAAGTCGAACGAGTCGAGGTCCGCCGGATCGAGGATCTGCACGAACAGGTCCCATTCGGGGAAGTCGCCGCGCTTGATCGCCTCCTGCAGGTCGCGCGTCGCGTGGTTGAAGTCATGCGCCTGGATCGCGCTCGCCTCGTCGCCGGACAGGTTGCGGACGCCCTGCTTGGGCACCCAGCGCAGCTTCGTGTAGACGCGGTTGCCGTGCTCGTTCACCCACTTGAACGCATGCACGCCGGAGCCGCGCATCTCGCGATAATTGGCCGGGATGCCTTCGTCGGAGAACAGATGCAGCAGCATGTTCGTCGACTCCGGCGTCAGCGACATGAAGTCCCAGTAGCGGTCGGGATGCTGGATGTTCGTGCTCGGATCGGGCTTGAGCGAGTGGACCATGTCCGGGAATTTCATCGCGTCGCGGATGAAGAACACCGGCAGGTTGTTGCCGACGAAGTCGTAGTTGCCCTCGGTCGTGTAGAACTTGACGGCGAAGCCGCGCGGATCGCGGAGCGTCTCCGGGGAGTGCTGGCCGTGGATGACCGTGCTGAAGCGGACGAATACCGGCGTCTCGGTGCCGGCGTCCTGCAGGAAAGCCGCCTTCGTCCAGCGCTTCATGCTGGCGGCCGTGCGGAATACGCCGTGCGCGCCGGCTCCGCGGGCGTGGACGACCCGCTCCGGAATCCGCTCCCGGTCGAAGTGCGCCAGCTTCTCCAGCAGCTGGTAGTCCTCGAGCAGCGTCGGGCCGTTCGGGCCGGCCGTCCTGGAGTTCTGGTTGTCCCCGATCGGGACCCCCTGGTTCGTCGTCAGTCGATTCATGAATGAGTTCCCCTTTCTCCCCGGTTCCCCGGCTTCAATGAGATTTGTTTTCAACTTTACATGTTTCTCATCTTATAGTCAATATCTATTTATAATAATTATAAATTAGAACTGAAGAAGGAATTGACCCCACGCCGCGGAAATCATAAGGACCACCAACGACAGCGCCTGCGGATTGCGAATTCCATGCCGGGCGCGCCGATTCCCGAAACGGCCGTCCGCCCGGCCCGAAGGGGAGAGCGGAATGCAGACGGAAACGCAGCCGCAGCCCGGCCGCCGGCCGGAAGCGGGACAAGCGAGGCTGGGGCGAGGCATCAACTCCAGCTGGACGTACGGACTCGGCATGCTGGCGATGATGGTGCCGAGCCAGGCGTTTTTATCGTTCTACAGCTACTACTATGTCGACAAGCTCGGACTCGGCATCGGGCTGGCGACGCTCGCCCGCACGATCTACCTCGTCTGGGACGCGGTCAACCAGCCGCTGCTCGGCTACTGGTCCGACCGCACGCGCAGCCGCTGGGGCCGCCGCAAGCCGTGGCTGTACGGCGCGCTGCCGGCGTTCGCCGCCGTTTTCATCGGGCTGTTCTCCGTGCCGGACGGCGTCGCCGCGACCGCCGCCGAGGGCGGCCTGGCGCTGTTCTACTGGTTCCTCGCCGCGCTCGTCCTGTTCGAGACGGCCTCCTCCGTCATCTGGGTCAACTACGGCGCGCTGCTGCCCGAGCTGTTCGCCGGCGCGGCGGCGCGGGCCAAGGCGTCCGCCGTCCAGCAGGGCTTTCAGATGCTCGCGATCCTGATCGGGACGGCGGCGACGCCGCTGCTGTTCCAGCGGCTCGGCTTCGGCGGCATGTCCTTCGTCTACGCCGCCGTCTTTCTCGTCTGCATGCTCGCCTTCCTCCGCCATCTGCGCGAGCCGCCGCAGTCCCGCAGCCAGCCTCCGCTGCCATTCCTCCAAGCGTTCCGCGTCACGCTGTCCAACCGCAGCTTCTGGATCTTCCATCTCGCGAACTCGTTCGCCCAGACGGTGAACGGGCTGCTCAGCTCCATGATTCCGTTCTATGCCAAGTATGCGCTCGGTATTCCCGAAAGCCAGGTGTCGCTGCTGCTCGCCTCGGTGTTCGTGCCGGTCATTCCGCTCGTCGCCGTCTGGTATGTCATCGCCCGCCGGCTCGGCGGCCTGCGCAGCTGGCGGCTCGCGCTCGCGGCCTACGGCGTCAGCGCCGTGCCGCTCTGGTTCGCGCAGGGGCTCGGCGGCGGCATCGCCGCGGGCGTCTGCATCGGCTTCGGCCTCGCCGGCTTCCTCGTGACGCCGGCCGTGCTCAGCGGCCGCATCATCGACCTCGACGCCGAGCGCACGGGACGCCGCCGCGAGGGCGTCTACACCGCCGTCGGCGGCTTCATCACCCGCTCGAGCGGCTTGCTGTCCGCGGTCGCGTTCTGGGTCGTCGGCCTGCTGCTCGGCTACCGGAGCGGCGCCGATCCCGGGCCGCATCCGGAGCTGGCCTTTCGCGTGCTGATCAGTCTCGTGCCGGTCGGTCTGCTTGCCGTATCCGTCGCCATATCCTTGTTGTACCGGGAAGAAGAGGAGGGACCGCATGACAAGCCGCAAGAGGCTCATCCTGAATTGTGACGACTTCGGCCAGTGCCGCGCCGCCAACGAGGCAATCATCGCCCTGCTCGAAGAGGGGCTCGCCAGCTCGGCGACGATCATGGCTCCCGCTCCGGCGTTCCGCGAGGCGGCCCAGTGGGCGCGCCGGCAAGGAGATCGCGTCAGCATCGGCGCCCATCTGACGTTCACGAGCGAGTTCCCCGGCTGGCGCTGGGGCTCGCTCACGGGAGCGGCCTCGCTGCAGGACGCGGAGGGATTTCTCCATCCGGACGTGGAGTCGTTCGAGCGCCGGGCGGAAGCCCGCGACGTGAAGCGGGAGATGGAGGCGCAGTTCCGCGCCGTCCGTGACGCCGGCGTGCGGATCACGCATGCCGACAACCATATGGGCAGCCTGTACGGGCTTGCGACCGGACGCAGCCATCTGCAGCTGACGCTGCGCGAATGCTCGGCCCGCCGCCTGCCGTTCCGCCTGTTCCGCCGCATCTGGGAGCAGGACGCCTTCCTCGCGTCGATCGCCGGCGCGGAGAAGACGCTCGGCAAGGTCGTGCTGCTCGCCGACCTGCTCGGGGTGCCGCTCCCGGATTATCTCGTCAGCCATCCGTACCATGTGGAGCCGGGGGAGACGTACGCCTCGTTCAAGGCGATTCTGTGCGCCAAGCTTTACGAGCTGCCGGAGGGCATCACGGAGACGTACGTGCATCCAGCCGTGCCCGACCGCGACATGGAGCGCATCGTGCCCTCGTGGGAGAAGCGGGTGTGGGAGTTCCGGCTGCTGCAGGACGACGACTTCCTCTATGCGCTGCGGGACGCCGGCATCGCGCTCGCCACGTACCGCGACGTCGCCCGCGAGCAGAAGCGCTCCCGCCTCGGCGCGCTCATGGGCATCGGCAAGCTGCTCGGGTGAAGCGCGGCGGCGCGAGGCCGGCGCTTTTCGCCATCGCGGCTCGTCTTTTCATGGAAAAGGAGAAGGAGGCAGGGCCGTGGGGAATCCATCGCGTCTCTCGGACGCGCCGGGCTTGGAGAGGACGCCCGATAACGACGGCTCCCGGAAGGGAAGAGCGGCTCGCCTCATCGTGCTGGCGCTGCTGCTCGGCCTAGGCGCGGCCTTCGGCACGCTGCTGTCGCCGCAGCTGGCGATCCGCGCCGACCTGCTGCTGCGGGTCCAGCCGGAGGCGGCGCTGCTGGCGGACATCGACCGGACCGACATCGTCTATCGAGGCATGCGCTACTACGGCATCGACCGCGGCCGGGACCGGCAGACGGGCAACAGCTTGGGCGGATTTTATGTGAAAAAGGTCGGGCCGCTTCATTTCGTTCAGGCATCCGGAGCCCCTTGATGCCCCAGCGGAGCTAAATTTAGGCATTTTCATGACAAAAAAGGATTTTATTCGACAAAAACTAACAACAAACGGAATGAAGGGCGATAAAGAAGGAAAAGACTCGAAATCGAGGTCCTATGCCTATTTATAACCAATTCCTATATCGGCTGATCGGCAATTACCTGATCGGCTCGGCGCTCGCCGTCGTCGGCGTCGGAGGCGCGATCATCAGCCTGAGCCTCGAGCTGCAGCCGGGCCAGCCGCTCGTCGTCGTCGTCATCCTGCTGTTGTCCATCGCTTGCATGCTGCTGTGCGAGGGAGCGGCCTTCCTGCGCCATGTGGCGCCGGTCCGGGCGCTGTACCGGATGGCCGAGCCGGACGCATCTGCGATACGCCAAGCCTATTTCCGCGTCCATCGCTTGCCGGCTCTGGCGGTGAGCCGCATCATGGGGCCGCATCTGCTCGGGTTCACGCTGCCGGCCCTGCTGCTGACGCTGGCCTGCCGGCCGCTCGGCTGGCTCGCCGTGCCGAACGGTTACCTCGTCATCGCGGCGCTCTCGTCGGCGCTCATCGCCTCGCTGCATGCGATGGTGGAATATTTCCTGACCGCCCAGGCGATCCGCCCGCTGCTGCTCGACATCAAGAGCTTCGCGGAGCCCGGAGCCGAGGAGCTGAGCCTGCGGGGCAAGGTGCTCGTCCCGATCCCGATCAAGTTCCAGGCGAGCATATTCGTCATCGGGGCGCTGCCGGTCATGATCTTCGTCCTGTCGACCCAAGTCCGCCTGTCCGTACGGGGCGAGTCCAGCGTCAGCTACTGGGCGTGGAGCGCGCTCGTGCTGCTCATAAGTCTCGGATTCGCCTCCTTCGCCGCCTGGCTGCTCGGCAAGAGCGTGCGCCAGCCGATCGAGGAGCTCTACACGATGATGCGGCTCGTGCGCAAGGGCAACCTGTCCGTCCGCGTGCCGGATCTGTACTCGGACGAGTTCTCGCGGCTCGTCGACGGATTCAATCATATGGTGCAGGGGCTCGGCGAGCGGGAGCGCATGAACGAGCAGCTGCTGCAAAGCTACTTCTCGACGCTCGCCGCGGCGCTGGACGCCCGCGATCCGTACACGGCCGGCCATTCCGAGCGGGTGGCCTCCTACGCGCTCATGATCGGCCGGGCCGAGGGCCTGTGCGGCGACCAGCTCGACGTGCTGAACAAGACGGCGCTGCTGCACGACATCGGCAAGATCGGCGTCCGCGACAGCGTGCTGCTCAAGGACGGCAACCTGACCGACGACGAGTTCGCCCAGATCAAGCTGCACACGGTCATGGGCGAGAACATCCTGCGCCAGGTGGAGCCGCAGGAAGCGATGGCGGCCTTCCTGCCGGGCGTGCGCTCCCATCACGAGCGCTACGACGGCACGGGCTACCCCGACGGCCTGCGCGGCGACGAGATCCCGCTCATGGGCCGGATCATCGCCGTCGCCGACGCCTATGACGCGATGACGTCGGACCGGCCGTACCGCAAGGGCATGCCGACCGCCAAGGCGCTGGAAATTCTGGAGGAGGGCCGCGGCACGCAGTGGGACCCGAAGTTCGCGCGCACGTTCATCCTGGCGATGGGGGGCTTGGAGCAGCCGGGGCAGGTGACGCTGCTGCCGCGACGTCCCGACGGCGCGAAGAACGAGGCCGAGCCGCCGCAAGCAGCGGACGGCGAGCGCAGCAAGAGCTCGTAAGCGGGCTGCGGGGAGAAGGGAGCGGCGGGCGATGCGCTCCGCTCCGGCGGCTCGCGGGGCGCGAGTCCGGGCCTCTGCCTCTGCCGCGAAGCGCGGGCGATGCGGCCGGCCGCCGGCTGCTCGTCCATGGCATGCAAGTCCGGCCTAGCCGGGCAGCAGCATAGGCAGACAAGCAAGGGCTGTCCCGGCGCCGTCATCCTCAGGATGACGGCGCCGGGACAGCCCTTTTTGGCCTTCGCGGCCGAAAGTCGCGGAGGCCTGCTCCGGTCAGGCGACGGCTGGGAGGCTTCTCCCTCTTTTACGACAGGCGCTGGACTTGCTGACAGGCAGTTGTCAGCAATGAGGGGTATACTAATAGAATTCGAGTCAGCGGAGGGTGGGGGGCGGAGATGCAGAGGACGGATAAACGCGATTCCCTGCCGCAGGAGGAGCCGGAGCAGGGCCGAGTCCCGGACAGCCTGAAGCCGCTGCGCTGGCCGGAGCGCTTCGAGGCGGCTGCGGCCTACATGGCGGCCCTGCCCGACAGGGAGCGCTACAGCCGCGAGGAGCTGCTGGCGGAGCCGCTGCTGCTGAGCCGCGAAGGGGCGCTCTCCATCTACTACGCCCCGCACAACGAGCTCGCCGCGCCGGATGCCCGGCTCATCATCGCAGGCTTGACGCCGGGCTGGCGGCAGATGGAGATCTCGCTCCGCGCCATGCGCGCCTGCCTGGCGGCGGGAGAGCCCCCTGCCGAAGCCTGCCGGCAAGCCCGTCGGGAGGCTCGCTTCGCCGGTCCGATGCGGACCGAACTGCTCGGAATGTTGGGACGGCTCGGCTTGCCCGAAGCGCTCGCTGCCGCTCTCGGCCGGAACGACGATTGGCCGCTGCTCGACCACCCCCTCGTCCACACGACCTCGGTGCTGCCGTGCCCGGTGTTCCGGGACGGGGCGAACTACAGCGGCCATCATCCGCCGCTTCGACGCAGCCCGCTGCTCTGGCAGACGGCCATGGGCCATCTGGAGGACGAGCTCTCGCGGCTGAAGCGGCCGGCGCTGCTGCTGCCGCTCGGCAAGGCGGCGGAGGACGCCGCATCCGAGCTGGTCCGCCGCGGCCTGCTGCCGGAGGAGCGGCTGCTGCGCGGATTCCCGCATCCGTCGGGGGCGAACGGACATCGGTTCGTCCAGTTCGAGCGGGCTTATCCGGAGCTGAAAGCCAAGCTGGACCGCTTCTTCGCCCACGAGAGCGGCGGTCCGGCATGAACAATCAATCGAGGAGGAACGGAACATGCTGCCGCTAAGAGATCTGTATAACGAACGTATGCTGCTGGATGTCGGGGAGGCGCTGCGGGAGCTGCATCCGGCGTTCGACCCGCAAGGCTTCGCGGCGTCGGCGATGGAGGAGCCGTGGGAAAAAGCCTCGTTCAAGGAGCGGACCCGCCTCGCCGCGCTGGCGCTCGGCCGCTTCCTGCCGCCGTCGTTCCCGGAGGCGGCCGCGCTCGTCTGCGAGGCGGCGGAACGCTTCCGCGGACTGGAGTACATCCTCTTTCCCGACTTTGTCGAGCTGTTCGGCCTGGAGCACCGGGAGACGGCAATGGACGCGCTGGCCCGGCTGACCCGCCGCTCCACCTCGGAGTTCGCCGTACGGGCCTTCCTGCTCGCCGACCCGGCCTGGGCGATGGAGCGCCTCGGCCGCTGGTCGCGCGATCCGGACGAGCATGTGCGCCGCCTCGCGACCGAAGGCTCCCGCCCGCGCCTGCCGTGGGGGCAGCGGCTGCCGATGTTCGTCCGCGACCCGGGGCCGACGCTCGCCTTGCTGGAGCCGCTGCTCGCCGACGAGAGCGAGTATGTGCGCCGCAGCGTCGCCAACCATCTCAACGACATCGCCAAGGACCATCCGGAGCGGGTGCTGGAGCTGGCGGAGCGGCATCTCGGACGGGATGCCGGCTCCGATTGGACGCTGCGCCACGCGAGCCGCACGCTGCTCAAGCAGGGGCATCCGCAGGCGCTGCGCCGCTTCGGCTTCGCGCCGGCCGCGCAGGTTTCGGCGCATGGGCTGCAGGTGCTCACGCCCGTCGTGCCGTTCGGCGGACGGCTGGAGTTCGCGTTCGAGATCCGAAACGAGGGCGAGCCAGTGCAGCTGCGGCTGGAATACGAGATCGGCTTCGTCAAGGCCAGCGGACGCCGCGCCGGCAAGCGCTTCAAGCTGTCCGAGCGGGTGTACCCGCACGGCTCGACGCCCGTCGTCCGCTCCCATGCGATCAAGCCGATCACGACGCGAAAGTATTACCCGGGATTGCAAAGCATTACGCTGTTGATCAACGGCGAGCCCCAGGGAGAGCTCGGCTTCGAGCTGACGATGGAGCCGGCCGCAGCGGGCGGCGAGGCAGCCGAAGGCTGACGGGCGGGCCGCTGCGGCCGGCTCGAGTCAGGCCGCCGGCTCCTTCTTTACCGGAGCCGGAGCCGGCGGAAGCGACAAAAAAGCGCGCCGGGGCGGCGCGCTGCGATGCAGGAATCTAATTGTGGGATGGGATGGACGGAGCGAGCTCCGCGCCGATTCGGCTCATGTCCTCGCGTATGTCGCGCAGCAGCTGGATCGACGCCTCGATTTCGACCTTGCGGGTGGAGACGCTCTCCACGCTGCAGCCGATCGGGATGCCCTTCTCGAGGCCGAAGCGGTACAGCTCGCGGAAGACTTGGCGGGACAGCTGCACCGACTTGTCGAGGATGTCGACGGAATGGATCAGCTCGTTCTCCAGCCATTTCGGGATGCTGATGCCGAGCCACTTCATGAACTCGAGCGTCTTGGCGGAGCCGCATGGAGCGAGGTTGAACAGGATCGGCGCCATCTCGGCTCCGCTCTCGCGGCTGGAGTAGTAGTAGTCCGACAGGAAGCTCTTGGACGCCTCCACGTCGAAGGTCGCCTGCGAGACGAAGAAGCCGCAGCCGGCCTCCTGCTTGGCGCGCGCCCGCTCGTGCTCGTCGCCCTTGCTGCGGTGGCGCTCCGGGATGACGACGCCGCCGGGCAGCAGCCGCTCGTTGAGGATCCCGCTCATGCGGTACGCCTCGGGCAGCCGGAGCTGCACCTGCTGGCGGCTGGAGGAGGCGCCGACGAAGACGGAGTAGCGCTGCTCGTCGCGTCCCCGCAGGATCCAGCTGGCGAGCTTGTCGGGCCCTTCGCAGGCGACGCAGTGGTAGATGATCGCCGGCACGCCGAGCTCCTGCTTGAGATACTGCTCGTAGTATTCGGTCGGATCCAGCGCCTTGAGAAACGGAAACGGCCGGTTCTCGTCGGTCCGCTCGGCCTCGTCCTGCACGTCGTACAGCACGAGGCCGTCGATGCCGGCTCCTCTCAGCCGCTCGATCTGCTTGTCCGCGATCTCGCGGATCTTTTCCGGCGGATGGCTGCTTTTCGGCGGCGTCATGCCATAGGTCAGAATGCCGCTTTCCTTGCGGAGCAGCTTGTCTTTCAGGGTCGAGCTCATAAGGGCCTCCTCGGGTGATAGTCCATCTTGCACGCTGACGCGCTGACGCGCCCCGCAGCTTTTCTCCTAGTGTACCACTTTGAATTCATTCGCTGTAGCGGTTTCGGCAAAAACGGCTATAGCGATCTGCGGGAGCTGGCTATCATCGGCGGTTATAGGCGGGGACCGGCCCTGGATCGGGACCGGGCGCGCCCGGGAAGGCCCCGTCTACGGCCGGATCGCAGAAATTCTCATTCGGAACGCAAAAATTCCCAACGGGAACACGAGAATCCCTGACGGGAACGCGAAAATCCCCATCCGGAACGCGAAAATCCCCAACGGGAACACGAGAATCCCTGACGGGAACGCGAAAATCCCCACCGGGAAGGATGGGGATCTGCTGCGGACGGAAGGCAGGGGAGCCGCCGTCCGTCCTGCGGCCGGCTTTCAGCCGGCCTTCGTCACTGCAAGAGCCATAGAGCCGGAGTCGTGGCCGGCTCCCAGCCGGTCAGCGACGTGTGCGCCTGACGGCAGGAGTACGTCTTGCCGCCGTACGTTACGAGATCGCCGATCTTGTAGGCGATGCCGGGAGCCCAGGCTTGCGCGCCCGGATTCGGGTTCGTCGTGCCGACGGCCGTCTTGCCGGTCACCGTGGCGGCGGCGCTGACGTTGCCGGCCGCGTCGACGGCGCGGACCGTGAACGTGTAGCTCGTGTCGGCGCTGAGGCCCGTCACGGTGTAATCCGTCGCGGAGCCGGACAGCGTGGCGATGAGCGTGGAGCCGTTGTAGACGCGGTAAGCCGTTACGCCGACATTGTCGGTGGAAGCCGTCCACATGATGGAGATGCTGCTCGAGGTCGTCGTGTGGACGTGGATGCCGCCCGGCACGCTAGGCGCTGTCGTGTCCGGCGTGGAGCCGGTGGACGTGGACACCGTCAGGGCGTTGCTGGCGGCGCTCGTGTTGCCTGCCGCATCGACGGCCTGCACCGTGAAGGTGTAGCTCGTGCCGGCCGTCAGGCCGGTCGCCGTATAGCTCGTGCCGGATACGGTCGCAAGCAGCGTCGAGCCGCGGAACACTTTGTAGCCCGTGACGCCGACGTTGTCGGAGGAGGAGGTCCAGGACAGGGCGACGCTGCTCGTCGTGATCGTACCTGCCGCCAGGCCCGTCGGAGCGGTAGGAGCGGTCGTGTCGACCGGAGGGTTCGTGCCGCCGCCAATGTTCACGTCGATGGCGTTGTAGAACGCGTTGCCCGTGTCGGCGATTTCCCAGACGCCGAGGATGACATAGTAGCCGGTGCGGTCGGAAGGCACGCTGCACGTATGCGTGACGGTCGCTTCCGGCTGCTTGCCGTTGTCCTTGATGTTGCAGAACAGCTCCAGATCGGAGCGGGCGATCGTCTTGTTCGGATCCCAGCCCTTTTTGGTGATGTAGTATTTCCACTCGGAAGTGGCATGGCGGGCCGTCAGCTTCCAGGTGAACGTGTTGGAGCCGCTGTTGATGTTGACCTTGGACCAGCGGGTCGAGCTCTGCTCGTTCAGCTGCGGGAACGCGCTGCCGGCGCCGGTGATCTGGCCGTCGGCCGGTCCGCCGGTCGGGAAGTTGCCCTTGGCTTCCAGGCTCTGAGGCTCGTACACGATGTTGCCGCAGTTCGTGTTCGTGCCGGTGGAGCACAGCTTGGCGCGGCCGGCGGGCGAATCGATGTAGCCGTGCGCGGATGCGCTTCCAGCGAATACCTTGCTACAGACGATGGCCAGCGCCATCAGGGCGAAGGCGGCGAGCACCTTCAGGACGAGCGAGCGGCTTTCGGTCAAGCGTAACGTCATTATTCATGCCTCCTGGTTCGAAATGGAATGATGATGCCAACGTGAATCTTCAGCCTGAGCGATCGATTGCGGTCAGCGATGCGGCCGGACAAGCCTCCTTTGCGGAAGAGTAGGGAAGCGGGACCGAGCGTGTGCCTCCCTTTGATCCCAATGTAAGGGAAATACCGGTAAAACAATAGGGGGAATTTTCCTGGCGGCAGGGGGAGAATAGTATGTAAACGGAACGAAACGGACAAAAAAACACGACATCGGAAAAGATGTCGTGTTCATTCAAACGGATCTACCGGTCTTGCAGACGGCGCAGCGTGTCGCGGATCTGCTCCAGATGGCGCGCCTCGTGCAGCGGCACGAGCTCGACCCACTGCGCCGCGCTCATCGGGCCGAACAGCGGATGCTCGAAGCCGCGCGTCTCCATGCGCTCCGTCCCGTAATCGGCGGCAATCGCCTCCAGCAGCCGACGGCGGACGTCTGCGAGCGCCTGCTCCGCCTCTGCGCCCGTATGGATGCGCCCGGCGGGCTGCACATGGGCCGGCGCGCCCACGAGCCGGGAGCGGTCCTTCACCAGCTCCAGCGGCGCGCGGCGCAGATCGCTGCGCTCCGGCCCGGCCAGCGCGGCCGACAGCCCTTGGGCGACCGCGCCTTCGAGCGCGGCCAGATGCTCCAAGTTCTCCAGCACCGACCAGCCCCCGCCCGGACGCGGCGCCTCCAGCGTCTCCAGCGGCAAGCCGCGCACCTCCTCCAGCAGCTCCGACCTCGTCATTTCCAATCGGTTCAGCACCAGCTCGCTCATCTCTCTCTTCCTCTCTGCGCCGAGGGTCAGCCCTCGGACGGCTCTTGATGGGGAGGCTCGACATCGAATTCCGGAAGCGCCCAAACGGACACGCTGCCGCCCTGCACCGGGAACTCGGCGAAGCCGTCCTCGCCGATGACGACGCGCTCGGCGCGGGTATTGGTCAGATCGACCCATACCTCGTTCGCGCGCTCCTCGCCGACGAACATGCGCTTCGCGCAGTCATCGGCGTTGCAGACGACGACCGCGCAGCCGGAGCGCTCGATGTCCGGCACGCCGCGGCGCACCCAGCCGATGACGTTCGGATCGTCGAGGTAGTCGTCCTGATCTCCGTAGGCGCGGTGGCAGCGGGCCCACAGGAGCGGGTCAATCGCCGCTTTTTTGCCCTCGATCGGCTCCTCGCCTCCAATGCCGTAATAATCGCCGTAGAAGACGACCGGATAGCCGTCGAGGCGCAGCAGGATGAGGGCGTAGGCGCTCTGCTTGAACCAGTCGGCGACCCAGGACTCCAGCGCCTCGCCCGGCTGGGTGTCGTGGTTGTCGACGAGCGTGACCGCATGCTGGGGCCGCTCGCGCACGAGCGCGCCGTCGAAGATCGTCCGCAGGTCGAAGTCGCGTCCGCCCTCCGAGGCTTCCTTGAGGCGGTAATGGAGCGGCGCGTCGAACAGGTCGAGCTCATGGTCGGCGGCGTCCAGATAGGCGAGGCAGTCCTCCGTGATGCTGTTCCAGAACTCGCCGACGATGTAGAACGGGCCGTCGGCCGCTTCCTTCGCCGCGCGGCAGAAGTCGCGGACGAACGTGTGATCGATATGCTTGATCGCATCGAGGCGGAAGCCGTCGACGCCGGTCTCGCGTACGAGCCACTTGCCCCAGGAGATCATTTCCTCGCGCACCTCGGGGTTGTTGTAGTCGATGTTGGCGAACATCAGGTAGTCGTAGTTGCCGAACTGGTCGTCGACGTTCTCGTTCCACTGCTTGTTCTCGCCCAAGATGCGGTAGACGCCCGTCTCGTCCCGCTTGGCGTCGAAGTCGGTGCCGTTGAAGTGAGTGTAATTCCACTTGAACGCGGAATGGGCGTCCCCCCGCCCGGGGAAGGTGAACTTCGTCCAGCCCTCGATGCTGCGCGGGTCGGAAATTTCCTCCTGGCGGTTCTCGCCGTCGACCTCGACTACCTTGAACCTCTCCTTCTCGTCCGCGCCGGCCTTATGATTCATGACCAGATCGGCGTAGACGGCGATGCCCTGCTCGCGGCAGGCGGCGATCGCCTCCAGCAGCTCGTCCTTGGTGCCGTACTTCGTGCGCTGCGCGCCTTTTTGGTCGAACTCGCCCAGATCGTAGACGTCGTAGACGCTGTAGCCGTTGTCCTCGGGGGAGGTGGCTTTGGTCGCAGGCGGAATCCAGACGGCGTCGATGCCGGCGTCCTTCAGCTCCCCGGCCCGCTCCTTGAGGCGCTGCCAGTGCTTGCCGTCTGCCGGCACATGCCACTCGAAAAATTGCATCATCGTATGATTGCGTTCCATCTGGATCGGATCACCCTTCGAACTTTTTACCGATCCATTACCCCGCACCGCGGATGCGTCAATCAGGACGGCCGCATGGGCCGGCCCGCCACAGCTCCGTCAGCGGTCCGCCGCGGCCAAACACCGGGTCGCTCTGCGGGATCGGCACGAGCCGGATCTCCTCCAGGTCGCGTTGCCGCTCGTCCGGCTTGCCTGTCCTCATGTTGTAGTCCATGCCTCCGGGATACCCGCCCGCGATGAGGAAGTCCGCCGTCGCGGACAGGCGTCTGTGCCCGGTGCCGGCCGGCAGCACGAGCACGTCGCCCGCCCGCGCCTCGATGCTGCGTCCGCCGTCGCCGCCGAGCTGGAGACGGGCGCTGCCGCGCACGACGCCGAGCGCCTCGTGGGCATCGCTATGGTAATGGTGATAGGGGTAGACGCCGTTCTCCCAGGTGTTGCCCCAGCCGGCGGCCTCGAAAAGAGCCGTCATCCGAGCCGGCTCGTTGACCGCTCCCGGATAATAAAGCACCGGCAGGAACGGATGGTTGGGCATCGTTCCGTCGTCCTTGAACCGGAAAGTCTGCACGCCGCCGGGGGCGGCTTTGTCGCGTTTCGTCATCGTCTGCCGCCTCGCTTTTCGAATCGGTTGTCTCTTTAGATTACCCCTTCTCACCCTGTCCGCAACCCCGCCCGGAGCTTCGCTAGCTGCGGCGAGGCCCGATTGAGGGCGATCCGCGCGATTCAGGTCCCCCTGCCGGGAGGTAAGAGAAGGCAATACGACTATTCCAAGTGAAGCAGGCGAAAGGGAGGCGGCGGAAATGAAGGAGCGGGACGAAGGCGTGCAGGAGCAGACAGGAGGCTTGGCGCCGGCAGAGGCAGAGGCGGTCAGGGAAGAGGCGGCGGCCGCTTACGCGTCCTCCTTCGAGGCGGAGCCGGCCTCCATCGAGTCCGGAAAGGCGGACGGCGGGGCCTTTGCCGAAGGATACAGGCCGGTTGCCGTCCGAAGCAAGGGGGCTTCTCTGGGTCAGGAGCCGGATTCCGGTCCGTCATCCGTATCCAGAGAAGGCCGGATCGAAGCGCTGCTGCCGTCCGGCTCCGCCTGGGAGCGCGAGTGGCGGCGGGCGGCCGAGGCCCAGTACGACCAGCATATGGGCGAGATCGGCCGGGAGCTCGATCAGGATATTCTGATCGCCCTCGTCGGCGACGTCAACGCCGGCAAATCGTCGACGCTCAACCGCATCGTCGGCGAGCCGGTCGCCGGCGTCGGCGCGGAGCCGGGAGAGACGGCGGCGATCAAGCCGTATTTGTTCAAGGACCGGATCTTCTTCGTCGACACGCCGGGGCTGAACGACGTGCGGCTGGAGAACTCGCAGCTGACGATGGACTATTACCGCAAGGCGGACATCATCCTGTTCTTCCTCAATGCGGCCGGCACGGTGTACTCCGAGGCGGAGAAGCGCAGCTTCGAGGCGATCCGCGACGCCAACGCCAACATCGTCGTCGTGCTCAACAAGATCGACGCCGCCGACGAGGTGGAGCGGATCGTCGAGCGCGTCCGGGCGGAGACGGGCGGCCGCTTCGACATCGTGCCGGTCTCCTCGCGGACGGGAGAGAACATCGACCGGCTGCGGGCGACGATTTTGGAGCTGCTGCGAAAAAAGTCCAAGGATCTGCTTTTCGCCCGGAACCTCAAGGAAAAGTCGGCGACGGCCAATAAGTGGATCCTCGGAGCGGCCGCCTCCGCCGGAGCGATCGGCGCCGCGCCGATTCCCGGCGCGGACATCGTGCCGATCACGGCCGTGCAGATCGGCCTGCTGACGCGGCTCGCCGTGCTGTACGGACGGCCGATCAGCAAGGAGACGGCGCGCGAGCTCGTGCTGGCGACCGTCGTCGGCAACATCGGCAAGAGCGTGTTCCGGCAGGTGGTCAAGCTGTTCCCGGGCGCAGGCTCGATCGCCGGGGCGTCCGTCGCGGGAGCGATGACGCTCGCGCTCGGCTACGCGGTCAAGTATGCGTACGAGCATGACATGGAGATCAGCACGGCGACGGTGACGAAGCTGTACGGCATGTTCCGCAAGCAGCAGGGAGCGGCCGGGACGGCCGGGACCTGAGCCGGCCTGCGCCGCGGCGGGTTCAAAAGGCGGCGCGTCGGGGAAAGCTTGAAGCAGCGGAGGCGGAAAGGCGAAGGGAGGGGAAGGTCATGTCGAAGCCGAACGAGGAGAAGGACAAAGCGATCCGCGAGCAGGAGGAGCCCGAAGGCGGGCGCGAGGTGCCGGCGGAAATCGTCGAGCAGCAGGACGACCCGGAGCCGGAGGGCGGCAAGGCCAGCGGCCAGCCGGGACTGGGCGGATAGGAGCAGGCAAAAGAAAAGAGGCCGGGCGCGGCGCCGATGATCGGCATCGCGCCCGGCCTCTTTGCCCTGCGTTGGGGGGAGCCGACGCATCCGGCGGGCCAGGGGAGGGGCGGATGCGGGGCTTCAGCCGCCGAGCCGCTGTCCTTTGTGGCGGGAGGAGGAGTCGCCGCGCAGCAGGGAGACGAGCCGGGCGCGCTCCTTTTTGAGCTGCCAGGCGGCGTTCCACAGGCTGCTGCGGATGGAGCCGCTCTCCTCCTCGCGCAGCTGCAGGTAGATGCCCTCCATTTGACGGGAGATCTCCTCGAGATCCAGCTGCAGCTGGAGGCGCCGCTCCTCCTGCTCCTCGAGCTCGCGCAGGGCGTCGCCGTGGCGCAGCTCCTGAAGGATCGACTCCCGCCAAGCCTCGTCGCCGATCGAGGAAGCATAATTGAGCAGATCCAGCCAATCGTTCGTCCATCTGGCTTGCCTGGCGTTGCGGTCCATCCCTACCACTCCCGTCCTGTTTTTAATTCCTTATATACCCACTATTATACTAGGATATAAAAAACCTGCAATGCCTTCCGCTTTGAATCTTATTCGGAAGCGAAGGCTCGCATGACGGATGAACGGCTTTCAGACGCGAGCGCGTCTTGCCGCGGCGAGCGGACCCGCCGCTGCGCCGCCCGCAGCGGGCGATTACACCGCGCCGGCGGATACGACGCGGTTGCGGCCCTGCTCCTTGGCCTGGTAGAGCGCCTGATCGGCGCGCCGGTACATCTCCAGATAGTCCGGAATCCGTCCGGCAGGCGAGGCCGCGGCGCCGAAGCTCGCGCGGATGCCGATCTCGCGGCCGTCGGGCAGCGCGAGCCGCGCCTCCTCGGCGGCGGCTCGCAGCTGCTCGGCGAAGCGGATCGCTCCCTCCTCTTCCCAGCCCGGCAGCAGCAGGACGAATTCCTCGCCTCCGTAGCGGGCGAACAGCATCTCCGGCTCGAGCCGCTCCCGGACGATCGAGGCGGCGCCTTGCAGGGCGATGTCCCCGGCCTCGTGGCCGTACGTGTCATTGATGGACTTGAAGTGGTCGAGGTCGAACAGCAGCAGCGAGCAGGGCCGCTTGGCGCGGACGCAGCCGGCCAGCGCCTCGGCCGACTGGGAGAGGAAGGCGCCGCGGTTGAGGATGCCGGTCAGCGAGTCGAGCGAGGCCAGGCGGTGCAGCTCCTCCTGCAGCCGCCGGCGCTCGGTCGTGTCGCGCAGCACGAGCAGATGGCCGCCGATGCGTCCGGCTCCGCGCTGCACGGGAGCGGAGTACACTTCGAAGTGCAGCGCGGAGGCGCCTTCGCCGCGCGAGAACGGAATCGCTTCTCCGGCCGTCGCCAGCGCCGCATGGAACGCCGCGGACGCCTCCGCAGGCAGCTCCAGATCGTGGAGGCTGCGGCCGACGGCGGCCTTTTCCAGCTCGGGCAGATGCAGTCGGGCCGAACGGTTCGTATCGAGCAGCCGCCAATCGGCATCCATGACGAGCACGCCCTCGCCCATGCTCTCCATGACGCTGTCCCGCGCGAGCGGCACGATCGTGATGAGGTCCGCGCGCAGGAACGCCCAGGCGTACAAGGCGCTCGTCAGGCAGAGCACGATCGGCACGGGATCGACGCCATGCGGGCTCAAGCCGAGCAGATAAGCGAGGGAAGAGGCGACCGGCACGGCGATGCCGACGGCGACGGCCGCCAGCTGCGGCTTGAAGCCGCGGGAGGGCTGGGCGAGCCGGATCAGCACGAGCACGAGGCTGAGCATGAGCGTGCCCGACGTGAAGCTGCCATGCACGATGTACCATTGCCCCATGTCGAATTCGAGGCTGCGCACGCCCCCGACCTCCTCGAAGCGCATCGCCCGATAGAACAGGGAATGGTAGGAGCTCGTCGCGACGAGCAGAAAGCTGACGGCCGGGATGACGAACAGCAGCCGCTTGCCCCAGCGCGGCAGCAGGTCGGGCTTGCCGATCAGCTCCAGCGCCATCAGCAGCGTGAGCGGAGCGGCGAACGGCATGCCCGCGTATTGGACGGCGGTCCAGAACAGGACGCCGGAGAGCGTATCGGAAGCCTTTTCGAAGGCGGCGCCGAACGTGTAGAGGACGAAGGAGCCGCAGAGCAGCAAGTAGATTAGCCGCAGCGACACCATGCCGCGGATGAACAAGGCGTAGATCGCGATCAGGAGGTTGAGCACGCCGCTCAGCCCGGACAGCACGATATAGACGGCGGTGAACGCAGGCATCGCATGACATCCTTGTCGTAATTTGGTCGTATCTTCAGGGTAGCATAGCGAATCGGGATTAGAAATGGAAAGTTGCGGCGGTCTGTGTCGAGCGGTTGAACGGGCGCAGAACGCGAAAAGGCGTCCCCTGGGGGGGACGCCTTGAACAGGGATGGCGGCCGGGCTGGACCAGGGAGCGCCGGGAGTACCGGCAGTCTGGCGGTCAGCCCAGGCAGTTCGGCGGCCAGCCCCAGGAGGACCGGCACCGGCAGGCTGGCGGCCAGCCCCGCGAGCACCGGCAGTCCGGCGCTCCGGCCGCCGCCTACAGGCGCGGCACGGCCGCGTCCGGCTTCGCGAAGGCGAGCAGCGTCTCGTTGAACCTGGCCGGCTCGTCGAACAGCATCGCATGCCCGCTTTCCTCGAACCGATGCAGCTCGGCATGGGGCACGAGCTCATGCGCGCGCTCGGCCAGCTCCGGCGGACAGATCTTGTCCTTCATGCCCTGCAGCAGCGCGGTCGGCACGGTGATCGCCGGCAGATCCTGGCGCAGGTCCTCGTCGCGCAGCGATTCCATCGCCCGCACCGTGCCGTGCGCGGACGACTCGAGGCAGATCGAGCCCATCCACTGGGCGAACGGCGGCGAGGGCGTCTTGGCCGCGAACAGCTTGCCGAACGCCTCGACCATCGCCGGACGGTCCTTGTGCGCATCGTCGAGCATCTTGTCGACCTGCTGCGCGGGCGTGCCGTCCGCGAAGCCGCTCGTCTGCGTGAAGCGCGGCACGGCGGCGCCGGCGAGCATCAGGCGGGCGGCGCCATGCTCATGATGGCGGTGCATGTAGCGCGCGGCGATCGCGCCGCCCATCGAGAAGCCGACGAGCGTGAACCGCTCGAGGCCGAGCGCGTCGACGACCGCCCGCACGTCGTCGGCCATGCGGTCGTAGCCGTAGCCCTCCCACGGCGCGTCGGACTTGCCGAAGCCGCGGAAGTCGATGCCGACGAACCGCAGCCCGTGGCGCGGCAGCAGCATCGCCTGGTACTCGAACATGCGCGAGCTGGCCGGCCAGCCGTGCAGGAAGACGACCGGGTCCCCCTGTCCGACGTCCTCGACGTTCAGCTTGACGCCCGGCTCGACTTCAATCCTTTTTCCCATTGCTCTCATCCTCCTCGGTCGGGTCCGCTTCGATCCGCGGCCTTGTCCTCCCCTCTTACCCCTGTCCCCCTTCGTCGACGCGCCGGGAGCGGCATGCTACAATGAAAGGCAAACGAATGTTCGGAGGCTGCGGGATGGAAGAGCGGGAAAAGGAAGGAGGGGCGGAGCTGGCCGAGGGCCGGCTGCGCATCGCCGTGCGGGCGCTGGCGGAGTACGCCTGCCGCAGCGGCAGCATCGAGTACGGCTTCCGCAGCTCGGCCGCGCTCGCCGAAGGGACCCGCATCCACAAGGAGGTCCAGGCGGCGTACGGCGAGCAGGACGAGCGGGAGCTGTTCCTGCGGGAGGAGCTGGAGCATGCGGGCGTGTCCTGGACGGTCGAGGGGCGCTGCGACGGCCTGCTGCGGGAGGGCGGCACGGAGACGATCGACGAGATCAAGTCCGTCTCGCGGCCGCTGGCGGACATTCCGGGGGACGGCTGGCCGGTCCACTGGGCGCAGGCGACGGGCTATGCCGCGATCTATGCGGAGCGGGAGGACCGGGCGGAGATGCGCGTGCAGCTCACCTATGTGCAAAAGGACACCGGAGCCGCGGTCCGCTTCGCGCGCGTCTGCTCGCGCGCCGAGCTGCGGGCCTCGCTGCTCGGGCTGCTGGAGGCGTACGCGCCGTACGCCCGCATGCTGGCGGAGCACCGCCGGCGGCGGGACGCCAGCCTCGCGGCGCTGGACTTTCCGTTCGGCGCCTTCCGGCCGGGGCAGCGCAAGCTGTCCGCCGCCGTCTACCGCACGCTCGAGACGCGCGGCGGGCTGTTCGCCAAGGCGCCGACGGGCATCGGCAAGACGATGAGCGTGCTCTGGCCGGCGGTGCGGGCGCTCGGCGAGCCCGCGGACGGCGCGGGCGGGGGCAAAGGCGGCGGCGCGGGCGTCTCGCGCCTGTTCTACCTGACGGCGCGCACGACGACCCGCGCGGCCGCCGAGGACGCGCTGCGGCGCATGGAGGCGCAAGGGCTCGTGCTGCATGCGGTGACGCTCACCGCCAAGGAGAAGATCTGCCCGCAGGAGGAAGTGCGCTGCGACGGGGCGGAATGCCCTTTTGCGGACGGCTACTTCGACCGGATCAACGGCGCGGTGCTCGACCTGCTCGGCAGCGAGACGCTCGTCACGCGCGAGACGGTGGAGCGGTACGCGCTCAAGCATCGCGTCTGCCCGTTCGAGTTCTCGCTCGACGCCGCCTACGCGGCGGACGCGGTCATCGGCGACTACAACTACGTGTTCGATCCCAAAGTGTCGCTCAAGCGGCTGCTGGCGGAGCAGGCGCGCCGCAGCGCGCTGCTCGTCGACGAGGCGCATAACCTGCCGGACCGCGCCCGCTCGATGTACTCCGCCGCGCTGGAGAAGGATCCGTTCCTCGCGCTGCAGCGCGAGCTGAAGGCATCCGCGCCCGCACTCGCCGCCGCCGCGAAGGCCGTGAACGCCGCGTTCATCGCGCTGCGCAAGGAGATGGACGCCGGAGGCGGGGGCGCGGCAGGGCTGCGGCCGGCCGGCGGCGGCGCGTTCGCCGCGGACGAGGCGCCGGCGGAGCTGCTGGCCGCGGCGCGCGGCTTCCTCGAGGCGGCGGCCGAGACGCTGGCCGCCGGAGGAGCGCCGGCCGCCGGCGTGCCGAGCGGCGAAGCGCCGGCGGGCGCGGCGGAGCTGGCGGCGGGCGATGCCGGCCCGGCCGGGCGCTCCGGCGAGGCGACGCTCCGGCAGGAGGCGCGCGCGCCGGCGGATGGGCAGCAGCGGCTGCTCGACGCCTACTATGCGGCCAAGGCGTTCGTCGCGGCCGGCGAATGGTTCGACGAGCGGTTCGCGCTCGTCCTGGAGCGCCAGCGCGGCTCGTCGGTCAAGGCGACGCTCCAATGCCTCGACCCGTCCGCGCTGCTGCGCCAGACCGGCCGCCAATACGGCGGGCGGGTGTTCTTTTCGGCGACGCTGTCGCCGCTGCCTTTTTATATGGATCAGCTGGGCGCCGAGGAGGAGGACCGCTCGCTGACGCTGCCGTCGCCGTTCGATCCGGCGCAGCTGGAGGTGCGGGTGCTGCCGCTGTCGACGAGGTACGCCGACCGCGCGCATACGCTGCAGCCGCTCGCCCGCGCCCTCGCGGACGCCGCGCTGGAGAAGGGCGGGCATTGGCTGGCCTTCTTCCCGTCCTATGCGTACATGAATGCGGCCTACGGGCAGCTGCTCGCGGAGCTCGGCAGAGAGCAGGGGCAGGCGGACGCGCGGCCGGAGTCCGGTCCGCCGGACGAGCCTGGCCGTCGGGACTGGAGCGGCGGAGCCCCGTCGGCTGCGCCGGACGGGCCAGGCCGCCGTGAACGGGACGGCGCAGCCCTGCCGGCCGCGGCGGCCGGCGCAGGCGGCGCCGACGAGCCGGATGCTCCCGGCGGGGAGCGGGCGTTTCCGCTGCCGGACGGCCGGGAGCTGCGGCTGCAGCTCCAGCGGCCGTCGATGACGGACGAGGACCGGGACCGGTTCCTGGCCGCCTATGCCGAGCCTCCGGGCGAGGACGGGCCGATCCGGCTCGGCTTCGCCGTCATGGGCGGCATCTTCTCCGAGGGCGTCGATCTGGCGGGCGACCGGCTGACCGGCGTCGCCGTCATCGGCGTCGGCCTGCCCCAGCTCGGGCCGGAGCGCGACCTGCTGGCCGCCTACGAGCAGCGCCAGGGCCGCAGCGGCTTCGACTACGCCTACGTCTATCCCGGCATCGGCAAGGTGCTGCAGGCCGGCGGGCGCCTCATCCGCAGCGAGTCGGACCGCGGCACGCTGCTGCTCGTCGACGACCGCTACGCCCAGCCCCGCTATCGGCGGCTGCTGCCGGAAGAGTGGCTGGCGGCGGAGCCGCGTTGACTGTCCCTCCATAGCCTCGGTCCGCTTCGGCGGACGGGGGCTTTTGCTTTTGGGCCCGATTGCCGAATGCCGCCATGCTCGCCAGCCTCCTCCGCCTATCCAGAGCGACGATGTGCGAGGACGGGTCCCCGTTCTGTCCGTACGGCTCGGCCGCATAGAAATAAAGGACAAGACCATGACGAAGAATGATTGAAAAATTATACCGATGGGTTAATATTAGTAGACGGGCTCTGTCCCTTTCCAGGCCTTGAGCCGGGCTCGGCCAACGAAACGAAGGAAGCAGGTGGGGGAAGTGGGGAAACGAATCAAGGTGGCTGTCGTCGGCGCCGGTCCGGGAGGCTTGGCCGCCGCGATGCTGCTGGCGGCTCGCGGCCACGAAGTGACGCTGCTGGAGAAGCAGGCCTACGTCGGCGGGCGGACCTCGGCGCTTCGCATCGGCGCTTACACATTCGACCGAGGACCGACGTTCCTGATGATGCTGCCGGTGCTGGAGGAGCTGTTCGAGCGGGCCGGCCGCGACGTGAGGGACTACCTGGAGCTGAAGCGGGTCGATCCGCTCTATACGCTGAAGTTCGGCGAGATCGAATTCTCTCCCGGAGGCAGCCACGAGGAGACGGCCCGCCGGGTGGAGGAGCTTTTCCCGGGCAACGGCGAGCGCTATCTCCGCTTCATGAGCCGGGAGCGGGACAAGCTGAGCCGCGTGCTGCCGCTGCTGAAGCGGCCGTTCGGCTCGGCCCGCAGCTATTTCGCGTCCGACGTGCTGCGGGCTCTGCCCAAGCTGGATGCCGCGGACACCGTACATAAGCGGCTCTCGCGCTATTTCACCGACGAGCGGCTGCGCTGGGCATTTTCGTTCCAGTCCAAATACCTCGGCATGTCGCCGTGGGAATGCCCCGGCACGTTCACGATGCTGAGCTTCCTCGAGCATGAATACGGCCTCTACCATCCGATCGGCGGACTGAACCGCATCAGCGAGGCGATGGCGGACGTCGCCCGCGAGCACGGCGCCGCCATCCGCGTCGGCGAGGGCGCGCGCCGCGTGCTGACGGACGGCAGGCGCGCCGTCGGCGTCGAGCTGGAGAGCGGGGAGCGGCTGGACGTCGACGCGGTCGTCATCGGCGCGGACTTCGGCCATGCGATGACGACTTTATTCGAGCCCGGCACACTGAAGTCCTACACGCCCGCCAGGCTGGAGAAAAAAAAGCTGTCCTTATCCACCTTCATGCTCTACCTCGGCATCGGGGCGGAGCTGCCGGCGCTGCCTCATCACAAGATCGTCTTTGCGTCCGACTACCGGCGCAACGTCGACGACATGACGAAACGGATGACGCTGTCGGACGATCCCTCCCTCTACATCCATCATCCGTCGCGGCTCGACCCGACGCTGGCTCCTCCGGGAAAGTCGGCGCTCTACCTGCTGATGCCCGTCCCCAACAACCGCTCCGGGCTCGACTGGCGCGAGGAGGCGCCGCGGGTGCGCGCCGCGATGCTGGAGCGGCTGGCGGCGGAATGCGGCCTCCCCGGCGCGGCCGCCGTCGAGGCGCTCATCGAGGAGGAGCGGATGTATACGCCGGAGGACTGGGAAAAGCAGTCGTACGTCTATCGAGGCGCGACGTTCAACCTCGCGCACAGCCTGGACCAGATGATGCATCTGCGGCCCCGCAACCGCTTCGAGGAGCTGGAGGGCTGCTATCTCGTCGGCGGAGGGACGCATCCCGGCAGCGGGCTGCCGACGATCATCCAGTCGGCGATCATCAGCGCGCAGCTGCTGGAGGAGGAGCAGCGGGAGCGGTCCGGGCGAAGCGGCGGAGCCGGACGCGGCCGCTGGAGCGGCTGGAGGCCAGGACGACGCGGCGGAGCGGCTGGAGCCGCCGGTCCCCCGGCAGCGGGCGGCTCGGAGACTCGCGGAGCGCGCGGTGCTGCTGCCGCTCCGCCGGAGGTCCGCTCATGAAGGCCGCGATCATCGGCGCCGGCGTAGGCGGCCTCGTGACGGCGCTGCTGCTGCGGCGGCAAGGGCTGGAGGTGGACGTTTACGAGAAGGAGGCCCGCGTCGGAGGGCGGCTCGGCTACGAGGAGGACGGCACCGGCCGGTTCCGCATCGACCAGGGGCCGACGATCGTGCTGCTGCCGGACCTGCTCCGCGACATTCTGGCGGAGGCCGGCGTGCCTCCGGAGGACATCGAGCTGGAGCGCATCGACCCGCTGTACGACTTCTACTACCCGGACGGCTCGCGCTGGACGAAGTGGCAGGACGCCGGGCAGCAGGAGCGCGTGCTGGAGGCGGCCTATCCCGGAGGGGCGGAGGATTTCCGGCGGTACATGCGGGACATGGAGGGGCTGTTCGACTACGGCTTCGAGGCGTTCCTCTCGCGTACGTTCCCCGGAGCGCGCTCGTTCCTGACGCCGGCCAACCTGCGCTTCCTCTATCGCTCGCGCGCCTGGCGCGGGATGCATCCTTGGACGTCGGCCTATTTCCGCGACGAGCGCATCCGCGAGGCCTACTCGCTGCAGTCGCTCTACATCGGCGGCTCGCCGCTGCAGGCGCCGGCGCTGTACGGGCTCATCCCCTACAGCGAGCACAAGCACGGCATCTGGTATGTCCGGGGCGGATACGGCCGGCTGGCCGAGGCGCTGGAGCGGGCCTGCCGCCGCTCCGGCGTGCAGATCCGCCTGTCGACGCCGGTGGAGCGCGTGCGGGTGCGGGACGGGCGCTGCGAGGGACTGTCCGCCGGCGGCGAGGAGCAGGCGTACGACGCCGTCGTCTACAACGGCGACTACCCCGCCCTGGCGGGACTGCTGGACGGCTGGCGCAGCCGGCCGAAGCGCTGGATTCCTTCCTCCGGCTGCCTGCTCGTCTATCTCGGGCTCGAACGGCGCTGGGAGGAGGCGGGAGTCCATCAGTTCTTCCTGTCGGACCGGCATCTCGACCATATGAAGGATGTGTTCGGCCGCGGACGCATCAGCCGGACGCCTTCCTTCTACGCGTTCAACCCGGTCGCGGCGGATGACGGAGCGGCTCGTCCGGGAGAAAGCGTGCTCTATTTCCTCATCCCGGTGCCCGCGGACGAGCGGCTGGACTGGGACGGGGCGGGAGCGGAGCTGGTCGACCGCGTGCTGGAGCGCGCCGAGGCGCTGCGCTTTCCCGGGCTCCGGGAGGCGATCCGCTGGCGGAGCGTACGCACGCCGCGGGACGCCGCCCGGTCCGGCCTGTACCGCGGCGGCAGCTTCGGCATCGCGCCGGTGCTGAGCCAGTCCGGCGGCTTCCGGCCGCAGGTGAAGCCGCTCCCGGTCGAGCGGCTGTACGCGGTCGGAGCGTCGGTCCATCCGGGAGGAGGCATTCCGATCGTCATGCAGGGAGCCCGCCTGCTCGGGCGAATCATCGCAAAGGAGTTGGGGACATGAACAACGGCACGACAGGACTGGATGCCGCGCTCGCCGCGGAGTGCGAGGCGGTCATGAAGCGAAGCTCGGCCAGCTTTTACGAGGCGTTCCGGCTGCTGTCCTCCCCTCGTCGGGAGGCGGTATTCGTGCTTTACGCCTTTTGCCGGATGATCGACGACAGCGTGGACGAGCCCGATACGAGCCCGTACACGCTGGATGAGCTGGAGGAGCGCTTCGAGCGGCTGGAAAGCGCGGAGGGGCACTTCATCTGGCCGGCGCTGCGCTGGCTGCTGGCGAGCTTCCCGATCGGCAAGGAGCCGTTCCGCACGCAGATGGGCGGACAGAGGATGGATCAGGTCCGCACGCATTACCGCAGCATGGAGGAGCTGGAGGATTACTGCTACCGCGTCGCGGGCTCGGTCGGCGAGATGCTGCTGCCGGTGCTGCATGAGCGGCCGGGAGCGGCGATCACCGAGGCGGGCGTGTGGCTGGGCAAAGGCATGCAGATCGTCAACATCATGCGCGATGTCGGCGAGGACCAGCGGCTCGGCCGGCGCTACGTGCCGCTCGAGCTGATGGAGCGCTGCGGCTACAGCGAGGAGCAGTTCGAGCGGGGCGTCGTCAACGAGGCGTTCCTCCGCGTGCTGGAGGAGCTCGCCTCCGTCGCCGCGGAATGGTTCCGCCGAGGACTGGAAGGCATCCACACGTATCCGGCGGACAGCGCCTTCTCGATCCGCCTGGCGGCAGCCTATTACGGCGAGATCGTGGAGGCGGTGCGGGCGATCGGCGGAGAGGTGTTCACGCGGCGGGCCTATGTCGATGACGAGGGGCGGAAGCGGCTGCTGCGCGCGGTGCTGCAGGGCATGGCGGCGGCCGAGACGGCGCGCGGCGGCGAGCGGAGCCCCGAGATCGAGGCCGGTCGAGGCGTCGGCGGCCTGGACGGGGACGAGGCCGAGCCGTCCCGGGTGGCGCTGTGAGCCGCAGCGGCGAGGCGGGGCAGGATCAGGCCGAAGCGGCTTCCTCGCCGCCGGGCGCAGCATCCCCGCTGCGGCTCGCCGAGCTCCCGCCGCCGGTCGCCCCGGCCGCTGCGCGGCGGCCCGGTCCGCCGCTGCTCGCCCGCATCGGCCTCGGCGGCTTGCCGCTGACCGCGTTTTTCCTCGTCTGGTATGCGGTCGGCTTCGTGCTGCAGGTGTTCGCGGAGGTGCCGCCCGCGCTGTCGTTCGCGAGCGGCGTCTTCCTCGTCCTGTACGCGCTCAGCGGGCTCGAGCTGCTCGCGGTCCGTACCGGCTGGCGGCGCCTGGCGGTCCCGGCGCTGCTCATCGCCGCCGGCACGTTCGCCGTCGAGTGGGTCGGCACGCATACGGGCTTCCCGTTCGGCGAGTATGTCTATACGGACGAGCTCGGCCGCATGCTGTCCGGCGTGCCGTGGACGATGGGGCTGGCCTGGATCGGCGTCATCGCGGGAGGCGCGCTGCTGTCCGGGCGGACGAGCCGGACGCGGCGGGCGCTGGAGACGGGCCTGTGGGTCGTGCTGCTCGACCTCGTGCTCGATCCGGTCGCCGAGGCGCGCGGCTTCTGGGACTGGGCCGGCGGAGGCTTCTATTACGGCATCCCGACCGCCAACTTCGTCAGCTGGTTCATCGTCGGCGCGCTGCTCAGCCTGCTGCTGCCGTCCGTCTCCTGCGGCGCGCGCGAGCGGCGGCTGGCGCTGCGGCTGTACCAGCTCATGCTGCTGCTGTTCGGCCTGCTGGCGCTGCGCGCCGGACTGACCGCCGCGTTTGTCCTCTCCCTCTTTTGGATCGCGCTCGCCGAAGGGAGGGTCCGCCTTGATTCCCGCCGCCAAGAGCGTTCCGTTTAGACGGCTGTTCGCGCTCTACCAGAGCCTCTATCTGTTCCCCCGGCATCTGCACGGCGTCTATCTGTGGGGCGAGCTGGAGCCGGAGGCGGGCGCGGCCGCTGGCGCGGGTGGCGTCGGCAAGCTGCCGGTCGTGTATGCCGCCAACCATGTGTCCTGGTGGGACGGGCTTGTCCTGTTCCAGCTGACGGAGCGGCTGACGCAGTCGGATCCGTACATCCTGATGGATGAAAAAGGCTTGAGAGAATACCCGTTCTTCCGCCGCCTAGGGGCGTTCTCGGTGAACCGGGACCAGCCCCGCGACACGCTCGCCTCGCTCGCCTACGCGGAGACCAAGCTGCGCGCCGGGCATCCGCTGTGGATCTTCCCGCAGGGCGCGATCACGCCGCCGGATCGGCCGATCGAGGCGCTCGGCGGCATCGGGCATCTGCTGCGGCGGCTCGGCCCGGCCGAGCTGCGTCCGGTGACGCTGCATTATGCGCTCGGCGACCACCAGAAGCCGGCGGCGACCGTCATGGCCGGCGAGCCGATCCGGCGCGATTGGTCCGAGCTGAGCCGGGACGAGGCGGCGGCGCTCGTCGCCGGGCTGCTGCAGCGCCAGCTGGAGGTCCATCGCCGGGAGCTGACGGATCGGCCGCTTCCGGACGGAGGGCGCTTCCGGCTCGCGCTGCGGGGAGGGCGCTCCACCTCGGACCGCTATCGCGGGTGGAAGGAGGGATGGCGCGGATGGAAGCCGTTTTCGCGCTCGTAGCCGCAGCGCTTTTGCTGCAGCTCGTTTTCATTGTATGGAACACTCGGTATTACCGACCGCTTGGCGACAGGGGGAAGCGGGCATTGCCCGCACCCGGAACGGCAGAGAGGAAGGCGGAGGCAGAGAAGGATTCTCTTCCAAACGCGCTCCATCTCTTTGAATCGCGGGATTTTAATCGAAGTAATCCTGAGAATGACATTGTATTACCAAGTGATATTTCCGTTCTCATCCCTGCCCGCAACGAGGAGCGGAACCTGCCGCGCTGCCTGGAAAGCCTGCTCGCGCAGCGCGGCCGGCCGCGGGAAATTCTCGTCCTCGACGACCGTTCGGACGATGACACGGCGGACATCGCCCGGCGATTCGCCCGGCTGCCGGACTCGCGTATCCGGCTGCTGGACGGCCGCGAGCTGCCGGAAGGCTGGCTCGGCAAGTCTCATGCCTGCGCCCAGCTGGCGGCGGAGGCGTCGGGCAGATGGCTGCTGTTCCTCGATGCCGATGTCGCGCTCGAGCCGGAGGCGCTGGAGGCGGCGGCCCGCGAGGCTTCCGCGCAGCGGAGCGGACTCGTCAGCGGCTTCCCCCGGCAGGAGACCGGCACCTGGATGGAAAAGCTCGTCGTGCCGATGATGCTGTTCACGATCCTCTGCCATCTGCCGCTGCGGCTCGTGAGCCGCTCGCGCGATCCGCGCTTCGCGGCGGCGAACGGCGCGTTCATCCTGATCGCCGCCGACAGCTACCGGCGAATCGGCGGACATGCCGCGGTCCGCTCGTCGCTGCTCGACGACATGGAGCTGATCCGGCTCGCCAAGCGCGGCGGGGAGCCGGCGCGGCTCGCCCGCATCGACGCGCTCGCCTCCAGCCGCATGTACCGCGGCGCCGCCGAGGTGTGGACCGGCTACCGCAAAAACCTGTTCCCCGGCCTCGGCCGCAGCCTGCCGCTGCTGCTGGCGGTGAGCGCGGCTTATGCGGCGCTCTACCTGCTGCCTGCGGCGGGGCTGCTGGCGGGGCTCGCGGCGTGGGCGGCCTCAGGCCAGCCCCAGGCGTGGCTGCCGGCGGCCGCCGCGGCATGGGCGCTCGGCGCGCTCGTCAAGCTCGCGGTCGACATCCGCGGAGCGGTGCCGGCCGCGTACTGCCTGCTGCTGCCGGCGAGCATCGCGCTCGTGCTGCTGATCGGGGCGGACTCGGCCCGCTGCCATTACCGCAAGCGGGGCTACGAATGGAAAGGAAGGCGATACGCATGAACGACGGGTCCAGACTCGGCCGCGGCCCTGAGCCGCCGCCCGCGCGCGCCGCAGCCGCGAGCTCCGGCCGGACCGGACGCCGCATCGCCGTCGTCGGAGGCGGGCTCGGCGGCCTGTCCTGCGCGATCCATCTGGCGGCCCGGGGCTGCCGGGTGACGCTGCTGGAGAAGGAGCCGGAGCTCGGCGGCAAGCTGCAGCGCGTCGAGGCGGACGGCTACCGCTTCGACAACGGGCCGAGCACGCTGACGATGCAGCCCGTATTCGACGCCGTATTCGCCGCCGCGGGGCGGAAGCGCGAGGACTACGTGCGCTTCCGGCCGCTCGATCCGATCGCGCGCAGCCGCTTCGCGGACGGGTCGGTCGTCGACCTGACCGCCGACGCGGAGCGGATGGAGGCGCAGATCGCCGCCTACAGCCCCGAGGATGCGCGGAGCTACCGCGCCTACATGCGGGAGAGCGCGCGGCTGCATGCGCTCGCCGAGCGGGAGTTTCTGAGCGGGCTCATCCTCGGCTGGAAGGACCGGCTGCGTCCGTCGCTGCTCGCCGGCTTCGCCCGCATCCGGCCGCTCGCCTCGATGGACCGCGTGCTGCGGAGCTATTTCCGCCATCCGAACACGCTGGCGATGTTCGGCCGCTATGCGACCTATGTCGGCTCGGCTCCGCGGCAGACGCCGGCCGTCTTCAACATGATGGCGCATATCGAGGCCGGAGACGGCGGCGGCAGCGGCGTATTCGCCGCGGACGGCGGCAGCTACGCGATCGTGGAGGCGTACGCGCGGCTCGCCCGCGAGCTCGGCGTGGACATCCGCACGCGGGCCGAGGTCCGGCGCATCGCCGTCCTGCACGGCCGCGCGGCCGGCGTCGAGACGGACGGCGGCTTCGTCCGGGCCGACGCCGTCGTCCTGAACGCCGATCCGCTCGAGGCGCTGCGCCGGCTCGTGCCGGAGCTCGATCGCCCGTCGACGCCCGATCGGCGGCTCGACCGGCTGGAGCCTTCGGTAGCGGGCTTCGTGCTGCTGCTCGGACTGCGCGGGGAGCTGGGCGGCCTGCTGCATCACAATGTCTTTTTCCCGGACGACTACGAGGCGGAGTTCGACGACCTGTTCGGACGGCGGGAGCTGCCGGCCGATCCGGCCATTTATGTGTGCCGGTCGGGCGGCGGGGCGGCGGCGGGAGCGGTCGGCGGCAGCGGGCGGACGAGCTTGTTCGCCCTCGTCAACGCGCCGGCCCAGCGGGACGGGCTGGACTACGAGGCGCTCAAGGACGCCTATGCCGAGCGCATCCTCGGCCTGCTCGAGGCCCGCGGCCTGAGCGGCATCGCGGAGCGGACGGACCCGCAGGCGGGCGGCCTGCGCCGCGTGCTGACGCCGGACGATCTGGCCCGGCGGACGGGCGCCTGGCGCGGAGCGATCTACGGCATGTCGTCGAACCGGCCGAGCCAGGCGTTCTTCCGTTTTCCGAGCCGGGACCGCGACATCCGCGGCCTCTGGTATGCGGGCGGCTCCGCCCATCCCGGCGGCGGCACGCCGATCGTCACGATCTGCGGGCGGCTCGTCGCGGAGCGGCTGCTGGAGGAGCTGGGCGATTAGCGCGAATTCCAATATGCGGGTGAAACTTTTTTCCAGATTGAGCCGTATCCATCTCCAGCATCATTCCCCGGCCGGCAGTCCTGAAGCGGACCCGTGGGCGAGCGGAATGAGCAACTATCGGTCAGGGAGCGTGGGCGGCATGTCCTTCTTCAAAAACATGATGGCTTCGATGGGAATCGGAGCGGCCAAGGTCGAGACGGTGCTGGAGGTGCCGTACAGCGGCGTCCGTCCCGGAGACGAGATCTCCGGGCGGATCCTCGTCGAGGGCGGAGCGGTTCCGCAGCAGATCAACGGCATTGAGCTCGTGCTCATGACGAGCTATATCAAGGAAGTGAACGACAGCAAGGTCAGAGAGAACGTCGCGCTGGCCCGCCTGCCGCTGCGCGAGTCGTTCCAGATCGGCGCCGGCAGCCGCGAGGAATTCGACTTCCGCTGGGTGCTGCCGCAGCATACGCCGATCACGGCCGGCGGCACGCAGGTGTGGATCAAGACGTCGCTCGACATCGCGAGCGCCCTCGATGCGGCGGACAACGACTACATCAAGGTGCTGCCGCATCCGCTCGTCGCCAGCGTGCTGGAGGCCGTCGAGCGCCTTGGCTTCCGCACCCGCGAGGTGGAGTGCAAGCATGTCGGGCATTCGCGCTACGGAGTGCCGGTGCTGCAGGAATTCGAGTTCGTGCCGCGCACGCGCGAGTTCGGCCGGCTCGACGAGCTGGAGATGGTGTTCCTCCCGTCCCCGGGCTACGTAGACGTGATGATGGAGGTCGACCGCCGGGGCGGCGCCTTCTCCGAATGGCTCGGCACCGACGAGACGCGCGCTTCGTTCCGCCTGCACGAGGCGGATGTGCGGCGCGGCCCCGATGCGCTGGCGCGGGAGCTCGGCGCCCGCATCCGCAGCTATATGTAGCGACGGCAAAAAGCCTCCTTTCCGACCTTCGGCCGGAAAGGAGGCTTTTTTCATGCGATGCGGGCTCCGCTCAGGCGGACGCCCGCTCGCTCGCTCGCAATCAGCGCTGGCGCGTCAGCTCGGCATAGCGCGCGTGGATCGCGCGCGCGACCGGCCCCGGCGAGCCGGGGCCGATCGGACCGCGCCCATGGACGCCGGCGATCGGTACGAGCTCGATGCCGCTGCTCGTCAGGAACGCCTCGTCGGCGGCCAGCAGCTCCTCCGGCCCGAACGCTTCCTCGATGAACGGGATGCCCTGCTCCTCGGCGATGCGGCGCACGGCGATGCGGGCGATGCCGCCGAGAATATGGTTGGTCGCCGGATGCGTGCGGATCGCGCCGTCCCGGACGAGATAGGCGTTGGAGCTCGAGCCCTCGGTCACGAGGCCGTCCCGCACGAGCACCGCCTCGAAGCAGCCCGCCTCCACGGCGGCCTGCTTGGCGAGGATATTCGGCAGCAGGTTGAGCGACTTGATGTGGCAGTTCAGCCAGCGCTCGTCCGGATGGAGCAGCACCTGCACGCCTTGCTCGCGGACGCCGGGGGCGAGCTCGCGCCACGGCTTGATCGTCATCGTCAGCGAGGACGGCACCGACGGAAAGGCGTGGTTGCGCGGCGCGACGCCCCGCGTCACCTGCAGGTAGATGTCGCCGCTGGCGAGGCCGCTGCGCGTGACGAGCTCGTCCATGATCGCGCGCAGCTCGCCGCGGTCCGGCGCGATGTCGATGCGGATCAGGTCGGCGCTGCGGTACAGCCGGTCGAGATGCTCCTCCAGCATGAACGGATGGCCCTCGTACACGCGGAAAAATTCATAGACGCCGTCGCCGAACTGATGGCCGCGCTCCTCGATCGGCAGCACCAGCTCCTCCAGCGACACGAAGCGTCCGTTGATATAGCCGAGACTTGTCATGCTTGCTTCCTCCTTCGGATGAATGCGTTCTTCCTGCGGCACGCCTATGGGCCCGGAGCCGTCCGCCAGCCGGACGAGCGGCCAGCGCTCCAGCCAGCCCTTGGCCGCCGCCCGCCGCGCGAACAGCGACGGATCGCGCTGCAGCGGGCTCGGGCGCAGCTTCATGGCGAACAGGTCGCTCAGCCCGTGCGGGGCGAGCGCCTCGACCTGATCGTCCGACGAGAGCCGCAGGGCGACGGCGGTGGCGGTCTCGGGCCAGCGGCTCATCGCGTCCGCCACGCCGGCGAACGGCTCGTCCCCGTTGATCGGGTGCATGCGCGCCTGGTTTTTGACCGACCAGCGCAGGCCGGGCCTGGCCGCGGCGAGCGCCTGCTCCCACGGCTTTTCGGCAGCCTCGTCGGGGCAGGCGGGATCAAAGTAGACGACATCGGCGTCGTCCAGGGGCGTGCGCTCGGCGCGTCCGTGCAGACGGTCCCAGACGAGGTTGCGGACATAGCCGGCGGCGAGCCAGGCCCCGGGCGGACCGTGCTCGCGGACCTGCCGCAGATCGGCGAGCAGCTCCGGCTCCGAGGCCGCGAAGTCCAGCAGGCGGCGCAGCAGGGCGGCCTCGGCGTCGCGGCCGGGCGCGTTTCGTTCGGATTCACAGGCATCGGATCGGTTCGTCAGAGATCGGCCTCCTCCCGCATCGGAATCGTGATCAGCATTCAGCATACTGCGGACAGAGGGGCGTGCACAACCTCGCGCTCACGATTCGAAGCGGGCTTCGCGATTCGACTCGCTCACCTCGTAGAGCAGCAGAATCTTCAGACTGTAGAGCAGGCGGGATTTCAAGCGACGAGTCTCCTTTCCGAATCGCGACAGCGAATGATCCCTATCATACCAGCGCTGGGCATGAATGGAAACCGGATCGTTCCATCGCAACCTTCGCTCGATCCGGCTCGTCCTAAGGGCAGCATCGGCCCGCGCAAGAGCGGGCAAGCGGGAGAAGAGGAGGCGAGGGAATGGGCGCCATCATCTGGATCAACGGAGCGTTCGGCTCCGGCAAGACGCAGACCGCCTGGGAGCTGCATCGGCGGCTGCCGGGCTCGTTCGTGTTCGACCCGGAGAACGCCGGGTACTACATCCGCGAGAACCTGCCGGCGGAGCTGGAGGCTTCTTTTCCATGAGCGGGCTCTTCCCGAGCGGATGCCGGTCTTGGCTGCCAAGGGAACAACCGCCGCCGAGAGCGGTTGAACCAGGAAAGAAACGAAGCCGAATCGGCTTGCGGTTCGTACCCAGTTCCATGGAAACGAAACGAGGGAAAGAGGAGGAGAACCGATGAAGAAACGCGGACGCTGGATTTGGCTCGCCGTGACGCTGGCGCTGCTGGTCGCGATCGGAGGCTGCACCGCCTGGTATTTCAGCACGGAGAACGGCTCCAGGCAGCTGAAGACCTGGAAGTCGAACAATGCCGGAGGACTGGAGCGGACCGTCAAGGTGTACGACCAGAACGGAAATCTGCTACAGCAGTATGAGGGACGCATCGACATCCAGGACACGGAGTACGGCAACAAGGTGCTGTTCGACCTGAACGGCAAGCGCATCGTGATCTACAACGCCACCGTCATCGTCGAGGAAAAATAACCGGTCCCCGCCGCGCGCGGCCAGGTTTCCCCTTACTTCGACACGGGGGCTGGGTTACACTGGGTATGCCTGTACCGGCCTATGGTCCGGCTCCGTCCGCACCGGCGTCCGACAACAGCTGACCCGGCCCGACAGACGCCAGCCGACGCCAGCTTCGTTCGAAGAAGGAGGAAGCCGATGGAAACGCTTGCCGCCTCGCTGTTCTTTCTCATCTACGCGCTCGTCGCCGGAGTGCTGGTGTACCGGCTGCGCAAGGGCACGTTCCGCCGCCTGCGCAAGGAAAACGCCGGACTCGTCGCGCTCGTGCTGCTCCAGCTGCTTCTCCTGAACGGCACGGCCGCGCTCAAAACGGTGCTCGGAGCGGCGATGGCGGCGCTGTTCGCGGTCGGCTGGCTGCTGGCGGACAAGGCCCGGCAGCGCGGACAGCCGTGACGATTGCCCAGGAAATATTCCCCTGAACGGGGAACAAGCTGTGAACTTGCCGGACTACGGAAGGAAAACCGCTGCCCCTGTCGAATGATATTACCAGGCAATACCGCCTGGCCGCGAACAGGGCGCGCCCGCGCCCGGCCGGCCGTGGCCGGCCACAACCGCTCTCCCGAGCCGAGAGACGAGGAGGAACCGAAACATGAAGGTACATTTTCAGGTAGGCAACGACAACGGCAACAGCGAGCATGATCTGTTCGTCGACGGCAAGATGATCCGCCAGCCGAACGTATGCTGCCGGGTGGACAAGCTTCCGTGGAGCGACGAGCTGCCGCCGGAGAGCTTCATCCGCAACCTGCAGGACCAGCTGATCGTCACGATCGATTCCCCGGCGGCGCGCCCGGGCATGTACTATATCGGCAAGTTCGCCCTGATGAGCGGCGAGCTGCTGGAGAATCTGCAGATCGGCATCGACAACAAGGCCGACATGGATCTGCCCATCATCAACACGCTTGCGCAGGTCGCGGCGGTAGCCGTGCAGCGCGCCTACGACGAGGCCAAAGGCGTGCCGAGCGAGCCGATCGAGGTGACGGTCGACATGGCGACGGCGCTGCCGGTCACGCAGCATACCGACGAGAACGCGGCGAAGTTCGAAGCCAAGTTCACCGAGGGCACGCACCGAGTCACCGTCCACCTCAACAAGATGCGCGTGCCGGTAAGCATCGTCTTCGACTACGTCAAGGCGATTCCGGAAGCGACTCCGGTCGTATTCGCCCTGCAAAAGGACCGCGAGGGCGCTTGGCGCTCGGGCGACATTTTCGCTGAGTTCGTCGAAGCGTACGAGCTGGGGTCCAAGTTCAATGGCTCGTACTTCAAGGACAAGCGCGTGCTGCATACGGACATCGGCGACGGATCGACGGAATATCCGATCACCGAGGGCAACAAGTTCCTGCGCCAGTTCGTGCACGGCAGCCATCACGGCGCCGGCTACGCGATCGAGGAAGCGCTTGACGACTTCAACCGGCTCGTGCATCTGCCGGACAGCCCGCGCCAGTTTTTCAGCGACGTCATCAAAAACCCGCAGCATAAATACCATAGCCGCGCGATCCAGACGCTGCGCCGTCCGCTCGAGGGACAAGCCCGCCATATCGTGCAGAACCTCCGCAAGCAGCTGACCAAGGCGCGTAACGAGATCGACGTCATCTGCGTGTACGGCGGGGGCAGCGTGCTCATGAAGCCGATCCTGCAGCCGATGCTCCAGGAGCTGTGCGAGGAGCGCGAGATCAAGCTGCTCTACATTCCGGCCGAGCATGCGGTGACGATGAACGCCGAGGGCCTCGATGCCTTCGTGCGCGGCAAGATCTTCGAGGCGCTCAAGGCCAAGGGCCCGAAGCAGCCGGCCTGAGGCCGGCACAGAACGACAGCAGGCGAAGGCGCACAGGGGGTGAGGCCGGGTGAAGAAGATCAAGCAGCCCGGAGAGAATATCAGCCTGAAGACGAAGAAGAACGAGTCGCCCGAGGTGATGGACTGGATCAACGGCCAGTCGAACCTGATGGACTCGATCCGTTATCTGGTTGAAAATGAGATCCGCGCGAACGGCGTGCGGAATCTGCAATTGTTCATTCCGGCCGAGAGGGGCATCCTCGTGGCCGGAACGGCGGGCGGCGGCGCGGCCTATGCCGCCTCCGCAGGCTTGACGGCGCCGACGGAGCTTGCTGCCGCGGCCGGCGAAGCGTCGGCGGCCGCGGGCGAGGCGGCTGCGGCCGCTGAGGTTGAGATCGAGCAAAATCGCTACGCTGACGCTGAAGAAGAAGGCGAGGAAGGCGGCATCGCTGACGCCGCTAGTGCCGGCGGCATTGGCGAGGAAGGCGACGTCGCTGACGCCGCTAGTGCCGGCGTCGATCTTGAGGGAGACGATATCGACGATGACGATATCGACAGTTGGATGTAGCAGCCGCGCGGTTTTTGCGCATCCGGCTGTGCTCCGACCAGGAGCCGGCTTTGCCGGCTCGCCTATGGTTTTAGCGCATGGAACCGCTCGAGCGGTTCCATGCGCTTTTTTTACGCCTAATCCGACAAGGCCCGCATGATGTTGGATTTCGCCTCTGCCGCAATCGCTTCATTCCCGTCATCGACCGCTTGCATCAAGATCAGGATGGGGATGTATACCGCGATCAGCCGCGCCAGCAGCTTCGTTTCCTCGTCCGCTCCTCCGTACGTCTCGAAAAACGCGCCGCGAGCGCAAGGCGGCAAAAAGCTATAAGCAACGCTCAAATCGCAAGCCGGATGGCCTACGTTCAGATCGCCCCAATCAATGATGCCGGAAACGATCCCGTTCTCATTCACAAGCATATTTTTGAAATGAAGATCGCCATGCAGCAGCACATTCACCGACTCGACACGGTCCTTTTGCAGCCTGCCCATATACGCTTCGATCGCATCGGACTCCTCCGGCGACAAGTGTTCAACCACCTTCGATAGAAATCCCGTCATTTGCACTTTGCGCGACGCGATGTCCGTCAAGTTTCGATGATCTTGCCGAGCTCCGCCCTTCAGCGCCGCCTGCACGGGAAACTCATGCAATCTGCGCAAAAATTTCGCCAGCTTTTCTACCGATAAAGCCCGGCGTTCTTCCGTCAAGCCGATGGGGAAATCTCCTGGCACGTAGGCATAGCCAAGAAATGGCGCCGGGTATTCGTCACTTGCTTCGCCGTAAAACAACGGTTTCGGATAGGGGATGGTCATATAGGGCTCCAGCTTCGGCAGCAGCTTCCCTTCTATACGAATCGTGCCGATTGCAAATGTTCTTCTTGGAAACCGGAACACGTACTCATCCCCGATGAGAAAAACCGTATTGTCCCAGCCCCAGCCCAAACGCTTCACTTGCTTCGATGACAGCTGAGGAAATTGTCTGCCGATCAGCGTCCGCGCCTGCTCCTCGTCGATCTCCCACTCCGCATCCCATAAATTCGTTCCTCCCATGAATAGTCCGCCTCCTCGTTCCTTATGTTATTTAGATGTCTACATTCCCTAAAAGTTACGCATGACGGCCCGTTAGCTTAACAAGCGGCCCCGAGCCGTGTCCGCGCCGGCAACCGCCTCGCGCAAATCTGCCGCCCGCCGCGAAATGGCGCCATTTTTCCGGATGGCGTCTGCGGGGGCGCATAAAACGCTTGCGGCCTGTAAATTCTGTCGAGGGAATCCTCATTTTTCTTTTGCAGTTCCGTCGTTTAAGTTGTAAACTTACGTGTAGAAGTTCCGGGCCGTTTACGGGCCGACAACGCAAAGACCGGGAAAGCGACCGACCCTCGTCGTTCGCGGCCGGGTGCAGCAGGTCAGCGGGTACGGGCAAGATTTTGCGCCTTGTTTTGTGAAATTTGGTACAAAGCCGTCCCGGCCCGCGAGCCTGCCGATCCCGCAGCGAAGCGAATTGCCTCCCCGACCGGCCGTCCAGCGGCCGCATGGGGGCGGAACCGCATTTCCAGAGTAAAGGAGGAAGTATTTCCATGTCCGACAACCAAACCACTCCAGCGGTGGCGACGCAAGAGCCGGCCGCCGCGCAGCAGCGCGACATTCTTGACCAGCTCATGAAGCCGGAAGTGCAGCAGTCCCTTACGGTGCTCGTCGACAATCTTCCGAAGCTGGCCGAAATCGTGACCCTCATGACCAGCTCCTATGACGTGGCCAAGTCCCTCGCTACCGACAAGGTGCTGCTGAGCGACTTCGGCGGCGGCCTGGGCGAAATGGTCAAGCCGATCGTCGACAAGACGAAAACGGTCGCTCAAGCAGCGATCGAGGCAGGCGACCATGCGGCCAACGAGTCCAACACGGTCGGCCTGTTCGGCATGCTGCGCATGCTCAAGGATCCGAACGTGCAGCGCACGCTGCGCTTCACGCAGGCGTTCCTCGAAGCGCTCGGCGAAAAGGAAAAGCAGAAGAACTAGAACGAATCCCGTCCTCCCGCGCGGAGGCCGATAGAACGTGAACGGAGGATGAACATGGCCAAGCATATTCTTATCCTGGGCGGCGGCTACGGCGGACTTCTCGCTGCCACGACGGCGCGCAAGCATTTTACGCCGGAGCAAGCCCAGATTACGGTCGTCAACCGCATCAATGCGCATCAAATCATCACCGAGCTGCACCGTCTGGCCGTCGGCAACCTGTCCGAGGGCAACGTCGCGCTGCCGCTCGACAAGCTGCTGCGTGGCAAGGACATCGACCTGAAGATCGGCGAAGTGACCGAGATCAAGCCGGACGAGAAAACCGTCAAGCTCGGCACGGGCACGACGCTGTCGTATGACGCGCTCGTCATCGCCCTCGGCACCGAAACGGCCTTCTTCGGCATCCCGGGCCTGCAGGAGCACAGCTTCACTCTCAAGTCCGTCGCCGATGCCAACAAGCTGAAGGCGCATGTCGAGGCTTCCGTGGCGAAATACAAGCAGTCCGGCGACAAGGCCGACCTGACCTTTGTCGTCGGCGGCGGCGGCCTGACGGGCATCGAGCTCGTCGGCGAGTTCGCCGACATGCTGCCGGGCCTCGTGAAGCAGCACGGCATCAGCTACGATGACGTGTCCCTGTACTGCGTCGAAGCCGCTCCGACGATCCTCCCGGGCTTCCCGGCCGAGCTGGTCGAGCGCGCGACGACTTCTCTCGAGAAGCGCGGCGTCGTCTTCAAGACGGGCCTGCCGATCACCGAGATGAAAGGCAAGACCGTTTCCCTGAAGGACGGCAGCACGATCGAGTCGAGCACGGTCATCTGGACCGGCGGCGTGCAAGGCACCGCTGTCGTGGCGAACTCGGGCATCGAGGTCAACCGCGGCCGCGCGACGGTGACGGAAGGACTGCAGTCGACGTCCCACCCGGATGTCTTCATCGCCGGCGACAGCGCCGTCGTCATGGGTCCGGAAGGCCGTCCGTTCCCTCCGACGGCTCAGCTGGCCTGGCAGATGGGCGAGCTCATCGGCTACAACCTGCATGCCTACTTCAACGGCTATCCGCTCGATACGTTCCAGCCGGTATTTTCCGGTACGCTGGGCTCGCTCGGCCGCAAGGACGCGATCGGCACGATCGGCGGCAACCAGACTCGTTTGAAGGGCCTGCCGGCTACGCTGATGAAGGAAGCCTCCAACATCCGCTACCTGTCGCATATCAACGGCCTGTTCTCCCTGGCTTACTAAGCGATTCGGCAAGCAGCCGCGCGGCAAGGAATTCCGATTCCTTCCGCGCGGCTTTTTCGTTCTCAGAGCCTTGTCCGAGGCGGGCGCGGCTCTTTGCCGGGCTGCGATTCGTTTATCGCTTTCCCGTTCCGGGTAAGAAGAACCAGATGCCGCAAGGCCACCCTTACCGAAAAGGAGCGATCAGACATGGCAGATGGACTGAGCGATAAAGTAAAAGGCGCCGTCAACAAAGCAAAGGGCGAGGTCAAGGATCAATGGGGCAACGCGACGGACAATCCTCGCCTGCAGGCGGAAGGCAAGATCGACAAGGCGAAGGGCGAGGTGCAGGAGAAGATCGGCGAGCTGAAAGACCGTAGCTAGTAAGGCGCGTATCGCGCGCCGCCAGTAAGGCGCGGACCGCGCGCCGCCAGTAAGGCGCGGTCCGGCAGAGCGCCGCCAGTAAGGCGCGGTCCGGCAGAGCGCCGCCAGTAAGGCGCGGTCCGGCAGAGCGCCCGCCTGAACCGCCGCCGCTCGACTCGGCAAGTCATTCCCGATCCCACCCGATAAGCTTCCCTGCTGCGCAAGCAGCGCGGCGGAGCTTGTCTTTTTTGTTCCGCTGCAAGCGGAGCTGCGCTCGGCTTGCGGCGTCATGCCGCCGCCTGGCTGCCTGGCTGCTTGGCTGCTTGGCTGCCTGCTGTCGGCCTGAGCGGCGCCATTTGGAGCGGGCGAGCCGTTCGTTCGGGAGGAAGAGGCGATTTTCCGCCCTGCGTTTGAAATGAGGGTTTTGAAGCGGGATATTCCGCATTATTGTTTGGTGGACCTCTACAAATGTTCGGTTTATTAGCAACCTCTCCCTCTTTTTTGACTCTTTCTTGACCAAAAAAGCCCAATCGGACGGATTTATCCGTTCGATTTCGTCGTTCTTCGCTATTTTATGCGGATTTCCTTTGATAAGGGCCATTTTTCGCACGGCGCCCGAGCCTTCGGCGTCCGCTAATGCGGTGCCTGCCCGCTGCTCCTCGGCATGCTTCGTCGCATCGAGCACGGTTGAATCGCGCCGGCTGAACGTCTGAATTCGGCGGCTGGCCGCACCCGGCCGCTCGTCCAACCGCCAACCCGGATCGTGCGGACCTGTCCTTCCTTCGTTGAGAATTGCTGCGCCGCGTATTCTATTTCGCCTAACCGGTTCGCGCGCCGCTCCATGTTTAGCGCCATTCCATTCCGCTTGCTGTCGCTTTCCCTTCCGGCTGCTTGCCGCGCCTCGCAGCGAGCCGCAATCCAACCAAACCGAAATAAGCCTCCCCATTACGGCAAGTCGGCTTTATTGACGCATGTTTCTGATCATAAAATTGTACATATCAAACCCGTTTTATTCGTGGGAACGGAAGGGGTTTTAATTGGATAAGTTTAAAATGATCAAAAAAAGAACGCCCCTAGGGGCGTTCTTTTGGCTGAGTGCGATCGCTGCTGCGAAGAAGCGGGTTCGGAAAGATCTAGTACAGGAAAGCGCGGCTGATGATGACCAGCAGAATGAAGAGAACCAGAATGGCGCCCGTGCTGGAGTAGCCGAAACCGCCATAGCCGCAACCTGGACCGACGCCTGCTCCTCCGACGGCTCCGCCGCCTACACCGTAAGACATGTGCAAATCCCCTTTCAAGTTGGATGGATTATTTCAAGTTGAATCGGTTTACGATTTCTCGATCGAGCCGGCAGGATGCCGCTCGCGGGAGTCCGCGATCCGCTCTTCGAGCGGGCTCCTTCTGTGCGAACTAGTAGAGGAACGCCCGGCTGATGATTACCAGCAGAATGAACAGAACGAGAATCGCTCCCGTGTTCGTCCAGAGACCGCCGTAACCGACTCCGCCACAGCCTGCTCCGACTCCACCTACACCGCCAACGCCGTATGACATTTGTCAAATCCCCTTTCGCTTGAGATAAGACATCATACGCATGGGACGGCCGGGATGTTTGGGCAGGGAGGGCATTCGCGCATAAATGGGCATAAGCCGAGATGGCCGGCTGCAAGGGCGGAAAAAGCACGGAGAGGCATGGGGGAGGGCGGCCGTTCGGCCGTCCTCTCTCATGGCTGTTCCGTTGTCTCCGCCGGGGGCTGCGCAGCAGCCGGCGGGACGGCTGGCGTTCGTTTCAACCTACACGAAGAAAACGCCGGAAATGACGACCAGCAAAATGAACAGGACGAGGATGATGCTGGTCGAGGAAGGACCGCGCGAAGCCGAGGCGACTCCGACGCCTTCGACAAACTCGGACATGGGGCAATTCTCCTTTTCTCGTAAGTTACCTCAGCATATGCGAGATTCGCCGGGACGTTCGGACAGGGCGGACAAATGTGCGGTTGCCGCCACGCTCTTGGTGGCGTGCGGTCCGGATCGCTGCCGCCGCTGCAAGAGCGGACGGCCCGCGTCACTGCCGCCGCTGCAAGAGCGGACGGCCCGCGTCACTGCCGCTGCTGCAAGAGCGGACGGCCCGCGGCGCTGCCGCCGCTGCGAGGCGGAAAGGAGCGCATGCAAAATCCCCCGCGGCGGCTGCCGCGGGGGAACTTCGCTTCAAGTTGGATCAAGCCGCGATTTTGTCAGGTAGTACTAGCAGAGAAATGCGCGGCTGATAATGACCAGCAGGATGAAGAGAACCAGAATGGCTCCGATGCTCGAGTAGCCCCAGCCGCCGACGCAGCCCGCGCCGACACCACCAACACCGCCAACTCCATAAGACATGGTGTCAATCCCCTTTCTTGTGGTATGCGACATCATACGAAGCGGGAGGGCAGGGCGATTGGGCCTTCGGTACAAATGTGCAGGAGCGCAATTCCAGCCATCGCCCATTCGGGTCAAGCCAGACCGGCATAGGAGCCTGGCCGAGGCGCCGAGGCCGCATCCCGGCGTTCCGGAAAAGCGGCGCCGCCGCCTGCTCGAGCGAGCTTCGGCGCCGTCGGGGAGCCGGCTTCCTAAAGCGTGGCGGACGCGGACCGCATATCGGGAGCGCCTCCCCGCATACACTGTAGTCCGCGAAGGACAAGGGGGGGACGGAGCATGGATATTTTCCGGGAAATAATTCAGGAGTCGCATGAGCAGGTCATGCTGTGCCACGATGCGCCAAGCGGGCTGAAGGCGATCGTCGTCCTGCACGATACGCGGTCCGGCCCGGCGCTCGGCGGCTGCCGGATGAAGCGCTACGGCTCCGAGGAGGAGGCGCTGCGGGATGCGATGAGGTTGGCGAAGGGCATGACCTATAAAAACGCAGCCTACCGGCTCCCGTACGGCGGAGGAAAGGCTGTCGTCTGGCAGGACGATGGAGATCCGTGGAAGGCGGGAGAGACGGACGAGGCCGCGCGCACGCGGCTTTTTCAAGCGCTCGGCACTCAGATCGAGCGTCTTGGCGGACGTTATGTCGCCGGCCTCGATCTCGGCACGACGATCCGCGACATGGATGCGATCCGGACGCGGACGAAGCATGTGACCGATACGACCGGCACGATCATGGCCACCGACGAATTCACGGCGGAAATGACCGCGTACGGCGTCTACCTGGCGATGCGCGCCGCAGTGAAGAGGGAGATGAACCTGCCGACGCTGCATGACCTGAAGGTGCTCGTGCAGGGGCTCGGCAAGGTCGGCCGCCGGTTATGCCGCTATTTGTACGAGGATGGCGCGCGGCTCCTCGTCTCCGATCTGAATCCAAAAGCCGAAGCGGAGGCGATCCGGCTTTTCGGGGCGAAAAGGGTCAGGACCGAGCACGTCGCCGGCACGGCCTGCGACATTTATGCGCCGTGCGCGGCAGGCGGCGTGCTGGACGACCGGACGATCCCCCGGCTGAAATGCCGGATGGTCGTCGGCGCGGCCAACAACCAGCTGCTGATGGAGCGGCACGGCGAGCTGCTGCACGAGCGCGGCATCCTGTATGCGCCGGACTTCATCGTAAATGCCGGAGGCATCATCATCACGGCCGGCGAGCTGCAGGGGCTCGGCAAGGCGCGGCTGAAGCGAAACGTGGAGGCCGTCGGGCAGACGCTGCTCGACGTGCTCGATCTGGCCGAAGAGCGCGGCATTCCGGCATCGGAGGCCGCCCTGCGGCTCGCGGAAGAGCGGCTCTCGGGCGGGTGACGGCAAGAAAAAAGCCTCCTCCACCGCAGAGTGCGAGTGGAGAGAGGCTTTTGGAGCTTCCGTTCCGGTAACGCCATGCAAAAAGGCTTCGCCCGGCCGGCGCCGGTCCCGTAAGGCTCGGCGTGCCACAGCGGCTCAGCCGCCGAGGCCGCGAGCCATCGCCGCGATCAGCCGTCCCGTCCGGTCGAGGCCGTACTCCCAGAACATGAGGCCGCCGAGACCGCGCTCGGCGATGTAGGCGCACTTGGCTGCGATGGACTGCTCGTCGTCATAGGAGATGAACGTCTGCCCGTCGAACAGGTACGGCGCCTGGGCATCCTCGTCCCAGTAGCGCTCGAAGCCGTTCTTTCCGATATACGCCTCGTCGAGCTCGGTGAAGTCGGGTCCGTATCCGCCTGTCGTGGCCGCCATCTGATGCAGGCCCTGCTGCCGGTCCGGCACCCCGCGCCAGAGACGGGAATAGAACGCCGCTCCGAGCACGAGCTTCTCTCGCGGCACGCCGGCGGCCTCGAACAGCCTGGCCGAAGCGTCGGCGCTGATGCGGAACAGGTCGCCCGGCGGCGTGAACAGGTTCGTGTGATGGCCGGTCAGCACCTGGAAGCCGCCGCGCATGTCGTAGGTCATGAGCTGGATGAAATCCAGCAAAGGATGGACCTCGCCCATGTCCGTGCCGTCCAGGTAGTATTGGTCCGCTCCGGCGGCGATCGTAAGCAGGTACGTCCGCCCGTCCGCCCGGCTCTTGGCGTCGAGCGCCTCGCGCAGCTCCCGCAGCAGCAGCGTGAACGTCCGCTTGTCGTCCCGATGGCCTGCGATGCCGGCGACGCTGTAGCTCGGGTACTCCCAGTCGAGGTCGATGCCGTCCAGCGGCAGCTGCTCGAGCGCTTGCAGGGCGGAGGCGGCCATGCGGGCGCGGCCTTCGGCCGTGGAGGCGGCTTCGGAGAACCCTCCGGCGCTCCAGCCGCCGACGGAGAGCAGAAGCTTGAGCTGCGGGTAGGAGGAACGGATTCGGAGCAGCGCGTCGACGTGGCGCAGATGCGAAGTCTGGATCGCGTCCTCCCGCACATGGGCGAAGGCCAGGTTGAGATGCGTCAGCTGCGCCAGATCGCGGTCCGTCAGCAGCGGCAGATGATGGTCGTTCACATATCCCGCGCGGATATAGCTTCTTGTCATGCCCCGCACTCCTCCCACAGCCGCCGCATGTTGTCCATCGCGATGCGCGATGCCGCCCGGCATTCCTCCATGCCCTCGAACTCCACCGTAATGTAGCCGTCGTAGCCGGAAGCGCGGATGAGGCGGATCAGCTTGCGGATCGGCAGGTCGCCGTGGCCGACGATCGCGCCGCGCAGATACTTGCCGTGCGAGCTGCGGAACCAGACGCCGCCGCCGGGGTTCTCGTCCTCGGGACGGACGTAGAAGTCCTTGAAGTGCACGAAGGAGGCATAGGGCAGGTTGTTCATGACGCCGACGACCGGGTCCTCGTCGACGCACAGGAAGTTGCCGACATCGAGCGTCGTGCGGAAGTTCGGCCGGCCGACGGCTCGCAGGATGCGCTGCACCCGGTCGCTCGCCTGGGCGCTGAAGCCGTGGTTCTCGATCGTCGTCGTGATGCCGAGCGGAGCGGCATAGTCGGCGATGCGCCGGGAGCCCTCGACCATCTCCTCGAAGCGGTCGTCGAACCAGCCGATGCCCATCTGCTCCGCCGGAATCGTGAACGCGGTCACGTCATGCCGCATGTGGCGCACGCCGAGTCGGGCGCACAGGTCGACATGCCGCTGCACGCGCCGCACCTCCTCCTCGAACGCCTCCGGCGTCTCCTGCGCGAAGTTGGCCGGCAGGCAGTAGTTGGACAGCTCGATGCCGCGCGCCGCGGCCTTCTCCCGCACGGCGTCCGCCAGCTTTGGATCGTCCACGAGCGTGTACCCGTACGGCACCATTTCCATATGCTCGCCTCCGTTGTCCGCGATCCAGTCGATCGCGTCCAGCACGGTCATTTCTCCCGCCTTGATCGCGTTCAGCAGGCTGTACGTGCTCAGTCCCAGCTTCATCTCATTGGCCTCCTTCTTGGGCTCCGGTCAGTCGAAAAACGAGCGCGAGCGGATTCGGCTCCGAGCGCAGGCGCTCGGGCACCGTCAGCGTCCAGCCCGCGCCGCTGCGCTCCAGCGGCGCGGGAAGCGGATCGCCGGCAGGGCCGGCGAGAGCCTCGGCCGAGACGAAGCCGCTCGGCCCCAAGGCGTCGGCGGCCGGCCCAAAGCCGTCCCGCGCCGAGGCGTGCGCCCCGACCGGCGCTCGGTCCGTCGCGGACGAGCGGCCCGCAGCCGGGCCGCAGCCGATGCCGCCCGGCAGCTCCGGCAGCTCCAGTCGCTCCCCGACCGCCTCTCCCTCGGCATAAAGGCGGATCGCATAAACGAAGCCCTGCTTCGCGGTGAAGAACCAGCTGCCGTCCCCGTAAGGCGCGATCGGACGCGTGCCGTAGATCGCCTCGCCGTTCGAGCGAAGCCACGCGCCGAGCCCGTTCATGCGCTCGATCGCCGTGCGCGGCAGCCTGCCGTCGGGCTGCGGGGCGACGTTGAGCGCCAGGTTGCCGCCTTTGGCGACGATCTCGACGAGCAGATGCACGAGCTCGCGCACGCTTTTGTACTCGTCCTCGTAACGGAAGCTGAACGCCGTGCCCATCGTGATGCAGCTTTCCCAAGGAATGAACATCGGGCGCTCCGGCAGCGTCTGCTCCGGCGTCACGACGTTCTCGTACGGTCCGCCGATCGTGCGGTCCGCCGACAGCAGCCAAGGCTGCCGCAGCCGCGCCCGCTCGACGGCCTCGCCGAGCCGGATGTCCTGGCCGCTGCGCGGGCCGACCCAGCCGGCGTCCAGCCACAGCATGTCGATCCGGCCGTAATGCGTGAGCAGCTCGTCGAGCTGCTCATGCGTGTAGGAGACGAACTTTTCCCACAGCGAGGGATGCTCGGCCGGATCGTAGGACGGCCCGCGGCTCGTGCGCTCGCGCGGCATGTCGGGCGACCAGTAGTACGGCGTATGCCAGTCCGCCTTGGAGAAGTAGGCGCTGATCGCCAGCCCGCGGGCGCGGAAGGCGTCGAACAGCGCGCGGCAGACATCGGCGTAGGGATGCGTATGGAAGGGCGTGTCGCGGCCGGTGACGGAGTAGCCGGTCGTCTTGGTGTCCCACATGCAGAAGCCGTCGTGATGCTTGGTCGTGAAGTTCAAGTAGCGGAAGCCGTTGTCGGCGGCAAGCTCCGCCCACCGCTCCGGCTGGAAGCGGAGCGGGTTGAACGTGCGGTTCAGCCCCGCGACCTCGCGCTTGATGCGCGCCGGATCGTCGGTCCAATCGACGCTTTCGCGGGACCATTCGGCGTCGACGTCGTCCAGCGCCCACGACTCGACGATGCCGAGCTGGGAGTAGGGCCCCCAGTGCATCATCAGGCCGAGCTTCTGGTCGCGGAACCATTCCAGCCGCTCGCGCAGCAGCGGTTCGTCCGGCCAGACATAGTCCTCCTCGCGGCTGTAGTTGTGGACGCCCTCCTGGACGTCTCCGTCCTCCAGGGCCTCAAGCGGGAGGCCGGCTGGAAGCGGCTCCGAGGGCTCGGATGCCGCGCCCGAGCGGGCGCTCGGATCGATTCCGAGGGTCAGGCTCGCTTCGGAAGGTCGGTCGTTCATAGGAATTCCTCCTTCGGTTCATTCGGATCGGCAGGACGGAAAGAGCGTTCAAATCGGCTTGCGGCTCTGTTATGATGAAACGGCAACCCTAGTTTGGTTCAGTTAGGCTGTTAGGTCAATTCAGGGCGAAAAGGGAGAGGCCGGCGAAAAAGGCAACCTGCATCCGGGAGGGCGGACCGTACTCATGAGCTACCTGAAATCGCGTTTGTTTCTGAACTATGCTTTGTCCTATCTGCTCATCCTGCTCGTGCCGCTGCTGCTGTTCGCGGGAGCCATCTCGCAGAGCGCGACGGGCAACCTGCAGCGCGAGGTGGAGCGGGCCCACTACAATCAGCTCGTGCAGGCTCGCCATACTGTGGACTCGAGGATGCGCGAGCTCTCGATGATCGCCACCCGCATCGCCTACGATACCCGGCTGACCAACTACCGGACCCATGACCCCTATTACGGCAGCGAGGCGATCCAGGCGCTGGACCAGTACATGGCGACGAGCGCCATGATCGGCGAGCTGTTCTTGTATTTCCATGGCGACGACCGGATCTTCTCGTCGAAAGGCATGTCCGGAATGGACGTCTTCCACGAGCGCTACGCCTTTCACAACTGGCCGTCCCGCACGGTGGAGACGGATCTCGACGAGGCGAAGTTCCCGGCCATGCGGCCGGCGGATCTCGTTCAGCGCACCGCCGGCCTCCAGCAGTCGATGCTCGCCTATATGGTGCCGATCACGCCCGGCAGCCCTAATCCGCATGCCACCGTGCTGTACCTCATCGAGGAGTCTCAGCTCGGCGGCCTGATCGCCTCGATCCTCGGCAGCTACCAAGGCTCGACCTTCGTATTCGACGACAAGGGCCAGGTGCTGACGGCGACGCGGCGGGGAGAGTCGCTCGGCCCGGACGACATCCGCCGCCTGTTCCGCCAGCCCGAAGGGACGCACAGCCTCGAGCTGAACGGCACGAAGCACTCCGTCGTCTCGGTCAAGTCGGAGCAGAACGGCTGGACCTATGTGACGGCGGTGCCGAGCAGCCAGTTCTTCTCGAGCGTCGTCGAGCTGCGCAACATTCTCGTGCTGCTGCTCGGCGCGGTCGCGGCGGGCGGGGCGGGCCTCGCGCTGATCATGGCGCGGCGCCACTACGGCCCGATCTCCGATCTGGCCGCCTATGCCAGCTCCAGCGCCCGGCAGCCCGGCGCGGCCAAGGCGGCGGACGAGCTGGGCCGGATCCGCAGCGTGCTGCAGTATTCGACCCGCATGGCGGATCTGCAGGAGCCGTATGCGCGCAATCATTTTCTCCTCATGCTGCTCAAACACGGCGGCTCCGGCAGCGTCGCGCCCGAGCTGCTGCAAGCGCTTCAGCTCGGATTCGACCGGGAGCGCTATGCGGTGCTCGTCGCCGGCTGGGAGGAGGAGCAGCCGGAGGCGGGCTCCGTCTACGGAAGGCTGCGCAGCCTCTCCATCCCGGAAGCGGATGCGGCCGTCTACGGCGTGGAGCTGCCGGAGCCGCGGCGCATGGCGTTCATCGTCGGCATGAAGGGGCCGGACGGAGAGCGGTCCGATCCGCTCGGCATTGTGCTGGGGAAGCTGCGGCCGCTGCTCGAGGACGCAGGCGCGATCCGGCCGACGATCGGCGCGGGCCGGCTGTACGAGGGGCCGGGGCCGCTCAGCCAGTCGTACATCGAGGCGCTGTCCGCGTTCGAGTCGGCCCAGGCCGCCGGAGCGGGGACGGCGCAGCGATTTGATCTCATTCCCGAGCTGCGGGAGGAGGCGAGCTGGCTGCCGGCCGGCCCGCTGCTCAAGCTGGCGCAGGCGCTCAAGCAAGGCAGCTACGAGGTGGCCGCGGCGACGATTGCCGAATGCGTGGCCGCCATCCGCGCCAGCGTCGCCTCCGCTCCGCTGCTGCGGGCGATGGGCTACGAGGTGCAGGGCACGATGCTGCGCTCTGCGCCCGAGCTCGGCCCGCTGGCTCGCCAGCTGCCTCCGCCGTCGGCTTTCCGCTCGCCGGACGCGCTGGAGCAGGCGCTGCTCGGCCTCGCCGCGCAGATCTGCTCGCAGGCGGAATCCCGCTCGCTCACGGAGGAGCGCTCGCTGATGGACCGCGCCGTGCAGCACATCCATGAGCGCTATGCCGACCATTCGCTCAGCCTCGAGTCGGTCGCCGACGAGCACGGCATCTCGCCGTCGCACTTCAGCCGCTCCTTCAAGGAGAAGACGGGCCTCAACTTCACCGCCTACGTCTGGCAGCTGCGGATCGACGAGGTCAAGCGCCAGCTCGACGCTACGGCCGATCCGCTCAAGGACATCATCCAGCGGGTCGGGTACCTCGATACGCCGAACTTCATCCGCAAGTTCAAGAAGGAGACCGGCATGACGCCGGGCCAATACCGCAAGCGCGGCGAGCCGGGAGGCGGCGCCGGCGCGGAGTAGCCCGCTCGGGCGAGCGCGTCGGCGGGCTGGCGGAACAAGGGAAGAAGTTCCCTTGTCGGAGCGCCTTGCGAGTGGGCGGCCATGGAGCCCGGCAAAAACAAGCAAGCCCGGACGAACGAAGCAGGAGCAGCCGCTGCTTGGTCCCTCCGGGCTTGTTTGCGTCCCGAGTCGCTTTTCTAACGAAACAGAGCGGCGCTATTTTGCTGAAAATCGCCGTTCGGATTTTTTAACGAAACCCACAAACGTTATTCCGTTGATAAAGCGGGTTTTTCAGCGACTTATCGCCCCATAACGCGGGTCAGTTTCGTTAGCTTTTGCATTCGCCCGATTCGGAGCGAATAGCGTCTTGTCGCCGCGCCCGCGCCTAGCGGAACGCCGCGCCCGCGCCTCGCGCCTTACTTCGAGCCGTTCCAGCGGTCGTAAGCCGCCTGGTAGATCTCGACGATGCGGTCGCTGCCCATCTTCTTCAGCTGGGCGGCGTACTTGTCCCAGCCGGAGAGCGGCTCCTGGCCGGTGATGAACTTCGCTTCCATCTGCTCGACGTACGGGTTCATGTCGGACAGCATCGCCGTCACCTCGGACTGCTCCTCTGGCGTCAGGAACACGTTCGGGAACGGAATCTTGCCGATCGGCACGAGCTTCTTCTCGTTCTCCTCGGCGATGAAGGCGTCGAAGTCCGACTGCAGCCCCTTGTTGTTCTCCGGCAGGTTGACGCCCGGAGGCAGGATGCCGTAGTTCGGCGTCAGCGTGCCCTTGTAATCGTCGCGGCTGCCGCCGCCCGGCACTTCCAGCGGCTCCTTCGTGAGCGTCGCCTTGTCGCTGTATTTCCACAGCACGTTCTCCGGGCCCTGGCTGAACAGCAGCGAGCCCTCGTAGCCGTACTGGTAGTCGGCCCAGCGCATCGTCGCCTCGGGGTTCGGGTTGGTCTTGGAAATCGCGAACACGCCGTTGGCCGACTGGCCCGGATGCTTGCCGTACACCGGCGTGCCGGCGATCTCGCTCTGCAGCGGCTGCATCATCGGATGCTCGCGGCTCGGCTCGCCGCCCATCGTGAAGTACGGATAGTAGTCGTTGAATACGGCGACCTGGTTGTTCTTGCCCTTGGCCTTCTTCTGCTCGTCGGTCTGCGAGAACGTCTCGTGGTCGAGCAGCTCCTCGCTCCACAGCTTGTTCATGAACGTCAGGTAGCCTTTGTAGCCTTCCTCCTGCGGAGAGTAGTGGACCTTGCCGTCCTTGTCGGCGTAGATGACTTCGTTGTACATGCCCCAGAAGCCGAAGAAGAACATGCGCAGGTCGTCGAGCTTCGTGCTCGTCAGCGGGATCTCGTCCGCCTTGCCGTTGCCGTTCGCGTCCTCCGCCTTCACGCGCTTGAGGTAGGCGTAGAATTCGTCGGTCGTCTTCGGCAGCTCCGAGACGCCGAGCTTCTTCAGGAAGGAGCCGTTGTACCACATCGGGCTCCGGTACCAGACGGCCGTCAGATCGACGTTCGGCAGCGCGTAGATGTGGCCGTCCGGGGTCGTGATGTTTTTGCGGATCTGAGGGTTCTCATCGAGGATCTTTTTCAGATTGGGCGCGTAGCCGCCGTCGATCAGTCCTTCGAGCGGGATGAGCACGCCCTGCGAGCCGTACGTCACCTGCTCCGCCGGCTTGAGGTCGGCCGCGTAGAAGATGTCCGGGTAGCTGCCGCTCGCGAAGACGAGGTTCTTCTTCGTCTCGAAGCTGTCCTGCGGCGCGTTCTGGAACGTCAGCTTGATGTTCGTCAGCTTCTCCATTTCCTTCAGCACCGCCATGTCCTCCCACTTGGCGTGGCCGACGTCCGGCGCCATCAGCGACAGCGTGATCGGCTCCTGCACGATCGGCATGCCTTCCTTGGCGACGGCCGAATCGGCCGCGCCGGCGTTGCCGGCGGAGCCGCCTTGGCCGGCCGAGCCGTTGTCCGCGCCGGAGTTCGTGCCGGAGCAGGCGGCCAGGGAGCCCGCCAGCAGGCTCATGCCGATGGCGGTCGTCAGCAGCTTGCTGAGGTTGGTGCGAGGTTTGGTCCACATCGTCGTATTCCCCCTTGAATGTAGTATAACGCTTTCTTGCGGCTCAGCCTTTGACCGAGCCGATCATGACCCCTTGCACGAAATAGCGCTGCAGGAACGGATAGATGACGATGATCGGCAGCGTGGCGACGATGATGACCGCATACTTGACGAGCGCGGCGATCTCGGCCTTGTTGTTGAGCGCCGAGGCGGTAGAGGCGTCGATCATGCCTCCGCCCGTCTGGGCGGACATCTCCTGCAGCACGAGGATCTGGCGCAGGATGATCTGCAGCGGGTACTTCGTCTCATCGTTGAGGTAGATGAGCGCCGAGAAGTAGCTGTTCCACTGGCCGACGCCGTAGAACAGCGCCATGACGGCGACGATCGGCATCGACAGCGGCAGCACGACGGTGAGGAACAGGCGGGTCGTCGAGGCGCCGTCGATCTGGGCCGCCTCCTCGAGCTCCCTCGGGATGGTGGACATGAAGAACGTGCGGGTGACGATGATGTTGTAGATCGAGGCGGCGCCGGGCAGGATGATCGCCCAGATCGTGTCGATCATGCCCAGATCCTTCACGAGCAGGTAGGAGGGGACGAGGCCGCCTCCGAAAAACATCGTGACCATGAACATCGCCATGAAGAAGTTCCGGCCGACGAAGTCGCGGCGCGCCAGGGCGTAGGCCGCCGGCAGCGTCACCGCGAGGCTGACGAGCGTGCCCGTGACGGTATAGAGGATCGTGTTGGCATAGCCGCTCCAGATCCGGTTGTCCTGGAACACGCGCTCGTAGCCCTCGAAGGTGATGCCCTTCGGGAAAAGCCACATCTCGCCCGAGCCGACCGCCTGCGGACTGCTGATCGAGGCGCTCAGCATGTAGAGGACCGGATAGGCGACGATGACGAGCGCGATCAGCAGGTACAGGTAGTTGGCGACGAGGAAGACGCGGTCTCCGCGCGATTCCTTGATCGCTTGGCTGGTCATGGACGGCAGGCCTCCTTTCGGCGGAATCGGATTCGCGTCACCACAGGCTGTTCTCGCTCGTGCGGCGGACGATCTGGTTGATGGCGACGAGCAGGATGCAGTTGATGACGGAGTTGAACAGGCCGACGGCGGTCGAGAAGCTGTACTGGGCATCGACGAGGCCCGCCTTGTACACGAACGTCGCGATGATGTTCGACGCTTCCATGTTGAGCGGATTCTGCAGCAGCAGAATCTTCTCGAAGCCGACGCTGAGCAGGCTGCCGATGTTCAGGATGAGCAGGATCGTCATCGTCGGCACGAGCGTCGGGATGTTGATGTGCCGCAGCCGCTGGAAGCGGCTCGCGCCGTCGATAATCGCGGCCTCGTGCAGGCCGGGATCGACTCCCGACAGGGCGGCGAGGTAGATGATCGTGCCCCAGCCCGCTCCTTGCCAGACGCCGGAGAGGACGTACATCGTCTTGAACCAGCGCGGATCGGTCAGGAAGTCGGGCGGATCGAGCCCGATCCACTCGAGCATGTGGGTGATGATGCCGGTCGACGGCGACAGGAAGGTGATGATCATGCCGGCCATGACGACGACGGAGATGAAGTGCGGCGCGTAGGTGACGGTCTGCACGGTCTTTTTGAACCAGCCGTTCTTCACCTCGTTGAACGCGAGCGCCAGGATGATCGGAATCGGGAAGCCGACGGCCAGCTCGTACAGGCTGATGCTCAGCGTGTTCCAGATCAGGTCCCAGAAATAATAGGAGTTGAAGAAGCGGGTGAAGTGGTCGAATCCGACCCACGGACTGCCGGCGAAGCCAAGCGTCGGCACGTAGTTCTTGAACGCGATCTGGATGCCGTACATCGGCCCGTAGGCGAAGATCAGGAAATAGAAGAAAGCCGGGGCGATGAACGCGTACAGCTCCCAGTTGCGCAAAATCCGCCTCCAGCCCCGGCGCTTTTGCGGCTGGGCCTGCGTCTGCAGGCCGGCGGCGGCGTTCGTCGTTCCCATCGTTGAACCTCCCTTCGAGTCTAGTTTAAGTGAGGAAAGATGACGCCACATCCCTCGTCAGGCCCGATCGGAAAGAGTGGCAGCGGTCGATCCGACAGCGGCGCATCGGGGATGAAGCGTTTGCATCAGCATAGCGGGATGCGGCCGGAAGCGTAAATATGTCGTTTCGGGAGCGGCGCCAGCCGGTCTCCGATTGGCCGAATCTGCTCGGGAAAAAGCCGGGAATGCCGCGCCTGGAGCGGTTCCCGCCTGCAAGATGTCATTTCCGCCCTGCGCCTGTCCGAGGCGGCGAAGCAGAAATGACTATCGTCGAAGCGCCAAAACGGATAAGCGCTTACAGGCATGTCAGATATGAGTCATCTTTCCGAGGGCTTGTGGGAAAAAGGATGACGCTTGTTACGAATGACATATTTACGAGGCGCGACGGCCGCCCCTAGAATGAAAGCGGTAAACCGAACCGAAAGGCGGGAAGGGCATGCAGAAGTGGTTTGAGGAAGCGAAGCTCGGCATCTTCATTCATTATGGCATCTATGCCGTGGACGGCGTGGCGGAGTCGTGGTCGTTCTACAACGGGCGGCTGTCGTACGAGGACTATATGAAGCAGCTGGACGGCTTTACGGCGTCGAGGTTCGACGCGGAGCGCTGGGCGGAGCTGATCGAGCGCTCCGGCGCGAGGTATGCCGTGCTGACGACGAAGCATCATGACGGCGTCGCGCTGTGGGACACGCGGCAGAGCGAGCTGAACGTCGTCAAAAGGACGCCGGCGGGACGGGACCTCGTCCGCGAGTATGCGGACGCGATCCGCGCGCGGGGCATCCGCTGCGGCCTGTACTATTCGCTGATCGACTGGTCGCATCCGGATTACCCGAGCGTCTTCGAGGGCGGGCGCGCGCCGGACGACCTGTCCGCCGTCAACCGCTTCTCCGCCCCGGCGGACGGCGTGCAGCGGCCGGAAGCCTGGGAGCGGTTCCTCGCGTTCAACGACGCCCAGCTGCGGGAGCTGCTGACGGACTACGGGCCGGTCGACCTGCTCTGGTTCGACGGAGACTGGGAGCGCAGCGCGGAGCAGTGGGGGCTGCCGGCGTTCAAGCAGCGGCTGCTGGAGCTGCGGCCGGAGCTTATCGTCAACTCCCGGCTGCAGGGCTACGGCGACTACAAGACGCCGGAGCAGGGCTTGCCGATCACGAGGCCGGAGGGGCCATGGGAATTCTGCACGACGATCAACGCGTCGTGGGGGTATGTGCCGACGGACCATAAGTACAAGTCGGTCGGCCAGATCATCCGCATGTTCTGCGACTGCATCGCGATGGGCGGCAACATGCTGCTCGACATCGGGCCGCGCGAGGACGGCACGATCGACGAGCGGCAGGAGGCGGCGCTGCTCGGCCTCGGCGGCTGGATCCGCGACCACGAGGAGGCGGTGTTCGGCACCGGTGAGGGCGTCATGACGCGCTACTATCCGGGCGGCAGCACGCTGTCCGCGGACCGGCGGACGCTGTATTTGTTCGTGCGCGACGAGCCTAAGGAGAGCGTCTGCCTGAAAGGGCTGTGCAACCCGATCCGCCGGGCGAGCGTGCTGCACAGCGGCCAGGAGCTGGAGTGGGAAATCCACGGCGGCGTGCCGTGGTTCGACATTCCCGGCACGACATGGATCGGCCTGAAGCCGGAGCAGACGCATGAGCAGGTGACGGTCATCAAGCTGGAATTCGACGACGAGATCGATATATACGGCGGCTCGGGCGCCGTCGTCACCCATAATTGAACGGACAGGGAGAGTGGCGCGGATGAACCGGAGCGGAGTGCCGGAGCCGGCGATCGGGAAGTATGAGCCCAAGAGCTACCGCTGCGAGCGGGCGAGCGGCCCGCTGGAGCTGGACGGACGGCTCGACAAGCCGTTTTGGGCGGCGGCGGCGTGGACGGACGATTTCGTCGACATCGAGGGGGACCGGCGTCCCCGTCCGGCGAAGCGGACGCGGGCCAAGATGCTGTGGGACGACGAGTGCTTCTATGTCGGGGCGGAGCTTGAGGACGATGAGATCTGGGCGACGCTGACGGAGCGCGACTCGGTCATTTTCCAGGACAACGACTTCGAGATCTTCATCGATGCGAACGGCAGCACCCATGGCTACTACGAGTTCGAGATCAACGCGCTCGGCACGGTGTGGGACCTGCTGCTGCCGAGGCCGTACCGCGACGGCGGGCCGCCGGTGAACGGCTGGGACATCGCGGGGCTGCGCACTGCGGTGCATGTCGAGGGCGAGCTGAACCGTCCCGGAGCGGACAACCGGCGGTGGAGCGTCGAGGTCGCGATGCCGTGGGCGAGCCTGAAGGAGTGCGCGGCGGAAGGACGGCCGCCGGCTGCGGGCGACAGCTGGCGGGTCAACTTCTCGCGGGTGCAGTGGCAGGTCGACGTCGCGGACGGCCGCTACGTCAAGCGGCTCGACCCGGAGACGGGTCGGCCTTGTCCGGAGGACAACTGGGTGTGGTCGCCAATGGGCCTCGTCAACATGCACTATCCGGAGCTGTGGGGCTACGTGCAGTTCGCGGAGGCGGACACGCCGGCGTTCGAGCTGGCGGAGGACGAGCGGATCAAATGGCAGCTGCGGCGGCTGTACTACCGGCAGCGCAACTATTATGAAGCGCAGGGCCGATTCGCGGCCGACGCGGCCGAGCTCATGACCGGCGAGGGCTGGACGATCTCGCCGCAGGTCGAGACGACGAGCGGGCTGTTCCAGCTGTCGGCGCCGTCGGAGGACGGGCGGTCGCGGCTGTGCATTCGCGAGGACGGCCGTTTGTGGAAGGAGGAGTTGCGATGAGCGGCAGAGCAGGCGGTTCGCGCTCGCCTGAGGAATCGGGGGGAGCGGACGCCGGGCGGCAGCGGGAGAGGCGGCGGGAGCCGGCCCCCTGGTCGCCGGGAGAGCGGGAGAAGGAGGGCATCGCGCGCAGGCTGGAGGAGCGGAGGCGGCTGGCGGCGGCGCGGGAGCGGGAGCTGTTCGGCGCGCTCGCCGAGGCCCGGGACGAGGAAGAGGCGTGGGCGCTCCGGCTGCTGCTCGCCTCGATGCCGGTCGGCGATCTGGCCGACTATGACGGCGCGATGCTGCTGGAGCATGCCCGGCAGTCGCTGGCGATCCGCCGCGCGATGCCGTGGGGCGGGGAGGTGCCGGACGAGCTGTTCGCGCACTTCGTGCTGCCGTACCGGATCAACACCGAGGACATCGACGGCTCGCGCGGGCTGCTCCACGCCGAGCTCGCTCCGAGGGTGCAGGGGAGGAGCATGGAGGAGGCGATCCTCGAGACGAACTACTGGTGCCATGAAAAAGCGACGTACGCCGGCAGCGACCTGCGCACGGCGTCGCCGCTGACGACGATCCGCGCCGCCCGCGGCCGCTGCGGCGAGGAGTCGACGCTGGCGGTGGCGGCGCTGCGCAGCGTCGGCATCCCCGCCCGCCAGGTGTATACGCCGCGCTGGGCGCATTGCGACGACAACCACGCCTGGGTCGAGGCGTGGGCGGACGGCCGCTGGCGCTACTTCGGGGCCTGCGAGCCGGAGGCGCGGCTCGACCAGGGCTGGTTCACGCCGCCGGCGCGGCGGGCGATGCTCGTCGATACGCGGGTATTCGGCGGTTATGCCGGCTCGGAGGAAACGACGCTGGAGCGGGACGGCTATGCCGAGCTGAACCTGCTCGCGACCTATGCGCCGACGCGCGTCCTGGACGTGTCCGTGCGGGAGGAGGACGGCTCGGCCGCAGCCGGAGCGCAGGTGCGCTTCGAGCTGTACAACATGGCCGAGCTGCATCCGATCGCCGTGCTGACGGCGGATGCCGACGGACGGGCTTCGCTGCGCGCGGGGCTCGGCACGCTGCTCGTGCGGGCGGCCGGACGCGGCGGCCGCTGGGACGAGCGGCTCGTCCACGCGGACTCTCCGGACGCGCTGGAGCTGCGGCTCGCGCGGCGCGGACAGCCGCAGGCGCCGGCGGAGCTGGACTTCGTGCCGCCGCCCGAGCGGGACGGCGAGCCGCTGCCCGAGCTGCCGGAGGCGGCGCTGCGCCGCCATGAAGAGCGGCTTCGCGAGGGCTCGGCGTGCCGCGGCGAATTCGAGGCCGGCTTCCTCGGCGAGCCGGAGGCGGCGGAGCTGGCGCGCGCGAGCGGACTGCCGGCGGAGCGGCTGCTGCCGCTGCTGGCCGGCGCGCGCGGCAACGGCGCCGAGATCGCTGCGTTCCTCGGCGAGCAGGCGCGCGCCGGGCGCGGCGCTTGGGCGCTGCGCCTCGTCGAGACGCTGAGCGCCAAGGATCGGACCGACGCGCTGCGGCCGACGCTGGAGGATCATCTGCTCGGCGCGCTGGCGGCGCTCGGCGAGGCGCCGCCAGCGTCGTCGACGGATGCGGAGGACGAGCGGGAGCGGTTCGACTCCTATGTGCTTTGTCCGCGCGTGCTGCATGAGCGGCTGGCCCCTTATCGCGGCTTGCTGGCGGCGGCGTTCTCCCGCGAGGAGCGGGAGGCGCTGCGCCTCCGCCCGGCCGGGCTCGCGGCGCAGCTGGAGCGGCGGTTCGCTCTCGCCGATACGGTGCCGAACCTGCGCGGCAAGGGCACGCCGGCCGGCGCATGGAGGCTGGGCCGGGGCGATCGGGAGACGAGGGACATCCTGCTCGTCGCGCTGTACCGCAGCCTCGGCATTCCCGCCCGGCTGCAGCCGGGCTCGCATCGTCCCGCCTTCTGGCAGGACGGCTGGCGGGAAGCGCGCTTCGCGGACGAGCGCGAGCCGATGCCGGATGAGGCGGGGCGGACAGGCGACGGCGCCGGCAGCCGGCATGCGGAGCTTCGCCTCGCCGCCGTGCCGGGCGCGCCGGCAGCCGTCTACGGCGTCACGATGACGCTGGCGAGGCTGCAGGACGGCGTCTACCGGACGCTCGCCTATCCGCATGGCAGCACGGGCTACGAGGATCGACGGCTGCGGCTGGAGCCCGGCGAGTACCGGCTCACGACCGGAACGCGCCTCAAGGACGGCACGGCGCTGGCGCGCCTGAGCTACGCCGAGCTGCGCGCCGGGGAGCTGGCCGAGCTGGAGCTAACGCTCCGGTCGGCGGACGAGGCGGTGCCGGTGCTCGGCGAGCTGCGGACGGCCGGCGAGCTGTCGCCGCTGGACGGCGGCGCTCCGCTCGGCTGGACGCAGGCGCTCGGCGAAGGCGCGGCGCTCGTCGCCTGGCTGGAGCCGGAGCGCGAGCCGAGCCGCCATCTGCTGCGCGAGCTGGCCGAGCAGGCCGAGCCGCTGCAGGCGGCAGGCGCGGCGGTGCTTCTGCTGCTCGCGGAAGGAGCCGCAGACGGCGGTCCGCGCGCGGCGGCGACGGCTCGGCAGCCGGACGGCGGCGACAGCCTCGCCGCCAGCGCCGTGCCGGCGGGCGGGAGGCTCGCCCGCGAGCGCGGCGGCTCGTCGCTGCCGGCGCTGGCGCAGGCCGCTTCGGCGGCAGAGGCGGGCTGTCCGCATCTGTTCGTCGTCGACGCCGAGCGGCGCATCCGCTACGCCAGCTCCGGCTACCGGATCGGCGCGGCCAAGGAAGCGCTGGAGACGCTCGCGGCGCTGCGCCGATAGGAGCCTCTTCGCCAAAGCAGCCCCCGGCCCGAATGCGGGCGGGGGGCTGCTTTTTGTGCTAGGCCGAGCGGCAAGCGCCGACGAAGGCGGCGAACAGCGCGCGGCTCGACGGCTCGCTCTCGTAGCTGAATTCGGGATGCCACTGCACGGCGGCGACAAAGGCTTTGCCGGGCAGCTCGACCGCCTCGATCAGGCCGTCGTCCGCCTTGGCCGCCGCGGCGAGGGACGGAGCGAGCGCTTTGATCCCTTGATGATGATAGCTGTTGACATGCAGGCGGTCGGACCCGACCAGGAGGCGCAGCTGCGAGCCGGGCTCGACCTGCACCGGATGGGCCGGGTTGTCGTAAGGGGGGCGCTGCTTGTGGCCGATCGCCGAGTCGAAGCCGGCCGCGCTTGGAAGATCCTGATGCAGCGTGCCGCCCAGCAGGACGTTGAACAGCTGCAGGCCGCGGCAAATGCCGAAGGCGGGCTTGTCCAGCTCCAGCGCCAGCCGGAACAGCTGCGCTTCCATGCGGTCGCGTTCTCGGCACAGCTCGCCGCAGGCTTCCGCGATCTCCTCGCCGTAGAGCGCCGGATCGACGTCATGGCCGCCGGTGAACAGGAATCCGTCCAGGCTGCGGGCCAGCGCGGCCAGCGCCTGCTCCTCGCCCGTCAGAGGCAGCATGACGGGGATGCCTCCCGCCTGCTCCACGGCTTTCATATAGCCCGGCAGCATCCAATAGCTTTCTTTCTCCGAATCGTACAGCGGCAAGATGCCGATCAGCGGCATGCTCATGATGACCCCTCCATTCGGGCGGATGGCTTTCCGGCCCTCGTTGTTCCTCCATTGTATCCGATCGCCGCAGCAGGATGGAAGAAGCCCCGACATCCGGCTGTGCCGGAGTTCGGGGCTTCTTTCGGTTCAATATTTGTACCGCTTGGAGAGCAGCTGGCTGTCGACGCGGACGACGCCCGCGATCGGGTACAGCCTGTCCTGCAGGAAGACGTCCATTTCGTCCAGGTCGGCGAACAGCGCCCGCACATGCAGGGCGCTCGGTCCGGTCAGCCGGCACACCTCCGTCACCTGCGGCTCGGCGGCCAGCCGCTCCGCCGCTTCATGCAGTCGGGGCGGCTCCACCTCGACGAGGAAAAACGCGCTCGCGCCGAGGCCGATCTTGTCCGGGCGCAGCGTGAGCGTAAAGCGCTCGATGACGCCGGACTCGGACAGCGCGTTCACGCGGGCCTGGACGCCGACGCGCGAGATGCCGACTTCCTTGCTGATATCGGTATAGGACATGCGCGAGTTGGCGCGCAGCAGCTCCAAGATGCGGCGGTCGATCTCGTCGAGCCGCGTCGCCGGGATCGGGTAGCGAGGCCGCTCGGGCGGGGATGACATGGCGATCGTCTCCTTTGGGCAGGCGGTCATCATCGGCATGGAAGAGCCTGGCAGTATCCCCTAAATGATAGCTTGAATCCGGCATCGTTGCAATGCCCGATGCAGGCGCTACAGCGACGTCAGCCGGGCGAGCGCCTCGACGAGCGTCGGCCAGCGGCCGGAGGCGGCGATGGCGGCGCGCTGCGCCTCGAAATGCGCCCGCTCCGCGCTGCCGGGCGGGCAGCCCGCATGGGCAGCCAGATGGGCCGGCTGCTGGCCGTGGCGCAGCAGGTAGCCGGCCGCCTCCAGCATGGAGCGCATCGTGCCGAGCAGCGGCAGGTAGATGCCGGCGCTTTCGGCGTCGAGCCGGTAGACCTCGTCGAGCACGAGATGCGCCTGGTAGAAGCTCATCGGCGCCGGAAGATACAGGAGCAGCAGGACGAGCAGGCTGATGTCCCGGTATTTCTGCTGGAAGCGGAAGAAGTTCTCCTGCGCCTCCCGGCCGACGGAGGGCGCTACGGGATGCTCCTGGTGGTAGACGGCGGGCTCGCGGATATGCGCGAAGCGGTAGCCTTGGCGGAACAGACGGTAGCCCAGCTCCAGATCGTCCCAGCCGTAGCCCTCGTACTCCTCGAACAGCCCGCAGCGCTCGAACGCCGCTCGCCGCACGGACAGATTGCCGGTATGGCTGATCAGCCAGGGCAGATGGAAGCCCGTCAGACGGTCGCCGAAGCGCTGCAGGATCTCGGCCTCGAACACGGCCTCCATCGGCTTGGCGAACGACAGCTCCACGTACGCCTCGGCGTGGATGTCCTCCCGCCCGAGCAGCAGCTGCGGTCCGCCGCCGCCCATGAACGCCTCCCAGGCGGCATGATGGCGGGGGCGGGGAAAAATCAGGCTATACGCCTGCTGCACCTGCTCGGCCGAGAATCCGGGATGCAGATGCGTATAGGCGCCTTTCATTGTCAGCACGCCGGAGGCGAGCAGCTGTCCGTCCTGCTCGTGCAGGCGCAGATGGGACTCGACGAAGCCTGGTCCGACGAGCACCTCGGCGTCGAGAAAGATCAGCACCTCCCCCTCGGCGATGCGGATGCCCGCGTTGCGCGCGGCGGGCCGGCCGAGGCCGGCTTCCGAGCGGAGCAGGCGCAGCCGGTAAGGAAAGCTCCATGCGGCGGGGATGCCCGGCGTCGCATCCGACGAGGCGTCGTCCACGAGAATGACCTCGTAGCAGTCTGGCGGCACGGTCTGGCGCTCCAGCGCGAACAGCGTCAGCAGCACGAGCGGATGCTTGTCGCGGCAGGGCAGGATGATGCTCGCCCGCATGCCCATCGGCTCCGCCTCCTTTCCTGCTTCTAGTCCTACCAGTCTATGGGGCCGGCCGGGGACGGGGCTGGCCGCCTGCCCGGCGGCATGCGCCTGATTTGCCGCGAGCGGAGGCGTTTGCCGCATCGGGAGACTTTGCCCGGCATAGGATGGACTAGACGAGCCGGACCGGCCGAAGGAGGAGCCAACATGATTCAACGAACGGCAAGCAAGGACTTTCTCGGGTTTTTGAACGGCATGATCGCGGGCGCGGACACGCTGCTTGACGTCGGCTGCGGACCGGGCGTCCTGCTGGGCGCGATGGACGCGCGCAAAATCGTCGCGCTCGACGTGCATCGGCCCTACCTGGCGCATGTGGCCGCCCATTCGCCGCTCGTCATCCCGATCCATGCCGACGCGCTCGAGATCGGCCGCCTGTTCGTGCCCCGTTCGTTCACGGCGGTGACGATGGTCGACGTGCTGGAGCATCTGGACAAGAAGGACGGCTACGAGCTGATCCGGCAGGCGGAGTCGATCGCCCGCGAGCGGGTCATCCTGTTCACGCCGCGCGGCTTCTTCCCGCAGGCGAGCATCGACCACTACGGCCTGAACGGCGAGCAGCACCAGACCCATCGCAGCGGCTGGGAGCCGGAGGAGCTCGAGGCTCTCGGCTACGACATCCTGCTTATGGAAGGCTTCCACGACCGCTCCAACATCGCCTTCGTCGAAGCGTTCGGAGCGGAGCATCCTCCGATCGACGCGATGATGGCGATCAAGAGCCTTATTTAGCGGGCTCGCCGCCCGCCATTCGCTCGATTCGCCCGCGTCCGCGCTCCCTGCTTCGGCAGAGGGCGCGGACGTTTTCCTTTTCCGAGGGGACAGGCGGCTGCAAGTCACGAGTATTCAGATGCCGGCAAACGCATACCTATGAGCAGAACGAAGGGGAGGGGGGCGGGGAGATGGAGGATGGAAACAAGGGGCGCTTGCCGATCGGCGCCCGCAGGCCGCATAAAGGGTCCGACTGCAAGGTTTCGAAAAAGACGGGCGCCACTTGCATCGTGCCGTTCCGACCGGAACAGGCAGACCGGATGGAGGAGATCCTGGAAGGAATCGATGCCGCGCTGGCGTCTCCGGCGTCATCGCCGCCGGCCGGACGGCTGACGGCAGAGCTCAGGCAGCTGCATCAGCTGGCGGTCGATCTGGCGATGCCGAGACGGGAAAAGGCGCGTCTGCTCGCTGCCGTGGAGCTGGCGATCGGAACGGCGGAGCGCGCGGGGAGCTGGACGGATCCCGTCATTGCGGCCGTGCAGCAGCTGCTCGGGGAGCTGCTCGCGATCGTGCTGCTAAGCTGCGTGTCGAACGCGGTCAAGGACGGCTGGGTCGCGCGGCTGAGGCTCGCCGCCCTCGAAGCGTCGTCGATTCCGACCGGCGGGGGCGGCGGACCGCCGGGACCTCCCGGACCACCAGGGCCTCCAGGGCCGCCAGGATCGACGGGCTTGCCAGGGCCGGCAGGGGCGGCCGGCGCTCAGGGGCCGGCGGGCTCGGTCGGCCCGGCGGGACCGGCAGGGGTGCCGGGACCGGCGGGTGCGCCGGGGGCGGCCGGCGCGACGGGGACGACGGGAGCGGCCGGAGCGATAGGAGCGACCGGGCCGACGGGCGCAACAGGCGCGACGGGAGAGGCGGGACTGTCGGTGACCGGAGCGACCGGAGCGACCGGCGATACCGGAGCGACCGGGCCGACGGGCGTCACCGGAGTAACCGGACCGACGGGAGCGACCGGGCCGACGGGAGCGACAGGAGCTGCGGGAGCGCTAGGGGCGACCGGCGACACCGGAGCGACGGGGGCGACGGGCGACACTGGAGCGACCGGGGCGACGGGCGACACTGGAGCGACGGGGGCGACGGGTGTCACCGGAGTAACCGGACCGACGGGAGCGACCGGGCCGACGGGAGCGACAGGAGCTGGGGGAGCGCTAGGGGCGCGGCGACACTGGAGCGACGGGGGCGACCGGAGCGCTAGGGACGACCGGCGTGACCGGCACGACCGGCGACACCGGAGCGACCGGCGTGACCGGCGTGACCGGCGTGACCGGAGCGACCGGGGCGCTGGGCACGACCGGAGCGACCGGGGTGACCGGGACGACCGGCGTGACCGGAGCGGCCGGAGCCGGGGCGATCCTTCCTTTCGCATCCGGCCTGCCTGCGGTGCTGACCACGATCGCGGGAGGACTCGTTGGGACGACTTCGCTTGTCGGCTTCGGCAGCTCCGCCACGGGCGTGAGCGTCGTCGGCAATACGATCGACTTGACGGGCGCGGCGGGAACGCTGCTCAACTTTGCCTTTTCCGTTCCGCGCGACGGCACGATTACGGCGCTGTCAGCGTATTTCAGCACGACAGCCGCCCTCAGCCTCGTCGGCTCGACGATCAGCATTACGGCGACGCTGTACAGCTCCTCGACGCCGGACAACACCTTCACTCCGATTGCAGGGACCGAGGTGACGCTCGCCCCTGCGCTGACCGGCGTGATCTCGCTGGGGACGATCTCGAACGGCATCGTCACCGGCCTGGCCATTCCGGTCACGACGCAGCAGAGGCTGCTGCTCGTCTTCAGCGCGACGGCGACCGGCCTTAACCTGGTCAATACGGTGGCGGGATATGCGAGCGCCGGACTGTCCATCTCGTAAAGCGCGGTCGGAATGCAAAGAGAGAGGGAGGCAATTTCAGCCTCCCTCTTTTTGACGCGCTCCGGCTGTGCTATGATAGACCAGGTTTTTTCGGCAGGCGCAAGGCGAATCGCGGCATGGAAACAGCCGCCGCCCGCGACTACAGCTGCCGGACGCGGTTCGAGACCATCCCGCGTAACCAAAACTAGGGAGGAATCATGTTCAACTTCTATTGGGGCGTCTTTTTCGTCCTGGTCAACTTCGTGCTGTTCCTGGCCTGCTTCCGGCTGTTCGGCAAAATGGGCCTGTACGCCTGGATCGGCTTCGCGACCGTGATCGCCAACATCCAGGTGACCGAGACGATCCAGATGTTCGGCATCGTCATGACGCTCGGCAACACGATCTACGCCTCGCTCTACATGACGACGGACCTCATCAACGAGCGCTACGGCGGCGCGGAGGCGCGCAAGGCGGTCTGGTTCGGCTTCTTCACGCTGCTCGCCACGACCGTGCTCATGCAGATGGTGCTGGCGTTCGATCCGGCCGAGGGCGACTTTGCCCACGAGCCGCTGAGCATCATCTTCGGCCTGATGCCTCGGCTGGCGCTCGCTTCGCTCAGCGCGTATCTGATCAGCCAGTTCCTGGACGTACGGGTGTTCTCGGCGCTGAAGCGCCGCTTCGGCGGCCGCAGCCAGTTCTGGATCCGCATCAACGGCAGCACGATCCTGAGCCAGTTCGTCGACTCGCTCGTGTTCTGCACGATCGCATTCGCCTTTCATCCGGAATATCCGTGGGACATCTGGATCCAGATCTTCTTGACCACCTACGTGCTCAAGTTTGTCATCTCCATCGCCTCCACGCCGGTGCTGTACATCGCCCGCTCGTTCCGCTTCAAGGACGAATGAGCGCCTAGCGCCATGCGGGCGGCAGGAGTTCTTGAGCCGTCCGGCGAAAGGAAAGGGAACTTTCTTTTCGAAGGGCGGTTTTTTCATGGACAAAAGACCCGATCCGGCCGTCGTGCCGGCTCATGAAGTTCCCTATCTCTCCCGCGTGCCGGAAGGCGACCTGATCGCGATCCTGGCCGAGCAGAAGGAACGCGCGCTGGAGCGGCTCGGCGCGCTCAGCGAGGAGCAGGCGAGCCATCGCTACGCCCCCGAGAAATGGAGCGTGCGCCAGGTGATCGGCCATCTGGCCGATACCGAGCGCATCTTGAGCTACCGGCTGCTGGCGATCGCCCGCGGCGACCGGACGCCGCTGCCGGGCTTTGCCGAGGATGAATACGTCGCGGCGGCTCCATTCGAATCATGGACCGCCAAGGAGGCGCTCGCCGACTATGCGGCCGTGCGCGAGGCGACGCTGTCGCTGCTGCGCGGGCTGGCTCCGGGCGACTGGGAGCGCTCCGGCACGGCCAACGGGCTGCCGCACAGCGCGCTGCTGCTCGCCTGCGTCATCGCCGGGCATGAGCGGCATCATCTCCATATTCTGACGGAGCGCTACGGCATCGCCTAGCTCACGCGCCCTAGGGACGCCCAGCATGAAATAAAGGACGAAAGCGGCATCGACGCCGCTTCCGTCCTTTTTGTTCTGGAGGAGACCCTCTTCGAGCGCGCCGTCACTTCGGCTCCGGCCGGCTCGGCGCAGCGGGAGGGAAGCGCCGCTTCAGCGCGTACACCAGCAGCAGGCTGAGGATGACGAGCAGGAACCAGCTGCTCAGCTTGCCCCAGTGGACGAGGCTCCAGCCGAGCCGCTGATCGGGATACGCCCATGCGCCGAGGAACGTCGAGACGTTTTCGGCGAGCCAGATGAACAAGGCGATGAGGGCGAAGCTGGCCAGCACCGGCATCTTCAGCCTTTGCCCGCCGGCCGTGTAGGATACGCTCGCGCGCCAGAACGCCGCGAAGATCGCTGCCGTCAGCCACCACCGCAGATCCGGCAGCCAGTGATGCGTGAAGAAGTTCGCATAGGCGAGCAGCGCCAGCCCCGTCGACAGCCGCAGGTCGGGCCAGCCGCGGAAGCTCAGCTCCAGCCTGCGCCACGCCTGACACATGTAGCTGGCGACGCTGGCATACATGAAGCCGCTGTACAGCGGCACGCCGCCGATCTTGCTCCACCCCTCGCCGGGGTAGCTCCAGGAGCCCATCCGCACCTTGAACAGCTCCAGCATCAGGCCGATGAGATGGAACAGCAGCACGACCTGCAGCTCGCGCGCCGTCTCCAGCCGCAGCAGCAGCATGGCCGCCTGGATCGCCAGGCAGAGCAGGAGCAGCAGGTCGTAGCGGGCGATGCCCGGCACGTCGACGAGCTTCGTGAAGCCGAGCGAGGCGAAGATGAGCACGGGAAACGCGCAGCTGAGCGCTTGCTTCCGCCCGAAATCGAGCAGCATCGCCGCCTTCAGCCGCAGCGGCCGCCTCGGGCCGGACAGCGTTTCTTCCATTGTCGCACGCTCCTTCATGGATATCCGATATCCAAGTGAACGAGCGAGCGCGAAGAAAAGCTGAGGACAGGGCCGATCAGCGCCCGGCCGTCAGCAGGGCGGCGAAGCGCTCCAGCTGGACGCGGTCGGTCTCGTCGAAGCGGTCCGTGACCGGGCTGTCGATGTCGAGCACGCCGAGCAGCCGGCCGTCCTGCGCCAGCAGCGGCACGACGATTTCCGAGCGTGAGGCGGCGTCGCAGGCGATATGGCCGGGGAACGCGTGCACGTCCGGCACGACGACTGTCTCCTTGCGCTCGGCGGCCGTCCCGCAGACGCCGCGGCCGACGGGGATGCGGACGCAGGCCGGCAGCCCCTGGAACGGACCGAGCACCAGGCCCTGCTCGTCGAGCAGGTAGAAGCCGACCCAGTTGATCTCGGTCAGGAACTGGCCGAGCAGCGCGGAGGCGTTGGCCAGATTGGCGATGAGGCTCGGCTCGTCTTCGATGAGCGCCTGCAGCTGGCGGAGGACTGTCTCGTACTGCTGCTCGCGCGTGCCTTCGTAGGCCGTCGTATGGAACATGGGGGAATCCCTTCCTTTTCGCATCAAATGGATGGCCCGATCGGCTCGGCCGCGAAACAGGCGCGGCAGCCGGATCGAGCCCGGCTGCCGCGTGCAGGAGCGGGCCGTTCGTCCCTCCACGATACCATATCCGCTCCGCTCGGGCGAATAGAGCCGGCCGGAGGCTGCGGGCGTGGCGGCGCGCCGCTCAGGCTCCCTGCACGCTGCGGACGGAGCGGTACTTGATGAAGCTGCCGATCCGCCATACCGCGATGTAGCAGAACGCCAGCGTCATCGTCAGCAGGAGGAAGCGGTCCGGCTCGATTCCCTGGAGGAACGAGGAGAGGGCGATCCTCAGGACGATGACGGCGAGAATGACATACTTGAAGTTCGGGTTGGGCTTGGAGTAGATTTCCCCGTCCGCTCCTCGCTCATAGGCGGTGTGCGCGAGCATGATCCAGCCGATCGCGACGCCGATCGCCGCGGCGCAGAGCTCCTCCCACAGGGGAGGAAACGGCGGGTTTCCGCCGCCGGCGGACAGGGAGCCGAGGCTGGCGGCGAAGCCGAGCGCGAGGAAGGCGAGCGGCAGGAACATCAGCCAGCCGCCGGCCCGGATGCGGCGCGGTCTCGAGCCGGAGCGGGCTCGGCGCCAGTAGACGAAGAGCAGGATAAGAGCGATGAAGCCGTACGTGCCGAGAGCTTGCATGGATGCAGCATCCTTTCGGGATGAGAATGGCCGTGCTGCCCTTAAGTGTACGGGGCGGACCATTTATTTACAACGAAACGATGCGCCTTGCGATCGAGGTCCCGAAGCCCCCCGTCCCCGCCAGTTTCGTTTAGGCCAATTTAGGCATTGACGGCCCCTGAGCGGCTGCAGTAGAGTTACGGAATGGAAGGAAGTGTTCGTGTGAAAGGGGAACAGAAAGAGGACCGGAAAATCGGCGGCTGGAGCGTCTACCGCGAGATGCTGGGCCGCTACGTGCTGCCGCAGAAGCGGCTGCTCGGCTGGCTGGCCGCGCTGCTGCTGCTGTCGATCGGACTGCAGCTGGTCAATCCGCAGATCATCCGCTATTTCATCGACACCGCTCAGGGAGACGGAGAACTGACGGCGCTTTATTGGGCCGCCGGCTTTTTCATCCTGTTCTCCCTCGTGCAGCAGGGCGTGTCGGTGGCCGCGGCCTACTTCAGCGAGAATCTCGGCTGGTCGACGACGAACCGGCTGCGCGCGGAGCTTGCCGAGCATTGCCTGGCGCTCGACATGGGCTTCCACAAGACGCAGACGTCGGGCTCGCTGATCGAGCGGGTGGACGGCGACGTGAACGCGCTGGCGAACTTCTTCTCGAGCTTCATCATCCACCTCGCCGGCAATCTCGTGCTGATGGTCGGCATCCTGGCGCTGCTGTTCCGCGAGAACGTCTGGATCGGGCTCGTCATGACCGCCTTCGTCATCGGCGCGGTGTACGTCATCCAGTGGATCCGCCGCTTCGCCGTGCCGGTCTGGAAGCGCTGGCGCGAGATGAACGCGGAGTTCTACGGCTTCATCGGCGAGCATCTGGAAGGCACCGAGGACACGCGCGCCAACGGCGCGGCCGGCTACGTCATGAACCGCTTCTACGAGCTGACGCGCCGCATGCTGCCCGTGCGGGTGCGGGCGTTCTTCGGCTTCTGCATGATGTGGAGCACGACGATCCTCGTCTTCGCGCTCGGCAACGCCGCCGCGTTCCTCGTCTGCGCCTGGCTGTGGGAGGGCGGGCAGGGAGCGCTCACGATCGGCTCCATCTACCTCGTCTTCTACTATACCGAGCAGCTCGCCAAGCCGATCGAGAAGATCCGCACCCAGCTGGAGGATCTGCAAAAGGCCGACGCCAGCCTGCTGCGCGTGCGCGAGCTGCTGGCGACGCAGCCCAAGATCCAGGACGGTCCTGGCGCGGAGCTGCCTGCCGGACCGCTGTCCGTCGAATTCCACGACATGGAATTCGCCTATGAGGAGGGCGGACGCAATACGCTGCACCGCCTGCAGCTGAAGCTCGAACCCGGCCAGACGCTCGGCCTGCTCGGCCGCACCGGCAGCGGCAAGACGACGCTCGCGCGGCTGCTGCTGCGCTTCTATGATCCGCAGGCCGGCGGCATCCGGCTCGGCGGCGTCGACCTGCGCGAGCTCAAGCTGCACGAGCTGCGGCGCAAGGTCGCGCTCGTCACGCAGAACATCGAGATCCTCGAGGGCAGCGTGCGCGACAACCTGACGCTATTCGACGACTCGATCCCCGACGCCCGCATTGCCGAGGTGCTGCGCGAGCTCGGGCTCGGCGCCTGGCACGACTCGCTGCCGGACGGCCTCGACACCGTGCTCGCCTCCGGCGGCGGCAGCCTGTCGGCCGGCGAGGCGCAGCTGCTCGCGTTCGCCCGCGTGTTCCTGACCGATCCGGGGCTCGTCATCCTCGACGAGGCGAGCTCGCGGCTCGACCCGCTGACCGAGACGCGCATCGAGCAGGCGATCACGCGCCTGCTGCAGGAGAAGACCTGCATCATCATCGCGCACCGGCTCGCGACCGTGCAGCGCGCCGACCACATCCTCATCCTGGAGCACGGGCGGGTGCTGGAGAGCGGCGGCCGCGAGCAGCTGGCATCCGACCCCGACTCGCGGTTCAGCCGGATGCTCGCGGTCGGCATGGAGGAGGTGCTCGCATGAAGACCAGACAATTTTTCATCTCCATCATTCGTTATCGGCCGGGCCTGTATGCGCTCAACCTGATCGCCTGGTCGCTCATCCATATGGCGCCGCTCGTGCCGGGCCTGCTGACCAAGGCGTTCTTCGACGATCTGGAGGGCAGCTACGACTTCCCTTACGGCATCGCCGCGATCGCCGCGCTGCTCGTCGCCGCCGCGCTCGGGCGCATCGCGCTCATCTACGTCGGCTTCCTGACCGACGTCAACGTCCGCTACCGGGTCAGCATGCTGCTGCGCCGCAACATGCTCGCCCATGTGCTCAAGGAGCCGGGGGCGAGGGCGATCCCCGTATCCCCGGGCGAAGCGATCAGCAACTTCCGCGACGACGTCGACCATACCGAGGAAGCGTTCAGCTGGTCGGTCGACATGCTCGGCCTCGTCGGCTTCGTCGTCGTCGCGAGCTGGATCCTGCTGTCCATCGACGCGCAGATGACGGTGCTCGTCTTCGTGCCGCTCATCCTCGTCGTCACGGCCGCCCAGATCGGCACGGCGCGCATCCAGAAGTATCGCGCCGCCAGCCGCGAGGCGACGGCCAAGGTGACCGGAGCGATCAGCGAGATGTTCTCCAACGTGCAGGCGATCCAGGTCGCCGGCGCCGAGAAGCGCGTCGTCGGACGGTTCGTGCAGCTGAGCGAGAAGCGCCGCGAGACGATGGTCAAGGACAAGCTGATGACCGAGGCGCTGTCCTCCGTCTTCGCCAACTCCGTCAACCTGGGCACCGGCCTCATCCTGCTGCTCGCGGGCTACAAGATGCGCGCCGGCGGGTTTACGGTCGGCGACCTGGCGCTGTTCGTCTACTACTTGACGTTCGTGACGCAGCTTATCGGCAACGTCGGCAACTTCATGACCTACTACAAGCAGATGGCCGTCAGCTTCGGCCGCATCAAGTCGATGCTGCAGGGCGCGCCGGCGCAGCTGCTCACGAAGCCCGCGTACATCGGACTCGGACGCCGCAAGCCGCGGCGCGGCGGACAGTCGGAGGAGGCGCGATCCACGCAGGCCGCTCCAGCGGGTGCGGCGAGTCCGGCGGATGCCGGACAGCCGGCCGAATCGCCGGTCGACGACGGCTTCCCGCCGCCGGTCGCAGCCCCGCCGCTGCAGATGCTGGAGGCGCGCGGCCTGACGTATCGGTTCCCGGAGACGGGACGCGGCATCGAAGGCATCGACCTGACGCTGCGGGCCGGCTCGTTCACCGTCGTGACCGGCATGATCGGCAGCGGCAAGACGACGCTCGTGCGGACGCTGCTCGGGCTGCTGCCGGCCGAGGCGGGCGAGATCCGCTGGAACGGCGAGCTCGTCGAGCGGCCGGCCGATTTCTTTGTGCCGCCGCAGAGCGCGTATACGGCGCAGATTCCGCGCCTGTACAGCGACCGGCTGCGCAACAACATCCTGCTCGGCCAGCCCGAGCGGCCCGGCAGCGTGGAGGGAGCGCTCCATGCCGCCGTCATGGAGGAGGACATCGGCGGGCTGGAGCAGGGGCTCGACACGATGGTCGGCCCGCGCGGCGTCAAGCTGTCCGGCGGACAGGCGCAGCGCACGGCCGCGGCCCGCATGCTCGTGCGCGACGCGCAGCTGTATGTGTTCGACGACCTGTCGAGCGCGCTCGACGTCGAGACGGAGCGCCGGCTCTGGGAGCGGCTGTTCCGGCAGCGCGGAGACGCGGCCTGCCTCGTCGTCTCCCACCGCAAGGCGGCTCTCGCCCATGCCGACCATATCATCGTGCTGCACGGCGGCCGCATCGAGGCCGAGGGCAGCGCCGAGGAGCTGCTGCGCACGAGCGAGAGCTTCCGCCAGCTATGGCATGGCGAGGAGACCGGCTGAGGCGCGGGCAAGCCTGCCGCGCGGCAAGGCCCGTTTGTCCGCCGGTCATGCGGCATCCGCGAGACGCGATTGAGGAAACTCAGTCGCGTCTTTTTTTTGTTGCGCTTGACAATAACCCACTTAGTCGATAGGATTTAAATATCAACTGACTGACGAGTCAATCGGGGGGGCGGGAGCAGGATGTCGACCAGCGTGGAGACGGAGCGGCGCCGGCAGCTGATGGCTTGCGCGCTGCAGCGGTTCGCCCGGCATGGCTACCATGCGGCCAAGATTTCCGACATCGTCGCCGATGCGGGCGTCGCGCAGGGCACGTTTTACTGGCATTTCAAAAGCAAGGAAGCGGTCGCGCTGGAGATCGTCGCCGAAGGGCGACGCCAGCTGACCGAGGTGATCGCGCAAGGCTACCGCCGCAGCGGCGGCACGGTGCCGGACATGGTGCGGGCGTCGGAGCAGCTGTTCGCGGATCTGTACCGGTTCGCGGAAGGCAACCGCGAGTGGATGGAGCTGCTGCTCGGCGGGCTGCAGGGCAGCGAGATGGTGTCCGCGGCGATCGCGGAGACGAGGCTGTCGCTGGAGCAGGCGTTCGTCGCCAACATCGAGCGGGCGGTGGAGCTCGGCATGCTGCCGGGAGACATCGACGCGGCGCTGCGGGCGGCGATGCTGATGAGCCTCGTCGAGGGACTGATCGGGCGCTGGCTGCTGTCGCCGCGCCTGCCCGGCAGCGGCGTCGCCGGCCGAACGGCCGAGCAGCTCGCCGCCGAGACCGCGAGATTCGAGTTTTACGGCTTGCCGGGGGGCGCCTAGCCGTCTGGCAGGCGCGCTCGCGCTGCGGCTGGCCGAGCGGAGCGCGCGGGCCGTCCGGCGGGCGGGCGCATGATTCCGGCGCTGTCGGAAAGCTTATAGAGAAAAGGGTATCCAATCTTACCTGACTATGGGAGTGTGTGAATGATGAACAAATGGACCAAGAAGCTCGGGCTGATCGCCCTCATCTCGACGACCGCCTTGCTGGCGGCATGCGGAGGCGCGAACGGCAATGCTCCGGCGGCCTCGCCGGCTCCGTCCGCGAGCCCAGGCGCGGAGCAGCCGGCCGCAGAGGGCGGCCAGCTCGCCGACATCAAGAAAGCCGGCGTGCTCAAGGTCGGCCTGATGGGCACGTACGCGCCGTATAATTTCCTGAACGACAACAAGGAGATCGACGGCTTCGACGCCGACATCGCCAAGGAGATCGCGAAGCGCCTCGGCGTGCAGGCGGAGTTCGCGCCGCAGGAGTTCTCGGGCCTCATCCCGAGCCTGCAGGCCAAAAAGATCGACGTCATCATCAGCCAGGTGACGATTACCGACGAGCGCAAGAAGGCGATCGACTTCTCGCAGCCGTACATCACGAATCAGGTGAAGGTCATCGTGCAGGAGAAGAACGATGCGATTACGAAGCTGGCGGACTTCAAGGGCCATAAGATCGGCGTCGGCCTCGGCACGAACGACGAGACGTACCTGCGCACGACCGTGCTGCCGGAAGTCGGCGACTTCGAGATCAAGACGTACGACGACGTCATCACGACGCTGCAGGATCTGAACGCCGGCCGCATCGACGCGACGATCAACAACCTGTACGCGCTGAAGCCGGTCGTCGAGAAGAACGGCTTCCAGATCAAGGCGGTCGGCGAGCCGATCAAGTCCGACCGCGCCGGCGTCGCGCTGCGCAAGGACAACCCCGACCTGCTCGCGGCGATCGACGAGGCGCTGACGGGCATCAAGGAAGACGGGACGTACAAGACGATCTTCGTCAAATGGTTCGGCGAGGAGCCGCCGGCGGAATGACGGACGGCGGCAGCCGGCTCGCGAGGGGAGACTGAAGCCATATGGATCTGGTGTTCGACAACGCCGGCTTCCTGCTCCGGGGCGCGTATTATACGCTGCTCATCACGCTGCTGTCGATGTTCTTCGGCCTCTTGATCGGCCTCGCCGTCGCCCTCATGCGGCTGCGGGGGCCGTGGCCGCTGCGGGCGCTCGCCCGCGGCTACGTCTCGGTCATCCGGGGGACGCCGGCGCTCGTGCAGATCGTCATCGTCTACTACGGCCTGGTCGATTACGGCATCACGCTCGGGCCGATCACGGCGGCCGTCATCGCGCTCAGCATCAACGTCGGCGCGTTCCTGTCGGAGACGTTCCGCGGAGCGATCCAGGCGGTGCCCAAAGGCCAGCTCGAGGCGGCCTACGCGTCCGGCATGACGACGTGGCAGGCGATGCGGCGCATCATCCTTCCGCAGGCGGCGCGCATCGCGCTGCCGCCGATGGGCAACACTTTTGTCGGCATGCTGAAGGAGACGTCGCTCGTCTCGGTCATCACGGTGACCGAGCTGCTGCGCTCGGCGCAACTGCTGATCGCCCAGTATTACGTGAACATGCCGTTCTACATCGGCATCGCCGTCATGTACTGGGTCATGAGCACGGCGTTCACGACGCTGCTGCATGCGATGGAGCGCCGGCTGGCGCGGGCGTACTGAAGAGACAGCGGAGGAAGGGATCGACATGATCGAGGCGCGGGAGCTGGTGAAGCAGTTCGGGTCGCAGCGCGTGCTGGACGGAGTCGGACTGAAGGTGGAAGAAGGAGAGATCGTCGTGCTGCTCGGCCCGAGCGGCTCCGGCAAGAGCACGCTGCTGCGCTGCCTGAACGGGCTGGAGACGATGAGCTCCGGCTCCGTGGAGGTGGCGGGCGTCGCCGTCGATGCCGGCATGAAGCCGCGCGAGCGGGAGGCGCGGTTCCGCAGCATCCGGCAGCGGACCGGCATGGTGTTCCAGCAGTTCAACCTGTATCCGCACAAGACGGCGCTCGGCAACGTCACGGAGGCGCTGCGCGTCGTGCGCGGCATGGCGGCTGCGGAGGCCGACCGGATCGGCGAGCGGCTGCTCGCGCGGGTCGGCCTGTCGGACAAGCGCGACGCCTATCCGTCGCGGCTGTCGGGCGGCCAGCAGCAGCGCGTGGCGATCGCGCGGGCGCTGGCGACGGAGCCGTCCGTCCTGCTGTTCGACGAGCCGACGTCGGCGCTCGATCCGGAGCTTGTCGGCGAGGTGCTCGCCGTCATGCGGGAGCTGGCGCGCGAGGGCATGACGATGGTCGTCGTCACGCATGAGATGAAGTTCGCGCGCGAGGCGGCGAGCCGCGTCGTCTTCCTGGACGGCGGCCGCATCGTGGAGGAGGCCGCCCCGGCAGCCTTCTTCGCGGCGCCGCGCAGCGAGCGGGCGCAGCGGTTCATCCGGCAGCTGCAAGGAGAGCGCTGAAGGCGCGAGGCACGACCTAATTTAGCGAAAGAAGGCGGATCGACGTGATCGTAACGACAACCTGGCAGGGAAAACGCGCGTTTACCTCCGAGGGGGATTCCGGCTATGCGATCGGCATGGACGCCACGCCCGCCTACGGCGGCGAGGGCAAGGGAGCGACGCCGATGGAGCTGCTGCTGGCCGGCCTGGCCGGCTGCATCGGCATCGACGTGACGATGATCCTCGACCACTTCCTGGATCAGATCGACCGGCTCGACATCGTGGCCGACGGGACGCGCAAGACGGAGACGCCGAGCGGCTTCACGCATATCGCGCTCACGTTCCACGTCGACGGCCGGATCCCGGACTACCGGATCTGGAAGGCGATCGAGCTCGGCAGCAAGAAGTATTGCGCCGTCTCCGACTCGCTCAAGGCCGAGATCGACTATCGGCTCGTGCTGAACGGAGAGCCGCAGACGCGGCCATGAACGAACGATAAAGGGGCAGCCTCCACCGCATCCAGCGGAGGGGCTGCCCCTTTTTCGATTGGCGCATCCGCTCAATGCAGATACGTATAGATGTACGTCTTGCCGCACATATGGCGCTCATCGGCGTCATAGACGCGGATGCGCAGCAGCTCGCTCACCGTCAGCGAGTGCAGGTAGGCGTTCAGCTCCGATTGGCGGCGGAACACCAGCTCCTGCGGTTCCTTCTCGCCGCCGGCATAGCGCAGAGTCCAGGTCGACATGCTCGTTCCCTCCACGTTCGCTTCGTTCGCCTTCCGGCGAAGGGCTCGTTTTCATTGTTTCCTTTTTGGCAGGGGCTAATCAGGAGGCGGGGGCGGGCTGCCGCGGACCGAGCCGCCGCAGCTCGCGCTGGACGAGCTTGTGCAGCAGCAGCTTCTCCTCCGGCGGCAGCTCCTCGCAGAGCCGGGCGGCGGCCAGCGGCAGCATCCACGCCTCCAGCTCCGCGGCCTCCAGACCGCTGAGCCGCAAGTAGGAGCGGCGGTATTGGCGCAGCAGCAGCGAGCGGACCGCTTCGAAAAGGAAGCCCGAGAGACGGGACAGCTCCGCCGGCAGCGCCGCCGTCCGCAGCAGCAGCACGGTGCGGGCCGCGTCGGCGGCCGGATGGCCGTAGACGGCCGTCATCCAGTCGATGACCCACAGCTTGCCGCCTTTGCCCAGCAGCACGTTGCCGGGATGAAAATCGCCGTGCAGCAGCTGGCGGCCGGCCGGGAGCCTATGGAGAGCCGCTATGGCGGCCGCCTTTTCCGGCTCGGCGAGCAATGGCGCGGCCTGGATGCGCCGGCTCAGCCAGTCGATCTGGCTGGGCAGGCCGGAGTCCGGGCCGGCGCCCTTGGTGTGGATGTCGACATGCAGCCGGGCCAGCGCGGCTCCGCTGGAGGCGATGCGCCAAGGCTGGCGGAACAGGACGGCGAGCATCGACCGGCCCTCGATCCGCTGGAAGGCGATCGCCGGCCGGCCTTGCCACTCCGACAGGAAAAGGGCCCTCGGCACGGGCAGTCCGGCCGAGGCGGCGAAGCGGGCTGCCGTCATCTCTTGCTCGGCGGCGAGACGGGGGATGTTTTCCTTGAACCATTTCAGAATCTGGTCGGGGCCATAGCTGCATATCTGAGCGGTACGGCCTTGGGCCGCGACTGGACCTGGAGCATGTTCCATGATGTCGGCTCACTCCGTTCTAGGGTTGTGCCTCATGCATTCCTTTCCTCATTCTGCAAGCGGTGCCAAAAATCCTGCCGGGGCCGCGCATCGCATGCGGCTGGCGTGGACTGGCGCGCTGTGGTACGCTGGGTTCAGATGAAGCGGAGGAGGTGAGATCATGCTGGACATGCATGAGCTGCTGTCTTGGATCTGGTCGATCGGCTTGGCCTGCTCGGCCGCGTATTATTACATGGCGTGGCTGCATTCCGGATCGCGCAGCGCTTCCCTGCTGCCTGCGGCGGCCGTGCTCGGCGCTCCTAGCGTGATCCGGCCCGCTGCCGCCAGCCGTCCGATCAGCCACAGGCTGATCCGGCTGAGGAAGCGCAAGGAATCGCCCGATGACGACGCCTCCGCCTGCCTGTCCCTTGTCGCTGTCGCTTAGACAACACAAGGGAGGATCACTATGTTTGCCATGATTCCGAAGCCGAGGCTCGGAGCATTCGCCAAGGGCGCGCTTGCGGCGATCGCCCTGCTGCTGCTCGCCGGCTGCGGCGCGCACGGCTCCATTGATGCCGATACGCCAGGGATGTTCAACCACTACGTCGTTTTTCCGCTGAGCTGGCTGCTGCGCGTTCTGGCAGGGGGGCTGCACGATAATTACGGCATCGCGCTCATCCTCGTGACGCTGCTCGTGCGGCTCGCGCTCATGCCGCTCATGCTGCGGCAGTACCGCGGCCAGCAGGTGATGAAGGGCAAGATGAAGCGCATGCAGCCGGAGCTCGAGGCGCTCAAGGCGCGCCATGCGGGCGGGGACAAGACGCCGGAGTCGATGCAGAAGCAGCAGAAGGAAATGATGGAGCTGTACAGCAAGCACGGCTACAACCCGCTCGCGATCGGCTGCCTGCCGCTGCTCATCCAGCTGCCGATCCTGACGGGGCTCTACTATGCGATCCGCATGAGTCCAGAGCTGTCGAGCCACAGCTTCCTCTGGTTCCAGCTCGGCCAGCCGGACCTCGTCCTGCCGCTGCTCGCGGCGGCCGTCTACTTCGTGCAGGCGAAGCTGTCGCAGCGGGGCATGGAGCAGACCGACATGCAGAAGCAGATGGCCTGGATGGTCTACCTGTCGCCGGTCATGATGGGGCTGTTCTCGTTCACCGCTCCCGCGGCGCTGCCGCTCTACTGGACGGCGGGCGGCCTGATCCTCATCGTGCAGACGCTGCTGGGGCAGCGGCTGTACCGGCATCTGGCCGAGGGCGAGGAGCCTGCGGCTCCCGCCGGACGCGCGCGCGGCGCCGCCGCCAAAGGCGTCCGCTGACGCCCCTCGGCAGCAGCTGCGACATGAAAAAGAGCCTTTCCGACCGCCGCTGGCGACATGAAAAAAGCCTTTCCGACCGCCAACGGCGGCTGGAAAGGCTTTTTGGCGCGGCCTGGGCCGAAAGCTACACGTTGACCTCGATCGGCTCGTCCTTTCCCTTGAGCTTCACCCGCATGTACTCCACGTTCTGCGAGCTGCCGAGATTGACGTTCTTGGAGTCGAACTCGATCTCGTCCTGCACTTCAAGGCGACCTCCGTCCTCGACGGTTTGGCCGATCGTCTTGCGCAGCGAGCGGTCGGGATCGTTCAGCAGCAGGTTGCTCTTGAGGACGGGCTCGACCCATTCGACGTCCTGCGCCGAGCCGCTGACATTTTCGAGCGTGACGCGGTAGGTGAGCTTTTTCCAGTTGGCCTTTCCGGGCATGATATCGAGACCTTCGCTGGCGACGCGGGACTTCCAGCCGTCGGTCACGGGAGAGGTGAAATTGCAGCCGCCGAGCAGCAGCGTGGAAAGCAGGGCGAGCAGCGCGAGCAGCTTCATCGAACGGACGGCCGGACGGCGATCCAGCGAGGTGTTCATCGGGCGACAGCTCCTTGTACGCGAAAGTCGGGCAGCCGCGGAAGGCGGCCCTTTCCTCCATTGTAGAGAACGGCGGCTGCCGGGGCAAAGGACATTCCGTGACAATTGCGGCTGCGCCTGTCCGATTGACTGGCGGTGCCGGGAGAAAGCGGCTCTCCTGGCATAGCCTTCCCGGGCGAGGCAGGTTTCATGAGCGGCACGGGGAAACCCGGCGCGCCGGCCCGACGAGGGAGTCGGGAGTGCCTTGGATAGCGGAAATCCAGCGCATCGGCCCGACGAGGGAGTCGAAAGTGCCCTGGATAGCGGAAAACCGGCGCATCGGCCCGACGAGGGAGTCGGGAGTGCCTTGGATAGCGGAAACCTGGCGCATCGGCTCGACGAGGGAGTGGAGAGTGCCTGAACTCTTCGAGCCTGCGCCCGACCTTACAGAGCCCGCACGTACACTCTCCCGCCATGCGTCTCCGCGGCGACCGGCGCCTCGAAAAACTCCGTCAGCGTCTGCGAGTCGAGCACGTCGGCCACCGGCCCGCTGCGGAAAATCTGCCCCCGGCGCAGCAGCAGCGCATGGCCGAGCTCCGGCACGATCTCCTCGGTATGATGCGTGACGTAGATCAGTGTTGGCGCATCGGGCCGGCGGGCCAGCTCTGAGATGCTTTCGAGCAGCCGCTCGCGCGAGAACAGGTCGAGCCCGTTGCACGGCTCGTCGAGGATGAGCACCCGCGGCGAAGCCATGAGGGCGCGCGCGACGAGCAGCTTCTGCTTTTCGCCCTGCGAGCAGGTGCCGTACTCCCGGTCCCATAGATGGGAGCATCCGAGCGCCTCCATATGCTCCCGGGCTCGCGTCTCGTCCCCCTCGGATACATCGTCGTACAGCCCGATCGTCGCATGGATGCCGCTCAGGACGACGTATTGGGCGCGGTCGGTCTTGTACAGCTTGTCCTGCAAAGAATTGCTCACCCATCCGATCGACTTGCGCAGCTCGCGCAGATCGACCTCGCCGTACTTGCGCCCGAGCACGGACACCTCGCCCGACGTCGGCCAGATGTAGCCGCAGACGATGTTCAGCAGCGTCGTCTTGCCGGAGCCGTTCAGGCCGAGCAGCGCCCAGTGCTCGCCGGGCCGCACGCGCCAGCTGACATCGTCGAGCAGCGTCCGATTCTCTCTTTTCCACGTCACATGCTTCAGCTCGATCATGATGATCCCTCCCGATTCAATTGACCTGTATATCGTTCTATTCTAAAGGATTTTCCTGCAGCGGACCTATACAAAATCTTTAAAATTCGCTGACGAGGCCTTTACATCGCCTTGATATGCTCGCTAGCAGGACAGCCAAGCTGACGAGGGGGACAAACAAGATGAACAGGAAGAAGCGGAACTGGATGCGCGCGGCAGGACTCGGACTGAGCCTGACGACCGCGGCGGCCGGACTGGTGCCGGCAGCGGGCCTGGGAACGGCCGCTGCGGCGACGGAGGAGCAGGCGGCGGTCGCGGCCGTTTCGGCGACGACGTCAGAGACGATGTCTCAGCAGGTGTACGCCGATGCCTTCGCCATGACCAAGATCGGCGAGTACCGCGTCGGCATGGCGAGCGAGGACGGCGGCGTGGCCGAGATCGTGAAGTACAACCGCGACAACGGACGGTTCTACGTCGTGAACGGCTCCGCCACTCCGCCGAGCCTCGACATTGTCGAGCTGAAGGCGGGCACGATGCAGCTTCAGCGCAAGCTCGACGTCAAGCAGCTGGCTGAGGCCGAGGCCGGCTTCGCCTTCGGCGACCTGACGAGCGTCGACATCAATGTGGCGGCGAAGCGCGTGTTCGTCGCCGTGCAGGCGGCAGGCGCGAACGACGCGGGCCGGGTGCTGGAGCTCGATTACGAGGGCAATCTGGTGAAGGCGTATCCGGCAGGCAAGCAGCCGGACATGGTGAAGTCGACGCCGGATGGCCGGTACGTGCTGACCGCCGATGAGGGCGAGCCGCGCGGCGGCGCCGGCACGCCCGATCCGGAGGGCAGCGTCACGATCGTCGATCGCAGCACGGGCACGTCGCGGCAGATCGGCTTCGGCGACGCGAGCGTCATCGACGACCGCGTCCATATCCGCGGGGCTGTCGACGGCAGCGGCCAGATCGTCGGCAAAGGACCGAAGTCCAAAGCGGCGACCGATCTGGAGCCGGAGTACATCGCGCTGTCGAAGGACGGAAAGACCGCGTATGTCTCGCTGCAGGAAAACAACGCCGTCGCCGAGCTCGACATCGAAGCGGGACGCTTTACGGCGGTGCGCGGCCTTGGTCTTAAGGATCTGAGGCTGCCCGCGAACGCGCTCGACCTCGACGGCAAGGACAAGCAGTACAAGCCGGTGACGGCCGACGCCTACGGCGTCTACATGCCGGACGGCATCGCTTCGTACGAGGCGGGCGGCCGCATGTATCTGGTCACGGCCAACGAAGGCGACGCCACGGAATGGCCGGGCATGACGAACGCCTCCAAGGTGAAGTCGCTCAAGGACAAGCTGGCGCCGGGCTCGGCCGCGGCGGCGTTTTTCGGAGCGACCAAGGCGTATGACGACGTCGAGGCGATGAGCGACTGGGGCACGGACGCCATCTATCTGTACGGCGGCCGGTCGTTCTCGATCTGGGACGCGGCGGAGCTGAAGCAGGTGTACGACAGCGGCAACGCGTTCGAGGCGATTACCGCCTCGCGGCTGCCGGACTATTTCAACGCCTCCAACACGAATAAGAAGTTCGATTCCCGAAGCACGAAAAAAGGACCGGAGCCCGAGGACGTGCGGATCGGCCATGTCGGCGAGCGCACGCTTGCCTTTACCGGCCTCGAGCGCATCGGCGGCGTCATGGCGTATGACGTGACTTCTCCGGCGGAAGCCCGGTTCGTCAGCTACGTCAATACGCGGGACTTCAGCGAAAGCGGGGGCGAAAACGCGATGAACACCGATTCCGCGCCAGAGGGGCTCGAGTTCATTGCCGCGGCGGACAGCCCGACGGGACAGCCGCTGCTGCTCGTCGCCCATGAAGTGAGCGGCACGGTCGCCCTTCTGCAGCTGGAGACGACGCGCGTAGAGCTGGCCAGGCAGGAGCTGGCCTTGACGGCTGGCGAGGCGGCGGTGCAGCTGGAGGCGAAAGCGGTGCCCGGAGCGGGAGCCCCGACGGTTACTGCGCTGACCTATTCGTCCAGCCGGCCGGATATCGCCTCGGTCGATGCGGCCGGCAAGGTGAAGCCGCTCCAGGCTGGCAGCGCGGTCATCCGCGTCGTCAGCGCCGACGGCTACGGCGTCGCCGAGCTGAGCGTGACGGTGAAGGCGGCGGCAGAGCCGAGCGTCTCGCCGACTCCGACGCCAAGCGCAACGCCTACGCCAACGCCGACGCCGGGCGGTGGCGGGGGCGGCGTCGTGCCGACGTCGAGCCCGAGCGTCTCGCCAAGCCCGACGCCATCTCCTGCGGCTGTGCAGGTGAGCGTGAGCGGCGGCGTCGCGAGCGGCGTGCTGGAGCAGGCGGCAGGCACGGACGGCTTCGCCGAATTCGGCGCGGCCGGTCTGGAGCAGGCGCTGGAGCGGCTGAGCGCGGCTGGAGCGGCCCGGCGCGAGCTGGAGCTGCGCGCGGCAGCCGGCTCGGCGGACGCGGCCGGACTGCGGCTGACGGCTGATGCGGCCGCAAGGCTGGCGGCGGCAGGCTTAGAGCGCGTGACGCTGAGCGCGGCGGGACTGGCTTCCGCCGAGTGGAGCGGCGAGGCGTTCGCCGCGGCGGTGCGTGCCGCCGGAGGCGGCGCATGGTCGCTGGAGGCGAAGGGCGGCAGCGGCGCGGTGAGCGTGACGGTCATCGCCGCCGGCAAGGAGCTGCGCGGAGCGGACGCCGCAGCGGTGCGGCTGAGCCTGCCTTACGCGCCGTCGACCGTGGAAGCGAAGCGGCCGGAAGCGATCGTGGCGCTCGATGCGGCGGGCCGGCCGATTATCCGCAGCTCGTATCGGGATGGCCGGCTGATCCTGGCCGGCAGCGGCTCGGGCTCGTACCGGATCGCATTTGAAGCTGCGGCCTATGGCGATACCGCCGGCAAGTACATGGAAGCCCCGGCCGCGTTCCTGACGGCCCGCGGCATCGTGCAAGGCACGGCAGCCGGCGTCTTCTCGCCGCAGCGGACGCTGACCCGCGCCGATCTCGCGGTCATGCTGAGCCGCCTGGCGGGAGCGGACAGCGGCGCCGGAGCGGCAGCCGGCGGCAGCGGATTCGCGGACGTGCCGCGCGGCGCCTATTATGCGCCGGCAGTCGCTTGGGCGGCGGCCGAAGGCATCGCGGGCGGCACCGGCGGCGGACGCTTCGAGCCGCTCGCGCCGGTGACGCGCGAGCAGCTGGCCGTGATGCTCTCGCGCTTCGCGGGCAGCGCCGGCTGGGAGCTGCCGTCCGTCGGAGCGAGCGCCTTCGCGGATGCGGCCTCCATCTCGCCGTTTGCACGCGAGGCGGTGGACGTCTTGGCCGGGGCCGGCATCGTGAGCGGGCGTCCGGGCGCGGACGGCCAGGCGCGCTTCGCGCCGCAAGCGTCCGCCACGCGCGGCGAAGCGGCGGCGATGCTCGCGATGTTCGTGCAGGCTTCCTTCCTCTAGAGGTTACTGGGTTTATCCGGCTGTACGGCATGAGCCGGCTGCAGCCGGAAAAAATCGGGCTGCAGCTGTCGTAGAGAGCTTGAAGCTGGCTGGAACCGGAAAAAATCGGGTTGCAGCTGTCGCGGAGCGCTCGAAGCCGGCTGGAACCGGAAGAAATCGGGTTGCAGCTGTCGTAGAGAGCTTGAAGCCGGCTGGAGCCGGAAGAAATCGGGTTGCAGCTGTCGTAGAGAGCTCGGAGCCGGCTGGAGCCGGAAGAAATCGGGTTGCAGCTGTCGTAGAGAGCTTGAAGCCGGCTGTAGCCGGAAATAATCGGGTTGCAGAAACGATGGCTTGAAAACGGATCGGCCAATATGTCGGAAAGCGAATCCGGGCATGTGAAAAGGATGTTCTTTGTCGAATCAATCGACAGGGAACATCCTTTCTCATATAAAGAAAGTCTTTCTTCCTTCGCAGGTTGCCGAGATTAGGGTGCGGATACGAACAGGTGAGGCCGTAACCCGATTACGGGTTGCGGCCTTGGCATTGCGTAAGGACTTCGAAGAGACCCAGAGTCCGTCTCGCATCCATTCGGGTAGACGAGGCGATGTTGCTGCGGCGGAGAGGACGCTCGTCAGTGCCAAATTTACTACTGGTGGAGGCCTTGCGGCAGAAATGGAGCCCGTCAGTGGCAAATTTACCACTGGTGGAGGCATTGCGGCGGAAATGGAGCCCGCCAGTGCCCAATTTACCACTAGCAGAGGCGCTGCGGCGCAGCATGCGTCTGTGCGATCGGATAACCAGCAAGGGCAGCATGCGTCTGTGCGATCGGATAATCACCAGGGCAGCATGCGGCTGCATGCAGACCGCCTGTACGGCCTGCATGCAGCTGCGCGAGCGGACCGCCCAGCCTTATCCCGCCTACCCCCGCATGCGCGAGAGGAACTGGTTCATGAGCAGCGGCAGCGAGATGAGGATCGGCGGATCGTCGGGGCGCGGCTCATACAGCAAGGCATGCTGAAAGGGCGCGGGCGAGGAAGGGCCGACCTCGATCGGCGAGCGGGCGCGGGTGCGCAGCGTCGTCTGCGGCAGCAGCATGTCCATCGCTCCCATCGCCCAGGAAAGCGTCGTCCCCATCAAATAGTAGGTGCCGGGCCGGACGCCGGTGAACCGAAAGGCGCCGGGCCGCGGCAGCAGCGTCCCGTGGATCGGCATGCCCTCCGGAATCGGCTTGGCGAACAGGCCGATCAGGACGAAGCCGTCAAAAGGCAGGACGGGCTCGACGAATCCGCTCACCTCCGACCAGACCGGGGAGGACGACGCCTGGATCGTCGGATCGTCCCAGCTGTCCAGCGCCTGCAGCCGGCGGGCCTGATCGCCGACAGCGGAGCGGGACTGGCGGAACTCGGACGGCGTCAGCCCGACCCGCTGGGTGAAGCGAGTCGTGAACGTGCCGAGGCTCTGCTGCCCGATCTCGAGGCTGATGTCGCGGATCGTGTACTCGGTTTTGAGCAGCAGGTCCTTGGCCCGGCTGAGCCGCAGCGAGGAGACGTAGTAGAGCGGCGTCAGCCCGGTGCGCTCCTTGAACAGGCGGGCGAAATGAGAAGGGCTGTACGAGATATGCTTGGCCAAACGCTCCAGGGGCATAGGGTCGAACAAATTGCCTTGGATATAGTCGATGACTTGATCCAGCTCATCTTGCGGCACGAGGCTCCTCCTTTGTCCGAAGCCGCGCATGGCGGACCTGCAGCCTCGGTCGAGAACATTTGTTCCTATTCTAGTCGATCTGGATGCGATTGGCAAGACTGGGTTTCGGATCCGGCTCCTCTCAGCGCCTCGCGCTGAGCTGGCTTTTCCACAGCACGAAGCGGTGCCGGTCGCGCTCCGCTCCGAGTCCGCGCAGCGCCTCGGCTGCCGGCGTCTCGTCCACCGGGCGGCCGTTCCACTGCTCGACGGCGATCTTGGCCAGCCCCTGGCGGGCGGCGATCGACGCGAGCGCCTGCTGCAGCGATGCGGCCGCAGGCGCTTCGTCCCGCGCCTCTCCCTTCGGGCCGAGGCTGCGGATGCGGCGGCCGTTGCTTTCCACCCAGAAGCGCCACTCTCCGTCCTCCAGGACGAGGAAGTTGCCGGGCTTGCGGGCGAAGCCGCCGTCGCCGTCCCCGGGCCAGTCGGCCAGCAGGCCGAACGGATTGGCCGGATCGGCCGCGCTCAGCACGGTCAGGCCGTCCTCCTCGCCGGGCAGCGGCTGGCGCAGCGACTCGGCGATCTCCCGCGTCGTGAACTGCATCGCCGGGACGCCTTCGATGAGCTGTCCGCGCACGAGCACGCCCCATTCCTCGAGCCGCTTGAGCGCCGGCAGCAGCTCGTCCCAGGCGCATGGCGACATCGCGGCCGCCAGGTCGCGCGACACGATGCCGTAGACGTCGAGCAGCCGGTCGATCCAGCGCAGCGCCGGCGATCCGTCCTGCGGGAGAGAGCCTGCGGCGGGCGCGGCGCCGTCCCCATGATGCGCATTGGAGGCGGACGGCCCTGAACGAAGAGCCGGCAAGCCGCTCTCCGTGCTCGCGCTTGGCTCGGCCGCGCTCCGCTTCGCCAGTCCCGTGCTTGCCGCGGCTTGCGGCCTATGCGAACCGCTGTCCTGCGGCGGACGCAGCGAGCCGGTCCAGAACCAGCGGCCGAGCCCGGAGCCGCCCCAGGCGCCCCGGCCGGAACGGGAGCCGCGCGAGCGGGAGGCCGAAGACGGGCCGCGCAGCGGGGCGAACTGGTCGTTCGATACTTGGCCTTGCCAGACGAGCTCGAGCAGCTCGGCCTGCACCTCGGACGGCTGGCGGCCGAGCTCGCGGGCGAGCGGGGCGAGGAACATCGCGCCGCCGCGCTTCAGGCGCTCCAGCAGCTGCGGATGGGCGGGCCGCGCATCCTCCTGCGGCAGCCAGGAGGCGATCAGATCGCGCGATTCCGGGAGGAAGAAGGCGATCTTGCCTTCCTTTTCCCCGTCGCCCTGGCGTCCGAGCCACAGCACCTCGCCGGAGGCGCAGAGCAGGTCGAGCTCCTCGGGCCGGTAGGAGGCGAGCCGCGACGGCAGCAGGAACGACTCCCAGTACGACAGCGGGAAAAAGAAGCCCTGCAGCTGCTCCAGCACCCGCAGCAGGCCGTGCTCTCCTTGCAGCTGCGTGCCTTGGAGCGCATGCTGCCGGCCGGCGAGGAGACGGCACCAGCGGACGGCGTCCGCCGCCTCGCTGCGGCCGCGCGCCGCCTGCACGGACAGCCGGACGACGCGCGCGGCGGTCAGCGCCGACGTGTAGAGGAGCTCGTCCTCCTCGGCGAAAGGCGCGAGCTGGATGCGGTCCGCCTCCAGCAGCCGCGGAATCAGGCTCCGCGCGCCGTCCGCGCCGAGCGCCGGATAGCGGGCGGCCAGCTCCTCCGGCGTGAAGGCGAGCCGGCCGGCGATCCAGCGCTCGACGACGAAGGACGCGGCGTCGTCCTCCTGCGGGAAGCGGCCGTACAGCTCGGCCTCGTCCGCGCAGATGAAGCGGCCCGCTAGCCCGCCGCCCGGCTCGTAGCCGGCGACGCGCCGCTGCTGCCGCAGCTGGCGCAGCCAGCCGGCTGCCGAGGGATCGGCATCGGCTGCGCCCAGCAGCTCCGCCTCGGTCAGATCGCCCCGCTGCTTGAGCAGCCGGTAGAGCTCGTCCGCGCTGCCCGGGGCGCCTGCGGCAGGCGTCTCGAGACGCCGGCGCTCCGCTTCGAGCACCTGCGGATCGACGGCTCCGCGCAGCGCTTCCTGGCCGAACAGCTCGCCGGCGAGCTCGCGGCTCATCTGCAGCAGCTGCGCCTGGACGGCGCGGTCGAGGCCGTCGCCCTCGTAGATGCGCATGTTGACGTAGTCGGCGGCGAACTGCGAGGCGAGCGGGGACGGCAGGTCGCGGTAATGGACGGCCATCGCGATCCGGCCTTCCTGCATCTGGCCGAGCAGCTCCTTCAGGCGCGGCTCGTCGAGATAGTCCCGCAGGCATTCGCGCATCGCCTCGCCGAGATAGGGGAAGCGGTCCGCATAAGGAAGCGCGGCCCGCAGCAGCTCCTCCCCGCGCAAGCGGAGCTGCCACATCGGCGTGCGGCCGAAGCTGCGCTTCAGCAGCAGCGACGTCTCGGCGATGCGCCGAAACGCTACGGCGAGCAACGGCGAGCCGGGCAGCGCCTCGACGAGCAGCTCCCGCAGGTTGTCCGGCGTCACGGAACGGACTGCCTGCAGCCAGGACGGATCCCACTCCGGCAGCACGAACTCGATGCCGTTGTCCTTGGCGTTGCCGTACAGGCGATGGGGCAGGCTCGTCTCGAACTTCCGCTCGATCGCCAGCTGCAAGGTGCGGTTCACTCGGCGGCCCCAGGCGTTGTGGATGACGATATGGGTCTGGCCGGCGATGTCCTTGTACACCTCCACCGCCAGCCGCGCGGCGGTCGGGACGACGCCGGTCGCCCGCTGCGCGCGCACGAGGGAGACGAGGCTGCGCGCAGCCCGGTCGTCGAGGCGGTACGGCTCCTGCAGGTCGCGGATGACCGCTTCCTCCGCCGCGCTGAAAGGGGCGTCCGATTCGTCGGCGTTCGTCGGAGCGAGCGGAGCCCCGTCGCCGGATGCCGACGGCTTGGGGCGGGCAGGCTCGGACTCCGGGCCGTCGGGCAATGCCGGGGCCGCTCCAACGCGAGCCGCGTCGAATGACATTTCCGAGGGAGCTTCATGGGAAGCCGCATCGGCCGCAAGGATGGTCGGCGCCGCATCGTGAGCATCGGCCGGGGCGGGCGCTCCAACGCGAGCCGCGTCGAATGACGATGCCGAGGGAGCTTCACTGGAAGCCGCATCTGCGGCCTCCAGCCGCTCCATCAGCTCCGTCCAGAGCTGTGCGACGCGTTCGCCGAGCCGGTAGGAGCGGGAGCCGGCCTCGTTGCGCCAGAACGGAATCTCGCTGAAGCGGTTGCCCGTTTCTTTGACATAGACGCGGTCCTTGCTGATGCTCGAGATCATCCAGGAGCTCGTGCCGAGCTGGAACACGTCGCCGACGCGGCTCTCCTGCACGAACTCCTCGTCCAGCTCTCCGACATGGGAGCGGCTGTCGGCGTGGTGCACGGGATAGGCTCCGCTCTGCGGGATTGTGCCGGCTCCCGTCACGGCGGCCATGCGGCTGTTCGGGCGCGGGCCGACGGCGTTCGCCTCGCGGTCCCATTCCAGCAGCGGGCGGGCGAACGGGTACAGTCCGGCCAGCACCGCGAGCATGTCGAGCAGCCGCTGGCGCGGAAAAGCCCGGTAGCTGTCGCTGCCGAGGATGAGCCGGTACATCTCCTCGACCGGAACCGTGTCGAGGGAGGCGATCGCCACCGCCTGCTGCGACAGCACGTCGAGCGCGTGACGCGGCACCTCGATCGGGTCGATGTCCCGCTCGGCGATCATGCGCGCGAGCACCGCGATCTCCGGCAGGACGCCGCGCTGGCGGGCCAGGATGATGCCGCGGCTCGCCTCGCCGACGCCGTGGCCGGCGCGCCCGATGCGCTGGATGCCTGCCGCCGCGGACAGCGGCGAGTCGAGCTGCACGACGAGGTCGACGTGGCCGACGTCGATGCCGAGCTCGAGCGAGGAGGTGGCGACGATGCAGCGGAGACGGCCTTCCTTGAGCAGGCGCTCCACCTCGAGCCGCCGCCCCCGGTCCATGCTGCCGTGATGGGCGCGGCACATTTCCTGGCCGGTGTAGTCGTTGAGGCGCAGGCACAGCCGCTCCGCCATGCGGCGGCTGTTGACGAACACGAGCACGGAGCGGCAGCCCTCCATCAGCTGCAGCAGCCGGTCCATGATCGGGAACCAGACGGAGTCGCGGCTGCCGCCGAGCCGGACGCGCCCCGGCATCGTGACGAGGACGTCCATCGTCTTGGCCATCGCGCTTTCGATGATGGCGACCGGACGGGGAACATAGCCGAGCGGATGGGCAGGCAGCGGCTCGGCTTGGGCGGATGCCTCCTCGGCAAGGGGGCCGATCGGCGCTGGAGCCGCGTCGTGGAGAACCGCCTGCGCATTCACCGCATTAGGGAGGCCTGCCTGCGCATTCGCCGCGTCGTGGAGAACCGTCTGCGCAGTCCCTGCGTCGGGAAGGCCCGCCCGTGCATTCGCCGTGTCGGGGATCCCCGCCAACGCATTCCCTCCATTGGGCGGATCCGCCTGCGCAGTCCCCGCGTCGATGAGATCCGCCGACTCTTCCGCCGCGAAGGCTTTCGGCGGCGCCCAGCCGCCGAGGAAGCGCGCGACGCGCTCCATCGGCTTTTGCGTCGCGGACAGTCCGATGCGTTGCAGCGGGCTTCCCCGCCAGGCTTCGAGCCGCTCGAGCGTCAGCGACAGGTGCGAGCCCCGCTTGTCCGCAGCCAGATCGTGGATCTCGTCGACGATGATCTGCTCGGCCGTCTGCAGCATGAGGCGTCCTTTGTCGGAGCCGAGCAGGATGAACAGCGATTCCGGCGTCGTCACGAGCACGTCGGGCGGACGGCGCAGCATCGCGGCGCGCTTCGAGGAGGGCGTGTCGCCGGTCCGGACGGCGCAAGTAATACCCGGCACTCCTTGGTGTGACCATTGTTCCATCCGCTCCGCGATCTGCGCGACGAACTCCGTCACATGGTCGTAGATGTCGTTGTTGAGCGCCTTCAGCGGCGTGACGTAGAGGACGCGCACGCCCGGCCGCCAGACGGAGGCGGCCTTGCCGGATCCGGCGGCTGGCGCAGAGTCGGATGCCGGTGCAAGGTCGGGAGCGGAGGCAGATTCGGATGCCGAAGCGGATCGGGGCGTAGGATCGACTCCGGGATCGGCTTCCGCAGCTGGCGCAGGCTTGGCTGCGGCGACGCGACCCGCTCCGGCTCCATCCGGCGAAAAGGCGGCTTCCTTGGCCCGCAGCAAACGGTCCAGGCAGGGGAGCAGCGCCGCAAGCGTCTTGCCGGAGCCCGTCGGCGCCGCGAGCAGCGTATGAGCGCCGCCGAGGATGGACGACCAGGCGCTGCGCTGCGCATCGGTCGGCGTCCCGAACGAGTCGGCGAACCAGCGGGCCAGCACGGGGTGAAACGGCTCGAGAGCCGGATCGAGGCTGTCCGCGCTCCGGGCCTTCCCCGGCGGGCGGTCTCCGGCGCCCCCGATGGCTTCCGCGCCCGCTTCGACGCCGTCGGCCGGGACCGTGCTTCCTTCATGGCGCCCGGACCGGCTCTTCGGACGAACGCCGGCTTCGGCTTGACGCCGGTCCCTGCTCGGACCGCCTTTTTCTCCTGGAGCTTTCATGCTTGCCAAGCCTCCCTCGCGCGCCGGATGGCGGCATTTTCCATTAGCATACACCATTGGCCGGGCCGTTGCCTGCTCCGCCGAGAAGAGCGGCTATCGCCATCCGGAGAGATTCCGTCCGTCCGCAACTCTATCAATCTCCCACTCGTCTAGAAGAGCAGGTAGAAAATTCCGGAAATCCGCTATCCCGCCGATCCGCCGAAGGAGGACCTCCATCCATGTCCGTAGTCCCGACCCGCCGTCTGACCGCCGCCGCGCTCGCCTCCGCCCTGCTGGCCGGAGCCGCACTGTCCGGTCCGGCCGGAGCAAGCGCTTCGCCGCTCGCTGCTCCAGTCGCTGCCGCCGCTGCCAAGCCGCTGCCGCCATTCGCTGGAGCGGCCGTCGCTGCGCCTTCGGCGAAGCTGTTCACGTTGGCGTCCGGCGTCCTGCCCGGCGCATCGTCCGCGACCGCCGCTCCGGCTCCGCTGGCGGCCAAGCTGTACGCTTCCGTGCCGCTGGCCGCGCCTGCGGCCGCCGTGCCGTACGCCTCCGCCGCCGCTTCGGCGACGATCCTGCTCGACGGCTTCCCGCTCGCTTTTCCCGCGGCGCCGCAGCTCGTGAAAGGCACGACGATGGTGCCGTTCCGCGCCATCGCCGAAGCCCTGAACGTGCCGGTCGTCTGGGACGCCAAGGCCAGGACCGTCACCGCCGTCAAGCCGCTGGCGGACGGCAGCCGGCGCTCCGTGCTGCTGCGCGTCGGCAGCAAGCAGGCGCAGCTGGACGGCCAGGCGGCCGCGCTCGCCCAGGCCCCGGTGCAGAGCGGCGGCAGCGTGCTCGTGCCGCTGAGCTTTTTCAGCAGCGCCTTCGGCGCTCAGGTGAGCTGGGACGGCGCGGCCAAGACCGTCCGCATCCTGTCGCCGGCCGAGCGCGTCTACGTCAAGGGCTATTATGCGATCAGCTCGTTCTCGCAGGTGAAGGTCCTCGACCGCTTCGACTCGGTCGCCTTCGGCTGGGGGCGGATCGGCGAGGACGGCAAGCTGACGCTCAGCGGCAAGGACTTCTACTGGCCGAGCGCGAGCGGCGCCACGACGCCCGAGAGCATCGTCGCGGACGCCTCCGCGGCGGGGGTCAATACGCAGTTCATGGTGTTCGGCGCCGACGGGCGAGGGGAGCTGACCAAGCTGCTGGGCGACCCGGCGCTGCGGACGGAGGCGATTCGGAGCATCGTGTCGACGGCTTCGATCGGCGGCTTCCGCAGCATCGCGCTCGACTTCGAGGGGCTCGGCCTGACCGGCGACAAGGCGGCGGCCAAGCAGTCGTTCACCCGCTTCGTCACCGACCTTCGGACCGCTTCGCAGGAGGCGGGGCTCGGCCTGTCGCTGGCGCTCCACCCGCTCAACGGGGCCTTCGGCGGGTATGACTACAAGGCGCTGGCCCGGCAGACGGACGAGATCGTCATCATGGCCTATGCGTACGAAGGGGAAAAAGGTCCGGAGCCGCTCGTCCGCGTGGACGAGGCGATCCGGCTGGCGCTGAAGGAGACCGACCGCAGCAAGCTGCTGCTCGGCATCTCGATGGGCAGCGAGACGGCCGCCTCGCTGCGCGGGCCGGCCGGGCTCGCCAAGCGCTACGGCCTCAAGGGCATCGCGCTCTGGCGCCTCGGCGCCGGACTCGTCGACGCCGGCTCGCTCCGGGCGCTCGAAGGCACCGTGCAGCTGCGCAAGCCGGTGGAAGGGTAGGCGCGCGGCAAGTCTGCTCGAGCGGCCCGTCCTTGCCCGGCTGCCCCGGGCGGCGCAAAAAAAAAGGCTTTCCCTCGGCGGGAAAGCCTTTTTCGCGCTTCTCAGCTCTTGTCCTCGACCAGCGCGAGATGGTGGCCTGCCGGCGTTTGGACGATGGCGAACCATCCGGTATCCGGGATGTCCGTTTTGGGCATCAGCACCCGGCCGCCGCCCCTTACGGCTTGCTCCAGCGTGGAGTCGAACCGGTCGGCCTTGAGGGAGAAGTTGGGCACGACGGACTTCCGGTACCCCTCCCGGACGGCGGCTTCCTCCAGCTTGCTCGCATCCATGAATCCGATCGAAAGGCCTTTGGCATCGGTGAGCGAGGTGTAGGTGTCGGACTCGAAAGCGACGTCCATAGGGAGCAGATCGGCGAGAAAGGCAAGGTCCTTCCTGCGGCTGTCGCCGTCGGCAAAGGAGAAATCAAGAATGGCTAGATGGGACATGGTCGTACCTCCTTGAAGGGAATGGGGATGAACCTAAAGAAACCGGGTATCCGGGACGGGGCGGACTCAGCGCCGAGACCGGGCGACCGGCACCAGGACCTCGGCCCGACGATGCCCTCCCGGTACCGGACCGCCGGGCGAGGGCAGGTAGCGTTCCAGCTCGGGACCGCCGGCATGCTCCCAGTCGGAAGAGGGAAACCAGCGTCCGAACGCGTCCTCCCAGACGCCGCGCACCGCCCTGCGCAGCTGCGGCGGAGATTCGGCCTCCACGGCGAAGACGGCATGCAGCCCCGGAGGAAACGCGCGTGAGACCAGCCCCGGCGGCGGCGCGTCCGGTCCTTGCGCCTCTATGCCATGCAGGCGCGTGAATGCGGACGAGCCGGCCTGAAGATCGGCGTAGACGACAAGCTCGGCCTGCCCGTCCGCCTGCTGCAGCAGAGCGGACAACGCCTCGGAAGCGCGCCGGCCGGCTGCCTTCTCCGTTTCCTCGAAGCTCTGCAGGCGCACGGCCTCTCCGATCCAGAGGAAGCCGGGCCGCTGCTCGATGCGCGGCTCGGGGCAAAGCCGGCTGCCGCTCCGTTCCGCCAAGCGATGCAGGTCAAGCGCCGGAAAGGGAGGCGCTTCGCGCCCTTGCCTGCGGAACTCCCGGGGAGCGAGGCCGTACCGGCGCTGGAACGCGCGGCAGAACGTCTCATGGGAGTTGAAGCCGGCGGCGAAGGCGATGTCCACGATTTTTGAGCCGCTCCGGACGAGAGCCTCCGCAGCCTGGCTCAGCCTGCGCTTGCGGACATAGTCCATGACGGTCTCCCCGGAAGCCTCCTGGAAGACGCGGTGAAAATGGTAGTCGGAAAATCCGGAATAGCGGGCCAGCCCGGACAAGGTCAGCGGCTCGTCCAGGCAGCGCTCGATATGATCCACGGTCCGCTGCAGGCGACTCCAGTAGGCTTCGGACATCGGCGGCACCTCCTTGCTTGAGCAGGATACGGCCTGCTAGACCAGCATAACGGCTTCCCGCATCCCTTTCTTGACGATTCTTGCGGGATTCCGAGTCATCGCCTTGCCCTCATCGTTCCAATCCCGGCGATGCATGATTCGAGCCGTGCTCCTGCGGATCCGTTCCCTTCCGCGCATTCGCGGGGCGGAGCAGGAGGATGGTAGAATGGACAGAGAACCAAAAGGAGGCCTCCCGTCCATGCAAGAAGCCGCATCATCGCCGCTTGACGGCTCATCCCGCCGCTCGAGCCGCTCATCGGAAGGCAGCGCGCCGCGGGCCGGCTGGCGCGACTTCATCCGGCTCATCGCCGAGACGAAGCCGCCGCGCGGGCTGTCCGCGGCCGCGCTGGCGCTCAGCCTGCTGGCTACGATCGCCGGGCTGGTCGTGCCGCTCGCCACCAAGCAGTTCATCGACGGCTTCAGCCTGAGCGAGCTGAAGGCCGGCCATATCGCGCTGCTGGCCGTCTTTTTCCTGCTGCAGGCCGCCGGCGGGGCGTACTCCAGCTACCTGCTCGCGCGCATCGGCCAGCATGTCGTCGCCCGCCTGCGGGAGCGGCTCTGGCGCAAGCTGATGGCGCTGCCCGTGCCGTACTACGACCGCCACCAGACCGGCGAGACGGTCAGCCGCATGACCAGCGACACGCTCGTCGTGCGCGGCCTCATCACCGACCATCTCGTCGGCTTCGTCACCGGGCTCATCTCGGCGGCGGGCGCGCTCGTCCTGCTGCTGCTGCTCGACTGGCGGATGACGCTCATCCTGCTCGTCGCGATCCCGCTGCTCGCCGGCATCATGGTGCCGCTCGGCATCCGCATGCACCGCATCGCCAAGGCGACGCAGGACGAGACGGCGGGCTTTTCCGGCCATCTCAACAACGTCGTCTCCGAGGTGCGGCTCGTCAAGGCGTCCGGCGCGGAGCAGCGGGAGCTGCGCGAAGGGCTCGCGGGCATCCGCCGCCTGCAGGCGCTCGGCGTGCGCGAAGGCGCGACCGGCGCGCTCGTCGGGCCTTCGATCTCGCTGACGATCATGACGATGCTCGTCGTCATCATCGGCTACGGCGGCGTGCGCGTCTCCTCGGGCGCGATTACGGCGGGCGACCTCGTCGCCTTCATCCTGTACCTGATGCAGATCATCCTGCCGCTCAGCCAGGTCGCCGTCTTCTTCACCCAGTTCAACAAGGCGATGGGAGCGACCGAGCGCATCAACGGGATGCTCGCCGAGCCGGAGGAGCGGTTCGGGCAAGGAGCGGAGCTCGGCCGGGCCGACCGGCCGATCGTCGCGGCTGGGCTCGGATTCGCCTATGCCGGGGGAGAGCCGATCCTGAAGGACATCGGCTTCACGCTGCAGCCGGGGCAAGTGACGGCGATCGTCGGGCCGAGCGGAGGCGGGAAAACGACGCTGTTCTCGCTGCTCGAGCGGTATTACGAGCCGACCGAAGGAACGCTGCGGCTCGGGGAGCAGCCGATCGGCTCGTACTCGCTGGCGAGCTGGCGCGCGCGCATCGGCTATGTCGCGCAGGAAAGCCCGCTGATGGCCGGCACGATCCGCGACAACATGACCTACGGCATCGAGCGCGACCCTTCGCTGGAGGAGCTGCGCGAGGCGGCGAGGCTCGCCTATGCGGACGAGTTCATCGACGCGCTGCCGGACGGCTACGATACGCAGGTGGGCGAGCGCGGCATCAAGCTGTCCGGCGGCCAGCGCCAGCGCATCGGCATCGCCCGGGCGCTGCTGCGCGCGCCGGACCTGCTGCTGCTCGACGAGGCGACGAGCGCGCTCGACAGCCAGTCCGAGATCGTCGTGCAGCAGGCGCTCGGCAACCTGATGGAGGGCCGGACGACGGTCGTCATCGCGCATCGCCTGTCGACGGTCGTGGACGCCGATCAGATTCTTTTCGTGGAGAAGGGCCGCATCACCGGGAGAGGCACGCATGAGGAGCTGCTCGCCTCGCATGCGCTGTACCGCGAGTTCGCCGAGCGGCAGCTTCGTACGGCAGCCGATGCGGGCGGCGGGCGGCAAGAGCAGGCTTAGGCGCGCGGGAACGGCCGCCGCCGGAGAGGGCGGATCGGCCCCGCAGCCGAAAGGGCTGAAGCCCGGTTGACCCTTTTTCAACAAGATTCTATACTTAGGGCATCGCCATCAGGCCAGGGAGGAAGGCCTGGGCACGGCCTATCGCCAGGAACCAGCTGAGGCGGCACGACCCGCCGAAGAAGACAGAGAGACCCGGACCCCCGGGAAGGATAGAGAGGACTCATCCTCCGAGCGTCGGAGGAGAGGGGAGGAGATTGGATATGCCGATGATTTTCAGCGAGGAGGACCTGCAGCGGATCGGCGAGCCGCATCTGCACGGGCCTGAAGCCGCCGGCTTGGCGGAGGCGGCCGGGGAAGCGCTCCGCGGCGGCGTGTCCGGCATGGCCGTGGAGGCTCCGTCCGCATGGCCGCGATCCGAATCGTCGCCCGCTGCCGGCGCGCTGGGCGAGCGCGAGCTTCATGAAGCGCCTGCCGAAGCGGGGCCGATCCTATGCGCCTCGACCCGCCGCATCGTGCTCATCAGCCCGTATCCGAATCTGCTGCATGAGCTGATCCGCGACCTGTCGGCCGCCTGCTACGACGTGCTCGTGTTCCACCGCGTGGACGATCTCGTCCTGCACAGCCTGCAGGCGGACCTGTACCTGCTCGACGCGGGGGCGGCCAACGTGCTCGGCTCGGACCCGGGCTTCCGCACGTTCATCGCCGACCCGGCCAAGCGCCGGCGGACGCTGGCGATCAAGCCGCAGCGGGGCCAGGCGGCCTACGGCGGCAAGGCCGCCCGCCAGGCGGCGGAGTCGTGGCAGCTCGCCGCCGCCGCTCCGCATGAGATGCTCGAGCGAGTCGGCCAGCACCTGCTGCGGGAGCTGTCCGCGGAAGCGGCGGACGAGGGCATGCCCGGCTTCAAGGACCTGGTCATCGACACGAAGCGCATGGCCGTCTTCCGCTCCGGCTCCCGGGTCGACCTGACCAAGACGGAATACGAGCTGCTGCTCCACTTCATCCAGGCCGAGGGCGCGGTGCTCACCCGCGACCATCTCATGGAGGAGATCTGGGGAGCGGCGTTCTTCGGCAACAGCAACGTCGTCGACGTGCATGTCAAAAGCTTGCGGCGCAAGCTCGGCGACAGCGCCGTCCGCCCGAGCTACATCGAGACCGTGCGCGGCGTCGGCTACCGGCTGGCGGACTAGCGTCCGGCCGCTCGCGCCAGGCATAAGGACGGCAAGCAAAAAGCGCCTCTATCTAAGGCGCTTTTTTTGCATGTCCGATTCGGGCCTGCCGGGCTGGACGGCGGCGAGAGCATCGTTGAGCGGCACATGGACGACTGCCGTCACCAGGAACGAGCCGATCAGATAGAACAGGGAGCCCGTAAGCGCGAGCGCCGTGCCCGGTTCGCCCCAGCGGAGCAGCGATTGGACGGCGAGGATGACGCTCAGCAAGGTTGTTCCCATGAACACGCCCAGGAAGAGCGGATTCAGCACATGGATGTTGATCGACTGCATGGACGCCATGCCTTGGTGGGACGGGAGCTTGGACAGAGCGGTCATGACGAAGGCCGAAAAGGCGAAGAATAGGCCGGCGATCAGCCCGGAGCCGAGCGCGGACAGGAAAACGAATGCGTTCATCAAGCGGATCAAAGCGGGTCCTCCTCGTTCGTCGAATGTCGTCATCGTTCCAGCCACCAATTCGGCGAAGGCGGATGCGATTCCTTCCGGCCCGAGGGATGGGACCGGTTTGCCGGCTCGCCGCCACGGGTAAGAAGGAGAACTACTGCCCTAGCGGGCAGGACGGAGGCGTTGGAAGATGGGAATTGCAACGGGATTGATCGGCTACGGGCTTTCCGGCGCGGTATTCCATGCGCCGCTGATCGCGGCGGAGGAGGGCCTGACGCTGACCGGCGTCGTCACCTCGCAGAAGGAGAAGGTGCTGGAGGACTACCCGGAGGCGCAGGTCCATGACGATGTCGAGTCGCTGCTCGCGAGCGGCGTCGAGCTGGTCGTCGTGGCCAGTCCGAATACGTTCCACTACGAGCATGCCCGCAGCGCGATCCTTGCCGGCAAGCATGTCGTCGTCGAGAAGCCTTTCACCAACACGTCGAAGGAAGCGGAGGAGCTGATCGCGCTTGCGCGCGAGAAAGGCGTGCTGCTGAGCGTGTTCCACAACCGCCGCTGGGACAATGACTTCCTCACCGTCCAGCAGGTGCTCGCCTCCGGCGGCATCGGGCGCGTCTCCGTCTACGAGGCGCATTACGACCGCCACGCGCCCGAGGTCGAGGTCGAGACGGCGTGGCGCGACCAGCGGCTGCCGGGCTCCGGCATCCTGTACGATCTCGGCTCGCATCTGATCGATCAGACGGTGCAGCTGCTCGGCATGCCGGAGAGCATCTGGGCCGATCTGCGGCTGGACCGGGAGGGAGCGGTGACGGTCGACTATTTCCACCTCGTGCTCGGCTATCCGCAGTCGCGGGCGATCCTGCGCGCCGGCACGCTCGTGCGCCAGGCCGGTCCGCGCTACATGGTGCACGGGGAGCAGGGCAGCTACATCAAGTACGGGCTCGATCCTCAGGAGGACCAGCTCAAAAGCGGCCGGCGTCCCGGTGACGAAGGCTGGGGCGCCGACAAGCCGGAGTGCTACGGCGAGCTCACGACGGCCGTCGGCGAGCTGACCGTGCGCACGAAGGTCGACACGCTGCACGGCCGCTACGAGGACTTCTACCGCGGCATCGCCGAGGCGATCCAAGGCGGCGCTCCGGCGCCGGTGCAGCCGGAGGACGCGCTCGGCGTCATCCGGCTGATCGAGGCGGCGCGCCGCAGCGCCAAGGAGAAGCGCGTCATCGAGCTGGCCGAGGACGCGGTCATGGCTTGACGGCGCGCGTGCCGCGGAGGCGAAGGTTCCGTGCGGCGCGGCTGAGCGAGCGCCCAGCGTGAGCGGAGCCTTTCGGCAAGAGGATTCGGCAAAAAGGCTGCCCCGAGGTCCGGCAACGGACCTCGGGGCAGCCTTTTTTTCAAGCCGATCTTACCTGGCCCCGGCGCCGCGGCGCGCGCGCTCGCGGGCGGCGAGCAGCCGGGCCCGCTGCGCGTCCGGCTGCCGCTGCGCCTGGCCGGCGCGCAGCAGCAGCGCGAGCGCGCCGGCCGCCGCGGCGGAGGCGGCCATGACGCCGAGGAGCAGCGGCACGGAGCTGCGCAGCAGCAGCGAGGCGACAGGCGGCCCGGCCGCCACGCCGACGAAGCGCATGCTGCTGTAGAGCGAGGTGATCGTGCCGCGCTCCGCTTTGGCGATGCCTTCGGTCAGGAAGGCGTCGAGGCAGGGCAGGGCGGCGCCGATGCCGAGGCCGGCGGCGCTCAGGCAGGCGACGCGCGCTGCCGTCGCCTGCAGCGGCAGGCAGGCGGCGATGCCCGCCGCAGCCAGGAAGCAGCCGCCGGCGATGGTCCATTTCATCGCCGGCTTGTGCTTGCCGATCGCCTTGCCGGCGGCGAACGAGGCCGTGCACAGCACGGCCAGGGGGATGGCCAGCACGAGCCCTTTGCGGATGCCGTGCAGGCCGTGTTCTTTTTCCAGCGTCTCCGACAGGTAGAACAGCAGGCCGAACAGGATGAACATGGCAAGGCCGCCGATCAGGAAGAGGGCGGTCAGCCAGCGCGCGCCCGAGCGGTACAGCCGCCATGCCTGGGCGAGGAATTCGCCGGCGGGCGGAGGCGGCTTCGACGAACGGGCGGGCACGCGCACGAGCGTGAGGAGAAGCAGCAGGGAGACGGCGCACAGCGCCGGAATCGACCAGAACGGCGCCTGCCAGGCGAGGATCGCCAGCGCGGAGCCGAGAATCGGGCTCAGCACCTTGCCGAACGTATTGGCCGTCTCGATCAGGCCGAGGCCGGCGCTCACCTGCGCCTCGCTGCGGAACATGTCGCCCACGAGCGGCAGCACGATCGGCATCGCGCCGGCCGCGCCCATGCCCTGCAGCAGCCGGCCGGCCAGGATCCAGCCGTAGGCGCCGTCGCCCGCGCCGGTCCAGGCGCCTTCCCAGCCGCCCGCCCAGCCGCAGATCGCGCCTCCCGCCCCCGCGAGGATGAGGCTCGGGACGATGACCTTGCGCCGGCCGACGCGGTCGGACAGATAGCCGGCGATCGGGATGAGCAGGATCGCCATGACGGAATAGACGGTGATGAGCAGGCTGGATTGCAGAGGCGTGATGCCGAGCGCGGCCTGGATGCCAGGCAGCACCGGGATGAGCATGGAGTTGCCGAGCGTCATGATGAGCGGCACGGAGGCGAGGGCCAGCAGCGCGGCCTTCTGCCCCCGCGCTCGGGATGACAGACGTTTCAAGCGAGCCACCGGCACCTTTCTCGTCCAAAAATGCTTGCCCGCGAGTCGCGAGGAGGCAAGGAACGCCTTGCTTACTATGCGGCTCGCGGTCCCGTTTCATACGGCTTGGCCGTCTGCCGAAGCTTGGGGGAATTGGCGCTCGTACAAGCTCCGGTAGCGGCCGGCGGGAGAGGCCATCAGCTCGTCATGCGCGCCGCTCTCGACGATGCGTCCCGCCTCCAGCACGACGATGCGGCTCGCGCTGCGGACCGTCGACAGCCGGTGCGCGATGACGAGGCAGGTGCGGTCCTTCAGCAGAGCGCCGAGCGCCTCCTGGATGAGCGCTTCGGATTCGGTGTCGAGCGAGGCGGTCGCCTCGTCGAGCACGACGAGCCGCGGGTCCGCGAGCAGCGTCCGGGCGATCGCGAGCCGCTGCTTCTGGCCGCCGGAGAGGCGCACGCCGCGCTCGCCGATCTCGGTGTCGTAGCCCAGCGGCAGCGCCTCGATGAAGCCATGGGCGAAGGCGGCCTCGGCGGCGGCGACCATCTCGCGCTCCCCGGCGTCCGGCCGGCCGTACAGCAGGTTGTCGCGCACGGTTCCGCTGCGCAGCATCGTCTCCTGCGTGACGATGCCGATCTGGCGGCGCAGCGAGGCCTGCGCCACGTCCCGCACGTCCTGGCCGTCGACAGCGATGCGGCCGTCCCATACGTCGTAGTAGCGCAGCAGCAGATGGGCGATCGTGGACTTGCCCGCGCCGGACGAGCCGACGAGCGCGGTCGTCCGTCCCGGCTCGAGGCGCAGGCTGAAGCCGTCCAGCAGCGGCGCGTCCGTCCCCGGCTCTCCATAGCCGAAGCGGATCCGCTCGAAGCGGACCTCGCCTTCGCCGAGCCGAAGCTCGCGGGCGCCGGGACGGTCGCAGACGTCCGGCTCGGCGCTCATCGTCTCGACGATCCGGTCGTACGCGGCCGCGGACTGCTGGACCGTGCTCATGAGGCGGCTGAAGCGGCGGACCGGATTTTGCAGCAGCCTCAGGTAGGCCAGGAAGGCGACGACCTCGCCGGCCGTCATGTCGCCGCGCATCGCCTGCCACGAGCCGAAGGCGAGCACGAACGCCATGCCGGCGTACTGGAGCAGGTCGATCGCCGGTCCGAACAGGGCCGAGAAGCGGGTGGCGGCCAGATTGGCCTCCTGATTGGCCCGGCCGAGCTCGGCGAAGCGCTCGTTCTCGCGCTCCTCGGCGGCGAACGCCTTGACGAGGCGGACCTGCGAGAGGCTGTCCTGGAGCTGTCCGCTCATGTCGGCGACCGTGTCCTGCACGCGGCGGTAGCTGCGGCGCAGCCGGCCGCCGTACACGCGCGCCGCCAGCAGCATGAGGGGGAACAAGGCGAGCAGCGCCGCGGTCAGCCGCATGTTCTGATGAAGCATGAACGCCGCGATGGCGGCGAACGTGACGGCGTCGGTCAGGATGCCCATCGTGCCGGCGCTGACCATCTGCTGCAGCTGGTTCACGTCGCTCGTCAGCCGCGACATGAGCTCCCCGGTCCGCCGCCGGTCGAAGAAGGCCATGTCGAGGCTCTGGAGATGGCGGAACAGCGACGTGCGGATGTCCAGCACGGTCCGCTGACCGGCCTTGGCGAACGCGTAGCTGCTGACATAGCCGAAAGCGCCGAGCAGCGCCGCCGTCGCCATGATGCCGCCGGCGAGCGGCAGCAGCATGGCGTAGTCCCGCTCGGGAATGATATGGTCGATGGCATGCTGCGTCAGCCGCGGGATGACGAACTGCAGCGCGGCGATGCAGCCGGTGGCCGCCCAGGCGCCCAGCAGCAGCGGCCACTGGCCCTTGATGGACAGGAACAGCCGGCGGAACATCGGCCAGAGGGGCGCTTTGGCCGCCGCTTCGGCTCGCGGACGCTTCGGCGCGGATGGGGTGGCTTGGCTCATGCGGCCTCCTGTCTGCGCAGCAGCCGCCTTCGCGCCTCTGAGAGGGGCGGGGCGGCTGCCGGCGCGGCTTTAGTGGATGATGCGGCTCTCTCGCGCCTTGGCGGCGAGACGGGCCGCGATGCCGTTCAGGCGGCGCTTCAGCAGCAGGCCCGCCGCCAGCGCGGCGAGGCCGAACGCGAGCAGCAGCAGCGCGTCGCGAAGCGCCGCCTCCGGCAGGATGCCTCCGACCGCTTCCCGCAGCAGGCGGGAGGCATAGGTGAACGGCAGGAACGGATAGACGGCCTGGAAGACCGGATGGGTGAGCTGGATCGGGAACGTCCCGCCGGAAGCGGCCAGCTGCAGGACGAGCAGCACGATGGCCGCCGCCTTGCCGACGTTGCCGAGCAGCGAGACGAGCGTGTAGACGATCGTCATGAAGACGAGGCTGATGCCGAGCGAGCCGAGCACGAACAGCAGCGGAGAGGCGGCGTCGACGCCGAGCAGCAGCAGGTCGCCGAGCGCGGCCAGCAGCGTCTGCAGCAGTCCGACCGCCGCGAACGTGAGCAGCCGGCCGACATAGGCCGAGCGCGCCCCGGGAGCGGGCTCGCCCGGCTCCAGGTGCACGTCCGTGCTCAGCATCGAGACGAGCAGGAGGGCGCCGACCCAGATCGAGAGCACGGTGAAAAAGGGCGTCATCGCCGCGCCGTACGTCGCGATCGGGTAGAGCCGCTCCGTCTTGATCTCGACCGGCTTGGCCAGAAAGGCGGCCTTGCGCGCATAGTCGCTGCGAAGCAGCCGGATGGCGTCCTCCAGGCTGCCCTGCTCGCGCAGCTCCCGCAGCTTGGCGGCGAGCCGGGCGATGCCGCGCTCGGCCGCAGGCAGCTCGGCCGACAGCTCGCCGAGCTTGCTCTTGCCGAAGGCGACGCCGCGCTCCGCCTCGGCCAGCAGCGCCTCGGCCTTGGGCAGCTCCGCGGAGGCGAGGGCGAGCGCGGCAGATGCTTCGCGCACGGCCGTCTCGGCTCGCTGCGAGGCCGCCTCGATGCGCGGCAGGAGCTCGCTGTCGAAGCGCTCCAGCAGCCGCGCCGGCGTCTGCCCGGCGAGCTCGGCCGCCTTGGCGGCGCGCTCCGCCAGCCCGGCCTCTGGAGCCGCGCCGGCCGCCAGCGCTCCCGCCGCGCCGAGCAGCGGCTCCGCCGTGCCGGCCAGCCTCTCGGCCAGCGCGCCGGCCTCGCGTCCCGCCGCGGCGAGCGGCCCGGAGCCTCCGCCGCTCTCCAGCCGCGGCAGCAGCGCGGCGAGCGCCTCCGCGGCGGCCCGGCCGGCCTCCGCCTGCTCCGCCGCCGCCCGCAGCCGCGCGGCCGCCTCGGCCGTGCGGCCCTGCGGCTCGGCCGCCGCGCGCAGCGCTGCGGCGGCGTCCGCGAGCGGAGCGGCGCTCTGGCCGGCCAGCAGCAGGCTCTGCCGCACGGCCGGCGCGAGCGCGCGCCGCAGCTCGGCGCTGCGCTGCAAGTAGCGCTCGGCTCCCGCCGCGGCGGGCCCGCCTTTCGCGGCGAGCCCGCGCAGCAGCGGCAGCGCCTTTTGCGCCGCCGCCGCGACTTCCGCGGCGCGGTCCAGGTCCTTGCCGGCCCGGACCGTCGCCTGCCGGATCTGCGGCATCTCGCGCTCCAGCCGGTAGACGAGCTGCTCCGTCCTTTCCAAGGCCGGGCGGTCCCGCGCCAGCTCGCCGCCGATCCGGTCGAGCAGCCGGAACAGCACCTCGCTCACCGTCCCGGTGAACTGCTCGTTGAACTGCTGCAGCATGCCGCTCGCGCCGGAAGCGGTGATCTTGGGGGCGATGGCGTTGAGCTTGTCGTTGACCCGATAGAGGATCTCCGCCCGCAGCGGCTCGGCGTCCAGCACCGTCGAGAGCTTCTCCGAGAAGTCCTCCGGAATCGTCAGGCTGGCGTAATACGTCCCGTCCCGCACGCCGGCCAGCGCCGCATCGGCGGAGACGAAGCTCCAGCCGATGGCGCGGTTGCCGCGGAGCGCCTCGACGATCTCCCGGCCCGCTTCGAGCCGGTCGGGAGCGCCGGCCGTGGCGGCCGGCTTCAGCTCCTGGCCCCGGTCGAGGTCGACGACGGCGAGCGGCAGCCGGCCGGTGCGGCCGTACGGATCCCAGGAGGCCAGGATGTTGAACCAGGCGTACAGAGACGGCAGCAGCGCCAGCCCGGCGATGATGACGCAGGCGGTCCAGCTGCGGCCGATGCGTCTCCAGTCGTCCGTCGTGATGCGCCAGGCTTCCTTCATGGGCGGATCGCCTCCCGAAATGATCTCGGGGTTAGCATGCCAGATCCCGGCTGGAAACATGTAGCCTAGGCGGACGTCGGACGGGGAAGCCCCGCGCTCGTCTCCAGCGCGGGCAGCGATACGGCGACTTCCGTGCCCTCGCCGATCTTGCTCCGCACGACAAGCGAGCCGCCGTGGTTGTTCACGATCCGCTGGCTGACCATGAGGCCGAGGCCGTTGCCCTTCGCCTTGCTCGTGTAGAAAGGCTCGCCGAGCCGCGCGAGCTGCTCTTCGGAGATGCCGACGCCTTCGTCGCGGATCGTGACCACGGCCTGCCCAGGCAGCGGGCAGCGGAGCGTCACGCTCAGCCGGCCGCCGCGCTCCGGCATCGCCTCGATGCCGTTCTTCATCAGATTGAGGAATACCTGCTTGAGCTGGTTCGGCTCGCCGGCGACGACCGGATCGCCGCCGAGCTCCATCCGCACGCGCACGTCGTTCAGCAGCGCCTCCGGCTCGATCAGGGCGGCCATATCCTCGAGGATCGCCTTGAGCCGGCAGTCCTGGAAGCGGTCGGCCTGGGGCTTGGCGAGCACGAGGAACTCGCTCACGATGAAATTGATGCGGTCGAGCTCCGCCAGCATGATCGTATGGTAATACGGCGCGAGCGTCTTGCCCTCGAGCTGCATCTGCACGAAGCCGCGCAGCGTCGTCAGCGGATTGCGGATCTCATGCGCCACGCCGGCGGCGAGCTGTCCGACGATCGACAGCTTCTCGGCGCGCCTCAGCAGCTCCTCGGTCTGCTTGCGGCTCGTCATGTCGCGGGTGATGCACGATACGGCGATGATTTCGCCGTGCTGGTCGCGCACCGGCGAGGCCGTCGTGCTGACATCGATGCGGCGGCCGTCGCGCGTCTGCATCCACGTCTCCGCGTCGACCCAGGGCACGCCGAGCAGCACGCTTTCGATCATGCGCTCGAGATTGCAGCGCTGCTCTTCCGGCAGCACGGCCATGCCGCCGGGAGCCTTGAGCTCCGCCTCCGTCCAGCCGAACATCGCTTCATAGGCCCGGTTGGCGCTGATGAGTCCGCCCCTCAGATCGTAGCTGTGGATGGCGTCCCTCGTATGAGTGACGAGCGATTCGAGATATTCCTTCGTCCGGCGCAGCTCCTCCGCGGAATCCTTGAGCCGGTTCGTATAGGAGTCGAGGCTCGTCGCCATGACGTTGACGCTGGAGGCGAGCTCGCCGATCTCGTCGTTTGAGCGGACCGTGACGGGCTGGCTGAAATTTCCGGCGGCGAGCTGATTGACGCGGCGCACGACAAGCTTGAGGCTGCGCACGGCGACGCCGGCGAGCGCATAGCTGACGATGACGGTCATGACGACGAGCATGAGGGAGATGGCGAAAAGCAGCAGCAGCTGCTGGCGCAGGTCGCGGCTGAATACCGATTTGTCGATCGTGACGATGAGCGCGTAGTCCCGGATGTTGTCGACCGAGTACGGAATATATCCGCGCAGCGCCGGCATGTCCCCGATCGTCGTGTCGACGGTGATCGGCTCGCCGGAGCGCACGGCCTGACGGATGTGGCCGTAGTCCTCCGGAGCGGCCAGCCGGTAGCTGCCGAACTCCAGCGCGCTTGAAAAATCCAGCCGGCCGTCGTCGTCGCCCGCGCCGCCGGAGCCGGGCGGGGGAATGAGGCTGTAGTTGAAGCCGCTCAGCTCCACCAGCCCGGGGATGCGGACAAAGGAGCTGCCGAGCTGAAGCTCTCCGGGCTGCTTGCCGCTGCGGATGGCCGCCGAGCTTTCCAGGGTGAGGCGGATCAGGTAATCCATCGTGCCGTCGTAATAATAGCTGGTCATGACGGTCCTGCCTTCGTCGAGCACGGTCGCGCCGCTCGCCCAGAAGTCCTGCAGGCTGGTGCCTCCGGGCAGCGTGACGTAGCGGCTGCGGTAAAGCTGCCGCAGCGCGTCGTAAGGCGGCGCGACGGCGGACAGCGTCGTTCCCGCCTCGCCGGGGCGGGTGCTTTTCACGATCTGCATTTCCCCGTCCACGGGAAGGATGAGCGCGATATTGTCGAGGCCGAGCTTGCTGCGCGACTCCTCCAGCCGGGCGGACTCGGCGGCGCCGGCTTTGTCTCCGATCAAGGCGCGGACGGCGATCGAGGCGACGCGCAGCCGCTCCGACTGCCCGAGCTCCAGGTGGTAGTTTTCCTTGAGGACGGGCGTCAGCGAGCCTCGGATCTGGTCTCCGGCGGAGAGCAGCTGGCGCTCGGCCGCATGGCGGCTCTGGTTGCCGGTATACAGGTAGAAGACGAGGAGATTGAGAGCCAGCATGATCGTCACGACGGCAAAAATCAATGCGGACAGCTTGAGCTTGATGGACATGCCGGTATCCCTCTCTTCGACTGGAGCCTGGGGGGTCGGTCCGTACATGGCGCCGTCCCTCGCCGCTAGCCGACGCCGGTCCAGAACATGTCCATGATCGGTCCGGCCAGCTCGGACGGAGAAGCGTACATGTTCTTGGCGGCCTGGCGGTTGCCGATCATGAGCAGGGCGGTATAGGAGTGGGCCATGAGCATCGGATTTCCTTTTCGGATCTCTCCGCCCTCGATCGCCCGTTCAAAATGGATGGCAAGCAGGTCGTGCAGCTCCTGCTCGGCTTCCCGGATCGCCGTCCGCTGTCCTTCGTCGAGGTAGTGGGACGCCTCGCGCATGAGCGCTTCGAACTCGATGTGCTGAATCCGCGACAGCCTCCGTTCGGCAACCTCCAGCAGGCGCTGGCGCAGGCTCTTGCCCTCCTGCTCCAGCACGCGCAGCGTCCCGGCGAGAGCGAGCTGCAGCATGCGGATGACGGCAGCCGTGAACAGCGCCGGCTTGCCCTCGAAGTGGTAGTAGACGGAAGCCTTGGTCACGCCGCAGCGCTCGGCGATGCCGCTCAGCGAGACCGCTTCGTAGCCTTCCTCCATGAACAGGACGGAAGCCGTCTTCAGAATCTCGTCCCGCACCGGCATGCGGTCCTCCCGGCGGGGACGCCCGGGGGAGCGGCGCTGCGGCTCGCGGGACTCGGCGCCGGGACGGACGGCTCCGTCAGGCGCGGAATCATGGGGATGGGACATGGGCTCGTCCTCCTTTTCCTTGTCGTCTGTTGAATATTAACCATTGGGTATATATAATGATCTCAATCGGACCGGTCGCTTCTTTTACCCGTGAAATGGGGAGAAGAGGAAGAGCTGTCTTGGAGATTACATTTTACCATGAATGCGGCTGGAATGGATGAAGGGCAAGCCGGGCGAGGGAGAGATGGAACATGGCAAGACCAAGATCATGGATCGCTTGGACGACGAGCCGCCGGGGGCGCCGGATCACGCTGGCGGCGTGGGCGGCGGCCGCCGCGCTGCTGATGCTGCTGCTGCCGGGAGTGCGGTCGCAGGCGGACAGCAACGCGCCGAACTTCAGCGCGGACAAGCCCTCGGTGCAGGCCGAGAAGCTGCTCGCCGAGCAGTTCCAAAACGAGGAAGGCACGCCGGCGCTCGTCGTCTGGCATCGGGCGGGAGGGCTGTCGCCGGACGATCTGAAGGCGATCTCGGCGATCTCGGCCGACGTGGCCGCCTCGCCGCTGCCGGGACAGCGCTCGGCGCTGCCTCTGCATGAGCTGCCGCCGCCGGCGCTGGCCGCGCAGCTGTCGGAGGACGGCAGCACGCTCGTCTGGCCGGTGGTGTTCCAGCCGGACGCGCCGACGGAAGAAATCAAGCAAGGCGCGGAGCAGTTGAAGGAGCGAACGGAGAACATTTCCGGATCGCCGGCGTTCGAGGCGGACACCGCGGACGGGGCGGCGCTGAGCGCCCGCCTGACCGGGCCGGCGGGCATCTCCGTCGATGCGACCGAGCTGTTCGGCAGCGCGGACGTGTCGCTCATGATCGCCACCGTCGTGCTCGTGCTCGTGTTCCTGCTCGCGATCTACCGCTCGCCGGTGCTGGCGCTGATCCCGCTCGTGGCGGTCGGCTTCGCCTACGCCGTCACCGATCCGCTGCTCGGGTACATGGCGTCCCAAGGCTGGATCGACGTCGACTCGCAGGCGGTGGCGATCATGACGGTGCTGCTGTTCGGGGCCGGCACGGACTACTGCCTGTTCCTCGTCAGCCGCTACCGCGAGCTGCTGGCCGAGGAGCGCAGCCCGTCGGCTGCGCTGCGGGCCGCGCTCGGAAGCTCCGGCGGCGCGATCGCGATGAGCGGCCTGACGGTCGTCATCGCGCTGCTGACGCTGCTGCTCGCGCAGTACGGCGTCGTCAAGCGCTTCGCCGTGCCGTTCAGCCTGTCGATCCTCGTCATGGCGCTGTCGAGCCTGACGCTGCTGCCGGCGCTGCTCTCGATTTTCGGCCGAGGCTCGTTCTGGCCGTTCGTGCCGCGCACGCCGGAGATGGCGGAGGAGCGGGCGCGCCGCAAAGGCAAGCCCGCTCCGAAACGGACCGGGCGCAAGGGTCCGGGCTTCACCGGCCGCCTCGTCGTGCGCCGTCCATGGACGGTCACGCTCGTCTCGGTCGCGCTGCTCGGGGTGCTCGCCCTGTTCAGCACGCAGGTGAAGTTCACGTTCGACATCCTGTCCTCGTTCCCCGAGGAGATGGAGTCGCGGCAGGGCTTCGCCCTGATCGGCGACAACTTCTCGGAAGGCACGCTTGCTCCCGTGACCGTGATGGCGCAAGGGGAAGCGGGAGCGATTCCGCCGGTCGCCGAGAAGCTGCAGGCGCTCGGCTCGGTCGCCAAGGTCGGCGAGCCGGCGGAGGCCGCCTCGCAGCCGGGCCTGCGCGCCTGGAAGGTCGAGCTGGCGATGAATCCGTACTCGCAGGAGGCGATGGACGCGCTGCCGGCGATCCGCGAGGCGGCGGAGCAGGCGATCGGCGGCGCAGACGCGGCGGACCGCGTCTGGCTGGCCGGCCAGACCGCCGTCCAGTATGATACGCGCGAGGCCGAGGCGGTCGACCAGCAGGTCATCATCCCTCTCGTCATCGTCCTCATCGCCGCGCTGCTGCTCGTCTACCTGCGCTCGGTGACGGCGATGGTCTACCTGATCGGGACGGTCATCCTGTCCTACTTCGCCGCGCTCGGGCTCGGCTGGCTCGTGCTGCACGAGCTCATGGGCGTCGATGCGATCCAGGGAGCGATCCCGCTGTACGCCTTCGTGTTCCTCGTCGCGCTCGGCGAGGACTACAACATCTTCATGGTATCGAGCATCTGGAAGAAGCGCCGGAAGATGCCGCTGAAGCAGGCGATCGCCGAAGGCGTGAGCGAGACCGGCCCGGTCATCACCTCGGCCGGCCTCATCCTGGCGGGCACGTTCGCCGTGCTGGCGACGCTGCCGATCCAGGTGCTGCTGCAGTTCGGCCTCATCACCGCGCTCGGCGTGCTGCTCGACACGTTCGTCGTGCGGCCGTACCTCGTGCCGGCGCTCACCGCGCTGCTCGGCCGCCGCGCTTTCTGGCCCGGCGAGCTGTCGCGCTTGCCGGAGGACGAAGTTCCGGCCGCCGCAGGCGCTGCGGCCGCAGCGGCAGCCGCCGCGAAGCGGGGCTGACTCGCCGATGTAGCGCGGCGGGTGGCCCGTTGCTGTAGCGCGGGTAACCGGCCGCTGAAGTGCAGGTGACTCGTCGCTGAAGCGCGGGTAACCGGCCGCTGAAGTGCAGATGACTCGTCGCGAAGCGCGAGTGTCCCGTCGCTGTAGAGCGGCTGAACGGCCGCTGAAGTGGGCCGACCGGCCAGCAGGCCGTGCTTTTCGCCTCCAACCCCCCTAGGGAATTTTCTGAGCGGGGGTTTTGTTAATCCGCAGGCTGCCGTCCTTGTACGAGTCCGACTCTAGTTATGGACAGCCAGGGCTGGAACGTTCTATAGACGCATGTGGTTTAAAGCGTGTGAATTCGAGAAGGAGATGCGCGGAAAAACCGAGCAACTCGGCACGAACAGGCGGTCCAACGGGGGAGATGCGCGGAAAAACCGAGTACCTCGGCACGAACAGGCGGTCCAGCGGGGGAGATGCGCGGAAAAACCGAGTACCTGTTAGGGAACGTGTGCAGGCAGCAGCGCTCGGACGTATCCGATTAGCTAAACCAGCCGGCGCTCGCGCTGCTCTTCGCAGGAGAAGCGCGTGCAGAGAGGTACAGCCGCCGAGAAGGGCGGCGAAACAGAAAAAATAGCCGAAAAATCGGCTATCTCTCCAGCCGCATCGGCCGCATCTTCAGTCCATCTCATAAATCGACCCCGACTTGCTGGCGAACAGCTCGGCGTACACCTTCTCGGCGTAGGCGTCGGTCATGCCGGCGATGTAGTCGGCGACGAAGCGCGGCCAGCTCCACTTGGCGCTGTGGCGCTCGTAATTCTGCAGCCAGTCGGTAGGGATGATGAGCCGGCCGGTCTCCGGCCGGATGAAGCTGTCCCACAGCCGCTGGATCATGATCTCGCTGCGCATCTGCAGCCGTTGGACGCGGAAGTCCTTGATGAGCGTCACCCAGGCGAGCTTTTTCAGAATCTCCATCGTCCGCAGCAGCTCGTAGTCGCATGCCCCGTCGCGCACGAACGTGACGCGCTTCCAGCCGCCCTCGTCGATGATGCCGATCCGCCCGGCGAACGTGCTCACCCAGCGCGCCTTGATCTCGCGGCGGGTCCGCGACGACTCGCGGCCGCAGGCGAGATAGATCTCTTCCCACTGGCCGATGAACGCGTCCAGCACGCGGCGCACCATCGCGGGGATGTCCACTTCCTCCCAGTGGAAGTCCTGATTGCCCTCGTCGTCGACGATTTCCTGGACGAGATGCGTCTGCAGGAACTCGCTTTCGAAAAAGCTGCGGTTCATGTCGATCTTGCCCGCACGGATGCCATCCTCGATGTCATGCGTCGAGTAGGCGATGTCGTCGCACAGGTCCATCAGCTGCGTCTCGAGCGTGCGCGCGCCCTCCGGCATTTGCCAGCGCTCGCGCAGCTCGCGGATGACCTCCCACTCGGGAGCGTAGGCGCCCTTGATGCGGCCGGGCTCGTCGAGGTTGTACGGATACTTGTTGACGGCCAGCAGCACGGCGGCGGTCAGGTCGAGCCCGCTGCCGCTGCCGGCGCGCTTTTCGAGGAACATGAGGATGCGGAAGTTCTGGGCGTTGCCCTCGTACTTCATGCCGTACTGTTCCTGCAGCAGCCGGTTCAGCACCTCTTCGCCCCGATGGCCGAAAGGCGGGTGGCCGAGGTCATGCGCGAGCGCCGCGCATTCCACGACGGCCGGACTGACGACCAGGCCCGGATGCTCGCCCTGCTCGACGAACGGATAGTGCTTGGCCAGCCGGCGCGCCGCCTCGCGGGCGATCTGCGACACCTCGAGGGAATGCGTCAGCCGCGTCCGGTAGTAGTCGCCCGATCCGGCGCCGAACACCTGCGATTTGCCTTGCAGCCGGCGGAATGCCGGCGATTGGATGAGCCGCGCGTAGTCGCGCTCGTATTCTTCCCGTTCCTCGCTGAAGGTGCCAAGGGCCGGTTCGTCCAGTCTCATATGCCGAATATCCATCTGCTGCCGCGTCCCCCTTGGCCGTGCCGAGTATTTTGCAAATTGTAGCATGAAGCGCGGGCGCTCCGGTAGAGCAAGCTGTCCCGCAGGACAGCCGCCATGGGAGCCCTGCCGTGCGGCGCAGCCAGCTCGCCATGCTGAAGAAGCCCTGCCGTGCGGCGTGGCCGGCCCGCCTGTGCCGCACTCCTTACAGCGCCGGCAGCCTCGCCATCGTCTGGCGCACGATCGCGCAGGAGCGCTCGAACAGCTGCCGCTCCGCCTCGTTCAGCCGCAGCTCCAGCACCTCCTGGATGCCGCCGCGCGAAAGGATGGCCGGCACGCCGATGCCGATGTCCCGCTGCCCGTACTCCCCGTCGAGAATGGCCGACACGGCCATGATCCGATGGTCGTTGTTCAGGATCGAGCGGGCGATCGCGGTCAGCGCGGCGGCGATGCCGTAGTGGGTGGAGCCTTTGCCGAGCAGGATCTCCCAGCCCGCATTGCGCGTGCGCAGCGCGATCTCGTCGAGGCTCAAGTCCCGGAACCGCTCGGGGTGCTGGGCCAGGATGTCCGCGAGCGGCTTGCCGCCGACCGTCACATGCGACCAGACGGGGAACTGGGACTCCCCGTGCTCGCCCATGACGTAGCCGTGCACGCTGCGCGGATCGACCGGCAGATGCTCGGACAGCAGCGTCTTCAGCCGGGCGGTGTCGATCGAGGTGCCGCTGCCGACGACGCGCTCGCGCGGCAGGCCCGACAGCTTCCAGACGACGTAGGTGACGATGTCGACCGGATTGGCCGCCACGAGGAAGATGCCGTCGAAGCCGGTTCCCATGATGCGCTCGATCATGCCCTGATACAGCCCGTAGGAGGAGTCGAGCAGATCGAGCCGCGTGCGGCCGTCGCCCGGATTCTCTCCCGCGCAGAGGAGGATGAGGTCCATGTCGCCGCATTCGTCCAGCGATCCGGCCCGCACCTTCGTGCGCGAGTGGCTGAAGTCCACGCAGTGGGAAAGGTCCAGCGCCTGGGCTTGCGTCCGCTGCTCGCTCCGGCCGACGAGCAGGATCTCGTCGCATACCGACTGGTTGAGCATCGCGTAGGCGCAGCTCGCCCCGACCTGACCGGCTCCGATGATGGCGGCCTTGCGCAGTTTTCCCGTCATGTCCATCCGCTCCTTCGCTCGGCTTCGGAGCCTCGCCCCGATTCGCCGGTATGGAACAAAATATGCCCGATCGCCCGTCCAGTGTCAAATAAATGTTAGCATAGATCACATAATCATCGAAAGGCCCGTACATAGCCGCGCCCGTGCGGCCGACCGGCCGCCGTCATCCAGCGAGGCGCCGCGCGCTGGGAGCTGCGCGAGGCGGATACGAGCCGGAGTCAAAAAGGCATCCTCCGCGTCCAGTCACGCAGAAGATGCCTTTTTTGGAACGGACTCGTGCCTCGCGCGCAAGCAGCCGCGCCTCTCGCAACGACTCTCGGATCCAGCCGCGGCCCGCGGAGCCGCGCCTCCGGCTCGCATCGGCCCTCCGCTTACCCCCGGCGCTCCGCCGCGTCGCGGATGAGCCGGTGCAGCAGCGGCAGCGGATCGGCCGGAGCGGCCGCCGCCATGCGGGCGTCCAGCTCCGGGCCGCTGTCCGCAAGAGCGCGCAGCTCCTGCATCAGCGTGACGGTGGACAGCTTCTCCTCCGGCAGCACCCGAGCCAGACCGGCCGCCTCGAACGAGGCGGCGTTGCGGATCTGGTCGCCGCGGCTCTGCGCCAGCGTCAGCGGCACGAGCAGCATCGGCTTGCGCAGCGCGAGCAGCTCGAAGATCGCGTTGGCTCCGGCCCGCGAGAGCACGGCGTCCGCCAGCGCCAGCACGTCGGGCAGCTCCTCGGACAGGTACTCGAACGAACGGTAGCCGTCCGTGGCCTCCATCAGCTCGGAGCCGCCGCCGTCCGCTTCCTCGGAGCCGCCCGTCCCGGCCGGCCTCGATGCCTCTGCGCCTGTCGCGGAGCGTCCGTCCGCCGGAGCCGCCGGCCCCAAATCTCCGCCTGCGGCGGGGGCGATCGGCGCGCCGCCGATGCGGACGATCGGCCCGCTCGGCTGGAGGGCCGGATCCCGCGGAGCGGCTCCCGCCGCCGCTTGAGCCGGCGCCTGCCCTTTGCCGCGCAGATGCACGACCTGCCAGCGCGGCAGCAGCTCCGGGAGCGCCTCGTAGATCGCCTCGTTGAGGCGGCGCGAGCCGAGGCTGCCGCCCATGACGAGCAGCACGGGGCGGCTGCGGTCGAAGCCGCACAGCCGCCGGCCGCGCTCGGCGTCGCCGCTGTACAGCTCCGGACGCACGAGCGGGCCGGCCTGCACGACCTTGGCGCTTTTGATGTAGGCGGCCGTTTCCGGGAATGTCGTGCAGACGGCCGTCGCGCACGGAATCGCGATCCGGTTGGCGAGGCCCGGCGTCACGTCGGACTCGTGGATGATCGCCGGCACGCGGTTCAGCTTGGCGGCCAGCACGACCGGCACGCTGACGAAGCCGCCCTTGGAAAAGACGACATCCGGCTTCAGCTTCCGGATAAGCGAGGCCGCCTGCACCAGCCCCTTGCCGACGCGCAGCGCGTCGGTGACGTTTTTGCGGTCCCAGTAGCGCCGCAGCTTGCCGGTCGAGACGGAGTGGTACGTCACGCCGTCGATCGGCTCGATCAGGGAGCGCTCGATGCCGTCCCGCGAGCCGATGTAGTGCACGCTCCAGCCGTCCGCGAGGAGGCCGGGGATGAGCGCCAGATTGACGCTCACATGGCCCGTCGTGCCGCCGCCGGTGAGCACGATGCGCTTGCGCTTGCCGCGGCTCGGCAGCGCCGTTCCGCCCCGATGGCCGGCTTCATCGCGCTCGGCATCCGCGCCCCGGAGCTCCATGTCGGCGCGCTCCGCCTCCGCGACTGGCGCGCCCGCCGCTTCCTTTCGGTTGTGCTCCATGCGCTAGCCCCGTTCCCAGGCTTCGCGCCGCAGGACGCGCACGCCCTCCGGTCCGGCGATGTAGGCGGCATCGGCCATGCCGACGAACAAGCCGGTCTCCAGCACGCCGAGCAGCCCCTTGAGCTCGCGGTCGAGCGCGCCGGGATCCTCGATCAGGCCGAAGTCGCAGTCGAGCACGTAGTTGCCGTTGTCGGTGACGACCGGCTGGCCGTCCCGCTCGCGGCGCACGGCGCGGCAGCCGGCGGCCTCGACGCGGCGCGCGGTCGAGCGCCAGCCGTACGCGGCGATCTCGACCGGCACGGTGAACGCGCCGAGCTTGCCGACCGCCTTGGACTCATCGGCGACGATGACGAGCCGCTTGGACACGGCCGCCACCATCTTCTCGCGGAAATGCGCCGCGCCGCCGCCCTTGATGAGCGCCAGCTCCGGCGTCACCTCGTCCGCGCCGTCGATCGTGACGTCGAGCGGCTCGAGCTCCGACAGCTCCGCAAGCGGAATGCCGAGCTCGAGCGCCAGCTTCTCGGTCGCGTCCGAGGTCGGCACGCCCGTGAAGCGCAAGCCTTCCTCCTTCATGCGCCGTCCCAGCTCCAGAATCGTATAGTAGACGGTCGATCCCGTTCCGAGTCCGACCTTCATGCCGCTCGCGACCGCTTCGGCCGCCTGGATGCCCGCCGCCTGCTTGAAATTCATCGTTTCGTTTCCTCCCGATTCGTTGGTCTGTCCGCACGGGTCAAGCTCTTCGCGCGTCACCTGTCTCTTTCGCACATTAGACGGTTCCGAAAGCCTTGTCAAATGCGAACAAGCCCTTTTGCCGCCGCCCGCGCGAACTTTTTCTGCGGCGGCCGGCCCGCGGCCCCTGCTATCCGGCCGGCCAAGTCTGGTATACTGGAAGATGCCGGCTTCTCCCGCCTTCCGCGGGCTGCGGAGCCGCCACTTGAATCTCCAGACAGGCGGGTGCCGAGTTGATCTACTTCCAGCAGGCCTATTCCCTTTTTTATGTGCTCAATATCGTTCTGGCCATCGCGGTCATCTTCCTCGAGAGGCGCAACATCGCCTCGACCTGGGCATGGCTGATGGTCCTTTATTTCCTGCCCGGCATCGGCTTCGTGCTCTATCTGCTGCTCGGGCAAAACCTCAGCCGCCGCAAGATCTACAAGTTCAAGCTGAGCCAGCTCAAAAATGCCCGCCAGCGGCTGAAGACGCAGCAGCGCATCGTCGAGAAAGGATTGTATTCCTTCAACGACCCGCTCATGACCTATTACCAGGATATGGTCTACATGAACCTGGTATCGAGCGACGCGCTGTTCACGCAGGACAACGAGGTCGAGGTGTTCACCGACGGCGAGCGCAAGTTCGACTCTCTGCTGCGCGACATCGAGGAAGCGACGCATCATATCCATCTGATGTATTACATCATCCGGGCGGACAAGCTCGGCAAGCGCGTGCTGCACACGCTTTGCCGCAAGGCGGAGGAGGGCGTCGAGGTGAGGCTCATCTACGACGACATCGGCAGCATCCGGCTGAATAAGAAATACTTGCGCATGCTGCTCCGGGCCGGCGGCCAGGTAGGCGCCTTCTTCCCGTCGAAGATCTTCTTCATCAATCCCCGGCTCAACTACCGCAACCATCGCAAGATCGTCGTCATCGACGGCAAGATCGGCTATGTGGGCGGATTCAACATCGGCGACGAGTACGTCGGCAAGGTGAAGCGCTTCGGCTTCTGGCGCGATACGCATCTGCGCATCCAGGGCGGGGCGGTGGCGCAGCTGCAGGGCCGGTTCCTGCTCGACTGGAGCCTCGCCTCGACGCAGCCCTTCCTGACCGACAGCCGCTACTATCCGGCGCCGGAGGCGGGCGGCAGCGTCGGCATGCAGATCATCTCCAGCGGCCCGGACTCCGAGTGGCAGCATATCAAGAACGGCTACATCAAGATGATCAACTCGGCCAAGATGTCGGTGATGCTGCAGACGCCGTACTTCGTGCCGGACGACAGCCTGCTCAGCGCGCTCAAGATGGCCGCTCTGTCCGGCGTCGACGTCAAGGTGATGCTGCCGAGCAAGCCCGACCATTTCTTCGTCTACTGGGCGTCGCACTCGTACTTCGGCGAGCTGCTCTCGGCGGGCGTGAAGTGCTATCTGTACGAAAACGGCTTCCTGCACGCCAAGACGCTCGTCGTGGACGGCAACATCGCCTCCGTCGGCACGGCGAACATCGACATCCGCAGCTTCAAGCTGAACTTCGAGGTCAACGCGTTCATCTACGACTCCGCGACGGCCATGCGGCTGCAGCGGATTTTCCAGGACGACCTGCTCCATTGCCGGGAGCTGTCGCTGGAGGATTACGATTCCCGCTCGCTCTGGAACAAGTTCAAGGAATCGGTCAGCCGGCTGCTGTCGCCGATCCTCTGACGCGAGGTATGGTATAATAGAGTCTTATCCACAGAAAGGATGGTTCCCATGTCCCTGGACGTTACCGCCGTCGGCAAGGCCATCCTGGATCAAGAAGACCGCCTTGCCGAGCGGATCACCCGCCTGCAATACGAGCGTCAGCCCGAGCTGCAGCAGAAATTCGGCGAGATCGGCTGGATCAAGACGAAGCAGGATACATCCTATACGCTCAAGTACCTCGCCGAGAGCATCCACCTCGAAAGCCCGCTGCTGTTCTCCAGCTACATGACCTGGCTGAGGGTGCTGCTGCAGCAGTACCAGGTCTGCACCGAGGACCTGTACGTCAACATCCTCTGCTTCCAGGAAGTGCTGCGGCAGGAGCTGGACGAGGAGACGTACCGCTATGCCACCCCTCATCTCGAGGCGGCGCTGCGCCAGCTCGGCTCGGATGCCGAGCAGCAAGGCTCCTATCTTGAGGAGAGCGGCATGGCCGCGGAAGCGACCGCCTATACCGAGCTGCTGCTGGAAGGCCGCCGGGCCGAAGCGAGCCGGCTCGTCATGGATCTCGTCGATGGCGGCGTGCCGCTGCAGACGATCTATCTGGACATTTTCCAGCAATCGCAGTACGAGATCGGCCGGCTCTGGCAGACGGGCCGCATCACGGTCGCCCAGGAGCATTACTGCAGCGCGGCTACGCAGCTCGTCATGTCGCAGCTGTTTCCTTACCTGTTCAACCAATCCCGCAAGGGACTGAAGCTCGTCTCGGCCTGCGTCGGGGGCGAGCTGCATGAGATCGGCCTGCGCATGGTGACGGACATCTTCGAGCTGAACGGCTGGGATACGTACTATGTCGGGGCCAACGTGCCGGCGCGCTCGCTCATCGAGCTGCTCAAGGACTACAAGGCCGACGTGCTCGCGATCTCCTGCACGATGACCTATCACGTCAGCCTCGCCCGCGAGCTGATCGCCGCCGTCCGGCAGGATCCGGACATCGGCGGCATCGTCGTCCTGGTCGGGGGCTATCCGTTCAATACCGACCGGGAGCTCTGGCGCGCGATCGGCGCGGACGGATATGGCCGCGACGCCGAGCAGTCCGTGCGTGTGGCGACGGAGCTGACCGGCCGAAAGGGGCGATCAGGCGCATGCCAGGCATGAATGCGGCTCCGCCGCAAGACCATCGGGTTGTCTCCCTGCTGTGCAAGCGGACGGGAGAGATCGCGCAGATCATCCGGGACGATTTCGGGCTTGCCCCTCATCTGGACGGGGGAGGCAGCGTCTTTTCCTTGATGGACGAGCAGAACCGGCTCAAGTTCCAGGATTTCCTGCTCCGGCTGGAGCGGGACAAGGCCGTCTACAACTGGGAGCTCAACCTGACGCTCGGAGGGCGCACGGAGCTGTTCTACTTCAACGGCGGCGTCGTGGACGACCGGCTGCTCGTCGTCGGCGCGACCTATCATCCGGGCTACTCTTATTTCTACGACGAGCTGACCAAGATCAACAACCAGCAGATGGTGACGCTGCGCGAGACGATCAAGAAGCTCTCGGGCCAGGTCGTCGAAAAGATGGAGCAGGAGCTGCGCGCCTTCGACGAGTTCTCGGCGCTCAACAACGAGCTCGTCTCGGTGCAGCGCCAGCTCGCCAAGACGAACATCGAGCTGAAGCTCGCCAAGGAAAGCGCCGAGCAGGCGAACCGCTCCAAAAGCGTGTTCCTCGCGACGATGAGCCACGAGATCCGTTCTCCGATGAACGGCATCATCGCGATGAGCGAGCTGCTGGCGCAGACCGAGCTGAGCGGACAGCAGCGGGAGTCGGTGTCGATCATCCTGGACTCCGGGCAGCTGCTGCTGACGATTCTGAACGACATCCTCGACCTGTCCAAGATCGAGGCGGGCGAAATGAGGCTCGATCGCGCCGAGTTCGACCTGCGGGCGGCGGTCCAGCATACGCTGGGGCTGCTGCAGTCCCGGGCGAAGCTGCAGCGGACGGCGCTGCGGACCTACATCGATCCGCGCATCCATCCGGAGGTGCTCGGCGACGGGGGACGGTTCCGCCAGATCCTGCTCAACCTCGTCGGCAACGCGGTCAAGTTCACGCAGGACGGCGAGGTGGAGACGCGCCTGTTCCTGCTGTCGCGCAGCGGCGGCCGGCAGCGGCTGCGGCTCGAGGTGCGGGATACCGGCATCGGCATTTCCGAGGAGCATGCCGGCAAGCTGTTCACGCCTTTTTTCCAGGTCGACCATTCCCTCACCCAGCGCTTCAGCAGCACGGGCCTCGGGCTCTCGATCACCAAGCATCTCGTGGAGCTGATGGGCGGGCAGATCGCCGTGGAAAGCAAGCTCGGCGAAGGCTCGGTGTTCGGCATCGAGCTGGAGCTGGAGCAGGCCGCCTCCCCTGCGGAGCCGGCGAACGGAGGGCGCTCCGCGGCGCGCAGCCGGCTGAAGGCCAAGGACAGCCGCTCCGTCATCCTGCTGGCCGAGGACAATCCGGTCAACCAGCATGTCGCTACGCTTCAGCTGCGCAACCTCGGCTTCGAGACCGTCGTCGTGGCGTCCAATGGCGAGGAGGCGATGGAGCTGTGGCGCCAGCATGAGCCGAGCCTCATCCTGATGGACAACCAGATGCCGCTCATGAGCGGCTTGGAGGCCGCGGCTGCCATCCGCGAGGAGGAGCGGCGCCAAGACATGCCGCGCGTGCCGATCGTCGCCTTGACGGCCGGCGCGCTTGCCTCCGAGCGCAGCAAGGCGTTCGAGGCCGGCATGGACGCCTTCCTGACGAAGCCGGTCACGCTCGACAAGCTGGCCGCCGCGCTGCTGGAATGGCTGCCCGATGCCCAAGGGCAGCAGGAGCTGCGGCAGCCGGGAGCGGACGAGGCCGAGGGGGCGGAAGCGGCGGAGCTGATCCACGTTGCGACGCTCGAGGACATCGCTCCGCGGCCCTGGAGCGCGGACGACCGCTCGATGCTGGAGCATCTGCTTGCGCTGTACGAGCAGGATACGCCGGCCAAGCTGCAGCAGCTTCGCGAGGCCGCCGCGCTGGACGAGCACGACCTCATGGAGCGGCTGGCGCACAACGTCAAGTCGGCCTCGCTCAGCATCGGTTTTGCCGGCGTGGCGAAGCTCGCCCTGGAGCTGGAGCAGAAGGCGAAGTATGGAGCCGGCGGCTACGAGCCGGAGCTTGCGCTGCTGGAGCTGCGCTACGGCGAGTCTTGCGCGGCTTGCCGGGGGCTTTTGGAAGAAGCATAGAAATGGATTGCGGCGCCTCCGATCGGGGTAAGTCTCTACCAAGAGACCCGACAAGGAGGCGTTTTTCATGGCGATTCGATATGTAGGGGTGTATGAGCGGGATGCGCAGGCCGAGCAAGCGCTCGGCGAGCTGCAGCGCGCGGGGTTCAGCCGGGACGAGCTGTCGGTGCTGACGCGAGACAGGGAGCGGTATGACGGCGTGCTGGACGAATCCGGAACGATGGCGCCCGAAGGCATCGCCGCAGGCGTGACGACCGGCGGCCTCGCCGGCGGCACGGTCGGCTTGCTGGCCGGCCTCGGGGCGCTGGCCATCCCGGGCATCGGCCCGATCATCGCGGCCGGTCCGATCGTCGCCGCTCTTGGAGGCGCGGCTGTCGGCGCGAGCACGCTCGGCATCGTCGGCGGGCTCGTCGGCATGGGCTTCGCGGAGAGCGAGGCCAAGCGCTACGAGAAAGAGGTGCAGGACGGACGCATCCTTGTCTTCGTCGAAGCGGCTCCGGAGGATGCGCGCGATGCGATCGGCATCCTGGGCGCTGCCGGCGCGCTGCGCACCGAGCGCGTCGACGACGAGCCGCGCGCCGGCGGCGATGTGACGCTGCTCTGATCGCCGGAGCGGAGGCGGCAGCGATCGCACGAAGCTGAACAGGGCTGTCCGAAGATCTCCATCCTGAGATCTTTGGACAGCCCTTTTTGCGAGCAGGATCGGGTAGGAAGACGAGATTACATGGCTTGCAGCCTCTCCGAGCCGGACGCTGCAGAAGGATTGCGTTCGCGCTCGAGCAGCTGCCGGACGCTGCCTCGACCTTCTCGCCTACGGCCGCCGCACAGAGCCGTCAGTCAGCTCTACGCCTTCGGCGCTTCCAGGTTGACGACATCCCCGCTGTAGGACACCGTCGCCTTGAGCAGCTCGGTGAACAGCGCGAGCGGCACGGTCAGCCGGCCTTTGCCGTCTACGACAGGGGCCGCCCCGAGCCGGACCGGAGCCGACTTGTCGACGCTGTAGCTGTCGAGTCCTTTGGATACGGCGGTCCACGTGTCGCCCTTGCTCAGCTCAAGCGTGCTCGTCGCGGCGGTCCACTTCGTCTTGTAGCCGAGCGCTTCGGCGACCTGGCGCGCCGGAATCATCGCGACGCCGTCCTTGCTTTGCGTCACGCCGATGCCTTCGAGAGGCTGGCCCTGCACCTGAACGGCGAGCACGGGCTCGGGCGAGCCGGCTTCCGGCAGCGCGATCGGGAATTCCGGAGCTCCGGTCGCATACGGCGCGATCTCGTAGGGCTGGAACACGACGCGCGCCTTGCCGCCCGAGATATAGAACGGCTGGTCCTCCTTCACGCCCGCGAATCCGTCCTCGAAGTACAGCTCGGGATGGGCCGCGATCTGGCGCTTGATTTCCTTGTCGACATGCTCGGCGTAGTCCTCTCCGTAAAGCGTCGCCAGCGTCATGTACGAAGCCTCGGCGCCGTTCGCGACGTTGTACGTATCGATGCGGCTGATGCCATGGGCGCCTCCGCTATAGATGTAGGTATTCAGCTTCAGGGAGAGGAAGCCCCCGTCCACGAGCGACTCGCTGCGGGCGGCGGAGAACTGCAGCTTGATCTCATGCTTATGGAATGGATAAGATTCCTTCTGCGACGACGCCCGATCCTCCTCCGCCTGCCTGGCCACCGCCTCGAGGTCTTTCAGCGCGGCGCTTTCGAGGATGCCGTTCAGCTGCTGCTGGAACTTGGCGTCCTTCAAGCCGCTCACGACCGGGATGTACAGGGAGGCCTCGTAGGCTTTCGTGCTGCGGACGATCTTCTTGACGGAAACGGCCGGGTGTACGGCTGTCTCGGCCGGCGCCGGCGTCGCGGCTGCGGCCGCGGCAGACGGGGCGTGGGAGCCGAGCGCCGCGCCTCCGAACAGGGCCGTTCCGGCCAGAGCGAGCATCAGCCTCCGGGCATGCTTTCCTTTTTGCGTACGAACGTTCATGATGCATTCCTCCTCCAACCGTGGTTGCCTTTTCTTCTCTTCTCTTATCCTAGACTGCTTCGGCCGCCATAAGGTTACAGAAGGGTAACGTTTTGTCGAACGCCGTCAGCGGGGATCGGTCGAGGCGCCGCTTGCGCCGCGCGGCGTTCGGTTCAGATGGGGCGCGGAAGGGTAAAGTAAGGCTGTATCTTAGGAACCTTCAGGCAAAGGAGAGAATCATCATGGCAAAGGTAGCTTTTTTGCTCGGACCCCAGTTCGAGGACAGCGAGATGCAGGCCCCTTATGAGGCGATCCGGGCGGAAGGTCACGAGACGGTAATCATCGGCCTCAAGGCCGGAGAGAAGCTTGAGGGCAAGCAGGGCAAGGCCAGCTATACGACGGAGCTTGGCATCGCCGACGCGAAGCCGGAGCAGTTCGACGCGGCGGTCATTCCCGGGGGCTCCTCTCCGGAAGCGCTCCGCAACGACCCGTCGATCCAGTCGTTCGTACAGCGGCTCGACGAGGAGAAGAAGACGATCGCGGCGATCTGCCACGGTCCGCAGATTCTCATCAGCGCCGGGCTGGCGAAAGGCCGGACGCTGACCTGCTATCCGCCGCTGCGGGACGATCTGGCGAATGCCGGCGCCCACTATGTCGATCAGGAGGTCGTCGTGGAAGGCAATTTCGTCAGCTCCCGCACGCCGGAGGACGAGCCGGCCTTCATCCGCGAGACGCTCAAAAGCATCGGCTCCCGCGTCAAGCAGTCGTCGCGCTGAGCACGCGCATTCCCGCCGCCGGACAAGCCGCTTCCTGCTGCTGTCCGGCGGTTTTTCGCGTTCATTTGCATGGAGGAGGCATTTTGGGTACGATGGAGAAAGCTGTAGAGGCGCGGCCGAAAAGCAAGGCTGGCGCGCCTATTTTCCAAAGGGAGTGCCGATGCCCGTATGAACCTGTCGATCCAGATCTCGCCGCTGTGGTCCTTGCTTATCCCGTTGCTCGGAGGGCTGGCGGTCATCATGGTGCGCGTCCGTTCCACCCGCAAGCCGACGACCTTGCGCAAGATCCTCATTCCGCCCCTCGGCATGGCGACCGGTTTTTTGATGTTCGTCGTTCCCGAGACGCATATACCGCTCCTCTGGGCGCTTTGCGCTTTCGCCGTCGGCGCTCTGCTGTTCTCCATCCCGCTTATCCTGACGTCCAAGATGGAGTTTGTCGGCGAAGATGTCTACTTGCGCCGCTCCAAGGCGTTTTTCTTTCTGATCCTTATTCTGCTGGCGATTCGTCTGGTGCTTCACGACGTCGTCGAGCAGTACGTTTCGGTGCTGCAGACCGCCTCGCTGTTCTTCCTGCTGGCGTTCGGCATGCTCGTGCCTTGGCGGCTCGCGATGGCGTACAAGTTCCGCCAGCTCCACCGGGATCGTGCCGGCGCTTCGCTGTCCTGACTGCGGCGGCGTCTGCTCCTGCGCAGGACGAGGCGGGCCCTGTCCGGTTCCTTCCGAGCCGATCGCCTGGGACTTGCCCGGGCAGGCCGGGCCGTGCTTTTCTGGATTTCAGAAAAGCACGGCTTTTTTCATCGGCGGACAGCGCCGCTCGGGACAGCCGGCAGCGGTTTGCCCTGGGCGATCCATGCGGCTTCGACATCCGGGGCGATGCGTTCGGGCTCGAAGCCGAGATCCTCGAGCATGTCGAGATCGCGGCTCCACTCCTGACCGGCCGTCGTCAAGTAGTCGCCGAGGAAGATCGAGTTGGCGGCGTATAGCGCCAGCGGCTGCAGCGAGCGGAGCGTCAGCTCGCGTCCTCCGGCGACGCGGATCTCCTTGTCCGGACAGACGAAGCGCAGCAGCGCCAGCAGGCGCAGCGCATCTGCGGGAGAGACGCGCTCGCTGCCGCCCATCGGCGTCCCTTCGACCGGATGGAGGAAGTTGACCGGAATCGAGTCCGCCCCAAGCTCTCGCAAGGCGAATGCCATCTCGATCCGATCGTCGATCGTCTCGCCGAGGCCGGCGATGATCCCGGAGCAGGGAGAGAGGCCCGCTTCCCGGACTCGGTCCAGCGTCTGCAGCCGGTCTTCATAGCTGTGCGTCGATACGACCTGGCCATGATGCGCGGCGCTCGTATTGAGGTTATGGTTGTAGCGCTGCACGCCCGCCTCGCGCAGCTCTGCGGCCTGCTCGGCCGTCAGCTGGCCGAGGCAGGCGCAGATCTTGAGCGGCAGCTCCGCCTGGATGGCCCGGACCGCCTCGGCTACCCGCGCCGTCTCCCGTCGGCTTGGGCCGCGGCCGGAGGCGACGATGCAAAACGTGCCGACGCCTTGGGCATACGCTTTGCGGGCGGCTTCCAGCATCGCCTCGGGGCGGAGCAGCGCATAGCTGGCGATGTCGGCGCTTGAGACGATCGACTGGGAGCAGTACCCGCAGTCCTCTGGACAAAGCCCGCTTTTTGCGTTCAGGATGCGGTTCAGCTTGACCTTCCGGCCGAAATGATGGCTGCGAACGCGGAAAGCGGCCTGGAGCAGCGGCAGCAGCTCCAGGCGGTCGGCTTCCAGGACAAGGCGCGCCTCCTCGCGCGAGGGCGGACTCCCGGCAAGCGCTTTGTCGGCGAGCTTTTCCCAGAGGGACGGGCCATCGGCAGCGGAAACGGGATGCGGCATGGGGAACCTCCTCTTTTGGTTAACCGATATTATATATTTTTTAGTTAACTAATAACAGCTATTGTAGCAGCAACTTCCATAACCTGTAAAGGCGTCGATTGACTTTAGGAGGCTTGAATGCTAAGCTGAAGTCAACGTGTTAGATTGTATGCAATGTATAGAGGGGGAGTCCATCCCATGACACCTTCACGTCCGCCGCGCCCGAGCGCCGATCAGCCAGGCGCGGCGGGCCGGGCCCCGAGCCCTTCCTCGGAAGGGCTTGGAACCGGCGCAGCAGCAGGAGCGCTCCCGCTGGATCTCCAGCTCTGCTTCGCCCTTTACGCCTGCTCCAAGGAAGTGACGAGGCTGTATCGTCCGCTCCTGCAGGAGCTGGGCATCACGTACACCCAATATGTGACGCTGCTGGCGTTGTGGGAGCAGGACGGGCTGCCGGTCAAAGGCCTGGGCAGCCGGCTTTATCTGGACTCCGGGACGCTCACGCCGCTGCTCAAGAAGCTGGAGGCGGCCGGGCTCGTGAATCGGATCCGGGACGGAGCGGACGAGAGGGTGCTGCGGGTGTACTTGACGGAGCAGGGACGGGCGCTGCAGATGCAGGCCGCGAACATCCCGCAGGAGCTGTGCCGCGTGCCCGGCATCGACCTGCAGGAGCTGGAGGAGCTGAGGGTTCGGCTGCAGTCGCTCCATGGACGGATTCATCATCAGGTTGAGGAGGAGAGTTCAGATGGCTATCGTCACGAACCATAAGCTTGAAACGCTCGGAGGAGAACCGGCGCAGCTGGCCGACTACGAGGGCAAGGTGCTGCTCGTCGTCAACACGGCCAGCAAATGCGGGCTGACGCCGCAGTACGAGGAGCTGCAGGCGCTGTACGAGAAGTACAAGGATCAAGGCTTGGTCGTCCTTGGCTTTCCAAGCAATCAGTTCGGCGCTCAGGAGCCGGGCTCCTCGGATGAGATCGAGGGCTTCTGCAAGGTGAACTACGGCGTCAGCTTTCCGCTGTTCGCCAAGACGGATGTCAACGGCGCGAACGCCCATCCGTTGTTCCGGCAGCTGACGGCGTCAGCTCCGTTCCAAGGCTTCGACGACTCCGACAAAGGCCGCCGCTTCGCCAGCATGTTCAGCCCGGAGCAGCTGGAGAGCGACGACGTGAAGTGGAACTTCACCAAGTTTCTGATCGCACGCGACGGCTCGATCGTCGGCCGCTTCGAGCCAAGCGTACAGCCGCTGGATATCGCCCCGGCTATCGAGAAGCTGCTTTAGGCGGACGAGCCGACGCTTTGCTTTCGAGGCTCCGCTCTGCGAATCGAGCCGCGGATGCCGGCACCGAGCCGCGGGCCGACTGGACCTTCGGGCGCGCTCAAGAGCAATCCGGACGTCCGGACGGACGGTCTTGCATCTCCCTGCCCCCTTATATCAGGGGGCTTTTTTGTGTACAATAGTAGGATATAGGTCATAGAAAGGTTGGGTGGTCGCATGGATCCGAAAAATCCTCCGATTTCTAATTTCATACGCGCAATCGTCGCTGACGACGTGGAGAGCGGCCGCACGCAGCAGGTCGCGACCCGATTTCCGCCGGAGCCGAACGGTTATCTGCATATCGGCCATGCCAAGTCCATCTGCCTGAACTTTGAGGTCGCCGATGAATTCAAGGGGCGCACGAATCTGCGATTCGACGATACGAACCCGGTCAAGGAAGACACGGAATATGTCGAGTCGATTCAGGAAGACGTCCGCTGGCTCGGCTTCGAGTGGGAGGAGCTTCGGTTCGCGTCCGACTACTTCGAGGAGTTCTACGAACGGGCGCTGCTGCTCATCCGCAAAGGGCTGGCCTATGTCGACGATTCGACGCCGGAAGAGATGCGGGAGCTGCGCGGCACGCTGACGCAGCCTGGGCGCAACAGCCCGTACCGCGATCGCAGCGTCGAGGAGAACCTGGACCTTTTCGGCCGCATGAGGGCAGGCGAATTCCCGAACGGAGCCCGCGTGCTGCGCGCCAAGATCGACATGAGCTCGCCGAACATCACGATGCGGGATCCGGTGCTGTACCGAATTTCCCACGCTCATCACCATCGGACCGGCGATGCCTGGTGCATCTATCCGATGTATGATTTCGCCCATCCGCTCAGCGATGCGATCGAGGGCATCACGCATTCCATCTGCACGCTCGAGTTCGAGGATCACCGTCCGCTGTACGACTGGGCGATCGAGCAGTGCGAGATGGAGTCGCGGCCGCGCCAGTACGAATTCGGCCGTCTCAATCTGACCAATACGGTCATGAGCAAGCGCAAGCTCAAGCAGCTGGTCGACGAAGGCATCGTCGACGGCTGGGACGATCCGCGCATGCCGACGATCAGCGCGCTGCGCCGCAAAGGCTTCACGCCGGAGGCGATCCGCACGTTCTGCCGCGAGATCGGCGTCGCCCGCGCTTACAGCATCGTCGACGAGCAGATGCTGGAGCATTTCATCCGCGAGGATCTGAAGCTCAAGGCTCCGCGCACGATGGCGGTCGTGCGGCCGCTGAAGGTCGTCATCACCAACTACCCGGAAGGGCAGGTCGAATGGCTCGAGGCGGAGAACAACAACGAGAACGAAGAGATGGGCACGCGCCAGATCCCGTTCTCGCGCGAGATCTACATCGAGCAGGACGACTTCATGGAGAACCCGCCGGCCAAGTACTTCCGCCTGTTCCCGGGCAATGAAGTCCGGCTCAAGCACGCCTACTTCATCAAGTGCGAGGAAGTCGTGAAAGATGAAGCCGGCGAAGTCGTCGAGCTGCGGTGCACCTACGATCCCGAGACGAAAAGCGGCACAGGCTTTACCGGCCGCAAGGTCAAGGGCACGCTTCATTGGGTCGAAGCTTCGAATGCCGTTTCGGCGGAGTTCCGTCATTTCGAGCCGCTCATCACGAGCGAGGCCGAGGAGGGCGACAAGACCTTCCTGGAGTGCATCAATCCGGATTCGCTGCAAGTGCTCGGAGGCTTTGTCGAGCCCGGCATGAAGGAAGCGGCAGCGGGAGACAAGTTCCAGTTCTTCCGTCACGGCTATTACAGCGTCGATCCGAAGCTGACGACTTCCGAGCGTCCCGTTTTCAATCGCGTCGTCTCGCTGAAAAGCTCGTTCAATCCGGCGCAAGCCTGATCTTTCCAACATGATGAAGAAGCCGTCCTTTCCCGCGATGAAGCTTGCGGCGATCGGGCGGCTTTTGGTTATTCGCGGCGGAAGCCTCTGCTCTCTAGAGCAGAGGCTTCCGTTTCTTCTCTCCATGAGAGGGTCTAGCTTTCTCCTCTGAACATGAAAAAAGCGGCCCCGAAGGGCCGCTTTTTGCTGGCATAAGGAAGGATTAGTTCGAGAGGCCAGCGATCGGCAGATAGCGTGCGATCATCGTTGCCGCTTCAGCACGGTTAGCAAAGGCGTTTCCTGCGATCGCAGTCGAGGATTGGCCGTTCACGATGCCGGCTTTCACAGCAGCGGCGACCTCAGCTTTTGCCCATCCGAGGATTGCCGTATCCTTGAATCCAGCCAGAGCTGCGTTTGCATCCGCATCCGACAGCTTGATGGATTTTCCGGCGTACTCCGTCGCGCGAACGACGATAGCGGCTACCTCTTTACGAGTGATTGGCGCGTTCGGGTTGAAGTTGCCTTTCTCGTCCCCAATGACCAGGCCGATTTCAGCAGCAGCAGCTACCGTACCGGCATACCATTTGGTGGAGATCACGTCGTTGAACTTGTAGGTCGACGACGTTACAGGCTGTACTCCCAGCGAACGGATGACCAGCGCTGCGAATTCCGCACGCGTGATGCCGCGTTTCGGCTCGAACAGGTTTTTGCCCGTGCCTTCAACGATCAGCTTCTCGGAGAGGGACTCGACAGCGTTCTTGGACCAGAACGGCAGCGCGTCATTGAAGCGAGCCGTCTTGCCTTGAATCACCGTGTAGATGGAGGAACCGTCACGCTTCAGCGTAGCGATCGTCTTGTCGTCTGCCTTGGCGAACGTGCTAGGCACGAAGCTCAGCTCTTTCGCGGTCGGGTTGAACAGGACGCCTGCAGCGCTTGGCGTAGCGGCCGAAGTCAGAGGAATCGTACGTTGTACGAGTTGTCCAAACTTCTCGATCGGAAGCTCCTTGCCGCCGCCGACAGCTACAACTTTGAAGTCGTAAGCGTCAGCCAGCTGCGTCGCGCCGACTGCTTTCACGGCATCGTTGACGGCTTTCGCCGCATCGCCTTCAAGCTTCTTCATTTCCACGCGGATGACCAGATCTTTCAGCTCGACCCCGAGGGATTTCGCCAGATCAGCCAGTTTCAGCGCAGCAAGCGGAAGCGTGATGGATACGCCGGCATCGTTGTAGATGGTCAGCGTCTTGCCGCTCAGCAGAGCGTCAGCAGGCAGATAAACCGTGTCCGTAGTCGTTTTGATACGGGCGTTTTCGTCTGCTGCCAGAGCTGCGATCAACCGGTCGCGGTTAACTTTACCGTCAGCACCGATGATGTCGCCCGTTGGAGGAGTGATGCCGCCGCCCCATCCGCTGCCACCGCTCATGATGTTGTCTACACGACCGTATACGACACCTCCAACAACGCTTTTGTCAGCGTATTGAAGGCTGTAGTAAGTCGAGTTTGCAACGGTAGAATCGATGGTGTAATGATAGCGACCATTGGTGTATGTACTGTACGTCGCATACACCGTGGTTCCAACCGTATCGTTCTCGCCGTAGACTTGAATCGCGATGCGGTTCAGCCCATCGACGTACACATCGCCGTTCACATAAGTATCACGGTCGACATACACGGTACCTGTTACGCGGTTGTCCTTAGCGGAAAGACCGGTAAAGTTAGAAGCCGCGAATGCTAGAATCGGAGACAGAGCGGATACCATCATCATGAAGACGAGCAAAGCCGCAGTCTTTTTTGTTACAAGCTTTTTCATAATTTTCATTTCACCTCCTTTCGAGAAAATAAATGGAAATCAAAAGGGCAGTAAGAATCCTTGTGATTCTGCGCTTGCAGATCACTGTTCTTGAAGCTATGCAACTCGTTTCCCTCCTTAATGCCTTTAGTAGAACTCTTTCTCGGGAGTCCTGCAGAGATAAAAGCTATTATAAGCAAGAATCCCGAGAAAGAAAAGGGTCTTTGTGGTAATTTTGTAAAACTATCGGGTATTCGGTAGTATCCTGTCGATGAGTGTTAAAATCAGGACGCTATGAGCTGATTAACCAGCTTTTCCTCGTTTGAATCCGCTTGAATCAATTTCTCTTTCAGAGCGTCATCCTTCTGTCCCAGCTTTTCCAAGGAAGCGATGTAATAGCGGACAGCAGAGCGCGAGGTTCCCGCAACCGTCTGAGCTTCTTGAGATTCATCGGCTGGGGTGAGAGCATCGCCGATAGACGGTTTCAATACTTCTACCGCTTCTGCAAAACGTCCGGAGTGGAAGTCGACTTGTCCCATCGCTTGGCGGATGGTCGTCGAGATGTCGAAGCGGCGGCCTTGCAGCTGCTCCGGCGGCAAATCCTTGAGCTTGTCGGTCCTCGATACGACTTCCTCGTAAAGCTCGGAGGCGCGACCCCAGCTCTGTTCGTAAGCAGGATCTTCATTGCCGTGTTCATTCAAGCCGAGATCGGCATACTGCTTGATTCCCATTTCGTAGAGCGTAATATCCCATGGGAACTTGACCAATCCGTCTTCGATGATCGCGATCGCTTCCTTTACGTTTCCGGCCAAAAGACGGTTGTTGTATTCAGCCTGTATGATTTGACGCTGGTACGGGTCATGAAGTTGCGCTTTTTGAAGATTTTTTTTAGCTTGGTCTAAATAGTCGGCATTTTGCGTCTGCTGATAGACTTGCGTCAGCCAATCGGCCTTGACCAAATAGTATTGGGTATTGGAGGGGGAAAGCGAGATCGCTTTGTCCAAAGCCGGAAAAATCTGGTCAATCGACGCTTGTTGCTGAGCAAGGGCGCGCGCCTTATCGAACTGGATATAGGAAGCATAGAACCGGTAGGCGAATACGCCGACAAGAATGGTCAAGGCAGCCAATACAGTCGGATAGAGTCGATTGAAGGCGGTCTTTTTCAAAGTGAGTTTAGGCAGGGACAACTCCTTGTCGTAGACGCCGATCATGCTGCCGAGAGAGAAGAAGACGATGGCTGCGATGGAAATATAGCTCATGTCGAAGTCGAAGAAGCTATGAAGCAGGATGGAAACGGTGAAAATATAGTAGATGAGCTGGCTGCCGCGCTTCTCCGGATGGCGGATCCAGCTGCGGACGAACAGGAAGTAAGCGAGCGCGAACACTGCGAGGTGAAGAAGCAAGCCGATCCAGCCTGTTTCGACGAGCAATTGAACGAGATAGCTGTGGGCCTGGTTGCTGGTATAAGGGTTCGACTGATATTGCTGGTAAAGGGCTTGCCAGCCGCCCCCTCCTGCTCCGAACAGCGGGTAATCGGCCGCGATGTCCAGGCCGTTTTCATAAAACGTCGCCCGCTCGAGCACGCTATGCTGCTTGAAGCTGATGTTTTCCAGACGGTTGGCCAGGTTGGAGGGGAGCAGGTCCCGCACGGCGGAACTGGACAGGACGAGCGCGGCTCCTATGACGGCTAGAACAATCATTGCGGCTGGAGCGGCGAGATAAGAGATCTTGCGCCTCGAAAATGATTCAAGGCTGCGTTCTAAAGCAGGCTCGATCCACCGATTGACTGCGAGCACAAGGAGCATGGCGACGAGAGAAGCGCCGAGGAGAGCGCCCCAGCCCGCCAGAGCTTCCGAGCTGAAGAGCGGCATCAGCTTTTCAGGTGGGATCTGAGATCCGCCTTCGTTGAAACGGAGCACTTGCTGAGCAATCGTGAAGGCTTTTGACTCGATGACGCTCAGTACGGCAAAGGAAACGCCGACGGTGATGAAAAGATGCAAGACGTAAACAAGCTGTTTGCTGACCTTGAGAAACGGCATCGTCAGCAGGACGGCTGCCGGAATGACGACCAGCGCGGCGCGCGAGTAGGTCAGCATGAACGACACGAATACCGGGACGAGCATGAACGCATGGATTCCGATCCAAAGGCGCTTTTTCGCATGAGTCGTGTAATAGGCTGCCGCCAGCAGGATGGCGATCAGCAAGGCGGCATATGTATTCGGGTACTGGAAGACAGAGGTCATCCGATACGTGCCGAGCTGGAACCAGAGCGCGTCGGGGTACCAATACTGGCCGAACAGGTTGAGGATGCCGAACCAGACGAGCACGTAGCTGGTCAGGATCAGAATGGTCTCGAGCGCAACTCTCGTAAAGCGGTTGTCGTTATAATAGAGACCGAAGACAAAGAAGGAAGCGAGCAGGCAGCTGACCATCATCATGATGTTGGCTGTATTGTCGGAGGCGGCTCCGATAGATGAGATGGCGAAGCTGAGCGGGAGCAGCCAGATGGCGATGGACAGGATCGCTTTCCAGCTGTTCATGGTCCAGACCTTGAATAGGTGCACGGACATGAGGAGCACGAAGCAGAGGGAGTAGATCGAGGCGCCGATCAGCTTCTTCTCGAAGTTGAAGTCATACCCGTTGAATAAGCCGGCTTTGAACGTATACATCAGGAAGAAAATGGCCGCCATGAGAATCGCTGCCCACTTTAGCAGGGATAAGTCAGATTCTTCCTTTTTGATGTACTTGGGTGGTGAAGGTTGTCGATTCATGGTAAACTCCTTTTTAGTCGCAGGTGATATGGATGGAGTCTATTTTAAGACATTTTGGTGCCAACCGCACTAGCCAATCTCTTGGGCAAATACAAGTAGTGAGGTAAAGGGATGCAACAATTACCAAGACTAGAGGAGAAGTTCCTTGCAATTTCTTTAATTTTCGGTATGCTTTTTATTTTTTTAACACCTCCATTTCAAGTGGCTGATGAAGATAGTCACTATAAAAAAGCTTTTCTAATTTCTGAATTTATATTGCTCCCTTCGGTGGTAGATGGGAATATCGGCAACTATTTACCTAAAGAGCTTGTGTTGCTTGAAGAAAGTTTTCGAAGGTTTATTGGTAACAAAGAAGAAAAATATAGTTATATTGATCAGTACAATGATCTGAACACACCCGCTGATTTTTCCGAAAAAGTTTTTCAGAGTTACAGTACGTCGCAAACAAGTCCACTTCTTTATCTTGGATCAGGTAGCGCAATTTTTTTAAGCAAACTATTTGTAAAACCTACTTCGTCAAATTCAGATAATTTCGCTACATATCTCTATGCCGGAAGAATAGGGAATCTACTATTATATACAACTCTAATTTACTTGGCGATAAAATATATCCCCTTCTATAAAAGAGTGATTGCTTTGCTGGGGCTTATGCCAATGAGTATGACTTTAGGGGCCTCTAATAGCTACGACGCTGTTGTTATAAGTGTCCTATTTCTAATTTTCTCTTTAATAATGCGGTACATATATTCATCGGATAAAAAAAATATTTCCAAGAGGGATGTTGTTCTATTATTCATTCTTTCTATTTTTTTGATTGAGCTTAAAACTGTCTATTATCCAATCTTACTGCTTATATTTCTTGTTCCTAAAGAAAAGTTCGTAGACTTTAAGAGATCGATTGCCATCTGCTTTGTTCTTGGCGGTGGAGTATTCTCTCACGTAATATGGATGGGAGTATTAAAGATTGTGTTGCGATCCGCAACTCCAGGTTCAGGACAAGCTCAAGAACAGATTTCGTATATATTGCATAATCCGCTTGACTTTGCAATGGTTTTAGTTAGAACGTTTACTGAGTTGAGAATGTTTTATGTCAACAGCTTTGTCGGTAATTTTGGATGGCTAGATACGAATCTGCCTAGTTTGGTGGTTATTGGTTTTTTGATTGTTCTTATCCTTGTGGCATATTCTGATGGTATACATGTACATTTGCCGTTGATGCATAAGGTAGTTTTTGTTGGAATATTTCTCATGGTGGTTTTAATGATAGAATCCTCGCTTTATATTACTTGGACATCACATCCAGATATCGGGGGTATAGGGCATCCTATAGTTTCTGGTGTGCAAGGGAGATACTTCATTCCCTGCATCCCTCTATTCTTGGTTCTGCTACACCGATCCAGAAAATCCGTCAAATTATTAGAAAGGAGAGCAATCTCTCTAGATTTCATAGTACCCCTATACTCAATCTCGGTGCTTGCAATAACTTTATTCACATTGCTCCTAAGGTTCTGGATTTAAAATGATAAGTTGAGGATGAGTTTAATGAATATTTTAAAAAAAAGAAGCCTCATTAATTTTATGAAGTATAGAAGTTTGATTTATTTATTGGTAGCTAAAGATTTGAAAGTGAAATATAAGCGTTCAGTGTTGGGGGTTCTATGGAGCTTATTAAATCCATTATTGACCATGCTTATTATAACAATAGTTTTCAGAGAACTTTTTCGCTTCAATATTGATAATTTTGCTGCCTATGTAATAAGTGGACAGGTTCTATTTTCATTTTTGTCCGAATCAACAGGTCTAGCAATGTCCTCTATTTATACATCTGGGCAGATAATTAAGAAAGTCTACATTCCTAAATATATTTTCCCTATAACCAAGACCACTTATTCCCTGGTCAATTTACTGTTTTCATTTTTGGCAGTATTGTTAGTTTGTGTTGTGACTAATGTGTCAATCAATTATACTATTATATTTAGTTTTGTGGCAATTATATATTTATATGTGTTCTGTCTTGGCCTTGGTATGTTATTGAGTAGCCTAGTTATTTTTTTTAGGGATATTGAACATTTTTATGGAGTCTTCCTCACTGCCTGGATGTACGCTACCCCCATTATTTATCCTATCAGTATCATGCCAGATCGTTTCATGTTCTTACTATATGCTAATCCACTTTACTACTACATAGAGTATTTTAGATTAGGATTGGTAAATGGGCAGGTACCTTCATGGGATTTAAATCTACACTGTATACTTTATTCTATTGGGACGTTAGCGTTGGGCGTGTATATATTCAACAAAAAACAGGATGAATTCATATTGCATATTTAATGCCTTCCTGGGGGAGCTATATAATGACAACCGAATCAATTCGAGTTGAAGATGTATCAATGTGTTTTCATATGACAACGGAAAAGATAAGTACAATGAAGGAATATATAATCAAAAAACTTAAAGGGCAAATATCTTATAAAGAGTTTTGGGCTTTGCGAAATGTTAGTTTTTCAATTCAAAAGGGTGATATCCTGGGTGTTTTAGGCTTGAATGGAGCAGGGAAAAGCACATTGCTTAAAATGGTAGCGGGAGTCCTGAAACCTACAAGTGGAAATATATATGTGAACGGAAGTATGGCCCCATTAATTGAATTGGGAGCTGGATTCGATACAGAATTAACTGCTCGGGAAAATATTTATTTGAATGGTTCTATTTTGGGGCATAGTAAGAAAATGATGAAAAAACATTTTGATGAGATTGTTGAATTCTCAGAGTTGCAAGATTTTTTGGATGTCCCGATAAAAAATTTCTCATCGGGAATGTATGCAAGGCTCGGCTTTTCAATTGCAACAATTACGAAACCTGAGATTTTAATCGTGGATGAAATACTATCAGTAGGTGACTTTAAATTTCAACAGAAATGCGAAAGTAAAATACAAGATATGATTAAAGAAGGGACAACAATTATGTTGGTTACTCATTCAATCGATCAAATTAGAGCGTTATGTAACAAGGCGATTGTACTTGAGAAGGGAAGTTTGATTCAATCCGGCACAGTAGATGCTGTTAGTGATTTTTACTATTCAAAATATACCTAGGTGAAGAATGAAAAGGAATATAGTAAGGAAAATTCGATGGTTTTATATAAGATTCGGCATCAAGATTACGAATTTAAAGGGTAACAAATGGTATGCTAAAAAGTTGTCTAATGAGCCGGACTTTTCAAAAGAAAGAATGAGTGAAGGAATCAAAATATCGATTCTTCTACCTGTATATAATACTCCTTCACAATATTTAATTGAATGCATTGAATCAGTGATGGGGCAGGAATACAGTAACTGGGAATTATGTATTGCTGATGATAATTCGAGTCAGCAGCATGTTAAAGAAATTCTTAGATATTACTCAAATAAAGATGATAGAGTTAAAGTGGAATTTAGAAATCGAAATGGGCACATTTGTGAATGTACCAATACGGCTTTTGCAATGGCTACGGGGGAGTATTGCGCTTTGCTCGACCATGACGATTTGCTCCATCCTTTTGCTTTATATGAAGTGGCTAGAGCAATTCACTCATATCCTGAAGCTGTTTTGTTTTATACTGATGAAGATAAATGGTTGGACGGGAAGCGAATCAAACCATTCTATAAAAAAAAGTGGGGATATAAACACCTTATTGGAATCAATTTCATTTGTCACCTAGCTGTTTATAGAACATCTGCAATACGTCAAGTTGAAGGTTTTCGAGTAGGGACAGAAGGAGCTCAAGATTGGGACTTGGCTCTGCGTGTAATGGAACTTGAAGAGCCAGTCGTTCATATACCAAAGATCCTATATCACTGGAGAATATCCGAGTTCTCTACTTCGGGTGGAGAAAAGGCAAAGGATTATATAAAAAATGCGCAATATAAAGTGATACACGATGCGATGGAACGCATAACCAAGAAAGGTGATTTTTAATATGAGACTAAATATTCTTCTGAAAAAAAGCTATGCAACACTGAAATACGAGGGGGTACCAAGTTTTTCTAAAAAGACAACTTCATACATAAAGAGAAATATACTAGGTAATAAAATAAAGCACAATCATTTCAAAGATATTCTTTTCATAAACGGATGCACCCTTCCGCATCCCTCGCGCTATAGAATTGACCATCAAATTGAACAACTTCATTTTAATAACTTTTCTGCGGATCAAGTGTACTATGAGAATTTGAAGCTTGAAGATGTTAAGTTTTACAGGGCTTTTGTATTCTTTAGATGTCCAGTGACAGATTTAATTGAGGATTTCATAAAAGAGGCTAAATACTATAATAAAAAATGCTTCTTTGATATTGATGATTTAGTAATAGATGAGGAGTATGTTTCAACTATAGCTCATCTGAAAACGATGAGACAGCAAGATTTGAAGCAGTATATGGATGGAGTCAATCGAATGAAGCGAACTATGCTTTTATGTGACTACATCCTAACTACGACTGAAGGAATGGCAAGAGAACTTAGAAAATTCAATCCACAAACATTTATTAACCGTAATGTAGCCTCTGAAAAAATGGTTGAGTTATCTTTAAAAGCTATTTCCCAAAAGAAACCTGACCCTCAAAAAGTAATTTTAGGATATTTCAGCGGAAGCATAACTCACAATGCTGATTTCAATATGATAAAAGATACTATCATAGATATAATGGTAGATGATCCCAATGTTTACTTGAAGGTAGTAGGCTTATTGGATATACCAGAGGAATTCAATGCAATTCGGGATCGGATTCTTGTAGAAAAATTTATGGACTGGACCAAGTTGCCGCAGCTTATTGCTTCAGTTGATATCAATCTAGCTCCTGTAGAGGATACCATATTTAATCAAGCTAAGTCCGAAAATAAATGGACTGAGGCTGCCCTCGTCAAAGTACCTACTGTGGCTAGTAAAGTCGGAGCATTTGAAGAGATAATCGAATCTGGGACGACGGGCATTCTTTGTTCAAATCAGGAAGAATGGAAGCAATCTTTACTTAAACTTATTCGGGATGATCTAATGCGGAAAGAGATTGGCGGAATGGCTTTTAAAAAAGCTGTGAATTCTCATACAACTGTTCAAACAGGATATAGTCTTGTTGAATATTTTCAAACGCAGTTGAACGAATCCATCTTATTTGTTTTACCCTCTACTCAAATAAGTGGCGGAGTGAATGTGGTTATTAAGCATTGTCACATTTTGAGGAATAATGGCATGGATGTAACTATTCTTTCCATGGGTGATTCGGAAGAGAATCTTGTAAACAAAGAAGGGTCTATAAATGTGATTTGTTGTCACAAAACACTAATACATGCTACATTCTCTAAAGCCGTTGCAACGCTATGGACAACATTAAGTTGGATAAATGGTTATTCAAAAATACTTCAGAAATACTATCTTGTCCAGAATTATGAAACTAATTTTTATGAGTACGGTAACGTGATGAAGATTTGGGCGAATTTAACCTATAATTCCCCTAATACTATATATATTACGATATCAAAATGGTGTAAGGATTGGTTAGAAAACCGTTTTAAGCAAACCGTAAAGTATGCTGCCAATGGAATTGATTTGAGTTTATTCAAAGAAACAGAGAGGGACTTTTCCGGGAAAGAAAAGATAAAAATTTTGATTGAGGGAAATAGCAGCGATTATTATAAGAATGTAGATGAAAGTTTCAGAATTTCCAATATGCTCGATAAAGGAAAATTTGAGATTTGGTACTTATCCTATAAGGGTGAACCGAAAGAATGGTACAAATATGATCGCTTCTTTCACCAAGTTCCTCATGAAAGAGTGAATGAAATTTATTCTCAATGCCATATTCTGCTGAAGTCCAGTCTATTAGAAAGTTTCTCATATCCTCCTCTTGAGATGATGGCGACAGGAGGATTTGCTGTGGTAGCACCGAACGAAGGAAACATAGAATATCTGATCGACGGGGAGAATTCTTTGCTTTATCGGCAGGGTGATATCGAGCATGGATTGGAAATGATCGAAAAGATTTGCAATGACTCAGAATTACGAAAAAAAATTATTGATAAATCAAGAATTACGGTGAAGGAACGAAGTTGGGGGTTATTAGAAAAGGACATAATGGATCTCTATCAAATTCGACAAAACGTATAGAGGATGAATGTTCAGATGAAAATTATGGGCAATATAGGGTATAAAATAGGGGTCATTTTACTTCTAAGTTGTGTTCTCTATATTTATATTGCAAACATTGGGGTTGTTAGATCTTATGTCGAACAACCGAAGGGTAATATGCCGGTTGGTGAAATTGTAAAAGGCATGCGAGTAGAACAAACTTTTTGGTCTGATAAATCTAATATCTCCGGTTTTTCGGTTAAGTTGGGGACATACGCTCGAATAAATCAATCTACTATAACATTTATCCTACAAGAGGATTCCGGAAAAGTGATTTATAAAAATACAGTTAAAGCAGATGGCCTATCTGACAACGCATATTACAAAGTGCGATTCCCTCCTGTTAAAAACTCGAAAAATAAGGAGTACCATTTGATATTAGAAACTAAAGATGCGAGTCCTGGGAATGCTATTACCGCCTACTCGAGCCAAGAGGATATTTATAAGGGTGGAATTTTGCTTATAGACGGAAAGAAAAGTTCTGCTGATCTAGTGTTTGAAATAGTTTTTAATGATACATTCTTGCAACGGAGTTTGTTTTTTTTATAGAGGGGAGCTCGACTAATGGCTAGAGTCCTTGCAATTGTTCCCGCATTTAATGAAGAGAAGAATCTAATTTCTCTTTATCGGAAGCTTAAAAGTGTAGAACTCGAGGATCATACCTTCGATATAATTATTATTAATGATTGCTCTACAGACAGGACGAAGGAAGTCTGTGATGTAAATGGAATCCCAGTTATTAATCTACCCTGCAATCTCGGCATTGGTGGGGCTGTTCAATCGGGATATAAGTATGCACTTAAAAATGATTATGACATTGCACTTCAAGTGGATGGAGATGGGCAGCATGACCCGTCTTATATAACCAAATTAATTGCTCCAATTATTAACGGGGAGTCGGATATGGTCATAGGATCTCGTTATATTCAAAAACGAGGGTTTCAGTCATCAAAGATGAGGAGGCTGGGGATAAGGTATTTTACGTTGCTTTTGCAAGCAACTACAGGGCAAAAAATAACGGATCCAACTTCTGGTTTTAGAGCTTGCAATAAAAAAATGATTCGAGAGTTTGCGCGGTATTATCCTGTGGATTATCCCGAGCCGGAATCTATTATGTTTTCTAAACGAAATCGCTTTGTTATCAAAGAAATCGCCGTAGAAATGAAGGCCCGAACAGAAGGTCATTCTTCAATTACTTCTTTAAAGTCGGTTTATTACATGAGCAAAGTTTCTCTCGCTATAATTATTGATAAAATGAGAAAAGAAATGGTTTAGGGGATGGGATATGATTCCTTTTAAGCTTCAAATCATTTTGATCGCAGGGTCTTTTCTTTTTCTTTTGTTTGTTATTAATATGATTAGACGTTATAAACTTGAATTACGTTACTCCATGCTTTGGCTGATCTTGGGGATCATATTTCTAATTCTCGCTCTTATTCCCTCTTCCTTCTCAACAATCTCGAAGGTCATGGGAATAGAACTTCCTGTAAATGCCCTTTTCCTTATTACTATTTTCGGTAATATGATTATCAACTCTTGTTATTTCTAAGCAAACAATAAAGCTGAAGGAAATATCTCAGGAGATAGGGATTTTTAGACATGAATATGAGCGATTGAAAGAAATTAAGGAAGAATGTGATGCAAAGCATGATCAAGGGGACTTGGGTTAGCTACTTTATTTTAATGCTCAATATCATTTTTCTTGTTATGGGCCAAATGTTGTTTAAGTTTGGTCTAAACAAGATAGGTGGCGTCTCAATATTAACCGCTTGGAAAGCAGTCTTTAATCCATTTATCTTTACTGGATTAATCCTTTATGTAATCGCGACTTTGCTTTGGTTTGTGGTGCTCTCTAGGCTACCCTTGGCAGTCGCCTATCCAATGCAAACCCTTGCATATGTGCTTGGAATTATTATGGCAGTGTTGCTATTTCATGAACAGGTATCTTTAATAAAATGGTTCGGAATGCTGGTGATAATTGTAGGAGTAGTGCTTATTGCATGGGAATAAAGCCATTTGGGAGGTACGCATGAAAGGTATTATATTAGCTGGAGGCACAGGCTCACGCCTCTATCCCCTCACCAAAGTCACCAACAAGCATTTGCTGCCCGTAGGCAAGTATCCAATGATCTTCCATTCCATCGCCAAGCTCAAGGAAGCCGATATCAAGGACATTCTCATCGTAACCGGCAAAGAGCATATGGGTGATGTGGTGAACTTACTAGGAAGTGGCCATGAATTTGGAGTTTCTCTCACCTACAAAGTTCAAGATCAAGCAGGGGGAATTGCTCAGGCGCTTGGATTAGCGGAGCACTTTGCAAACCGTGAGCAAATGGTCGTCATCCTAGGAGATAATGTTTTCTCCGACTCCATTGCCGAATATGCGAAAAATTTCCGCAAACAGAATAAAGGCGCTAAGATCCTCATCCAAGAAGTTCACGATCCGCAGCGCTACGGCGTGCCCGAACTTGATGGTGATCGGATTGTTTCCATCGAAGAAAAGCCGGCGCAGCCGAAGAGCAGCTATGCCGTTACAGGCATCTATATGTATGACAGCAAGGTGTTCGACATCATTAAAACTCTCCAGCCTTCCGGCCGAGGAGAGCTTGAGATTACGGATGTCAATAATGCCTATATCAAATCCAACTCTCTCTCATATGATATTTTAAGAGGATGGTGGACCGACGCGGGTACGCATGCCTCCTTGACCCATGCAAACGAACTGGCTAAAGATCTCGTTTTTGGGGAAGAGTTCGGCAAGCTCAAGCTTTAAGCAGTGAGAAGAAGAGAAAGGATGGTGTTTTCTTGAACGTTCACGAGACGAAGCTGCCAGGGTTGAAACTTATTGAGCCAGCCGTTCATGGAGATCACCGGGGCTTTTTTGTCGAAAGCTATAACGAAGCCCGGTTTCATCAAAATGGCATCAAGCATGGCTTCATTCAAGACAATCATTCCCTTTCCGTAGAGGCGGGTGTCCTCCGCGGTCTTCACTATCAGCTCAACCCCAAAGCCCAAACCAAACTCGTCCGCTGCACAGCCGGCGCGATCTACGATGTTGTGGTGGACATCCGCAAAGGTTCTCCTACTTTCGGCCAGTGGCAAGGATTTATCCTGAGCGCTACCAACCATCGTCAGCTGCTCGTGCCGAAGGGCTTCGCGCATGGCTTCTGCACCTTGGTGCCGAACTCCGAGGTTCAATACAAGGTGGATGAATTCTACTCGGCGGAACATGATCGGGGCATTGCGTGGAACGATCCTGCGTTCGGAATCGATTGGCCGGTTCGTAAGCCGGTGCTCTCTGATAAAGACGGGAAGCATCCAGTTCTAGCAGATGCCGATATCAATTTCACCTTTTGAAGGCTGATTCCAACGAGAAAGGAACGTTGCCACTGTGAAGCTGCTCGTTACCGGCGGAGCCGGATTCATCGGGAGCAATTTCGTGCTGTATATGGCCGAAAAGTACTCCGACTATGAAATCATCAATGTCGATGCTCTAACCTATGCAGGAAATTTGGAAAACCTCAAATCGGTGGAAGGCAATCCGAAGGTCCGATTTGTAAAAGCCGATATTACGAAGCGGGAAGACCTGGAGCCGCTGTTCCAATCTGGAGTAGATGTCGTGGCGAACTTCGCGGCGGAGTCCCATGTCGACCGCAGCATTCTTGAGCCGGATGTCTTCGTCAAGACGAATGTGCTCGGCACGCAGACGCTGCTGGAGCTGGCCAAGCAATACGGCGTGCAAAAGTTTGTGCAAGTCTCGACGGACGAGGTGTACGGCACGCTCGGAGAAACGGGCCTCTTTACCGAGGAGACGCCGCTCGCCGCCAACAGTCCGTACTCAGCCAGCAAGGCGGGAGCCGATCTTCTGGTGCGCGCTTACCACGAGACATTCGGGCTTCCGGTGAACATCACGCGCTGCTCGAATAACTACGGACCGTTCCAGTTCCCGGAGAAGCTGATTCCGCTCATGATTCAAAACGCGCTGCAAGACAAGCCGCTGCCCGTCTATGGCGACGGACTGAATGTGCGCGACTGGCTATATGTAGAGGATCATTGCAGCGCGATCGATCTCGTCATCCACAAAGGCGTCGACGGCGAGGTGTACAATGTCGGCGGACGGAACGAGCGGAACAACCTGCAGGTCGTGAAGACGATCCTTCAGGAGCTGGGCAAGCCGGAAAGCCTCATCCAGTTCGTCAAGGACCGTCCTGGACATGACCGGCGCTATGCGATCGACGCCGACAAGATCCGCAGCGAGCTTGGCTGGACGCCGAAGCATGACTATGAATCCGGCATCCGAGCGACGATCCGTTGGTATTTGGACAACGAGGAATGGATGAAAGGCGTGCTCAGCGGAGCTTACCAGCAGTATTACGACACGCAATATGGAGATCGGCTGCAGCAGCCGGATAACAAATCATGAGCGAATCGGCTATGAACATCCTGGTCACCGGCGCGAATGGGCAGCTGGGAAAAGAGCTTGCGCTCTGGCAACCGGAGGATGGGCTAAACATCGTCGGTCTTGGCCGCGACGAGCTCGATATTACTTCGCTGGAGCAATGCCGGAAGGCCATGGAAGAGCTCAAGCCGGACGTGGTCATCCACTGCGCCGCTTACACGGCTGTCGATCAGGCGGAGACGGATCGGGACGGCGCCTATCGGGTCAACGCGGCGGGGACTCGCAACGTCGCCTTGGCGGCGAGAGAGGCGGGAGCCAAGCTCATTTACGTCAGTACGGATTATGTGTTCGATGGTCAAGCAGAGCGTCCTTATGAAGAGTACGACCTGCCGAATCCCAAGACGGTGTACGGGAAATCAAAACTGGCCGGGGAGCAGCTGGTGCAGTCGCTGCATGACCGCTGGTTCATCGTCCGGACGTCGTGGGTATACGGCAAGCATGGCGCTAATTTCGTCAAGACGATGCTGAGGCTCGGGGCGGAAAAGGATCGCCTTTCCATCGTGAGCGATCAGTTCGGTTCGCCGACGTATACGAAGGATTTTGCCGCGCTCCTGCTGGAGCTGGCGCGCTCGGAAGCTTATGGCATCTACCATGCCTCCAATACGGGCAGCTGCTCCTGGCATGAGTTCGCACAGGCGATTTTCGAGGAAGCCGGTCTGAAGGCGCAAGCCGATCCGTGCACGACGGAGGAATTCCCGCGCCCAGCGCCAAGGCCGAAGTTCTCCATCATGGATCATGGGGCGATACGCGTCAACGGCTTCAACGAACTGCCGGAGTGGCGGGAGGCGTTGGTTCGTTTTCTGCAGGAATTAAAAGCGTAGAAACAAAAAGAGAGGCTCCGGGACTACGTCCTGGGCCTCTCTTTTTGCTTGAATTGCAGGAGCATCAAAGCTGCGAGTCCGAGCAGCAGCGCCAGGTTTGCCGCGCTGAGAGCAACCGCGAGCGCATGCTCCCAGCCGACAAGCGAGCCACTGCCGAAGCCCCCGCTAAAGGCGCTGCCAGGAGAATCGTCTCGCCAACCGCCTGCCGAGGCATCTCGCCAAGGCTGGCCGCTCTCGGCAGCTGCACGCCCACGGCCGTCGAAGCCGCCATTGCCGAAGCCCTCGCTCCCATCAAAGCCGCTGCGACCGAGGCCGCCGCTGCCGTCAGAGCCGCCATGGCTTCTTTCGGCAAAGCCACGGCTCGTCGCGCTGCGGCCGCCCAGCCATTTCCCGCCCATCCCGCCGTTCAGCACCATCCAGATGTTGAGCGCGGTAGAGAGGGTGAACCAGCCGGCGGCAAAAGACCAAAGGCGGCGCGGCGTCCAGCGACGTAGAGGATGGGGTGAGCCGGTGCCGGCGGCTGGTTCCGGGACAAGGACAATCCTCGGACTGGCCGTTGTGTCGAAAGCGGACGTTGTCTCGCGTCCCATCAAAAATGGAACCAGCACCAGGAACAGCATCGCCGGAACACCGTACCGCTCGTGGATCTCGGTCGGGAGCATGAAGAAGGCCAGGTTGATGAAGGCGGAGGCCATCAGCAGGTGAACGGTGCGAAGCTGCTTCAGCAGCAGGACGTAGGCGGCGACGAAGGCGCAGGCCAGGCCGAGCAGGAGGAAGCCGAACGTCTTGTAGCTCATCCCGGCCGCCAAGGTGGTCGTGTCGTTCAAGGACGGATCTGTAAACAGGTGGTACCACAGGTTGAAGGCGTTCAGCGACAGCTGCGGGTACATGTCGGTCGCGCTCAAGTAGGCGGCCTGGACCATGTCGTCCAGCGTGCCGTTGGCGCTGAAACAGGCGGCTGTCAGCGCAAGCGGAGCCAGAAAGCCTGCCGCAAGCAGCAGCGGATGGGCAAAGTCCCGCCGCAGCATCCGGCGCAGCGCATACGCTCCGATAACAGGCGCGATGACGATCGCCTGGAACTTGCTGAGCAGAGCGATGCCGAGAAGCGCTCCCGCCAGAAACGGCTGGCCGACGAGCGCGAGCACGCCCAGCGCCATGAGCAGGCTATGGAAGACGTCAATTTGACCCCAGATCGCCCCGTCGGCGAGCAGCGCCGGATTCAGCGCCAGCGCTCCAAGCAGGAGCAGCTGCGAGCGCCGGGATAGCCGGCGGCGCAGGACGAGGGGCAGGATCGCCATGGCGAGCAGATCGAACAGGATCGGAAGCGCTTTGGAGGTCAGATGGGCCGTCTTGATCTCCAGCCCAAGGGCATTCAGCACATGGCCATAGCCCTCCAGGATCGCGATGAAAACGGGAGGGTAATTCTGCATGTCCGCATGCACGTAGGAAAGGCGGACGCCATGCTCCATCGCGCCTTGCATCCAGCGGATGAAGTACATTTGGTCGCCGACATAGCCGTTTGTATAGAGGCCGAGGAGCAAGCGAGCGGCAAGTCCGGCCAGGAACAGCCCGGCGGCCCATAGGCCGAAGGTCCGTGCGGACATCGGCTCGGCTAGAGAAGCGGCAGAGGAGGAAGAGGACAAGGGCGGGGGCCCTCCTTTCGGCAGGAAGTGGAGATGTCCAAGAATCCGGCTTATATGTCGGCATCCGGAATTCGGCATCCGGCATCCGGCATGTGGAAGCCGGCATCAGGTACCCGGCATCAGGTACCCGGCATCCGGATGCCGGGTACCTGATGATGTCGGAGAAAAAACGCGCGATGAATCCCTACTCCCGCCTCCGGTAAGCCCCGGGCGGCACGCCGTACTTTTCCCGGAACACCCGGTGGAAGTAGGTGTAGCTGCCGAAGCCCGCCTCGTCGGCGATCTGCTCGAGCGTGAGCTGGCTGCCGGCCATGAGCCGCAGCGCCAGCGCGAGCCGGACCTGCTGCGCGTACTGCATGATCGAGCCGCCGGTCTCCTGCTTGAACAGATGCACGGCGCGCGTCTTGCTGATGCCGACATGGGCCGCCGCCTCGTCGAGCGTGAACGCCCGCGTCGCGTGGGCTTCGACGAAGTGCTTGAGCTTCATCGCGAGCAGCGCGCCCGGACCGCCTTTGGCCGGCGCTTCGCGGATCGCGCGCTCCAGCAGCAGGCACAGCGCCTGCAGCAGCGCCGACAGGATCTCGGGGCTGCCCCCGTCGAGGCGCCGGCTCTCCAGCGCGAGCTGATGCCAGATGCCCTGGATCTTGCCGTCGTCGGCGATCCGGGCGCGGCGCGGGCGTGCTTCCTGCTGCCACCAGCGGTCGAGCCACGACCCGGTCGCCATGAAATAATAATCCGCGCTCGCTCCGTGGCCGGGCTCATCCCCACCAGGGACGATGTCGATCTCATACGCCTCGCCCGGCGGAAAAAGCAGCAGCTCCCCCGGCAGCACGGTCTCCATCCGGCCGCCCAGCAGGACGGACGCCTGGCCTTCGATCTGCAGACGGAACAGATAGCACTCGAGCCCGCCGCGCATCGACTGCTGGAACGGCTGCTCATGCCGCGAATAGTCGCACAGGACGATAGACACCGCGGGCGCATCCGCAGGCGCCAGCGGCTTGACCGCAGGCGCGCCGGGAGCCGGGAGCGGTCCGTTGTACCAGGACATGGCGGGCAGCCACCTTTCTCAGGTAGGATTGGAGCGCCGAGCCGCGAGCGGCTTCAGGCTGGGGAATGCGGCGGCAGGCAAGGGCGTGGACGCGGAATCATCCGGTCGACCCTCTCTGGAATCGGTGGACGCCGTCGGACGAGAGGCCGTCGAAAGGATCCGTCCGGCCTGGGTCATAGCCGCATCTGCGCGAGCTCTCCTTCCAGACGGCGCAAGCCGGGAATTTGTTTTGGACAAGGCTTATTCAGTATAGCCGATCCAGATGAATCCCAGATGAACGGCGGCGAGATTCTTCGAGATGACCAGATCGTTGAGGTTCCTAGCCAGATTGTTTCTACAAAGGATAAGGGCTCTCCTTTTATAATAAGGGCATAGGTTGAGGAAAGGATGAGCCCGATGAACGAGCAGGCTGCAAGCGCATTCTTAACGACGGAGGCCGGAACGATCCGTCTCGTGCAGACCGCGAAAGACACCGGCGAACGGCTCGCCGAGCAGCCACGGCTGAGCTTCCGCGCCGACGAGAACGGCCACGAGAGCCAACTGATCAACATTTACGACGACATCTCCTACCAGACGATCGAAGGCTTCGGCGGAGCGCTGACAGAGGCGTCTGCCGTGACGATCGCCAAGATGAGCCCGGCCCGCCAGCAGGAGATCATCGACGCGTACTTCGATCCGGAAAAGGGCATCGGATACACGCTCTGCCGCTCGCATATCCAGAGCTGCGACTTCTCCCTCGGCAACTATGCCTATGTGGAGGACGGCGACGACGAGCTCGCCACGTTCACGGTCGAGCATGACCGCGAGCAGATCCTGCCGCTCATCCGCCGCGCGGCTCAGAAGGCCGGCCGCGAGTTCAAGCTGTTCTCCTCGCCGTGGAGCCCGCCTCCGTTCATGAAGACGAACGGCCAGATGAACCAGGGCGGCCAGCTGAAGCCGGAGTACCGCCAGGCGTGGGCCGACATGTTCGTGAAGTACGTGCAGGCGTACGAGGCGGAAGGCGTCAAGATCTGGGCGCTCAGCGTGCAGAACGAGGCCAAGGCGGTGCAGACCTGGGATTCCTGCGTGTATACGGCCGAGGAGGAAAAGGACTTCGTGCGCGACCATCTCGGTCCCGCGCTGCAGCAGGCTGGCTACGGCCACATCAAGGTGATGATCTGGGACCACAACAAGGAGCGCGTCTATGAGCGCGCGGTCGCCGCTTTCACCGACCCGGAAGCGTCGAAGCAGATCTGGGGCATCTGCTTCCACTGGTACTCCGGCGACCACTTCGAGGCGCTCTCGGCGGTGCATGACCGCTTCCCGGACAAGGCGCTGTTCTTCAGCGAGGGCTGCCAGGAGGGCGGCGTCCAGCTCGGCTCCTGGGCGACCGGCGAGCGCTACGGCCACGACATCCTCGGCAACCTGAACCACTGGACGACGGGCTGGACCGACTGGAACATCGTGCTCGACGAGCGCGGCGGTCCGAACCATGTCGGCAATTTCTGCGACGCGCCGATCATCGCCGACACGACGACCGACGAAATCACTTATGAAAGCTCGTTCTACTACATCGCGCATTTCAGCCGCTACATCCGTCCCGGCGCGGTCCGCATCGGCAGCTCCCGCTACACCGACAAGCTGGAGCAGACGGCGTTCCGCAATCCGGACGGCACGATCGCACTCGTCGTGCTGAACCGCACCGACGCCGAGCTGCCGTACGTCGTGCGCCATCGCGGCCAGCTGGCCGACAGCTCGATTCCGGCGCACGCGATCCAGACGCTGCTGTTCCGCTAGCCCGTTCGGACTTCGTCCGCAGAAGAAGCCCGGCACTGCGGCATCAACCTACTTGATCAGGAGGAATTCCTATGGCACGCATTTCTTTCCCGAAAGACTTCGTCTGGGGCACGGCGACCGCCTCGTACCAGATCGAGGGCGCTTATGACGAGGACGGCCGCGGCCTGTCCATCTGGGACACGTTCGCCCGCACGCCCGGCAAGGTCGTGAACGGGGACACCGGCGACGTCGCCTGCGACAGCTACCATCGCTACGAGGAGGACATCGCGCTGCTCAAGCAGCTCGGCGTGAAGTCCTACCGCTTTTCCATCGCCTGGCCGCGCATCTTCCCGCAGGGCACGGGCGAGGTCAACGAGAAGGGTCTGGACTACTACCGCCGCGTCATCGACGGCCTGATCGCCGCCGGCATCGAGCCGGCCGTGACGCTCTACCACTGGGACCTGCCGCAGGCGCTGCAGGACAAGGGCGGCTGGGACAACCGCGAGACGATCGATGCGTTCCTGGCGTATGCGGAGATCGTGTTCAAGGCATTCGGCGACAAGGTGAAGTCGTGGATCACGTTCAACGAGACGTGGTGCGTCTCGTTCCTCTCGAACTTCATCGGCGTGCACGCTCCGGGCCACACCGACCTGCAGCTGGCGACGAACGTCGCGCATCATTGCCTTGTGGCGCACGGCCGCGCCGTGCAGCTGTACCGCAGCCTGAACCTGCCGGGCCAGATCGGCACGACGCACAACCTGAGCTGGTCCGAGCCGTATACGACGCGGCCGGAGGACGTGGAGGCGGCGCGCCGCTCGCGCGCCTGGGGCAACGAGTGGTTCCTCGAGCCGACGCTGAAGGGCTCCTACCCGCAGTTCATGGTCGAGTGGTTCCGCGGCAAGGGCATCGAGGTGCCGATCCTCGAAGGCGACATGGAGACGATCGGACAGCCGATCGACTTCATCGGCGTGAACTTCTACACCGGCGGCTACACGCGCTACAAGAAGGACAGCGGGCTGTTCGACAGCGAGGACGTGCAGGTCGGCTTCGACCAGACGTTCATCGGCTGGAACGTATACCCGGAGGCGCTGTACAAGGTGCTGAGCTGGCTGCATGAGGAGTACGGCGACATCCCGATCTACATCACGGAAAACGGCGCCTGCACCGACGACCATGTGGCCGAGGACGGCGGCGTGCACGACGCCCAGCGCGTCGACTACTACCGCAAGCACTTCATCCAGTGCCAGCGCCTCATCGACTCCGGCGTGCCGCTCAAGGGCTACTACGCCTGGTCGCTTCTCGACAACTTCGAATGGGCCGAAGGCTACGCGAAACGCTTCGGCATCGTCCATACCGATTACGAAACACTGGAACGCACGCCGAAAGACAGTTATTATTTTATACAGAAGGTCATTTCGGAAGGCGGGTTCGACGTTTAAATGAACATCCAGGATTCGGCGGCGCAGGCGTCGCCGTCTCCGGACAAGGGCGGCAGCGGGGCCTCGCAGGGCTCCGCTGCCGCTTCTGTCCGGGCGACAGTGAGCGTGCATATCGTGACATACAACAGCGTGGACGACATCGAGGGCTGCCTCGCCTGCGTCCGCGCCCAGAGCTACCCGATCGAAAAGATCGTCGTGCTGGACAACGCGTCCGACGACGGCACCCCGGAGCTCCTCGGCCGCATCGGCGAGGGGCTCGACGTCGTGCTCAGCCCGGTGAACACCGGGTTCGCCGGAGGGCAGAACCGGGCGCTCGCGCGTTCGGACGCCGACTATGCGCTCGTGCTCAACCCGGACGTGCGGCTGCATCCGGATTATGTGCGGCGGCTCGTCGAGCGTCTGGAGCGCCGCCCGGAGGCGGGCAGCGCGACGGGCATGCTCGTGCGGCAGCCGGCAGAGGGGCTGGCCGGCGCCGGGCGCAACGGTGCCCCTGGCATGGGGGTCGCCGAGGGCGGAATTGCGGCGCCGGGCGCGGCCGGCGACGGGGAATCGCCGCCGGCGGTCCAAGCCTGGCTGGACCGCCTGCCGGCGGAGGCGCTCATCGACAGCACCGGGCTGGCGATGGACGCGGCGCGCCAGGCGCGCGACCGCGGCGCCGGCGAGCCTGCGTCCGCCTGGCTGGAGGCCGGCGAGACGTTCGGCGTCTCCGGCGCGGCGGCGCTGTACCGCCGAAGCATGATCCGGCATGTCTCCCTCGGCGGGGAGTTTTTCGACGAGACGTTTTTTGCCTATAAGGAGGACGTCGACGTCGCCTGGCGCGCCCGCCGGCTCGGCTGGGTCGCGCTCTACGCGCCGGATGCCCGCGCGCTGCACGCGCGCGGCTGGAAGGAGGGCGGACGGACGTCGGTGTCGGCCTTCGTCCGCCGGCATTCCTATCAGAACCGCTTCTACACGCTCGTCAAGAACGAGCGCGAGTGGAGGCGGCTGCCGGCGATCGCCGCGATCGAACTCGCCAAATTCGGGTATATCCTGCTCAGGGAGCGCGATCTGCTCCGCTGCTGGCCGGAGATCATGCGGAGGCTGCCGGAGATGCGCGCGAAGCGGCGCGAGCTGCGCAGCCGGCCGGGACGCGGGTGAAATCCATTCTTTTCTAGCAACATTTTGTTGCAACTCTCGTCTAACGAATAGATGGGAGTCTCCTTTTTTGGTACAATGTGAGAGAAAAGAACGACTATATTGCACGAGCGGTGATGCGAATGCTTCGAAGAAACCAGCGTTTTCTGACGCAAATGTACGTGCTGTCCGATCTGGCGGTCATGCTCGGCCTGTTCCTGGGCGCCTACTGGATCAAATTTCATAGCGGGCTGCTCGTCTACTACAATACCGTGCCTCTCAAAACTTATCTGGTATGGAGCACCGTCTACGCGTTCGCGGCCGTGCTGATCGGCTTCTATACGAGCTTCTACACGCCCAAGCGGCGCAAGAAGTTCTCCCATGACCTGCTCAAGATCTTCCAGGTGCAGACGCTGAGCCTGCTGCTGCTGCTCAGCCTGCTGTTCATCACCAAGGAAGTGCATATCTCCCGCGAGTTCCTGGCGATCTTCTTCGCCTTCAACCTCGTCGGGCTGGGGCTTTACCGCTACGCGCTGAAGCGGACGCTGACCGTGCTGCGCCGCCGCGGCCTCAACAAGCGCTACGTGCTCATCCTCGGGGCGGGCAGCGTCGGCCGCAGCTTCCATGACCAGCTGAGCCTGTACCCGGATCTCGGCTACGAGGCGTACGGCTTCCTCGACGACTTCCACGAGGAGCACGACGCGGCCGTGCTGCGCCGATACGCGGGACGCCCGCTTGCGCCGATCGTCGGCCGGCTGGACGAGCTGGAGCGGCTGCTCGCGGACAATCCGACGATCGACGAGGTCATCCTGGCGCTGCCGCTCGAGGCGCATTCCAAGTACGGCGAGCTCATCCAGACCTGCGAAAAGGCCGGGGTGAAGACGCTGATCATCCCGGACTACTTCGACCTGCTGCCGGCCAAGCCGTTCTTCGACAACTTCGCCGGCATGCCGCTCATCAACATCCGCGACGTGCCGCTCGACGAGATGGGCAACCGGATCGCCAAGCGCACGTTCGACATCGTCTTCTCGCTGACGGCGCTGATCGCGCTCTCGCCGGTCATGCTGCTGATCGCCCTCGGCATCAAGCTGACGTCGCCGGGACCGGTGCTGTTCCGCCAGGAGCGGGTCGGCCTGAACCGCCGTTCGTTCGCGATGCTCAAGTTCCGCTCCATGCGGGTGAGCACGGACGCGGACGCGAGCCGCACCTGGACGGTGGAGAACGATCCGCGCCGCACGCGCTTCGGCACGTTCCTGCGGAGCACGAGCCTCGACGAGCTGCCGCAGTTCCTCAACGTGCTGCGCGGCGAGATGAGCGTCGTCGGCCCGCGGCCGGAGCGCCCGTTCTTCGTCGACCAGTTCCGCGAGGAGATTCCGCGCTACATGGTCAAGCACCACATCCGTCCCGGCATTACGGGCTGGGCGCAGACGAACGGCCTGCGCGGCGACACGTCGATCGACGAGCGCATCCGCCACGATCTGTTCTACATCGAGAATTGGAGCTTCTTCTTCGATATCCGGATTATTTTCAAGACCGTGCTGAAAGGACTCATCCATAAAAATGCATACTGAAATCCAGCAGACTCCGGGCGGCATCCGCTCCCCGGAAGCGCCTGGTTCCGAAGCAGCCGGCCCCGTGCCGGCTGCTTCTGTAGGGGACCGGGTATCCGTCATCATTCCGACGCGCAACGCCGGGCCGGACCTCGAGGAGCTGCTGTCGCGGCTCTCGCGGCAGACGCTGCCGCCGTACGAAATCATCGTCATCGACACGGAGTCGACCGACGGCACGCCCGAGCGGGCGATTCGCGCCGGCGCCCGCCTGCTGTCGATCGCCCGCTCGGAATTCGACCATGGCGGAGCGCGCAACCGGGCGGCCGCCGTGGCAAGCGGCTGCATCCTGCTGTTCATGACGCAGGACGCGATGCCCGCCGACGAGCGGCTCGTCGAGCAGCTCGCCCGCTCCGTCGGAGATCCGGGCGTCGGCTACGCCTACGCCCGCCAGCTGGCCCGGCCGGAGGCCGACCTGCTGGAGCGCATGTCGCGGGAGCATAATTACCCGGCGCAGTCGAGGCTCAAGAGCCGCGAGGACCTGTCCGAGCTCGGGCTCAAGACGTTTTTCTGCTCCAACGTCTGCGCGGCGACGCGCCGCGAGACGTTCCGGACGATGGGGGGATTCGCGGAGCCGACCTTTTTCAACGAGGATCTGTTCCTGGCCGGGCGCATGGTGCTGAAGGGCTACCGCATCGCCTACAACGCGGAGGCGCAGGTCGTCCACTCCCACGCCTATACGCCGGGGCAGCAGTTCAAGCGATTTTACGACAACGGCACGTCGATGGCCGAGCAGGCGTGGATCCTGCCGTATGCCGGCGTCGGCAAGGAAGGCTCGTCGCTCGTCAAGGCGCAGCTGAAGGCGCTGGCGCAAGAAGGGCAATGGGGAAAAATGCCGCGGCTGGTGGCGGACAACGCCGCCAAGCTGATCGGCTACAAGCTCGGCATCCATCATCGGCGCCTGCCGGAGCGGCTGAGGCGGGCGTTCAGCATGTACCGTCCGGGCTGAGGACGCCCGTGACGCTCGCAAGGGCGCCGGGAGCGGAGAAGAAGGAGCGTTGGCGATGGAAGAAGACATGAGGGAGCGGCATGCGGCGCGCATCCAAGGCGAGCTGCTGCCTGGCTTGGATGTCGTCAGCGTGAAGAGCTGGGAGCCGGTGCAGGTGCGGCGCGCGCCGCAAGGGTGGAAGACGCTCGGCTGCGGCAATTATGCCGCCGTCTTCGCCTATCCGGGCGACAGCCGGCTGGCGGTCAAGGTGTACGCGCCCGGCCGGGACGGCTGGGAGGCGGAGCGGCAGGTGTACCGTCTGCTTGGCGAGCACCCGGCGTACGGCCGCTGCTTCGCCTCCGGCGAGCATGGCGGCAAGCGCTGGCTGCTGCTGAGGCGGCTGCACGGCAAGACGCTGTACGACTGCCTGCTGCAGGGCGTGCCGATTCCGGAGCAGGCGATCCGCGACGTGGACGCCGCGCTCGACTATGCGGTCAGCCGGGGGCTGCGGCCTCACGACGTGCACGGAAAAAACGTCATGGTGCAGGACGGACGGGGCATCGTCATCGACGTCTCGGATTTTCTCAAGCAGGAGAGCTGCGAGATGTGGAGCGACTTGAAGCGGGCCTATCGCTATGCGTACAAGCCGCTGCTCGGGCGCAAGCCGTTCCCGGTGCCCGGCTGGGCGATGGACGGCCTGCGCTCCGCTTATCGTCGAATCCGCCGCCGGAGCAAGGAGCAGCCATGCCGCGATGTCCTGGACGAGACAAAAGCCCCTCCGGACGGAGGGGCTGTGTCGAAGCCATGAGCCGAGGCGGCTGCGCAGGGGGACTGCGTCGCCGCTCTTAGGTGCTGGCGGCAGGAAGCGGCTAGCCGAGCAGCTGGCCGAGCCTCCGCAGCAGAAGCAGCAGCTCGGAGTGGGGATAGGCGCCGGAGAGGGCGTACTGCCCTTCGAAAACGAACAGCGGCACGCCGCCCTGGCCGATCCGGCGGCCGAGCTCCAGCATCGCCTCCATCTCCACCCGTCCGTCGCCCTGCTCGAGCCGGTCGGCCAGTCCGTCGGCCTCCCAGCCGGCCGCTGCTCCGGCTTGAGCGACGATCTCCAGCTCGCCGATGTTCTCGCCTTCCTCGAAGTAGCGCCGGGACAGCTCGTCCACGAACGGGCCTTGCGCGGCGGCGGGCGTCAGCGCCAGCGCCTGATGGGCGAGGCGCGTCGAGGGCAGCGTGGCGATGCGCTCGAAGCGAAAGTCGAGGCCGACCGCCTGGCCGTCGCGCGCGACATGGCGCAGCGTGCGGGTGAGCGCGGCCTGGCCGCCCCCGAGGCGCTGGGCCATCGCCTCGCGGAAAGGCAATCCTTCCGGCGGCACGGAGGGATGAAGCAGGTACGGACTGAAGCGGACGGATGCCTCTCGGCCTTCCGGAGGCTGCCACTCTCGCAGCGCCAGCTCGAGATGGCGGCGCCCGATGCGGCACCAAGGGCAGAGAAGGTCATGGTAGACTTCGATGAGCAAGGGCGGCCTCCTTTCCCGGGGCCGGCGGCCCGCGATCGTTCCTTCTAGTATGAACCAAGCGGACGGCGGCTTCAATGCTTGGCCGCCCGGAAGGTGCGCGAGCGGCGTCATGCGGGCTCGTCTGGCCTGCTTGTGAGCGTCGGGTCAGCGGGGACGGGAGGGCAGACGCCGTTGGCGTCGTTCCTGCCGGTCGAATCGAGAGGCGCAGCGGCAGACAAGCGCAAAAAGACCCCGAAGCCCGCCGCCGTAAAGCGGTGGACGAGGTCCTTTTGCCGCTGGAGCCCGGTTCGGAACCGGGACTCCGCCATCCGATAAGCGATTGCTGCCGGAAGCCGGACTGCGGAAGGAGCGCGGCGCGGACTCAGCCGGTCTCTTCCTCGTACGCCTCCAGCAGCTCCCGGCCTTGCTCCAGCTGCTTGCGCAGGACGAGCAGCCGCAGATGGCCGTCCTCCTCCGCGGTGCGCGTGCGCACGCCGTTGCTCTTCAGATGCGCCTCCAGCCGGTACAGCTTGTCGATCCTCGCCTTGCTCTCGCTGCGCAGCAGCGTCCAGCGCTTGCCGGACGCGATCGCCGCGTACACGACCGCGCCCGCCGCCAGTACGATGATCGCCGCCCATACATACGTCATCCGATGCACCACCTCGATCGATAGGGATCCGTCCTACACGGTTATTCTATTCCGGTAGAGGGTCCAGACATGACAACGCTCTGCCGCCAGGCGGAATGGAAGGAGGAGAGGCCTATGATTACGATCGGACTTGCCGGCTGGGGCGACCACGACTCGCTGTACCGGACGCGGGAGGCGGCCAAGGCCAAGCTCGCCGCATACAGCCGGCTGTTCGGCACCGTCGAGGTGGACAGCAGCTTTTATGCCGTCCAGCCGCAGCGCAACATGGAGAAATGGACAGCCGAGACGCCGGAGGACTTCCGCTTCGTCGTCAAGGCGTACCAGGGCATGACCGGGCATAGCCGCGGGGCGATTCCCTATCCGGACGAGGAGGCGATGTTCGCCGACTTCAAGCTGGCGCTGACGCCGATGCGGGAGAGCGGCAAGCTGAGCTGCGTGCTGTTCCAGTATCCGCCGTGGTTCGCCTGCACGCGCGAGAGCGTCGAGACGCTGCGCAAGGCGAAGCGGCTCATGGAGGACATTCCGTGCGCGCTGGAATTCCGCCATCAAAGCTGGTTCGTGCCGCAGATGCGGGAGCGCACGCTCGGCTTCATGCGCGAGGAAGGCTGGCGCCACAGCGTCTGCGACGAGCCGCAGGCGGGCGAGGGCTCGATCCCGATCGTCGAGGCCGCCACGGACGAGAGCCATACGCTCGTCCGCATGCACGGCCGCCACGCGGAGGGCTGGCATTCCTCCGGACAGCCGAACTGGCGCGAGGTGCGGTACTTGTACCGCTACAGCCGCCAGGAGCTGGAGGAATGGGCGGAGCGGCTGCGCCGGCTGGAGGCGCAGAGCCGGACGGTGGAGGTCATTTTCAACAACAACTCCGGGGGAGACGCCGCGGACAACGCCCGCGAGCTGATGGCGCTGCTCGGCCAGACGCCGCCGCCGATTCCCGAGGAGCCGCCGGAGCGCGATCCCGGGGTGGAGCAGCTGGAGCTGTTCTGAGGCGGGGGCGGTTTGCTCGGGCATCGGCTTCGAGGACAGGAGGGAGGAAGGCTCTCGGCATGATTTTGCCGAGAGCCTTTTTTCGTCGCCCTTGCGGCTGGCTGAGACGCTGCGGCGGACTGGGCGTAGTTTGACGAGGGGGCTGTCCGGGCAAGCTGGAGTCTGTCGCATGAGCTTTCGGCACGGCGGAGCAGGCAGGTCTATACGAAGCTGCTATCCTGTGTTATCCTATGTGCCAGTTGTTAGCGCTTGCAACGCTAACGGGAGCTAACAAACCTAACAAAACGGACGGCTTAGGAGGGATCTACATGGCGGAACGAGTCACGATGCAGGACATCGCCGATTATGTCGGGATGTCCAAATTCGCCGTCTCCAAGGCGCTTTCCGGCAAGGGCGGCGTCAAAGCGGAGACGCGCGAGCGGATCATCAAGGCGGCGATCCAGCTCGGCTACCGCTTTCCGCCCAAGGCAGCAGAAGGAGCGGAAGCAAATTCGAGATGGCCGGGAGCCTCCGGCGCGGGCAAGGGCGATGGCGAGGACCTGGCGCGAAGCTGGCCGTTCGGCCCAGCTGCCGCCATGGGCCATCCAGAGCCGTCCGGCGCCTCCGCTGCCGGCGGCCTGCCGCGCGGAGCCTCCGGCAGCGGCCAAGCATCCGGCGCCGCTGCCATCGGCGGCCAGCCGGGAGTGCCCGGCTTCCCCGCCGGCGAGGCGGGCCGCTTTTCGCCGGCGAGCTCCCGCGCGGCCTCGAACCCGGCCATGACGCAAGCCGCGTCGGACGGGCTCGGCAGCCAGGTGATCATCCTCGTGCCCAACGTGCGCTTCCAGACGCGGCTGTCGTACTATTGGGGACGCATCATCGAAGGCGTGCAGGAGGAGCTGGAGGAACGCGGCATCGGCTCGATCCTCATCACCGAGCAGGGCACGACGCGCTTCTCCTCCCTCATCAATCCCCGCGGCGTCATGGGGCTCGTCGGCGTCGGGTTCATCTCCTATCCGGTGCTGCTGGAGATCCGCAACCTCGGCATCCCGACGGTGCTCATCGACCACGAGGAGCCGCTCGTGCCGACGGACGTGCTGTCGATGAACAACTTCGAGTGGATGCGCCGCGTAGCCAAATATCTCTTCGGACTCGGCCACCGGCGGCTGCAGTTCGTCGGCAACCTGACCTACTCGCGCAGCTTTTACGACCGCTGGTTCGGCTTCCGCGCGATGATGGAGGAGCATGGCCTCAGCACGGACGGGCAGCATGACGGCCTGCTGACCGTGCGCGGGCACAACCGCTCCGAGATGACCGAGGCGCTGGAGCCGATGCTGCAGGAGCTGCGCCGCGAGGGAAGGATGCCGACGGCGTTCGCCTGCGCCAACGACTCGATCGCGATCTGCATCATGACGATCCTCGCGCGCATGGGCGTGTCCGTGCCGGAGGACGTTTCGGTCGCCGGATTCGACGACATCGAGGACGCGGCGCTGTCGAGCCCGACGCTGACGACGGTGCATGTGCACAAGCACGGCATGGGCCGGCGCGCGGTCGAGGCGCTGCTGCGCCGCGTGCAGCAGCCGTCGAGCCCGGTCGAGAAGGTGCTGCTGACGGGCGAGCTCGTCATCCGCGCCTCTACAGGAGCGGCGCGCGCCGATGGCTAGGCTCTGGAGCGCGCTGCGCCAGCAGCTGGAGCCGCTGCTGCATCGGCTGGAGACGAGGCTGCTGCTCGTCTACTTCCTGCTCGTGCTGCTGCCGATCGCCGTCATCACCTACGTGTCGGCTTCGCACAACTTTGCGACGATCGAGCAGAACACGGTCACCTACGCCTCTCAGGTATCGGACCGGATGCTGAACTCGCTCGACGATTACATCCACGACATGAAGCAGATCGCCATCATTCCCGCCTATCTCGACGAGATCCAGAGCGGGCTCGAGCGGTCCAACCAGTTCTACGCCACGCGCGCGAGCGAAGGGGGCGGCGCGGACCCGTGGCTCGAGGCGGGGCTCAAGCTCAGCATCCAGCGCGAGGTGGAGAGCAGCATCTATTTCATGAATAACCTCAAGAAAGGCTCCAGCAACGTCTATCTGTTCGACCGGCAAGGCAATCCTTATACGGCGGTCAAGAGCGGAGGCGTGCGCAGCGACCTGAAGGAGGTGTACGAGCGCTGGCGCCAGCTGGCCGAGCCGAAGAACGGCACGCCGGTGCTCGTCAGCACGCAGGCGGTCACGAGCAGCGCGAACAGCAGCAAGCAGTACGTGTTCACCGTCGTCCGCGACATCATCACGACGTCGTTCCGCTCGGTCGGGCTGATCGCCGTCGACGCCAACATCAGCGTCATCGAGGACATGGTGCGCGACCTGGACGAGGCGACGCGCGGCACGACGATCATCGCCGACGAGGGAGGCACGGTCATCTACGACAGCGAGAAGCGCTACCTGGCGGAAAACCTCGGCTCGGCGCCGCTGCTCGCCGAGGCGCGGGGCAGCGCGGGCAGCTACCGCACCTCGGTCGACGGCGAGGAGCAGCTCGTCATCTACCGGCAGTCGCCGGACACCGGCTGGAAGCTGCTCATCACGATCCCGCAGCGGCATCTGGTCGAGGACGCGGTGCGCAACCGCAACTTCAGCCTGATCGCCGCCGGCGTCGCGATGGCCGCGGCGATGGCGCTGACCGTCGTGCTCATCCTGGCGCTGACCAAGCCGCTGCGCTCGCTCGTCAGCCTCATGAAGCAGGTGCAGGGCGGCAACTTCGAGGTCAGCTTTCCGGTGCGCCGGCGGGACGAGGCGGGCATGGCCGGCCAGGCGTTCAACCGCATGATCGCCCGCACGCGGGAGCTGATCGACAACATCTACCGGATCGAGCAGCGCAAGACCGAGGTGCAGCTGGAGAACCTGCAGCGGCAGATCAACCCGCACTTCATCTACAATACGCTGGAATCGATCCGCATGACGGCCGTGCTGAGCGACGCCGACGAGGTCGGGCGGATGGTGCAGCTGCTCGGCGAGCAGCTGCGCTACAGCCTGCATGCCGGCTCCGCCGCCGTGCCGGCCCAGCGCGAGTGGGAGCATCTGGAGCAGTACGTCGAGCTGATGAACTACCGCTACGGCGGCGAGCGCTTCCGGCTGACGCTGAGCGCCGAGGCGCGAGCGGCGGACGCGAGCGTCATGAAGCTGATTTTCCAGCCGATCGTGGAAAATGCCGTGCTGCACGGCTACGACGACTCGCGCGAGCGGCTGACGATCGAGATCGACAGCTGGATCGAGGGCATGGACCGGGTCGTGCGCATCCGCGACGACGGCCGCGGCATGCAGCCGGAGGTGCTCGCCCGCGTGCGGGCCGAGCTGGCGTCGGCCGCGGCCCCTTTGGACGAGGAGTCCGGCGGCATCGGGCTGCGCAACGTGCAGGAAAGGCTGCAGCTGCGCTACGGCCCGGGCTACGGGCTGCAGCTGGCCAGCGAGCCGGGCGCCGGCACGACCGTCACGATGAGGATTCCCCAGATTCAGGCTATGGACGCTCCGGCAGAAGGAGAGAAGAGAGGAGAGGGAGCCGATGCTTAAGGTCGCCGTCGTGGACGACGAGGAGAAGATCCGCCTCGGCCTGGCGAAAATCATCGAGCGCACCGGCCCGTACGAAGTTGTCGGCGTCTGGGCGAGCGCGCGCGAGGCGCTCAGCAACCTTGACGCCTCCGGGGCGGAGCTGCTCATCACCGACATCCGCATGCCGCAGATGGACGGGCTGCAGCTGATCGACGAGCTGCGGGAGCGCGGCAGCCAGATCGCGGTCGCCGTGCTGAGCGGCTACAACGACTTCGCCTACGCGCGCGAGGCGCTGCGCGGAGGAGTGGAGGACTATCTGCTCAAGCCGGTCAACCAGGACGAGCTGGCGCGGCTGCTTGAGCGCATCGCCGAGAAGGTCGGCGTGTCGCGCAGCCGTCAGCCGCTGCATGCGGAAGCGCTCATCGAGCTGCTGCTCGCCGCCGATGCGAAACGCATCCCGGAGCCGGTCATGCAAACGGCCTGCGCCCAGCTCGACGAGCTCGGCTCCATCCGCGGCATGTATGCGTTCGTCGTGCTGCACGCCGCGCCGATGCCGGACGGCGAGCGGATTGCCGAGGCGCTGGCGGCGCTGCGGCGCGAGCATCGCCTGCTGCTGCGCGAGGCCGGCCCGCCGGCCGTGCTGCTCGCGCTCCGGCACGGCGACCACGCCGACACGCCGCGCGAGCTCGCCGTCACGCTGCTCGGCCGGCTGCCGCTATCGGCCGAGCCGAGGGGCGGCATCAGCGGCGTGCACTCCGGCGCCGCCGCGCTCGCGCGCGCCTACGGCGAGGCGGAGGCGGCGCTGCTGCAGGCGTGGTATGCCGGCAGCCCTGCCGGCACGGCCGTATCCGCGGCCGCTTCGACGCCGGGCCGCATGCCGGCGGCCGCGCAGATGCCCGGCGCCGCGCGGCCCGACGAGCAGGAGCTGCGCGCCGTGCTGCAAGCCGCCGATCTGGAACGCGCCGCCGCCATCGCCGAGGAGTGGCTGGGCGCGGCGGAGCAGCGCCGCCTGAGCTGGGCGGAGCTGGATGCCGCCGCCGCCACGCTGCTCGGCGTGCTGGACGACAGCCTCGCGGGCCAGCCTGGTCCGCAGCCGGGCAGTCGGCCGCAGCCGATCCGCAGCCGCAGCTGGGACGCTTATGCGGCCGCGCTGCGCCAGGAGCTGCAGCAGCGGCTGGCGCTGCTCGGCGAGCTGAAGCATCAGAGCCGCGCGGTCGAGGCGGTCAAAGCTTATTTGCAGGAGCATTATGCCGATGAGCTGGACCTGCAGCGGCTGGCCGAGCTCGTCCATCTGACGCCGAGCTATCTGAGCAAGCTGTTCCGCAGCGAGACAGGCGAGACGATTACCGACTATGCGATTTCCGTGCGGATCGAGGTCGCCAAGCGGCTGCTCAAGGACCGCCCCGAGCTGAAGACCTATGAGGTGGGCGAACGGTCCGGCTACGCGGACCCCGCGTATTTCACCAAGGCGTTCAAGCGCGTCACGGGCAAGACGCCGAAGGAGTACCGGGACAGCGCGCGCTAAGCGGCGGTCGCTGCGCAAAAGAAGCTGCGCGGCGAGCGTCCGCAAGCGGCAGTCGCCTCAAGTATGCAAACAGTAGGAGTTAACCTTGCAAAGACCCTGGATGGGACAGGCGAAGCCTCCCTATACGGGGTCTGTTTACATATACGGTCAAACTTTGCGATTTCAAAACACGTTCCAGTTCCAGTCGATTCGAACGAAGTAAAAATGGGTTCGTGGCAAATCAGGTCAACCGGCATCCTCTCCGCGCCACCCGCAACTGCAAGCCGCCTCGTGGGAGCGCTGCCGGTTCGCTGATGCTGCCAGATTCTAACGACTTAGCAGGCGTCGTCAGCTTTTGTGAGGGGCAGCTATAGAGCGCCTAACGAGCTGATTCGTCGTAAGCTTTCGCAGCCGCCGATGCTGCCGCGCTTGCCGCGAAGCTACTCGGCCGAGCCGCCTATTCTGCAGCCGCGATGCCTCCGCTCCATCCCGATCTACAGCTAACAAACCACCCCGGCATGCTAACAGCCGCCTCCTGTTAGCACAATACAAGACAAAAAAACGAAACGCCGTCCATTCAGGACCCGCCGAGACGGGGCGTATAATGATAAGCACACTGAAAGCGGTCCCAACACCGGATGGAAAGCGAGGAACAACGGATGAACCAATTAAGCTATAAAGCGCAGCGGCGGCTGATCCTGTTCGGATTCCTGATCGTGCCCGTGGCGCTGTGCCTGACCTTCAGCTATTATCCGGCCGCGTCGCTGATCTACTACAGCTTCACGGACTGGACGGGAACCGGCTGGGACATGAACTGGGTCGGCCTGGACAACTACAAGCAGATCTTCACCGAGCCCGAGGTGTTCCTGGCGCTCAAGAACAACGCCTATTACTTCGTCGGCGGCCTGATCCAGGTGGCGCTGTCGCTCTGGTTCGCCGTCATCCTGACGAGCCGGCTCAAAGGCCGCTACGGCTTCCGCGTCATGCTGTTCCTGCCGTACGTGCTGCACAGCGTCGCGACGGTCATCATGTTCAAGAACGTGTACCACCTCGACTACGGCTCGCTCAACTCCCTGCTGCGGACGATCGGCCTGGAGTCGTGGCAGCAGAGCTGGCTCGGCAACCCGCATCTGGTCAACGTCTCGCTGGCGTTCATCTCGATGTGGAAGTACATGGGCCTGAACATGGTCATCTTCATCGGCGCGCTGCAGTCGATCCCGAGCGACCTGTACGAGGCCGGCTCGATCGACGGCGCCTCCGGCTGGCAGAAGTTCCGCTACATCACCGTGCCGAGCATCAAGAGCGTGCTCTCGCTCATGCTGCTGCTGACGCTGACCGGCGCGCTCGAGGCGTTCGACATCCCGTACATCATGATGCTCGGCGCGAACGGCACCTCGACCTTCGTCGTGCAGACCGTCGACACGGCGTTCAAGTACCAGAGCTTCGGCCTGGCCTCCGCGATGGCCGTCGTGCTGCTGATCATCGTCATTTTCTTCATCATCATCCAGCGCAAAGTGCTGTTCCGGGAGGAGAGGTAATCGATGGATACGACCAAAAGCCCGCCGCTCTTCACGGCGTTCAAGTACCTGACGCTGCTGCTCGCGCTGTTCGTCGTCTTCTTCCCGATCTACTCGGTGTTCGTCGGCGCGTTCAAAACCCAGGCGGAATTCTACCAGAGCTCCGCGCTGGCGTTCCCGGCCGATTTCTTCCACTTCGACAACTTCAAGCGCGTCTATGAGGTCGGCGATCTCGGGCTCGGCTTCCGCAACACGCTCGTCATCCTCGTCTGCGCGGTCGCCGGCAACGTCGTGCTCGGCACGATGGTCGCCTATGCGCTTGGCCGCTTCGACTTCAAGCTGAAGACGCCGATCATGGGCATGTACCTCGTCGCCCAGGTCATCCCGATGGTGACGACGCAGGTCGCGACGTTCAGCATCATCCAGAACCTCGGCCTGTACAACACGATGGGCGCGCCGATCCTGCTCTACCTGGGCGCGGACGTGCTGCAGATCGTCATCTACCTGCAGTTCGTCAACAGCATCCCGAAGGATCTCGACGAAAGCGCGATGATCGAGGGGGCGTCGCTGTTCCGCATCTACCGCTCGATCATCTTCCCGCTGCTCGGCCCTGCGACGGCGACGCTCGTCATCCTCAAGACGATCTCGATCTACAACGACTTCTACACGCCGTACCTGTACATGCCGTCGCAGAAGCTCAAGGTCGTCTCGACCGCGATCTATTCGTTCGTCGGACCGAACGCGGCGCAGCTCAACGTCATCTCGGCGGGCATCCTCATCATCTTCATCCCGACCGTCGTGCTGTTCCTGTTCCTGCAAAAATACATCTTCGCCGGCGTCACGAACGGCGCGGTGAAATAAGAAGCGGCTTCTCGGCCGCGCCACAAGGAGGCTTCATCCGATGACGACACAAGCGAAGGCGGCCGGTTCGGCCGCCGCAGCGGCAGAGCTCGGCTACATCGCCGGCATGACCTGGGGCTGGACCGGCGTGCGAGGCACGTGGGAAGGGCCGGAGGCCGACTTTTCCCTGAGCGAGATGGCCAAGCTGAACGTCGGCTGGACCGCCGTCACGCTCGGCGCCCTGCAGGCGACCGCGCAATCGACGGAGATCGAGTATTGGAACGAGCCGACGGTCGCCGACGACGAGGTGCGCAGCGCGATCCGCCGCGCCAAGGCGCTCGGGCAGAAGGTCTGCCTGAAGCCGGTCGTCAACGTCGCCGACGGCACCTGGCGGGCGCACATCAACTTTTTCGACATGGATATCCCCGGCGAGCCGACCTGGGGCCAGTGGTTCGAGTCGTATGCGCGCTTCATCCTCCACTATGCGGACATCGCTCGCGAGGAAGGCTGCGAGATGCTGTGCATCGGCTGCGAGATGGTGCAGGCCGACAAGCGCGAGGCCGAGTGGCGAGCGCTGATCGCCCAGGTGCGCGAAGCCTACTCCGGCCTCGTCACCTACAACTGCGACAAGTACCAGGAAGGCAACGTCAAGTGGTGGGACGCGGTCGACCTCATCTCCTCCAGCGGCTATTATCCGATCGACCAGTGGGAGGAGCAGCTGGACCGCATCGAGGCGGCGGTCGCGCCGTATGGCAAGCCGTTCTTCTTCATGGAGGCGGGCTGCCCGAGCCGCGACACGTCGCCGGCGCGGCCGAACGACTGGTCGTTGGCCGGCCGCCCGGACGGAGAGGCGCAGCGCGCCTACTACGAAGCGATGTTCGGGGCTTGCGGCCGGCGCGAGTGGGTGCGCGGCTTCGTGCTCTGGGACTGGCCGGCGCGGCTGTACGCGGCGCCGGACGCGGCGGCGAACGACGACTACTGCATGTACGGCAAGCCCGCGGCGCAGACGGTGAAGGACTTTTACGGCAGCAGGAGGGAAGGCTGAATGGACAAGCAGGCATGGCTGCATGAGCTGCAGCAGGAGCTGCAGGACAACATCCTCGGCTTCTGGCAAACGCATGCGCTCGACGAGCTTCATGGCGGCTTCATCGGCGAGATGGACAGCTCCGGCAAGGTGAATCCCGAGGCGGACAAGTCGCTCGTGCTGAACGCGCGCATCCTGTGGACGTTCGCGGCGGCGCATCGGCGCACGAAAAATCCGCAGCATCTGGCGCTGGCCGAGCGGGCGCTGGAGCAGCTGCGGACGGTGTTTTACGACGAGCTTCACGGCGGCTTCTACTGGATGGCGACGCCGGACGGACGGCCGAGCGAGGACAAGAAGCAGGTATACGGCCAGTCGTTCGTGCTGTATGCGCTGGCGGAGTATATGCTGGCGACGGGGAGCACGGCCGAGCTGCCGCTCGCCGAGGAGACGTACCGGCTGCTGGAGCGCTGGGCGCATGATCCGGTCCACCGGGGCTACATCGAGGCGCTCGCGCGCGACTGGAGCGAGACGGACGACCTCAGCCTGAGCGGCAAGGACCTGAACGAGCGCAAGTCGATGAATACGCATCTCCATGTGCTGGAAGGCTATACGAACCTTTATCGCGTCTGGCCCTCGGACGGACTGCGGGATCGGCTGCGCGAGCTGATCGAGCTTCATCTGGAGCGGATCCTCGACGGGGAGACGGGACATTTCAAGCTGTTCTTCGACGACGAGTGGAATTCGGCGACGCGCGACGTCAGCTACGGCCACGACATCGAGGGCAGCTGGCTGCTGTGCGAGGCCGCGGAGGCGCTCGGCGATCCGGAGCTGCTGAAGCAGACGGAGCGGGCGGCGCTGCAGATGGCCGAGGCGACGCTGCTTGAAGGCGTCGACGAGGACGGCGGCGTGTTCAACGAGCTGCATGAGGACGGGCGGCTCGACGACAGCAAGGACTGGTGGCCGCAGGCGGAGGCGATGGTTGGCTTCCTGAACGCCTTCCAGCTGAGCGGCGAGGAGCGTTATGTGCAGGCGGCCGAGCGCAGCTGGAGCTTCATCCGGCAGCATGTGCGGGACGAGGACGGCGGCGAATGGCATTGGCAGGTATCCCGCGACGGCCGGCCGGATCGGACCCAGGTCAAGATCGGCGCCTGGAAATGTCCGTACCATAACGGACGCGCCTGCCTGGAGGCGCTGCATCGTCTGGAATCGCTAACAAAGGAAGATGCGTTAGCATAATCGGAAACAAGAAATGACAATGGAGTTCATTTTTCGGCCTGGAGCCAGGCGGTACAATGGACTTGTAAGCGATAACAACATAGCGAACCGATAACCAATCCTTACGACTCAGGGGGAAAACGAGATGAAAAAACCGCTTCTGGTTACGATGACGGCAGTCCTGTCCCTGTCCATGCTGGCCGCTTGCGGCAGCAACAACAACGAGGGCAATGCGAATACGGCGGGCAATACGTCCGGCAGCGCGAATACGGCCGCGAACGAAGGCGGCTCCGGCGGCGAGGCGAAGCTGAGCGGCACAATCAAGATGCTGACGCACCGCACGGACTACATCAACGACGGCACGATGGAGCGCTACCTGAAGAAATTCCAGGAGAAGTATCCGGACGCGAAGGTCGAGTTCGAAGGACTGACCAACTACGCGACCGACATCAAGACGCGCCTGACGACGGGCGAGACGGGCGACGTGCTCATGATTCCGAGCGGCATGCCGGCCTCCGACCTGCCGAAGTACTTCGAGCCGCTGCCGGACAGCATGTTCGACGACGTCTACTTCGCCGACAACTCGGCGTTCGAGGGCAAGCGCTACGGCATCACGACCGGCGTCAACACGCAGGGCATCGTCTACAACAAAAAGGCGTTCGAAAAAGCCGGCATCGCCAAGGCGCCGACGACGCTTGACGAGCTGTATGACGCCGCCAAGAAGCTGAAGGAAGCCGGCATCATCCCGCTGTACATGAACTTCGGCGCGCAGTGGCCGATGGGCTCGTGGGGCGACGGCTCGGCGTTCTACGTGGCCGGCGACGCCGACCTGACGACCAAGATGGCCGCCGATCCGGCGCCGTTCCAGGAGGGCAACGCCTGGGGCATCCTGGCCAAGATCGGCCGCGACTTCATCAAGAACGGCTGGGTCGAGAAGGATCTGTACACGAACAACTGGGAAATGTCCAAAGGCGAGATCGCTTCCGGCAAGGCGGCGATGTACTTCCTCGGCAACTGGGTCATCCCGCAGGTCATCGGCGCCGGCGCGGCGTCCGAGGACATCGGCTTCGTGCCGTTCCCGTATGACAACAGCGGCAAGCTGAACGCTCCGCTCGGCGGCGACTACATGATGGGCGTGAGCGCGAACAGCAAGAACAAGGAGCTGGCGATCGCCTGGACGGACTTCTTCGTCAAGGAATCCGGCTACGTGGCCGACTCCGGCTTCATGCCGATCCTCAAGTCGGAGAAGGCGGAATCGCCGCAGCTGGCCGAGTTCCAAGCCGCGAACCCGACCTTCATCGAAGGGCTGCCGAACAATGACAAGTTCGCTGAGATCGCCAACAAGGCGCAGATCGGCATCGGCACGGGCAACTACATCCAAGATCTGCTCCTGTCCAAGGACCTGAAGGCTGGCCTGGATGAGCTGAACAAGAAATGGGCGAAAGCGAAGACGGATCTCGGGTATTAAGAGCTCCGAAAGAACGGAACCAAAAAGCAAGCAGCGGACCGCGCGGTCCGCTGCTTTTTCGTTCGAATTGATCCGCTTGCGTCCGCTGCGAAGACGACGCTTTGTCGTTCGCATCGTCAGTTCTGCCCACGGCTAAATCGCAGCAGGATGCTTGATCGAGCAGCAGGGGGGTTTACAAAGTTGTATACGGTTGAAAGAAGTTGTGTATAATAAAGGTAACTTAAACGAAGAGAGAGCGCGCCAACGCTCTCTCCGTGCACAAACTTGGATGGAAATCCTCCAGTAACTGCCTTGCCAGAGAATAACCCGTTAACCAGGCGCTAACTTGGACGGGTTATTTTCGTTTTAAGTAGGTGAGCAGAGCGAGGAGAAACATCCCCAGCATGGTCACTTCCTGAAGCGAAAACATAGGCATCACCTCCCGACTGGAGGCTACCTTTTCCGTCCAAGCGTTGTGCTTCCAGCCAGATGACTGATGCCGCCGAATTTGTTTGATTCCGCCCTCCGGTGGTAAAATATAGAGGCGATAAACGGCAGTGAAAACAAAGCGCAAGGAGGCGTTCTCATCGTGACGGTACGACTTCAAGGGCTTGGCGATACGGTCGAGCTGCACAACGGCGTGCGGATGCCGAGGCTCGGCCTCGGCGTCTGGAAGGTGACGGAGGAGGGCCAGGTCGAGCAGGCGATCCGGGACGCGGTCAAGGCCGGCTACCGCAGCATCGATACGGCCAAGGCTTACGGCAACGAGGAAGGCGTCGGACGGGCGATCCGCGAGTGCGGGGTGCCGCGCGAGGAGCTGTTCATCACGACGAAGGTGTGGAACAGCGATCAAGGCTACGAGAGCACGCTGCAGGCGTTCCAGGACAGCCTGGACAAGCTGGGCCTCGACACGCTCGACCTATACCTGATCCACTGGCCGGTCAAGGGCAAGTACAAGGACACCTGGCGCGCGCTGGAGCAGCTGTACAAGGACGGCAAGGTGCGCGCGATCGGCGTCTGCAACTTCCACGTCCATCATCTCGAGGATCTGCTCCAGGACGCCGAGATCAAGCCGATGGTCAATCAGGTCGAGTACCATCCGCTGCTGACCCAGGTCGAGCTGCGCCAGTACTGCCAGGACCAGGGCATCGTGCTGGAGGCGTGGAGCCCGCTCATGCAGGGCAATCTCGACGTGCCGCAGATCCAGGAGCTGGCCGCCAAGCACGGCAAGACGCCGGCGCAGATCGTGCTGCGCTGGGATCTGCAGAACGGCGTCGTCACCATTCCGAAGTCGACGCATGAGAAGCGCATCCGCGAAAACGCCGATGTGTTCGACTTCGAGCTGTCCCACGAGGACATGGCGCTGCTCGACGGGCTCGATCAGGGCAAGCGCTTCGGCCCGGACCCGGACAACTTCAATTTCTAGAACGGCCGATGAGCAGCGAGCCGGGGCGGGATCGAGGAGTAGCCGCGGCCCCCGGCGAGCATGCTAACGGAAAGGGAGGGCCTATTGACAGCCTCAACTGTAACTGGTATTATTACAGTACGAAACGGGGTGGCCGTCTCGCATGAACAGTGAATTCACGATTGCCGTCCACAGCCTCGTCTATCTGGCTTACGTCCCGGAGCGCAGCGCCTCGAGCGAGGCGATCGCCGAGAACGTCTGCACCAATCCGGCGAGGGTCCGCAAGGTGATGGGCTACCTGAAGCGCTGCGGCTACGTGGCGACGAGGGAGGGCTCCGGCGGAGGCTACCGCTTGACGGCGGAGCCGTCGCAAGTGACGCTCAACGACATTTACCAGGCGATCGCGCGCGGCTCGCTCATGCCGAACTGGTGCTCGGGCGATCCCGATTGCGAATGCCTCGTCGGCTCCAACATGCAGGAGGTCATGAACGGCATCTTCTGCGGAGCGGAGCAGCGGCTGGAGAGTTACTTCCAGGGGCTGACGATCGCCGGGGTGCTGGAGCGGATCCATCGCTGCGAAACCTGCTGAGGCTTGGTGAAAGCTGCTGTGGGCGGAGAACCGACTTTATTTTTTCAAATCGAAAGGATGATCGAACATGGCAGTAGCCCTGACGAAAGAAACCTTCAACGAGAGCGTACAGAACGGCGTCGCGCTGGTCGACTTCTGGGCCCCTTGGTGCGGACCTTGCAAAATGCAGCTTCCGATCGTGGAGGAGCTGAGCACGGAGCTGGAAGGAAAGGCGACGATCGCCAAAATCAACGTCGACGAGCAGCCTGAGCTCGCTTCCCAGTTCGGCGTCATGAGCATCCCGACGCTGATCCTGTTCAAGGACGGCCAGCCGGTCGACAAGATGGTCGGCGTGCAGAGCAAGGACGCCCTGAAAAACAAGATCCAAGGCCAGCTGTAAGCATAGCCTGATCGGGCGGATGCATGCCGCTGTGCGACGGCTCCAGCCGAGCTCGGCGGACGGAAGCTCCGCCTGCGATACATCAAGCCCCCGCGGCACGCCTTGAGGCGACCGCGGGGGCTTTTTCGGCTTTTGTCCTAACCCGAGGGCGATTCGTGCGCCGCGATCAAGGCGCAGGGCCTGACGCTGCGGCGGCCTCCGAGCGGGATTTGCCGGGGCGCAGCGCGGCGAGCCTTGGAAGGACGAGCGCGTCGAGTCCGAAGCGCCCGGCGTTGCGTCCGCCCGTGACGAGCAGGAAGCCGATCAGGATCAGCCATGGGTTGAGGCTGAGCGCGCCGGCGAACAGGAACGAGAAGTTCATGACGAGGCCGAAAAACGCCCCCGCCGTCGTGAACAGGCCGAGCAGCAGCGACAGGCCGACGAGCAGCTCCCCCCAGCTGACGAGCAGGCTGAACAGCCCGAGCTGCGGCGATACGAAGTGTTCCAGGAACGAGACATAGGTCGGATAAAGCACCTCGTTCGTGCCGCTGCGCAGGACGGGATTGGCGATCGCATGCTGCACGAAGCCGCCGGCGCTGAACGCTTCGTCCCCGGTCAGCTTGCCCCAGCCGGAGCGCGTCCAGTTCCATCCTGCGTACAAGCGAAGCAGCAGCAGCGCGGCTGCTGCCGCCAGGTTGGTTCTCCACCATCGAAATGCCATGAATAGTCCCCTTTCATGATGCGGCTGGCGAGCCGCGTCCATTTCGGCCTTTGAAGGCCGTCACTTCCGAATCCTCACCTCCATGGGCTTCATCGTATCATCGAGGCGCATGGGGAAAGGACGGGGAAAAAGCTCGGATTTCGGGTGCAATTTTATTCATATCGAAGAAGATGAGTGCGAGAAATGTCGAAATTGACTTCATGTATCGCGATATTCGGTCGCGCATGCACAAAAAGGCCCGCCGGAAGGGGCGGGCCTTGTCGTTCCGTTACTCGGTTCCGCTAAGCCTGGATCGGACTGCGCTTCAGCAGCCGCTTGATCGCGCGGTCGGCCTCATGCAGGGTGACGTCCTTATCGACGGTGAGCATGACGCCGCGATCCATGACGATGCGGCCGTCGACGATCGTCGTCTCTACGTCGGCCCGGGTCGCCGAGTAGACGATGCGCGAGATCGGATCGACGTCGAACGAAGGAAACGTATGGAACTGGTTCAGGTTGAGGATCGCCAGATCGGCCTTTTTGCCGACCTCGAGGCTGCCGATCTCGTCCGCCATGCCGACGGCGCGCGCGCCGCCGATCGTCGCCATGCGGAACACGCTGCGCGCGTCCATCGCCGTCGGGCCGTGGCGCGGCTTGTGGATGAGGGCGGCGAGGCGCATCTCGTTGAACATGTCGAGGTTGTTGTTGCACGGAGCGCCGTCGGCGCCGAGGCTGACGCTGATGCTCGTGTCGATCATCTCCGGCACGTCCGCGAAGCCGGAGGCGAGCTTCATGTTGGAGCCCGGACAGTGGCTCACATGCACGCCGCGCTCGCGGATGATGCGCTTCTCGTTGTCGTCGAGCCAGATGCAGTGCGCCAGGATGAGGCGGTCCGTCGCGAGTCCGATGTGGTCGAGATAGGCGATGTTGCGCATGCCGGTCATCTGCTCGACGAGCTCGATCTCGCCCTGGTTCTCCGAGGCGTGCGTATGCACGTTGACCTGATACTGGTCCGACAGGCGGGCGACCTCGCGCAGCAGCTCGTCGGTGCAGCTGATGACGAAGCGCGGCGAAAAGGCGTAGCGGATGCGGCCGTTGTCGTGGCCATGCCATTTTTCGAGCAGGTCGACGCTCTCCTGCAGCGACGCTTCCGTCTCCTCCTGCAGCGGCAGCGGGATGTCGGCGCCCTTGCGGTCCATCATCACCTTGCCGGAGAGGGCGCGGATGCCGCTCTTCGCGATCGCCTGGAACGCCGAGTCCGTATGATGGACCGTCTCCATGTCGACGATCGTCGTCGTGCCGCTCTGCAGCAGCTCGCCGAGCCCCAGCATCGCCGAATAGTAGATGGATTCCTCGTCATGCGCCGCCTCGAGCGGCCAGATGCGCTTGCGCAGCCAGTCGAGCAGCTCGAGGTCGTCGCCTTTGCCGCGGAACAGCGTCTGGCACAGATGGATGTGCGTCTGGATGAAGCCGGGGATGACGACGCGGCCGCTCGCGTCGATGACGCGGTCCGCCTGGGACGGATCGAGGCTCGGACCGATCGCCGCGATGCGGTCGCCCTGGATGAGCAGGTCGCCGTGCATAATCTCCTCGGTGCGGTTCATCGTCACGATCTGAGCGTTCTGAATTAGGATCGTTGGGGACATAGCAGCTACCACTCCTTGGTCAAAAAAAATAGCCGCGAAAAATACGCCGAGGGCCTATTTTTCGTAGCTAGAAATTTACGGTTTCCGGTAGAGACCCTGAGCCCCATTGCTCAGGATATACGAAAGGATGCGCATTTATGCGGTTGTGGAACCAGAATACTTCATCGGCCGCTGGACTGTCAAGGGAGTGTGAGGTAAGCTGACGCCGCTCCGCGGCCGCTCGCCGATCTTTTTCCAGCTTCATGAACGGCCGATCCGGTTAAAGACGATCAACAACCAAAATCGACTCCAGACAGGGGGAATCGCTCCATGCCGTTTCTGGCCGTTCTGCTCATTCTCGTCGGACTGTTCTTCGGCATCGGCGGGCTGTTCGACTTGTTCGTCGGCACGCTGAAGCTCGTCTTTTATGTCATCGCGATCCTGTTCCTCGGCGGCGGCATCATGATGCTGCTGCGCAAAATCCGCAACTGATCCCGGGCCGTCCCCTGCAGCGGGACGGGCGGACAGAGAGCTTTCTTCGCCGCATGAGACGGCGAGGGAGGCTTTTTTTCGTTTCCAGGACGATCCAATCTATCCATCTCTAAATCCGCGATGATAGAATAGGAGGGAAGATGGTAGACGAGAGGAGCCGATCCTAGATGAATAGCAAGAGACAAGCCGCTTGGGCGGCGAAGCTGGGCCTCGCGGCCCTGCTGCTGGCCGCTCCCGGCGTCGCCGGAGCCGCCGCGGCGTCGGCCGCGCCGCCGGCTGCTGCCGCGGAGTTCCAGCTGGTGGCGCTGGGAGATTCCATTACGGCCGGATTCGAGCCGAACGTCGATTATGCGAAGCAGCAGCCGTACGGCTATGCGGACCGCCTGTACGAGCAGTCGCTGCTTCACGGCCGCGCTTCGTTGGCCAACTACGGCCTGGTCGGCTTGAAGTCCGAAGGGCTGAAAGCGTTCGCCCAAGCGGTGGCCGCAGGCCAGCCGATCGCCGGAGAGGCGATTCAGAGCGGGCTGCCGGACTATCGCGCGGACGAGTTCGGACAGAAGGCGTCCGAGATCCGGGCCGAGCTGGCCGGCGCCGACGCGGTCGCGGTGACGATCGGCGGCAACGACGTCTCCTCGCTGCTGAACGATGCCGCCTCGATGACGGATGAGGCGCTCGAGGCCAAGGTCGCCGAGCTGCTGGGACAGTACAGCCTCAACGTCTCGGCTTCGATCGACGCGCTGCTGTCGGTCAACCCGTCGCTGCGCCTCTACATCGCGGATCAATACCAGCCGGTGCCGATGCTGGCGGGCAAGGATCTGTACGCCAAGCTGAACAAGGCGACGGCCGCGTTCACGGCCAACCTCGACGCGCTGGCCGCCGGCTACAAGGCCAAGGGCGCGAATGTGACGGCGGTGCATGTCGCGGACGACTTCGCCGGCCGCGAAGGCATGCTTACGCATATGGTGTCCGCGCGCGACTTCCATCCGACGCAGGCGGGCTACGCCGTCATCGCCGGGGAGTTCGGCCGCGCGGTGTGGGGCTCCTATACGGAGCTTGCCGCTCCGGCAGCCGGCTCGCCGATGAGCATCTACGTCTCCGGCAAGGCGCTGAACACGCCGTACAAGCCGGTGCTCAAGCAAAGCGTCAACTATGTCGCCATCCAGGACATCGTGAACGCCGTCGGCGCGACGACGGCATGGGATGCCAAGACGTCGACCGCCAACATCAAGTACGGCTCCCGCACGGTCGGCGTGAAGATCGGATCGCCGACGGTGACCGTGGACGGCGCGCCGGTCAAGGTAAGCTCTCCGGCCTACATGCAGAAGGTCGGCGCCGAAGGCAAGACCTATGTGCCGCTGGCGACCGTCGCCCAGGGACTCGGCTTCTCGGTCGTCTACAGCCCGAAGCTGAAGACGGTGTTCATCAATCCTTAAGCGGCGGATCGCCATGATCGCCGGAACGTGAAGTCCGCCCCGCTTTTCCTGGCTGAAGGAGAGGAGGGGCGGACTTTTTGGCCGTCCTGATCCGATTCATGCCGTCCGTCGTTGTCCATCAGGAAGAGAAGCTTGCCGAAAGAAAGGGGTGCAGCAAAATGCGCGGACGCGTAAAGGGGATGCTCGCGGCATGGCGACGGCGGCATGGGCGGAAGCTCGCCTGGCTCCATTCGTGGAACGGCTGGCTCGTGCTGCTGCTCGCGCTGTCGGGCTTGATGCTGCTTGGAGGCTGGTGGAGGGGCGTGCTCGGCGAGGGCCGGGTCTGGCTCAAGGGAGCCCATATCGGACTTGGACTCGCGCTGCTGCTGCCGATCACCGGCTACATCCTGCTGCTGCCGAAGCACTGGAGGCAGCTGCGCGGCAAGCCGGGGCAGCGGGCCAACGTCGCGCTCGTGCTGGCGCTGCTCGCCGGCTGGATCGGATCCGGCCTCGCGCTGTGGGCGCATCGCCTGCTCGGTCCGGGCTGGGCCAATCCCGCCCTGCTCGTCCATGACGCGCTCACCTGGATCGGCCTGCCGTACATCGCGTACCATTCCATCACGCGGCTCAAGTGGCTCAAGGAGCCGGCCCGCCGCACGGTGAAGCCGCCCGAGAGCAGCTCGGCCGGCCGCGGCGGGCTGCATCCGGCCGCCGCGCCATCGCCGCTGCTGACCCGGCGGGCCTTCCTGCGCGCGGCGATCGGCGCGGGACTGGCCGTCGCCGCAGGGCCGTCGTTCCTGCAATGGGCCGGCCGCGCGCTCGGCTCCATGGGCGGCAGCTCGGCGGGCGAGCTTGCCCGGCAAGACGGCAATCGGCTGCTGCCGGCGCCGGAGCCGCAGCCGGGCTCGATTCCTTTGCCCGGAGGCGGGGCGAAGGGGACTTTCCGCGTCTATACCGTGACGCCGCTGCCGACGTTCACCAACGCGGACTGGTCGTTCCGCATCGACGGCCTCGTCGACCGGCCGGAGAGCTGGACATGGGAGCAGTTCGTGCGGCTGCCGCGCGACGTGCAGGTCAGCGACTTCCACTGCGTGACGGGCTGGTCGGTCTACTCCAACACCTGGGAAGGCATCCCGCTGCGGAGGCTGCTGGAGCAGGCGGGCGTGCGGAGCGGAGCGCGGACGGTGAAGCTCTACTCCGGCGACGGCGTCTACGCCGACTCGCTGACGCTGGAGCAGGCGATGGAGGAGGACGTGCTCGTCGCCGTGCTGCATGACGGACAGGCGATCCCGAGCCCGCTCGGCGGCCCCGTGCGGCTCGTCGTGCCGCGCATGTACGCCTACAAGTCGGTCAAATGGCTGAGCCGGATCGAGCTCATCTCCGGCGAGCATACCGGCTACTGGGAGGAGCGCGGCTACAGCAAGGACGCCTGGGTGTGAAAAAAGCCTTCCCGAAGGGAAGGCTCGATGCGCGAAGAATGAGGGCTCTTCGAGGAGGTCAGCGCTTCGTGGAAAGCTCGATGCTCCGGCTGTCCGCGGAAACAATGGATGCCCCGGCCATGCCGGCTGCGTAACGCAGGGGAACGTAATAAGCCCCTTCGATTTGAATGGCCTTGAATCCGGAGAACCCCGCGCTTCCGTTGATTTTCCGCGTTTGCGCTTCAATCTCGAACGCGGTCTTCTTCTGCTTGACGACAGACACTTTGGTCTTAGCGACGTCGAGGCTGAACCCGAAGAGGCGGGAGAAGTCCCTCAGCGAAATATAATTCGTCTGCTGGAGGCTGACGATGCCTTTGTCCAGGGCGGCGAGTTTTTCGTCTACATAAAGCGAAAGGGAGGTCTCTTCGTATTTGGCGCCGCTGTCCGTCGATTTCCGGCAGTCCCAAATCCGTTCATAGTACCGATACTGCGACGAGCTTCCGGTCAGTACATCGCTTACTTTCGTGCAATGAGCCTGAGGCTTGGCTTCATTCGCGATCACGCTCCGGACCGTCGTGGACTTTTTGGAGGATGCCGCGGTCGAAGAGGATGTGGACCCGCTGGACGAGCTGCTGGACGACCCGCTGGACGAGCTGCCGCCGTTATGATAGTGATAGCCGGTGCACAAGCCCTTTCGGATCGATTTCTCGGAGCAGTTGTGCCCTCCGCTGCTGTCGGTTCTCCCGGAGTGAGCGGAAGCGGACAACGGCAGGGACAACAGGGAGAGGAGCAGGATGATCACGACCGCCGGCCGATGGAGCTTTTTCATATCAAGACCCCTTTTCTATCGTTTTCAACTCCATCATAGATGATCCATCCTAAATATGGAATGCATAGAAAAACAGCGGCTCTCCGGTCTGGAGCCGCCGCTGTTTCATCGCTTGCGCCGAGGCGGACGGACGGGGGAATCCTCAGTCCGTCTTCTTCTTTTTCTTGCCGGTGAAGTTGGTCACGGACTTGACATCCTCCACGACATCGTTGACGAATTCCATACTTTGGTTCTTTGCATGCATGGAGGCCGTTCCTTTATAGTTACCTTGATGAGTCTTGTTCTCCATCGCTGTTCACCTCCCCTGCCGGTAGTATGGTTCGGCGGGAGGGCGAAGATGCAGGCGCGGCCGCACGGCCCGTTGCCGGACAGGCTTGGAGCAGGCTTCATCAGGAAAGGAGAGTGCAGCATGAATCCGACCCCGATTCCATTCCGCAAGGAACAACCACATACCGCGTCGGCCGCTCGCCCAGAGGCGGGTCCGCTGCGCCGGACCGCGCTCGCCGCCGGGCTGCTCGCCCTGCTGCTCGCGGCAGGCTGCTCGAACGCAGGCGGAGACGGAGCGGCCACGCCGCAGCCGGCCACGCCGAAGCAAGCCGCCTCGGCGCCCGCCGAGGAAGGCGCGCCGAGCGCCGAGCAGGTGCTCGGCCGCGCCGCAGAGACGATGGCGGACACGAAGAGCCTCGAGCTGTCCATGGAGCTCAAGCAGGACATGGAGACGGACGGCCAGACGACGTCCATGTCGATGACCAACGAGGGGCGCATCATCGTGCAGCCGCTCGCCCTCATGCAGAAGACGGTGAACGACTACATGGGCGAGTCGTCGACGCTCGATTCCTACCTGACCGACAGCGGCTATTATATGTACGATTATTCCAACGAAGCGTGGAGCCGCATGCTGGCGGACGAGGTGCCCAAGATCAAGGCGACGCTGTCCGATTTCCAGATCGCCCCGGCCAAGGAGATCGAGAAGATCGCCGAGCATGCCGCCGCGTTCCGCAGCGGACTCGAGAACGGCGAGCAGGTGCTCGTCTACGCGGGCAGCGGCAGCGACGAGGCGGCCGAGGCGCTCGTGCGCGACCTGCTGCGCAGCACGATGGGACTCGACGACATGGAGGCGCGCGTGCGGGATTCCATCCAAGTGAACGCGCTCGATTACCGCCTCCGCTTCGACGAGGCGACGGGACGGCTGACCCGGCTGGAAGCGACGGCCGACGTCTCGATCGAGTACGATCCGGGCAACCCTTCCCGGCTGAGCCAGACGTTCACGCTCGGCTACAGCGGCTGGAACGAGGCCGAGCCGGTCGTCGTGCCGGATGAAGCCAAAGACGCGCCCGAGGTGATGCCGGCCGACCAAGGACTGCTGGACGCTCTCGGCGAGGATGGACTGGAGGAGCTGGAAGGGCTGCAGGAGCAGCCGTAAGGCCAGGCGAGGCCGCCAAAAATTCCCTTTGCATAAGAACGTACATTCGGGTATATAATCAATATACGAATGTATGTTCTTTTTTGATCGCGAAGGGAGCGGCCCGCAATGAATCTGCGCAAATGGATCGGACGCGACGTGGAATTGATCTATGCCGACGCGGACGGACGGCTGACGCGCCGCCTCGTGAGGCTGGCGCGGGTGGAGGCCGACTACGTCTACGGCTTCGACCGGGAGAAGCGTCTCCCGCGCACGTTCCGGCTGGACGGCATCCTCGCGGCGCAGCCGGCAGACGGCCCCGGCGGCCGGGCCGGGAGGCGGCTCGGCTGAGCGCTTTCCTTTATCATTGCGCCCGCGTCATGTATAATGGCACCTAGATGATTCAGAGAATGTGAAGGAGTTGTTCCCATTGGCGCTCTCATGCGGCATCGTCGGTCTCCCGAACGTCGGGAAGTCGACGCTTTTCAATGCAATCACCCAGGCGGGAGCCGAGTCCGCCAACTATCCGTTTTGTACGATCGACCCCAACGTCGGCGTCGTGGAAGTGCCCGACGAGCGTCTCGATAAATTGACCGAGCTGGTCGTGCCCAAGCAGACCGTGCCGACCGCCTTCGAGTTCGTCGACATCGCGGGCCTCGTGGCCGGCGCGAGCAAGGGCGAGGGACTGGGCAACAAGTTCCTCGCGCATATCCGCGAGGTGGACGCGATCGTCCACGTCGTGCGCTGCTTCCAGGACGAGAACATCACCCATGTCTCCGGCAAGGTCGATCCGCTGGGCGACATCCAGACGATCAACCTCGAGCTGATCCTCGCGGACATCGACTCCGTCGACCGCCGCATCGACCGCTCGCGCAAGAACATGAAGGGCGGCAACAAGCAGTACGCCCAGGAGGTCGAGGTGCTCGAGCGCCTCAAGGCGGCGCTTTACGAGGACCGCGCGGCGCGCAGCGTCGAGCTGACCGAGGAGGAGCGCGTGCTCGTGCGCGACCTGCATCTGCTGACGATGAAGCCGGTGCTGTACGCGGCCAACGTGAGCGAGGAAGAGGTGGCGGACGCCGAGGGCAACCCGTACGTCAAGCTCGTGCGCGAGTTCGCCGCGGCCGAGAACGCCGAGGTCGTGCCGATCAGCGCCAAGGTCGAGGCGGAGATCGCCGAGCTCGAGGGCGAGGACAAGGCGATGTTCCTCGAGGAGCTCGGCATGCAGGAGTCGGGCTTGAACCGCCTCATCCGCAGCGCGTACAAGCTGCTCGGCCTGTACACGTACTTCACGGCCGGCGTGCAGGAAGTGCGCGCCTGGACGATCCGCAAGGGCATGAAGGCGCCGCAGGCGGCCGGCGTCATCCACACCGACTTCGAGCGCGGCTTCATCCGCGCCGAGGTCGTCGCCTACGACGACCTGGTCGCCGCAGGCTCCATGAACGTCGCCCGCGAGCGCGGCCAGCTGCGCCTCGAGGGCAAGGAGTATGTCGTGCAGGACGGCGACGTCATGCACTTCCGCTTCAACGTCTAGGACGGCCGGGCGCCGGACGAGACTCGGCCTCGCTGGAGCCCCGGCTCCCGCGGGGCTTTTCGCATGACCGTTTATGTTCTCCCGTCATATATGGTATAATGAAGGGCAAGGCATTTATCCAAGAACCTACGATACGCAATCCCATACAGAGGTGAAGTCTGGTGTTGGACCGATTACAAGCGCTGGCCGACCGATACGACAAGCTGAGCGAGCTGCTGTGCGATCCGGATGTATCCAGCGATCCTAAGCGGCTGCGCGATCTTTCCAAGGAGCAGTCGGATCTGCAGGGCGCATACGACGCCTATACGGAATACAAGCAAGTGCATGCCCAGTACGAGGACGCCAAGGCGATGCAGGCGGAGAAGCTCGACGACGAGATGCGCGAGATGGTCAAGATGGAGCTCGAGGAGCTCGGCGCGCGCCTCGAGCAGCTTGCCGAGGAAGTGCGCGTCCTGCTGCTGCCCAAGGATCCCAACGACGACAAAAACGTCATCGTCGAGATCCGCGGCGCGGCCGGCGGCGACGAGGCGGCGCTGTTCGCGTCGGATCTGTACCGCATGTACACCCGCTTCTCGGAATCCCAGGGCTGGCGCGTCGAGCTGATGGACGCGAGCGAGAGCGATCTCGGCGGCTTCAAGGAAGTCATCTTCAAGATTTCCGGCAAGGGCGCCTACAGCAAGCTCAAGTTCGAGAGCGGCGCGCATCGCGTGCAGCGCATTCCGGTAACGGAGTCCGGGGGGCGCATCCATACGTCGACATCGACGGTGGCGGTCATGCCGGAGGTCGAGGAGGTCGAGGTCGAGATTCTCGACAAGGACATCCGCGTCGACACGTTCTGCTCGAGCGGCGCGGGCGGCCAGTCCGTCAACACGACCAAGTCGGCCGTGCGTGTGACGCATGTGCCGACCGGCATCGTGGCGACCTGCCAGGACGGCAAGTCGCAGAACGAGAACAAGGCCAAGGCGCTGCAGGTGCTGCGCGCCCGCATCTACGACATCCATCGCCAGGAAGAAGAGGCGAAGATCGCCGGCGAGCGCAAGAGCAAGGTCGGCACGGGCGACCGCAGCGAGCGCATCCGCACGTACAACTTCCCGCAGAGCCGGGTGACGGACCATCGCATCGGCCTGACGTTGCATCGCCTCGACTCCGTGATGAACGGCGACATGACGGAGATCATCAACTCGCTGTCGGTGGCGGAGCAGGCGGAGCTGCTGGAGAAGGAAAACCTCGCCTGATCGAAGCCGCCCGGAGCATCTGACGGCGCAGGCCGGCGGCGATGATCCGAGCAGGCGCGCAAGCGAAGCAAAAAGCTTCTCCCGTCCGGGAGGGGCTTTTTTGCGATCAGGACTCCTCGCTCGAGCGTTCGGGCGGAACGGAGCCGGAGTCGAATTCTAAAGGACAAGGGAAACGGAAAGGGGCGGCGGGCATGGAGCATCGGGAGCTGAAGGACGCAGCGGAGGGCGCTGCGCTTCGGGAGGAGATGGAGTCAGCCAGGGAATACCGGCTGCCTGCGGCAGCGACGATCGCCGAGGCGAAGCGCCATGCGGCGGGCTATTTGGCGGAGCGCGGCGTGGACGAGCCGGAGGACAATGTCTCGCTGCTGCTGCAGCATGTGCTCGGCCGCAGCCGGACCGAGCTGATGCTCGGGGCGCGCGAGCCTTTCCCGGCGGACCGGGAAGCGGCGTGGACCGACGCGATCCGGCGCAAGGGCCGAGGGGAGCCGGCGCAGTATATCGCCGGCGAGCAGTGGTTCTACGGGCGGGCGTTCGCCGTGTCGTCGGCCGTGCTCATCCCGCGGCCGGAGACGGAGCTGCTCGTCGAGGCGGTGCTGCAGGCGGCCGACCGGCTGTGGCCGGAGGCGAAGGGCTCTGCCCGTGCGGCGGAGCATCCGCCGGCTTCGGGGCAAAACGGCGCTGCGGCCGGGACTGGCGGCGAGGCGGGGAGCGCCGCTCATGGCGCGGCCCGCGCCGTGCCGCCCGCCGGGCCGATCGCGCTGGACGTCGGCACCGGCAGCGGCGCGATCGCGCTGACGCTGGCGTCCGAGCGTCCGGGCTGGCAGGTGTACGCCTCCGACCTGTCGGCGGCGGCGCTGGCTGTCGCCCGCGCCAATGCAGAGAGGCTCGGAGCCCCGGCGCGAGGCTTCGCGGAAGGCGATCTGCTCGCCCCTGTCCTCCCGGGCAGCGGCTCGCCGTTCGAGGGGCTGGCGGTCGACATCCTCGTGTCCAACCCGCCCTATATTCCGGCTGCGGACCTGGCCGGGCTGCAGCCGGAGGTGCGGGACTACGAGCCGCGCCTCGCGCTGGACGGCGGAGCGGACGGGCTGGACCCGTACCGCCGGATGGCGGAGCAGCTGCGCGGCATGGCGTCTCTTCCGCGCATCGTCGCCTTCGAGCTCGGCATCGGCCAGTCCCGGCAAGTCGCCGGCCTGCTGGGGGCGTTCGGCTGGTGGGACGACATCCGGATCGTGACCGACTACGGCGGCATCGAGCGCCATGTCGTGGCGGCGCGCACCCGCTAGCCTGGGAGCCGGGCCGGACTCGAATCTCTTTTTCAATCTGCTAGTTTAAAAGAATCGCGGGCGGACATACTGAAGGTAGAAAGCGTTCCGGAACGCAAGCGGCGGTGCCGACGGGTGCCCGAGAGGAGCTTGTGTCATGCTTGGATCATCCCTTTCCTATTCTTCCGTATCCCGCACTTCTTCCTATTCTTCCGTCCGCCGCCCTTATGCCGCTGCGCCGCACGCGTACCGCTTCCCGTTCCGCCTCTCTCACCTGTACCTGCTCGTCAGCCTGGCCGTGCTGCTCATGAGCTGGGAGTCCGTGCGGGAAAACGCGGCGATCGCGCCGGGCGGAATTCCGAACGAGGCGATCCGCCTCCGCATCCTCGCGAATTCGGATTCGGCGGTCGACCAGGCCGTCAAGCGCGCTGTCCGCGACGCGGTCGTCGCCGAGATGAACGGCTGGGCCGCCGGCCCGCAGACGATCGAGCAAGCCCGCGCGGCGCTCCAGGCCCGCATGGGCGACATCGAAGCGGTCGTAGCCCGCAAGCTGCAGGCGCGCGGCTTCGACTATGGCTTCAAGGCCGAGCTCGGCCTTGCGGAATTCCCGACCAAGATCTACGGGGAAAAGGTGTATCCCGCCGGGGACTATGAAGCGCTGCGGATTACGCTCGGCGCAGGCGACGGTCAGAACTGGTGGTGCGTGCTGTTCCCGCCGCTCTGCTTTGTCGACTCGGACTCCGGCGAGGCCGTGCCGAAGGCGGAAGCGGCCGCCGCCAAGGGCGGTGCCGTGCAGGCGAGCGCATCCGTACAGGATGGAGCCAAGACGACGGCAGCGGCCCCGGCGGAGCCGGGCGAGGCTCCGCAAGCGAAGTTTTTCGTATGGGAGCTGCTGGAGTCTCTGTTCGCCTTCCTGCGCGGCTTGTTCGCCTAAAGGAAAATGAGGTCGGGCGCCGCGGTCGCGGAGTCCGGCCTTTTCGGTTCCGGTTCCGAGCGCAGCGTCGGCCGATCGTCGTTTTTCCGCTGCGGATCGCGAAGCGCTGCCTTGGTTTTCGCTTGCCGCGGCCCTCGCCGCTGCAGGGGCGAGCTTGGACGGAGCCGGCGATGAAGGGTATACTGGTACCATGCAAAATGCAGCGGATGGATGGGATGATCGCATGTCTGACAAGCTTCACGAAACGAACCGGCCGACGAAGCGCTGGCCCTCTGCGGAGGGCGGGGCGCTGACGGAGGCCGAGCTGAACGAGGCGGCCGCGCTGCTGGCTGCCGGGGAGACGGTCGCCTTTCCGACCGAGACGGTATACGGGCTGGGAGCCGACGCGCGCAGCACCGAGGCGGTCGAGCAGGTGTTCCGGGCCAAGGGGCGTCCGTCCGACAATCCGCTCATCGTGCATATCGCCGGGATGGAGCAGCTGCGCGGGCTCGTCCGGCCGCTCGGCGAGGCGGAGCGCCGGCTGGCGGAGCGGTTTTGGCCGGGACCGCTCACGCTCGTCCTGCGCGCCGTGCCCGGCGCCGTATCTCCGCGCGTGACCGCAGGGCTGGATACGGTCGCCGTGCGCATGCCGGACCATGAGGTGGCGCTGCGGCTCATCCGCGCGGCCGGCTGTCCGGTAGCGGCCCCGAGCGCGAACCGCTCGGGGCGTCCGAGCCCGACGGCCGCGCAGCATGTGCAGGAAGACCTCGGCGGCCGCATCGCCGGCATCGTGGACGGCGGGCCGACGGGCGTCGGCTTGGAGTCGACCGTCGTCGAATGCGCCGGTCCGGACTCGGTCCGCATCTTGCGGCCGGGCGGAGTGACGCCGGAGCAGCTGCGGGCCGCGGGCTTCAAGGTGCTGCTGGAGGCGGACGGCGCGGGCGGGCACGCCGATCCGGCGCAAGCGTTTGAGGAAGGGATGGGCTCAAGCCCTGGCGGCGCTTCTGGAGAAGGCGCGCTTGCCAGGGATGCTGCCGCAAAGCTTGCCGAGGCGCCGCCGACCGCTCCGGCCTCCGCAGCGGCCGCGCCTGCCGCCGCCCCGCGTTCGCCCGGCATGAAGTACGCGCACTACGCTCCGCGCGGCGAGATGCGGCTGATCGCCGGCGATCGCGAGCGGGTGCGCGCGGCCGTCCAGGCTGCGGCCGACGAGGCTCGCGGCCGGGGGCGGCGCGTCGGCATCCTCGCTTACGAGGAGACGGCGGCGGCCTATCGGGCCGACATCGTGCTCGCCTGCGGCTCGCTGGCGGCGCCGGAGACGGCGGCGCAGTCGCTGTACGCCGTGCTGCGCGAGTTCGACGAGCGAGGCGCGGAGGTCATCTGGGCAGAGGGCTGCCCGACGGACGGCATCGGCCTCGCGCTGATGAATCGATTATCTAAGGCTGCGGGGGGCAGAGTCGAGCATATCGACTGACGTCCCGCAGCCAGCCGGAGGCGAAGAAAGGCTGCGGG